>CAWDZK010000006.1:0-1153026 GCA_963807005.1 uncultured Actinomycetota bacterium | reverse complement strand
AGTCGCTCGTCCGAGCGGTCGAGCGTCGCGCGCCCCCCGTCGTCCGTGAGGTAGGGCAGGGGCTCGAGCATGCACATGATCCGCCGGTCGGCCAAGCGGGTGGTGGCGGCGGCGACGGTCTCGATGGTGCGGGCCACACCGGGATCGTCGTGGTCGATGCGCAGCAGCATCTTCCCACCGTCGAGGCCGCACGACTCGACGTGGTCCACGTCGTAGGCGGTCGGCCGGTCGTCCAGCTCCCAGCGGGCGCCGATGATGCCGCCACGGTTCATCGTGCCGATCGCCAGCCGCCCCTCGAGGGCACCGAGCCAGGCAAGCTCCTCGAGGATGTCGGCGCTGGCAAGGACGCCATCGACACCGGGGACGGCCAGCGCGCGGACCAACCGGTCCAGCAGGGTGTAGCGGTCCGCGACGGCGAGCGGGTCGTCGCCGACCGCGAGCATCCCGCGCGCGGTGTGGTCGGCCGCGAGGATCAGCAGCCGTCCGTCGTCGCCGGCGATGCTGCGCCTGCGCCGCCCCAGCAGGGCGGACCGCAGGACGTCCGGCTCGAAGATGCGCGCCTCGATCAGGGCACGGTACCGGTCACGGTCGAGTGGCTCGCTCATGTCACGTCCGCCTCCTCGGCGACCAGGCCCTCGAGCTCGGGAAGTGAGGGCATCGCGTCGGCGCAGGTGAGCCGCCCCGCGACGAGGGCGCCTGCCGCGCTGGCGAACCGACCGATCCGCGGCACGTCCCAGCCCTCGAGCAGCCCGTGCACCAGAGCTCCGCCGAAGGCGTCGCCGGCTCCGAGGCCGCACACGACCTCGACGGGCATCGGGGCGACCCGCCATCGACCCTCGGGGACCGCCAGCAGGACGCCGTCGCCCCCCAGCTTGACGATGGCCAGCCCGACGCCCGCCGACAGCAAGGCGTCCGCGGCGACGTCGGGCTCGCTCGAGCCGACGGCCATCTCGCACTCCTCACGGTTGCCGACCACCACGGTGGACCGTTCGATCGCCCCCTGGGCAGCTCGTCGTGCGGTCGCGACGTCACCCCAGAGCGCGGGCCGGTAGTCGAGGTCGAGGATCGTGTGAGTCGCTCGGTCCCGCTGCTCCAGCCACGCCGCGGTCGCCCCGGCGGTGGATCCTTGCGCCAGCGCCGCGTGGCTGACCCACAGCACGGGGCAGCCTCGGACGACCGGCATCGGTAGGTCGGCCTCGACCAGCGTGGTGTCCGGTGCCGCGGCGCCGCGGTAGAAGGCGATCTGCGGCGACTCGGGCGGATCCAGGGCGGCCAGGGCCAGCGGGGTCTGCCCACCACGCTGGACGCCGACATACTGCGTGCTGACGCCCCACTCCCCCAGCCGCAGACGCACGTAGTCACCGAAACCGTCCGCTCCCACTGCGGTCACCAGGGCCGCGCGACGCCCCAGACGGGCCGCAGCCACAGCCACGTTGGTGGGGCTGCCGCCCACCGACTTGGTGAACGACTGCTGACGGTCGAATCCGACGCCCGTCTCGACGGCGTACAGGTCGACGCTGACGCGGCCCACGGTGACCACGTCGGGAAGCACCACGAGAGATCAGCCGGCCAGGGTCGGAGCGACGACGTCGGTGAGGAACTCCAGCGACGTCGCCACCTGTCGGACGGGTCCCTCACCCACGGGCGGCAGCCCGTCAGTGATCGCCGTGTCCTGCTCGATGACGTACCAGCCCTGGTAGCCGGACCGCTCCAGGGTCTGGATGACACCGGCGATGTCGACATCGCCCTGGCCGAGCGGAGCGAACAGCCCGTTCTGGGTGGCGTGCATCAGTGACGTCTCTCGCCGAAGGACGCTCCCAGCACGCTCGAGACGGACGTCCTTGAGGTGAACGTGACCCACCCGCCGCATCGCGTCCTGAGCGAACTTCACCGGGTCCACCCCGCCGATCGCGAGGTGACCGGTGTCCAGGCACCACCCGACGTCGCAGGAGTCGAGCACGCGGTTCACGTCGTCGGCCGTCTCGACCAGCGTCTGGACGTGCGGGTGCAGGACCTGCCGCAGCTCGTGCTCTGCACAGATGTCGTCCAGCACGCCCAGCATCTCGACCAGGTGCCGCTGCTCATCGGCGTCGAGGGGTCTCGGCACCGACCACTCGGGATCTACCACCACGGCCGTCACGAACACGCTGGCGCCCGCCCGCTGCATCAGCCCGGCCGCCGCGGTCACGTGGGCGATGGTGTCACTGCGCATCGCCGGGTCGTGCAGCACGACGGGAGTGAAACCCCCCAGCAGGGTCATCCCGAACGTGCCGAGAACCTGCTTGAGCTCTTCGGGCTCCTCGGGAAGGAAACCGGGGGCGCCGAGCTCGGTGGCGGTCAGTCCCATCCCGGACATCTCGCTCAGCACCCGAGCGGTGGGCAGCATCGCCCCCCAGCCCGGGACTTCGCACACCCCCCAGGAGATGGGGGCCGAAGCGACGCGATCGAGGAACTCAGCCATGCGGACACCTTAGTTGGAGCGTTCCAATTTCGCCACGATCGTGCCACGCTGGGTCCCGATGCGCAATGTGGGACGCCGGGACGAGAGAGGAGATCGGGGCGGCATGAGGATCGTGGTGATGGGCGCCGGCCGGATGGGGGCGATCCGCGTGGCGGACCTCGTCGCCGACCCCCGGGTGGACGAGGTGCTGGTCGCCAACCGCACTTTCTCCCGCGCCGTCGAGCTCGCAGAGCGACTCGGCGCGCGACCCGTGGAGTGGTCGGCTCTCGGCGACGTCGACGCCGACGGGACGGTCGTGGCGCTGGCGACGGCCGCGCACGGCGATCCGCTGGCACGCGTTCTCGCCCACAGCCGGCCGGTGCTCTGCGAGAAGCCGATCGCGCTCACCCTGGCCGGCACCGAGTCGGTGCTCGCGCTGGCCGAGCAGCACGGAGCGACGCTCCAGATCGGGTTCCAGCGCCGGTTCGACTCCGGGATGCGCGCCGTCCGGGAACGGATCTCAGACGGCCGGCTGGGTGCCGTCTACGCGCTGCGCCTGCTGTCCCACGACCACACCCCGTCGACGCCGGAGTTCATCGCGGGCAGCGGCGGCATCTTCCGCGACCTGCACGTGCACGACCTCGACCTGGTCCGGTGGCTGACCGGCGAGCAGATCGCCACGGTTTACGCGACCTCGGCGGTGCGCGCTCATCCGCAGTACGCCGAGCTCGACGACGCGGACGTCAGCCTGATCCACGCAGTCACCACGGGTGGCGTACAGGTGTCGGTGCACGGCGCCCGGCATGATGCCCTGGGGCACGACGTCCGGCTCGAGGCCCTGGGGTCCGGGGACTCGGTCGCGACCGGGCTCAGTTCCCGCACCCCCCTGCGGGCACTGGACGAGGACCTCGGCACCAACGCCGCCCCCTATGCCGGGTTCGTCGACCGGTTCCGCGATGCCTTCCGCCGCGAGACCGCGGCCTTCGTCAGCCTGGTCGCCGGCGAGGGCGCCAACCCTTGTCCACCGGAGTCCGCGCTGGAGAGCCTGCGAGCCGCGATCGCCTGCGAGGTGTCGGTGGCGACCGGCGCACCCGTCCACGTCGCGGACATCCATGCGACAGGCCGGTAGCCGTCGTGCCCGAGCCGCGTCCGACCATTCACGACGTCGCCGCACGGGCGGGGGTGTCGAAGTCGCTGGTCTCCCTCGCCATGCGGGGATCACCGAAGGTGAGCGACGCCAGCCGGGCGGCGATCATTGCGGCCGCCGCCGAGCTCGGGTACCGCCCCAACGCGGCCGCGCGCAGTCTGGCCGACCGACGGAGTCGCACCGTGGGCGTCCTGGTCCTCGACCTGCACAACCCGGTGTTCGCGGAGATCCTCGACGGCGTCCACTCACAGGTGCGTGAGCGCGGCTACAGCACGATTCTCGTCACCGGTGGCACGGACCCGCAGCTCGAGCGTGCCGAGATCGACAAGCTGCTCGAGCTCCAGGTCGAGGGCCTCATCCTGATCTCGCACCGGCTGACCGCGCCTGCTCTGCGATCTCTTGCCATGGAGGTCCCGACCGTCGTCATCACGCGCCGGGACATCACCGGGCCCCGGATCGACACGGTCAGCAACGACGACCTGGCGGGCGCCGCGATGGCCGTGGAGCACCTCGTCGGCATGGGGCACCGTCGAGTCACCCATCTGTCAGGTGGGGACAACCCGGTCTCGAAGGACCGCTGCCGCGGATACCTCGCTGCCATGTCGGCAGCCGGGCTCGGCCGTCGGTCGCGCGTCGTCGAGGGGAGCCTGACCGACGCGGGAGGCTACGCGGCCGCCCTTGAGGCACTGAGCCTCGCCCGACCGCCCACGGCGCTGTTCGTCGCCAACGACCTGGCGGCACTCGGCGCCGTCGCGGCGGTCCAGGACCGTGACCTGGCCGTGCCCGAGGACGTGTCGGTGGTCGGCTACGACGGGATCGGGATCGGTGCGCTCCGAACCCTCAGCCTGACCACCGTGGCCCAGCCGCTCGCCGACATGGGGGCGCTGGCGGCGCAGCGGCTCTTCGAGCGGATCGCCCGCCCCGAGGGCCGGACGAGGCACGTCAGGGTCGACGCACGGCTGGTCGTTCGCGGCTCGACGGGGCCTCCCGGCCGAGTCGGCTCGTTGTTCTGATCGGGCAGGTTGGTGCACCGGGTGATCGGTGCTTGGTCGCCGACTGCGGCCGGTGGCCTGTGAACGTCGTACCGGCACCGCCATCCGACGCGCGGTCCGCGCTGTCGGCGTCGCGCTCCGAGGCAGGGGAATCAGCGGCCGGTCACACCCCTGGACGAGTCCGTCCGCGCGATGCACAGTGTGCTGGTCAGCACGGGACCCACCTTCCTGCTCAGGAGGGACACCGAGGTTTGCCGGTCCCGGCGTGCTTCCACCACCGGGTCGGCATCGAACGGAGGGAAGCACCATGCCCAGCAGTCCAACCCACCGGCTCCGCCCCGGAGCCGCTCTCGTCGTCGCCGGCACCCTGCTGCTCGGCGGCGGCCTCGCCAGCCTCGCACCCGGCGGCGCCGTCGCGTCCAGCCACCGCGAGGCGCCCGGCATCACCGACCTGCCGAAGTACGACAACACCGACTTGTACGCCTTCGTCAGCCCGGACAAGAAGAGCACCGTCACCCTGGTCGCCAACTGGATCCCGATGGAGGAGCCGGCCGGCGGCCCCAACTTCTACCCGTGGGCCACCGACGCCCACTACGACATCAACATCGACAACAACGGCGATGCCAAGGCGGACCTGACCTACCGCTGGACCTTCACCGACGCCCGCACCCCTTCACCCGGCGACTCGTTCACCGGCAACGGGACGTTCCTCTACAACAACGGTCCCGTCACCACGCTCACCGACGACAACCTGCTGTTCCGGCAGACCTACGACCTGACCCTGGTCCGCCCGGGCCAGCCCGACACCCTGCTGCTCGACAACGCCCCGGTGGCGCCGTCGTACGTCGGCAAGGCCTCGATGCCCGACTACGACGAGATCCAGGACAGCGCCGTCATCCCGTTCGGCGGTGCCAACGGCAAGACGTCGCTCTCGTTCGCCGGCCAGGCGGAGGACCCGTTCTTCCTCGACCTCCGGGTGTTCGACCTGCTCTACGGCAAGGGCTGCGGCACCGAGGTGGGGCACGACACGCTCAACGGGTACAACGTCAACTCGCTGGCCCTGCAGGTGCCCAAGGGCGACCTGACGGCGAACGACGACCCCGTGGTCGGCATCTGGAGCACCACCTCCCGCAAGAACGCGACCGGCGGGTACACCCAGGTCTCCAGGCTGGGCCAGCCGCTGGTGAACGAGGTCGTGATCCCCTACCAGGTCAAGGACACCTTCAACGCGATCGACCCGACCCAGGACGCGGCGGCCCTGCCGTTCGTCGTGAAGCCCGAGCTCGCCTCGCTGCTGAAGAACGTCTGCGGGCTCACCAAGGTCCCGACCGACAACCGGCAGGACCTGGTGACCGTGTTCCTCACCGGCATCCCAGGGCTGAACCAGCCCAAGAGCGTCACTCCGAGCGAGCAGCTGCGGCTGAACGTGAACAAGTTCACGAAGCAGAAGTTCAGCCGGCTCGGCGTCATCGGCGGGGACAACAACGGCTTCCCGAACGGGCGCCGGCTGCAGGACGACGTCCTCGACATCGCCCTGCAGGTGGTCGCCGGCGAGGTCGCCGGGACGCTCGGGGGCACCAGTGGGAACCAGGACTTCGCCAACGACCTCGGTGACGCCGTCGACCGCAACGCGTCCGGGTTCGACGACGACTTCCCCTACCTCGCCCTGCCGCACTCCGGCTCGGTGCCGCAGTCGTCCCCACCGGCCGAGAACGGCGAGACGCTGGTGACCGGTGGTGACGGGCGCGGCCCCTCCGGCGGCCTGCCGACGGCGCCGCTGGGCGTCATGGCCTTCGGTGCGCTGGTCGCGATGGCCGGCCTGCTGGCGGCACGCCGGGCACAGGGAGCCCCGGCCACCGCCTGACCCCTGCGGCGGGTTCGTCCGGCAGAGCAGGCGAGCTCTGCCGGACGGTCCCCTGCAAGCCCGGGGATCGCGACTTCGACCCCGCACCAATCCAGAACCGCCCGGTGGACCGAAGCACCCCCGTAGCCCGGCGCGTGACGCCTGTCACGACTGTGGTCGGGCACGACCCCTCGAGGGAGGAAACCATGTCTCAGTCGAGACGAAACCGCAGGACCCGGGCGACTGCCCTGCTCGGCATGGGTGCGCTGGCCATCGGTGGTGGAGTGGTCGCGCTCGCGCCCACCAGCTCGACCGCCTCCAGCCACCGCGAAGCACCGGCCATCGCCAACCAGCCGGCGTACGACAACACCGACGTCTACGCCTTCGCGCAGTCGAACGGCATGGTCAACATCATCGCGAACTGGACTCCCTTCGAGGAGCCGGCCGGGGGCCCGAACTTCTACCCGTGGGCCACGGATGCGCGCTACAAGGTCAACATCGACAACGACTACGACGCCAAGCCGGACATCGTCTACACCTGGAAGTTCCGGACCACCCGGACCCCCAAGGCGTCCGACAGCTTCACCGGCAACGGCACGTTCCTCTACAACAACGGGGCGGTCACGTCGCTGAACGACGAGAACCTGCTGTTCCGGCAGAAGTACACGCTGACCCGCACCGTGGTCCGCAAGGGCAAGGACAAGGTCCGGACGCTGATCAAGAACGGCCCGGTCGCCCCGTCCAACACGGGCAACGCCGGCATGCCGGACTACGCCGCGCTCCGCAACGAGGCCATCAAGGGCTTCCAGGGAGCCGGCCGCAAGTCGTTCGCCGGCCAGGCCGCTGACCCGTTCTTCCTCGACCTGCGGGTGTTCGACGTGCTCTACGGCGGCGACTGCATGACCGAGGCAGGCAAGAACAGCCTCGCTGGCTTCAACGTGAACACGATCGGCCTGCAGGTGCCGCGGCGCGACCTCATCAAGAACGGTCGCTCCGTCGTGGGCATCTGGAGCACCACCGACCGGAAGAACAGCAAGGGGAACTACAAGCAGATCTCGCGTCTCGGCCAGCCCCTGGTCAACGAGGTCGTCATCCCCTACCAGGTCAAGGACACGTTCAACTCGCTCAAGCCCCGCCAGGACGCGGCGGCCCTGCCGTTCGTCCAGAACTCGGAGCTCGCGGCGAGCATCAACGCGGTCTGCGGCACCAAGATCCAGGTCAAGAACCGTGACGACCTGGTCCAGGTCTTCCTCAAGGGCGTCAAGGGGATCAACAACCCGCGTGGCAAGGAGCGCCCGGCGGAGTACCTGCGCCTGAACACGGCGTGGCAGAAGGGCCAGCCCTTCAGCACCCTTGGTGTCATCGGCGGTGACAAGAACGGCTTCCCGAACGGTCGCCGGCTGCAGGACGACGTCCTCGACATCGCGCTGCAGGTCGTCGGCGGGGAGCTGATCGGCAACCCGAACAGCCTCGGTGACGGGGTGGACGGCCCGGACAAGGCGTTCGGCGACACCTTCCCGTTCGTCGCGCTGCCCTACAGCGGCTCCACGACGAAGACCTCCACCGACAAGTAGCCCAGCACCACCGGAGGTACCGGCACCCGCCGGTGCAGCCGTTCCCGCCCTGGTCGCGTCCTCGCGACGAGACCAGGGCGGGACCTCCCCTCGCAGGAAGGACCACCGCATGCGACCGCTGCTCCGGCCCGTGCTCCTGGTCGCCGGTGCCATGGCACTCGCGGTCGTCCTCACCCTCGGCGCCACCGGCCTCCTCGGCGGCACCGGCTCCCCGGGCACGACCCCGCCGCCCGTGGCCGGCCGGGCCGCACCGGGGCTGGACCCCGCCGCCCTGCGCGACGCGGACAACCTGGTCCCCACGCTGCAGGCCCGGCTGCGCACCACTCCCAAGGACCACCGGTCCTGGTCGACCCTGGCCCTCGCCTACGTCGAGCAGGCTCGGGTGACCGCGGACCCCACCTACTACGCCAAGGCCGACGCGGCCCTGGCCCACGCCCGCGCGCTCGCCCCCGGCGACTCGATGATGCTCACCGCGCAGGCGACGCTGGCCGCCGCGCGGCACGAGTTCTCCCAGGCCGTTGCTGCCACCGGTCGGGCCCTCGAGGTCAACCCCTACAGCGCGGCCGCCCAGGCGATCCGCTCCGACGCACTGACCGAGCTGGGCCGCTACGCCGAGGCGCTGCGCGCCGCCACCCGCGCCGACGACCTCGATCCCGGACCGTCGACGTTCGCCCGGCTCAGCTACCAGGCCGAGCTGCGCGGCGACGTGCCCGAGGCGACCCGGCTGATGCGGCTGTCCCAGGAGGCGGCCGGCACCAGCGCCTCCTCCTACGCGTTCGCCGCGTTCCACCTCGGCGAGCTGGCCCGGACCGCCGGCGACCCGAAGCTGGCCGGGCACCACTACCGCAACGCCCTCGACGCGCAGCCGACGTACCTGCCGGCGCTGGCCGGCGAGGCGCGGCTCGCCGTCGCCCGCGGCGACCTGACGACCGCCGAGCAGGACTACCTGCAGGTGGTGCAGAGACTGCCGCTGACCGAGTACCTCGTCGAGCTCGGCGAGCTGTACGAGGCGACCGGGCGGCCGGCGCTCGCCGACCAGCAGTACGCCGTGGCCACCGCCTCCGCGAAGCTGCTCGCGGCCAACGGGGTGACCACGGACCTGGAGACCGCGCTGTTCCAGGCCGACCACGGGTCCCCCGCGGCCGCGCTGGCCGCGGCCCGGGCCGAGTGGTCGCGCCGGCAGTCGATCCACACCGCCGACGCGCTCGCCTGGGCGCTGCACGCGAACGGGCAGGACCGGACGGCCCTCGGGTACGCCCGCCAGGCCAACCGGCTCGGCACCCGCGACGCCCGGCTGGTGTTCCACCTCGGCGCCATCGAAGCGGCCAACCGGCTCCCGACGGCGGCAGGCACCCTGCGCGACGCTCGCGCTCTCGACGCCGGGGTCAGCCCGTACCGGGAGCAGCAGATCGACGCACTGCTGGCAGGTCTGCGGTGACCGGCCGACTCGGCCTTCGTCTCGGGGCGGTCGCGGCCGCCGCGGTCGCGCTCGTCGTCGGCCTGCCGACCGCCGCCAGCGCGCACCCTCTGGGCAACTTCACCGTCAACCGCTACAGCGGCGTGGTCGTCGCACCCGACGCCGTCACCGTCGATCACGTGCTGGACATCGCCGAGATCCCCACCGCGCAGCGTGCGCCGTCGATCGACACCAGCGGCGACGGCACCCTGTCGCGCGGCGAGCTGGCCGACTGGGCCCGGACGGCGTGCGACGGCGCCCGCACCTCGCTGCACCTCACCGTCGACGGCGCCCGCACCCCGCTGACCGTGTCGTCCGCGGCGGCTGCCACCTCGCCCGGCCAGGCCGGGCTGCCCGTCCTGCGGCTCGACTGCCGGCTGAGCGCACCGGCGGACGTCTCGGCCCGCACCTCGGTCGTCCTCGAGGACGGCGCGGCCGGCGACGAGGTCGGCTGGCGGGAGATGACCGCCCGCGGCGACGGCACCACGCTCGTCCGCTCGGACGTGGCCACCCGGTCCCGCAGCGCCGTGCTCACGGCGTACCCGAAGGACCTGCTCACCAGCCCGCTGGACGAGCGCGCCGCACACCTCGCGGTCACCCCTGGTGGCCCCCGCCTGGCCGCCTCCGAACCCGGCCCCGCGGCGGCGCAGACGCTGACCCGTGGCAACGACCGGCTGACGCTCGCCTTCGAGGGCCTGCTGGCCCGCACCGACGGCAACCCGTGGCTCGGCGCCGTCGCGGTCCTGGCGGCACTGCTGCTCGGCGCGGCGCACGCCGTCGCACCGGGCCACGGCAAGACGATCATGGCCTTCTACCTCTCCGGCCGGCGCGACGGTGCGCTGCGCGCGGCCGCGACCGTGGGGGCGACGGTGACCGCGACGCACACCGCCGGTGTGCTGGCGCTCGGCCTCCTGGTCAGCGCCGGCACGGCGTTCGTCCCGGCCCGGGTCTACCCCTGGCTCAGCGTCGTCAGCGGCGTCCTCGTCGTGCTCGTCGGCCTGGCGCTGCTGCGCGAGTCGGCCCGCCGCACCCGCCCGCACGCGGACGGCCGCCACGCGCACGGGCTGCTCGGGCGGGTTCACTCGCACGGCGTGCCGACACTGCATGCGCGCGACGTGCACGGCCCGCACGACCATGCCGCCGCACACCACCACCCGCTGGTCGGTGTCGGCTCGGACACCTCGACGCTCTCGGTGGAACGACCCCCGCACGCCACGGCACCGGCGCCGCACGAGCCGCACGACCACGACCACGGGCACGACCATGGGCACGACCACGGGCACGGGCACGACGTCGTGGCGGTCGACGACGCGCCACCGTCCCGCCGACAGCTGGTGGCGATGGGGCTGGCCGGCGGGCTGCTGCCGAGCCCGTCCGCCCTGCTCGTCCTGCTCGGTGCCGTGGCGCTCGGGCACCCGTGGTTCGGGGTCGCGCTGGTCGTCGCCTTCGGCCTGGGCATGGCCGCCACGCTGGCCGCGGTCGGCCTGATGGTGATGCGGCTGCGCGAGCGCGCCGAGCGGCGGCTCGCCAGCCATCCGACGTCACGGTTCGCCCCGCTGCTGCGGCTGGCTCCCCCGCTCACCGCGACGGTGGTCGTGGTGCTCGGTGTCGCCCTCACCTGGCGAGGGATCGGCGGCACCGGCGTCGTCTGACGGGCGTCGGGGCTCAGAGCAGTCCCAGCGCGCGGGCGCGGCGGACCGCCTCGGTGCGACGGGGTGAGGCGAGCTTTCGGTAAGCGGCCGCCAGATGCGTCTTCACCGTGTTCACCGACAGGTGCAACGCGTCGGCGGCCTCCTGGGTGGTCATCGGCGTCGCCACCAGGCTGAGCACCTCGATCTCCCGTGGGGTGAGCGGCTCCACGACGACCGCCGGGACGTCGGTCTTGTCACCTGTGCTGGCCTGCGGCGGCAGCAGCCCTGCATCCAGCCAGCCGTGCAGGCTCGCCAGGTGCGGCTCGGCGGCCAGCATCCGGCGGGTCCAGACCGCCGCCTCGACGAACGGCCGCCGGATCACCTCGGCCCGGGCGAGCTCCAGGGCCTGCCCCAGCTCCTCGACCGCCTCGTCCGCCCCTGCGCTTCCGCCGGCCGCCTGCAGCGCCTGGGCCCGCACCAGCCGGACCCGCACCTCGACCACCGGCGCAAGACCGGGCTGCTGCACCAGCCCGGCCAACGTGGCCAGTGCGTGCGTCGGCCGCGCCTGCTCGAGCATGACCTCGGCCGAGGCGACCCGGACCTCCGGGTCCGCCGGGGGCAACCGCGCGAGAGTTGCCTCGGCGCCGTCGACGTCGCCGCAGGACAGCTCTGCCCTGGCCTGCTCGACGCCGGACAGGCCGACGACGAAGGAGGAGGGCGCCACGGCCTCGCGCAGACCGGTCGCGGCGTGCAGGCTGTAACGCGCCCCCTGGACGTCGCCTCGCAGCCGCTGGTAGCGGCCCCGGAGCAGCGCGGCCATCAGACCGAGCGACGGGTCGCGCCGCACGGCGACGGAGCTCTCGGCGGCGTCCAGGTGCAGCCGCATGTCCGGCAGGTCGTGCCACTCCCCGGCGACCGCGGCTGCCGCGAGGTGGCCGACCGGGACCCGAGCGGCGTGGGGCAGCCCCGCCCGGCCGAGGTGCTCGACGGCCGCCATCGCCTTCGCGTCGGCTGCCCGCAGCTCTCCGCGCAGGTAGTGCAGCACCGCGAGCTGGCCGAGGCAGTTGGCGCGGGACTGCTCGGTGAACGCTCCCTCGGCCACGAGGAGGCCGGCGCGCAACGTCTCCTCGGCGTCGTCCGGCGACCCGGCCCACAGCTGCAGCGTCCCGAGGCTCGACAGCACCAGTGCCGGCAGCTCCGGGTGTGCCGCCAGCCGGTCGGCCGGCACCCGGAGGAAGAGCTCCCGCGCCTCGGCACCGGCCGCCTCGGCGGTGGCCAGGTCCGCGGACAGGCGGCTGACGATGACCCGCAGCGTGCAGATGCCGAGCCGGAACTGCGGACGACCGGGACGGCGGGACGTCCCCGCCCGTGGCCTCGGCGCGCCGCAGCGCCTCCCGGCAGGCGGCCGGGTCGAGGCGGGCCATCGCCAGCGCCGCTTCCACCAGGGCCAGGTAGGGGTCATGGCTGTCCCGTGGCATGGCGGCGAGCAGCTCGGCGAGCCGGTGCGTCTGCAGTCCGACGAGGAGATGTCCGACCGCGAGGTGGTCGACGACCAGCCCCGCGGCGAGGCTCCAGTCCCCGGCCGCCACAGCGTGGGCCACCGCGTCGGTGACCTGGCCGTCCGAGGCCAGCCAGTGCGACGCCGTCCGGTGCAGCTGCGGCACGAGATCCGGCTCGGTCCGGCGGAGTCGGCTCTGCAAGGCTGAGGCGAGGAGCTCTTGCACGCGGAACCATCGCGTCTCACCCGGGTCGGCCGGGAGCGCCCGGACGAAGACGCCGGCCTCGGCCAGCTCGAGGAAGGTGTGCTGGCCGTCGAGACGCCCCGTGAGGGCGTCGGCGAGGTCCCCGGTCACGCGGTCGAGCAGACAACAACGCACCAGCAGGTCCTGGACCTGGGCCGGCAACGTGTCGACCACCTCGGCGAGCAGGAAGTCGACGGCCTCGCCCTGCCCGGCGCCCAGCTGGTCGTGCACGAAGGTGAGGTCGGCACCGCGCTGCAGCGACAGCGCGATCAGCCGCAGTCCCGCCGCCCAGCCATCGGTGCGGCGGACCAGGTCCTCGACCTCGTCGCCGGACAGCTCGGCGCCGTGACGGAGCAGCAGCGCGGCCGCCTCCTCCGGCGTGAAGGCCAGCTCGGCCGGGCCGATCTCCGTGAGCTCGCCGGCTGCCCGGCGGCGAGCCAGCCTCAGCGGTGGGCGGCCGCGGCTCAGCACGACCAGGCGCAGGTGTCCCGTCGCGTGGCCCAGCACGAAGTCCAGCTCGGCGCCGCGCCCTGCCCGGGACACCAGGTCGAACTGGTCGAGCACCAGCACGACCGGGTGCGGGCTCTCGGCGAGCGCGCCCGCGAACCGGGCCAGCAGCCCACGGTCGACCTCCTCGGCGCCTGCCGGTACGCCGACGTCGTCCAGGACCACCCCGGACCGCCGCAGGGCCTCGAGGAGGTGGGCCCAGAACGGCCCCGGCGCGTGGGTGTCGTGACCCAGCGTGAGCCAGGCCACCGGGCCGGGTTCCTCGCGTGCCGCAACCCAGGACGCCGTGACCACTGTCTTGCCGGAGCCGGACGGGCCGTGCACCAGGGTCACGGGACCGAGCGCACCGGTCGACAGAAGGCGCAGCAGCCGAGGCCTCGGCAACACCCGCGGCGCAACCGCCGGCGACGCCAGGCGGGCATCCGGGAGAGGCGGCACGCATCCACCGTCCCATGGCACCCAGGAGGTCGGCTGAGTGCCACAGAGCCCCACCGGCCTGCGACCTAGGTCCCGTGGAGCGAATAGTCGATCTCACCCGAAACGGGGGACGACCGGACATCGGCGTCCCAGCAGGCTTGCTTCGTCGGCCGGGGGGACCGAGAGAGCCCCGGGGGGCCGGGGGCCGACAAGGCCAGGGGTCGGGTGCTCGGTGAGCGCCCGGTGGCCGGGGGCTGAAGGCAGGCAGGCGGGGCGCCGGATCGTGCGATCCGGCGCCCCGGCTGACCGGCTGTTCACACCGACGAGGAAGCGAAGCCCGTGCCCAACCGACCGATCGCCCTGCGCCCCATCCAGCGTCGCCGCCGCCGCGCGGCCCTCGGGCACATGTGCCCGCAGTGCCACCGGCCCTGGGCGTTGACCGCCGGCACGGACGACACCGGATTCGTAGTCATCTGCCGGTACTGCGAGTACGAGCGGCCGGTGGAGCTGCCCCGGCCGCGCAGCGCCCCGGCAGCGGAGGCCACCGGCGGCTGACCGGGCAGGCCCGGGAGGGCGTCACGTCGGTGCGCCTCCCCGGTTGTGTCCACAGTGCTCCCTACCGTCGGGACATGCCCAGCCGTCCGCCCCTCGCGCCCGTGGCGGTGCAGGCGACGTTCGACGAGCTGGGCACGCCGCTGCACGAGGTGACCTTCGTGGTCGTCGACCTGGAGACCACCGGCGGCTCACCGCACAGCTGCGAGATCACCGAGGTCGGCGCTGTCAAGGTCCGCGGCGGCCGGCTGCTCGGCGAGTTCCAGACGCTGGTGAACCCCGGGGTCCCGATCCCACCCTTCATCTCCGTGCTCACCGGCATCAGCGACGCGATGGTGTCCGGTGCGCCGCGGCTGGCCACCGTCGTTCCCGCCTTCCTCGAGTTCGCCGGGCCGGACTCGGTCCTGGTGGCCCACAACGCCCCGTTCGACGTCGGCTTCCTCAAGGCGGCCTGCGCCGCCACGGGTCACCTGTGGCCGGGCAACCGGGTGCTCGACACCGCCCGGCTGGCAAGGCAGGTCGTCACCCGAGACGAGGCGCCCAACTGCAAGCTCGCCAGCCTGGCCCGGCTCTTCCGGGCGGGCACCACCCCGGACCACCGGGCGCTGTCCGACGCGCGCGCCACCGTCGACGTCCTGCACGGCATGCTCGAGCGGCTCGGCAACCTCGGGGTCCGGTCGCTGGACGAGCTGTCGACGTTCTCCTCCCGGGTGTCGCCGGCGCAGCGGGCCAAGCGGCACCTGGCCGAGCCCCTCCCCCACCTGCCGGGCGTCTACCAGTTCGTCGACGAGCGCGGCGAGGTGCTCTACGTCGGCAAGAGCAAGGACCTGCGGGCCCGGGTCCGGTCCTACTTCACCGCGGGCGAGACCCGCGGACGGATGGCCGAGATGGTCGGGCTGGCCACCCGGGTGGAGCCGATCGTCTGCGCGACCCCCCTCGAGGCGGAGGTGCGCGAGCTGCGGCTGATCGCCGCGCACAAACCGCGGTACAACCGCCGGTCCCGGTTCCCGGAACGCGCCCACTGGCTCAAGCTGACGGCGGAGGCCTTCCCCCGGCTCTCCCGGGTCCGAGAGGTGCGTGACGACGGCGCCACCTACCTCGGGCCCTTCTCCGGCACCCGCCAGGTCGAGCTCGCCACGGCTGCCCTGCACGAAGCCTTCCGGCTGCGCCAGTGCAGCAGCCGGCTGTCGCCCCGCCGGGCGTCGCCGGCCTGTGCGCTGGCCGAGATGGGGCGCTGCGGCGCACCGTGCGACGGGCGCGAGTCGGTCGAGGCCTACGCCGCCCATGCGGAGGCGGTCCGGGCCGCGATGCTCGGCGACGTCCGCCCCCTCGTCGCCGCGCTGAGCCGCAAGGTCAGCCGGCTGGCCGAGGTCGAGCGGTTCGAGGACGCCGCGGTGCACCGCGACCGCCTGGCGGCGTTCGTCCGGGCCGCGTCCCGGCTGCAGCGGGTGTCGGCGCTGACCGGGTGCGCCGAGCTGGTCGCCGCCGTCCAGCGCGACCACGGCGGCTGGGAGATCGTCGTGGTCCGCCACGGCCGCCTGGCCGGCACCGCTGTGGCCGGCCGGGCCGAGGACCCCCGCGTCGTGGCGGCGGCCCTCCGGGCAACCGCCGAGGTCGTGCCGTCCGGCACCGGGCCGACACCGGCTGCCAGCGCCGAGGAGACCGAGTGCGTCCTGCGCTGGCTGGACCAGTCCGGCGTTCGGCTGGTCTCGCTGTCCGGCACCTGGGCCTGCCCCACGTTCGGCGCCGGCGGGGTCCGGTTGTGGGCCGAGGCTGCCGAGGCGGGCCGCGACCGGCTCGACCCGTTCGGCAGCCGTCGCGACATCCGCCCGGCGCACCAGCCGGGCGCCCTGCAAGGCTCGGTGAGCCGCATCTCGTCCGCCTCGTGAGGGCGTGACCCCAGCGCCGCGGATCCGGCGCAACGCTGGCCGGCCGGCGTCACCCGCCGACAGCGCTCAGACCGGCCGTACCGGCGGGAGGTCACCGTCGTACGCCGACCTCAGCACCGCCACCAGCCCCTCCCGCAGCGCCTCGACCTGGCTGCGCCCCACCGTGTCCGCCCACGACTGCTCGAGCTCGGTGTAGACCTCCTCCACCACGACCAGCAGCTTGCGGCCGCGCGCGGTGAGCGCCAGCGGTCGGGCCCGGGCGTCGAGGTCCGAGCGTCGCCGCTGGAGCAGACCTGCCTCGACCATCGCGTCGGCGAGCTTCGACGCGGCCTGCTTGCTGACCCCGAGCAGCGCCGCCACCTCCCCCGACGTGGTGGGCCGGTCCCGGCAGGCAAGCAGCACGTAGCCGTATTGAGGGCGGACGTCCTGCCATCCGCGGGCCGCGAGCTCCTCGTGCAGCGCCACCACCAGGTGCCGGTAGGCCATCGCGAGCAGCCGGGCAAGCGGGACGTGCGGGTGCGACACCTCGAGCCGGCTGGACGTCGCAGGCCGTGGACCGGCCACCGGCGTCAGAGCGCCCACGGCGGCGTGAACGGCTCGCCGTCGGGCAGCTGGGCCTGGCCGCCGACGGGCAGGCAGCACAGCAGCCTCAGCTGGCCGTCGCCGTCGGCGTCGTCGGCGTCGTTGGCGAGCGCGAACAGCACACCAGCCGGGACGACGATCGCGTCACCGGCCGTCGCCCGGGCGGTGACCCCGTCGATCTCGACCCGGGCGACACCGGCCAGCACGACGAAGATCTCCTCGTCGGTGAGCCGGTGCGGTGTGGGGGTCTCTCCCGCGGCCAGCTCCACCTGCCACACGCTGGTACGGCGGCTCCCGCGGCTGGGGGTGGCCAGAGCCGTGAACCGGGTCCCCCCGAGCTGGTGCGTGGGCCCGGGTGGAGCGGTGATGACGGGCATGAGTCCTCCTGAGGCAGACGGTCAATCGGGTTGACCTCTTGGAAGGAGCATGCCTTGTCGTTCCCAGATGGTCAACTCGATTGACCGACTTCCCCGCCGCGGCTCAGCTCCGGCAGGCCTCGCTGCGGTAGCGGCAGGCCACCGGCTGCGGTGTCTCGAGGTTCCGGCCGGCCTGCAGGTTCGCGGCAAGCCGGACGAACTGGGCGTGGGTCCAGGCCAGCGGCATCGCCGACAGCGTCGGCTCACCGGCCGGGAACCGCGCCGAGCTGCCCAGCGGCTTGTGGTCCCACACCTGCTCCGCCATCAGGTGGCTGCGGTCGTCTGCGGCCCGGCCCATGGTGACGAGCAGCCGGTGGGCCGCCCGGTCCCGGCCGGCGGCGAGGGCGTACTCCCCGCGCTCGCCGGACAGCAGCGGCCAACCCCGGCCGATGGTCTCGCCTGAGCCAGGATCGGTCGGCTCCCACTGGCTGCCGTCACGCCGCTCCCCGTATCCGTCGAAGCTGGCACGGTGCCAGAACCGGCCGTTCGGCGTGCGGTAGCCGAGCCGGTCGTCCACCACACGCAGCGAGCTGCGCACGACCGGGTCGTCGGCCCGCTTGACGCCCAGGCGCACCAGGTCGAGGAAGCTGGGGTCCACCACGGCCCGCTGGTCGATCAGCGGACCGCCGTCCGAGATCTGCACCTGCGTGCCAGCGTCCGGGTCGCCGTTCTTCGTGATGCGCAGGTAGTAGGGCTTCGGGTCGTAGGGCCCGTTGCTCGTCGCCGTCCAGCCCTGCACCTGCCGGGCCCAGTCGTCAGCAGTGTCGAGGTACGTGCTGCTCGAAGAGGTGTCCCCGTTGGTCTTCGCGATGTCGGCGGCCAGCACCAGGCCGGCGATCTCGGCGGCGATGGTCGCGGGCGACCACCCGCCGATGTTCTCCCACCGCTCCTGCGGCGTGCTGGGGCCGTGCGCGACGACGTAGTCCGCCGAGCGCTTCACCCGGGCCCAGTCGGCGGCACCGGTGCGACCGAGCATCCAGTCCAGGACGATCGGGAAGGCGACCTCGTCCATCTGCAGGTCGCCGAACACCGGGGTGCCGTCAAGACGTGAGTTCTGCGGGAACGACCCGTCCGGTCGCTGCTGGTGCTCCCAGAGGTAGTCCAGGGCCCGGCCGGCCGCAGCCCGGTCGCCGGTCGCGAGCAGGCCGGTCGCGATCTGGTACAGGTCGCGCGACCAGACCGCGTGGTAGACCGCGAGGTCCTGCAGCTCGTTGGCCCAGGCCCACGGCCGGCCGGGTGCGGCCACGAAGCCGCCCCGGTAGGTCTTGTCCTCGCTGGCCGCCAGCACCATAGCCGACACGGTCCACTCGGTCGTGAACGATCCGACGCTCGCCGGTGCCTTGTCGATCGAGCGCAGGTAGCGGTGCCAGCCCGCGACGTACGCCGACCGGCCGGCGGCGAAGGGCCGGCGCAGCGAGGCGTTCGCCGTGGCGAGGGCGGCGCCGGTCGACCTCCCGAAGCCGATCGCCACGGTCGCCGTGCGGTGGCCGCGCAGGCCGTTGAGCGGCAGTCGTCCGGTCTGGACGACGTTGCCCTGCTGGTCGGCGCCGTACGTCCAGTCCATCCGGTGGTCGTCGCGCAAGTCCTGCCAGCCGTCGCTGACGCCGAGGTAGCCGCTGGACGTCCGGGTCATCTCCGGCCGGGTCACGACGGCGCTCGCGACCGGTGAGCTCCCGTCGCTGGACAGCAGCGCGCCACCAGGGCCGGAACCGCCGGTGTCGTTGTCACCAGTCATGTCCAGAGACGGGTCGTGCAGCAGGAAGAGCTGCAGCGGCGCGCCGGTCCGCGACTCGAACCGCACCCGTTGCAGGACGGTCGAGCGGCGCGGGTCGGTGACGAACGTCTTGGTGATCCGCCACTTCCCCGACCGCGCCGTGGTGACCAGCCGGTAGGTGAGGCTGCGCCGGTCGAGCAGCTGCACGCGGCTGCGGGCGTCGGTGTCCTCGCGGTCGGTGAAGCTGCGGCCGTCGGTGACCACGAACTGGCTGTCGCGCACGCTGGGGGTGTCGATGCGCGGGTAGTAGACGTCGCTGAGCTTGCCGCGCGAGAGCGTGTACCAGACCTTGCTGGCCGTGCCCCGCGAGGTGCCGAAGCCGTCCTTGTCCCCGGGCACCCAGGTCGATGCCGTTCCCGGCGCTCCCGGCGCCGGGCCGGTGAGCGGCGCGCGGGCCGCGGCGAGACCTGGCGTGGAACCGGGGGCCGCGACGAGCGCTGCGCCGAGCGCGGCTCCGGCGAGCGAGGCAACGACTCGACGTGGACGCAACTGGCTCATCTCTGGGCCTCCCCGTGCACACCCGACAACAACTCCGGCCGCCCTACCCCGGGGCGATCACGGCTACACACCCGCCGGGCGGGTCTCGACTGCCGCTACGCTCGCAACCGCCGGACCGGACGCCGCCCAGGAGGCCACACGTGATCACCGCGATCGTGCTCGTGCACGTGGAGTCCGACCGGATCCCCGAGGTGGCCGAGGCGATCGCCGAGCTCGAGGGTGTCAGCGAGGTCTACTCGGTGACCGGCGGGGCCGACCTCATCGCGATGGTGCGGGTCCGCGAGCACGAGGCGCTGGCCGACGTCATCGCCGACCGGCTGAGCAAGGTCGAGGGGGTCCGCGCCACCGAGACGCACATCGCGTTCCGGACCTACAGCCAGCACGACCTCGACGCCGCCTTCTCCCTCGGGGCCGAGGGCGCCGACTGACCTCCCGGCGGCAGCTGAGGCGCCGCTGGGTCAGCGGCCGCCTGCCTCGCCGGGCTTTGAGGGCTGGTCCGGGGTGAGCGGCCCCGACCCGCCCGACCGCCCCGTCGGCTCCGTCGGCTCCGTCGGCTCCGACCCGGGGCCGGGAACAGGGTCGCCGTCCGCAGCGACGAAGGTGAGCGCGGGCACGAGCGCCAGCACCGCAGCCATCACCAGGGCCGACGACCCGGCGACCACGAGCAGGCCGGCCAGGTAGGCCAGCGCATCGACGAACGTCCCGCCGGGCCGCAGCCCGACCAGCTCCGCGACCACGGCGAGCACCGCCCCCGCGAGCAGCAGCCCGCCGCCGGCGACGAGCAGCCGGCGTCCGGTACGCCGGTCCCGGGCCGACCAGGTCTCCGGCTCGGTGGCGCGGTCCTCGGCGAGCAGGACGACCAGGGCCACCAGCGCGACGCAGGCACCGACGACGAGGAACGCGACCACCGAGTCGCTGGGCCGGTGCCAGCCGGAGGACATCGTGGCCGCCGCCGTCAGCGCCGCGTAGGCGGCGCCGAGGGTGGCCGCCGACGAGCGAACCCGCGCCGGCAGGACGATCACCAGCGCCACGGCGACCGAGAACGCGACGGTGGCGTGGCCGCTCGGCATGCTGTTCAGCGTGGACGGGGTCCGCTCGGTCAGCCCGAGGTCCGGGCGGTCGAGGACGAGCTGCTTGAGCACCTGGGTGGCCACGTTCGAGAGCACCAGAACGCTCAGGGCGGCCAGCCCGACCGCGCGCCGCAGCCGGAGCAGGGCGATCACAGCGATCACCGCTGCCGCGCCGGCGAGCGAGGCGACCGACACCACGTCGAGGATCCCGCTGACCACGTCGGTGACCCGGGTCCGGCTGGCCAGAGCGCCGCGCAGCGCGTGGCCGTCGAGCAGCCGGCCGGGAACCGTCCAGACCGCGAGCCGGTAGACCGCCACGACGAGCACAGCGCAGGCCACGGCCAGTCCCGCGGCCCCCCCGACCGCCACCACCCGGTCGCGGCGAAGCCCCGACGGCAGGGGGTTCCGCATCCGCCGCACCGTACGCCGCTCAGCCGGCCGCGAGGCCGCGGCTGGTCTCGACCCAGCCGGCGAGCGACCGCGCGGCCGCCCCGCTGTCGACCGCCTCGGCGGCCCGGGCCAGCCCGGCGCGCAGCCGGTCCGCGAGCGCCTCCCCGGAAGGCTCGAGGGCGGCCAGGCCCGCGGCGGCGTTGAGCAGCACCGCGTCGCGTACCGGCCCGGTCTCACCGGCCAGGAAGCGCCGGGTGACCTCGGCGTTGTGGGCCGGGTCGCCGCCCTTCAGTGAGCCGGCCTCCGCCCGCGGCAGCCCGACATCCTCCGGTGCCAGCTGCTCCCTGCTGACCGTCCCGTCCCGGACCACCCAGACCTGCGAGGTGGTGGTGGGCGTCAGCTCGTCCAGGCCGTCGTCCCCGCGGAAGACCAGCGCCGAGGCGCCGCGGTCGGCGAGCACCTGGGCCATGACGCCGGCCAGGCGGGGGTCGGCGCAGCCGACGGCCTGCGCGGACGGCTGCGCCGGGTTGGCCAGCGGACCGAGGATGTTGAAGAACGTCGGCACGCCCAGCTCGCGACGCGGCACGGCCGCGTGCCGGAGGGCGGGGTGGAACTTCGGGGCGAAGCAGAAGGTCACGCCGATCGCGTCGAGGCAGTCGGCGGCCCGCGCCGGCTCGAGGTCCACGACGACGCCGAGCTCCTCGAGAAGGTCCGCCGACCCGCACGCCGAGGACGCCGACCGGTTGCCGTGCTTGACCACCCGGGCTCCGGTGCCGGCCACCACCATCGCCGACATGGTGGAGATGTTCACCGTGTTCGCCCGGTCACCACCGGTGCCGCAGGTGTCGACGGCTGGTCCCTCGACGGTGAAGCGTGCTGCCACCGCGAGCATCGCGCGGACCAGCCCGGTGATCTCCTCAGGGGCCTCCCCCTTGGCCCGCAGTGCCACCGCGAAGCCGGCCACCTGCACCGGGGTCGCCTCGCCGAGCATCACCTGCTCCATCGCCCACGACGCCTCGTCAGAGGTGAGGTCGACGCCGGCGAGCAGCGCGGACAGCAGCCCCGGCCAGGTCGGCGCCGGCCGCTCGTCGCCCACGAGGCTAGGAGGTCAGCTCGGCGCTGCGACGCCGCATCAGGTCGGCGACCGTGCTCGCGAGGACGATGGGGTCCAGCGGGTGCGGGACGGCCGCCTCGGCGCGGGACCAGTTCGCCAGCCAGCTGTCCGCCACCCTGCCGGTGAGGACCACGATCGGGGGGCACTGGAAGATCTCGTCCTTGGCCTGCCGGGCGATGCCCATGCCGCCGGTGGGCGTCGCCTCGCCGTCGAGGATCGCCACCCCCACCCCGCCCTTGTCCAGCGCGGCAATCACCCCCGGGCCGGTCGCGCACTCCAGCCACTCGACCATCGGTGCGTCGGCGGCCGGCCGCCGGCCGATCGCCAGCTTGACCTTCTCGCGGGTGTCGACGTCGTCGCTGTACAGCAGCACGGTCATCGTCGCGGCCGGCGCCGGGCGCGAGCTGCCGGCGTCCGCGGCAGCGGGCGGCAGAGCCTGGGCTTCGGTCGGGATCGACTGGATACGCGGCGCGTCGGTCACCTGCTGATGCTATCGACCCGCGGGGGTCCAGCCGCTCCTCGGTGCCTCCCGGCCACCCGGGCCTCAGCCACCGTCCACCGGTGTCGCAGCGCGGGCCGCCTCGGCCTCGAGCCGGTCCAGCCGCCGGTCCTCACGTCTGGCCTCGCGTTCGGAGGCGTGCGACCACTGCACGAACAGCACCGCCAGGACGACCAGCGCGACGATGTCGCCGCTCGCCCAGAGCAGGCCGCCCCCGAGCTGCTGGTCGTACAGCGGGGTCGGTCCCCAGTGCCGGTCCACGACCCCGACGTACCAGTCCCCCGCGATCAGGGTGGTCTGGGTCATGATCGCCACCCCGAGGAAGGCGTGGAAGGGCATCGTCGCGAACACGGCCAGCAGCCGCATCGGGTAGGGGATCCGGTTGGGCATCGGGTCCAGCCCCAGTACCGGCCAGAACCACAGGCACCCCACGACGACGAAGTGCACGTGGGTGAGGTCGTGCAGCCACGGGTGCCGCAGGGTCTGCTCGTAGAGGCCGGTGAGGTAGAGCGCGAACGGGTTGGCGACGAAGATCGCCCCGGCCACCACCGGGAAGGTGAGCACCCTGGCCACCCTGCTGTGCAGCAGGCCCAGCACCAGCCCACGCCCCCTGGGCGGCAGCGTCCGCAGCGCCAGGGTGATCGGAGCGCCGAGCGCCAGGAACACCGGGGTGAGCATCGCCAGCACCATGTGCTGGACCATGTGGACCCAGAACAGGGTGGTGTCGTAGACCGCCAGCACCGAGGTGGTCATCAGCAGGAACGACCCCAGGCCGAGCCCGACGAAGAAGAGCGTGCGGGTGACCGGCCAGCGGTCCCCGCGCCGGTGCAGCCGCGACACGCCGTAGAGGTACAGGCCTCCGACCAGGAGCACGCCCAGCACCGGCAGCCAGCCCGGCTCCCAGGCGGTCAGGAGCCGCCCAGGCGTCAGCGGCGGCAGCTCCTCGCCCGCACCTCCGTGAGCGGGCAGGGCGAGGACGAGCACGCTTGCAGCGTACGACCGGCGCAGCCGGCGATGCCGTCTTGGGGCTGTTTGAGGCCGTCCCGGGGCCGAGTAGATGACGAGTCCGGGCCGAGTCGGGGGGTCGGGGGTGCCGACTGGGCGCCTGACCGCAATAATGCCGATCGTGGCGACAGCAGCGGCTCCAGGAACGTCGGCAGGTCCCGTCCGCCCCAGTCACGTGCCGGCCGCGCGGCCGGACACGACAGCGGTCGGGACCATCGTGTGGCTCGCGTCCGAGCTGATGTTCTTCGCAGCGCTGTTCGCGATGTACTTCACGATCCGATCGGTCAGCCCCGAGCTGTGGGCCACCGAGCCGGAGCTGCTGAACATCCCGTTCTCCACCGTCAACACGACGGTGCTCGTGCTGTCCTCGGTCACCTGCCAGCTCGGCGTGTTCGCGGCGGAGAAGGGCGACGTCGTCCGGCTCCGGATGTGGTTCATCATCACCTTCTTCATGGGCGCCTTCTTCATCGGCGGCCAGGTCTACGAGTACGCCACGCTCGTTGCCACCGATGGCCTCACGCTCAGCTCGAACGCCTACGGCTCGGTCTTCTACCTCACGACCGGGTTCCACGGCCTGCACGTCACCGGCGGGCTCATCGCCTTCCTGCTCGTGCTCGGCCGCACGTTCACGGCGAGGCGGTTCACGCACGGTCACGCCACCAGCGCGATCGTCGTGTCCTACTACTGGCACTTCGTGGACGTCGTCTGGATCGGCCTCTTCGCGACCATCTACCTGATCAAGTGAGCGAGCACGTGACCCGACCCGCCACCCCACCCGTGCTGCGCCGCGCGCTGGCTGCCGTCTCCCGTCGCCGCCGCCATCGACTCGCCCCGTTCGTCCTGCTGCTCGTGGCGCTGGCCGTCACGGGCGGCGCGTACTCCGCGCTGGTCCCGACCGGCGACGCGCAGGCCGCAGCCGGCGTCACGACCCAGACGCTGGAGGAGGGCCGCTCGCTGTTCCTCAAGAACTGCGCCACCTGCCACGGCCTGAACGCCGAGGGCAGCTCCAACGGACCGAGCCTGGTCGGTGTCGGCGCGGCCTCGGTCGACTTCCAGGTCGGCACCGGCCGGATGCCTGCCGCCGAGCTCGGCGCGCAGATCGCGGCCAAGCCGGTCTCGTTCACCCCGGACGAGATCGCGGCGATGGCGGCGTACGTCGCGTCGCTGGGCCCCGGGCCGGAGATCCCGTCCGAGGAGACGGTCTCGACGGCGGACGCCGACGTTGCCCGTGGCGGCGAGATCTACCTGCGCAACTGCTCCATGTGCCACAACTTCGCCGGGTCCGGGGGCGCGCTGACCCGCGGCAAGTACGCCCCCCCGCTGACCAAGACGACCCCCAAGCACATCTACGAGGCCATGATCACCGGACCGCAGTCGATGCCGGTCTTCCCGAACTCGACCATGACGCCCCAGGACAAGCGCGACGTGATCGCCTTCCTGGAGACGACCCGGTCCGAGCCGACCCCCGGCGGGGCGAGCCTCGGCAAGCTCGGCCCGGTCACCGAGGGCGCCGTCGGCTGGCTGGTCGGTCTGGGCGCTCTGGTGGGCTGCGCCGTCTGGCTGGGGGCGAAGGCCCGATGAGCAGCTCGACCGACGACCCGCGCATCCACGACGGCGCCGACGGAGGAAGACCAGACGTGCAGGACGCCGAGATGGCCACCACCGGGTCGAACGACGCCATCGAGGGGCGGCACGCGACCTCCGGCGCGGGCACCGGGAGCCAGGTCGAGCGGGCCGACCGCTACCAGAACCCGGGCCTGCCGGCGCACGTCTACCGACGCTCGGACATCGACCCGAAGGCCGCCACCCGCCGTGAGCGCGAGGTGGCCACCTTCTTCGGCCTGTCCACCCTCGGGACGCTGCTGTTCATCGTCGCCTACTTCGCCATCAAGCCGGCGGGCTCCTCCGGCGACGAGCTGCTGGAGAAGGTCGGGCTCTCGACCAAGCTGCTCGGACTCGGCCTGGGGCTGGCGCTGTTCTGCATCGGCGCCGGCGCGATCCACTGGGCCAAGACCCTGATGCCCGACGACGAGGTGGTGTCGCCGCGCAAGCCGCTGCGCTCCAGCGACGAGGACCGCGCCGACGCGGTCGCTGCGCTCAAGGAGGGCGCCGCCGGTGCCGCTCTGGGTCGGCGCAAGCTCATCCGCAACAGTCTTCTCGGGGCGCTCGCCCCCCTCGGCCTGCTGGCCATCATCCCGTTGCGCGACCTCGGACCGCTGCCCGGCGCCGCACTGACCGGCACCTGGTGGACGCCCGGCAAGCGCCTGGTGTCGGACCCCCAGGGTCGCCCGATCAAGGCGGCCGACCTGCCCATCGGCGCGGTGGTCCACGTGCTGCCCGAGGGCATCGAGAACGCCGACGAGCCGCTCGCCGAGGAGGCCAAGGCCACCGCCATGGTCATCCGCCTCGAGCCGGGCGAGATCCTCAGCGCCAAGGAGCGCCGCTGGGCCGTCGACGGCATCGTCTGCTACTCCAAGATCTGCACCCACGTCGGCTGCCCGGTAGGCCTCTACGAGCAGCAGACCCACCACCTGCTCTGCCCGTGTCACCAGTCGACGTTCGACGTGCAGCGGGACTGCGCAGTGATTTTCGGCCCGGCGGCCCGACCCCTGCCCCAGCTGCCGCTCGCCGTCGACAGCGAGGGATACCTCGTCGCCCAGGACGATTTCCAGGAGCCGGTCGGCCCGAGCTTCTGGGAGCGAGGGGAGCGCTAGATGGCACTCGAGCAGATGGCGGGCAACGCCGCCAACGAGATCGACGAGCGGTTCGGCTCGGCCAACTTCGTCAGTCGCAGTGCCCGCAAGATCTTCCCGGACCACTGGTCGTTCATGCTCGGCGAGATCGCCCTCTACAGCTTCATCATCCTGCTGCTCAGCGGGACCTTCCTGACGCTGTGGTTCAAGCCGAGCATGGCGGAGGTGACGTACGAGGGCTCCTACATCCCGCTGCACGGGCTGAAGATGTCCGAGGCGTACGAGTCGACGTTGCACATCTCCTTCGACGTCCGCGGTGGCCTGATCATCCGGCAGATCCACCACTGGGCGGCCCTGATCTTCGTGGCCGCGATGGTCGTGCACATGTTCCGGGTGTTCTTCACCGGCGCCTTCCGCAAGCCGCGTGAGACCAACTGGATCATCGGCGTCATCCTCATCACGCTGAGCTTCCTCGAGGGCCTCGCGGGCTACTCGCTGCCGGACGACCTGCTCTCCGGCGTGGGCCTGCGGATCACCGAGGGCGTGCTCCAGTCATTGCCAGTGGTCGGCACCTACGCGGCGTTCTTCCTCTTCGGCGGCCAGTTCCCGGGCGAGGTGATCATCTCCCGGCTGTACACCGCCCACGTCCTGCTGATCCCCGGGGTGTTCCTCGCCCTGATCACCGTGCACCTCATGCTGGTCTGGTACCAGAAGCACACGCAGTACCCCGGCCCCGGTCGCACCGAGAAGAACGTCGTCGGCTACCCGCTGTTCCCGGTGTACACCGCCAAGGCGGGCGGCTTCTTCTTCATCACCTTCGGTGTGACCACGCTGCTGTCGGCGTTCGCGACGATCAACCCGATCTGGGCCTTCGGACCGTACAAGCCGACGGAGATCTCGGCCGGCTCACAGCCCGACTGGTACATGGGCTTCCTCGAGGGCGCGCTGCGGATGTTCCCCAACTGGGAGACCGTGCTGTTCGGGTTCACCATCCCGTGGAACGTGATCGCGCCCGCGCTGATCATCCCCGGTCTGCTGTTCACCCCGATGGCGCTCTACCCGATGATCGAACGCTGGGTCACCGGGGACAACGCTGAGCACCACATCCTGGACCGGCCACGCAACGTGCCCACCCGCACCGGCCTCGGTGTGATGGCCATCTCGACCTGGCTGATCCTGCTCGCCGGCGGCGCCAACGACCTGCTGGCCGTGACGTTCGACCTGTCGATCAACTCCATCACCAACGCCTTCCGGGTCCTCATCTTCGTCGTCCCACCGTTGGCCTACGTGGTGACCAAGCGGATCTGCCTCGGGCTCCAGCGCCGCGACCGGGACCTGGTCCTGCACGGCCGTGAGACCGGGCGGATCGTCCGGCTCCCGCACGGGGAGATGATCGAGGTGCACGAGCCGCTCTCCGAGGCCCGGAAGTGGGAGCTCACCCAGCACGAGGTGCCGAGGCCGTACGAGGTCGGGCCCTCGACCGACGCCAACGGGGTCCCGCGCCGGAGGCTGCTCGCCGCCAAGGCCCGGGCCCGGGTGTCGCGGTTCTACTTCGAGGACCGGGTCGAGACCCCCACCCCGGCCGAGGTGCGCGAGCTGGAGTCGAGCGGGCACTGAGCGCCGACGACACGACGAGGCGCGGGGCCAGGTCGGCCGCGCCCGCCGAGCGGCCTAGAACCACCTGGACGTCCGACGGTGCGCTGTGCCTGGTCACCGGAGCGTCCGGCTACATCGGTGGCCGACTGGTCCCCCAGCTGCTGGACGCGGGCTACCGGGTTCGGGTGCTGGCCCGGCGGCCGGAGAGCGTGCGGGACCACCCCTGGGCGAGCGCGGTCGAAGTGGTGCAGGGAGACGCCTCCGACGCCGCGTCGCTCGAGTCCGCCATGGCCGGCGTGGACGTCGCCTACTACCTGATCCATGCACTCGGCACCCGCGGCTTCGAGCGGACCGACCGCGAGACGGCCAGCACCTTCGCCGCCGCGGCGCGAGCGGCACGGGTCGGGCGGATCATCTACCTGGGCGGCCTCACCCCGGACGGCGTGCCGGCCGAGCAGCTGTCCCCGCACCTGCGGTCCCGCCAGGAGGTCGGCGACATCCTGCTCGCCTCTGGGGTGCCGACCGCGGTTCTCCGTGCCGCGGTGATCATCGGCTCGGGCTCGGCGTCGTTCGAGATGCTGCGCTACCTGACCGAGCGGCTGCCGGCGATGATCACGCCGCGCTGGGTGGACACCAACATCCAGCCGATCGCGATCCGGGACGTGCTGCGCTACCTCGTCGGCTGTGCCGCCCTGCCGAAGGACGTCTCGCGGAGCTTCGACATCGGCGGCTCGGACGTCCTCACCTACCGCAACATGATGCAGGGCTACGCCCGGGTGGCCGGCCTGCGGCGCCGGATCATCGTCAAGGTGCCGGTGCTGACGCCGACGCTGTCGGGCCACTGGGTCGGCCTGGTCACCCCGGTGCCCAACTCCATCGCGCGGCCACTGGTGGACTCGCTCAAGGTCGAGGTGGTCTGCACCGAGCACGACATCGCCGAGTACGTGCCGGACCCGCCCGAGGGCGTGCTCGGGTTCGACCGCTCCGTCGAGCTGGCCCTGAAGCGCATCCGCGAGGCCGACGTCGTGACCCGGTGGTCCTCGGCCTCGCTGGCCGGCGCGCCGAGCGACCCGCTGCCCACCGACCCGGACTGGGCCGGCGGCAGCCTGTACGAGGACGTCCGCCGGCGCGAGGTGGCTGCGTCGCCGGAGTCCCTCTGGACGGTCATCGAGGGCATCGGCGGCGACAACGGCTGGTACTCGTTCGCGCTGGCCTGGCGGGTCCGCGGCTGGCTGGACCGCTTCGTCGGGGGCGTCGGGCTGCGCCGCGGACGTCGTGACCCGCACCGGGTCTACGTCGGCGAGACCATCGACTTCTGGCGGGTCGAGGAACGCGACGCCGGCGAGCTGCTCCGGCTGCGGGCCGAGATGCGGCTGCCCGGCCTGGCCTGGCTGGAGCTCGGGGTCGAGCCGTCCGCCGACGGGCGGCGCGCGACGTACGTGCAACGCGCCCTGTTCCACCCGCGGGGGCTGTTCGGGCACGCCTACTGGTGGTCGGTCGCACCGTTCCACGGCATCGTCTTCGGCGGCATGGCGCGCAACATCGCCGCCGCCGCCGAGGAGCTGGACCGAGCGCAGCCGGCGACCCGCGCCGCCAGCTGACCCCTCCCCGCCTCCCCCGCCCCCCACCCCTCGCCGTTGACCACGTAGACGTGGTCAAGACGCGCTTGTCGCGGCATCTGCGCCACGACAAGCACACGTCGACCACGTCTACGTGGTCGACCGCGCCGGGCACGGGACGGGGGGGTCAGCGCAGGCCGCGGGCCTGTCGGAGTCGTTCCCTGGCGTCGTCCTGGTCGACGATCGGGGCCGGGTAGCCCAGCGTCTCGCGCTGGTCCTCCGGCAGCAGCCACGGCTCGTGCAGGTACACCGCGTCCACGCCGGCCAGCTCCTCCACGTAGCGCCGGACGTAGGCTCCGGTCGGGTCGTGCCGCCGGCCCTGCAGCGTGACGTTGTACGTGCGGTTGAACCGGCTGTCGGTGCCGGTGCCCGCGACCCACTGCCAGTTCATGGTGTTGCTCGGGACGTCGGCGTCCAGCAGCAGGTCGACGAAGTGCTGAGCCCCCTCGCGCCAGTCGTGGTACAGCGTCTTGCACAGGAAGTGCGCCACGATCAGGCGGGCCCGGTTGTGCATCCAGCCCTCACGGGCGAGCTGGCGCATGCCGGCGTCGACGACCGGGTAGCCGGTGCGCCCCTGCTTCCACGCCGCCAGCTCCGCCGCGCTCCGGTGCCAGCGGTCGCCGCGCGACCGGTAGTCCACCGTGGTGGCGTCCGGGCGGGCGGCGAGCACCTGGGCGTAGAAGTCCCGCCAGGCGACCTGGCGGACGAAGGCCTGGGCCGCAGGCGTGCGGTGCTCCCCCGCGCGCCGGACCAGCTCGACCGGCGAGAGGCAGCCGAAGTGCAGGTAGGGCGACAGGCGGCTGGTGTTGTCGTTGCCGAGCGCGTCGTGGTCGTCGTCGTACGTCTCGAGACCGGACCGCAGCCAGGACGTCATCCGCCGCCGCCCCTCCGTCTCGCCGCCCGCGGCCAGGTCCGGCGACACCCTGCCTGTGACCAGGGTGTCGGCAGCAGGCAGCCGGCCCTTGGCCAGTCCGGACGGCAGTGCGAGCGACCGCGGCGTGGGCACCAGATCGCGGGGTCCCCGGTCCGACCAGCGCCGGAAGTACGGCGTGAACACCGCCATGTGGTCCTTGCCGCCGCCGCCGCTGGGCCGCAGCTCGCCGGGTGGCACCACGAACAGCGCGTCGTCGTGCACCACGAGATCGACCCTGCCGGGCAGGGCCTCGCGCAACCGCTGCACCCGACCGCGGGCGTACCCGGTCACATCGCCGGCGACGTGCACGCTGACCGCGTCGGTGTGGCCGACCACGCGCAGCACCTCGGCGACCCAGTCGCCGTCCCGCACCACCAGGCCGGCCCCGCGCTCCCGCAGGGAGGCGTCCAGGTCACCCAGGCAGTCGAGCAGGAACCGGGCCCGGTTGGGCCGGTGGTAGTCCGAGCGCAGGATGCTCCGGTCCAGCACGAACAGGGGGACCACGACGTCCGCGTCGGCCCCGGCGCCGTGCAGGACCGGGTTGTCGTGGACCCGCAGGTCCCGGGTGAGGACGGCGACCGAGGTGGGCTTGCTCACAGGTGGGCTACTGCCCCGTCCGGCGCCGTGGATGCAGAACACCGGCGCCAGGATGGGCGCCGCGGAGCCGGTCGGTGCCGGGCTCCCGCACCGACCCGGCCCGGATCACCGGCGCTCAGCCCTGCAGGGCGCTGCCCGCGAGCCAGTCGTCCCAGGACACGTTCCAGTCGGTGTACCCGTTCCCCGGCTCCAGTCCCCGCGAGGACCCGACGACCTGGACGATGTCGCCGACCGTCGACTGGTTGAACAGCCAGATCGCGTTCGACTGGCTCATGCCCACGCACCCGTGGCTGACGTTGTCGCGCCCCTGGTCGCCGGAGGACCAGGGTGCCGCGTGGACGAACTCCCCGCTCCAGGTGACCCGCATCGCGTACGGCACGTCGAGCCGGTAGTACTCGGGGTCGCTCTTCGAGATGCCGATGGTGCTCGCGTCCATCACCTTGAGCGTGTGCTTCTCGAGGATGACCTTGATGCCGTTGCGGGTGAGGAAGTCCGCCTTGCCGGTGGTGACGGGGATGATCCGCGCCTTCTTGCCGTTCCGGAAGACGGTGAGCGTGTGCTTGTTGACGTCGACGACACTCACCATCGACGAGCCGGTCCGGAAGGCGATGGTCCGGTTGCTCATGCCCCAGACACCGTTGCCGGCATCGACACCCTTGAGGTTCACGTCGACGGTGACGTCGTTGTACGCCGGCCAGTACTCCTCCGGCCGGTAGTGCACCTCGGTGTCACTGACCCAGCTCCAGGCGCCCTCGATCGGTTTCGCGCTGGTCACCACGAGCGCCTGCTCGACGGCGGCGCGGTCGCGGACCTTGGCGTTGAACCGCACGATGACGGGCATCCCCACACCGACCGACTGGCCGGACAGCGGGGAGATGGAGGTCTCGAGCACCTTTCGCGGAGCGACGGTCGCGAAGAAGCCGGTGCGCTCGGTGCCGACGCCCTGCTTGTCCACCGCCGAGGCGGCCAGCCGGTAGTGCTGCGCCGGCCTGAGCGAGTCGCTGGCGGTCCACGAGTGCTTGTCGGTGGACAGGCTGCCCTCGACCTGCCGGCCCTTGGCGTCGGTGAGGACGACCGAGGTGAGGCTGCCGCCGGTAGCCGTCACGGTGACGGGGACGTCCACCGGGACATCCGTGGAGGAGCTCACGGGGAGGAACGTGATGTCGGCCTTGGAGCTCGACGCGACCGCGCCCGCGGACGCCGCCGCCTGGGCGGCTGGAGCTGCCGACGTCGTGCCGGACGACGAGCAGCCGCCGATCAGCGCCACCAGCGCGACCGCGGTCACGAGCACACCGAGCGGCCGCAGCCGTCCCCCACCGGCGCCACGCCCGACCTGCAGTCCGCCCCGAACCCCCACAAGCCGTCCCTTCCTCGTCTGGCGTCGCGACCCTCTCTGACGAGGAAGACGCACGGCCAGTCTGAACGGTTGCCCGTGGATCAGTCCAATCCCGGACGGGCTCGCCCGATAACGAATCGGCAAGGGAGCCGTGCCACCTTGAGCCCAGGGACCGATCTCGTGCGTACGGCAGCCGCGAAGCCGCGGATAGCGCAGCCGCCCGTCCCGCGGGCAGCCGGAACCGGAGGTCGTCAGTGCGCGGGCTCGCCCCGGTAGTACTCGAAGACCATCCCGACGACGGACAGGCCGCCGGCGATCGCCCCGATGTAGAACAGCCACCAGCCGAAGACGATGCCGAGGAAGGCGATCGCGGCGCTGCCGGCGACGGCCAGCGGCCACCAGCTGTGCGGGCTGTAGAAACCCAGCTCGCCCGCTCCGTCGGCGATCTCGGCCGACTGGCTGTCCTCGGGCCGGGCGTCGATCCGCCGGGCCGTGAAGAGCAGGTAGTAGCCGATGAGGAAGGCCAGCCCAGCAGTGAAGGCGAGCGCGACCGTGCCGACGGCCTCCCCGGCGAGGACGCCGTAGATCACCGCGGCCAGCGCGTAGAAGAAGAACCCGGCAGCGAACAGCCACCCTTCGACCTTCATCGCTGACCCCCGGGCCGCCCTCGAGGTCCGGCTCGCCGAAGACCTGGTCGAGCAGGTTCTTGTTCTCGGTCGGTACGTCCATGGCCGCGACGTGCGGGTAGTGCAGGTCGAAGGCGGGCGACTCGGACCGGATCCGGGGCAGCTCGAGGAAGTTGTGCCGAGGCGGTGGGCAGGACGTCGCCCACTCGAGCGAGCGCCCATAGCCCCACGGGTCGTCGGTCGTGACCTTCGGGCCCTTCATGCTCTTGAACACGTTGTAGAGGAACGGCAGCGTCGAGGCCCCCAGCAGGAACGAGCCGATCGTCGAGATCGTGTTGTACGTCGTGAACCCGTCGCTCGCGAGGTAGTCGACGTAGCGGCGCGGCATGCCGATCACGCCCAGCCAGTGCTGGATGAGGAACGTCATGTGGAACCCGACGAACAAGGTCCAGAAGTGGATCTTCCCGAGCCGCTCGTCGAGCATCCGGCCGGTCATCTTCGGCCACCAGAAGTAGAAGCCGGCGTTCATGGCGAACACGACGGTGCCGAACACGACGTAGTGGAAGTGGGCCACCACGAAGTAGGTGTCGGACACCGGCCAGTCCAGCGGCGGCGACGCGAGGATCATGCCGGTCAGGCCGCCGAACAGGAACGTCACGAGGAAGCCGATCGACCACAGCATCGGCGTCTCGAACGTCAGCGAGCCGCGCCACATCGTGCCGATCCAGTTGAAGAACTTCACCCCCGTCGGCACGGCGATGAGGAACGTCATGAACGAGAAGAACGGCAGCAGCACCGCCCCGGTCGGGAACATGTGGTGGGCCCACACGGTGACCGACAGGCCGGCGATCGCGATGGTGGCGAAGACCAGGCCCTTGTAGCCGAAGATGGGCTTGCGGCTGAAGACCGGCAGCACCTCGGTCACGATGCCGAAGAACGGCAGCGCGATGATGTAGACCTCGGGGTGGCCGAAGAACCAGAACAGGTGCTGCCAGAGCAGCGGCCCGTTGCTGCCCGGGTCGAAGATGTGCGCCCCGAACTTGCGGTCGGCCTCCAGCGCCAGCAGCGCGGCGGCCAGGACCGGGAACGCCATCAGCACCAGAACGCTGGTGAGCAGGATGTTCCAGGTGAAGATCGGCATCCGGAACATCGTCATGCCGGGCGCGCGCATCGTGAAGATCGTGGTGATGAAGTTGACGCCGCCGAGGATGGTGCCGAAGCCGGACAGCGCCAGCCCCATGATCCACAGGTCGCTGCCGACCCCCGGTGAGAACACCGCGCTGTTCAGCGGCGCGTACGCGAACCAGCCGAACGCCGCGGCGCCGCCGGGCGTGAGGAAGCCGGCGACGGCGATGAGGCCGCCGAACAGGAACAGCCAGTAGCTGAACATGTTCAGCCGCGGGAAGGCCACGTCCGGCGACCCGATCTGCAGCGGCATGATCACGTTGGCGAACCCGACGAACAGCGGGGTCGCGAACAGCAGCAGCATGATCGTGCCGTGCATGGTGAACAGCTGGTTGTACTGCTCACCGGTGAGGAACTGGTTGCCCGGCCGCGCGAGCTCGGCCCGCATGACCATCGCCATCAGCCCGCCGAGCAGGAAGAAGACGAACGAGGTGGCGAGGTACATCTGGCCGATCACCTTGTGATCGGTGCTGGTGATCCACGAGACGACCGCGCTGCCCTTGCGCCGGGTGCGCAGGACGCCGGTGGCCCCGGGGCGGGGGGCGGTGATGGTCACTGGGCGCTCCCCTCGGCGAGCCGAGTCTTGAGGTCGTCGACCTGCTGCTGATACTCGGTGGGCGTGACGACCTTGACGTTGAACAGCATCCGGGCGTGGTCCTGGCCACAGAGCTCGGCGCACTTGCCGCGGAACCGGCCGAGCTGCTTCGGGGTGATCTCGAAGGTGTTCACCCGGCCGGGGATCACGTCCATCTTGAACAGGAACGCCGGCACCCAGAACGAGTGGATGACGTCGTTGGACTGGAGCCGGAACTGCACGCTCTCACCCTCGGGCAGGTAGAGCGTGGGCGGCTTGGCCGGCGTACCGGTGATCGTCGTGTCCGGGCCGCCGTCGCTGGTGTAGGTGAACTGCCACGACCACTGGATGCCCGTGACGTCGACGACGTGGTCAGGATTCGCCGAGACCCGCATGATGCGGTCCTCGTCGCGGGCGGTGAAGTAGAAGAAGACCGCCACCATGATGAGCGGGACCGCGGTGTAGAAGACCTCGATCGGGAGGTTGTAGCGGGTCTGCGGCGGCAGCTCGGTGTCGCTGCGCTTGCGGCGGTGGGCGATGACGGGCCACAGGATCAGGCCCCACACCAGGATGCCGACCGCGAGCGCGGCGATCCACGAGCCCTGCCAGAGCGAGAGGATCCGGTTGGACTGGTCCGTCGCGTCGCGGACCGGCATCGCGAACGTCGGAAGCTCGTCCGACGAGCACGCGGTGAGGGAACCGAGGAGCAGGACACCGAGCGCGACCGCTCGTCCTGCGCGCCGCCAACGGTGCGGCTGCTGCGTGCCGGACGGACCCAACGTTGCCCCTTGTCGATGGTCGTGCCGGAGCCACTCCCGGCGGTCGTCAACGCGATCAGCACCCTACTCCAGGGACCAGTCCGGAGGGGGCAGCGGGAGGGCCTCCGACAGCAGTTCCAGGTAGGCGGGCCGGGCGACCTCGACGGCCCCCAGTGAGACGAGGTGCTCGGTGGCCCACTGCACGTCGAGCAGCCGTCGCGTCCCGTCCGCCCCGAGCAGGTCCACCAGGGCCACCAGCGCTGCCTTGGAGGCGTCCCGCTCGCGGTGGAACATCGACTCGCCGGCGAACAGCCCGCCGAGGGACACGCCGTACAGGCCGCCCACGAGGTGGGGCCGGCCGTCCTCGGATCCCTCGGGGACCGACCAGGCCTCGACGCTGTGCGCCCAGCCGAGCTGGTGCAGCCGCCGGTACGCGGCGGCGACGTCCTTGCGGATCCAGCCACCCGGACGCCGGGGGTCGGCGCAGGCCGCCAGCACCTCGTCGTACGCCGAGTCGACCCGGATCTCGAACCGCCGGAGCGACCGGCGCAGCGACCTGGTCACCCGGAGCCCGTCCAGCGGCAGGACGCCCCGCGGGTCCGGGGAGAACCACCCGACCGGGCCGCGCCGGGAGACCGGCATCGGGAACAGCCCGGCCCGGTAGGCGGCCAGCACGGTGCCGGGCTCGAGATCCGCACCGACCGCCAGCAGCTCCTCCCCCGCGGCCGCCGAGCCGACGTTGCCGAAGGCCCAGCGCGACGGCGGCGGCTCGACCGGCGCAGGGGTCAGGGCCTCGGGCACCGCACGTGCGGGGCCACGTCGGCCAGCGCCTCGGGGCCGTAGGCGGCCTCGAACCGCTGGAGGAACCGACGCTGACCCAGCTCGTACTCCTGGGTCCCCTTGGTCTCGATGACGTACGTCGCGAGCAGGCTGCCGATCTGCGCGCACCGTTCCAGCCGCAGACCCCAGACGAGGCCGGCCAGGAAGCCGGCGCGGAAGCCGTCGCCCACCCCGGTGGGGTCGACCTTGCGGTCCTCCGGAGCGCACTCCACGTGCAGCGCCGGCTCGTCCTTGCGCTCGATCCGGGCGCCCTTGGCGCCGAGTGTCACGACCCGCGTTCCCACCCGGGAGAGGATCTCCTCGGCCGACCAGCCGGTCTTCTGCTCGGCCAGCGCTGCCTCGTACTCGTTGGTGAACAGGTAGGTCGCACCGTCGATCAGCGACCGGATGCCGGCGCCATCCATCCAGGCGATCTGCTGGCCCGGGTCGGCGAGGAACGGGTAGCCGCGGCTGCGGCACTCCTCGGTGTGCCGCAGCATCGCCTCCGGGTCGTTGGCGCTGATGACCACGAGGTCCAGCCCGCCCATCCGGCTGGCCACCGGCTCGAGCTCGATGTCGCGCGCCTCGCGCATCGCCCCGGCGTAGAAGCTGGCGATCTGCGCGTGGTCGTCATCGGTCGTACAGACGAACCTGGCCGTGTGGCGCAGCTCGGAGACGTGCACCGAGCCGGTGTCGACGCGGTGCCGCTGCAGCCAGGACCGGTAGTCGGCGAAGTCCTGCCCCACAGCACCCACGAGCACCGGGTCCAGACCCAGGCAGCCCATGCCGAAAGCGATGTTCGCCGCGATCCCGCCGCGGCGTACGTCGAGGTCCTCGACCAGGAACGACAGCGAGATCTTGTCCAGCTGGTCGACCACCAGCGAGTCGGTGAACCGCCCCTCGAAGGTCATCAGGTGGTCGGTGGCGATCGAGCCGGTGACGGCGATGCGCACGGTGTTCTCCGGTGCTCGGGCGGGCGTACGGCGACTCCGGAAGACTACCGACGGGTAGGCGTTCCCCGGGCCCGGCCGGCGTGCGACGCTCGACGGGTGACCGCCACCGAGCCGCATGCGGCCGTGCCGTCCGAGAGGGACGCACGCTCGTTCGACGACCTCGTCGCCGACGCCGCCGAGGTGACCCGGCAGCTGGCGGAGGTCCCCCGGCCGCGTCGGGTGCTGGTCATCCCCGAGCGGGCGCACGGCCTGGTGGCCGGCCTCGACAGCTACGGCGACTGACAGGACCGACGGAACCGTTCGCCGGCGCCCGGCGTCCGACCTTCATGGGAGAGCAGACCGTACGCCGGTTCGCACCGCTCGCCGTCGCGGTGCTCGTCCTCGTCGCCGTCGGCGGCACCTGGCTGGCGCTGCGGGGAGGTGGCTCCGCCTCCTCGGGCCCGGGGGCCGGAGGTGGGCCGCAGCCGCTACGGCTGGTCGGCTGGACCCCGGCGGGCGAGGCCGCGGCGGTCGACCCGCGCTACTCGCTGGCCGACCCGGCCGTCCTGCCCGACGGCCCGGGCAACGCGCCCGTGCACAGGGTCGAGGCGTCCGACGACGAGGCGGCCCTCCGGTCCGCCCTGGGCCCGCTCGCCGCATCGCTCACCGTCGAGGCGTCTGGCCGCTGGTCGACGGGCGCGACCAGCTGCGCGATCGCGACGGTGTCGCCCGAGTCGCCCGACACCGCCGTCTCCTCGGGCCAGGCAGCCACCGCCGTCGACTGCCCCGCCCGAGGGCCGGACCCGCGCGGAGACCTCCCCCGCCTCGGCGAGCTGCTCCGCGTCCTCGGGCTCGACGGCGCCGAGGCGGACGAGCAGGGCGGGCTGCCCGGCCCGGACGGCACCGATGTCTTCACCATCGACCCGCGGGTGGGCGGCCTGCGCACCTCCGGGTTCGGCACCACGCTGGTCGCCGCCGACGGCTCGCACGTGGTGAGCGGGTCGGGCTGGCTGGCGCGGACCGCAGAGCGGGACAGCTACCCGCTCGTGACGGCCACCGACGCCTACCAGCTGCTGCGCCGGACCCCGCTGCCGATGCCTCTGATGGCCTGCCCGGAGCCCCTGCCCGAGAGTGCCGACCCGGTGCCGTGCGGCGGCCCGATCACGATCACCGGTGCCGAGCTCGGTCTGTCCCTGCAGCAGGCGCCGGACGGCTACCTGCTCGTCCCGGCCTGGCTCTTCGAGGTGCGCGGCTCCCGGTACCCGCTCGTCCAGGTGGCCGTCGACCCCGATCTCGTGCAGCCGGCCACGGTCGACGGAAGCGGCGGCTCCCCCGGTTCGAGCGGCACCGCGACGGCGGTGCCGCCGGTCGGGCCAGGCACCAGCCCGCCCGGGGCCGGCCCCGGCGAGCCGGTGCCCGACCCTCAGTCGAGGTTCACCGCGGTCACCCGCGGAGCCGACGACCGCACCCTGGACCTGACGTTCTGGGGCGGGGTGGCCGCGTGCTACTCCTACGACGTCCGGGTCGTGGAGGACGACACCCGGGTGCGGATCTGGCTGCTCCAGAAGGGCCCGCAGAGCGGCAAGGTCTGCATCGACCTCGCCCAGGAGCGGCACGCCACGGTGACCCTGCGAAAGCCGCTCGGCCTCCGGACGGTGGAGGACGGCGACACCGGCAGCGTCCTGCTCGGCCCCACGAGGTAGCAGCGTCCGGACGCACGACGGCCCGGTCCGTGTCGGACCGGGCCGCGTGTGCTGCGGGCTGTGCCCCCGTGGGTGGCCCGCTGGTGGTTCGGGTGCGGACGGCTCAGTGGAACGAGTCGCCGCAGGCGCAGGACCCGCCTGCGTTCGGGTTGTCGATCGTGAAGCCCTGCTTCTCGATGGTGTCGACGAAGTCGATCGTCGCACCGGCGAGGTACGGCGTGCTCATCCGGTCGACCACGACGCCGACGCCGCCGAAGTCGGTCGTGACGTCGCCGTCGAGGGTGCGCTCGTCGAAGAAGAGCTGGTAGCGCAGGCCGCTGCAGCCACCCGGCTGCACGGCGACGCGCAGGGCCAGGTCGTCCCGGCCCTCCTGCTCGAGCAGGCTCTTGACCTTCGACGCGGCTGCGTCGGTGAGCAGGATGCCGGTGGCGGTCCCCTGCTCGGTGGTCTGGTCCTGAACGGTCATCTGGTAGCTCCTGGAGATCCGAGGTCAGGCGGGTGGTGCTGCACTTCCGGCGAACTGGTCGCCGGCGCTGTTCATTCCGCCTGTGGTCTTCGCTGTCCATGGTGACACAGCCACCCCGTTCTGCACCCCCGGCCGCACCGGTGTGGTCTGCGTCACGCCCGGCGGGGTCCGGATGCGGGCGGTCGCGGTCACCGGGACCAGGTCCGGGCCACCCGGGCGGCCAGCACCGAGAGCCGGTCGGCGGAGGACAGCGGATCGTCCCCGAGCGGCGTGTCCACGGCGGCGTACGCCGCGTCGACCCCGACCGAGGACAGCTCCCGCCGCCCCACCTCGACCCGCTCGGCGAGCACCACCGTCGGCCGCCCCGCATGCTGGGCGGCCCGGGTCACGCCGACGACCACACGGCCGCGCAGGGACTCCCAGTCGAAGACCTCCAGAGCGGTCACGGCGAGGTCGGCGGCCCGGACGCGCTCGTCGAGGCCGGTGAGCTCGGCCACCAGCGCCGTGCCGTTGACCCGTTGGGCGCCGAGCAGCAGCAGCCCGAAACCGATGCCGCCGCCGGCCCCGGCGCCTGGCCGCACGGCCAGGCCGCCGTCGGTCTCGGTGGCCCAGGACCGCAGCTGCTCCTCGAGGCGGTCGCGCGCGGCCCGGTCGGCACCCTTCGCGGCGGCGAAGCCGTGCGCTGCGCCGGAGTGCCCCATCAGGGGTGCGTCGGTGGCGGTGGCGGCGACCAGCTCCAGCCCGGCCAGGTCGTCCCGGTGGCCCTCGATCGCGGCCATCAGCCCGCGCCCGCCGTCGGTGGTCGCGGTGCCGCCCACCCCCACGACGAGCCGCCCGGCGCCGGTGGCTGCGGCGGCCAGCAGCAGCTCGCCGACGCCGTACGACGTGGCGAGCAGCGGGTCGCGGTCGGCGGGCGCGACCAGGTGCAGCCCCACCGCCTCGGCCGCCTCGACGTACGCGGTGCCGCCGCGGGTCAGCACCCGGGCCGGCACCGGGTCACCCAGCGGGCCCCGGACCGTGACCACCCCGGTCTCGGTCGCGTCGCGGAAGGACGCGGCGAGGACGTCGACGAACCCCGGCCCGCCGTCGGAGAGCGGCAGCAGGTCCAGCTCGTCGTACGGCGCGCTGCGGGACCAGCCGAGGGCGACCGCCTCGGCCGCCTCCGCCGCCGCCAGCTCGGCCCCGTAGCGGTCTGGGGCGACGAGGACCTTCACGGCGCCATCCTCCCCGACCCCGCCGTGATCATGAAGGTTCGCCCCCGCTAGAGCGCAGGTGAACCTTCATGATCACGGGGTGGGGGGTGTCCACAGGCCGTGGTCCGTCCACAGAAGCTGGGTGGAGGCGGCCCGGCCGTCGCCGGCTCGGCCAGCGTGGGTGGATGCCGAGACGCCGTCCCGCCCAGCCCGGGGACCCCTGCGTGCTCGCCCTCGCCGCCGAGCAGGAGGGTGCCCTCTCCCGGCGCCAGCTGGTGCGGCTCGGCATCGACGACGCCCAGATCGCCCGGGAGCTCGCCGCCCGGCGCTGGTCCCCCAGCGCGTTGCCCGGGGTCTACCTGAGGGGAGCCGGGTCGGCGGTCGGCTACCCCACCAGGTGCTGGGCAGGTCTGCTGTACGCCGGGGAGGGCGTCGTGCTGTCCCACGCCACTGCCGCCTGGTGGTGGTCCCTGCGCGACAACGCCCCTGACGAGGTCCACGTCACGGTGCCGGTGCAGCGGCGGGTGCGGCCGCAGGAGGGGCTGCGCATCCACTACGCCGTGCACCTCGCCGACACCCGGCACCCGACGCTCGACCCGCCGCGGACCCGGGTCGAGGACACCGTGCTCGATCTCGCCGACCTGCCGGGCAGCAAGCCCGCTGAGGTCATCGACCTGGTCCTGCGGGCCTGCCAGCGTCGGCTGACGACCGCCGACCGGCTCACCGCGCACCTCGACCGGCGGCTGAAGATCCGGCACCGGGCGTTGCTGACCGACCTGCTCGCCGATGTCGTGGCCGGCGTGCTGTCTGCGCTGGAGCGGCGCTACTTCCGGGGTGTCGAGCGCGGCCACCAGCTGCCCCGAGGAACGCGCAACCGGGCCGAGGGCCGCGCCGGTCGGCGCCGCTACCGCGACGTGCGCTACGACGAGTACGCCCTGGTGGTGGAGCTCGACGGGGCGGCGTACCACCCGGCCGAGCTCAGGGAGCACGACCAGATGCGCGACAACGAGCTCCTCGTCACCGAGGAGGTACGCACGCTGCGCTTCGGGTGGCGCGCGGTGACCGCGACCCCGTGCGCCGTGGCGGGCCAGGTGGCCGCCGTCCTGGCGCGAGGCGGGTGGGACGGCACGCCGCAGCGCTGCGGCCCCGGCTGCACTCTCCCCGACCCCCCGTGATCATGAAGGTTCGCCCCGGCTGGAGCGCGGGTGAACCTTCATGATCACGGGGCTGGGGTGAGTCCGGGCGCTCCCCACACCGGGAACCAGCGCGTGACCTCGGGCTCGACGGGCAGGTCGGACCCGACCGCCGCGCGGACCTGCAGCTCGAACGCCGTGTCGCGGGCCTTCGCCCCGGACGGCGCGAACGGGTAGAACGTGCCGCGCTTGTACAGGTACACCAGCCCGACCTGGTGTCCGGCGCCGTCGGCGAGGGTCACCAGCGAGCAGAGCAGGGTCGGCCCGAACCCGGCGGCCACCAGGTCGGAGTTCACGGCGTGCAGGTCGGTCACCAGGCCCGGGGTGTCGCGGGGGTCGTGGCGGACCAGCAACCAGGTGTAGCCGAACGCGTCGACGCTGCGCTCCACGGCGGGGCCGCCGCCCGTACCGACCAGAGCCTCGGCGTCGGCGGTCACGTCAGCGGAAGCCCGGCCCTCGGCGGCGCGGTAGGCCACCGAGCCCAGGCCGGTCGGCTTGAGCCCCATCGCGGCCTCGAGGGTGAGCGCGGCGTCGGTGAGCGCGAACAGCTGGTCGAGAGTCGGCTGGGGCGGGGTGCTGCGGCCCAGCAGCTTGTCGAGCAGGCTCACGGGCGCGAGAGCGTGGCCGAGATCTGCCCGAGCTGGTCCAGCCGCTTCTGCAGCGGCGGGTGGGTCGAGAACAGCGACGACAGCGTGAAGCCGGGTGCGGCCGCCGGAGCGAAGAAGAACGCGTTGTACGGCTCGGCCTCGCGCAGGTCCCGGCTCGGGATCCGACCCATCTCGCCGCTGATCTTCGTCAGCGCGGACGCCAGCGCCGACGGCTGCGCGGTGAGGAAGGCCCCGGCGCGGTCGGCGGCAAGCTCGCGGTAGCGGGACAGCGCCCGGGTCAGCAGGAACGCCAGCGCGTACACGACGATCGAGACGAGCATGACGACGAGCACGACCGGCGGCCCGTTGTTGCTGCCCCGGCGTCGGCCCATGCCGGAGTACAGGACGATCCGGGTGAGGAAGCCGGCGAGCACGCCGACGACCGACGCGACCGTCATCACGGTGACGTCGCGGTGCGCCACGTGCGAGAGCTCGTGCGCGAGCACGCCCTCGAGCTCACGCTCGTCGAGACGGTGCATCAGGCCGGTGGTCGCGCAGACCACGGCCCGCTGAGGGGTACGTCCGGTGGCGAACGCGTTGGGCACGTCGCTGTCGGCGATCGCCACCGTCGGCTTCGGCATGTCGGCCAGGGCGCAGAGCCGATCGACGATGCCGTGCAGCTCGGGAGCCTCCTCGGGCGTGACGACCCGGCCGTGCATGGCGTAGAGGGCGATGCGGTCGCTGAAGTACCACTGGGCGAACAGCGCACCGCCCGCGATGATCAGCCCGAGCACCAGGTTGGTGTAGCTGGTCACGAGCACGATGAGCACGACGTACAGCAGCCCGAGGAAGAAGACGGTCAGCCCCATCCGCGCGGAGAGTCCGCGGTCGGGGACGTAGCGGGTGCGTGCCATGGGGTGCCTCGGGCAGGTGGGTTGTCGGGACGCGGGGCGGTCAGCCGGGGATGAGGCCCTGGTCCGAGTCGCTCAGCAGCGCGCGGACCTCGTCGAGCGAGCTGCTCTCGTCCGGCAGCAGCGCGTCGGACTCCTCCAGCGACTCGTCGGGCAGCCGCTCCCCCACGGCCCGCACCTGGGCGAGCAGGTCGGCGAGGGCGGACCGGAAGGCTGCCTCGTCGCCGGACTCCACGGCGCGCTCGAGCCCGCTGTCGAGGCCGTTGAGCAGCTCGGAGTGGGCGTCGTCGACGACGTACTGGCCCTCGCCCAGCACCCGGACGATCATGACTGCTCCTTCTCGGCCGGCTGGGCGGCGGGCTCAGCGACGGAGCCGGCGGGCGCGGCACCGCCCTCGATCGCCTCCGGTGCCGGAGCGGCGCCGATCTCGCCCTTGAGGCGGGCCAGCTCCAGCTCGACGTCGCTGCTGCTCGACATCCGCTCGAGCTCCATCGTGATGTCGTCCTTGGCCGTGCCGGACGCATCGTCGAGCGCGCCGCTGGCGAGCAGCTCGTCGATGGCACCGGCCCTGGCCTGCATCGTCTGGGTCTTGTCCTCGGCCCGCTGGACGGCCAGGCCGACGTCGCCCATCTCCTCGGAGATGCCGGAGAAGGCCTCGCCGATCTTGGTCTGCGCCTCGGCCGCGGTGTAGGTCGCCTTGATCGTCTCCTTGCGGGTCCGGAAGGCGTCGACCTTGGCCTGCAGCCGCCGGGAGGCCATGGTGAGCTTCTCCTCCTCGGCCTGCAGCTGGGCATGCTGGACCGCGAGGTCAGACTGCTGCTGCTGCACGGCCGACCGTCGGGTCAGCGCCTCGCGGGCCAGGTCCTCCCGGCCGGAGCCGAGTGCCTGCCGGCCCTGGCCCTCGAGCTTGTCGGACTGGGCCTGCAGCTGCTGCAGCTGGAGCTCGAGGCGCTTGCGGGAGGTCGCGACGTCGGCCACGCCGCGTCGTACCTTCTGCAGCATCTCGAGCTGGCGCTCGTAGGAGTAGTCGAGCGTCTCGCGTGGGTCCTCGGCCCGGTCGAGCGCCTTGTTCGCCTTGGCACTGAAGATCAGCTTGAGCCGCTTCATGACGCTCATAGGACTCCGGTACCCCCTTCGTCGCGGTGCCCGGACGGGCCTCTGCGCACCACCCTAGGACGAACTGCCCTCCCCTGCCGACGAGCGCAAGGCGCCCGGAGTTCCCCTGTGCTCGTTCTCGGGCGGCGCCCCGACCGCCTCCGGGTGACCGATGACGGCGACGTCGGCGGGCCGACCTGCCGCCGGTAGGCTGGCGCTCGTGTTCGGACGCAGCAAGAGCCCCGCCGCCGAGGAGGCTGCCTCGTCGTCGGGCCAGGCGGCCAGGGACGGGGGCAAGGGGCGTCCGACGCCGAAGCGGCGCGAGGCCGAGCGCGGCCGCCGGCGGGCGGTGACCGCGCCGTCGACGCGCAAGGAGGCCTACAAGGCGATGCGCGCCAAGCAGCGCGAGGAGCGGGTGTCGCAGGTCGCCGCGATGAAGGCGGGCGACGAGCGCAACCTGCCGCCGCGGGACCGCGGGCCGGTCCGGCGCTACGTCCGCGACGTCGTCGACGCCCGACGGACCGTGGCCGAGTTCTTCCTGCCGATGGCCGTGATCATCCTGCTGCTGTCGTTCAGCGCCAGCGCCCAGCTCAAGGTCCTCGGCAGCACGCTGTGGCTGGCGCTGGTCGTGCTCATCGTCATCGACTCGGTGTTCCTGGTGCTCCGGCTCAAGCGCGGGCTGGCGCGGACCTTCCCGGACGAGAGCACCCGCGGTGTCGTGCCGTACGCCCTCATGCGCAGCATGCAGATCCGCCGCTTCCGGCTGCCCCCGCCGCGGCTGCGCGGCTCACGCCGCCGCGCCCGCTGACCCCATACCGCACGCCAGCTCCCGCCGCCCTCGCGAGTTGATCACGTTAACGTGATCAACTCGCGCTGACTGTGGCCTGCAGGCCACTGTCAGTCCCAGATGATCACGTTTACGTGATCATCTGGGGCCGCCGGGCGGGTCAGGTGGGGCGGTGCTGGGGGGCGTTCTTGGCCGTCATCGCCGGGTCGCTCACCACGACGTCGCCCAGGGCCTCGTCGATCCGCGTCATCAGCTCGGCCGGGATCCGCACCCCGGCGGCCTTGACGTTCTCGTGCACCTGCTCCGGCCGGGAGGCACCGACGAGCGCGGCCGCGACGTTGTCGTTCTGCAGCACCCAGGCGACCGCGAGCTGGGCCATGGTCAGGCCGAGCTCGTCGGCGACCGGCCGCAGCTGCTGCACGCGACCGAGGATCTCGTCGTCCATCCAGCGCTGGATCATGTCGGCGCCGCCCTTGTCGTCGGTCGCCCGCGACCCGGCCGGTCGGTCCTGACCCGGCAGGTACTTGCCGGAGAGCACGCCCTGGGCGATCGGCGACCACACGATCTGGCTGATGCCGAGCTCGGCGCAGGCCGGCACCACCTCGGGCTCGATCACCCGCCACAGCATCGAGTACTGCGGCTGCGACGACACGAGGTGCACGCCCATCTCCTCGGCGAGCGCATGGCCGGCCCGGATCTGCTCGGCGGTCCACTCCGACACCCCGACGTAGAGCACCTTGCCCATCCGGACCAGGTCGGCGAACGCCTGCATCGTCTCCTCGAGCGGCGTCTCGGTGTCGAAGCGATGCGCCTGGTAGAGGTCGACGTAGTCCGTCCGCAGCCGTCGCAACGAGCCGTCGATCGACTCCATGACGTGCTTGCGCGACAGACCGCAGTCGTTCTTCCCGCGCGGGCCGGTCGGCCAGTACACCTTGGTGAAGATCTCCAGCGACTCGCGCCGCTCCCCCTTGAGCGCCTCGCCGAGCACGGTCTCCGCCTTGGTGTTGGCGTACGCGTCGGCGGTGTCGAACGTCGAGATGCCGGCGTCCAGTGCCGCGCGCACGCAGGCGGTGGCGGTGTCGTTCTCCACCTGGGACCCGTGGGTCAGCCAGTTGCCGTAGGTGATCTCCGAGATCTTCAGGCCGCTGCGGCCCAGGTAGCGGTAGTCCATGCCGCCGACCCTAGGTTCGCCCTCACGAGGATTCGGCACCGGGGCGGGCCGCGGTGCCCTGTGGACCGCGGACGCCACGCCGCGCCAGCCACGAGTCGGTGACGAGCTCGGCCAGTCTCCTCGACCGCCAGCCGGTCCAGCCGCGCCCACACCGAGACCTTGACCGAGAAGGTCTGCACCGCGACGAACGTGTCGCGGCGGTCGGCCAAGGCCTGCTCGCTGCCCAGGTCGAGCGACCAGAACTGCAGCATCTCGCGCCCCTCGTCGTCCCAGCGCAGGCGAGCGAAGGGGTGCCGTCCGACGTCGACCGTCGGGGAGCCCTCGTGCGCCACCCCCGGCTTCGCGCCGTCAAGGGCCAGCGCGATCCGCTCGACGTCCCGCCAGGTCGCCACCCGCGTCGCGCAGCAGGTCCGGCTCAGTCCGCAGCGTGCAGGCTCATCGGCCCGTAGACCTCGCGGTCGTCCTCGAGCAGCACGACCCGGTCGACGCCCTGTTCGGCGAGGTCCTGCCAGGACTCGCCGATCCACGACTCCGCGTCGGCCTGGCTGGGGAACTTCTCGGCCCGCACCGCCTCGACCACGGCGCCGTCGGTGGTCTCCAACCGCCAGGACCAGCTCATCGCCGCACCGCTCCTTCCACCTCGGGACACCCGCGCCGGCCGTCCCCGTCTTTGACGCGAACCTACCGCCCGTGATGCACTCCGCCTGCCGGTGCACATGCTCCGGCGCACAACTGCAGACGCGCCTTTGCAGGGGAAGCCGGTCGGACGCCGGCACTGACCCGCAACCGTAGGCCGCGCCCGGAGCACCGGGTCCCGCGGCGAGTCGGAGCACCTGGGAGGGCGTGAGCGGCTCCACTCATTCCGTCGAGGTATGCGGGGCGGAGCCCGGACGCACCGTCGTCCGCACCACCGCCCCCGCGCGAGACCACCAGGTCGTCGTGTCGGGGGCGCCGTCGTGCGCGGCCCGGAGCCCCGGGGATCCGTCGCGGATCGCTCCCGTGAAAGGACCCACGTTGTTCCGACCCACTCCCCTGCGCGCCCGCCTGCTCGTGGCCGCCGCGCTGCTCGCCGTCCCGACCGTCGCACTCGCCGGCCCGGGCGCCGCTGAGGCGGCTGTCGCCAAGAACCCCGCCGACGCCGCCGCCGGCTGGCTCGGCCGCCAGCTCGGTGCGGACCACCTCGTCACGACGACGTACGGCGGCCAGAAGTACCCCGACTACGGGCTGACCGCCGACGTCGTCCTGGCCCTGGATGCCGCTCGGACCGGCAAGGTCGCGGCCCGCCGGGCCACCAGCGCGCTCCGGCGCAACGTCCTCGCGTACACCGGCGGCGGCGACGCGGCCGAGCACTACGCCGGCCCCTACGCGAAGCTGGTGCTGGTCGCCGTGGCCCAGGGCAAGAGCGCCACGTCGTTCGGGTCGGGTCCGCGCAAGGACCTGCTGGCTGGACTGCAGGCGCTGGAGTGCGGCTCCGCGACGGCTCCGAGCACCTGCGCCCCGGGCGTCGTCGGCCGGTTCTCCGACGACAGCCAGTACGGCGACTTCAGCAACACCATCGGGCAGTCCCTGGCGCTGATCGCCCTGGAGCGCGCCACCCGCGTCGGCCCGTCCAGCGCAGCAGTGACCTACCTGATCGGGCAGCAGTGCCCGGCCGGCGGCTTCCCGGCGCAGCTGGACGCCGCGCGCTGCCGTCCCTCGGTCGACGCGACCGGCTTCGCCGTGCAGGCACTGCGTGCCGTCGGCGGACGAGCCGCTCGCGCCGCGGCAGCCGACGCCGGGCGCTGGCTCAAGCGCCGCCAGCACCCGAACGGCTCGTTCACCGGGGACGGCAGCCGCAACGCCAACTCCACCGCACTGGCGGCCCAAGCGCTGACGACCGTCGGCCGCGGGAAGGCCGCTGCGAAGGCCCGCGGCTTCCTGCGCAGCCTGCAGCTCGGCTGCGAGAGCAAGGCCTCAGCCCGTGGACAGGTCCGCTACGACCGGGCCGGCACCGGTGACGCGCTGCGCGCGACCAGCCAGGCGGTCCCGGCGCTGGCGCGGGTCGGCCTTGTCGACATCGACGCCGCCGGCTCGTCGCGTCGCCTGCCGCGACCGGCCTGCTGACAGGGACGCCCGAGGTCCCGCCGGTGCCGCCGGTCCGCCGCGTCGCGCTGCTGCTCCTGCCCGCCCTGCTCTGGGGCGCGGGAGCGGCGGCGGCGTTCGTGCTGCTCGGACCCGCGGCACCGGCGGCGGCGGCCGCCCGCTGCGTCGGCGTCGTCGTCGACGCCCGGCTGGCCGGCGGCAGCCTGCACTCCCGCTGTGCGAAGGGCGACCCCGACAGCGGCCTCGACGCCCTGGCAAGGGCCGGCGTCGGCTACGCCTTCGTGCCGCGGCAGCCGGGCCAGGTCTGCCAGCTCGACGGCGTACCGGCGTGCAGCGACACCGGCACCGACACCTACTGGTCGTACTGGTGGCGGGCCAAGGGCTCGACGCGATGGGTGTACGCCACGACCGGTGCCGCCGCCCACGACCCGGCCCCGGGCGACACCGAGGCCTGGGTCTGGCAGGACGGCGGCCGACGCAAGCCACCGGACCTCACGTTCGCGAGCATCTGCCCGTCTGCCGCCGGAGCCCGATCCGGCTCGCCCGCGCCCGCCCGGTCGTCGAGCCCGGCCCGGAGCCGCGAGGCCGAGCCGCTGCCGGACCCGACCTCCACCCCGAAGGCGAGCCGGCCCGCCGCGACGTCGAGCAGCAAGCCGTCGAGCAGCAAGGCGTCGACCAGCACGGCGTCGAGCAGCCCGGTCTCGGGCAGCACCGCGCCACCCACGACCTCCACGCCAGGGACCACCTCGACCACCTCGACGTCGGCCGGCGACCCCTCCGCCGCGGCCACCGACGGCTCCGGTCCTGAGGGATCGGACGGCTCGGACGGCTCCGGCGACGGCGCACCGTGGGCCGGGGCGGCGGTCGGGGCGGCACTGGTCGCGCTACTGGGCGGCGCCACGGTGCTGCGCAGCCGCCGGAGCGCGCGGTGAGCGGCGCACTGGCCAGGCTGCACCTGCAGCCGCTGCACCCCGGCGCGTGGTGGCTGTGGGCCATCGGCCTGGCCACCGCGGCCAGCCGCACCACCAACCCGGTCCTGCTCGCGCTGGTCCTCGCGGTGGCCGGGTTCGTGGTCATGGCCCGCCGTACCCGCTCGCCGTGGGCCCGCGCGTACGGCTTCTACCTGAAGATGGGGCTGGTCGTCATCGGCATCCGGGTGGTGTTCGCCGCCGTCGTCGGCGCGCCGGTTCCGGGCACGGTCCTGGTCCACCTCCCGCAGGCGAGCCTCCCGGACTGGGCCGCCGGGGTGCGCCTCGGTGGCGACGTCACCCTCGAGGGCGTCCTCGGCGCGGTGTACGCCGGGCTCCAGCTGGCCACGATGCTCGCCTGCATCGGGGCCGCGAACGCCCTGGCGAACCCGCGCCGGCTGCTGCGCGCCGTACCCGGGGCGCTGTACGAGGTCGGGGTGGCAGTCGTGGTCGCGCTGAGCTTCTCCCCGCAGCTGGTCGAAGGCGTCTCCCGGGTACGGGCGGCCCGTCGGCTCCGCGGGCGGCCGCACACCGGCCTGCGCGGCCTGCGCGGGGTCGCGATGCCGGTCCTGGAGGGCGCCCTGGAGCGTTCGGTGGAGCTGGCCGCCGCCATGGACGCGCGCGGTTTCGGTCGCGGCGCCGACGCCCGCGGCGCCCGGCGACGCTCGGGTGCCCTGACCCTGGTCGGCCTGCTCGGCGTGTGCGCAGGGCTGTACGGGCTGCTCGACGCCACCAGCCCCGCGGCGCTGGGTCTGCCGGTGCTCGCCGGCGGCGCAGTGGTCGCCGTCGCCGGCCTGGTGGTCGGCGGTCGGCGCTCGGCCCGCAGCCGCTACCGCCCGGACCGGTGGGGACCGCTGGAGTGGGCGGTCTCGCTGAGCGGGGCCGTCGCCGCTGCCGGGATGCTCGTCGCCGCCACGGTCGACCCGTCGGGGGTCGGCCCGTCGACCGCACCGCTGGTCGTGCCCGGGCTGCCCGTCGTGGCGGCGCTCGCACTGCTCGTCGCCCTGCTGCCGGCGCGGCTGGCGCCGCCGCCCGAGCCCACCGCACCGCCCGAGCCGGACCCCGTCCGGCCCGCCCCATCCGTCCGGGTCGAGGAGTCCGTGTGATCACCTTCGAGCAGGTCGGGGTCCGCTACACCGGCTCCGACGCGGCCGTGCTCTCCGGCGTCGACCTGCACGTCCCCGAGGGCGAGCTGGTGCTGGTCGTCGGGCGGACCGGGTCCGGCAAGTCGACCCTGCTGCGCACGGTCAACGGTCTCGTACCGCACTTCACCGGCGGCCTGCTCACCGGCCGGGTCACCGTCGGCGGCCGGGACACCCGCGAGCACCGGCCGCGCGACCTCGCCGACCTCGTCGGGTACGTCGGCCAGGACCCGCTGGCCGGGTTCGTCACCGACACCGTCGAGGAGGAGCTGGCCTACGGCATGGAGTCCCTCGGCGTCGAGCCGGAGGTGATGCGCCGCCGGGTCGAGGAGACCCTGGACGTGCTCGGCATGGCGGGCCAGCGTTCGCGGCCCCTGGTCTCGCTGTCCGCCGGACAGCAGCAGCGGGTCGCGATCGGCTCCGTCCTCACCCCGCACCCGCGGGTGCTGGTGCTGGACGAGCCGACCTCCGCGCTGGACCCGTCCGCGGCCGAGGACGTGCTCGCGCTGCTGCAGCGGCTGGTGCACGACCTCGGCATCACGGTGCTGATGGCCGAGCACCGCCTGGAGAGGGTCGTGCAGTACGCCGACCGCGTGGTCCTCGTGCCCGGGGGCGGGCGCCCGGTGGTGGCGGGCGCCCCGGCCGACGTGCTGGCCTCCGCCCCGGTGGCCCCGCCGGTCGTCGAGCTCGGCCGGCTCGCCGGCTGGTCGCCGCTGCCCCTCTCGGTGCGCGACGCCCGCAGGCGGGCGGGCCAGCTCTCCGCCCGGCTGGGCGACTGCCCCGCGCCGACCGGGCCGGTCCGGGTCAGCGGTGACGTCGTCGCGCACACGCGGAACCTCGTCGTCCGCTATGCGCCCGGGGCCCAGCCGGCCCTGCGAGGCGTCGACCTGGTGCTCCGGGCCGGCGAGGTCGTGGCGCTGATGGGACGCAACGGCGCCGGCAAGTCCACCCTCCTGTCGGCCCTGGTGGGGCTGCGGTCCCCGGACTCCGGCGACGTGACCGTCTCGGGGTCCCCGCCCGCTGCCCTCCCTCCTCGCGAGCTGGTGCGCCGGGTGGGCATGGTGCCGCAGGAGCCGGGCGACCTGCTCTACGCCGACACCGTGGCCGACGAGTGCGACCAGTCCGACCGGGACGCGAGGGTCGCGGCCGGGACGACGCTGGGCCTGGCGAACCGGCTGCTCGGCGTCGTCGACCCACGTACGCACCCGCGGGACCTCTCGGAAGGTCAGCGGCTGGGCCTGGTGCTGGCCGTCGTCCTCGCCGGCCGACCACCGGTCGTGCTGCTCGACGAGCCGACCCGCGGGCTCGACTACCCGGGCAAGGAGGCACTGGGCGCCGTACTGCGTGACCTGGCAGCCGACGGGCACGCGGTCGTCCTCGCCACCCACGACGTCGAGCTGGCCGCGACCGTCACCGACCGCACGGTGGTGCTCGCCGACGGCGAGGTCGTCAGCGACGGCCCGTCCCGGCAGGTGGTGGTGTCCTCCCCCGCGTTCGCACCGCAGGTGGCCAAGGTGCTCGCACCGCTGCCCTGGCTCACCGTTGCCGAGGTCGCCGCCTCGCTGGCCGGCTGACGCCATGACGCTCCCCGCCCCTCCCCCCGGCCCCCCTCCCTCGGGTCCTCGTTTGCGACCTCCGCGACCGACACGCCGCCCCCGGGGGCGGCGTGTCGGTGCAGCAGGTCGCAAACGAGCGGCAGGGGTGCGTGCGGTGTCGGTCCGGCCGCGGGCGGCGCTGGCACTCGGGTTCGTGAGCGCCGTCGGGCTGCTGGCGTTCGGCTGGCCGCTGCTCGTCCAGCCCGGGTCGACCCTGGCCGGCCGCGCCGACGCCCCGTGGCTGTTCGTCGCGCTGCTGCCGCTGCTGCTGGCCGTGGTCCTCGCCGAGGTGGCCGACGGCGGCATGGACGCCAAGTCGGTGGCCGTTCTCGGGGTGCTCGCCGCCGTAGGAGCGGCGCTGCGTCCGCTGGGTGGCGGCGTGGCCGGCTTCGAGCCGATGTTCTTCCTGCTGGTGCTCGCCGGCCGGGCCCTGGGCCGGGGTTTCGGCCTGGTGCTCGGCTCGGTGACGTTGTTCGCCTCGGCTCTGCTGACGGCCGGGGTCGGTCCGTGGCTGCCGTTCCAGATGCTGGCTGCGGGCTGGGTCGGCTTCCTCGCGGGCTGCCTGCCCCGCGCCTCCGGAAAGGTCGAGGTCGCGCTGCTCACGGCGTACGGCGCGGTCGCCGGCCTCGCCTACGGCGCGCTGATGAACCTGTGGCTGTGGCCGTTCACCACCGGCCTGGGCAGCGGGATCTCGTTCGTCGCCGGGGACCCGCTCACCGAGAACCTCGGCCGGTTCCTGGCCTTCACCCTCGTCACGTCGATGGGCTTCGACCTGCCGCGGGCGCTGACCACGGCCGCCCTGGTCGCCGTCGCGGCCCGGCCGGTCCTGCTCGCCCTGCGGCGGGCCGCACGTCGCGCCGAGTTCGGCGCGGTGGCGCGCTTCGCCGACGCCGTCCCGGTGGCGACGGCACCGGCCACGGCAGCGGTGGCCGGGCGGCACGGCACGATGTCCGGGTGAGCACCCGGACCCTCGAGGAGCTGGTCGCCGCCGTCGAGAGGCCGGACGACGACGCGCGGGCAGCGGCACGTGAAGCGACGGAGAACAGCGGCACCGGCCCGGGGCAGCTGGCGGAGCTCCTGGTCTGGCAGGCCGGAGTGCAGGGGCGGCCGGACCCGATCGCTCCGCAGCGCGCTCGACTGGTCGTGCTCGTCGACGAGCTGCCGGCCCGCACGGCCGCGGTCGCCGCCGACACGTCGGTGGCCGTCCGGCAGGTGCCCCGTCGCGCCGGTGCGGCCGACGTCGCCGCGCAGGACGCGTGCGACCCGGACGAGGCCATGGCAGGTCTGCTGGCCGGTGCGGCGCTGGCCGACGAGGAGGTGGACGCCGGCACCGACCTGCTGGTGCTGGCCCTGCCCGGACCCGACCTGGCGGTCCAGGCTGCCAGCCTCATCGGTCTGCTGACCAGGTCGGACGCGGCCGCGGTGACCGCCACCGGCCAGGACGACGCGAGCTGGATGCGCGCCTGCGCCGCCACCCGGGACGCGATGCGCCGCGGGCGGCCCCGGCTGGCGGACCAGCCCGCGCTGCTGGCCGCGGTCGCCGGCCCGGACGTCGCGTTCGCGACCGGCCTGCTGCTGCAGGCCGCCGCACGCCGCACGCCGACGGTGCTCGACGGACCGGTGAGCGCTGCCGCGGCGCTGGTCGCCGCCCGGCTGTCGTTCCGCGCGCCGGGCTGGTGGCTGGCCGGCACCCTGTCGCCGGACCCGGCGCACCGGCTCGCGCTCGGCCGGCTCGACCTCGACCCGGTGCTGGACCTCGGGCTGCGCGGCGACGACGGCACCGGCGCCCTGCTGGCCGTCCCGGTCCTGCGCGCCGCGGTCTGCTGACCCGACCGGAGCCGCGCCGGGTCAGCCTTCGAGCGCCTGCACGACCTGGTCGGCGTGGGCGGCCGCGTCACCCAGGGAGGTGTCGACGACGAGGTCGGCCACCGCCCGGTAGCGCGGCTCGCGCCCGGCGTACAGCAGGCGCAGCGCTGCCTCCGGGTCTGGCTGCAGGAACGGCCGGCCGCCGCCGTCCCCGACCCGGCGCACCAGCTCGTCGATCGGTGTGTGCAGGTAGACCACGAAGGCGTCCGCCGCCCGCAGTGCGTCCACGTCGTCGTCCGACTCGACCACGCCACCGGCAACCCCGGCGACGTACGGCGGTGGCCCGACCAATGCCTCGTGCAGCACCCGCGACTCGGCTGCGCGGAGCTCCCCGGTGCCGCGCTGGTCGTAGAGCTCGCGGGTCGGCAGGCCGGTGAGTGCCTCCACAGCCTCGTCGTTGTCCCGGTACGGCCAGCCGGTGCGGGCCTGGATCTCGCGCCCCACCGAGGTCTTGCCGGCGCCCATCATCCCGAGCAGCAGCACCCGGCGGTCCTTCAGGTGCGGAGCCGTCACGAGGACGTGGACGTCGTGACGAAGGGCGGCTTGACCACGCGGAACCGACCCGGCCGGCCGCGCACGTCGACCATGACCTCGTCGCCCTCGGTGACCGACCGGTCGAGCAGCGCCAACGCGATCCCGACCTTGCGCGACGGCGAGAACGTCCCGCTGGTGGTCTCCCCGAGGGCGGCGCCGTCGGCCGAGGTCACCGCCATGTGGGGGCGAGGGATCGCCCGCTCGAGCGCCTCGAGACCCCACCCGAGCCGGGTCGCGCCCGCCGCCTTCTCGGCCGCGAGCACGTCACGGCCCCAGAAGGCCGGCTTCGACCAGCCCACGGCCCACCCGCAGCGGGCCTGCACCGGCGTGATCTGCAGCGACAGGTCCTGGCCGTGCAGCGGGTAGCCCATCTCCGTGCGCAACGTGTCCCGCGCGCCGAGCCCAGCCGGGCGGATGCCGTGCGGCTCGCCCGCCCGGAGCAGGGCGTCCCACAGGTCTGCGGCGTCAGCCCACAGCGGCAGGAGCTCGTAGCCGCGCTCCCCCGTGTAGCCGGTACGGCAGACCACCACCGGTCGACCGTCCCACTCGGCGTCGACGAACGACATGTAGTCGTGACCTGTCGGCAGCCCGAGAGCGTCGAGGGTCTCGTCGCTGCGTGGGCCCTGGACGGCGAGCACGCCGTAGTCCCGGTGCTGGTCGAGCACCTCGACCCCGTCCGGGGCTGCGGCAGCCAGCCGGCGGACGACCTCCGCGGTGTTCGCGGCGTTGGGGATCAGGAAGACCTCGTCGTCGGAGCGGTAGTAGGCGATGAGGTCATCGACCACGCCACCGGTCGCGTCGTCGCAGCAGAGCGTGTACTGCGCCCTGCCGGGGCCGATCCGCCCGAGGTCGTTGCTGAGGGTGGTGTTGACGAAGTCGGCAGCTCCCGGCCCGCGCACCAGGGCCTTGCCCAGGTGGCTCACGTCGAACAGGCCCACGCCGTCCCGGACCGCCAGGTGCTCCTTGACCACCCCGCCGCCGGGGTACTCGATCGGCATCAGCCAACCGCCGAAGTCGGCCATCTTCGCGCCCAGCCGCGCGTGGCGTTCGTCCAGCGGGGAACGGCTGAGCTCGGAGTCGGTCATCCGCGGGACGCTAGCCACCCCGGGAAATCGGCCGCAACCCGCCCCGGGCGCACCCGTCCGGCCAGCGGGACCGACCGGTTCGTGCCCGCAGGACGCCGACGGTTAGCATCGCGAAGCGTCGGCCCGCACGGCAGCCACCATCCCCCAGCAGGACGGAAGAGCCTTGACCACGGTCACCCTGAGCACCAGCAAGCCCGCCAGCCTCAAGGTCGACGCACTCGTCGTCGCCGTCGCCAAGGGGCCGGACGGCTTCGTCGTCCTGCCGGGCGGCGAGGAGGTGGACAAGGCGTTCAAGAACCGCATCGGCGCCACGGTCGCGGCGATGGGCAACCTCGGCAACCCGAACGAGGTCTCCAAGCTCTCCTCGCTGGGCGCCACCACTGCCCCGGTCGTGGTCGCCGTCTGCGTCGGCAAGGCCAAGACGGCCAAGCGTGGCGAGCGCCCTGCCTACGGCCCCGAGGTGCTGCGCCGAGCGGCCGGTGCCGCGGCTCGCGCGCTCGCCGGCACCGCCACCGTGGGTCTGGCGCTGCCGGCCGGCAACGCCGAGGAGGTGACCGCGGTCGCCGAGGGCGCCCTGCTCGGCGCGTACGCGTTCCGCACCTACCGGGTCACCAGCACCGACCGGAACCGTCCGCCGGTGGAGAAGTTCACCCTGTGCAGCGACGTGGCCCGGGACAAGGCCGCCAAGGCCGGCGTGGCGCGGGCGCACACCGTCGTCGAGGCCGTGCACTGGGCCCGCGACCAGGTCAACACCCCGCCGGCCGACCTGCCGCCGGCCGTCTTCGCCGACCGCGCCGTCGCGGCCGCCAAGGCCGCCGGCGTGACGGTCGAGGTGCTGGACGAGAAGGCGCTCAAGAAGGGCGGCTACGGCGGCATCCTCGGTGTCGGCCAGGGCTCGTCCCGCCCGCCGCGCCTGGTCCGGCTCAGCTACAAGGGCGGTGGACGCAACGCGGCCCACCTCGCCCTGGTCGGCAAGGGCATCACGTTCGACTCGGGCGGCCTGTCGCTCAAGCCGGCCGCCGCGATGGAGTGGATGAAGTCCGACATGGGCGGCGCCGCGTCGGTGATCGCGGCGATCACCGCCATCGCCCGCCTCGGGCTCGCCGTCAACGTCACGACGTACGCACCGATGGCGGAGAACATGCCGTCGGGCACGGCGCAGCGCCCCTCGGACGTGCTGACGATCTACGGCGGCACCACCGTGGAGGTGCTCAACACCGACGCCGAGGGCCGGCTGGTGCTGGCCGACGGCATCGTTCGGGCCTGCGAGGACAAGCCGGACGTGCTGCTCGACGTCGCCACCCTCACCGGCGCCCAGCTCGTCGCGCTGGGGAGCCGGACGTCGGCCGCCATGGGCGACGACGCGATCCGCGCCGCGGTCGTCGCGGCCGCGGACGCCGCCGGCGAGCAGATGTGGCCGATGCCGCTGCCGGTCGAGCTGCGGGCCTCGATGGAGTCCACCGTCGCCGACATCGCCAACATGGGCGACAAGTACGGCGGGATGCTGGTCGCGGGCCTGTTCCTCAAGGAGTTCGTCGCCGACGGGGTCCCGTGGGCGCACCTGGACATCGCCGGACCTGCGTTCAACGACGCGGCCCCCCACGGCTACACCGTCAAGGGCGGCACCGGGCACTCCGTGCGCACGCTGGTGCGCTTTGCCGAGGACCTCGCGTCGAAGGGCGTCCCTCGCGGCTGACGGGTCAGCGGGGTCCGCTCGCTGGCTCAGGCGGTCGCGCCGTCCGACCCGCCACGGGCGGCGCGTCGGGCGTTCCAGTCGCGCATCCGCTGCGGGTACCCGACCACGGCGGCGTCGTAGGACGGGATGCCCAGCTTGTTGGCCAGCTCGTGCGCCGCGCGGGCGTCCCGGATCCGACGGCGGGTCCACTCGCCTGAGCTCGCGACGAACACCACCGTGGTCGTGGACACGGTGGTCGGCGGCTCGACGAACGCCTCCACGCCGGTGTGGGACTGCGCGAACCCGGCGAGGTGAGCCGTGTCGGCGCCGTCCGCCTGGCGTACGACGCCCGGTCTGGACCGTCTCGGGAAGAGCCGCACGAACCCTCCTGCTCCGCCACCGAACACATCCCGGCCGGCCACGGCGGCCGACCGTCACTTGTCCGAGCAACGGTAGGGCACGGGTCGGCGGTTCCGGGGGACTCCGCTGTCGACCCGCTTGCCCAGGAGGGCGCTCCCGGTGACAGGATGAGCCTGACACTCGGGTCCCTGGGGTCCCGATGGACCGATCGTCCCCGCTCGACCACGAGGAGTTCTCTGTGGCGGACCAGCCCGGCAGCTCCGCTGCCGCCGACGCCGGCAGCGGACCGTACGACGTCGTCATCCTCGGAGGCGGCAGCGGCGGGTACGCCTGCGCCCTGCGCGCGGCGCAGCTCGGCCTGTCGGTCGTGCTCGTGGAGAAGGCTGAGCTCGGCGGCACCTGCCTGCACCGCGGGTGCATCCCGACGAAGGCGCTCCTGCACGCCGCCGAGGTGGCCGACGCCTCCCGGGACAGCGAGCAGTTCGGCGTCCGGTCGACCTTCGAAGGCATCGACATGCCCGCGGTCAACGCCTACAAGGACGGCGTCGTGTCCCGGCTGTACAAGGGCCTGCAGGGTCTGGTGAAGAGCCGCAAGATCACCTACGTCCAGGGCATCGGTCGGCTGGCCGACGCGACCACCGTCGAAGTCGACGGCACCCGCTACCAGGGCCGGCACGTCGTCCTGGCGACCGGCTCGGCCGCCCGCAGCCTCCCCGGTCTCGACATCGACGGCCAGCTGGTCCTCAGCAGCGACCACGCGCTCGGCCTGGACTCGGTGCCCGGCTCGGTCGTGGTCCTCGGTGGCGGGGTGATCGGCTGCGAGTTCGCCAGCGTGTGGCGCTCCTTCGGCGCCGACGTGACCATCGTCGAGGCGCTGCCGCACCTGGTGCCGCTCGAGGACGAGGCGTCGTCCAAGGCCCTGGAGCGAGCGTTCCGCAAGCGCGGCATCAGCTATCAGCTCGGTGCCCGGTTCGCCGGGGTCGAGCGCACCGAGAAGGGCGTCAAGGTCTCCCTCGAGGACGGCAGCACGATCGACGCCGACCTGCTCCTGGTGGCCGTGGGGCGCGGGCCGGTGTCCCAGGAGCTGGGCTACGAGCAGGTCGGCCTCGAGATGGAGCGCGGCTTCGTCAAGGTCGACGAGCAGTGCCGCACCAACGTGCCGACGATCTCGGCGGTCGGCGACCTGATCCCGTCCTTGCAGCTGGCCCACGTCGGGTTCGCGGAGGGGATCATGGTGGCCGAGCGGCTCGCCGGCCTGGAGCCGGCGCCCATCGACTACGACGGGGTCCCCCGGGTCACCTACTCCGACCCCGAGGTCGCCTCGGTCGGCATCACCGAGGCCTCGGCCCGTGAGAGGTACGGCGACCAGGTGGAGACCGTCACCTATGACCTGGCCGGCAACGGCAAGAGCCAGATCCTCAAGACCGCCGGCTTCGTCAAGCTGGTCCGGCAGAAGGACGGCCCGGTGGTCGGCATCCACATGGTCGGAGCCAGGGTCGGCGAGCTCATCGGCGAGGCACAGCTCATCTACGGCTGGGAGGCATACCCCGACGACGTCGCCCAGCTCGTGCACGCCCACCCCACCCAGACCGAGGCGGTCGGCGAGGCCCACCTGGCCCTGGCCGGCAAGCCGTTGCACGCCCACGGCTGACGCCGCCCGCACCGACCCTCACGACCGGAACGACCCGCACCGCAACGCATCGAGCAGCACCGAGCAGCACCGAGCAGCACCGCACGGACCGCAGCACCCGAACCACAGCGCGACCGCCGACACGAAGGAGCACGAGAGCCGATGTCGACCTCTGTCACCATGCCGGCCCTGGGCGAGAGCGTGAGCGAGGGCACCGTCACCCGCTGGCTCAAGCAGGAGGGTGACCAGGTCCAGGCGGACGAGCCGCTGCTCGAGGTCTCGACCGACAAGGTCGACACCGAGATCCCCTCCCCCGCCTCCGGCGTGCTCACCAAGATCGTGGTCGCCGAGGACGAGACCGTCGCGGTCGGCGCCGAGCTCGCCGTCATCGGCGGGGAGGAGGGCGGCTCGGACGCCGGTTCGGTCGGTGACCAGCAGCAGCAGCAGGCCGAGGCGCCGCAGCAAGGGCAGCAGGAGCAGCAGGCCGAGGCGCCGCAGCAAGGGCAGCAGGAGCAGCAGGAGCAGCAGGCCGAGGCCCCCCAGCAAGCGCAGCAGCAGCCGCAGGCCGAGGCCCCCCAGCAAGCGCAGCAGCAGCCGCAGGCCGAGGCCCCCCAGCAAGGGCAGCAGGACGCACCGCAGCAGCAGCAGCCCGAGGGCGGCTCGGGCGGCACGACGGTGACCATGCCGGCGCTGGGTGAGAGCGTGAGCGAGGGCACCGTCACCCGCTGGCTCAAGCAGGAGGGTGACCAGGTCGAGGCCGACGAGCCGCTGCTGGAGGTCTCGACCGACAAGGTCGACACCGAGATCCCCTCCCCCGCCTCCGGCGTGCTCACCACGATCATGGTCGCCGAGGACGAGACCGTCGCAGTCGGCGCCGAGCTCGCCGTCATCGGCGGCGGCGCCGCAGCCCAGGAGTCGTCGCAGAGCCAGCCGCAGCAAGAGCAGCCGCAGCAGCGGCCGGGCGGCTCGCTCATCTCGGCCCCCGCACCCCAGCAGCAGGCACCCCAGCAGCAGGCGCCGCAGCAGCAGGCGGCTGCCGAGCAGGCGCCGCAGCAGCAGGCACCTCAGCAGCAGGAGGCTGCTGAGCAGACGCCGCAGCAGGAAGCGCCGCAGCAGCAGGCTCCCCAGCAGCAGCAGGCTCCCCAGCAGCAGGAGAGCGGTGCCCCGTCCGGCGGCGACCCGGCGTACGTCACCCCGCTGGTGCGCAAGCTGGCGGCCGAGCACGACGTCGACCTCTCGGCCCTGCGCGGTACCGGCGTGGGTGGGCGGATCCGCAAGCAGGACGTCCTGGCGGCGGCTGAGGCCGCCAAGACACCGGCGGCCGGCCAGTCGCAGGCAGCATCGGCCCCGGCCGCTCCGGCCGCGACCTCGCCGCTGCGCGGCACCACAGAGAAGATGTCCCGGCTGCGGAAGGTCATCGCGGCCCGGATGGTGGAGTCGCTGCAGGTGTCGGCCCAGCTCACCACCGTGGTCGAGGTCGACCTCACCAAGGTGGCCCGGCTCCGGGACCGGGCCAAGCGCGACTTCGAGGCCCGTGAGGGGGTCAAGCTCTCGTTCCTGCCCTTCCTCGCCAAGGCCAGCGTCGAGGCGCTCAAGGCGCACCCGGTCGTCAACGCCAGCATCGACACCGAGAAGGGCGAGATCGTCTACCACGGCGCCGAGCACCTGGGCGTGGCCGTCGACACCGAGCGCGGGCTGCTGGTGCCGGTCGTCAGGGACGCCGGCGACCTCAACATCGCCGGGATGGCCCGCAAGATCGCGGACCTCGCCGAGCGCACCCGGAGCAACAAGATCACGCCCGACGAGCTGGGCGGCGGGACGTTCACGCTGACCAACACGGGTAGCCGGGGAGCGCTGTTCGACACCCCGATCATCAACCAGCCGCAGGTCGGCATCCTCGGCACCGGCGCCGTGGTCAAGCGCGCCGTCGTCGTCGACGACTCGGACCTCGGCGAGACGATCGCGATCCGGTCGATGTGCTACCTCGCCCTGTCCTACGACCACCGGCTCGTCGACGGGGCCGACGCAGCGCGCTTCCTCAGCACCATGAAGGCCAGGCTGGAGGAGGGCTCGTTCGAGTCCGACCTCGGGCTCTAGCCGGCCGGCCGGTCGGCGGCGCTCGCCAAGGGCCGACCGGCCGCCGCCGGCACCACAGAACCGGCCGGACCGCATCGCTCCGGGCCCGCCAGGGAGAAGAGAGCGTGTGAAGGTCGTCCTCACCGGCGCGTCCGGTCTGCTCGGTTCCGCCCTCGTGTCCTCGTTCCGCGCCGACGACCACGAGGTCGTCCGGTTGGTGCGGCGAGCGCCGTCCCGGCCGGACGAGGCGCGCTGGGACCCCACGGGAGGCACGGTCGACCCGGCCGCGCTGCGGGGGGCCGGCCTCGTGGTGCACCTCGCCGGTGCCGGGATCGGTGACCAGCCGTGGACCCCGAGCCACCGCCGAGAGGTGATGGACAGCCGCGTCCACGGCACGACCACCATCGCCAAGGCCGTCGCCGAGGCCGGCGTGGCTCATCTGCTGTCGATGTCCGGGATCGCCTACTACGGCAACCCGGGCGACCGGGCCGTCGACGAGTCGTCGCCGCCCGGCAGCACCTACCTGGCCGAGGTCTCCCGCCGCTGGGAGGAGTCGACGGCCCCCGCACTCGACGGTGGCGCCCGGGTGGTGACGATGCGCACCGGTCCGGTCCTGTCGGCGAAGGGAGGCGCGTTCGGCCGGAGACTGCTGCCGCTGTTCCGGCTCGGGCTGGGCGGCCGCCTCGGCTCCGGCGACCAGTGGTTCTCCTGGGTCGCGCTGGAGGACTACGTCCGCGCCGTGCGGTTCCTCACCGAGCACACCCAGTTCAGCGGGGCGGTCAACGTCACCGCGCCCGAACCGCTGACCAACGCCGCCATGACAGCGGCGATGGGCCGGGTGCTGCACCGGCCGACGATCCTGCGCGCCCCGGCGTTCGGGCTGCGGCTGGTCTTCCGCGAGTTCGGCGAGGACCTGCTCGGGGGGCAGCGGGTGCTGCCCCGGCGCCTCCTCGACGCCGGCTTCGTGTTCGAGCACCGCAGCTTCGAGCCGGCGCTACGTGCCGTGCTCGCGGCGGGTCACCCCCGCACGACGTCGTAGACCCGCCACCGGCCGCCGTCCCGGGCAAGCACGACGGTCCAGGACCGCTGCCCGCGCCCGGACGGTCGTTCGACGACGGTGCCGCCGGCGTCGACGAGCCGGTAGGGCCGGAGCACGTCGGTGACCGCCAGCCGGACCCGGCGGTCCGAACGCTGCCGTGGCTGCACCCGCGTTGCCGTGAGCCGGAGGCCGACGGCCCGCAGACCGGAACGGGCCAGCCGGCCGAGGACGCGCCGGTCGCGCTGCAGGGCGGGCGAGTCAACGGCATAGACCTGGCGCAGGAGAGCCGGGTCCCCCGTCCGGTAGGCCCGGGACCGTTCGCGGTCGAGACGGGACAGCGTCCCGGCCCACCGGCCGCTCGCGACCGGGGCTGCCGGCGTGCCCACCGTCGCGGCCGGCTGCGAGGTGACGGCGGGTGCGGGCTCGGCTGGTCGAGCAGGGGCCGGGTCGGCGGTCGGCCGCGCTGGAAGCGCCGCGGCCTCGCCGGGCCGGCCCGCAGCTGCCCAGGTGATGCCGGTGACCGCCGCGAGCAGGACGGCTCCGGCCACCGCACCCGCGACGAGGGCCCCACGGCCGGTTGCCCGCAGCGCGGCGGCGGTGCGTCGCAGGGTCGACGGCCCCCGCGGCGCCCGGGCCGCGGCCACCGGCAGGGGCTCCGGCGGGGCCGGGCGCACCGGGCCGGCTCGGTGGGTGGCCACGGGGACGTCGTCCTCTGTGCGGCGGTCGACCACGGTCGGGCTCACCGGGTCGAACCGGACGGGCTCGGGCTGGGCGATGTCGTACAGGGCCACCGCCAGCTCCTCGAGACCGGGCCGGGCGGCCGGGTCGGCGGCGAGCGCCGCCTCGAGGACGGGTCGGACCCCGGGGTGCGTGTCGCCGGGGACCGGCACCCGCCGGCCATGGTCGTCGTACGGCGCGGAGCCGGTGATGGCGGCCATGCAGGTGGCCGCCAGTCCGTGCACGTCGGTGGCCGGGCCGGGCCGGCCACCGGCCATCAGCGCCGGGTCGAGGTAGCCGGAGGTGCCGTGCGGGAGCTCGCCGGCGACGCCGAGCAGCCGGGAGACGCCGAGGTCGGACAGCAGCGGCCGACCGTCGGCCGAGAAGAGCACGTTCGCAGGCGTGACGTCACCGTGCACGAGCCCGTGCGCGTGCACCGCCGCGAGTGCCTGAGCGAGGGGCACGGCCAGCGTGACGACCTCGCCCGCGGCCAGTCGCCGCCGGGTCGCCAGCACCCGCGCCAGGCTGCCGCCGGGAGCCAGGTCGAGCACGAGGACCAGCGCGGAAGCGTCGGCCACGACCGACCGGAGGCGTACGACGTGCGGGTGGTCGATCCCCGCGAGCATGGCGGCCTCCCGGCGCAACCGGTCGCGGTCGGCCAGGTCCGCCCCCGACCGCAGCTGCTTGAGGGCCACCGGGGCGCCGGACGCCTGGTCCCGGGCCAGCCACACCTCGCCGCCCGAGCCGTAGCCGAGCAGCTCCACAGCGTCGTAGCCGGTCACCTGCGGCGCGCCCATGGCTCCCACCCTGGCGCAGCCGCCGACGAGAGCCGCCCGGCTTGTCCACAGGTCGCCGGGGCGGGCCAACCCGTCAGCCGGGCAGCCCGTCCGGCTGCGTCGTGCGGCGCGCCCCGGCGAGATAGCGCAGATGGGCACCGCAGGCGGCACCCGACACCAGCCCGGTGAGGACCTGCAGCCAGGCCAGCACGTCACCGCCGACGACGAGCATCGGCACGCCGATGCCACCGGGCACGCCGACGAGCACGGCGACCCCCACCGCGGCCGGCCAGGACCGGCCCCGCGCGGTGCGGACGAGCACGCCGTTGACGTAGCCGAGCAGCGCCCCCAGCGGCACGCTGACCACCAGGGCCGCGCTGACCGCGATCATGAAGACCAGGAGGGCCGCACCCACGGTCTCGACGGCTCCACCCGTGGGCGGCGCGGTGATGTGCGTGACATGGGCGGACCACAGGTCCATGCCCAGCAGCGTGACCGGGGCCAGCAGGCCGAAGGCGACCGCCGCCGCCGCGGCGAACGCCACCCCGGTGCCGACGGCAACGGCGGACCCCGGCGTGGTGTGCGCCTCGGGACCCGTCACGGCGACCATGATGCCGTTCCGTAAGGTGCCGGAGTGAAGATCCTCGCAACCTCCGGTGGTTTCCTGCCCAGCGACTTCGGCGCGTTCCAGTGGCGCCGCGGCCCGCTGATCGAGCACGCGATCGAGCTGGCCGGCGACCCGGACCGGCCCCGGTTCTGCTACGTCGGCACCGCGTCCGGCGACTCGCTCAACGGCACCGCCGGCTTCTACCGGGCGTTCGCCGGCTCCGACGTGCGCGCGTCGCACCTCGAGCTGTTCACGATGCCCAACGTCCCGGACGTCCGGGCACACCTGCTCGCGCAGGACGTGATCTGGGTCGGCGGCGGGTCGGTGGCGAACCTGCTCGCCGTCTGGCGGACCCACGGTCTGGACGACGTCATGCGCGACTGCTGGGAGGAGGGCGTGGTGCTCGCCGGCGTCTCGGCCGGATCGATCTGCTGGTACGTCGGCGGCCCGACCGACAGCTACGGCCTGGACCTCCGTCCAGCACTCGGCGGGCTCGGTCTGCTCCCCTACGGCAGTGGCGTGCACTACGACAGCGAGGAGCAGCGCCGGCCACTGCTGCACCGGCTGGTGGCCGACGGGACGCTGCCGACCTCGCACGCCACCGACGACGGCGTGGGCATCGTCTACGACGGCACCGAGATCGTCGAGGCGGTAGCGGACCGGCCGGGCGTCGCGGCCTATGTCGTGGAGCGCGGCCCCGACGGCACGGTGGTGGAGACCCGCCTCGAGCCCCGGCTGCTGCCCGGCGCCTGACCTTTGCCCGCCTCCGATGAGGAGCGGTTCAGGGAAGCGGGACGACGACGCCGTCGCGGGCCGAGACCCGGGCCGCGTCCAGCACGTCCAGGACGGCTACCGCCTCCGCGGCGTCCACCGGCGGTGCGCTGCCGTCGACGAGGGCGTCGCGCACCCCTCGGTAGAAGTCGGCCCACCGGCCCGGCACCCGTCGCACCGGCTCCGACTCCGAACCCCGCACCAGGAAGCCGCGGTGATCCTCGTCCGCGTCGCGCCAGTCGCCGTACGCCGTGAGGTCGCCGTCGACGTCGGCGACGAGGTAGGTGCCGTCCCGCCCGACCAGGCGGGTGCGCGGACCCGGCGCGCCCGCCAGCGACGTGGCACCGAGGTGGCTGGTCAAGCCGGACGCGTGCCGGAGCGCGAGGAAGGTCACGTCGTCACCGACTGTCGACAGCGCACTCAGCTCGGCGTACACCGAGGCGACCGGGCCGAACAGGTCCAATGCGCCGTCGACCAGGTGCGACTGCAGGTCCATCAGCAGCCCGCCACCCCGGGCGCTGGGCGACTGCTCCCGCCAGCGGGTCTTGGGCACCGGCCGCCACCGTTCGTAGCGCGCCTCGTACCGGACCAGCTCCCCCAACACCCCCGAGGAGAGCACTGCCCGCGCCGTGAGGTGCTCCGGGTCCCAGCGCCGGTTCTGGAAGACGGTGAGCATCGTCCCGCGGGCCTCGGCCAGCTCGGTGAGCTCGCGGGCGGCCGCGGCGGTGACCGCCATGGGCTTGTCGACCACGACGGCGAGCCCGCGCCGCAGCGCGTCACGGCCCTGGCTCGCGTGCGCCGACGTGGGCGACGCGATGACCACGAGGTCCAGGCGACCGGCGTCGTCCCACAGCTCGTCCGCGGTGGGGACGACGCGGACGTCCGGGTTCTCCTCCGCAGCGGCGGCTGCCCGCCCCGCGTCGCCGGTGACCACGTGGGTCAGCCGCAGGCCCTCGACCTCCCGCAGCAACGGCGCGTGGAACTCACGACCGGCCATGCCGTAGCCGACGAGAGCGACTCTGAGGTCCTTCACCAGGCCGAGTCTGTCCTCCCCACCGCGCTCGGGCCAGCCGCCGCGCACGCTCGTTGACGTACGCTCGACCCTGTGAGCGAGCTGCGCATGGTGCACGCCGGGGTGGTGCCCTACCAGCAGGCCTGGGACGAGCAGCGCCGCCTGCACGCGGCGGTCGCCGCCGGGACCGAGCCGCCCACCGTCCTGCTGCTCCAGCACGACCCGGTCTACACCGCCGGCAAGCGGACGCTGCCCGAGGAGCGGCCGTTCGACGGCACCCCGGTGGTCGACGTCGACCGCGGCGGCAAGATCACCTGGCACGGGCCCGGCCAGCTCACCGGTTACCCGATCCTGCGGCTGCCCCAACCGCTGGACGTCGTGGGCTACGTGCGGCGGCTCGAGGCAGCGCTGATCCTCGTCTGCGCCGACCTCGGTGTCGAAGCCGGCCGGGTCGAGGGCCGGTCCGGCGTGTGGGTCGTGGACGGCGCCGGCCCGGACCGTAAGGTCGCCGCCATCGGCGTCCGCGTCTCGCAGGGCGTCACCATGCACGGCTTCGCGCTCAACTGCGACTGCGACCTCGCGCCGTTCGCCAACATGGTCCCGTGCGGGCTTCCCGACGCGGCCGTGACCTCGCTGAGCCGGGAGACCGGCCGCGACGTGAGCGTCGACGAGGCAACGCCGTACGTCGAGAAGCGCCTCGCCGAGGTGCTTTCCGGCTGACCACCGGCCCCCCTTGCGGTGACGGTGAGACGGACTTGCCGGGTGTGCGGTATCCGGCACTTCTTGGCGCCCGCCCCGAACACGAACGACGGCACAACGCCGCGATAGGCGCCCGCAAAAGGCCTTGCGACGGGGTTGCGCCGTCGTTGGTGCTCGTCCACATCGAGTGAACCGCGCGTACGTGCCGCTACCGGCCGGCCAGACCCGACGTAGCGTGCCGGCCGTCTCACCCTCACCGGAAAGGCGGACCACCGGCCGTCCGGCTGTCCCGCTGCCGGGTCAGCCGTCGGCGCCGAGCAGCTCGTCGCGGCGCCTGATCAGCGCTTCGCGCCGCTCCCCCAGCTCCGTCCGACGGGTCCGCAGCCCATCGAGCACCCGGGCGACGTTGCGGGCCGCATCGGCCGCCGTTCGCTGCGCGTCCCTGATCCGGCCGGCCACGGCCAGGTCGGTGAAGACGTTGTCGAACCAGATGTCGAGGAACCGGGTGGCGCCTCCGATCCCGAGGGCGGGCGCCACCTCGGTGCCGCCGCCCACGTCGGCGAGCTCCCGCCCCAGCCGGTCGAGCTGCTGCTCGGCCCGCGCGGCCGCGCGCTGCGCCTGGTCCAGCCGGTCGTGCTTGACCACGCTGCCGATCAGCCCGCCACCGAACCAGGTGTCGTACGTCGACCAGTTCCCGGCGCTGCCCAGCAGCTCGGCGACCTCGCCCACCGCCCGCTCCGCGGCTGCCCCGGCCACCACGGCCTCGTCGACCTCGCGCAGCGCGTCGTCGATCCCGCCGCGCTCGGCGGCGATCCTGGCCAGCTCGCCGGCCCTCGGGTCCTCTGGCCGACCCTGGAGGAAGGCGTCCTTCGCGGCCAGCGCATCCTCCCGCTCCGCGTCCACGCCGGAGAGGGCGGCCAGCCGGTCAGCGAGCTGCGCCCGCTCAGCCTGCAGCCCCTCGTGCCTCGCCGTGGCCGCCGCCAGCCGGTAGGCCGCCGCCTGCGCCTCGGCCCGCTCCCGATCGAGGTCGTCGGCCCTGCTGCCGCGCAGCGCCGCCAGCACCCGGTCCAGCGTCAGGCCCTCGAGCGCCTCGACCTGGCTCTGCTCCTGGCGGGCCGACAGGTCCAGGGCGGCCACCTCGCGTGCGTGCGCCGCCAGGGTGCCGTCCAGCGCGTCCCTGCGGGCGACCAACCGGGCGCGCTCCCGCCACCGGGCCGTCGCGCGGGCGATCGCCGCGTCCGGGTCGTCCGGCCCCGACTGCGGCTGCTCGGTCACGTCGACATCCCAGCACGTCGTACGCCGGATCGCAGGCGGCGCGCCCGGCACGTACCCTGGACCGCGTGACCATCGCACCGGACGGCCGCAAGCTGCTGCGCCTCGAGGTCCGCAACAGCGAGACCCCGATCGAGAAGAAGCCGTCCTGGATCAAGACGCGCGCGACGATGGGGCCGGAGTACACCGAGCTCAAGTCGCTGGTGAAGCGCGAAGGGCTGCACACGGTGTGCGAGGAGGCCGGCTGCCCCAACATCTTCGAGTGCTGGGAGGACCGCGAGGCCACCTTCCTCATCGGCGGCGACCAGTGCACCCGGCGCTGCGACTTCTGCCAGATCGACACCGGCAAGCCGCAGCCGCTGGACCGGGACGAACCGCGCCGGGTCGCCGAGTCGGTGCAGGCGATGGGGCTGCGGTACGCCACCATCACCGGCGTCGCCCGTGACGACCTGCCGGACGGCGGCGCCTGGCTGTACGCCGAGACGGTCAAGCAGATCCACGCGCTGAACCCCGGCACCGGCGTCGAGAACCTCATCCCCGACTTCAACGGCAAGCCGGACCTCCTCGCCGAGGTGTTCGAGTCCCGGCCCGAGGTGCTCGCCCACAACGTCGAGACCGTGCCGCGGATCTTCAAGCGGATCCGGCCCGCGTTCACCTACGACCGGTCGCTGGGCGTCATCCGGGCCGCCCGGGACTTCGGGCTGGTCACCAAGTCCAACCTGATCCTCGGGATGGGCGAGGAGCGCGCCGAGGTCAGCCAGGCCCTGCGCGACCTGCACGCCGCCGGTTGCGAGCTGATCACCATCACGCAGTACCTCCGGCCCTCCCCGCGGCACCACCCGGTCGAGCGCTGGGTCAAGCCCGAGGAGTTCGTCGAGCTGCGCGAGGAGGCCGAGCAGGTCGGCTTCGCCGGCGTGATGTCCGGGCCGCTCGTCCGCTCGTCCTACCGCGCCGGCCGGCTCTACCGCCAGGCCGTCGAGGCACGCGACACCGTGGACGCCCCCGCGTGACCGGGTGACCCCGGCCACAGTTTCGCGGAACGTTGCGACGGCGACATACGCCGGTTACCGGCGTCTGGTCCGCTGAGGACATGACACGAGCAGTACCGCCCCGGGCCCTCCCGCCCATGGCCACCTTCTCCGAGCTCGTCACCGGCGCGGTCCGAGCCGCCACCCACCACGTCTCCGAGGGGTCCCGCCGCAACGCGCGGCATGCCCTCGAGGTCCGTCACGAGCTGGCCCGGGCCGACTCCGAGGTGCTGGCTGCCCTCCGGCGCCGGGACGCCGCCGACGTACCGGCACAGCGCCGGCGTACCGCGGCCGGCTGACCGCTGCCAAGCCGGCGACGGCCGCTCCAGCCGTCGTCGGAGGACCGGCCGCGAGCACGTATCCTTCGGCCCATGGCGCGCAAGGACAGCACCGACCCCACCGAGGAACCGACGGGCAAGCAGGGGCGGTTCAGCAAGGGCCGCTTCGGGCAGATCCGGGCTGCCTACACGATGACCCGCCGCAGCGACCCGCTGGTCGGCTGGGTCACCGCCGCCGCCGGTCTGCTGGTCTTCGCGGTCCTCCTCGCGGTCGGGTTCCTGGTCGGGCACCCGGTCTACCTCGGCATCATGGGCTTCCTCGCCGGCTTCCTGGTCGCGACGATCGTGTTCGGCCGGCGTGCCGAGAAGGCGGCGTTCTCCCAGGTCGAGGGACAGCCCGGGGCGGCCGCTGCCGCGCTGAACATGCTGCGCAAGGGCTGGGCGGTGACCCCGGCCGTGGCGGTGAGCCGCAACCAGGACATCGTGCACCGTGCCGTCGGACGGCCCGGTGTCGTCCTGATCGGCGAGGGCTCCCCCAGCCGCGTGCAGGCGCTGCTCGTCACCGAGAAGAAGAAGGTCGCGCGCTTCGTGCCGGACATCCCGGTCTACGAGCTCCAGGCGGGCAACGACGAGGGCCAGGTGCCGCTGCGCAAGCTGAACAACAAGCTGATGAAGCTCCCGCGCAACCTCACCAACGCCCAGGTGAGCGAGGTCAACCGGCGGCTCAAGGCGCTGGGGACGATGAACCTGCCGATCCCCAAGGGCCCGATGCCGAAGAACCTGCGGATGCCCCGCGGCCCCCGCGGCTGAGCCTGCTTCCGCTCCGCCCTCCGCATCGGCCGGGTCGCCCGGTCAGCGGAAGCGGACCACCACGGTGCCCACGGCCTTGTCGTGCAGCCCGCGGCCGTCCCGGTCCCAGACGACCGCCGGCACGAGCAGGCACAGCAGCAGGGTCCGCAGCAGCGCGCGGGGCAGGCCCACCGGCCGGCCGTCCAAGCGCACCACCCGCAGCCCGTAGACGAGCTGGCCGGCCGACCCGGACGCCAGCCAGGTGAGCGCGGCGACCTCCAGGGCGAACACCGGCAGGGTCAGCAGCTGGTCGCCGAACAGCCCGGCGGCGACCAGCGCGCAGGCCAGCGAGTCGATCAGGTAGGCCACCAGGCGGGGGCCGAAGCCGGCCACCGACCCCCGGCCGCGCTCGGGCAGGCCCAGCCGCTGCCCGGCGTACGAGCCGGGTTCGCGGCCCTGGCCACCGGGTCCCTGGAGCCAACCGGCGACGTCTTCCCGGCCGATGCCCTTCCGCTCCGCCACCTCGCTACGGTACGACGGTGCGTACCGGCCGCTGCCGCCGGACTGGTAACACGGCGGAAACACGAGGGTCACGGCCGGGAAATCCGGTCCCCCTAGCGTCGCGGTCCAGACGGCAGATCGCCGCCAGCTCCAAGGAGGATGGATGTTCCAGAACGCGGACGAGGTCCTGCGCTTCATCAAGAAGGAGGACGTGAAGTTCGTCGACGTCCGATTCTGCGACCTGCCCGGGGTCATGCAGCACTTCAACGTTCCGGCCGAGTCGGTGGACGAGGACTTCTTCGTCAACGGGCAGATGTTCGACGGGTCGTCCATCCGTGGCTTCCAGGCGATCCACGAGTCCGACATGAAGCTGATCCCTGACCCGGCGACGGCCTACGTCGACACGTTCCGCACCGAGAAGACGCTGGCACTGAACTTCTCCATCGTCGACCCCTTCACCGACGAGCCCTACAGCCGCGACCCGCGCAACATCGCGACCAAGGCCGAGGCGTACCTCAAGACGTCCGGGATCGCCGACACGGTCTACTTCGGGCCGGAGGCGGAGTTCTACGTCTTCGACGACGTGCGGTTCGAGACCAAGGCCAACGCCGGCTACTACTACATCGACTCGATCGAGGGCGCCTGGAACTCCGGCCGGGTGGAGGAGGGCGGCAACCGCGGCTACAAGACGCGGTACAAGGGCGGCTACTTCCCCGTCCCGCCGGTCGACCACTACGCCGACCTGCGCGACCAGATGTCCCTGCAGCTGAACCAGGCCGGCCTGAGCGTCGAGCGCGCCCACCACGAGGTCGGCACCGCCGGACAGGCCGAGATCAACTACAAGTTCGACACCCTGCTGCACGCCGGCGACAAGCTGATGCTGTTCAAGTACATCATCAAGAACGTGGCGTGGGCCGCGGGCAAGACGGCCACGTTCATGCCCAAGCCGCTGTTCGGCGACAACGGCTCGGGCATGCACTGCCACCAGTCGCTGTGGAAGGACGGCGCGCCGCTGTTCTACGACGAGCTCGGCTACGCCGGCCTGTCGGACATGGCGCGGCACTACATCGGCGGCCTGCTGCGGCACGCGCCGTCGCTGCTCGCGTTCACCAACCCGACGGTGAACAGCTACCACCGCCTGGTGCCGGGCTTCGAGGCACCGGTCAACCTGGTGTACTCGCAGCGCAACCGCTCGGCCTGCATCCGGATCCCGATCACCGGGGCCAACCCCAAGGCGAAGCGGATCGAGTTCCGGGTGCCGGACCCGTCGTCGAACCCCTACCTCGCGTTCTCGGCGATGCTCATGGCCGGCCTCGACGGCATCCGCAACAAGATCGAGCCGGACCAGCCGGTCGACAAGGACCTCTACGAGCTGCCCCCGGACGAGCACGCCGAGATCTCCCAGGTACCGGCCTCGCTGCCTGAGGTACTCAACGCGCTCGAGGAGGACAACGCCTACCTGCAGGAGGGCGGGGTCTTCACGGAGGACCTGATCGAGACCTGGATCGACTGGAAGCGCGCCAACGAGGTCGACCCGATCCGGTTGCGCCCGCACCCGCACGAGTTCGAGCTGTACTTCGACATCTGATTCAGGGGCCAGCCTCTGTCAGTAGTCGCCGAGAACGGCGGCTGACCTGCGGAGACGCCTTTCGGCGTCTTTCAGCGTCAGCCGCCGCTTTTCGTTTGTCTGCTGCCCCAGTGCTGCCCCAGCGGCCCCAGAGTGAGTTGGCGCGTCCGATGGAGCGCGATGGTGTTCTCCACGGATCACTGGTCGTCCGCGCGACTTCCAGAAGCCAAGGAGGGGCGGGGAAGGACTCGACAACGACCCCGTCGACCTCGAAGGACACGATGCCGCTGAAGGACAGCGGCTGCAGGACGACGTTGCTGTCCGGCACGTGCAGCGGCGCGCGGTCGACCGAGGCCGACGGGTCGGCGGCGTGGTGGACGATCGGGAGGGCATAGGTCTCACCGTTGTCGCAGACCGAGGTCTGTCAGCTGTCGTTGATCGGCTTGGGGTCGGCTGCGGCCGGCGCGACGGGATGTCAGCAAATTGAGCGCCCAACATGTGATCCGCGCGGCCCTCAGCGCGAGACATTGTGGGTATGGAGCAAACCGCCGACTCCGACGCCTCACTGCTGGTGCGCGTGGCGGATCGTGACGAGGCGGCGCTCCGTGAGTTGTTCGACCGGCACTCGGCCTGGCTGACGCTTCGGCTGCAGCGTCGCTGTTCGTCCGACGAGCTGGTGTCTGGGGCGTTGCAGGACACGTTCGTCGCGGTGTGGAAGAAGCCTGGCGGCTACGGGGGCCGCGGCGACGTGGGCGCTTGGTTGTGGGGGATTGCGATCCGCCGGCTGATCAGCGAGATGCGCAAGACGGCGCCGACCCCGGTAGCGGCCGAGACGATCGCAGAGATCTCCCCGGTCGTGGCAAGCGCTGAGGATCAGTTGCTGCTCGCTGTCGAGAACGGTTCGGTGGGTGACGCGCTGCGCACGCTCTCGCCCGAGATGCGGCAAGCACTCCAGCTGACCGTCATCGACGGGCTGACCGCCAGGGAGGCGGCCTTACTACTCGGCATTCCCGAAGGGACGGTCAAGTCGCGTGTACGGCTGGCCAAGCAGCGGCTGCGTGGCCAGCTGATCCAGGTGGAGGGATGGTGACCATGTCCGAATGGCATGTCAGCGCCGAGGCATGGCAGGCGTACGCCGACGGGCGTCTCGATGACATCGCGACGGCATCGATCGACCGGCACGTCGCCGGCTGCGCCGGGTGCCAGCGGTCGGCGCGCTTGGTGGCGCCGGAACAGGTGACCGCCGCGGCGTGGGCCGGCATCGTGAGCGACGTACGGCGCCCCCGGCTGCCGCGGTCCGTGCGCTGGCTGCGTCGCCTGGGAGTGGCCGAGGAGGACTTGATCATTCTCGCCGCGTCCGAAGGGTTCGTGCTGCCGTGGTCGCTGGCCGTCGGCGCGGCGCTGATCTGTGCCCTTCTCGCCGCACTGGTCCCGGCTCGCCAGGACGAGATCTTCTGGCTGCTGGCACCGACCGCGCCGGTGTTTGCAGTCATCGCTGCCTTCGATGCCACCGAGCAGTTGCGCGCCATCATGGGCGCAACGCCGTACGACAAGGTCCGCCTCGCCATCCTGCGCACGGTCGCGACCCTGGCCGTCGCCATCCCGGCCACTCTGGTTGCCGGACTGGCAGTGCCGGGCCTGGCGAACCTCGCGTTCGTCTGGCTGCTGCCCTCGCTGGCGTTGACGTCGCTCGCGCTGGCGCTGCGCAGCTGGCTCAACTCGTGGACCGCCGCCGGGCTGACGAGTGGGTGCTGGGTCGTGGTCGTGGTGGGCGCCGAACGCACCGGCGAGGTCACCGACCTCTCCGCGACAGCGGTTCAAGTCGCGAGCATGGCGGTCGCGGTCGCGATGGCCGCCGTCTTCGTGCTGCGTTCCTCCTCGTTCCGACTGTTGGGAGGTGAGGGCTGATGAGCGCCACGGCCACGCTCGAAGGCGTCAGCAAGCGCTACGGCCGGCTCGAGGCGTTGACGCCGACCGATCTCGAACTCCGGCCCGGCGTGGTCGGCCTGCTCGGGCCGAACGGAGCCGGTAAGACCACGATGCTGTCACTGCTCGCCACCGTGCTGCCCCCCACGACCGGGCGTATCACCATCGCAGGCCACGAGGTGACAGCAGGGCATGCCGCGCGGGTCGACGCCAGGCGGTGTATCGGCTACCTGCCACAGGAGGTGCACTACCCAAGCGGCATGACGGCCGCAGGCTTCGTCGACTACATCGCAGTGCTCAAGGAGTGGAAGTACAGCAAGCACCGTGCCACTGAGGTTCAACGAGTCCTGGAACTGGTCGGCCTCGCCGAGCGTGGGAGGATGAAGATCCGCAAGCTTTCCGGGGGCCAGCGTCGCCGACTGTCGGTTGCCCAGGCACTGATCGGGGCACCCGACCTGCTGCTGCTCGACGAGCCGACCACCGGCCTGGACCCCGAGCAGCGGGCGTCCCTGCGCCGCATCCTCTCTGGGCTGCCCGGCACCGTGCTGCTATCGACACACCAGACCGAGGACGTCGCCGCGCTGTGCGACCGGGTGATCGTCCTCGATGACGGCGCCGTTCGCTTCGACGGTGCCGTCCGTGACCTGCTGAACACCGCGGTCGGCCAGGTCCATGTAGCCCCGGAGGCCTGTGCTGGCGCGGTCGCCACCTGGAAGACCGGCACGGGCCAGATTCATTCGGTCGGAGGAACCCCGGGAGTCAATGCCCAGGCCCTCGACCCGTCCGTCGAAGACGCCTACCTGCTTCTGCGCGGGAGCAGCCGCCCCGAAGGAGTATCGCCGTGACCTCAGTGACCACCGGTCCAGTGCTGGCCTCCCTGACCAGGCAGGAGATCCGCAACTACGTGACCAGCAAGCTGTTCTGGATCGGACTGGCCCTGACGTTTCTGGCCTTCGCCCAGCAGTTCCTCTTCCCCGACCAGGACGGCCAGCGGTACGGCGCTCTCTGGCTCGGGCTCGCCATCGCGGCGGGCGTCGGCGTCTTCGGCATCGGCATCATGGTCGGCATGGTCCGCCGCTCCGACCGGCTCGCCGCTGCCGCGGGTGCCTCGGCGGTCAACGAACGTCACCGCACTCTGGCCCTGACCGGTGCGGTGGTAGTCCCTGGAACAGCCGGCCTGCTGTTGTGGATCGTGGGGTGGACAGGCTTCCAGATCCAGGGTTACGACATGCCCAACGCCTATGACGGGATATCGGACGCTCACCTGCTCGCCTTCACCTTCGGGCAGAGCGTGATGGCAGCTGTCGGCGGCCCGCTGCTCGGCCTGGTCGCCGCGCGCTACCTGCGTTTCCGCGGGATGGCCGCGCTCGTGTCGATCTCGATGATCATCGTCACGATCCTGATGCAGGGCATCTTCAGCTCAACCATGTCGTGGCGGATGGTCTGGGTTTGGACCCAGTGGGCCGCGCCCGTCGGCCTCGACGGCGACGCGATGGGCGGCGACGACGCTTTCGGGTACCTGCCCGGGTCGCCCTACTTCTGGGTGCTGTACCTCACGGCGGTGTGTGCCCTCGGGGTGCTAGCCGCCGTCCACCACGACCCCGAGTCGAACCGGCCGCCGATCCGCAGGGCGATGATCGCCGTCGCCGCCGCCGCGACCGTCTTCGCGGCGCTCTCCATCGTCCTCGGAGTCGACAGCATCATCGTCAACCCCATCGCCCAGTAGCCATGATCCGCGTCGCTGCCTACTCGCTTCCGTGGAGGCGACTCGCTGCGGCAGCTCTGCTGCTGGGCATCCTGATGGAGGGAGTACGCAGCTGGCCGTGGGTCGTGTGGCCACTGGAGGGCATCGCGGTAGGGCTGCTGGCCGCGGCCGTAGCGTGGTGTTTCGACGAACCCGCGAGCTCAGTCGTCGACGCACTACCCCGTCCGTTGTGGTGGCGGACGGCGGCCCGCACGGCCGGGATCGCGGGCCTGCTGGGCGTGTGGAGCGTGGCGGTGTGGTGGTCACGGGACAGCCTTTTCGGTCACCACTGGGACGTATGGGTCCAGGGCCTGGCCGGTGGACTGGTCGGCGCGTCGTGGGTCACCTGGCGGCGATCCACAGGGGTGCGCACACCAGGTATCGCGTTCGCCGCCACGATCGTGCCGGTCGCCGCACTCTGGGCTCTGGCGCGCCCGTTCGCCCGCGCCTTCCCAGTGTTTCCCTATGCCGACAAGGGTTATGGCGACTGGACCACCAGCACGATCGGCTGGACGGCCGTCGCTGCTCTGGCCGCGGTCTGCCTAGCGCTCGTGCTGTCCGACGCCCGCTGGTGGCGGGTCGGCAGCCCGGCACGCCAACGCACCCCGTGCGGGCTACCCGTCCCGCCGAGTCCTGGGTCCAACGATGGCCCTGGCTATGTCGAAACCTGACGCTCGGTTGAGAAGGCTCGACACGCGGTGGCGTCGCCGCGTGGGGTCTCAATCGGGTCGCCCACTCGCGAGCCTTCCCGGAGAAGCGGATCGACGCGTGGGTGAGGCACCACATCGAGGAGATCGGGAACCTCGAGAACTTCCTGCCCGACCTTTACGCGACCCTCGTCACGTCCCAAGCGCCGAGATAGGGCCAGCGACGCCCTCGAGGCATGCTTCTCCGTGCAAGCGGCCCGGCCCTTGGGCCCTGCTGCAAGCAGGGAAGGAGGAGGCTCGATGCACGACACTCCCGCAAACGACGAGCAGTCGCGCAGGGCGGGCGATGCGCTGTCCGCTTCCACTGCTGGGGCGCAGCCCCATCCTCTCTTGGCGGCTGCGCTGCTGTTCATGGCGCTGGTCGTGGCCGCTGTCGGAAGTCTCGGTACGTCGCTGATCACTCGAGTGGCCGCCACCTACCACGTGTCCCTGGCCGCGGCGCAATGGACGCTCACGCTCACCCTGCTGTCTGGCGCGGTTGCGACACCGGTGCTCGCCCGCCTGGGCTCGGGCGTCCGACGCAGAGCGACCACGCTCAGCGCGCTCACCATCGCCACGGTCGGCAGTCTGTGCACCGTCCTGGCGGGCCCGTTCTGGCTACTCCTCGCGGGCCGCGCCGCCCAAGGCGTCGGCCTGGGCCTGACCGCGCTTCTCATGGCCGCCGCACGGGATGCGTTCTCTCGGTTGAGGGCGGGACAGGTGATTGCGATGCTGTCGGTCGCCTCGACCGCCGGAGTGGGTGTCGGCTACCCCTTGGCTGGCGCTCTTGCCGATCTGGGCGGCGCGCGCATGGCCTACGCTGCGGGGCTGGCGGTCACCGCTGCCGCGTTGCTCATCGGCGTGCGGTCCTCCCTTTGCCCCCGGCGGGCCGGCTGGAGGCGCGGGTCGATGTCCGTGGAGCGGTGCTGCTCGGTTCGGCGCTTGCCGCGGTGCTGATCCCGGTGAGCGATCAGAGCCTGTGGCAGCGGGACCGGCTCTTTGCCTGCGCCCTGCTCGGTGCCGGCATCGTCCTTCTGGCCACCTGGGTGGTGGTGGAACGGCGGACGACGGCGCCGCTGGTCGACCTGTCCAGCCTGCGTCAGCCGGTCGTGGCCCGCGCGAACGCGACGATGCTTCTGTCGGGTGTCAGCATGTACCTGTTGCTCACCCTGTCCACCCGATATGCCCAGACCCCGACTGAGACCGGGTACGGATTCGGCCTGAACACGTTTCAGGCCGGTCTGGTGCTGGTGCCGTTCTCGGCGGCAGGCTTCGTGGCCGGGCGGGCAGTCCCGCGGCTGGCTGCGCGGGTCGGGGCCGACCGACTGGCCGCCGGAAGTGCTCTGCTGGTCGCGGCTGGGTTTGCGGTCCTCTTGCTCGGACAGGCGAGTGTCGTCGGGCCGGTGCTGGCTCTGACCGTTCTCGGCGTCGGCGTCGGGGGCTTCTCGGCGGCGATGCCTGCGCAGATACTTGCCGTGACGCCCTCCGGCGGGACGGCCGAGGCGATGGGCGTCAACCAGGTCGTGCGCAGTGTCGGCTTCTCGATGGGCAGTGCTCTGGGTGGCCTGATCCTGTCGGCCTATCCCGGGGTCGCCGGCTTCCCGACACGGAGTGGGTACGTAGCGGCGTCCATAGCGGGAATGCTGGTTGCGATGCTCGCCGCAGCCACTGCGGCTGCGCGCCGCCCGCCACCCATGCCAGTTCAGAACTTGAACATCTGATGTCACGCGGACCTCGGTCCGCGTGACATCGGGGACGGGTGTCAGGACCGGGCGACGCCAGGTTGTCGGCTCCGCGACCGAAGGGCGAGGTCCGGGACTCGTTGAGGGTCGTCCAGCAAGGCTCGCGCCACGTCGCCGAGCCGCTGGCCAGTGGTGCGTGCGTACGTGCGCAGGAGCACGAAGGCGTCGTCGACGTCGACCCCGCGGAGTCGGGCCAGCGCGCCCTTGGCCTGCTCGACCACGATCCTGGCGTTGAGGGCCGCCTGGAGCTGCTCGGTCAAGCTGCCCCCGCGACCCAGCGTCGGCTCGTGCAGGATCGCCAGGGTGGCGATATCCGCCAGCGCCTGGACCAGCCTGACCTCGCTCGCCCCGAATGCCAGTGCCTCAATCCCGAAGATGCTCAAGGCGCCGATGCCGTGCTCCCGGACGCGCATCGGGAAGGCGTGCACCGACCCGAAGCCGTACTCCCGTGCCCTCGGAGCGAACAGCGGCCAACGCTCGTGGGCCCGCGCCAGGTCGGAGTCGATCACCGCAGTGCCGCCCCGAAAGCAGTCGAGGCAGGGACCCTCCTCGGCCTGCAGCTGGAACAGCTCCAGGAGCCTGGCGTTCTCGTTCGACGCCGCCATGTAGTGCAGGTAGCGGTGCTGGTCGGTCAGGAGCAGACCGACCGACGCGGCCCCACTCACGCTGGCCGCGTGGATGGTCAGGTCGTGCAGGAACTCCACCAGGTCGAAGTCGGACACCAGGGCATCCGAGACGTCCGCGAACACGGACGAGAGACGTTCGACGGAGATCACCTCAGGCCCTTCGTTCGGAGAGATGCCGCTCCGACAGGGTCTGGGCCGGGCTCACACGTGCTGCCACAGTACGCCGGAGCGGGGAGCGGGATCGGCGTCGGCGCGACAGCCCCCGCCTCCCGGGAATGGGCGTACGGTGACCATGATCGCTGCTGAGAAGCCCCGCCGGAGCTCCCCCAGCGATCCCCGAGAGGCACTCATGATCGTTCCTCGCACCGGCGACGAGGACCAACAGGCTGTTGCCCTCCGGGCCAGGGTCCTCTCAGCGATGGCAGTGGCGCGGTCGTACCCGGGAGAGTTCGGGCCCACCGGCGTCCTCAACCGGCTCTGCCGCACGGTCGTGGCGGACCTCGGCGCGATGGGAGCGGCCGTCAACCTGATGTCCGGCCCCTCCCACGCCCAGGCCGTGGTCGGGCAGTCCGATCACAAGAGTGCCGCGGTCGACGACCTGCAGTTCACCGTCGGCGAAGGGCCCTGCCACGACGCCCTGCGCACGGGGCGCCCCGTGCACTCCAGCAACCTCGGGACCGAGACCCGCTGGCCGGGCTACTGCTCCGCGGCTCAAGAGCACGAGGTGCTGTCGGTCTACGCGTTCCCCCTCCAGGTGGGTGCGGTCAGCCTCGGGGTGCTCGACCTCTATGACTCCCGCCCCCGCGTTCTCGACGAACAGGACTTCGGTCTTTCACTGGCCTACGCCGAGGTCGCCACCGAGAGCCTTCTGCACAGCAGCGAAGCCGCCGACATGAGCTTCATCGACCCTGGCCTGCGGACGGCTCTCGGTTCGCGCGCCCAGATCTACCAGGCACAGGGCATGGTCAGAGTGGACAACGACATCTCGCTCAACGAGGCCATGGTCCGCATCCGAGCCTTCGCCTACGGAAACCGGCGAGCGATCGCCGACGTGGCCCATGACATCGTCGAGGGGAGTCTGGTGCTGCCCGGAGCCACCTCGACGTCCCGCCCGTGAGTTCCGTCGAGGCAACAACTCCGGGGTGAGGGCTGACCGGACAGCCGTCCCCGGACGGTCAGTCGGCAGCGTACGTCGTCGTGGTCGCCGCCCCCACCAGACCGGCCTCCATGGCGCTCATGGCAGCTGCCGCCCGGTTGGACACGCCGAGCTTGGCGTAGACGTGCTCGATGTGGTTGCCGACGGTCTTCGGGCTGATCCCCAGCCGCCGGGCGATCGTCTTGTTCGGCAACCCCTGCGCCACCAGCCGTAGCACCTCTCCTTCCCGGGCGGTGAGGCCACCCAGGCCGCCTTGGGCGCCGGGCCGGTGCCGGACGGCCGGATGGCCTGCCGCCGAGAGGACGGCGTCCGTCGCGTCGCGGTCCAGCCGGCCGGCTTCCGCGTCGCCCCGGAGCCGGCTGGCGGCCTCGGCGTCGGTCATGGCGTCCCGGTAAGGGCGGCGCTGGGTCATGGCGTGGTACGCGTCCGCCGCCGCGAGGACCCGCGCCGACGGGTCGAGCAACGAGCCGGGGACCCCGCGGTGGTAGCCGGAACCGTCCAGCCGCTCGTGGTGGGTCGCGGCCAGCCGGGCAGCCTGGCGGAGCGGCTCGGGGCGGTCGAAGATGCGCTCCACGTAGTAGACGTGCATGCGCATGCGCTCCAGGTCGCTGCCGACGAGCGGCCCGGGCCGGTCCCACACCGCACCGGGTACGCCGAACCGGCCGACGTCGTGGATGAGCGCCGCCCGCTGCAGCGTGCTCGCTTCTGCGGCGGGGAGGTGGAGCAGGTCGCCGGCCGCGGCGGCCAGCTCGGCCGTGCCGCGAGCGTGCCCGGCGAAGTACGAGCAACGCAGGTCACAGAAGTCGCCGATCGCCTCCAGGCTGCGATCGAGCTCGTCGTCGGTCAGCTCGGCCCGCTCGACCGGCTCTGCCTCGAGGACCTCCCGGACCGCGTCCCGGTCGATCCCGACGAACAGCGCCTCGGGATCGCGCAGCACGGCCTCGACGACTGCAGGGTCGAAGTGGGTGCCGCTCCTCCCCCGGACCACTTCCACCGCCGCCTCGACCCCGGCAGCGCGCTGGAAGACCTCGCAGGCCTCGGCCACGTGGGAGATCCGGGCAGACAGCGCAAGCGCGTCGCCGGCCAGGTCGCCGGGCACACCCCGGCCGTCCCAACGGGCGTAGGCCTGCTCGATCCCGGCCTGTACGTCGGCGCTGAGGCCCAGCCGGTGCGCCAGCGCACCGGCGCCGGCGCAGTGGTTGGCCATCTGCTCGACCACGGCGCGGCCGCCGCTGGCCATGAGCGCGGCCGCCTGGCGCGCCCGGTTGAGGGCGGAGGTCCCCGACCCGGCCCGGCGCAGCATGAAGACCATGGCGGGGAAGCCGGCCAGGTCCACCTCGACTGCGCGCGCCCGGAAGTCGATGTCGTCGCCGAAGAGCATTGCGGCCTCGTTGCCGTACACCGGGCAGCCGACGTAGGTGAGCAGCCCGACGTCGTAGAGCGTGGCCAGCTGTGGCGTGTCGAGGCCTAGGCGCTTGCCCAGCGCCATGCCGATCCGGGAGGCGCGCAGCATGTGCTCGGCCGGCTGGCCGAACCCGAGATCGGTGACCAGCGACATCGACACCATCAGGTCGGAGAGCTTCACACCGCTCGACGCCATAGTCGGATGTAACCATCTTCCGGAGCCGAGCCATGGGGTGAATTCCTCATGGCGGAAGAACCGAGCCCGTTCCTAGCGTGAGCGGTGGAAGCCGACTCGGCTCCGGGAGCCGCACCGTCCCACCCCGGACACGGCCCCCTTCCTCGTGGGAGCAGAAAGGGAACAAGACCCCATGAACCCGAACCAGGCGCTGTGGGAGAAGGGCGACTTCACCCGGATCGCGGACTCGATGCGGTCCAGCGGCGAGCAGTTCGTCGACCAGCTCGAGATCACAGCAGACCTGAAGGTCCTCGATCTGGGCTGCGGCGACGGGACCACGGCAGTGCCCGCCGCACAGCGTGGCGCCGACGTGCTGGGCATCGACATCGCCACCAATCTCGTCGAGGCCGGCAATCGGCGGGCCGAGGCGCTGGGGCTGGCCAACTGCCGGTTCCAGCACGGCGACGCGTCCGACCTTGACGGGATCGATGACGACGGCTTCGACCTCACGGTCAGCGTCTTCGGCGCGATGTTCGCCCCCCGGCCCTTCGACGTCGCCAAGGAGATGGTCCGGGTCACCCGACCGGGCGGCCGGGTCGTGATGGGGAACTGGATCCCGGGCGATCCCACGCTGGTCGCCCAGATCCTGCGCATCAGCTCGGCCTACTCCCCGCCGCCGCCGGAAGGGTTTGTCAGCCCGATGACGTGGGGCGTGAAGGGCAACGTCACCGAGCGGTTCGCCGCCGCGGGCGTGTCCCCGGACCGGGTCACCTGCACCGAGTCGACGTTCACCTTCCACCACCTCGGGTCGCCGTCGGACTTCGTCCGGGCGTTCCGGAACTACTACGGGCCCACGATGAACGCCTTCGAGGCGGCCGAGGCGAACGGGCGCGACGGCGACCTGCAGCGCGAGCTCGATGAGCTCTTCGCGGAGCAGGACGTCAGCACCGAGCCGGACCGGACCACGATCGCGGCGACCTTCCTTCGGGTCGTCGTCGAGGTCTGACCGTCCGGCGTCCCCACAACGACATGAGCATGCGAGGCGGGCCATGACCATTCACGGCACTTTCACCGTCACGATCGACGCGCCACCGGAAACCGTGTGGCCGTGGATCGGCGACCTGGACCGGCACGCAGCCTGGTCACCGAAGCCCTACCAGGTGGCGCTCGTCTCCGGCGAGGCGAACACCGTCGGCAGCCGGTACCGCTCCATCGGCCGGATACCCGGAGACCGGCACCATGAGAACGTCGTCGAGATCACCGACGTCGTGCCGCACGAGCGGCTGATCCTGCAGGCCACCGACGCGATGGGGACCTTCCGGAACAGCTTCGAGCTGCGACCTGCCGGCCAGGGCACCGAGGTGGCGTTCGAGCTGGCGTTCCCGCCCTTGCGGGGAGCGGCAGCCGTGATGGTGCCGATCCTGTTCCCGCTGATCGGCAGGGTCGACATCCGCAGACGGGGGGAGCTGCTCAAGGAGAAGGTCGAGGCCGGGCTGCGCCCTGGGGCGGTGGCGCGGTGACCGAGAGAGGCGCCCGCTGACCACCTCCAGGCGCGGGGACGACGACGGCCCCCACCCGAACCGGGTGGGGGCCGTCGTCGTGACGTCCGACAGCTAGCGCTTGGAGCGGACCATGACCGGCAGCTTGCCGACGCCGACGGCCTCGCCACCGGACAGCGGCCTCTCGACGCCGTACAGGCCGGCCGAGGCGCGCGCCGACTTCACCGCGCGCACGGTCACCTTGCGCGACGGGTTCCAGTAGATGCGCTTCACGCCGTTGGAGAAGCTCAAGGTGCAGGTGTAGGTGCCGCGGCGGTCGCGCACGCAGCCCTTGGTCCGGCCGCCCAGCAGCCAGCCACGCGTCACGGCGTAGGCCGTGCCTGCGCGAGTCAGCGACCCGTCGGGGTTGGTGAGCTGGGTGTTCGCCAGGTTCTGCAGGTCCCACGCGTACCAGAACACCCGCTTGACGTTGCCGTCCGCGTTGAGCACCAGGGTGCGCGAGACGTACGCCGCCTCCTTGGCCCGAGAGATGTTGCGGGCGGTGCCGCCGCCGAGAAGCCCGTAGTTGATCTCGGTGTTCCAGATCTGCTTGCGCACACCCGCCTGGGCCAGCATGGTGCGCGAGGCCGCGAGCAGCTTCACCGACGCCTCGGGAGCCTGCTTCGGCAGCGGGTAGAGGTTCAGCGAGACGACATCGACGTACGACGCGACCTTCTTGCCGCCGACCTTGGTGGCGTAGAAGTCGCGCAGCCAGCGACGCTGCCCGGTGAGCCGGGTCGCCAGCGCCGGGGCCACGACCTTCGCGCGGGAGTCGTTCCGGTTCACGATCTGCGAGGTCCAGCGGGTCAGCTTCGCCATCTGCTTCGGCGTGCCCCGCCAGTAGCCCGAGACGTTCGCCTCGTTCCACACCTGGTAGTCGACGCCCCGGCCGCGGTAGCGGTTGACGACGGCAAAGACGTAGTGCTTCCAGGACGCCCTCGTCGGCATCGACGCGGCGCCGCGCCCGTACGAGCCGAGCTTGCGCGGCTGGGTCGAGTGGAACCGCGGGGTCTGGCCGAGGACCAGCAGCACCTTGGCGCCGTTCGCCTTCGCGGTGTCGATCTGCGCGTCCAGCCGGGTGAAGTCGTAGACGCCGTCGGCGGTCTCGATCTCACGCCAGGAGACCCCGGAGTCCCACAGCCGGATGTTGCCGACCGGCGCGGCCGGCCAGGAGGTCGGGTCGCCGTCGTGCATCCCGAAGAAGGACGCCTTGACGCGCTGCCCTGCTGCCGCCTCGGCGGGGGCGGCAGGCAGCAGCGTGAGGGCTAGGCCGGCTGCGGCGCCGAGCGCGAGCAGCCGACGCGGGAACGTGCCGGTCAGGAAGGTGGGACGTGTCATGAGTGAGGGGTTCCCCGGGTCGCTCGATGATGGGCAGTGTCGTGGGTGAGGCGCTGTCGAAGGTCGGGCGCTGTCGTTGGTGCGCGTGGCGTTCTCATGCTCCGTGTCGCGAGCAGGCGACGACCCGGGCGGACCCGAGCCGATGACCTGCTGTTCTCGAGGACGCAGTGGCCGGGTGTCCGGTTACACCCTACGTGCACCGAGTGGTCATGCCTTGGACCTGACCATGACGGGGCGGTAGTCGACCTTCAGCCGTGAGCCGCCCTTGACCCGGCTCCGGACGCCGTAGACGCCGACCTTGTACTTGGCCGACCGCACCGTGGTGACCGTGACCTTCGTGGTCGGGTTCCAGTACACGCGGCGCACCCCACGCGGATAGGTGATGACGCACGTGTACGTGCCTGCGCGGTCCTTCGTGCACGGCTTGGCCTTCTTGCTGGCTCCGCGCAGCTTCCCGCCGAGCAACCACGCCTGCGCGAGGTTGAAGGCCCGGCCGCCCATGGTGACCTGGCCGTTCACCGGGTCCGCGGGGTCGACCAGCCTGGTGTTGCCGAGGGTCCGGCCGTTGGGCAGGTAGCCCATGTCAGCGGTGTAGAAGTGCACCCGCTTGACCTTGTTCGCCGCGTTGAGCAGCAGGGTCCGCAGCACGTAGGCGGCCTGCCGCTGGTCGGAGATCGCCCGTGCTCCGGTCCCGCCGGCGGAGCCTGTCGGCATGCCGTAGTTGATCTCGGTGTTCCAGATCGGCTTCTTGGGCGGCAGGCCACCGAAGGTGAGGATCTTGCGCGCCTTGGCAAGGAGCTCCATGGACTTCTCCGGCGTGCCGACCTTCGTGCCGTACCTGTCCAACGGGTAGAGGTTGAGCGAGATCACGTCGGCGTACCTCCACGCCGGCTTGCCGTCCACCCAGGCGAAGGCGAACCGGGTGACGCCCCTGATCTGCTCGCCGATGCGCGACGCGTAGGCGGGACTGACCACCAGGGCGCCACGGTCCACCGACTTGACCGTGCCGTAGACCACCTGGCTCAGGCGCGCCATCTGCTGCGGCGTCCCGGTCCAGTAGCCGGTCACGTTGGCCTCGTTCCACACCTGGTAGGCCGCGATCCGGCGCGGACCCGTGGCGGTGGCGCCGTAGCGGGTGACGACAGCACGGACGTAGCTCGCCCAGGCGTTCAGGCTGGTCGGCATCGAGGTCTTGCCGGCCTCGGTCGAGGCGTAGAAGTCGGGGGTCATGCCGAGCACCAGGGTCACCTCGGCGCCGGCCGCGTTCGCCCGGGCCACCTGGGCGTCCAGGCGGCTGAAGTCGTAGACGCCCGGCGAGGTCTCGATGTCGCGCCAGGTGACCCCGGAGTCCCAGAGCCGGAGCGAGCCGACGGACAGCGCGGGCCAGCTGGTGGGGTCGCTGTCGTGGACGCCGAAGAACCGCTTGTCGACCCGCACCGTGACCGCCGCAGCCGGGGTGGCCGGGCTCACCGCGGCGACCACCGCTGCGGCCGCGACGGCGGCGAGGAGAGTACGGGCGGTACGTCGAGCAGTGCGCATGGAGGCGGTACGACTTTCGCGAGGAGGGGCGTGCCGGCGGCCACCGGCCGTCGCGCGAGCAGTCGCGGTCACCGGGAACCGGGCAGCAGTCTGCCGGACCGCACCGGACGCCGCAGGCAAATGGGTCGAATGTCCGGATCGTGCGTGTCGAAAGGGCTCAGGCCGGCTTCTCGGGGCGGTAGATCCGAGCGGCGGTGCGGCGCAGCTCGCCGTGCGGCCAGGCCCGGTAGGCCACCCCGACCAGGGCGAGCCCCACCACCGCGGCGACGGTCACCGCGACGGCCGGGCTGGTGACGTCGGCCGCAGCCCCCGCCAGCAGGAAGGTCGACGCAGTGACCAGCGCGAACCCGCCGCCGGCCAGGCCGTTGACCCGCCCGCGCATCTGCGGCGGGGTGACCAGGTTGACGGTCGTGAGCAGCGGGACCATGAAGCCCTGAGCCGCGCCAGAGAGGAACCACAGGCCGAGCGCCACCGGCCACGGCGGAGCCACGCTGGTCGCCATCAGCGGCAGGCAGGCCAGCACCGCGAGCGGCATGATCGAACGGACCTGGCGCTGCGGCTCGAGCCGGCCCACCAGCCAGGCTCCGATGGCGGCGCCGGCGGGAAGGCTGGCCATCAGGGCCGCGCCCGCAGCCGGGTCGGCGCCGTCGGCGCGCGCGTAGGCGAGGGCCACCGCCTCCGGGGCGACCAGGAACACCGCGGCGCCCCACCCGAGCAGTACCAGCGCGCGCAGCGACGGGTCGTCGAACACCAGGCGCCAGCCGGCGCGCACCTCGCCGAGCAGCGTCGTGTGCTCGCCCCGCGCGCGGGTGGCCGGCCGCCAGCGCAGCGTCGCCGCAAGGACGAGCGCCGACACCGCGAAGCTGACGACGTCCAGGGCCAGCCCGGCCCGCTCCCCCACCAGGACGATGATGACGCCCGCGGCCACGATGCCGATCACCTGGTCGACCTGGTACAGCACCCGCAGCAGCCCCGTCCCCGCAAGGCACACCCTGGCGTCTGGCAGCACGTCGGGGACAACGGCCCGGTGAGCGGCCTCGAACGGTGCGGTGAACGTCTCGGCGACCAGGAGCAGGCCGAGCAGGACCCACACCGGGGTGCCGTTCGTGGCCGCGAGGGCCAGCACGGTCACGACGACCGCGCGGGCCAGGTCGCAGCCGATGAGCACGACCTTGCGCGGCAGCCGGTCCGCTACGGTGCCGAGCACTGCCGAGCCGAACACGGCGGGCACGAAGCTCACGACGAACGCCAGCACCGCGAGGAAGGCGCTGTCGGTGCGAGTGAGGACGAGCGACGCCAGCGCGACCCGGGCGATGTTGTCGCCCCACTCGCTGGCCACCTGAGCGACGACCAGGCCGCGGAACTCGCCGTGCCGCAGTGCCTCGGCGTAGGTCGCGCCGACGGCTCGCGGTGCGACGTGACTCACCGGTAGAACACCTGCTCCACCACCGTCCTCGCCCGCCGGGTCGCGCGACGGTAGTCGTCGACCATGGTGCCTGCCGCGCCCGGAGGGTAGCCGAGGACTCGCGCCACCCCCGTCAGCTCGCGCAGGTCGGTAGGCACGGTGTCACCCGGCCGGCCGCGGACCAGCAAGGTGGCGTTGCGCACCCGGCTGGCCGAGCGCCAGGCGTGCGCGAGCACGCGGGCCTGCTCGGCGTCGAGCAGACCGTGCTCGGTCGCGGCCAGCAGCGCCGCGAGGGTCCGGGTGGTCCGCAGCGCAGGCACCTTCGCCGCGTACCGCAGCTGCAGCAGCTGCACGGTCCACTCCACGTCGGCCAGGCCGCCCGGTCCGAGCTTGGTGTGCCGCTGCGGGTCCGCGCCGCGCGGGAGCCGCTCGCTCTCGACCCTCGCCTTGACCCGCCTGATCTCCCGTACGTCGGGGTCGGCGAGACCGTCCGGGCGGTAGCGCAGCGGGTCGATCAGCGCCACGAACCGCTCCCCCAGCGCGACGTCGCCGGCAACCGGCTCGGCGCGCAGAAGGGCCTGGCTCTCCCACACCAGCGACCAGCGCTCGTAGTAGCTGGCATACGACGCGAGGGTCCGCACGAGCGGCCCGTTGCGCCCTTCGGGCCGCAGGTCGGCGTCCACCGCTAGCGGCGGGTCGGGCGAGGGGGCGGAGAGCAGCCGCCGCAGCTCGTGCACGACAGCGTGGGCGGCCTCGGACGCGTCCCGCTCGTCGGCGCCCGGCAGCGGGTCGTGGACGAACAGGACGTCGGCGTCGCTGGCGTAGCTGAGCTCGTGCCCCCCGAATCGACCCATCGCCACCACGGCGAGCCGGGTCGGCAGTGGTCCTCCACGTGCGGCCTCGGCGACCCGGACCGCCACGTCCAGGGCCGCCTGCACGGTGACCGCGACGACGTCCGTCAGCGCCTCCTCGACCTGCTCCACGCTCGTGTGGCCGAGCAGGTCCGCGGCCGCCGTACGGAAGAGCTCGCGCCGGCGTACGCCGCGGGCGACACCGACGGCGGTCTCGGGGTCGTCGTGCCGGGCCAGCCCGGCCCGGACCTCGGCCAGCAGGTCGGCGCGGCCGCGTGGGAGGAGGTCCGCGTCGTCGGCGAGAAGCCGCACGGCGTCGGGCGCCCGGCCCAGCAGCTCCACGGCGTACCTGCTGCTGGCGAGCAGCCGCGCCAGCCGGTGCGCGACCGTCCCCTCGTCCCGCAGCAGCCGGAGGTACCAGGGCGTGGTCCCCAGCGCCTCGCTGAGACGGCGGAAGGCCAGCAGCCCGCCGTCCGGGTCGGGGGCGTCGGCGAACCAGCCGAGCAGCACCGGCAGCAGGGTCCGCTGGATCGCGGCCCGGCGGCTCACCCCGGCCGTCAGCGCCTCGAGGTGCCGAAGCGCGCCGACCGGGTCGTCGTAGCCCAGCGCCTCGAGGCGTGAGCGGGCGGCCGCCGGCGTCAGCCTGGCCTCGTCGGTCGCCAGCCGGGCGACCGACGAGAGCAGCGGTCGGTAGAAGAGCTTCTCGTGCAGCCGGCGGACCTCGCGGGCGTGCCGGCGCCACTGCTCGTCCAGCTCGGCGACCGGGTCGGTGCGCAGCCCGACGGAACGACCCAGCCGTCGCAGGTCCTCGGCGTCGTCGGGCATGACGTGGGTGCGGCGCAGCCGGTGCAGCTGCAGCCGGTGCTCGAGGGTACGGAGGAAGCGGTAGGCCCGGTCCAGCTCGGCCGCATCGGCGCGGCCCACGTAGCCGTACGTCGACAGCGCCTCGAGCGCTTCGAGGGTGTTCCCGCTGCGCAGGGACTCGTCGCTGCGGCCGTGGACGAGCTGGAGCAGCTGCACGGCGAACTCGACGTCACGCAGCCCGCCGGGGCCGAGCTTGAGCTCGCGATGGCTGTCCGCCGCGGGCAGCGTGTCCTCGACCCGGCGGCGCATCTGCTGCACGTCGGAGACGAAGTCGGGCCGCTCGGCTGCCTGCCACACCATCGGCGCGAGCGCGTCGGCGTACGCCTGGCCGAGCGTGAGGTCCCCGGCGACCGGCCGCGCCTTGAGCAGCGCCTGGAACTCCCAGGTCTTGGCCCACCGGTGGTAGTAGGCCTGGTGGCTGGCGAGGGTGCGCACCAGCGGGCCGGCCTTTCCCTCCGGCCGCAGCGCCGCGTCCACCGGCCAGACCGTGCCCTCACCGGTGCTCGCGGAGCAGACCCGCATCATCGTGGCGGCCAGGGTCGCTGCCGCCTTGAGCGCCGCCGTCTCGTCGGCGCCGTCGGCAGCCTCGGCGACGAAGACCACGTCCACGTCGCTGACGTAGTTGAGCTCGCGGCCGCCGCACTTGCCCATCGCGATCACGGCCAGCCGGCAGGTGGAGGCGGCGGCGCCCAGGTCCGCCCGGGCGATCGCGAGCGCGGCCTCGAGGGTGGCACCGGCCAGGTCGGCGAGCTCGGCCGCGACGTCTGACACATCGACCCCGTCGGCCAGGTCGCGTGCGGCGAGCGCCAGCAGCAGGTTGCGGTAGGCGATCCGCAGCTGGTCGGTGGACGCCGGGACGGGGCCAGGCGCCACGGGCAGCGGCTCGTCCGGGTCCGCACCGATCTGCAGCAGCATCGACCTCCGCAGCCCGGCCGCGGTCGGTCGCGCCTCGTGCTCCGGCACGAGGTGCGACCACGACCCGGGGAAGCGCACCAGGTGGTCGGTCAACGCCCGGCTGGCCCCGAGCACGGTGACCAGTCGCCGCCGGAACAGGTCGTCGCCCTGCAGGGCGCCCACCAACGCTTCCTGACGCTCGCGCGCGTCGAGCACCAGGGCCAGCCCGAGCAGCGCCGCGTCCGGGTCCGCGGCCAGGCCGAGGTCCGCCAGCACCGGGTCCTGGTCCGGCAGCAGGCCGAGCGCCCCGCCCTCCAGCGCGGCCGCTGCTCGCGCAGGCTCGGTGAAGCCGAGGCGTGCCAGCCGGGCGGCCGCACTGCCGCGGCTGACCTGCTGCTCCCGCGCCACGGACGGCACGCTACCGACCGGGCGCCGCCGTCTCGTCCCGCGCTCGCCGCGACGCCCGGCGGACCGCCGTGGCGAACGCGTCGGCCACCGGCTGCCAGGTCGCGGACAGCTCGCCCTCGGCGGCGCGGACCTCGGCGACCAGGTCCTCGGGGCTGCGGCCCGCGGCGACAAGCAGCGGGCTGTCCTCCCGCGCCCAGGACGCGGCGATGTCGCCGGTCACCTCCGGGTGCCCCTGCACCCCCCAGGCGGCGCTGCCGAGCCGGAAGGCCTGGTGCCGGTAGGCCGGCGACGAGGCCAGCAGCACCGCCCCGTCCGGAAGCCCGGCGATCTCCTCCCAGTGCCACTGCACCACCCGCACGGTCGCGGGCAGCACACCGAACACCGGGTCGTCGGTCGCCTCGTCCGCGAGATCGACCCCGAGGACCCCGAGCTCGGCCCCGGCAGTCCCGCGGCGGACCGTCCCGCCGCAGCCGAGGGCGAGCAGCTCCGCGCCCAGGCAGATGCCGAACGTCGGCAGCCCGGACGCGACGGCGTCGGCCAGCATCGCCCGGGTGGCGGGAAGCCACGGGCAGGCCTCGTCGTCCGCCGGTGCCATCGCTCCGCCGAGCACCAGCAGCCCGTCGACCTGCGTCCGGTCGAGGTGCGGCAGCGGGTCGCCGGCGTAGGGATGGCACACGTCGAGCTGCACCCCGGCCTCGGTCAGCCAGCGGCCGAACCAGCCCGGCCCGGTGCTCGACTCGTGCTGGACGACGAGGACCCGTGGGCGTCCGTCGGTGGTCACAGCGCCCAGAGGTACCGGTCGAGCTCGAACGCGGTGACCTCGCGCCGGTACTCCAGCCACTCGGCCCGCTTGTTGCGCAGGAAGAAGTCGAAGACGTGCTCGCCGAGCGTCTCGGCGACCAGCTCGCTGGACTCCATCCGCCGGATCGCCTCGGACAGGTTCGTCGGCAGCGGCTCGATCCCCAGCGCCTGCCGCTCGGCATCGGTGAGGGCCCACACGTCGTCCTCGGCACCGTCCGGCAGCTCGTAGCCCTGCTCGATGCCCTTGAGGCCCGCGCCGAGGATCACGGCATAGGCGAGGTAGGGGTTGCAGGCGGAGTCTGGGCTGCGCACCTCGACCCGGGTGGACTGGCCCTTGGCCGGCTTGTACATCGGCACCCGGACCATCGCTGACCGGTTGTTGTGACCCCAGCAGACGTAGGCGGGCGCCTCGCCGCCTCCGAGCAGCCGCTTGTAGGAGTTCACCCACTGGTTCGTGACCGCGGTGATCTCCGGCGCGTGCCGGAGCAGACCGGCGATGAACGACCGGGCCACCTTCGACAGCTGGAACTGGGCACCGGCCTCGTAGAAGGCGTTGCGCTCGCCCTCGAACAGCGAGACGTGCGTGTGCATGCCCGAGCCTGGTTTGTCGGTGAACGGCTTCGGCATGAACGAGGCCTGGACACCCTGGCTGAGCGCCACCTGCTTCATCACGTGCCGGAAGGTCATGACGTTGTCCGCGGTGGACAGCGCATCGGCGTAGCGCAGGTCGATCTCCTGCTGTCCCGGCGCCCCCTCGTGGTGGCTGAACTCCACCGAGATGCCCATGTTCTCGAGCATCGTGATGGCGTCGCGGCGGAAGTCGTGGCCGATCCCGTGCGCGATGTGGTCGAAGTAGCCGCCCTGGTCGACCGGGACCGGCATCTGGCCCTGCAGGTGGTCGCGGAAGAGGAAGAACTCGATCTCCGGGTGGGTGTAGAAGGCGAAGCCCAGCTCCGCGGCCTTGGACAGGGTCCGCTTGAGGACCTGGCGCGGGTCGGCGTACGACGGGGTGCCGTCCGGCAGGACGATGTCGCAGAACATCCGCGCCGTCCCCGGTGACTCGGAGCGCCACGGCAGGATCTGGAACGTCCCGGGGTCCGGCTTGGCCAGCATGTCCGACTCGGCGACCCGGGCGAAGCCCTCGATGGCCGAGCCGTCGAAGCCGATCCCCTCGTCGAACGCCCCTTCCAGCTCGGCCGGCGCCACCGCCACCGACTTCAGCGTCCCGAGCACGTCGGTGAACCAGAGCCGCACGAACCGGATGTCGCGCTCCTCGAGGGTCCGGAGCACGAACTCCTGCTGCTTGTCCATGACGTCGATCGTGCCGGTCCGGTGTTTCCGCCGTGTTACGACGAGGCGCTCTCTCGCCGGGTGCCCGTCACGTTGAGCACTCAAATGGTTACGCCAAGTGGGCGTTCTCCGGGACGGATACGCCCGTGCGGGGGACCCGGCAGAACGTACTTTTTGCCCTCTCCGCGTGTTTCCGTGGATCATCGATGGCAGACGATCCCCGATGATCGAGGCACCCCGCCGCCCCGCTCGGGGCCACGACTCGCTCTGGAGCTGACATGCGCACTGCCACCGCCCGCACGTTCTCCCCCGTGCTCGCCCTGCTCGCCGCGCTCGTCCTGGTCGCTGTCGCCCTGCTCACCGGGGTCCTCACCTCGGCGGGTCAGGACTCGGCCGGGGCGTCGTGGAACAAGAAGGACCAGGCCGGGGCGTCCTGGAACAAGAAGGACCTGGCCGGCGCCTCGTGGAACACCCGGCTCGGCGGTCGCTGACGCCACCGCACCCCCCGCATCTGGCCCGAAAGGGTCAAACACGCCTCCGGAAGCGGCCTGAACACTACGGAACGTGGTCGGATGGCCCACAATCGGCCATGTGCACCGTCGGTCGCTCCCGCCTGACGCCCCGATCTGGGCCGTCAGCGCGATCCTGGCTGCCGTCGGCCTGCTGCTGTGGCGGCCGGGTGTCACGCTCGACCCGCTGAGCCCGCACGTGTGGTGGCCGGTCGTCGCCGCCCTGTTCGCGCTGAGCGAGCGGTTCGCGGTGCACCTGCCGTTCGGGCGGGACAACCACAGCATCACCCTGAACCAGGCCCCGTTGGTGATCGGCCTGTTCTTCCTGCCGGCCGACCAGATCCTGCTCGCCGCGGTGACCGGGGTGGCGGTCGCGCACCTGGTGCTGCGGCGGAACCAGCCCATCAAGGCCGCCTTCAACATCGCCTCGACGCTCGCCCAGGTGACCGTGGCCTGCCTCGTCTTCGCGGGTGTCCTCGCGCTGATCGCCGTGCCGGCAGCCGACCTCACAGCCGGCACCTGGGTCGCCGCGCTCGCCGCGACCCTCTCCGCCGACTTGGTCGCCAACCTGGCGCTGTTCGTCATCATCAGCCTGCGGCTCAGCCGGTGGGACCTCCCCGAGCTCGTTCGTACCCTCGCGACGGCCGCGATCGGCACCGTGGTGGTGACCGATCTCGCCCTGGTGGCGGTGCTCGTCCTGCAGGACTCCCTGGCCGCCCTGGCGCTGCTGGCCGTGATGGCCGTGCTGAGCTTCGCCCTGTACCGCGGCTTCCACGTGCAGCGGCTCCGGTACAGCCGGCTCGAGCTCCTCTACCAGTACACCCGCTCGGTCGACCGGGCGCTGCAGGACGAGTCGGTGCTGGAGACGGTCCGGCTCGAGGCCTGCCAGCTGCTGCGGGCCCGCTCGGCGTCGGTTGTCCTCTGCCAGCCCAACTCCACCCAGTGGTGGGCGCCGGCATGCCACGGCCAGCCCGTGCTGCTCCCCCGAGGCGGAGTCGGCCCGGAGCACGACACGTTGCGCGCGGACGGACACGTCGACGGCATGGCGGCCCCGCTGCGGGACGGCGGTGAGATCACCGGCGTCTTCCTGGTCACCGACCGGCTCGACGACGTGAGCACCTTCGATCGTGAGGACCTCAAGCTGTTCGAAGCGCTCGCAGGGCATGCCAGCGTCGCCCTCACCAACTCCGGCCTGGTGGCCCGGGTCAGGGCCGCTGCCCAGGAGACCGAGCACCTCTCGCTGCACGACCCACTGACCGGGCTGCCGAACCGCCTGCACTTCCAGCAGCGGCTGGAGAAGCGCCTGCTGACCGACGGCTCGGCCGCCGTGCTGCTGATGGACGTCGACCGGTTCAAGGAGGTCAACGACACCCTCGGCCACGACGTCGGCGACCGGCTCCTGGGCGAGGTCGGTCGACGCTTGCGGCAGGTCGAGCGGGGAGAGACCGTGGTGGCACGGCTCGGCGGGGACGAGTTCGCCGTACTCCTCGGTGGCGACGACGTCCACATCGAGGGCATGGTCTCCCGCATCACGCGCGACATGGCCCGCCCGTTCGACCTGGGCGAGGTCACCCTCGACGTCATGGCGTCGATCGGCATCGCCTCCACGCCGCGCGACGGCTCGTCGGCGGCGCTGCTGCTCCGACGGGCCGAGGTCGCGATGTACGACGCCAAGCACGGCTCGACCGGCGTCGCCCGCTACGACCCGAACCGCGACCCGTACAGCTCGCGGCGACTGTCCCTCATCGGGGACCTCGCCCGCGCCGTCGAGGACAACACGCTGGAGCTGCACTACCAGCCGCAGGCGGACCCCGCGACGGGCCAGGTCACCGGCGTCGAGGCGCTGCTGCGCTGGCACCACCCCTTGTGGGGGAACGTGCCCCCCGACGAGTTCATCCCGCTCGCCGAGCACACCGGTCTGATCAAGCCGCTGACCCGCTTCGTCATCGACACGGCCGTGCGGCAGTGCGTCACCTGGCGAGACACCGGCACGCCGGTCCTGATGGCCGTCAACATCTCGATGCGCAACCTGCTCGAGCCCGAGCTTGCCGACACGGTGGCGCGGACGCTGGTCCAGGCCGGACTGCCGGCGGCCCTGCTCAAGCTGGAGGTCACCGAGAGCGCGATCGTCTCCGACCCCGAGCGCGCGGTGCGCGCGCTCGAGGGCCTGGTCGCGCTCGGTCTGCACATCTCCGTCGACGACTTCGGCACCGGGTACTCCTCGCTGACCCGGCTGCGCCGGCTGCCGGTGCACGAGGTCAAGATCGACCGCTCGTTCGTCCGCCAGCTCGCCGAGCGCGCCGAGGACCAGGCGATCGTGCGGGCAGTCATCGGCCTCGGGCACGACCTCGGCCTGCGCGTCGTGGCCGAGGGCGTCGAGGACGAGGCCAGCTGGCGGCTCCTGCAGGAGCTGGAGTGCGACCTGGTGCAGGGCTACTTCCTCGCCCGGCCGATGGCGGCCGACACCATGACCGGCTGGCTGTCCGAGCACTTCGCCGCATACGCGACCCGGATCCGGGCCGGGCAGACCGACCAGACCGGCCAGGCCGACCAGACCGACCAGGCCGACGACCCGGCGCGCCGACTCCGCCGCATCTGACCTGCCGGGGTCGCCCACTCTGTGGCGCGTTCTTGCAGACTCTCACCCGGGACGGGTGCACCAACGCGCCACTCGACGTGTCAGGCGGGTCAGACCGCTCGCGTTCGGACTCAGACGGCCTCGAGCACGAAGAAGAGGAAGCACAGGAACGACCTTCCCTCCTCCAGGTCGGGCGGGAGCACCTCCCGAGGAGTGTCCGGCGCAGGGGGCGGTTCGCTGACGGCGGCGATGCGGAACCCTGCGGAGATGAAGGCGTCTGTGATGGCGTGCAGGGGTCGGTGCCAGTAGGTCAGGACCACACTCTGTCCGTTGAAGGTGTAGTCCTCGGAGTACTTGGTGTGCGCGAAGTAGTCGGCCTCGGGATACACGATCGCGTAGACGCTGGGGTGGATCACCGAGAGGATCAGGCGACCGCCAGACTTGAGCACGCGTCGCAGCTCGGCGAGGGCGCCGCCCCAGTCCTCCACGTAGTGCAGGACGAGGGATGCCACGACGTCGTCGAACTCGTCGTCGGCGAACGGCAGCGGCCCGCCGAGATCCGCTACGCGAACGTCGCCGTCGTCACCCAGCCTCTGGCGGGCCAGGTCGACCATGGCTGCACTCGCGTCGAAGCCGGCGACGGCGGCTCCCTTGTCGCGCAGTGCGGCCGACAGCGGCCCGGATCCGCACCCCGCGTCGAGGATCCGGCGGCCTGAGACGTCGCCGGCGAGGCGGAGGATCTCGGGTTGGTTGTAGTACGCGTTGAAGAGGCTGGACTCGTTCGCCGCCGAGTAGGCGTCCGCGAAGCCGTCGTAGTCGCTGGCGGTCACCGTGACGTCGTTCTCGCAGGAAGCATGGGTGCATACATACCGGGTCCACCCGGGTGTGGCCAAGTACGCCCAATTCATGCCGAGCTGCACGCCTGTGCCTCGGGCCGCGCGAAGATGTCGCCCGGCCACCTGCAGACCGGTCACGTCGACTGTGATGGCGGGTGCCGCGGGTCACCCGAGTCGGTGGTTCAGTCCTTCGTCGCAGGGGACTCGGCGACGCACACCACTCCTGTGTTGCCGTCCTGATCGGCTATCACAGTTAACGACGGCGCGCCGCTGTCATCGACGACCGTCCCACCCGCAGCGACTGCAGCGGCGATGCGTTGCTCGGCCACCTCTGGCGCCACATAGACCTCGACGTGGAACCGCTGACGTGGGGACTCGTGCTCGTCGGCGTCCCCGAACCACAGGTTCGGTACCCGTCCCGTGGCGTCCCGGATCTCGTCGCTGGGGGACCCGTGGCCCTGGGCCTCGGCGTTCCCGGTCAGCAGGGCGGCCCACACCGGGGCGATGGTCGCGGAGTGCGCCGTGTCGAGGCCGAGCTCGATGACGCTGACCGAGGCCGGTTCGGCGTCGACCTTGTGGTCGGCGGCGATATCGGTGATCCGTCGCGCGAGGTCGATGTCCTGCTGGGTCACCCATGCGACGACGTGTTCGGTGCCCTCGTCGTCGCGGTATATGGCATCGGCGGTGATCAGCTTGAGGTCGACGTACCCATCGCCGATCGAGACGCTCGGGTGGTGTCCGAGCGCGTCCCCCGCCTCGCCCACTGCGGCGACGAACCGGGCGCCGGTGCCGAAGTCGTCGACCAGGTAGCGAGCGTGCAGTCCCTGGGCCAGCTTGCGCCAGTCGGTCAGTTTGGCCGCGGCGATTTCCTCGCCCTTCAGCATGTCCATGTGCGGGGACCCTATCTGTGGTTCAGCCGCCATCGCTCGCGCGCTCAAGGCTTCGCCCGCCAGCAGGACCGATGCGCGACCGCCGTACGCTGGCGTCGTGGCCCAGCTCCGGCTCGCTCTCGCCCAGCACGACCCCGTCGTCGGGGACCTCGACGGCAACGCCGACCAGATCGTCGACTGGTCCCGCCGGGCAGCGGAGCAGGGCGCGCACCTGGTGGCGTTCCCGGAGATGGCTCTGACGGGCTACCCGGTCGAGGACCTCGCGCTGCGCCGGTCCTTCGTCGACGCCTCCCGGCAGGCGCTGGACGAGCTGGCCGGCCGGCTGGCGACCGAGGGGCTCGGCGACCTCGCTGTCGTGGTCGGCTTCCTCGACGGCGCCCCGGATGCCGTGCCGGTCCTGGGGACCCCCAAGGGCGCCCCCCAGAACGCCGCGGCCGTCCTGCACCGCGGCCGGGTCGCAGCCCGCTACGCCAAGCACCACCTGCCGAACTACGGCGTGTTCGACGAGTACCGCAACTTCGTGCCCGGCAGCTCGCTGACCGTGGCCAGGGTGCACGGGGTCGACGTCGCGATCGTCATCTGCGAGGACATCTGGCAGGAGGGCGGACCGGTCGCCGTCGCGCGCGAGGCCGGCGCCGGGCTCCTGCTGGTCATCAACGGCTCGCCGTACGAGCGCAACAAGGACGACGTCAGGCTCGACCTCGTCCGGCGCCGGGCGGCCGGGGCCGGGTGCGCCCTCGCCTACGTGAACATGGTCGGCGGTCAGGACGAGCTGGTCTTCGACGGCGACTCGCTGGTCGTCGACGCCGGTGGCGAGCTGCTCGCCCGGGCCCGGCAGTTCGTCGAGGAGCTGCTGGTCGTCGACCTCGACCTGCCGGACGCGTCGGCGCCCGCGGCTGACGCCGCCAGTCACGTCGAGGCCGCGGACGGGTCCGCCGTCACGATCGAGCGGGTCGTCCTGTCCCCCGACCCGCTTCCGGCGTGGGAGCCCGTCGCCGCACCGGTGGCCGAGCGGCTCTCGGACGAGGCGGAGGTCTACGGCGCGCTCGTCACGGCGCTGCGCGACTACGTCGGGAAGAACGGCTTCACGACGGTCGCCATCGGGTTGTCCGGCGGTATCGACTCGGCGCTCACCGCCGCGATCGCCTGCGACGCCATCGGCGCCGCCAACGTAAACGGCGTCTCGATGCCGAGCAGCTACTCCTCGGAGCACTCGAGGACCGACGCGGCCGAGCTCGCCGAGCGCACCGGGCTGGTCTACTCGACGATCCCCATCGCGCCGATGGTGGAGGCGTTCCTCGGAGCGGTGCCACTGACCGGACTGTCCGAGGAGAACCTGCAGGCCCGGGTGCGCGGCGTCATCCTGATGGGGCTGTCCAACCAGCACGGCCACCTCGTCCTGGCGACCGGCAACAAGAGCGAGCTCGCCGTCGGGTACTCCACGCTGTACGGCGACGCGGTGGGTGGCTTCGCGCCGCTCAAGGACGTCGCCAAGACCTCCGTCTGGGCGCTGTCCCGCTGGCGCAACGCCGAGGCCGAACGGCAGGGAGAGAAAACGCCGATCCCGCAGGGCTCGATCACCAAGCCGCCGTCGGCGGAGCTGCGCCCCGGCCAGCTCGACACCGACTCGCTGCCCGACTACGAGCTCCTCGACGACATCCTCGACGACTACGTCGAGCAGGACCGCGGCTCCGGGGAGCTGCTCGCTGCCGGGTTCGACCAGGACCTGGTCGAGAAGGTCCTGCAGATGACCGACCACGCCGAGTACAAGCGACGGCAGTACCCGCCCGGCCCGAAGATCTCCGACAAGGCCTTCGGTCGCGACCGGCGGCTGCCGATCACGAACCGCTGGCGGGAGCACGCGCCGCGCCCCTGAGCAGCCTCGACCCCGATCGCGTGTCACCATGGCGTGGTCCGGGGACTCCGTCCGGGAGCCTCGAGGCGACACCCGGAGGTCCGACATGGCCAGCCCCATCGACAGCATTCGCGCGGGTGAGGACAGCCCCGCGCCGTACGGCACCGGGCCCGGGAGCTCGGGCCCCGGCGTCCCGAAGCGCGTCCGCGTGCACCATCTGCGGGCGATGAAGGACCGGGGCGAGCGGTTCGCGATGCTGACGTCCTACGACCAGATGACTGCCGAGGTCTTCGACGCCGCCGGCGTCCCCGTGCTCCTCGTCGGCGACTCGGCGGCCAACAACGTGCTCGGCTACGAGACCACGCTGCCCATCAGCGTCGACGAGATGATCCCGCTGGTGCGCGCGGTCAGCCGGGGGGCGCAGCGAGCCCTCGTCGTCGCCGACCTGCCGTTCGGCTCCTACCAGGCGTCGCCGGAGCAGGCGCTGGCGACCTCGGTCCGGTTCATGAAGGAGGCCGAGGCGCACGCCGTCAAGCTCGAGGGAGGGGCGTCCGTCGTCCCGCAGGTGCGCGCCCTGGTCACTGCGGGCATCCCGGTGATGGCCCACATCGGCTTCACGCCGCAGAGCGAGCACGGACTCGGCGGCTACCGCGTGCAGGGCCGCGGTGCCGAGGCGGACCGGCTGGTCGCCGATGCGGTCGCGCTGGCAGAGGCCGGCGCCTTCGCCGTGGTCCTCGAGATGGTCCCCGCCGAGGTGGCCAAGCGGGTCACGGGCGAGCTCGCCGTCCCGACGATCGGCATCGGAGCCGGTGTCGACTGCGACGGCCAGGTCCTCGTATGGCAGGACATGGCAGGGCTGCGCGGCGGCCCGATGCCACGCTTCGTCAAGCAGTACGCCGACCTGCGCGGCACGCTCACCGACGCGGCCCGCCGGTTCTCCGCCGACGTCGCGGCCGGCACCTTCCCTTCGGAGGAGCACTCGTTCAGCTGATCGGTCAGGCCTGACCGGCTGACCGGCCTCGCGCGTCGCGCTGCGCCGCGGCGTCCGGACCGGCACGATGTCCGCGTGGACTCGGAGCGTGTACACGTCATCCGCGAGCTGCTCGCGACAACCGGCTGGGTCGAGCGGACTCGCCAGTTCGCCGCGACCCTACGGCGGTCGACGCCGGCGGCGGGCGGCCTGCTGCTCGTGGGAACACCTACCGAGGAGCCGTGGCACCTCGCCGCGCACCTGGACGACGAGTCGCGGTTCGCGGGTGTGCCAGAGCTTCGGCCGACGCTGGTGCGCTGGTCCGTTCCCACCGAGGCGCCGCCGCACCTGTCCGTCGGCATGGCCCGTCTGGAGGCGGCGCGACGGGACGAGACCGTTTTCGTCGTCGCACCCGACAACGCTCCCGAAGGACTGCTCGAACGCGTCGCCGACGCTCGGCGCATCGGGGCGACGATCCTGTCGATCGACGACGGCGACGAGGAGCTCGCGAGTCTCGTCCACGACCGTCTCGTGGTGCCGACACGTCAGCAGACACGACTGGTGACGCAGGCTTCGTCGACGTACGTCGACATGGACACCGTGCAGCACCTGGTCAGCGTCGCGGCCGGTGAGAGCGCGACACGCGTCGCGATGCGCGACCGACTTGCACGTTTTCTCGACCGCGTCAGCGGACCCGCACCACGTCGTTGACGACGCGAGCTTGTTTTCGTTCTCGTCGTACATGCGTTGCCCCGCAACAGTTTTCAGCGACACCCCTGTCCGTCGACGCACACGAGTGTCGACTTCGACGTCCACGGCTGCGTCGCGCCACCGAAAAACGTTGGTGCGAAATGCTGGTAACGCGCGCGTGGTAGTGCGATCTTTTCGGTGAAGACGTCGACCACGAGGTCGACGTACGAGTCCAGGAGGCGCGTGTGCCGGCCACAGAAGAAGAGACCACCGCGAAAGTGACCCATGCGGCGGCAAGCACGACGAGGAAGTCCACGACCGCTCGCACAGCCAAGAAGTCCGCCAAGAAGGCCGCGAAGAAGACGGCCAAGAAGACGGCGGCAAAGCGGACGGCCAAGAAGTCGACCGCCAAGAAGACCGCCGCCAAGAGGACCGCGAAGAAGGCTCCGGCCAAGCGGTCCGCAGCGAAGAAGACCGCCAAGAAGTCGACCCGCAAGACGGCGGCGAAGAAGACGGCGAAGCGGACGACCGCCAAGAAGACGGCCAAGAAGTCGACCGCCAAGAAGACCGCCAAGAAGACGGCCAAGAAGACCGCGAAGAAGGCTCCGGCCAAGCGGTCCGCAGCGAAGAAGACCGCCAAGAAGTCGACCGCCAAGCGGGCCCCCGCCAAGAGGACCGCCAAGAAGTCGACCCGCAAGACGGCGGCGAAGAAGACGGCGCGGAAGCGCTAGTCGCCCCACACGTAGGAGGGGGCCGCCCGGTCGTCCGGGCGGCCCCCTTCTGCGTCACGGCTGCGGCGGAGCGCCGCAGCACGGCTCAGTCGTCCTTCCACCTGGGGTCGTTGTCCCAGGCTTCGGTCTTCTCGGCCGCGGTGGCGAGTGCCGCCTCAGCCTCCTGCCGCGTGGCGTAGGGCCCGAGCCGCTCGGAGTTCGCGCAGGACAGGCCCTGCTCCACGGCCTTGTGGTTGAGGCAGTAGTACCACTGCTGGTCGTCGTCGCTCATAGGGCATCCTTACCCCGAACTAGACTTCGGCACCATGCCCACCCTGACTCCTGGCCGGCTGTCCCCCGTGCGCGAGGTCCCCGGCACCATCCTGCGGCCCGAGTACGTCGGCAAGGCGGGCCCGGCGAGGTTCACCGGCCCCGAGGTCAAGGACCGGGACACGATCGACCGGATGCGGGTCGCCGGCCGGCTCGCGGCCCAGGCCCTCGCGGAGGTGGGCCGGCACGTCTCCCCGGGGGTCACCACGGACGAGCTGGACCGGATCGGCCACGAGTTCCTGGTCGAGCACGGCGCCTACCCGTCCACCCTCGGTTACAAGGGCTTCCCGAAGTCGCTGTGCACGTCGGTGAACGAGGTCGTCTGCCACGGGATCCCCGACAGCACCGAGCTTCGCGACGGCGACATCGTCAACGTCGACATCACGGCGTACCTCGGCGGCGTGCACGGCGACACCGACGCGACGTTCCTCGTCGGAGACGTGGCCGAGGAGGACCGTCTGCTCGTCGAGCGCACCGAGGAGGCGCTGCGCCGGGCGATCAAGGCCGTCCGTCCAGGGCGCCCGATCAGCGTCGTCGGTCGGGTGATCGAGTCCTATGCACGGCGGTTCGGCTACGGCGTCGTCCGGGAGTTCACCGGGCACGGCATCGGCACGGCGTTCCACTCGGGGCTGGTGGTGCCGCACTACGACGACGAGTCGCACGACACCGTGATCGAGGAGGGGATGACCTTCACGATCGAGCCGATGCTCAACCTCGGGACCCCCGAGTGGGAGATGTGGGACGACGGCTGGACCGTCGTGACCCGGGACCGTCGCAAGTCGGCGCAGTTCGAGCACACGATCCTGGTGACCTCGGGCGAGCCGGAGATCCTGACACTGACGGCGTCGCCCGGCTAGCCGGCGGTGCCGGTGCCGCCCCGGTCCCGGTCACTCAGCGGTTGCTGCTGCCCTGCCGGTGCTCGACGTCCACCAGGCTGACCTGTCCGGGCTCCGGGTGCGGGATGAGCTGGGCGGCCATCCGGTGCAGCATCTCGGCGGTCGAGACCCCCGCCACCGAGGCCAGCCGGTCGAGCTGCTGCCGGCACAGCCGGGTGAGCTCACGGGCCAGCTCGCCCGGGTCCTCGGTGACCGCCCAGAGCTGGTTCCAGGCGTCCTCGTCCCCCTGCCAGTCGGCCCGGACCATGCCCAGGGCGATGCGCATCGCGTCGGTGTCCCGATCCCCCATGGCTCAGGCATATACCCCCACGAAGCTGCGGGGAACACCTGCCGGGCGGCCGATAACAGGCGGCGGACGAGTCGGCCTGTAAGCCGGGTTCTGTCACGCACCGAGGCGCGTGGACGGTCATCCATCTCGGGCTGCCGTTGCCGACAGCCTCCTGCGGCCTACCCGGGAGCTCGGGCGGGCCGCCCTCGAACGCTCCCTGTCTGGCCTTGCTCCGGGTGGGGTTTGCCGAGCCGCCCGGGTCACCCCGGGCGCTGGTGGTCTCTTACACCGCCGTTTCACCCTTACCGGGCCCGAAGGCCCGGCGGTCTTCTCTCTGTGGCACTGTCCCGCGGGTCACCCCGGGTGGGCGTTACCCACCACCGTGCCCTGTGGAGCCCGGACTTTCCTCGGCGAGGTCCGAGGACCTCGACGCGACCGTCCGGCCGGCTCGTCCGCCGTGCCCCCACTCTAGCCCGCCAGAAAGGGTCCATCGCGGGCGGCTCGTGACGTCCGGCATCTTGCCCCGCAGGCCGGTGGGCGGGACGTTGGAGGTGGGAGCAGAGCGACCGGCTCGGCTGCTCCGGCTCCCCTCACGAGGAGGTGAGAGCCATGACACTCCTCCAGAACGCACCCGTCACGACAAGGGACCCGTCCACCCGGACGACCGAACCTGTCGCCCCGTCGCCGGCGGCGACGAGCAGGTGGGCGAAAGTTGCCCGCCTGACCGCTGTCGGACTTGCAGGGGTCGGCATCGGCGTCTCGCTCGGGGTCGGCGTCCTCAACAGCAACGACGTCGACTCGGTGCAGGCGGACGTCGCCTCCGTGCAGAGCTCGCAGCAGTCGATGCAGGCTCAGCTCAGCGGCCTCGAGCAGGACGCAGTGTACGAGCGGGCGGGGTACAGCCTCGCGCGCGAGCACCGAAACCTGCTGACGCGGTCGTGGGTCGCGAAGGAACACCTGGCGCAGGCGCCCGCACCAGGCCCATAGCACGGCGCCCTCGCCCATGGCCCCGGCAGGTCTGCCGGGGCCATGGGTGTGCCCCGCGGTCAGACCACCGCGAACCGCACCGACCGGGACTGGGTGTCGGCCTCGACCAGCCGGACCCGGACCCGCTCCCCCAGCGGCAGGTCGCCGGTGCAGCCGGCGCGGACGGCCGGGTCGGACAGCTGCACGGTGCCCCCGCCCTTCTGGTCGACCTCGACGGCCACCGCGTCGAACTCCTGGCCCTCGCGGCCGTGCAGCACCGCGGCCTCCATGAGCGCGACGCACTCGCGCTCCAGCTCGTGGGCCAGCCGGTCGCCCGCGGCCATCTCCTCGGGAAGCCGCGGCAGCGCCGAGCGAGCCCAGCCGGGGACCTCCTCCCCGGCGCAGAGGGCGAGGCAGACCGCGCCCACGTAGCGGTCGACGAGGCGTCGCAACGGGGCGGTGGCATGCGCGTACTCGGCGGCCACCGCCGCGTGGGTCGCGTGCTCCGGCAGCCCGCCGTCGAACGCGGTGTACCCCGCGCCGCGCAGCAGCGATGTGGCCTCCTCGAGCAGAGCCGCGTGCTGGGGGTTCGCCGGGTCCAGGCCGTGCACGACCTCGGCGTACGACGTTGCACGAGGCCAGTCGACCCCGAGCCCGCGGGCCGCCCGGCGCAGGCGCTGCAAGGCGCCGTCGGGCGCCTGCGGCAGCGTGCGCAGGATGCCGACCTCGCCGTGCAGCATCAGGTCGGCGGCGGCCATCCCGGTCATGAGCGAGACCTGCTCGTTCCACGACTCCACCGGCAGGGTCGAGCGGTACTCCAGCCGGAAGGTGTCGCCGTCCTCGACGACCTCCTGCTCGGGGATGGGCAGGCTCACGCCGCCGCGCTCGACCTCGAGCTGCATCCGCAGCTTGCCGACCTCGGCGAGCAGCAGCAGTCGCTCGTCGCCGGTCCCACCGTCCACCAGGTCCTGCACCTGGCCGTAGTCGTAGCGGTTGCGCGACCGGACCATGGCGCGGCGCACGTCGACCGCGGCCTGCTCGCCGTCCGCGTCGAGGTCGAGGGTCCACACCAGCGACGGCCGCACCTGGTCGGGCAGCAGCGACGCCGCGCCCTCGGAGAGGACGCTCGGGTGCAGCGGCGTGCGCTCGTCCGGGCTGTACAGCGTCTCGACCCTCCGGTGCGCCTCGCCGTCCATCACCCCGCCGGGGCGGACGAAGGCCGCCACGTCGGCGATCGCGTACCGCACCCGGAAACCGGAGCCGCGGCGCTCGAGGTGCATGGCCTGGTCGAGGTCGGTCGATCCGGGCGGGTCGATGGTGAGGAACGGCAGGTCGGTCAGGTCGTCCGACGGCAGGTCCGGCGTGCGCGCAGCCGACTCGGCCTCCTTCAGGACGTCCCGCGGGAAGTCCGGCGGCAGGCCGAGCTCCTCCCGGATCCGCGCGAACCCGGCCCGCAGCTCCCGGCCGGCGGGTTCGTCCTGAAGCCGGACGGCGAGATGTCTGCGCGGCACCCCGGCAGCCTACGCAGGGGGCCGCAGGACAGCATCGCGGCCGACCTGCCCTCACTAGGGTCGGACGGTGACCTCGACCACGCGATCGGGACCGCTGGCCGGGCTCCGGGTGCTGGAGCTGGCCGGCATCGGGGCAGTGCCGTTCGCCGGGATGCTGCTCGCGGACCTCGGGGCCGACGTGGTGCGGGTCGACCGGCCGGGCGGGCCCGCGCTGGCCGCCGTACCGCCCGAGCGGGACCTCCTCGGGCGCGGGAAGAGGTCGGTCCTCCTGGACCTCAAGAACGCCGGCGACGTCACCACCGTGCTCGAGCTCGCCACCCGGGCCGGCCTCGTGGTCGAGGGCATGCGGCCCGGGGTGGCCGAACGGCTGGGCGTCGGCCCGGAGGCCTGCCTGGCCCGCAACCGGCGGCTGGTCTACGGCCGGCTGACGGGGTGGGGGCAGGACGGGCCCGAGGCGGGATCGGCCGGGCACGACATCGACTACGTGGCCGTCAGCGGCGCGCTGGGCGCCAGCGCACCGGCCGACGGCCCCCCGAAGCCCGCCCTGAACCTGCTCGGCGACTTCGCCGGCGGGGCGTACTGCGTGGTCGGGCTGCTCGCCGCGCTGCACGAGAGCAGGCGCAGCGGTCGCGGCCAGGTGGTCGACGCCGCCATGGTCGACAGCACGGCCCACCTCACGACGATGTTCCACGGGCTGCTCGCCGCCGGTACCTGGGTGGACCGGCCGGAGTCCAACCTGCTCGACGGCGGCGCCCCCTTCTACGGCACCTACCGCACGGCCGACGACCGGTGGATGGCCGTCGGCGCGCTCGAGCCGGCGTTCTACGACGAGCTGACCGGTCGCCTCGGCATCCCGCCGGACGAGGCGGCGCGCACCGACCCGGCCCGCTGGCCGGCCCTGCGCGAGCGGATCGCGACCGCCTTCGCGACCCGCACCCGCGACGAGTGGACGGCGGTGTTCGCGGGCACCGACGCCTGCGTCGCGCCGGTGCTCTCGCTCACCGAGGCGACGACCCAGTCGCACCTCGCCGCGCGCGGGACCTTCGTCGACCACGACGGCGTGCTGCAGCCGGCACCGGCGCCGCGGTTCAGCCGGACACCGACGATGCTCGACCGCCCGCCTCCCGCGGTCGGCCAGGACACCGAGGCGGTCCTCGCCGACTGGCTCGGCTGACGGCGGCCCGCCGCCCACAACCGTTGATCGTTTGCGACCTGGCTCCGCGACACGCCGCGCCTACGTCGGCGTGTCGGGGGCACAGGTCGCAAACGAGCACCCCTGCGCAGCGGGCGGCCGCGCCCGGAGGGTGACGTCAGAGCAGGTGGGCGGCGTCGTTGAACCGGCGCATCGACGCCTGGCCGCCCTCGAACCACTGCAGCTCGGTCAGCGTCGCCGGGGTCAGCTCCATCCGGTACAGCGCCGAGACCGGAGCTCCCAGGGCGTCCGCGACGAGCACCTTGATCGGCGTCACGTGGGTCACGACGAGTACCGTCTGCCGCGGGTACCGCGCGAGCAGCTGGTCGCGGGCGCGGGTCACCCGGCGACGTACGGCGGTGAAGGACTCCCCACCGGGCGGCACGGCCTGCGGGTCGCCGAGCCACGCGTGCAGCTGGTCCGGCCAGCCCTCGCGCACCTGGTCGAAGGTCAGGCCCTCCCACTCCCCGAAGGCGCACTCGCGGAAGCCCTCGACCTCACGCACCTGCGCGCCGAGGGCGCCGGCGACCGCGTCGGCGGTCTGCCGGGTGCGCCGCATCGGCGAGGAGAGCACGACGTCGACGCCGCCGGACCCGGCCAGCCGCTCCGCGGCAGCCGCCGCCTGCTGCCTCCCCGACTCCGACAGCTCGGGGTCGTGCCCGCCGGAACCGCTGAAGCGCTTCTCGGCGGTGTGCACCGTCTCGCCGTGGCGCAGCAGCACCGTGGTCGTCGGGGTCCCGAGGTCGGCGTCCCAGCCGACCAGCCGGGCCCGCGGCGTGGGCTGCACCGCCTCGTCAGCGCCGGCGGCGTCGTCGGCGTCGTCCTGGGCCCGTAGCTCCGCGGTGCTGTCGGCCGGCGACCAGGCCTCGCCACGGGCCGCGGCGTCCAGCGCCTCGTTGGCCAGCCGGTCGGCGTGCTTGTTGCGCTCCCGCGGCACCCACACGTAGCTCACCTGGGCCGGCGGGAGCACCGCCCGGGCGCGCAGCGCCAGCTCGCGCATGTCCGGGTGCTTGATCTTCCACCGGCCGGACAGCTGCTCCACCACCAGCTTCGAGTCCAGCCGCGCCTCGACCGTCGCGCTCGGGTCGAGCTCGCGCACCGCCTCGAGCCCGGCGATCAGGCCCCGGTACTCCGCGACGTTGTTGCTGGCCGTTCCGATGTGCTCGGCGAGCTCGCGCAGCACGAGACCACTGTCGTAGTCCTTGACGACCGTGCCGTACGCGGCCGGGCCCGGGTTGCCGCGGGAGCCGCCGTCAGCCTCGACGACGTACCGGCTCACAGCCCTGACTCGGCCGTGCGCACGAGGATCCGGCGGCACTCGTCGCACCGCATCACCTCGTCGGGGTCGGCGTCCCGCAGCTGGTTGATCTCGACGTTGTTCAGCTCCAGCCGGCAGCCACCGCAGCGGCGCTGCCGCAGCTCGGCGGCGCCTACGCCACCCTGCTGCGCGCGGATCTTCTCGTAGAGCGTGAGGAGCGCCGCGTCGATCGAGCCTGACTGCGTGTCCCGTTGCGCGCGCAGCTGCTGGACCTCGGCGTCGATCCCCGCCGTGGTGGTGTCCCGCGACGCGGTGAGCTCGGTGGCGCGCGCCTGGGCCACCTCGCGCTGCGCGACCAGCTCCGACGACCGGCTCTGCGAGGACTCCAGGCGTTCCATCACGTCGAGGACGATCTCCTCCAGGTCCGACTGGCGGCGACCGAGCGTCGCGATCTCGTGCTGCAGGCTCTCCAGCTCCTTGGGCGAGGACACCTGCCCGGCGTCGAGCCGCTTCTGGTCGCGCTCCGCGCGGGAGCGCACCTGGTCGACGTCGCCCTCGGCCTTGGTCAGCTCACGGGCCAGGTCGCTCTGCTCGGTCTCGGCCACCACGAGCTGGTCACGCAGGGCTGCGAGCTCGGCCTCCACCTCCGCCAGCGCCGCGTGCTCCGGCAACGTACGACGCCGGTGCGCGAGCTGGTCCAGCCGGGCGTCGAGGCCCTGCAGGTCGAGCAGGCGGCCCTGGTCGGCGGCGGCGGCTTTCAGTGCGAGCTCCTCGCGGTCGTGGTGGTGGCGGCCAGGCCGCCGATCGACTCGACCCAGGGGTCGGTGACCAGGCGGGACACGCGCGTCTCCACCGTATCGGCCGGCAGTCCCGCCGCGGCGAGGCCTTCGCGCAGCATCCGCGCGCAGTCCGCCAGCCAGGGCCACTCGCTGGCCCAGTGGCTGAGGTCCACCAGCCCGGGCGAGCCGTGCTCCAGCGCCTCCGAGGCCGGGTGGTGCCGCAGGTCGGCCGTGACGTAGGCGTCCACACCTGCCGCCCGGACGTCCCGGAACAGGTCGTCGCCGGCCCCGCCGCAGACCGCCACGGTCCGGACCGGGCGGTCCAGGTCGCCCCCGACCCGGACCCCGTGGGCAGTGGGCGGCAGGACGGCCGCAGCCCGGGCGGCGAGGTCGCGCAGCGTCCCCCCGCGGCCCCAGGTCCCGATCCGGCCGAGCCCGCGGGTCGACGGCAGGTCGGCCAGCTCGAGGACGGAGAACGCCGGCTCCTCGTAGGGGTGGGCAGCGCGCAGCGCGGCGACGACAGCGGGCCGGCGGCGCCTGGGCAGCACCATCTCGATCCGCGTCTCGGCGACCGACTCGCGTCGCCCGACGCTGCCTACCGCTGGGTCGGCACCCGGCAACGGTGTGAACGTGCCGGTGCCGGGCGCGGTGAACGCGCAGCGCTCGTAGTCGCCGAGCCGGCCCGCCCCCGCGGTCGAGAGCGCGTCGACCACCCGCTCCGCGTCGGCCTCCGGCACGAAGGTCACCAGTGTGTCGAGGAGGTCGCCGGACGAGGGCTGCAGGGGCCGCAGGTCGGTGAGACCCAGGACGACCGCCAGCGCGTCGGACACGCCGGGATCTGCGACGTCGGCGTTGGTGTGCGCCACGTACAACGCCAGCCCGGCCCGCACCAGCGAGGTGACCGCACGGCCCTTCGGATGGGTGGCCGCGACCGTGTGCACACCGTGGAGCAGCAGAGGATGGTGGGTGACGAGCAGGTCGGCTCCCCAGTCGACGGCCTCCTCGATGACGGACTGCACCGGGTCGACGGCCAGCAGCACCCGGCGTACCGGCTGGCCGGGGTCACCGGCAACCAGACCGACCGCGTCCCAGTCCTGCGCCCACCCGGGGTCGTACCGGGAGTCCAGCGCAGCCAGCACGTCGCCGAGGTGGGTCTCCTCCGTCACGCGGACGCCCGGACCTGGAAGGGCCGGACCCAGTCCTCGTGCGTCTCGCCGTCGATCGACAGCCGCCACGAGTAGCGACCGGGCCGGATCGGGAACGGCGGCACGTTCACCACGAACGCGAAGTCCACGTCGCTGCCCTCGGGCACCCCCACCGGCCGCCCGACCTCGAAGCTGCCCTCGACCCGGACGCCCCCCGCGTCGCCCGCAGGCACGGGACCGCCGTCCTCGTCCACGAGCTCCAGCCCGAACTGGTGCGGCCGGTCCGACTGGCTCCACGGAACGTCGAGCTTGATGGCGATCGACATCGGCGGCAGGTCCGGGCCGGTGACGGACCAGCCGCCGCCCAGCACGTAGAGCTTCCCGTTGACCTCCTGCGCCGCATCGGCAAGCAGCATCGTCACGCGCATGAGCGTCAACCTATGCCGTCCGACCGGAACGCGGCCCACGGCCGTTGACGGCAGGTGCGCAACGGCGTACCACGGAGGCATGAAGCACATCCCCGAGGCGCACCAGCGGGTCGCTCCGGACCGCGCGATGATGCTGATCCTGGCCGGCATCGTGCTCGTGATGGCCGTCATCCTGGTGGTCGTCGCGCTCGCCGACTGACCGGCCGGATCGCACCGCGGAGGCACGGGCAGCGCGCCTCCGCGGTGCAGCGCGCCCCGCCTCGGGACGACCGTCGGCCGTGCAGGACCCGGCCCTGCTTTCCAACCGAGCCGACCTTCCCGGCACCGTCATCGGATCGTCACAGGACCGCAACATCGTGGCGGCGGAACCCGGGGTAGGTGCCCGACGAGCCCGCAGAGTTGCTGCAGGCCAGGACACGGGAGGTCTTGTCATGGGTATCGGCATCGGCATCTTTCTCATCGCCGTGGGCGCCATCCTCGCCTTTGCCGTGGAGGCCGACGTCGCCGGCATCAGCCTCTGGGCCGTCGGCTGGATCCTCATGGTCGTGGGACTGCTCGGGGTGATCGTCGGCGCCGTCGTGAGGGGACGCGGCCGGGACGCAGGCGTGGTCGAGGACCGCAGCGTCCGCCGCGAGGCCGGCTGATCCGCCCTACACTTCGTTCAGGTATGGCTCGAACACCCGGGCCATAGCCGTTCCAGTGCCTAGACCCCGCCTGGAGCTTGTCATGATCACCTCGTCACCTTCTCCGACGCAGTACACCGACCAGGAACCCCTGTCCGAGCAGCTCGCCCAGGCGCAGCGCCGGATCGACCAGCTGGAGGAGGCCGTCACCGCGCACGGCCGCGTCGGTCAGGCGATGGGCATCCTGATGGCGCGCTACACCATCGGCGAGGACGCTGCGTTCGCGGCACTGCTTCGCGTCTCCCAACAGCACAACCAGAAGCTCAGGACGCTGTCGGACGCTGTCGTCCGGACTGTCACCGAGCCGGGGACCCGTCTTCCGCGGGAGCTGGTGGAGGCGCTGGAGTCCCTCCTGCGGGACGGCGAAGCCCAGCGCGCCTGACCTCCTGCTAGGGGGCAAATACCCGTCCGGTGAAGGTCTCCTGACCTTGTTCCGGCCCCGCGCCTTCGGACCATTGCACGATCATCTGACCAGTGCCGGTCATCCCGGAGAAGCGGCCGCTGCCGTCCAGAATCTTCCAGTTGCTGGTCTGGACTGAGTTGTTCATCTGCTCCGGACCCGGACCGAAGCCGATCTTCAGCTGGCCGTCGGAGCAGAGGAAGACGTTGACCGCCGGAAAGCCGATCTCCGGGCTTCCGCGGTCGTGCCGGACCGTTCCGCCTGAGCAGAAGGCCGACTCGCCGAGCACCGATCCCTTGACGACCTTCCCGCCGAACCCTTCGACAGCGGTCCGGATCAGGACCGGTTCACCATCTCCTACGGGCGTCGTAGGGTCGGTGCTGGCCGCGGTCGTCTTCGGCGTAGCAGGGCTCGTGCCCGTTGCAGCGTCGTCGTTGGTTCCTTCACCACCGCAGCCGGTAAGACCGAAGATGGCGATCACCAGGAGAACTGGGAGCATCGAGGCCAGCCGGGGGCGCCCGATGACACGTTGCTGCTGGGTGGCCATGGCGACTCCTTGGGAGGGCACCGGCGACCCCGCGCACCCTGTCGACAGAGCGGCCGGACGCTATCACCGCCGTCATCGACCGACCACCGCCCGAACCGGATCACCTCTACTGCTCAACGCGTTGCGCAGTACATGGGTGGGCGCAGACGGACTCGAACCGCCGACCCCCTGCTTGTAAGGCAGGTGCTCTGACCAGCTGAGCTATGCGCCCCGGCGTGCCGGGACAGACTAGAGGTCGGCGATGGCCTTCTTGTAGTCGTCGACGCTCCTGGCGTCCGGGATGCCCCGCACGACGGTCCAGCGCACGGTGCCGCCCGCGTCGACCAGGAAGGTGCCCCTCAGCGCGATACCGACCCGCGCACTGAACACGCCGTACGACGTGGCCACCGCGCCGTGCGGCCAGAAGTCCGACAGCAGCGGGAAGGTGAGGCCCTCCTGGTCGGCGTAGGCCCGCAAGGCGTACATGGGGTCCGTCGAGACCGCGAGCAGGGCGACGTCGTCGGAGACGATCTCGTCCTGGTGCTGCTGGAGGTCCCGCAGCTCGGCGCCGCAGACCCGCGAGAACGCCCACGGGTAGAAGACGAGCAGCGCTGCCCGGTCGCCGCGCAGGGCGGACAGCCGCACGGTCTGGCCGTGCTGGTCCCTGAGCTCGAAGTCGGGCGCCTCGTCGCCGACCGACACCGCCATCCCGCTCTCCTTCGTCGCGCCGCTGGCAGGATGAGAGTGTGCCAGCCGCATCGGCCTCCCCCGTGACACCCACCGCCGACGAGCGCGGCCTCGCCTCCTGGGACCCGGCAGACGTGGCCGGGCTGTTGCTGCCGGCCTGGGAGGACTTCCTGGAGCTCGCGGGCGAGGTCGACCTCGACGCACCCACCCGGCTCGAGGGCTGGACCGCACGAGCGGTCTGCGTCCACCTCGGCGCCTGGCCGGGAAGCCGCTCGGTGGGGAGGCTGCGGGACGAGGCCGAGCACGGCGACCTCACCGACCAGGACTGGGCAGACCGTCGTACGGCGACCTTCGACCAGGACGCGCACAACGAAGCCGTCGTGGCAGCCCGCGGGCTGGCACCGCGGGCGGAGGTGCTGAGTGCCCTGCGCCGGGCACGTGACGACGTCGCGGAGTTCCTCGACTCACCCGACGCGGTCCGGCTCGGCAGCCGCGAGGTCCGGTCGGTGCTGGGGCCGCTGCCGCTCACGACCCACGTCGCCGCGACTGCCTACGAGCTGGCCGTGCACTCGCTCGACCTCGCTACGGCCGGCGCCCCTGCACCACCGGCGACCCTCATGTCGGCCGGCGTGGCGGCCCTGGTCGACACCACTGGTGCACTGGCCGCTCGCTGCGAGCTCACCGCCGTCGCGGGCTGCGTGGCCCCCGAGGGCGGGTGGGCGTTCTCGGCCACCCTGGGCGCGTGGAGCACGCTCGAGCTGCCGGTGCTGCCCGACGGGTGGGCGGCCGTCCAGGGCAGGGCTGCCGACATCCTCGACGCCGCCGCCGGCCGGCGCCCGGTGCCGCCGATGCTGGCGCGCCGCGACCTGCGGCTGCACCAGCCCGGGGGGCTGCTGGCGCTCGCTCCCATCGTGGAGGCCGTTCCCGGGCTCCCTGGCAGCGCGGCGCTGCGGCTCGCCGTGCGCAACCTGCGCGGGCTCAGCCAGCTGGTACGGCGGCTCCCGGGAGTCCCCGGCTGACCGGACTGCCGTCGTCGGGGCGCGACACGGCGGTCACCTCGCGGCCGCCGGCGCCGGCGCTACGCGACGGGCTCGCCGTCCTTCTGGTCGGCAGGCACCCGGCAGGTGTCGGTGCCGCCGGGCATCTGGTACCGGTTCGACGCCACCCAGCCGTACACGACGCCCGACAGCGGCCGGACGAACGAGCTGGTGATGACCCGGCCGACAGGCAGGGCCAGCCCGCCGCGGGCGACCATGGCCGCACCGATCGCCTGGCTGCCTGGCAGGACGTCGCCGCCGGAGCCCACCCAGTAGGCCCGGGCCATCACGTCGTCCTCCGTGAGCCCCCACGGGTCGAGCTCGCCGGACGACTGCCACGGCACGATCTCGACCCGGTTGCGCCGGCCCCCGGCCAGCCACCGTGCCGAGCGGGTGCAGAAGCCGCAGTCCGCGTCGTAGACGAGCCGGCCGGCAGCCGCCGGTCCGGGATCGCGCAGCGCGCCCAGCGCCCGGGTGGCCAGGAGCGCCAGGAAGGCGCCACCGACCAGGCCGCCCAGCCCGAGGATCAGCGGGTACATCACGACTCGCGCGTCACCGACCGCATTGATCAGGGCACCCCAGGCGACGCCGCCGCCGACCACGACGAGGGGTGCGGCAGTCGCCAGCCGGGGAGCGAAGCGTGTCGGACCGCGTCGCGCGCGACGCTCGGAAGCGGCAGCCGGTCCCAGGGCAGGACCCAGGCGTAGGCGATCACGTTCCCGAAGAAGGGGATCACCATCGCCAGGTAGACGCCGAAGTGGAAGGTGGCGGCCAAGGCGAAGAAGACCCGGGTTGTCGCCCAGGTCAGGACCGCGACCACCATGCCGAGCTCCAGCACGATCGTGGCGACGTCGAGGATCTCCCAGAACACGGGTGAGGTGATCCGGGACACCGGCCCGGCGAGCAGGTCGACCTTGCCGTGACCGGTGTACTCCCGGACCTGGATGCCCTGCACGGTGTGGATGGCCGGGTTCAGCCAGCCGCCGAGCAGCTTGGGCAGGCCAGCGGTGAAGAACCCGAGCCCGACCATCAGGGCGTAGAACCGCAACGGCCACTGCTCCGCGCGCTCAGGCAACGGCGCCAGGCCCCGCCGGCCGCGGCGCCAGGCGTCCAGCGACATCCGGTCGCCCCAGCCGGCCAGGGCCATCGCCGGGGGGACGAGAACGAGCAGGATGTCGTGGTCGATCTTGGCCATCGAGTAGGTGAAGCCGTACCCCAGGACCGAGATCGGCACGATGAGGAACGAGGCGGTCCGGGTGAACCACCCGAGCAGGATGGCGACCAGGCACGCAGCCACGCCCATCTCGAGGCCGACCAGCACCCAGCCGGGCGGGAATCCGGGGAGCAGCCGGAACGGTCCGGGTGGCGGGTTGTAGGCCGACTGCGGGAACTTCGCGACCCAGGAGAAGTTCGGCAGCAGCAGCAGGAGGAGCGCGGCGTAGACGACCCGGTACCTGGCCAGCGAGGTCCGGGTGAAGTCACCGGCGTGCAGCCAGCGATCCACCCGGTCAGCCATCCCGGCCGCCGAAGGCATAGGCGTGGGTGTCGATGACGGACATGTCGGGTCCCTTGTCGTCGTCGAGGTGGTAGGCCACCTTGTGCCAGACCAGCTCAGCGCTCACCGGCTGCTTGCCACCGGAGAGATCTCTCAGGCGGCCCTCCAGCCAGGCGACCGTCTGGGGGCGGTCACGGCGAGGGCTGGTCGGCCCGAACGTGGACCGGAACGTCGTCAGCGGTGAGGACTTGGCCCCAGCGTGGACCTGCAGTGCGTCGTACGTGCCCGTGCTGCCGTCGGCGAACACGACCATCATGGTTGCCTCGTCGCCGACGACGGTGTGCTCCGGGGTCACCGACCCGTTGCCGAAGGACGGCTGGAACAGCGCCGGGTACGGTTCCCGGTTGTTCGCCAGGGTGAGCGCCTCCTGCGCCACGAAGAACAGCAGCAGGGCGACGAACAACCAGCGCACCGCCAGCCGCCCGCGTACGTCCAGCGCGGATCCCGTCATGACCCCCCACAAAAGCGCTCCGATGAGGCCACGACCCTAGGCGAGGAGCGGAAGCACCGGCCGGGGTTCGTGCGAAGGCGGCCGCTTGGGCGGTCACATCCCACCCGAACGGACGATCCGGGTGCCGGGAGCCCGGCTGATGCGATCCGTCAGCGGTTCGAGCGGCGCGCGACCAGCCGCGTACCGGACCACTCCGGCGCGGCCGAGATGCTGCTCGTCTGGTGCAGCCCGGCGGTCGGGGCCGCGTCGCCGATCTCGCCGGGCTCGACGTGCCCGGGCCGGCCGGCCTTCGGTGTCAGCAGCCACACCACGCCGCCGTCCTCGAGAGCGATCAGCGCGTCGACCAGGGCGTCGACCAGGTCGCCGTCGTCGTCCCGCCACCACAGCAGTACGGCGTCGACCACGTCCTCGTAGTCCTCGTCGACCAGCGGGCTTCCGGTGAGCTCGGCGACCGCGGCCCGCAGTGCTTCGTCGCAGTCGTCGTCGACGCCGAGCTCCTGCACCACCTGTCCGGCGCGCAGCCCGAGCCGGCCGGCCAGGCGATCACCTCCCGCGTTGTCCGCGGTCGCAGTCACCCGTGCCTCCTGAAGTCGACGTGCCCCGGTCCGACGACCGGTTCCCTGGTCGGTAGTCAAGACGGCTCGGCGTCCGGACGCAAGCCGCAGCGGCGTCGACGCGCCGGGCCGGTCCCCTCAGCCGGGGAGGAACGACAGGCGCACCGAGCGGACCGGGTTGTCCCGGTTGAGGTCGACCAGGCACACCGACTGCCACGTCCCGAGCGCCATCCGGCCGTCGACCACGGGCACGGTCGCGTACGGCGGGCACAGCGCAGGCAGCACGTGGTCGCGGCCGTGCCCGCGGGAGCCGTGCCGGTGCCGCCACCGGTCGTCCGCGGGCAGCAGCTCGCCCAGCGCCGCCAGCAGGTCGTCGTCGCTGCCGGCCCCGGTCTCGAGCACGGCCAGGCCGGCCGTCGCGTGCGGAACCCAGACGTGCAGCAGCCCGTCACCGCCGACGTCCGCCAGGAACGCCCCGATCTCGGCTTCGAGGTCGTGCACGACCTCACGGTCGCCGGTCCTGACCTGCACCACGTCGCTGCGCATCCGGCCATGATCCCCTGCGCCAGGCAGGGCTCCACACTAGAACAGGTGTTCGAACTTGGCGTACGCTGGCCGCATGACCGTGGCTCTCCAGGGCTCGCTGCTCGACTGCGGCGACGACATCGTGCTGGGCGACCTGACGCCCGGGCTGCGGCGCACCCGGCTCACGCAGGGCGCCTGGGTCGACCACCGTCCGGGCTGGCTGTCCGGCGCCGACCGGCTCTTCGACGAGCTGCACGACGTCGTGCCGTGGCACGGCGAGCGCCGCGAGATGTACGAGCGGGTGGTCGACGTCCCGCGGCTGCTCGCCTTCTACGACGCAGGCGACGCGCTCCCCCACCCCGTCCTCGCCGAGGCCCGGGACCGGCTCGGGCGGCACTACGAGGCCGAGCTGGGTGAGCCGTTCGCGACGGCCGGGCTCTGCCTCTACCGCGACGGGCGGGACTCGGTGGCCTGGCACGGCGACCGCATCGGCCGGGGGCGTGACCGCGACACGCTGGTCGCGATCCTGTCGGTGGGCTCGCCCCGCCGGCTCATGCTGCGCCCGCGGGGTGGGGGGCGGTCCCTCGCACTCTGGCTGGGCCACGGCGACCTGGTCGTGATGGGCGGGTCCTGCCAGCGCACGTGGGACCACTGCGTCCCGAAGACGGCGCGGCCGGTCGGCCCGCGCATCTCGATCCAGTTCCGCCCGCGCGGGGTGCGCTAGGACCGGACCGAGCCCACGGGGGCTGACGACGTCTCAGCATTCCGGGGGTGGGGATGCGAGCAGGGCGCGCACGTAGCACGATGGAGGTGACGTTTCACCCGACGCACCGCCCCACGTACGGCGAAGGCCGACCACGAGTCGCGCCACCGCACCGCGCACCACCCCGACGCGAAGGACTCTCGTGACCTCATCGCAGGAGCGACCGGCGCTCATCAGCAACGGCCTGCCGAGCCAGCTGCCCGACATCGACCCGGCTGAGACCGCGGAGTGGCTGGAGTCGCTCGACGCCGTGGTCGACAACGCCGGGCGCAACCGGGCGCGGTTCCTGATGCTGAGCCTGCTGCAGCGGGCCCGCGAGAACCAGGTCGGGGTGCCGAGCCTGCGCAGCACGGACTACATCAACACGATCCCGCCGGAGAGCGAGCCGTGGTTCCCCGGCGACGAGCACGTCGAGCGCCGGATCCGGGCCTACGTCCGCTGGAACGCCGCGATCATGGTGCACCGCGCGCAGCGGCCCGGGATCGAGGTGGGCGGCCACATCTCCACCTACGCCTCCTCGGCGTCGTTCTACGAGGTCGGGTTCAACCACTTCTTCCGCGGCAAGGACCACCCGGGTGGCGGGGACCAGATCTTCTACCAGGGCCACGCCTCCCCGGGCATGTACGCCCGGGCGTTCCTGGAGGGGCGGCTGTCCGAGAACCAGATGGACGGCTTCCGGCAGGAGCTCTCCCACCCCGGCGGCGGGCTGTCGTCGTACCCGCACCCGCGGCTGATGCCGGAGTTCTGGGAGTTCCCGACCGTGTCGATGGGCCTCGGCCCGATCAACGCCATCTACCAGGCGCGGTTCAACCGCTACCTGCACAACCGCGGCATCAAGGACACCAGCCAGCAGCACGTGTGGGCCTTCCTCGGCGACGGCGAGATGGACGAGCCGGAGTCACTGGGCGCGATCGGGGTGGCCGCGCGTGAGGAGCTGGACAACCTCACGTTCGTCATCAACTGCAACCTGCAGCGTCTGGACGGGCCGGTCCGCGGCAACGGCAAGATCATCCAGGAGCTGGAGTCGTTCTTCCGCGGCGCCGGCTGGAACGTCATCAAGGTGATCTGGGGCCGCGAGTGGGACGAGCTGCTCGCCAAGGACACCGACGGCGCCCTGGTCAACCTCATGAACACCACGCCGGACGGTGACTACCAGACCTACAAGGCCGAGGACGGCGCGTTCGTCCGGGAGCACTTCTTCGGTCGCGACCCACGCACCCGGGCCATGGTCGAGCACCTCACCGACGAGCAGGTCTGGGGCCTGTCCCGGGGCGGGCACGACTACCGCAAGATGTACGCCGCGTACGACGCCGCGACCAAGCACGCCGGCCAGCCGACCGTGATCCTCGCCAAGACGATCAAGGGCTGGACGCTCGGCTCGCACTTCGAGGGCCGCAACTCGACCCACCAGATGAAGAAGCTGAAGAAGGACGACCTGATCAGCTTCCGGGACCGGCTCTACCTCGACATCCCGGACGAGGCGCTGGACGAGACGCTGCCGCCGTACTACCGGCCGCCGGCCGACTCCCCCGAGCTGGAGTACATGCACGAGCGACGTCGCGCGCTGGGCGGGTACCTGCCGACGCGCCGGTCGTCCTCGGCCCCGCTCGTCCTGCCCGGAGACCCGGTCTACGACGTCCTGCGTCGCGGCTCGGGCAAGCAGAAGGTCGCCACCACGATGGCCTTCGTCCGGCTGCTCAAGGACCTGCTGAAGGACAAGGAGGTCGGCTGGCGGTTCGTGCCGGTCATCCCCGACGAGGCACGCACCTTCGGGATGGACTCGCTGTTCCCGACCGCCAAGATCTACTCGCCGCACGGGCAGAACTACACCGCGGTGGACCGCGACCTGATGCTGTCCTACCAGGAGGACAGGCAGGGCGTCATCCTGCACGAGGGCATCAACGAGGCCGGCTCCACGGCGTCCTGGACGGCGGTGGCCACGTCCTACGCCACCCACGGCATCCCGATGATCCCGATCTACATCTTCTACTCGATGTTCGGCTTCCAGCGCACCGGCGACGCGTTCTGGGCCGCCGGCGACCAGATGGCCCGCGGCTTCGTGCTCGGCGCCACCGCCGGTCGCACCACCCTCAACGGCGAAGGCCTCCAGCACGAGGACGGGCACTCGCCGCTGCTGGCCTCGACGAACCCGGCCTGCGTGTCCTACGACCCGGCGTTCGGCTTCGAGCTCGGCCACATCGTCAAGGACGCGCTGCACCGGATGTACGGCGACAAGCCGGAGGAGATCTTCTACTACCTCACCGTCTACAACGAGCCCTACCCCCAGCCCGCCGAGCCCGAGGGCGTCGACGTGCAGGGCATCCTGCGCGGCATCCACCGCTACTCGCCCGCCGCCGACGGCGACGGGCCCAAGGCGCAGGTGCTGGCCTCCGGGGTCGCGGTGCAGTGGGCGCTGGAGGCGCAGCGGCTGCTCCAGCAGGACTGGAACGTCCAGGCCGACGTGTGGTCGGTCACCTCCTGGAACGAGCTGCGCCGGGACGGGCTGGCCACCGACGAGCACAACTTCATGAACCCCGACGGCGAGCAGCGGGTGCCGTTCCTCACCACCGCGCTCGAGGGCGCCACCGGCCCGTTCGTCGCCGTGTCGGACTTCATGCGCGCCGTCCAGGACCAGATCGCACCCTGGGTACCCGGATCGTTCGCCTCGCTCGGCACCGACGGCTTCGGCCTGTCCGACACCCGCGGCGCGCTCCGCCGGCACTTCAAGGTCGACGCCGCCTCGATCGTGGTGAAGGTGCTGGCAGAGCTGGCCCGCCGCGGCGACATCAAGCCCGAGGCGACCCGCGAGGCGATCGACCGCTACCGGCTGGCCGACGTCACCGCCGCCCCCACCGCCGAGACCGAGGGCGGCTCGGAGTAGCCCACATGCATCCCGCCGAGTGGTGGGTTCCGCGTCTCGAACCGGACATCTCGGGTGCGCAACCCACCACTCGGCGAAGGGGGTGAGGGGCTGAGGGCGGTCAGGTGTGGCGGGCGGTCCAGGCGAGCAGCTCGTCGACCGGCTTCGTGTTGACCACCCGGTCGACCGGCACACCGCACTCCTCGGCCCGCTCGCAGCCGTAGGGCTGCCAGTCCAGCTGGCCGGGTGCGTGCGCGTCGGTGTCGACAGCGAACAGGCAGCCGGTCTCCACCGCCAGCCGCAGCAGCCGCCGAGGCGGGTCCAGCCGCTCCGGCCTGGAGTTGATCTCGACGGCGACGCCGAACTGCCGGCACGCCTCGAAGACCAGCTCGGCGTCGAAGTCCGACTCGGGGCGGGTCCCCCGGCCGCCGGTCACCAGTCGGCCGGTGCAGTGACCGAGGACGTCGGTGTGCGGGTTCGCGACGGCCGCGACCATCCGGCGGGTCATGTCCTCGGCCGGCATCCTGAGCTTGGAGTGCACCGAGGCGACGACGACGTCGAGGCGGTCGAGCAGCTCGTCCTCCTGGTCCAGCGACCCGTCGTCGAGGATGTCGACCTCGATGCCGGTGAGCAGCCGGAACGGCGCCAGCTCCGCGTTCAGCTCGGCGACCAGGTCCAGCTGCGCCCGCAGCCGGGCCGGCGAGAGCCCGTTGGCGACCGTGAGCCGGGGTGAGTGGTCGGTGAGCACGACGTACTCGTGCCCGAGGTCACGGGCGGCGCGGGCCATCTCGTCGACCGGGCTCCCTCCGTCGGACCAGTCGGAGTGCGTGTGCAGGTCGCCGCGCAGCCGGGCGCGCAGGCCAGCTCCCCCGCCCGTCACGGGGCCGGCGGCCGCCGCCTCCAGCTCGGCCAGGTACGCCGGCACTCCCCCCGCGACGGCCTCGGCCGCCACGGCGGCGGTCTTGGGCCCGACGCCGGCGAGCTCCGTCAGCGTGCCGGCCAGGGCCCGCTCCTCGAGCTCCGGTCCGGGCAGCGCCGCCAGCACGTCCGCAGCGGTCCGGTAGGCCTTGACCCGGTAGGTCTCCTCGCGGCGGCGTTCGAGCAGGAAGGCGATCCGGCGCAGGGCCTCGGCGGGGTCCACGCCTAGACGCTAGAGGTTGTCGCCCTGCGACAACTAGGGTGATCACGTGCCCAGGCGCTCCGCGGCGACGGTCCGCCGACTCGAGAACAGCATGGGCGCGCTGGCCACCGCGGCGATCGCCCGGATGGACGAGGTCCTCCCCTGGTACCGCGCGATGCCGGCCGAGAACCGGTCCTGGGTCAACCTGGTCGCCCAGGCCGGCGTGGCGGCGTTCGTGGAGTGGTTCCGCCAGCCCGTTGCCCCGCAGGCCATCAGCGCCGACGTCTTCGGTACCGCGCCACGCGAGCTGACCCGGTCGGTCAGCCTGCAGCAGACGGTGGAGCTGGTCCGGGTCGTCATCGCGGTCGTCGAGGAGCAGATCGAGCAGATCGCCCCGGGCGACGAGGCGGCGATGCGCGAAGCGGTGCTGCGCTACTCCCGCGAGATCGCGTTCGCCGCCGCCCAGGTGTACGCCGAGGCCGCCGAGGCCCGAGGCGCCTGGGACGCCCGGCTGGAGTCCCTCGTGGTCGACGCGCTGCTGCGCGGCGAGGCGGACGACTCGCTCCGGTCGCGGGCTGCGGCGCTGGGCTGGGGCAGCCACGGCTCGGTGGTCGTGGTGGTCGGAAATGCGCCTGACGCAGAGCCGGAAGCGGTGGTGGACGAGATCCGGCGGCTGGCCCGGGCGGCCCGGCTCGACGTGCTGACCGGCGTGCAGGGCGACCGGCTGGTGGCGATCCTCGGCGGACCGCTGGACCCGGTGCGGACCACCCGCCTGCTGGTGGCCCAGTTCGGTCCCGGCCCGGTCGTCGTCGGGCCGGCCGTGCCCGACCTGCTGGGTGCCGGTCAGAGCGCCGCAGCCGCGCTGGCCGGCCTGCACGCTGCGCCCGCGTGGCCGGACGCCCCGCGCCCCGTCCCGGCCGACGACCTGCTCCCCGAACGCGCCCTCGACGGGGACCCGCTGGCCCGGGAGCGGCTGGTGCGTGACGTCTACCTGCCCCTGGTGGGCACCGGTACCGCCCTGGTCGAGACGGTCTCCGCATTCCTGGAGCAGACCTCGTCGCTGGAGGCCACCGCGCGCGCCCTGTTCGTGCACCCGAACACCGTCCGCTACCGGCTGCGCCGGGCCACCGAGGTCTGCGGCTACGCCCCGTCGGACCCTCGACAAGCCCTGACCCTGCGGGTGGCGCTCGCCCTCGGCCGGCTCGCCGAGGCCCACGGCCCGTCCCCTCGTTTGTAGGAACCCTCCAAAGTCCCGGCTGCAGTTTCGTCCGGGTCCGCACCACGCGCGTCCGGCCCGGTCGGCAAGGCTGGACCGGTGCTGGCAATCGTCGCTCCCGGTCAAGGTGCCCAGGCGCCCGGCTTCCTCGCGCCCTGGCTCGAGCTGCCGCACTTCGAGGAACGGCTGCGGTGGCTGTCGGCCTGCGCCGGCCTCGATCTCGTGCACTACGGCACCGAGGCGGACGCCGACACCATCCGGGACACCGCCGTCGCCCAGCCGCTGCTGGTGGCCTCGGGCCTGGTCTCCGCGCTGGAGATCTTCCCGCACCCCTCGGACGCGTTCCATGCCGTCGCGGCGACCGCCGGGCACAGCGTCGGCGAGATCACCGCGGCCGCCGGCACGGGCGTCATCAGTGCCGAGCAGGCGATGGTCCTGGTGCGTGAGCGCGGCCGCGCGATGGCCGAGGCCGCCGCACTCAAGCCGACCGGGATGACCGCCGTCCTCGGCGGCGACCCCGAGGAGGTGGCGGCCGCGCTGGAGCGGCACGGCCTGACCGCGGCGAACAACAACGGCGCCGGCCAGGTCGTCGCAGCCGGCACGCTGGACCAGCTCGAGGCGTTCAAGGCGGACCCGCCCACCAAGGCACGGCTGGTCCCGCTGTCGGTCGCGGGCGCCTTCCACACCGAGCACATGGCGCCCGCCGTCGAGACGCTGGCGTCGTACGCGCGTGCGGTCAGCGTCCACGACCCGCGCACCGGCCTCATCTCCAACCGCGACGGCGCGGTGGTGCAGGAGGGCCGCGACGCGCTGCACCGGATCGTCAGCCAGGTGAGCAACCCGGTCCGCTGGGACCTGTGCATGCGCACGCTGGGCGAGCTCGGTGTCACCGGGATCGTCGAGGTTCCGCCGGCCGGCACCCTGACGGGCCTGATCAAGCGGGCGCTTCCCGGCGTCGAGACGGTCGCGCTGAAGACGCCGGCCGACCTCGAGGCGGCCCGGGACCTGGTGGCCCGGCACGGCACGCACGCCCCGCAGGACGACTCGCCCTCGTGGCGGATGCTGGTCGCACCCGGCAAGGGCACCGTGCGCGTCGTCGACCTCCCGGAGGGGACCATCATCGAGCCCGGGACCCCGGTCGCGACCCTGGTGACCCTGCGGGACGAGCAGCCGCTACTGGCCCCGCACGGGGGAACCGTGGTGGAGTGGCTGGTGGAGGACGGCGACCCGGTCTCCCCCGGCCAGCCGATCGTCCGTCTTCACCCCGAGGCGAGCGAGGCGATGAACTGATGCGACGACGTCCGGAGCGAGGAACGAGCGCAGGCGGAGTGCATCCATGGGACCGATGAGCGCGATCAACGCTCCCAAGGGCGCCGAGCACGCCCGCATCCTCGGGGTCGGCGGCTACCGGCCGTCCCGGGTCGTGACGAACGCCGAGATCTGCGAACGCATCGACTCCTCCGACGAGTGGATCCGGGAGCGCTCGGGCATCGAGAGCCGCCGGTGGGCGGCACCCGACGAGAGCGTCATCGACATGAGCGTCGCGGCCGCCGGCAAGGCGATCGCCCAGGCCGGCATCCGGCCCGAGCAGGTCGGCGCGATCCTGGTGGCGACCGTGACCCACCCGCTGCAGACGCCGTCGGCCGCCGCCGCCGTCGCCGACCGGCTCGGCGCCACCGACGCCGCCGCCACCGACCTGTCCGCCGCGTGTGCCGGCTTCTGCTACGGCGTCTCGCTGGCCAACGACATGGTGCGGGGTGGCAGCGCGGAGTACGTGCTCGTCATCGGCTGCGAGAAGCTCTCGGACTTCACCGACTCCTACGACCGGTCCACGGCGTTCATCTTCGGCGACGGGGCCGGCGCGGTGGTCATCGGTCCCAGCGACCAGCCCGGCATCGGCCCGACGATCTGGGGCTCGGACGGGTCCAAGTACGACGCCATCACCCAGAAGGCGTCCTGGATCGACGTCCGCGACCACAACGTCGAGTTCCCCAACCTCACGATGCAGGGCCAGACCGTGTTCCGCTGGGCCGTCTGGCAGATGGCGCCCGTCGCCCAGCAGGCGCTGGACGCGGCGGGAGTGAAGGCCACCGACCTCGACGCCTTCATCCCCCACCAGGCGAACATGCGCATCACCGACGCCATGATCAAGACCCTGAAGCTCCCGGCGCACGTCCCGGTCGCCCGCGACATCCGCGAGACCGGAAACACCTCGGCCGCCTCCATCCCGCTGGCGATGGAGCGGATGCTCGAGTCCGGCGAGGCGAAGAGCGGCGGCACCGCACTGCTCATCGGCTTCGGCGCGGGCCTCGTCTACGCGGCCCAGGTCGTCGTCCTGCCCTGAGCACCGGTTCCGTACGCTGCACCGCTGTACCACGCCTACCCACCACGCAAGTCACTCATCAGAGGAGCTGGAACCAGATGGCCGCTAGCGAGCAGGAGATCCTCGCGGGTCTCGCCGAGATCGTGAACGAGGAGACGGGCATCGCCACGGATGACGTGCAGCCCGACAAGTCCTTCACCGACGACCTCGACATCGACTCGCTGTCGATGATGACCATCGTCGTCAACGCCGAGGAGAAGTTCGGCGTCCGCATCCCCGACGACGACGTCAAGAACCTCAGCACGGTGGGCGACGCCGTGTCGTACATCGCGAAGGCGAGTGCCTAGACAGATGGCCGCATCCCGACTGTCCGACTCCCAGCGCGTGGTCGTCACCGGCCTCGGTGCGACGACGCCCCTCGGCGGCGACGTCCCGTCGACCTGGTCGGCCATGCTGGCCGGCCAGTCCGGGGTGAAGCTGCTCACGCAGGACTGGGTCGACACGCTGCCGGTGCACATCGCTGCATCGGTGGCGGTCGACCCGTCCGAGGTGTTGCCGGTGCCGTTGCAGAAGCGGACCGACCGCGGCAGCCAGTTCGCCCTCATCGCCTCCCGTGAGGCGTGGGCGGACGCCGGCTCGCCGGACGTCGACCCCGAGCGTCTCGGCGTCGTCATCGCCTCCGGCATCGGCGGTGTCACGACCCTGCTCTCGGCGTACGACACGCTCAAGGAGCGGGGTGCCCGACGGGTGCTGCCGATGACCGTGCCGATGCTGATGCCCAACGGGCCGGCCGCCCAGGTCGGCCTCGAGCTCGGTGCCCGGGCGGGCGTCCACACGCCCGTGAGCGCCTGCTCCAGCGGCGCGGAGGCGATCGCGTACGGCGTGGAGATGATCCGCGGCGGGCGCGCCGACATCGTCGCCGCCGGCGGCACCGAGGCGGCCATCCATCCGCTGCCGCTGGCCGGCTTCGCCGCCATGCATGCCCTCTCCACCCGCAACGACGAGCCCGAGCGGGCGTCCCGCCCCTACGACAAGGGACGGGACGGCTTCGTCCTCGGCGAGGGCTGCGGCGTCCTCGTGCTCGAGACCCTCGAGCACGCGCTGGCGCGTGGCGCCACCATCTACGGCGAGATCGCCGGGGCCGGCATCAGCGCCGACGCGCACCACATCGCCCAGCCCGACCCGGTCGGCGCCGGCGCCGCGCGGGCGATGGCCAAGGCCGTGGAGGCCGCGGGCGCCACCCCGTCCGACCTGGTCCACATCAACGCGCACGCGACCTCGACGCCGGTCGGGGACGTCGCTGAGGTCGCGGCCATCCGGCTGGCGCTCGGCGAGGCCACCGACGGCATCTGCGTCTCGGCCACCAAGTCGATGACCGGCCACCTGCTCGGGGCGGCGGGCGCGGTCGAGACGATCGCGACGCTGCTGGCCCTGCGCGACCGCAAGGCGCCCGCCACGACCAACCTCGAGGACCTCGACGACGACGTGCACCTCGACGTGGTCCGCGGCGAGCCGCGGGAGCTGCCCGACGGCGAGCTGCTCGCCCTCAACAACTCCTTCGGCTTCGGCGGCCACAACGTCGCCCTGGCCGTCCGGAAGCTGCAGGCATGACCAACGCGGGACGTCCCTCGCCGTCCCCGGGGCTCACCGGGGGTCCCGCATGACCGTCACGGCCGGCCAGAAGGTGGTCGTCGACAAGTCCGACGACCCGCGCAACCCGCTGACCCGGCTGGGTCGGCTGTTCGACCCGGGCACCGTCGACCTGATCACCGCCGAGGACGACTCGGGGATGCTGGCCGCGATCGGACGGATCGAGGGCGCGACGTCGGTGGCCTTCTGCTCCGACGCCACCATCCAGGGCGGCGCGATGGGCGCGGCAGGCTGCGAGGCGATCCTCGTCGCCTACGAGCGCGCCCTCGCTGAGGGCTGTCCGGTCATCGGGCTGTGGCACTCCGGCGGCGCCAGGCTCCGCGAGGGCGTGGTCTCGTTGCACGCGGTCGGCCAGGTCTTCGCGATCATGACCCGGGCCTCCGGGAAGGTCCCGCAGATCTCGGTGGTCCTCGGCCCGGCCGCCGGCGGCGCGGCGTACGGCCCGGCGCTCACCGACGTCGTCATCCTCGGCCCCGAGGGGCGGGTCTTCGTCACCGGCCCGGACGTCGTCCGGTCGGTCACCGGCGAGGACGTCGACGCGCTGCGGCTCGGCGGCCCCGAACCGCACGGGCGCCGCTCCGGCGTGGTGCACGTGGTCGCGCCGACCCAGGAGGACGCCTACGGCGAGGCCAGGCGGCTCGCCGCCCTGCTCGGCGACCAGCGGGCGATCGGCCCGGTCGAGGACCGCGACCTGTCGGAGTTCCTGCCGGACTCCCCCAAGCGGGCCTACGACGTCCACCCGATCGTCGGCGCGCTGCTGGACCAGGGCAGCGCCCTCGAGCTGCACCCGAGGTGGGCGCCGAACGTCACCACCACCCTCGGCCGCCTCGGCGGGCGCACCGTCGGGGTGATCGCGAACAACCCGCTGCGCCTCGGCGGCTGCCTCGACTCCGCGTCGGCGGAGAAGGCGGCGCGGTTCGTCCGGATGTGCGACGCCTTCGGCGTGCCGATGGTCGTGGTCGTCGACGTACCCGGCTACCTGCCCGGCGTCGGCCAGGAGTGGGACGGCGTCGTACGCCGGGGCGCGAAGCTGTTGCACGCGTTCGCCGAGGCCACCGTGCCGCGGGTCACGCTGGTCACGCGCAAGGCCTACGGCGGCGCCTACATCGCGATGAACTCACGCTCGCTCGGCGCCACCCGGGTGTTCGCCTGGCCCGGGGCCGAGGTCGCCGTCATGGGCGCCGTCGCCGCGGTGCGCATCCTGCACCGTCGCCGGCTGGCCGACGTGCCGGCCGACGTGCGTGGCGAGGTCGAGCAGGAGCTGGCCGTCGAGCACGAGAAGCTGGCCGGCGGCCTGGGCCGGGCGCAGGAGATCGGGGTGGTGGACGAGATCGTCGAACCCACCCGGACCCGCTCGGCGCTGGCCGCCGCCATCGCCGCGGCTCCCGCCACCCGCGGCGACCACGGCAACATCCCCCTCTGACGACTCCGCGGTCGACCACGTCGTGGTGTTCGACCGTCAGGCGGTCAGACCACCTGGTGCAGCCAGCGGACCGGGGCTCCGTCGCCCGCGTAGCGGAACGACTCGAGCTCGTCGTCCCAGGCCTTGCCGAGCAGGGCCTCCATCTCCTCGACCACGGTGGTGGCCGGGTCGGTCGCAGCCCGGGCCAGGGCAGCGCGCAACCGGTCCTCGCGGACCAGGATGTCGCCGTGCACGCCGGTGGTGGCGTGGAACATCCCCAGCGTCGGGGTCGCCGACCAACGCTCCCCCTCGGCGCCGGAGCTGGGTTCCTCGGTGACCTCGAACCGCAGGTGCATCCAGTCCTTCAGTGCGCTGGCCAGCCGGCTCCCCGTGCCGGCCTCGGCCTGCCAGGACAGCTCGGCGCGCACCGTGCCCGGGGCGGCCGGCTGCTGGGTCCAGTCGAGGGTCACGCGCATGCCGAGGACACCGCCGACGGCCCACTCGATGTGCGGGCACAGCGCGGACGGTGCGGAATGGACGTACACAACGCCACGGGTCGCCACCGGAACCTCCTAGCTCGACGCGAGGTGCGCCTTCCCCAGCGGCCTCACGCGGCGGGACGGGTCCCGGACTGCGGTACGCATCATGCCACACCTGCCACACCGGCACCAGGAGCGTTCTCAGTTTGACCGATCCGTCCCCTGTAGTCCTGCTTCCCACGCGCCGATAGAGCAGATGCAGTTCCAACAGCGATCGGGAGAGGCGGGGCCGTGCACAACCCCGAACGGCTCATGGCCGAGGCCTACGACGAGGGGGTCGTGTCCGAGGTCATCCGGCCTGCGGCCATCGTGCCGGAGGAGTCGGCACGGTCGATCCTGGTCGAGCTGGCCCTGCGCGACGTCCAGAACGGCGGCCTGTGGCAGTCCGAGCCGACGCTGTGGAGCCGCTACGACCGGCCGTGGGAGAGCTACGGCAGTCCCGCGGGAGCGGAGCTGCTCGGGACCATCCAGGTCGCCTACGGCACGCCCACCCGCTACGAGATCACGATCTACCGGGTCACGGTCACCCAGCCCGGCACGCGGGCCGGCTGGACCGTCTCGGACCTGTGCGACGAGGCCCTCGGCTTCGGCGGCCTGGTCCTGGCGACCTGCCCCCGGGCCTCGCTCGGCGCCCCGCCCAAGCCGTTCAGGTTCTGACCGCCCGGCTGGTGGCCGGCGTGGTTCAGCGTGCGGCGACGACGACCGTGACGGTCCTGCTGGCCTGCTCGGCGACGGGTTCGCCGGCCTGGCAGGTGTAGCTGGAGACGGCGACCTTCACCGCATAGGTTCCCGGCTCGGACCAGGTGTGCTGGGCCCGGTAGGTCCCCTCGGCGGCCGCGCCGGTCCGGGCCGTCCCGCAGCGGCCCTCGGTCAGGGAGCTGGTGCCGACCCCGTCGCCCCACTCCTCGGTGGACCCGCTGAAGGTGCCGGCGCCGTCGGCGTACCGGACCACCACGGTTGCCGGTGTCCCGGCGACCACCCCGGTCGGGACCGTCACGTCCAGGCTGAGCGGCGCCGGCGGCGCCGGCTGGGCCGCTGTCGTCCCGACACCGTCGTCGCCACCGAAGACCCACCACGCGCCCAGTCCCGCGGCGAGCAGCGCGCCAGCGACGACCCGGCGAGGACGGCGCGGCGCAGACCCGCTCGGCCCCGCGCCGGTGACGGCGGGGTCACCACGACGGGCCGGTCCGCCAGGATCGGCCGGTCGGGACGGATGACGACCGGGCGGTCGTCCGCCGTGCGCGTGCGGCTGTCCTCTGCATCCATTGCCGTCCCTCCCTGCCACCCGATCATCAGGAGGCTAGGCCAGGCGGTGACCCTGCGTGCCCGAACCCGGGAAATCGGGAGGTTCCGACCGGTCCGGGTCGATCACTCTCCGTGGCGGGTTCTCACCGGTTGGTGACGTGCGACTCCAGGTCGCGGAGCGGTTGAGGAGGGCAGCAGCGCTCGACCGCGGAGACGCTGGGCGTGATGTGCAGCCGACGGTCCAGGTGCATGAGCTCCAGCACCCCCAGGACGGCTGGCTGGTCGGCGACGAAGTGCACCGAGCCGCCCAGCAGACCCTGCCGGTGGTGCACCCGCAGCAGGCTCCCGACCCCGGTGGAGTCGATGAAGCTGACGGCGCGCAGGTCGAGGACGAGGCTGTCGACGCCGCGGTTGAGCAGTCCGAGCACGGCGTCCCGCAGCGCCGGTGCCGAGGCCGCGTCGAGCTCGCCGGCGACGCCGACGACGGTGTGCGGTCCGACCGGGTGCGGGTCGAGAAGACTGATCATGTGCAGGCCCCCATGAGTGTCCTGAGCCGCGAGGGCGCCGGCTGCTTCGGCGCGCCACGGGGAGAGTAACCCGCCGCCGTTCCGGGCGGAAGACGCCGGACGACGGAATTCGAAGCCGGGATTACCCCCTCACGGGCATGGCGAAACCCGATCGAATCAGTCCCCGAAGGGCACCGCGACGACGGAATCCGTAGGTGGTCAGGATCCGCCCGCGCTGCGCTCCTCGGCCTCCCGTACGTGCGCGCAGAGCCCGAGCAGCAGCTCGTGCGCCATGGTGGGGTTCTTCTCGATCAGCGGCTCGAAGTTCCATGCGGCGAGCGACAGGGTCCGCACCGTGCCCTCGGGGCGGATGGTGGCCGAGCGTGGCTTGCCGTCGATCATCGAGATCTCGCCGAAGTAGTCGCCGGGGCCGAGCGTGCGCCGCACCTCACCGTTCTGCAGCACCGTGGCCTTGCCCTCGAGGATCAGGTGGAACCCGACCCCCTTGGCGCCCTCCTCCACGATCTCGCCGCCGGTGTGCTCGACCACGCGGGTCCGGGCAAGGACGTCCTTGAGCGCCTTGTCCTTCAGCGAGGCGAACAGCGGTACCGCGCGCAGCTGGGCCATGTTGGCGTCGTCCGACATCTGGTGCCCCCTTGTTCGGAGTGCGGGCTGCAGTGCGGCCCTGTCCTGGTCTCAGGCAGACGCTTCCACCCGGCACGCCTGCGCGCAAGGACCGCGTTCCCACCGGAGCCGGCTCTCAGCCCGGGAGCCGACCGGGGCTCAGGACAGCCGGCGGCCCGCTTGCCCCCCAGTGGCGGCGGCCGTGATGTCCAGCTCCCTGGAGACGACGCGCCGGGCGACCTCGGACAGCTGCACGCCGTGGCCCCGCGCGTGCCTGCGCAACAGCTCGAAGGCGGCATCGACGTGCACCCCGGCACGCTCGGCCAGCACGCCCTTGGCCTGCTCGATGATGATCCTGCTGTTCAGTGCGTCCTGCAGCTGGCGGGCGAGCACCTCACGGCGCCGGGTCCCCCGCTCCTGGAGGATGCCGATCGTCGCGACGTCCGCCAGCGCCTGGCCCAGCAGCCGGTCCTCGGGCGGGATCGGACCGGGCTCGGTGCTGAACAGGTTCAGCGCACCGATGGTCAGGTCGCGCAGTCGCAGCGGCAGCGCCACCACCGAGCGGAACCCGGACAACGTGGCGGCCCGGCCGAAGTCCGACCATCGTTCGGTGTCGCCGGCCGCCAGGTCGTCGTCGACCACCGGGTTCCCGGTCGCATAGCAGTCGAGGCAGGGACCCGCCTCGTTCTGCAGCTCGAAGAGCTCGAGCAGCCGCACCTGCTCGGTCGAGCTGGCGGCCACCCGCAGCGTCCCGGAGCCGTCCGCGAGCATCAGACCGGCCGCGTCCACGGCCAGCAGGGACACGCAGTGCGCGGCGAGTCCGTGCAGGAAGTCCAGGACGTCGTAGTCGGCGACCAGGGTGTCGGCCAGGTCGACGAAGGCTTGCGAGAGCCGCTGCTCGCGTCGGTCGGCCGTCATGTCTTCACGGTAGTCGCGCCCCATCGCGATCACACCCCCAGATCGTCGAACCGGAGCCGCCGCTCGAGCACCTCGAGCGCGACCTCACGCAGCGGCTGACCCTGCTGGTACGCGCGAGCGCGGAGCGCGGCGAAGGCGCCCTCGGCCCCGGCCCCCATCTGGACCATCACCATCCCGGTGGCTTGGTGGACCACGCTCGACGCGGCCGGGTCTTCCGGCGTGGAGCGGTGCCCGTCGGCGGCGCCGTCCTGCAACCCCAGCAGCAGCTCCACGGCGGCCGCAGCGAAGTCCTGCGCCTTCTCGACGTCCGGCCGGTCGAGGGTGCCCACGTCGTCCCGGTAGAGGTCCATGGCGCCGATGCGTACGCCCCCGACCGCCAGCGGCAGCGCGAACGAGGCCCTGACCCCGATCGCGGCGACCGCCGGTGTGAAGGCGGGCCAGCGGGCCGCGACGGCCGGCTCGCCGATGTCGGCCACCAGCACGGGGGCGCCGGTGGCAACGGCGTCCACGCACGGGCCCTGGCCCAGCAGCACCTGCAGGTCCTCGATCCGGGCGCTCACGTCGTCGGTCGCCGCCACCCGCTGGTGCCGGCCGGGCCCACCCGTGACCGACAAGCCCACGCCGTTGACAGGGAGGGACTCCGCGAGCCGGGCGCAGACGTAGTCGATGCGGGCACCCCCGGTCGCCGCCCGCTCGGCATCCTGCACGAGGTCACGCACACGTGGTGCGGGCATCGGTGCCCCTTCGACCGATCCGGCCCGGGCGCCGGCTGACGCGCAGGCACTGGAGCAGGCGACAGCCGGCGGCAGCACGTCCACCGTATCGCCGTCACCGTGGCAGGCGCGGCGTCGCGCCGTGTTCGTGGCGAGCGGTGGGGCGGGTGGGACTCGAACCCACGACCCAGGGATTATGAGTCCCCTGCTCTAACCGGCTGAGCTACCACCCCGGGAGCCGGCGGGCCGTTCCGACAGACGTGCTCCCGCACCTGGACTCGAACCAGGAACCTACCGGTTAACAGCCGGTTGCTCTGCCAATTGAGCTATGCGGGACGGCGTGCGGAAGACCCCGTGGGGGCGCCCGACGAGCCCGGACAGGTTATCGCACGGTTCCGCTCGGATGCGCCAGGGTAGGGGCTCCACGACCGCCACCGACCCCTCTCGGGAGCAGCCATGCGCACCAAGGCAACCTTCCTCGTCGGCTTTGCCGCCGGCTACGTCCTCGGCGCCCGCGCCGGGCGGGCCCGGTACGAGCAGATCCGCGACGCCGCTCGCGCCTTCATGGCCAGCCCGACCGTCCAGTCCACGGCCGCCTCGCTGCAGCACCAGGCCGGTGACGCCCTGGCCACCGCGAAGGACAAGGCCGCCGATCGGCTGGGCGACCGGCTCGGCGACAAGGCGCCCGCCTGGCTGGGCTCCGGGCAGGAGCACGGCACCGACGGATCGGGTGGCCCCAACGGCCACCACGGCTGACCACCGGATCAGGGGGGACGGGGATGGCACGGCTTCGCCGCGTCGACTGTGCCGGACCGGGCATCGCCCGGGTGAAGCGCGGTCGGGGCTTCTCCTACCGGGCGGCTGACGGCAGCGCGGTCACCGACCCCGCGACCCTGCGGCGCATCGCCGACCTGGTGATCCCGCCGGCCTGGACCGACGTCTGGATCTGCCCGCACCCCCGCGGTCACATCCAGGCCGTCGGCACCGACGCTGCGGGGCGCCGGCAGTACCGCTACCACGACCAGTGGCGGGTGCAGCGGGACGCCGCAAAGCACGAACGGGTCCTGCTGTTCGCCCGGCGGCTTCCCGCGGCGCGGGCCCAGGTGAGCGAGCATCTCGGCCAGCGGGGGCTGACGAAACAGCGCGTGCTGGCCGCGGCGTTCCGGCTGCTCGACCTCGGCTTCTTCCGCATCGGCGGTGAGTCCTACGCCGAGGAGAACGGTTCCTTCGGTCTGGCGACCATGCGCCGCGAGCACGTGACGGTCACCGGCGACCTGGTCGTCTTCGACTACACCGCCAAGAGCGGGAAGCACCGGGTCCAGGCGATCGTCGACGAGCGGGTGCGCAAGGTGGTGCGGTCACTCCTGGACCGCGACGACACCAGCGAGGAGCTGCTCGCCTACAAGGACCGCACCGGCTGGCACGACGTCACCACCGCGGACATCAACAGCTACCTGCGCGAGGTCATCGGCGACGAGGTGAGCGCCAAGGACTTCCGTACCTGGCACGCGACCGTGCTCACCGCCGTCGGGCTGGCCGTGTCGACCCAGGCTCCCACCTCCGAGTCGGCCCGCAAGCGCGCCGTCAGCCGAGTGGTGAGCGAGGTGGCGCAGTACCTGGGCAACACCCCCGCGGTCTGCCGGTCGTCCTACATCGACCCGCGCGTGATCGACCTGTACGACGACGGCACCACGATCGCGGCGGCGCTGGAACGCCTCGGGGCCGAGGCCTCGTTCGGTGAGCCGGCGACGCACGGCCAGATCGAGACCGCCGTCCTGCGGCTGCTGCGCAAGCCGGCGGCTGCCGCCGGCCGGCGACGGCCGGCGAGTCCGGCCCCGCCACGACGCCGGGCGGCCTGACCGCGTCCGGTTGGTCAGCCGAGCTCCGCGCGCAGCACCGCCAGCGCCCCGTCCACCTGGGCCCGCACCGCGGGGTGCTCGAGGTCGGTGCCCGCGTCCGGCAGCACCTGCCACTCCAGGTCGGCACCGTCGGTGCGCCGGGCGACCAGCTGCACTCCCCCGCCGCCGTCCAGCGCGACCCGGCGCGTGAGGACGATGCTCGCCATCACCCGCTCGTGGACCGTCTCCGGTACCCGGCCCGGCTCGACCAGCGGGAGCCGCAGACCGGACCCGGCCCCGGGGACCGGGTCGACCGCGAGCACCAGCTCCTCGTCGTACCACTGGGCGTGCGCGACGTCGGTCCACGGCGTGCGACCGGCCGCGCGCACCAGGGCCCGGGCGGTGGCGACGACCCAGCCGCCGTCCGTGGTCCGTGCGGCTGCGATGACCCGCTCACCGCGCTCCAGCGGCAGCGCCGCCCGGGCCTCGTCGGGCAGCAACGACCTGCGGCGCAGCCTCACGGCTTCGAGGCCACGGACGGCCGCGTCACCGTCAGGTGCCGAGGTAGTCGCGCAGCTGAGCGGACAGGTGCGGGTGGCGCAGCTTGGCCAGGCTCTTGGCCTCGATCTGACGGACCCGCTCCCGGGTGACGCCGAAGGCCCGGCCGACCTCTTCGAGGGTCCGCGGCTCGCCGTCGGTGAGCCCGTACCGCATCCGGACGACCTCGCGCTCACGGTCGCCGAGGTGGGTGAGGACCGCCTCCACGTGGCTGGCCAGCATCCCTGCCGACACCAGCTCTGCGGGCGGCACCGACTCGGAGTCCTCGATCAGGTCCCCGAGCTCAGAGCCTTCCTCCTCGCCGACCGGCGAGTGCAGGGACACCGGTTCCATCGCCAGCCGCTTGATCTCCTCGACCCGTTCCGCGGGCAGGTCGACCTGGGCGGCGATCTCGGCGGCGGTCGGGTCGCGGCCGAGGGTCTGCACCAGCAGACGCTGGGCCCGCAGGATCCGGTTGACCGTCTCCACCATGTGCACCGGGATGCGGATGGTGCGGGCCTGGTCGGCCACCGCGCGCGACACGGCCTGCCTGATCCACCACGAGGCGTACGTCGAGAACTTGAAGCCGCGGGTGTAGTCGAACTTCTCCACCGCGCGGATCAGCCCGAGGTTGCCTTCCTGGATGAGGTCGAGGAACGGCAGGCCACGCCCGGCATAGCGCTTGGCGATCGAGACGACCAGACGCAGGTTCGACTCGATCAGCCGCTGCTTGGCCCGCTGCCCGTCGCCGACGACGGCGAGCAGGTCGCGGCGAAGCTCGACCGGCAGGTCGCCGTCCGACTCCAGCTGCTCGAGCCGCTCGGCGGCGAAGACGCCCGCCTCGACCCGCTTCGCCAGGTCGACCTCCTCGACCGCCGTGAGCAGGGCGACGCGTCCGATCTCGCGCAGGTAGACCCGCACCAGGTCGGCCGACGTGGACGGCCCGGAATCGTCGAGGGACGGTCCGGGGTCCTCGTCGTCGGCCTCCTCGATCTCCACGGCCGTGAGCTCCTCGACCGAGGGCTCTTCCGAGATCACCTCGACGCCGGAGTCGGCCAGACCGCGGACGATGGCATCGACGTTCTCGGGGGCCAGGCCCGACTCGGTGGCGGCTGCCGCCACGGTTTGGGCAGGCACGATTCCTGCTCCGCGGCCCGCGGCTCGAAGTCGAGCAACGACGGCACCCACGGAGTCCGGCAGGACGACGACCTCCCCCACGTCTGGCAGTCTGCTCCTCCGATGCCCCGGGCGCAGCCGAATACCGAGTCGATCTCTGGGCGGCGCGGGAACGCCGTCCGGATGGTGGTCGCCCGCGCGGAGGCCCGGAGGTCAGAGCGTGCCGATGGCGCGCTCGCGCAGCGACCGGCGGTGCGCCTCGAACGCGACGAGCTCGCCGAAGAGGCGGTTGTACTCGCCGCTCTGCTCGACCGGGTTGAGCCGCTGCAGCCGCGACTTCACCTCCGCGATCCGGCGGGTCGCGGCGAGCTCCTCGAGGCGGGCCAGCACCTCGGTGGCGTAGCGGGTGAGCGCGGCCTCGTCCGAGGGCAGCGGCTCGACCGCCAGCTCACGGGCCAGCCGCCGCACGGTGTCGTCGGCGGCCGCTCCGTCGACCTTCGCCACCCACTCGGGGCCACCGTCGCCGGCCGTCGCCAGGCCACCTGCCGCGACCACGGCAGCGTGCAGCGCGGCGTACGCCGGGGCGGTGAACACGGCGGCGTCCAGCTCCTCGAACCCGGACGCCAGCCGGGGGGCCTGGAGCACGACCTTGAGCGTGTCCCGCTCGAACCGCAGGGCCGGGTCGCGCGGGTCCGGGCCGGGCGGAGGCCCGGCGGGGGCCGGCGGCGAGGCGCCCCGCGGAGCCCGTGACGACGGCACCTGCTGGCGGCCCACGTCGGCGACCGCCCGGGCCACCGGCTCGACCTCCATGCCGAGCCAGCCGGCCAGCGTGCGGGCGTACTCCGGTCGCAGCGACTGGTCCCGGATCTGGGCGACCACCGGCGCCGCGGCACGCAGCGCCGAGGTGCGGCCCTCCGGCGTGTCGAGGTCGAAGCGCGCGATCGTCGTCCGAAGGGCGAACTCGAACAGGGGGACGCGCCGGGCCACCAGGTCGCGCACGGCCGAGTCGCCCTGGGCCTGCCGGAGCTCGCACGGGTCCATGCCCGACGGCTCGACCGCCACGAACGTCTGGGTGACGAACTTCTGGTCGTCCTGGAACGCCTTGAGTGCGGCCTTCTGACCGGCCGAGTCGCCGTCGAAGGTGAAGACCACCTCGCCGCGGAACTCGTTCTGGTCCATGAGCAACCGGCGGAGGATCTTGATGTGGTCGTCGCCGAAGGCCGTGCCGCAGGTGGCGACGGCGGTCTCGATGCCCGCCAGGTGGCAGGCCATCACGTCGGTGTAGCCCTCGACCACGACCGCCTGCATCCGGCGGGCGATCTCCTTCTTGGCGAGGTCGACGCCGTAGAGCACGTTCGACTTCTTGTAGAGCGGGGTCTCGGGGGTGTTGACGTACTTGGCCTCGATCCGGTCGTCGTCGAACAGCCGGCGCGCGCCGAACCCGACCACGTCGCCGCCGAGGTCGCGGATCGGCCACAGCAGCCGGGACATGAACCGGTCGATCGGGCCGCGCTGGCCCTGCCTGGCCAGTCCGGCGGTGACCAGCTCCTCGACCGAGTAGCCGCGACCGCGCAGGTGCTGGGTGAGCCGGTCCCAGTCGCGCGGGGCGAAGCCGACACCGAAGTGGGCTGCGGCCTCCTGGTCGAACCCGCGCTCGGCGAGGAACTGGCGCCCCACCACGGCTTCCGGCGTCGCGAGCTGTTCGCCGTAGAACTCGGCGGCCGCCTTGGTCGCCTCGACCAGGCGGGTGCGCTGCCCCTGCTGACGGCCGGGGGCGTGGCCGCCTTCCTCGTAGCGGAGCTGGATGCCGTAGCGGTCGGCCAACCGCTCGACCGTCTCGGCGAAGGTGAGGTGGTCGGTCTTCATCATGAACGAGATGACGTCGCCGCCCTCCTGGCAGCCGAAGCAGTGGTAGGAACCCACGCTCGGGCGCACGGAGAACGACGGGGACTTCTCGTCGTGGAACGGGCAGAGGCCCTTGAGGTTGCCGCCGCCGGCGGGACGGAGGGTCACGACCTCGCCGACCACCTCGGCGATGTCGGCCCGTTCCTTGACGAGGACGACGTCCTCGTCCCGGATCCGGCCTGCCACGGGCCCGAGTCTACGGCCGGGCGCCCGGCCCGCTCCCGGCCTCCGTCGACTGGCGGAAGTCTTCGGTTTCCGGCGGCGGGAAACCGAAGACTTCCGCCAGTCAATGGGGTGGGCTGGGCTAGAGGGAGTCCAGGGGGACGTCGGGGTCGGCCAGCCGCTGGGGGTCGACCGCCTTGCGGGTCTTGGCCAGCGCCTTGATCCCGTCGGCGGCATCCCAGTCGTTGACGTTCATCCCGGCCAGCACCCGGCCGCCGCCGAGCCAGAACGCCAGCCACGACTCCCCGGAGGGGTCCCCGCGCAGCACCACCTGGTCGGCCGCGTCCGCCCCGTCGCGGGTCACGTGCCCGTGGTACTCCATCGAGAGGTCGTACTGGTCGGTGAAGAAGTACGGCAGCTTGGCGTACGGCTCACCGTGACCCGCCATCGACCGGCCCGCCGCGGCCCCCTGGTTCTTGGCGTTGGCCCAGTGCTCCACCCGGACCCGGTAGCCCAGCAGCGGGTTGAGCGCGTTCGCGACGTCACCGGCCGCGTAGACCGACGGGTCCGAGGTCCGCAGCATCTCGTCGACGACCACGCCGTCGTCGACCTCGAGGCCGGCCTCGGCGGCCAGCGTGACGTTGGGCGTGATGCCGACGCCGACCACGACCAGGTCACCCTCGACCGTGCCACCGGAGGTACGGACACCGAGCCCGCCGCCCCCGAGCGCCTCGATGCCCTCGACGCCGGTCCCGAGCCTCAGGTCCACCCCGTGGTCGCGGTGCAGCCGCGCGAAGACCTCACCCACCTCGGGACCGAGGACCCCGAGCAGCGGCTGCGCCTGCGGTTCGACGACGACGACCTCCACGCCGTGGTGGCGGGCGGCTGCGGCGACCTCGAGGCCGATCCAGCCGGCTCCCACGACGACGACGCGGCCGCCGGCCGCGAACGCGTCCCGCAGCGCCTCCGCCTCGCCGACCCGGCGCAGGTAGCGCACACCGTCGAGGTCGGCCCCGGGCACGTCCAGCCGCCTCGGCGCCGAGCCGGTGGCCAGCAGCAGCCGGTCGTAGCCGACCTGGTCGCCGTCGGAGAGCGAGACCACCTTGTCGTCCCGGTCCAGCGCGGTCGCGGCCGTGCCGAGCCGCAGCTCGACGTCGTGCTCGGCGTACCAGCCCTCGTCGTGGACGTAGGCCTTCTCGCGACCCTTCTTGCCCTGGAGCAGCTCCTTGGACAGCGGCGGCCGCTCGTACGGCCGGTCCGGCTCGTCCCCGACGAGCACCACCGGACCGTCGTAGCCGGCGTCCCGCATGGCCTCCACGGCCTCGGCACCGGCCAGGCTCGCCCCGATGACGACGTACGCACTGGTTCCCGCCATGTCTCAGCCCTTCCCGGACGTCAGCCGTGCATGCAGAACGATCGCGGAGGTGTCCGTCAGCTGGGCCACCTGGTCCAGCAACGTCCGCAGCCGGCTCGCGTCATCCCCGGCCGCCTCGAAGTCGTCGGCCAGCAGCGGATCGAGCCCGGCCGGAGCGATCCGCCGCAGCGCGTCGACCAGCTCGAGCACGAGGCCGCGCTGGTCGGCGTAGCGACGGGTCGCGTCGTCCCGGGACATCACGTAGCGGTCGGCGACCGCCTTGAGGACCTCTACCTCGAGCCGCTGGTCCCGAGGCACGACGAGGTCGGCCGTGTACCGCTGAGCGGTCGCCGCCCCGGGGAACGCTGCCCAGGTCGCGGCCTCGACCGACTGGCAGAAGCGGCCGATCAGCTGGCTGGTGGTGTTCTTCAGCGCCGCGAGCGACCGATGGCTCCCGTCGTACGACGTCGGCCACCAGGGTGTGTCGAGCAGCCGGTCCAGCGCCCCGAGCACCTCGCCCTCGTCCGCGCCGGGGCTGTCCCCGTCACCCAGGCCGTCGACCCCGGCGAGGCGGGCGCGAGCGACACGCGCGAGCTCGGTCCGCTCGGCCGGGTCCCGCAGCACCTCCAGCCGCAGGTGACCCGCGACCACGGCGTCCTCCAGGTCGTGCACCGAGTAGGCGATGTCGTCGGACCAGTCCATGACCTGCGCCTCGAGGCAGCGCCGCCCGGGCGGTGCCCCGCGCCGCACCCACCGGAAGACGTCCAGGTCGTCGTCGTAGACGCCGTACTTGCGCGCGTTCTCGGACCGGGTCCACGGGTACTTGCAGGCGGCGTCCAGCGCCGCCCGGGTGAGGTTGAGCCCGACGCTTCTCCCCTCCGGCGAGAAGGTCTTCGCCTCGAGCCGGGTGAGGATCCGCAGGCTCTGCGCGTTGCCCTCGAAGCCGCCGGCCTCGGCGGCGACCTCCTCCAGGGCCGCCTCGCCGGTGTGTCCGAACGGCGGGTGCCCGAGGTCGTGGGCGAGGCAGGCCGTCTCGACCAGGTCGGGGTCGGCGCCGAGGGCACGGCCCAGCTCACGCCCGATCTGTGCGCACTCCAGCGAGTGGGTCAGCCGGGTCCGGGGGAAGTCGCTCTCCCCGGGGACCACCACCTGGGTCTTCGCCGCCAACCGGCGCAACGCCGACGAGTGCAGCACCCGGGCCCGGTCACGCTCGTACGCCGAGCGGCCGGGCCGCTTCGGCGGCTCCTCGACCCACCGCTCGTCGACCGGGGCTGTCGGTGTCATCGGCGGTCAGACGGCCTGGGGGCCGGAGTCGGCGCTGCGCTTGAAGACCTTGTAGTAGAGGTACGCCAGCGTCTCGCGGGCGACGTACCGGACCTCCGTGGAGCGCTGCCGGACGGCCGGGCCCTGCCGGGTCGGCGACATGACGGCGTCGATGCCCTGGTCGGTCGCCATCGCCCTGGTCCGCAGCGAGTGCCAGGGATCGGTGACGACCACGGCCGTCGACCAGCCGCGCCGCTGCATCGCCGCCTGGACGGCCGCGACGCTCTCCAGCGTGTCCGTGCCCTGCCCGACCGCCACCACCCGTGCGGTCGGGACCCCGTGCGTGGCCAGCCACCGCTTGCCCGCGGCCGCCTCCGTGAAGCGGTCGCCCTCCTGCTTGCCGCCGACGGTGACGATCCGCCGGGCGACACCGTCCTTCCAGAGGTCGCGGGCGTGCACCAGCCGTGCCGTGAACACCGACGACGGCCGACCGTCGAACTGGGCTGCGCCGAGCACGACGATCACGTCGGACGTGCGGGTGTCGTCCTGGCGGGCGACCCACCAGACCCGGCCGGCCGTGCCGACCAGCACCAGCACAGCCAGCAGCACGACCGCCGCCACTGCCTTGGCTGCGATGCGGAAGAGCAGGATCACCCGGCCGTCACCTGCTGTCGCTGCCTTCCGCCGTGAGCGCAGCCCGACCGGCCTCGAGCCGGGCGACGGGCACACGGAACGGTGAGCAGGACACGTAGTCCAGGCCGACGTCGTGGAAGAAGTGCACCGACGCCGGGTCGCCACCGTGCTCGCCGCAGACACCCAGCTTGAGGTCCGGGCGCGTACGGCGGCCCTCCTCGACGCCGATCCGCACCAGGGCACCCACCCCGTCGATGTCGAGCGACTCGAACGGGGAGACGCCGAAGATGCCCTTCTCCAGGTACGCCGAGAAGAACGCCGCCTCGACGTCGTCGCGGGAGAAGCCCCACGTGGTCTGGGTCAGGTCGTTGGTGCCGAACGAGAAGAACTCGGCCGCCTCCGCGATCTGCGCTGCCGTGATCGCCGCACGCGGCAGCTCGATCATGGTGCCGATCATGTGCGCGACCTCGATGCCCTCGCGCTCGGTCACCTCGAGACAGATCCGCTCGGCCTCCTCGCGGACGAGCTCGACCTCCTGCACGGCGTCGACCAGCGGGATCATGATCTCGACGTGCGGGTCGCCGCCGGCCTTCTTCCGCTCGGCGGCAGCCTCGATGATGGCCCGTACCTGCATCGCGAACAGCCCGGGCACCACGATGCCGAGCCGCACCCCGCGCAGCCCGAGCATCGGGTTCTGCTCGTGCAGCCGGTGCACCGCCTGCAGCAGCCGCAGCTCGTTCTCGTTGTCCTCGCCGCGCGACTCCGCCACGGCGACGCGGACCGACAGCTCGGTGAAGTCCGGCAGGAACTCGTGCAGCGGCGGGTCGAGCAGCCGCACGGTGACGGGCAGTCCGTCCATCGCCTCGAAGATCCCGACGAAGTCCTCGCGCTGCAGAGGCAGCAGTGCCGCCAGCGCCTGCTCGCGCTCCTCGGCGTCGTCAGCGAGGATCAGCCGCTCGACGTGCCGGCGCCGGTCACCCAGGAACATGTGCTCGGTGCGGCAGAGGCCGATGCCCTCGGCTCCGAAGCGCCGCGCCCGCTCGGAGTCCTCTGGCGTGTCGGAGTTGGCCCGCACCCGGAGCCGACGGGTCGCGTCGGCGTGCGTCATCAACCGGTGCACCGCCTTGACCAGGTCGTCCGCGTCCGCGGCCTCCGGGTCGAGCTGGCCCTCGAAGTACTCCACCACCGGCGAGGGAACGACCGGCATCTCGCCGAGGTAGACCTTGCCCGAGGTGCCGTCGATCGAGATGACGTCGCCCTCCTCGATCACGGTGCTGCCCACGGTCATCCGGCGCTTCTTCGTGTCGACGTCGAGCGCCTCGGCGCCGCAGACGCAGGTCTTGCCCATCCCGCGGGCCACCACCGCGGCGTGGCTGGTCTTCCCGCCGCGGCTGGTGAGGATGCCCTGCGCGGCGATCATGCCCTCGAGGTCGTCCGGGTTGGTCTCCCGCCGGACCAGGATGACCCTCTCCCCCGAGCGCGACCACTTGACCGCCGTGTAGGAGTCGAAGACCGCCTTGCCGACGGCCGCTCCGGGCGATGCGTTCATGCCCTTGGCGATCTGGTCCTTGGTGTCGCTCTCGTCGAACCGCGGGAACATCAGCTGGGCCAGCTGGTCCCCGGTCACCCGGTCGAGAGCCTCGTCCATGTCGATCAGGCCCTGGTCGACGAGCTGCGTGGCGATCCGGAACGCCGCCCCTGCGGTGCGCTTGCCGACCCGGGTCTGCAGCATCCACAGCTTGTTGCGCTCGACGGTGAACTCGATGTCGCAGAGGTCCCGGTAGTGGTTCTCGAGCGTCGCCATGATGCCGAGCAGCTCGTCGTAGGCCGGCTTGTCGATGTTCTCGAGGTCCTGCAACGGCAGGGTGTTGCGGATGCCCGCCACGACGTCCTCGCCCTGAGCGTTCTGCAGGTAGTCGCCGTAGATGCCCTGGTGCCCGGAGCCCGGGTCGCGCGTGAAGGCGACCCCGGTGCCGGAGTCCATCCCGAGGTTGCCGAACACCATCGACATGACGTTGACGGCGGTGCCGAGATCGGCCGGGATGCGCTCCTGGCGGCGGTAGAGGATGGCCCGTGGTGCGTTCCACGAGTCGAACACGGCGTGGACGGCCAGGTCCATCTGCTCGCGGGGGTCCGTCGGGAACTCCCGGCCGGCGTGCGTGCGCACGATCTCCTTGAAGCGGTCCACGACGCCGCGCAGGTCGGTCTCGTCCAGCTCGAGGTCGTTCTCCGTGCCGCGGGTGCGCTTGGCCTCGTCGAAGGCGTCCTCGAAGTGCTCGCCGTCGATGTCCAGCACGGTCTTGCCGAACATCTGGATCAGGCGGCGGTAGGAGTCCCAGGCGAACCGCTCGCTGCCGGTCTGCTTGGCCAGGCCCTGCACCGACTCGTCGTTGAGCCCGATGTTGAGGACGGTGTCCATCATCCCGGGCATCGAGAACTTGCCGCCGGAGCGCACCGAGACCAGCAGCGGGTCGTCGGTCTGCCCGAGCGTGCGGCCCATCTGCTTCTCGAGCGCGTCGAGATGGACGCTGACCTCGTCGCGCAGCTCGGCCGGCTCGGAGCCGCTCTCCAGGTAGACCTTGCAGGCCTCGGTCGTGATCGTGAACCCGGGTGGCACGGGCAGCCCCAGGTTGGTCATCTCGGCGAGGTTGGCGCCCTTCCCGCCCAGCAGGTCCTTCATGTCCTTGCTGCCCTCGGTGAAGTCGTACACGTACTTGGTCATGTGCGGACCCCTCGCGCGATCGTCGTCGACCTGGCAAGACCTCTCCGGCGGAGCCTACCCAGGCCCCCAACGGTCCTGAGGTGCGAGGATGCCCGCCGTGCAAACGACCGTGCGTACGCCCTGGTGGGGGCTGGTGTCGTCGCTGGCCGCACCGGTCCTGCTGATCGGCGGCTGGACCTGGGCGGCGTCGCGGCAGCGCGGGGGCTTCGACCCGGTGGTCGAGACGATCAGCGCGCTCGCGGCCCGTGACGCCGACGACCGGTGGCTCATGACGACGGCCCTGGCCGGCCTCGGCGCCTGCCACCTCACCACCGCGCTCGCCCTGCGCGGCGCCGCGCTGCCCGGTCGGGTGGTGCTCGCCGCCGGCGGGGTGGGGACGGTCCTGGTCGCCGTGTTCCCACTGCCGGGCGGGGACGCGGGCTCGACGGCGCACACCGTGGTCGCCGGCGTCTCGTTCGCCGCCCTCGGCATGTGGCCGTTGCTGGCCGGGCGCCGCGACGGAGTCGGTGCCCTGCGGCCGGCGTGGTCGGTGCCGGCCGGCGTGGTCCTGCTCGGCCTGGTGGGCTGGTTCGTGGTGGAGCTGGTGGCGGACTCGGATCGGGTCGGTCTGTCCGAGCGCGTCGCCGCGGGAGCGCAGTCGGTCTGGCCGCTGGTCGCGGCCTGGAGCACGATCCGAGGGTGGCGACGATGAGCGATGACGGCCCGGTGCGCTGGGGCGTGGTCGGCACCGGCGGGATCGCCGCCGCGTTCGTGACGGACCTCGGCCTGCTGCCGGACGCCGAGGTCGTGGCAGTCGGCTCCCGGAACGCCGGCCAGGCGGCGGCTTTCGCCCAGAGGCACGGCATCGCCCGCCACCACCCGTCGTACGACGCGGTGTGCCGCGACCCCGAGGTCGACGTGGTCTACGTGGCGACGATCCATCCCGGCCACCACGACGCCGCCCTCCTGGCCGTCGCCGCCGGCAAGGCCGTGCTGGTGGAGAAGCCGTTCGCGATGGACGCCGGGGAGGCACGCGCAGTCGTGGACGCGGCCAGGGCCCGCGGGGTGTTCCTCATGGAGGCGATGTGGGCCAGGTTCGTGCCGCACATGGTGCGGGTGCGCGAGCTGCTCGCCGAGGGTGCGCTCGGCGAGATCCAGCTGGTGATCGCCGACCACTGCCAGTGGTTCCCCGGCGACCCGACCCACCGTCTGCTCGCGCCGGAGCTCGGCGGCGGCGCCCTTCTCGACCTCGGGATCTACCCGGTGTCGTTCGCGTCGATGGTGCTGGGCACGCCCTCGACCGTGACCGCCGCGGGGACGAGATCCGTCACGGGCGTCGATGCCACCACGTCGGTGCTGCTGACCTACGACGGCGGCGCGCACGCCGTCCTCACCACCACGCTGTCGGCGCTGGGGCCCAACCGCGCCGCGATCGTCGGCACCGAGGCACGGCTCGAGATCGACTCGGTCTTCTACTCGCCGACCACGTTCACCCTGACCCGCCGGGACGGCTCGGTGGAGCGCTTCGATGAGCCGCACGAGGGTCTCGGTCTCCGGCACGAGGCAGCCGAGGTGATGCGCTGCCTGCGCGAGGGACGCACCGAGAGCGACGTGCTGCCGCTGGACGAGACGGTCGCGGTCATGGCGACCATGGACGAGGTCCGGCGCCAGATCGGGCTGGACTACAGCGCCCTCTGAGGCCCGTCGCCGAACGCAGCGAGGACGGCCACCGTGTCGAGGCCGAGGCGGTCCAGCGCGTAGCCGCCCTCCTGAACGAGCACGGTCCCGCGGGCCAGCGAGGCGAGCCGCTCGCCCGCGGCGCCGAAGCCGTCGGTCGTGACGTCCAGCGGGCTCTCGGGGTCGGCGCCCGCGGCGTCCACCCCGAGCGACACGACGACGGCGTCCGGGCTGAACGTGTCCACCGGCTCGAGCAGCCGGTCGAGTGCCGCGAGCCAGCCCTCGTCGCCGGTGCCCGGAGCCAGCGGCTCGTTGACCGTCGTACCGCGACCTCGGTGCGCCCCGCGCTCGTCGGCGTACCCCACGAAGTGCGGGAACCACCCGGCGCCGGGGTCGACGTGGAGTGACGCGTACAGGACGTCGGGCCGCTCCCAGAAGACCGCCTGGGTGCCGTTGCCGTGGTGCGCGTCGATGTCCAGGACGGCCACCTTCGCGGCGCCGGCGTCGCGCAGCGCCTCGGCGGCCACCGCGGCGTTGTTGAGGTAGCAGGACCCGCCGAAGGCGCGGCGGGTGGCGTGGTGCCCGGGCGGACGGGTCAGCGCGTACGCCGCGGGCTCGCCCCCGACGACCAGGTCGACGGCCGTCAGGGTGGCGTCGACGGCAGCCCGGGCCGCGATCCAGGTGCCCGGGCCGACCAGGGTCATGGTGTCGTAGCACCAGAGGCCGGCGCGGGCGTGCATGGCAGCCGGGGCATGGGCGGGCAGGCCATCGAGCATTCCGTCGGTCGGGAACACGTAGGGGACGACCCGGTCCTGCCCGACCACGGCCTCGTACCCGCCCGCAGCCCAGTCGTCGACGGCGTCGGCGAGGTAGGCGAGCAGCCCGGGGTCGTGCACCCGACGGAGCACGGTGTCGTCGTGCGGGGTCGCGATGGTCAGCCGGCCACCGGCGGCGAGGCAGGCGTCCCGCAGGACGGTGGCCCGGGCCGGGACCTCGGTGCCCGGGGTCATGACACCGACCCAGACCTCGCCCTTCGGCTGGTGACGCAGGACCTCGTCGGACCAGACGACGGGCGGCAACGGGGCCATGTGGTGCATGCTGTCACGCGTGCCCCGCGCTGCTGATCTGCCGGTCAGGATCGGGTTGCTCCCGTCGGGGCCGACTGCCTCGGTGCTCGACGTGCCCGGCGTGGGTGTCGGCCACGCCACGGTGTGGCGGGACGAGGACGAGCCGCCTGCGGGCCGAGGCGCAGCGAGGACCGGGGTGACCGTCCTCGACGTCGGCGGCAACATGTTCCGCTCCCCCGTGCCTGCCGGTGGAGCGGTCCTCAACGGCGCGGGCGAGTGCACCGGCTTCCTGTCGGTGCGGGAGTGGGGGCTCGCCGAGACACCTGTGTTCCTCACGTCCTCGATGCAGGTGGGCCGGGTGCTCGACGCGGCCTGCGAGCTGCTCGTCGGGGAGGACGCGACTATCGGTGTCGACGACGTGGTGCTGCCGCTGGTGGCCGAGTGCGACGACTCGCACCTCAACGACAGCCGTCGAACGCAGGTCGAGAAGGACGACGTCCGCCGCGCGCTGGCCGAGGCCCGCACGTCGGTCGGCAGCCTGACCCCGCCGCCGGAGGGCAGCGTGGGGGCGGGCACCGGCATGACCTGCCTCGGCTACAAGGGCGGGATCGGGACGGCGTCGCGGGTCCTGCCGTCCCGGCACACGCTCGGTGCGCTCGTGCTGACGAACTTCGGCGAGCAGGAGCGGCTCACCGTCGGCGGGCTGCCGGTGGGGGCTGCTCTCGCGGGACGCGGGACCAGCCGGGTGGGCGACGCCGGCTCCTGCATCGTCGTGCTCGTCACGGACGCGCCGCTCGACGCGGCGGCCTGCGCCCGGATGGCCCGCCGGGCCGGGCTGGGGCTGGCCCGGACGGGCAGCGTCGCCCACCACGCAAGCGGCGAGATCTTCCTCGCCCTGGCGACCGGTCTGCGGGCTCCGCGGGGCGCCCCAGCCGCGGGTGTGCCGCTGACAGGGCAGCAGCTGGACCCGTTCTTCGCGGCCGCCGTGGAGGCCACCGAGGAGGCCGTGCTCACCAGCCTGCTCGCCGCCACCACGGTCGTCGGCCGCGACGGCAACCGGTCGGAGGCGCTTCCCCTCGCCGAGGTGGTCGACCTGCTGCGCGAAGCCGGCGCCGGTGGCTGAGCCGACCACCGAGCACGTGTACGTCCCGATGTCGGACGGCGCCCGCCTGGCGGTGACCCTGTACCTGCCGGCGAGCGACCGGCCGGTGCCGTGCCTGCTGGAGGCACTGCCGTACCGCAAGGACGACCTGACGGCGACCTACCGGCCGGAGTACGTACGGCTGCGCGACGAGCACGGCTACGCGGTCTGCCGGGCTGACGTCCGCGGCACCGGTTCGTCCGACGGGGTGGCGACCGACGAGTACCCGCCGACGGAGCAGCGCGACCTCGTCGAGCTGATCCGCTGGCTGGCCGACCAGGGGTGGTGCTCCGGCGCCGTCGGCATGTTCGGCACGTCGTACAGCGGCTTCAACGCGCTGCACCTCGCGGCCGAGCGGCCGCCGGCGCTGAAGGCGGTCTGCGCGATCTACTCCAGCGACGACCGCTACACCGACGACGTGCACTACATGGGCGGGGCGCTGCGGCTGCTCGACGTGGTCGACTACCCGACGTACATGGTGGCCATGAACGCGCTCCCGCCGGTGCCGTCGCTGTCCGGCGCCGGGTGGGTCGACGACTGGCGGCGTCGGGTCGAGGACCTGGAGCCGTGGCTGCTGCGCTGGGTCGAGGAGCAGCACGACTCGGCGTACTGGCGGCAGGGCTCGGTGCGGCCGTCGTACGACCGGATCGGCTGCCCGACGTTCCTCGTCGCGGGCTGGGCCGACGGGTACCGCAACAACACCTTCCGCACCGTGGAGCGGTTGCGCGCCGACGGTGTCCCGCACCGGCTGCTGATCGGGCCGTGGAGCCACATGTCGACGGCGACCTCGCTGCCCGGACCGCACCTCGACCTGGTGCCGGTGATGGCGCGCTGGTGGGACCGCTGGCTGCGTGGCGTCGACGACGGGTACGACGACGAGCCGGCGCTGACCTGGTTCGCCCAGCGGCCGACCCGGCCCGGCCCCGACCGGCTGCTGGTGGAGGGCGAGTGGCGCTCGGCACCGGCCTGGCCGCTGGACGGTGCCTCGGTGCGGTCGCTGCCGCTCGGCTCCGGCGAGCTGGACTACGACGTGGTGGCTGACGTCGGCACCGCCGCCTGGAACTCCTGCGCGGGGTCGCTGCCGTGGGGGCAGCCCACCGACCAGCGCTTCGACGATGCCGCCTCGCTCACCTGGGAGTGGCCGGCCGAGGACATCTCGCTGCTCGGGCACCCGCGGCTGCGGCTGCGCATCTCCTCGTCGCAGCCGGTGGCGTCGGTGTCGGCCAAGCTCTGCGACGTCTTCCCGGACGGCACGTCGGCGCTGCTGTGCCGAGGATTCCTCAACCTGACGCACCGGTCCTCGTCGGAGTCGCCGGACCCGCTGCCGGTCGACGAGTGGGTGGAGGTCGAGCTGGAGATGGAGGCGATGGCCTTCGACGCCGTCGGACCCGACGCGGCCGGTCACCGCCTGCGCCTCTCGCTGGCCGGCGCGGACTGGCCCAACACCGTCGCTCCCCCACGGCCGGTCACGCTGCGGATCGACCGCGGGGCGTCGTCGCTGGACCTGCCGGTCGCCGGTCCGTCGGTGCCGGCCCTGCCGCTGCCGTTCGTCGAGGCGCCCGACGCCACCGACGCCGACACCGACGCCATCGGCTGGCACGTGGCGCGCGACGTGCTGCGCCGTCGTACCTCCTGCTCGGACGACCACGGCTCCGCGTACGACGTCGACGGCGCGACCGTCCGCGAGCACTACACCGGCCGGGTCGAGGTGGACACCAGGACGTGGGTGCAGCGCTCGGACTCCACGGCCGACTTCACGGTCCGCTGGGCGGAGGGCACTGCCCGGGCCCGGACCGAGGTGTCGCTGGTCGCCGATGTCGAGGCGTTCGACCTGAACGTGCGGCTGGACACCTGGCACGACGACGAGCCGTTCGTGTCCAGACGATGGGAACGACGGGTCCCCCGGGCGCTCGGGTGAGGTATGGGTAGGTTTGTTCCCGTGAGCGGGCCCCGAGCAGTCGCCCTCGTCCGGCGCGGCCCCGAGCTCCTCGTGATCAAGCGGCACCACCGGGGCCGGGACTACGCCGTGCTGCCCGGCGGCAGCGTCGAGCCGGGCGAGTCCTTCGAGGAGGCCGTCGTCCGCGAGCTCTGGGAGGAGTCCACCCTGCGGGCGCGGGTGGACCGGCAGGTGCTGGTCGCGGAGCACGACGGCCGGGAGGCCCGCTACTTCGTCATGGCTGACGTGCACGGGACTCCCGAGCTCTCCGGGCCGGAGCTCGAAGCGCACTGTCCGGAGAACTCCTTCGAGCTGATCTGGGCGGGCGCGGCCGATCTCCCGGTTCTCGGGCTGCAGCCGGAGCACCTGCGGACCGACCTCCCGGAGCTGCTCGGCCTCTGACCCTCCGGCCCTCAGAGCGTCAACCCGGGTGACAGCCCTCGCGGGGCTCGCCATCATCGCCGGATGGCCTCTGGGAAGCTCCTCGGCGCCGCGGTCGTTCTCGAGCCGGTCGAAGCCGGGCACGTCCCGGAGCTGCGCCGGATCCTCGGCACACCTGAGGTTCGCGCCCGATGGGGCGACGAGGCAGCGTCCGGAGCATGGCCCGGCGACGACCCGTCGGCCGTGCGGTACGCCATCGTCGTCGACGGCGCCGTACGAGGCATGGTGCAGTACGGCGAGGAGGACGAGCCGATGTACCGACACGCCTCCATCGACGTGTTCGTCGACCCTGCCGTGCACGGCCGGGGCATCGGGCGGGACGCTGTCGCCACCCTCGCCCGCCATCTCGTCGACGACCGCGGCCACCATCGCCTGGTGATCGACCCGGCCGCCGACAACGAGCCCGCGATCCGGTGCTACACCGCGGTGGGCTTCCGGCCGGTGGGCGTCATGCGGCGCTACGAGCGCGACCCGCTGACCGGGGAGTGGCGCGACGGGCTCCTGATGGACCTGCTCGCCGACGAGCTGCGCCGGCCCTGATCTCCTTGCGTGACAACGGTTGAGCGTCGCACCCGACCGGGAGTTCGTGTCCGGGGGTGGTCGTAGGTTCGGTGCATGGGGATGAGCGCGCTGGACCTGGTCGAGGCCTTGGTCGAGCGCGGCAGCGGCTGGGAGCGGGCGGCGCTGGACCTGCAGCTGGACGGGTCGGTGTCGGAGCTGGCGGGGCTGCTGGAGTCGGTCGACCCCGCGGCCCTGGAGCATGGCGAGCTGGTCGGGTACCTGCGGCTGACCGAGCGGGTCACCGCGAAGGTCGCCGCGCTCGCGCAGCGGACCGTCGCGCTGGTCGCGGACCGCACCGAGGCGCTCGGGCTGCACCCGGCCGAGGCCCGGCACGAGCTGGCGGCGGCGCTGCGGCTCTCGCCGGTGACGGCCTCCCAGCGGGTGCGGGTGGCCCTGGACCTGCGGGACCGGTTCCCGGCCACCCTGGCGCTGATGGACACCGGCCGGGCCGGCTACCTGCACGCGGCGAACCTGGTGCGCGAGACCGAGGGCCTCGACGAGGCCACCGCAGCAGCGGTCGAGGCGCGGGTGCTGCCGGTGATGCCGGCCCAGACCCCGGCCGAGACCCGCCGCGCGGTCCGGGACGCGGTCGTGCGGGTCGACCCGGCCGCCGCGGCGGAGCGGGCCAGGACCGCCCACGAGCAGCGGCGGATCGAGCGGGTCCCGGACCGGGACGGCCGCACCGGCTGGTACCTGCCGCTGGCCGCCGACGTCGAGGGCGAGCTGTGGGGGGCCGTCACCGCCCGGGCCACCGCGGTGCAGGCCGCCCGCCGGGCCGCCGGGCTGGACGACCCCGGGCTGGACGCGCTGCGGGTCGACCTGGTCGTCGACCCCTGCTCGGCCTCGACACGGCACCGAGTGGACCGGCGGGACCGACCGCGGCGACCGGCCGCCGGCTGCCGAGGTGTTCCTGCCGCGGCGCGCAGACCGCAGCCGTGGTGCTCGACCTGCCCACCGCCCTCGCCCTGGCCGACAACCCCGGCCACCTACCCGGCTACGGCGCGATCCCGGCCGAGCTCGCCCGGGCGATGGCCGCCGACCGCGACTGGGTCCGCTGGACCACCGAACCGGGCACCGGCGCCCTGCTCGACCGCGGCGCCCGCCGCTACCGCCCCAGCGCCGCCCTCGAGGCCTACGTCAACGCCCGCGACCAGGTCTGCGGCTTCCCCAGCTGCACCCAGCCCGCCCACGCCTGCGACTGCGACCACATCCAGCCCTACCGCACCGGCCACCCCGCCCAGACGACCCGCGCCAACCTCGGACCACTCTGCCGCCAGCACCACAACGCCAAGACCCACGGCCACTGGCACCTGCACTACGACCCGCGACACCCGCACCAAGACCTGGACCAGCCCGCTCGGGAACACCTACCGCAAGCACGCCACCCCCATGCTCACCTGACCCCGCACCGTGAGGTGGTCCGATCGCTTCTTGGTCTCCTCGCTCCCGGAAGCGGTTACCGGGCAGACTCATCGCGGCAGGTGCGGAGGAAGGGTCCCTGTGCTGGGCCTTGGCTCGGCCGCGGCACGAGTGGCGCGGCTCGGACCCAAGGGTTCCTGAGGCATGTCGGCCCGGAACCTCCGTCAACGGCTAGGCCAACGCGGGGAGCTCCTCGGCGCTGTCGTCCTGCCTCAGGAATGGGGGCTTGCAGCCCTGCGGAAACCGCAGCAGATAGTTCTGATCCTCCGGTCCCATCTCCCAGAACACCACGGCCTCGCTGATCTTGGTCACAGTCTTGCCGGGCCAATGGCCAGACGCGTCGACGTCGCGGGTCATCTCCTCGGCCACTCTTCGCTGCTCCGGGCTGGTGCAGAAGATCTCGGAGCGATACTGCGAACCAACGACGGTCTCATCAAGGTCGGCTCGGTGGACCTGGAAGAACACCTCCAGTAGTCCTCGATACGAGAGCCGGGCAGGATCGAAGATGACTTCCACGACCTCGGCATGACCACGGTTGTCTTCCTCGGTCGGATTGTCGTTCTCGCCACCCATGAATCCCGTCCGAGTGGATGTCACCCCTTCGGGGTGGCGCAGAAGTTGCTGCATGATCCAGGCGCAGCCTCCAGCGAGGACCGCAGTCTCGGTGTCGTCGCCCATCTCCGGCTCCTCATCGCAGCAACACGAGGCTACGTCCGGGGTCCAGGCGGATCAATGGGCTCGCCCAGGTGATGGGCGCTCGACCAGAGAATGCGGGTGACGGACCGGTCGGGGGGTGACAGTGTCGCCCGATGCCATCTCCCCTGCACCATCGTGTCGAGGGCTTCGGGCCCACCGTCGTCCTGCTGCACGCCGGTGTCGCGGACCTGCGGATGTGGGACGCGCAGGCCACTGCCCTTTCGACCGACCACCGGGTCGTGCGATGCGACCTCCGGGGCTTCGGGCAGAGCCCGCTGGCGGCAGGCGACGTCTACTCCGACGCGGAGGACGTGATCGCGCTGCTCGACGACCTCGAGGTGGCGACCTTCGCGCTGGTAGGAGCCTCGCACGGCGGCGGGGTGGCGCTGCAGGTGGCCTCGGCGGTCCCCGAGCGGGTCACCCACCTCGTGCTCCTCGCAGCGGCCGCGCCGCTGCTGGAGCGGACTGCCGCGGTACGAGCGTTCGGCACAGAGGAGGCCCGCCTGCTGGAGGCAGGCGACGTCAGCGGAGCGACCGAGCTGAACGTCCGGACCTGGCTCGGGCCGGAGGCGGACGCCGCCGCGGCCGAGCTGGTGCACGAGATGCAGCGCCGGGCGTTCGACGTCCAGCTGGCTGCAGGCGACGCCGACGACTACGAGATCGACGTCGTCATCGATCGGCTGACGATGCCGGTGTGGGTGGTGTTCGGCGCCCACGACCTCGACTTCTTCGGCGCCACCGCGCGCGAGCTGGCGGATCGTCTGCCCGACGCCCGCCTGGTCGAGCTGGAGTGGGCTGGGCACCTGCCGTCACTGGAGCGCCCTGACGAGACGACCGCGCTGCTGCAGGAGTGGCTGGCCTGACACGGCGCTCGCCTACGCTCGAGCCAGTGACGAAGGTCTTGGTCACCGGGATGTCCGGCACCGGGACGGCGCGCTCTTCGTGGCCGGCACGTCCCAGAACCAAAGCCGCTTCTATGCCCTGCTGGACCACGTCGTGCTGCTCAGCGCACCGGCCGAGGTCCTGCTGGCACGGCTCGCCGCCCGGAGGACCAACCCCTACGGCACGAGCTCGCACGAACGCGCTCTCGTCCTGGAGCACCTCCGGACGGTCGAGCCGCTGCTGCGGGCGACGGCGACGGCCGAGATCGACGCGACGCAACCGCTGAGGGCCGTGGTGGACCTGCTCGAGGCGTTGGCCGGACCGGGCGCGACCACAGCCTCCTAGGAGCCCGCGACGAGCAGGGAGGTCGGTTGTCCTGCAGGGACGACCCAGGGAACAGGTCCGCGGTCCGGGCCGTTGCCAGGAGCAGCCGCTACCTGAGGGGGCCCGCCCGTGACCGTTGATCTCGACGTTCTTCCCGCCCCGGTGGACCAGGCGGAGCGGCTCATCGCCCTGGGGCTGGACGCCTGCAGCGGCCTCACCGCCGCCGAGGTCCGTCAGGCTGCGGCCCATGCCGCGACCGGTGCATTGCTGGTGTTTCATCCCGACCGGATCCCGACGTCGGCGCTGGTGCCGTTCCTGCGTCTCGACGGCAAGGCAGGTTTCGTGGTCGAGGACATGATCGATGTCGACCAGTTCCGACCCATCGCGATCGCCCGACCGCCCGACGCCGGGCTCTACCTGGTCCACGATCTCCAGCGAGGAGAGGGTTGGTCCAACTGGTCGCCCGACGAGGCACTTCCGGCCATTGTCACGGCCGGGCGCACCCCGCTCACCCTCACCGAGGGGATCTTCTGGCTGATCCAGCAACCCACCGCCCTCACACGCAATCACTGCTTCATGACCGTGGGCGTGCGCAGACTCAAGCCGGACGGCACCGTCGACGCGCGAGTCCCGGCCCTGTGGATCAGCAACGGCACGGGACGAGACGGGCGCGCCAACCGCGACGCACCCAAGGTCGGCTGGTGCTGGGCCGGCAACCGACACATCTGGCTCGGGTTCGCCTCCGCAAGCACACGGTCGCTGCCGACCCGGACGGCGCCTTAGGCCCCCCGCGGGTCAGACCTCGGCGGGCGACCGTGTCAACCGGCGGTGACCTACAGGCTCGGCGCCCCTCCTAGACTCGCGGCTCGTGACCGTCGAGAGCAGCACCGACATCCTCGCGCTGGCCAGGGCGATCGCTCCTGACCTGGCCGCCTTGCGCCGCGAGCTGCACCGCATCCCCGAGATCGGCAACCACCTGCCGCGCACCCAGGAGGTGCTGCTGCGCGAGCTGCGGCAGCTGGACGGCCTCGAGGTCACCACCGGTACCGCGCTCTCGTCGCTCACCGCCGTGATCCGGGGCGGCGCACCCGGAGCGCCAGACGGACCGGTGGTCCTGCTCCGGGGCGACATGGACGCGCTGCCGGTGGCAGAGGAGGTGCCGGTCGACTACGCCTCGACCCAGCCCGGGATCATGCACGCCTGCGGGCACGACCTGCACATGGCCGGGCTCGTCGGTGCCGCCAAGATCCTGCTCGCCCGGCGGGACGAGCTGGCCGGCGACGTCGTCCTCATGTTCCAGCCCGGCGAAGAGGGCCCCGGCGGCGCTGAGCCGATGATCGCCGAGGGACTGCTGACGGCTGCCGGGCGGCCGGTGGACGCCGCGTATGCGCTGCACGTGGCCTCGTCGGAGTACCCGCGGGGCCAGTGGTACAGCAGGCCCGGCCCGGTCTACGCCGCAGCCGACGAGGTGCGGGTCCGGGTCGTCGGTCGCGGCGGGCACGGCTCGCAGCCGCACCGGGCCCAGGACCCGGTCCCCGCGGCCTGCGAGATGGTCGTGGCGCTGCAGACCATGACGACCCGCGGCTTCAACGTGTTCGACCCAGTGGTCGTGACCGTAGGCAGGTTCGCCGCCGGGACGAAGGAGAACATCATCCCGGACAGCGCCGAGTTCGACGCGACCGTCCGCAGCCTCTCCCCGGCGGCCCGCGAGAGGGTCCAGCACGACATCGAGCGCCTGGTCGCGGGCATCGCGGCCGCGCACGGTCTTCGGGCCGACGTCGCCTACCGCCTGGGCTACCCGGTGACGGTCAACGACGAGGCCGAGCACGCCCTCGCCGTCGACGTCGTCAGCGACCTGTTCGGCGCCGACCGGCACACGCTGATGGCGCAGCCCGAGCTCGGCGCCGAGGACATGTCCTTCGTCCTGGACCGGGTCCCCGGCGCCTACCTCAACCTCGGCGCATGCCCGGTGGACGACCACGAGCACGCGCCGGACAACCACTCGCCGCGGGCTGCGTTCGACGACTCCGTGCTCCCGGACGCCGCCGCCTGGCTCGCCGAGGTCGCAGTCCGCCGGCTGCGTGGCCGCCCGCGCGGGGCGGAGACCCGCTGATGGCCGGCGAGGACGACCTCGCCGCCCTCCTCGCGACGATGACGCCCGAGCTGCTGCCGGAGCAGTACGTCTTCGTCACCGTCGGGGACCTCCCGGCCGAGGTCGAGCCCTTCGCCGTCGTCCGTGAGGACGAGGGAGCGACTCTGGTCATCACCCGTCACGAGGCCGAGCGGCTCGGTCTTCGCTACGACTACGTCGCCGCGCGCATCACCCTGCGGGTCCACTCGTCCCTCGACGCGGTCGGGCTCACCGCCGCGGTCGCGACGGCGCTCGCGGCGGCCGGGCTGAGCTGCAACGTCCTGGCCGGCTTCTTCCACGACCACCTCTTCGTTCCCTACGCCGACGGGTCTCGGGCCGTCGCGGTCCTCCAGCGGCTCGCGAACGGGAACCGCTAGGGCAGGAGTGCGCCCGCGCGATAGCCGCGCGCGATGGTCGTGACGAACTGGTGCACCGCGTCCTCGCTCGGCGCCAGCGGCCCCGGCCGGAAGTGCGGGGAGGCCAGCCCGCGCTGAACCGACTCGCAGGCAGCCCAGTCCTGCCGGTTGGTCGTGTCCCAGAAGTCGACGGCGTACGACGGGTCGACGTCGGCGTCCGGGAAGTACCACGAGCACTCGACCCGGGTCTCGGCCGGGGAGAGCGGAGACACCCGGTGGGTCATCACGTAGTCGGGGTGCAGCGACACCAGCAGGTTCGGCAGCAGCCCGAGGTAGAGCACCGCGCGCGGGTCGACGCCGTCGATCGCGCGGCCGGCGGACCGTCCGTCGAGCGACATCGTGACCGCGCCGTCGCGCAGCTCCATCGAACCACCGACCCAGGCGCCCGGCAGCGCGAAGTTCGTCCCGCTCGTCGGCGGGCTGACCTGGCACAGCTCCGGGTGGATCAGCGGGCAGTGGTAGCACTCGTGGTAGTTCTCGGTGACGACCTTCCAGTTGGCCGACACGACGTAGTCGTGGCTCGCGCCGAGCACCAGGTCCTCCGGCCGGTACGGCGACACCAGCCCGTCCATCGCGCCGACGTGCTCGGCGAACGGCGTCGCCGCCTCACCCAGCGCGTTGACGAACACCCAGCCGTGCCACACCTCGACGGGAAGGGGGACCAGCCCGTGCTCGGCCGGATCGAACGAGCCGACCTCTCGGAAGCCGGGGGCGGCGATCAGGCACCCGGCCAGGTCGTAGCTCCACGCGTGGTACGGACAGACCACCGCGCGCTTCGCCGAGGTGCCGCCGTCGGGCAGCAGCTCGTGCCCCCGGTGCCGGCAGGTGTTGGCGAACGCCACGACCGCACCGGACGGGTCACGCGCCAGCAGCACCGACACGTCCCCCACCAGCTGTGCCGCCTGGGTGCGCCCCTCCGGGAGGACGGCGTCGGCCCGCCCGACGCACACCCAGGAGGCGGCGAGGAAGTGCCGGCGTTCCCAGGCCAGCACCTCGGCCGACGTGTACGCCTCGGCCGGCAGCATGGTGCTCTCGCCGAACGGGAGCAGGGCCGAGTCGAGCCCTGCGACACTCACCGGGGCCGGTGTCATCTGGCACTCCTTCGCCGTAAGGTCCGGGCATGAGCCGGCGCAAGGTCGAGGTGCGGCGCGAGGAGATCCTGAGCGCCACCGTCGACGAGGTCACCGAGCGCGGCTTCGCCAGCACCCGGGTCGCCGACGTCGCGGCCCGGCTGGGCATCAGCACCGGCCTGGTCTTCTACCACTTCGACTCGAAGGAAGCCCTGCTCTCGCAGGCCTTCGCGTACGCCGCCGAGCGCGACCTGGCCCGTCTCGACGCAGCTGCGCAGGGCGACGGAAGTGCCGTGCGCCGGCTGGCCAAGATCCTCGCCTACTACGGCCCCGAGGAGTCGGCGGCCGGCTGGCCGCTCTGGATCGACGCGTGGGCTACCGCGCTGCGCGTCCCGGAGCTCGCCGAGGTCTCGCAGCAGCTCGATGTCAGGTGGAAGGACGCGGTGGCGACGGTGATCGCTGACGGCGTCGCCCGCGGCGAGATGACCTGCTCCGACCCGGCGGCTGCGGCGTGGCGCATCACCGCCCTGCTGGACGGTCTCGCCGTACAGGCGACGGTGCACGCAGGCGTGCTGACCAGGCGGCAGGTGACCTCCTGGGTGCGGCATGCGGCCGCCGCCGAGCTGGGCGTCGACCCGGGCGCGCTGCGGCGCTAGCTTCGCCATCAGACCAGCCAGCTCGTCGGGTGCCCGGCCTCGACCAGCGCCGGCCGGCCAGGCGCGAACGCCGCGATGTCCGACGAGGTCGACCCAGCCGTGACCAGGTCCGCGAGCAGCCGCCCGAAGGTCGGCACGAACTTGAAGCCGTGCCCGGCGCCGAGCCCCACCAGCACCGACTCGAGCTCGGGCAGGGGACCGACGACGAAGTCACGGTCCGGTGTCAGGGTGTAGAGACAGGTGACCGTGCTCGTCGGCGTCCCGACCCCCGGCAGCAGCCCCTGGACGAACCGGGTCAGCCGCTGCTCGGCACCGACGTCCGGGGCGAACGACCTCGACTCGGCGGTCGTCACCGCTCCCCCGACGTCCTGACCGGCCTTCACGTAGGCGCCACTACCGCCCTCGTCGTAGGTCGGGAAGCCGTAGAACGACGGGTCGTCCATCCAGATCCACACCGGCACCGAGTCCGCGGCGAAGCGGTCCGGCCGCGACGGCGCGAAGTAGGTCACCTGCTCCCGGGTCACCGTGAGCGGCATCGACGTGCCCAGGTGTGCCAGGAGCTGGTTGGTCCACGCGTCCGCAGTGAGCACGACGTGCCTCGCCCGGAAGCTGCCGTCGGCCCGCCCGGCCGCGGTCACGGTGACCGTGCCGTCGTCGTGCGCGACCAGCGAGGTCACCGGTGACTCGTCGTACAGCCGGGCACCGGCGAGGCCCGCGAGCCGCTGCAGCACCCGGGTGGACCTCCCGGCGGGGACGATCGACGTGTCCTCCTGCGACAGCGCGACAGTGCCTTCGGGGATGCTCATCGACGGCCAACGGGAGGTGACCTCGTCCGGGGTGAGGAGCGAGAACGGCACTCCCTCGGCCCGCAGGCTGCCGGTGTAGTCGCCGGCCGGGATCGCGGCGCCGGGCGGGAACAGGTCGACCCCGCCGGTGCGGGTCACCAGCGTCTCGCCCGACTCGCGCTCGACCTCGTCCCAGTCGTCGTACGCCTCGCCGGCCAGCCGCACGTACGCCGGCGTGTGATAGCTGCGGCGCAGGATCCGTGACGTGTCGTGCGACGCACCCCGGACGTGCCCGAGCTCGAACTGCTCCAGCGCCACCACCGACGCACCTCGCCGCGCCAGCTGCCATGCCGACGAGGAGCCCAGCCCACCGAGCCCCACGACGACCACGTCCACCGGCGTCGCGCCGGTCACGACGGCTCCCCCAGCCGCGGCAGCAGCCAGCGCCGGATGTCCAGGCTGGCGTCCTCCATCGGCGCGAACCAGCCCTGCGTGTAGGCGCGCGACGACATGCCCCGCTGCACCGACTCGCACACCGCCCAGTCCTGCGTGTTGACCACCTCCCAGAAGTCGGTCGCGTCGGACGGGTCGAAGTGGGGCCGCGTCACCTCGTCCGGCGCGAACAGCAGGTCGCACACGATGCGGGTGTGACCGGGTGCGGTCGGCCACAGCGTGAAGGCGGTGACGTGGTCGGCCGAGAGGCTCAGCATGAGGTTCGGGTACAGCAGCTCGCCCTTGTGCCGCACCTGCTCCGACTCGTCCAGGCCCGGGAAGGGTGCCCGGTCCGTGGTTCCGGTCGAGGTGAATGTCCAGGCTCCGTCCCGGTGCGGGATGCCGGCGTCCCAGTCGAGGTCCGCCCCGCCTCGGCCGAACGCCGGCACCAGGCGGACCAGCTCGGGGTGCACCCCGGCGCAGTGGTAGCACTCGTTGTAGTTCTCCAGGACGACCTTGTAGTTCGCCCGGACCTCGTAGATGCGGCGGTCGCCGACCGCCAGCGACTCCAGCGGGTAGCGGGCCACCCGGTCGGCGGCCGACCCGATCGCCGACCGCAGCGGCGGCGCAGTCTCGGGCGTCAGGTGCACGAAGAGGAACCCGCCCCACGTGTCGACGGCAACCGGGTGCAGGCCGAACCCGGCCGGGTCGAAGTCCTCGACGCCCTCCGTGTGCGGCGCACGCAGCAACCGTCCGGCCAGGTCGTACGTCCACGAGTGGTACGGACAGCGCAGCGAGGTCGCCCGGCACGGTTCGGGGACCGGGCCGGCCGGGTCCACCGGGACGACCTGGGACCCCCGGTGCCGGCAGACGTTGTAGAAGCCGCGCAGCGCGCCTTCGCCGTCGCGGGTCACCAGCACGCTCTCGCCGGCGACGTCGAGCACGACGAGCTGCGACCCGGGACCCAGGGAGGGCACCCGCCCGGCGCAGAACCACTCGCGGTGCAGCACCTGCTCCCGCTCGCGGGCCCAGTGCCGCTCGTCGGTGTAGAACGCAGCCGGCAGGGCCGCCTGCAGCGTGGTCACAGCCAGGCCCGGCGGCGCAGCCGGGAACGGCGCAGGTCGCGCAGGACCTGCCGGACCGCGTTGCGCCCTGGTACGCCGGTGACACCGCCGCCGCCGTGGGTGCCCGACCCGGCCTGGTACAGCCCGCGCACCGGGGTGCGCAGGTCGGCGTAGCCGGCGGCCGGCCGGGCGTGGAACATCTGGTGCGCGGTCAGCTCGCCGTGGAAGATGTTGCCGCCGACCAGCCCGTACTCGGTCTCCATCTGGTGCGGACCGATGACCTGACGGTGCAGCACCGAGCTGGTGAATCCGGGCGCCACCGCCTCGACCCGGGCGACCACCCGGTCGGCGTGCGCCTCGAGCTCCGCCCGGCGCGGTTCGGCCGACCACTCGTGCGGCACCCACTGGGTGAACATCGACACGACGTGGTGGCCTTCCGGCGCGAGCGAGTCGTCGAAGACCGACGGGATGCAGATGTCGGCGAAGGGAACGTCCGAGGCGCGGCCGGCGACCGCGTCCTGGAAGGCCGACTCCACGTCGTCCAGCGACTCGGCCAGCACGATCGTGCCGCCGTGGACGTCCGGGTGGAACTCGGGGTGCGCGGTGAACGTCGGCAACCGGTCGACCGCCAGGTTGACCTTGACGACGCCGCTGCGGGACCGCCAGCGCTCGATGTCGGCGACGAAGTCGGCCGGCAGCGCCGCCCGGTCGACCAGCCGGAGGAAGGACACGACCGGATGGGCGGTCGTGACCACGGTCGGGGCGTGCAGCTCCTCGCCGGACTCCAGCCGCACGCCGGTGGCGTTGCCGGCGCGGGTGGTGATCTCGGCCACCGGGGCGGAGGTGCGGATCTCCACGCCGAACGACCGCGCGGCGGCCGCCATCGCCTGGGTGACCCCGCCCATGCCGCCGCGGGGGAACCCCCAGGCACCGGCCCGGCCGTCGCCGACCTCGCCGAGGTGGTGATGGGCCATCACGTACGCCGTGCCGGCCGAGCGGGGCCCGGCCCAGGTCCCGATGACCCCGCTCACCGAGAGCACGCCCTTCATCGCGTCGGACACGAAGAAGTCGTCGAGCAGGTCGGCGATGGACATGGTGAGCAACCGGGTCGCCTCGACCGCCCGCCGGGTGTCGACGCCACGTAGCAGGCCCACGAGCCGCGCCTGCGCGAGCAGGTCGGCCGGCCGCCGGGAGCCGACCTTCGGCGGGATCTCGGCGAGCAGCGGTGACAGGACGTGCGCCAGGTCCGAGATCCACGCGTCCCACCGCTCCACCGCGGCGGCGTCCTTGTCGGAGAACTTCGCCACCTGCTCGCGGCGCTGGGCCAGGTCGTCCGGCAGCGCGAGGTAGCGACCGTCCGCGTGCGGCGCGAAGTACGGGCCCTGGGGGTAGACGTGGTAGCCGAAGCGGTCCAGCCCGAGATCGCGCACCAGGTCGGCCGGCAGCAGGGACACGACGTACGACAGCGAGGTGACCTTGTAGTCGGGCCCGAACGGCTGCTCGGTGACGGCGGCCCCACCCACCACGTCGCGGGCCTCGCAGACGACCGTCCGCAGGCCGGCCCGGGCGAGGTAGGCCGCGGCGACCAGGCCGTTGTGGCCCCCGCCGACCACCACCACGTCACAGGACTGCGCCACGCCCACCTCCATACTGATCCGCGAGTCAGTAGTTGCTCAGGTCAGTGTGCCCTGTCGAGCGCTGGAGAGGAAGCAGGCGGCAGCATGGTCCAGGGTCGCGGGAAGCACCGGGAGCACCGCGCCGCGGCAGCTCTCCGCCACGCCGGCCGCCGCCGCCTCCCCCGACGCCAGCGCAGGGCAGCGCGGGTGGAACCGGCAGCCGTCCGGTACCCGCGTCGGGTCCGGCGGCTCACCGGCGAGGACCTGTGCTTCCATCTGCTTGGTCTCCGGCACGACGGACAGCAGCGCCTTCGTGTACGGGTGCTGGGGGTCGGCCAGCACCTCCTCGGTCGGCCCGCACTCGACCACCCGACCGAGGTACATCACCGCGATCCGGTCGGCGATGTTCCAGGCCAGGCCGAGGTCGTGGGTCACGACCAGCACGGAGAGCCCCAGCTCTCGACGCAGCCCGAGGAGAAGCTCGAGGATCTCCCCCCGCACCGACGCGTCGAGCGAGGAGACCGGCTCGTCGGCGACGAGCACCTCGGGGTCGAGCACCAGAGCGCCGGCGATGACCACCCGCTGCCGCTGGCCACCGGAGAGCTCGTGCGGGTAGCGCAGGAAGTACCGCTCGGCTGGCCGCAGCCCGACCCGGGAAAGGGCGTCGGCGACCCGGGTCTGCTCGTCGCCGGAGATCCTGTGCACCCGCAGGCCCTCGGCCACGGCCTCGTAGACGGTGTGCCGCGGGTTCAGCGACCCGGTGGGGTCCTGCAGGACCAGCTGGACCTTCCGCCGGTACGCCTTCAGCGACCGCGCGTCGTAGCGCAACGGCGAGCCGTCGTAGCGCACCTGGCCGGACGACGGGCGCTCCAGGCCGAGCAGGGTGCGGGCCAGCGTGGTCTTGCCGCAGCCGGACTCCCCGACCAGAGCCACGACCTCGCCCCGGGCCACGGCGAGGTCGACCCCGTCGACGGCCTTGGCCAGGGTCCCGTTGCGGGCCCGGAACGTGGTGGCCAGTCCGACGGCCTCCAGTGCTGCGGCGCGGCGGGGCGCGGTGGTCACGACGGGACCTCGGTGCGTACGTGGATGCAGGCGGCCTCCTGGTCACCGGATCCCATCGCACCGGTCGGGCGGAGCCGCACGTCCTCGGCCCGGCACAGGTCGACCGCTTCCGGGCAGCGCGGGTGGAACGGGCAGCCGGGCGGCAGGTCACCCGGCCACGGCGGGTCGCCGGGCAGGCCCCGGGGCGCGAACCTCGCCTCGGGGTCGCCGATCGTGGGGAACGCCGCCGAGAGCGCCCGCGTGTACGGGTGCCGGGCCCGGTGCAGCACGTCCTCGGACCGGCCCTGCTCGACCACCCGGCCGGCGTACATCACCGCGACCCGGTCGCAGGTGGTGGCGAGCACCGACAGGTCGTGGCTGATCATGACCAGCCCCAGGCCGCGCTCCCGGACCAGTGAGAGGAGCAGGTCCAGCACCTGGGCCTGGACCATGACGTCAAGGGCGGTGGTGGGCTCGTCGGCGACCACGAGGCGCGGCTCGCAGGCCAGCGCCATCGCGATCATCACGCGCTGCTTCTGGCCGCCGGACAGCTGGTGCGGGAAGGACGAGGCGAGCCGGGTCGGCAGGCCCACGTCGCCGAGCAGCGCCTCGACGCTCCTGTCGACCTGTCGCCGGGTCGCGGTCCGGTCGTGCAGCTCGACCGGCTCGCCGATCTGACGCCCCACCCGGTGCAACGGGTTCAGCGAGTGCAGCGCGCCCTGGAACACGATGGACGCCTCGGACCACCGGACCGCTCTGAGCCGGCCGAAGGACATGGACAGCACGTCCTCGCCGTCGAGGAGCACCCGGCCGCCCACCTCGGCGGTCCGCGGCGTCAGCCGCAGCACCGTCGCGGCGAGCGTCGACTTGCCGGAGCCGGACTCGCCGGCGACGCCCAGGCTGGTGCCCGCCTCGACATCCAGCGTGACGCCGCGAACCGCCGGGACGTCGCCCTCCGACGTGCGGTAGGTGACCTCGAGGTCCTCGAGCCGCAGCAGGGACATGCTCACCGGCTCCCCGGGTCGAGGACGTTCTCGAGCGCTCGCCCGACCAGCGTGAACGCGAGGACGACGGCGACCACGCACAGGCCCGGCGGCAGCAGGTACCACCAGGCGCCGGAGCTGATGGCGCCGGCCGAGAACGCGTTGTCGAGCATCGAGCCCCAGGACACCCGGAACGGGTCGCCGAGCCCGAGGAAGGACAGCGTGGTCTCGGACAGGATGGCGATGGCCACCGTGAGGGTGGTGTTGGCCAGGACGAGCGGCATGACGTTCGGGAGCACGTGTCGCGACATCTGGTGCCAGTGACCGCCGCCGAGCACCCGGGCTCGCTCGAGGTACGGCCGGCCCTCGACCGCAAGGGTCTGGGCCCGCACCAGCCGGGCGGTCCCCGGCCAGGACGTCACCCCGATGACGATGATGACGTTGAGCAGGGACGAGCCGAGGACCGTCGCGAGGGCGATGGCCAGCGGCAGGAACGGGATGACGAGGAACCAGTCGGTCAGCCGCTCGAGCCCGCTGCCCAGCACGCCGCCGAAGTGCCCCGAGCCGATCCCCACGAGCGTGCCGATGGCCATCGAGATGACGGTCGCGGCGATCCCGACGAGCAGGGAGACCCGAGCGCCCCAGACGACCAGGGCCAGCACCGACCGGCCGGACTCGTCGGTGCCCAGCAGGAAACCGTTCCCCGGTGGCGCGAGCACCGCACCGGTGGCCTTGGTCACCTCCAGCTGGTCGGCGGAGAACAGCACCGGCGCCGCGAGGGCGAGGACGAGGAACACGCCGAGAAGTGCCAGACCCGCGACCCCGCCGCGCTGCCGGCGGAACTCCGATGCGAACCGGGTCAACGCGGCCCGGCGCCGCGCCTGGCGGACCGCCCGCGGCGAGAGCAGGACCGTGCCGCCTCCCCCGGGCGCGCTCATGTGCGGATCCGCGGGTCGACCGCCGCGATCACGATGTCCGCGACGAGGTTGGCCACGACGACCGAGAGCGAGAAGAGCAGGAAGATCGCCTGGAGCAGCGGCACGTCCGGGCCGCGGATGGCCTGGTAGGACAGCAGACCGAGCCCGGGCCAGGAGAACACCGTCTCGACCGTGATCGCGCCGGAGACGACGAAGCCGATGTTGAGGAACACCAGCGTGATGGTCGGCAGCAGCGCGTTGGGGACTGCGTGCCGGCGGCGGACCAGCTTCTCCATCATCCCCTTGGCCCGAGCGGTCATCAGGTAGTCCTGCCGCAGCTCGTCGACCAGCGACGAGCGCATCACGAGGGCGTACTCCGCCAGGTAGGCGAGGGTCAGCGTCAGCGCCGGCAGGAACAGGTGCCAGGCCTGGTCGCCGATGCCTTCGAGGGACCAGCGGTCCAGCCCAGGGGTGATCACCCCGCCGCTCGGGAACAGGCCCGGCAGCACCCCGACCCCGGTGCTCAGCAGGATCAGCAGGACCATGCCCAGCCAGAACTCCGGCATGGCATACAAGGTCAGCGCGACGCCGGTGCTGACGCGGTCGAACGAGCTCCCGCGGTTCCACCCGCCGCGGATCCCGATGGCGATGCCGATGACCGCGGACAGGACAGTGGCCGTCGTCAGCAGCACCACCGTCGGCCAGACGTAGTCGCCGATCACGTCCCACACGGGCCGGGAGAACTGCGTCGAGTCCACGCCCGATGAGAAGGGATTCGTCAGGTAGTCCAGGAACTGCTGGAGCACCGGCTTGTCCAGGCTGCGCCGCAGCTCGCGCAGCTGTGCCTGATCCATGTTCCGGCCCTTGGTGTACAGCGAGATCGGGTCGCCCGGCAGCAGCCTGAAGAGGAAGAAGTTGAAGACGAGGACGAACGCGATGGTGGCCAGCCCTGAGAGCGACCGGCGAAGGGCGTACGTCCCGAGTCCGGAGCCGCGCGGGTCGGCCGGGAGGGGAGGTTCGACGACGGCTGCGGGGCTGCTACTCGACATCGTGGTCCGGCCGGCGGCGGGACAGCGCCAGACCGACCCCGCCGAGCACGAGGACCGCGACCACGATGCCGCCGACGACCAGGCCCGTGTTCCCGCCCCCGTCTCCGGAGGCAGCCGCGCCCGTCCCGCTTCCGCCGGCACCGTCCGGCTGGTCGGCAGCAGTGACCGGGCGGATGTTGCGGTAGCTGTACGTGCCGTACTGGAAGAGCAGCGAGCCGTTGGGCTCCGGCTGGGGCACGAAGCCGGTGAAGCGGTCCGACCGGTAGGCCTCGAGGTTGTCGTAGTAGGCGGTGATGATGTAGGGCGCCTGGTCGTAGACGATCTTCTGCATCTCCTTGACCGTGGCCGCACGCTGCACCGGGTCGACCTGCTCCGCCTGCACGGCGTTCAGTCGGTCGTACTCCTTGTCGCAGAAGAACGAGTCGGACAGGTTCGCGTAGACCTCGCCGCCGTCCTTGTAGGACCGGTTCGCACACGTGAAGGTCGAGAGCTGGTAGTTCGGGTCGGGCTCGACCACCCAGCCCCACTCGAACATGTCGAAGTTGCCCTGGCCGATGATCTCGGTGAGGGCGTCCTCTGACACGATCTTGGTCTTCACGTCGATGCCGACGTCGCGGAACCAGCCCGCGACGAACTGCACGGTCTGCTGGCTGGTCTGGGAGTTGCTGCGGCCGAGCAGCCGGAACGACAGCTTGCGACCACCGTTCGGCATGGTGCGGATGCCGTCCGGACCCTTGGTGTACCCCGCCTCGTCCAGCAGCGACTCGGCCTTCGTCGGGTCGAACGTGTAGGCGGCTGTGCCCGGGTCGTAGTGCAGGTCGGCGTAGATCGGCGGGATGATGCTGCTACCAGGTGTCGCGTGGCCGCCGAAGACCCGCTCGACCAGCGCCTTCGTGTCGACCGCGTGGGACAGGGCGACCCGCAGCTTGGCGTCCTTGAGGGCCGGGTGGCCGTCGCCGATCGGAGTGCCGTCGTCCAGCGCCGCTCCGACGTTGAACGCGATCTCGTCGAACCCTGAGTACTCGGCATCGACGGTCTTCACCCCAGGAGCGCCCTCGAGGCTGTTGTACACGTTCGCGCCCAGGTCGTCGGCGAAGTCGATCTCACCTCGGCGCAGCGCCTGGGCCAGCGAGTCGTCGTTCTGGAAGACGCGGAAGACCACCTCGTCCACGGCCGGCTTGCCGCCCCAGTAGTTCGGGTTGGCCTTGAACCGCAGGAACTGACCCTTCTGGTGCTCGGCGACGACGTAAGGGCCTGATCCCACCAAGCCGTCGGGACCTGGCTCGTTCGTGTAGCTCTTGACCTGCTTCTCGTCGATGTCCTTCCAGACGTGCTCGGGGAGGATGTAGACATACAGGTGCAGCATGATCGGCGTGGGCTTCTTCACCGTGAAGACCACGGTCGTGTCGTCGGTCGCCTTGACCGAGGTGATCGGCGCGACGTAGTTGCCGTAGTTGGTCTGCTCGTACTTGCCGTTGCGCACCCGGTTGAACGTGTACACGACGTCCCGCGACGTGAGCGGCTGCCCGTCGGACCACTTGAGCCCCGGGCGCAGGTGGTAGGTCCAGGTCAGCCCATCGGGCGACACGTCCCAGCGCTCCGCGAGCGCCGGCTGGGTGGAGAAGTCCTTGGCGGAGTAGTCGGTCAGCGTGTCGTAGGTCATCTGGTAGGCCTCGTAGGCCGACGCCACGATCCCGGTGAACGGGTTCAGCGAGTCGATGTCCTGCTTGATGCCGACCGTGAAGGTGGTCCCGTTCGAGGCGCCGGAGGCCGGCGCCGCCCCGCCCGCGAGCGCCGTCGCTGCTGCCGCGAGCGCCAAGGCGGAAAATGCCACGAGTCGCCGGACCGGTCGTGCCTGCATCGAGCCTCCACGGACGTCGGACCCCCGCCGTGTCCTGGATCATGGTGGCTGCCGGACCGTTTGTCACGCTTCTGCTGAGTCACGAGTCAGTGACGAGCCGGCCTGCGTTAGCGTGCGGCCCGTGACGATCGCCCAGCGGCCACCCGTCGCCCCGCGGCGACCCACCACCCGCACCCTGCACGGCCATGCCGTCCCGGACGACTACGCCTGGATGCGGCGCACCGACGACCCCGAGCTGCTGGCCTATCTCGCGGCGGAGAACGTGTGGTGCGACGCCCAGACCGCCCGGCTCGGCGGTCTCCGGGACGCTCTGGCCGCGGAGTTGGCCGCCGTGCTGCCGGACGAGGACCTCTCGGCGCCGCGGGTGCGCGGCGGCTGGGAGTACCGCGTACGCCGCCCCGCGGGCGCCCAGTACGTCGTGCACGTGCGCCGCCCTGCGGGCTCGGACGACACCTTCCAGACGATCCTGGACGAGAACGAGCTGGCGGCAGGGCACGACTTCCTCGAGCTCGGCGTGGTCGAGCCCAGCCCGGACGGCCGGCTGCTGGCCTACTCGGTCGACTACGAGGGCGACGAGGTCTACTCGCTGCGGGTGCGTGACCTGGGGTCGGGCACTGACCTTCCGGACCGGCTGGACGGGACCTACTACGGGCTGGCCTGGGCGGCGGACAGCGGCAGCCTGCTCTACCCGACGCTGGACGAGGCGTACCGCCCGGACACGGTGCACCGGCACGTGCTCGGCACGCCTCAGAAGGCGGACACAACGGTCTGGCACGAGCCGGACCGGCACTTCGAGCTCGAGGTCGACGTTGCCCGCAGCGGCGAGCTCGCCCTGCTGACGGCCCGCAGCCGCGACACCACCGAGGTGCGCTGGGTCCCCACCGCCGACCTGACGACCACGCCGCGCGTGGTCGCCGAGCGCCTGCCGGCCCGGGAGTACCTCGTGGACCACCGGCCCGGTCCGGACGGCGGCGACCTGGTGATCGTCACCGATCTGGGCGCACCGGAGTTCCAGGTCGTCACCGCTCCCCTCGCCTGCCCCGGGGCGGACCACTGGACCGAGCTGCTCGCCCACGACCCGGCCGTCCGGGTCGAGTCCGCCGACGTCATCGGCGAGCACGTCGTCGTCGGCGAGCGCACCTCCGGGCGGCAGCGGGTGCGGATCATCGACCGCGCCGGCGTCACGGTGCGGGTACTGGAGCCGGACGGCCCCGGGGAGGCGGTACGGCCGGGGGACAACGACGACGTGACCGCCACCAGCGTCCGCCTGTCGCGCGAGGGCTGGGTCCGGCCACCGGTCGAGGTGGACCACGACCTGGCCACCGGCGCCGAGACCGTCGTGCACCGGCAGTCGGTACGCCGGCCGTTGGACGCCTACCGCTGCGAGGTCGTGCACGCCGTCGCCGAGGACGGGGTGGAGGTCCCGGTGACCCTGGTCCGCCGGGGCGACGGCCGGCCCGGTGCGCCCTGCCTGCTCTACGGCTACGGCGCGTACGAGGCCGGCCTCGACCCGGAGTTCTGGCCGGAGATGCTGCCGCTGCTCGACCGTGGCATGACCCTGGCGATCGCGCACGTGCGAGGCGGCGGCGAGCTGGGCCGGGGCTGGTGGCAGCAGGGGCGGCTGCTGGCGAAGCGGACCACCTTCACCGACTTCGTCGCCTGCGCCCGGCACCTCGTCGCGTCCGGGGTCACCTCACCCGCCGGCCTGGTGGCTCGCGGGATCAGCGCCGGCGGCCTGCTCATGGGGGCGGTCGCCCACCTCGCACCGGAGCAGTTCGCGGCGGTCGTCGCCGAGGTGCCGTTCGTCGACGTCGTCGGCTCGATGCTGGACGACACCCTGCCGCTGACCGTGGCCGAGTGGGAGGAGTGGGGCGACCCCCACGTGGCGGAGCAGTACGCGTACCTGGCCGGCTACTCGCCGTACGAGAACACCCCCGGGCCGCGCCGGCCCGCCCTGCTGGTGACTGCGAGCCGCCACGACCCGAGGGTGTCGGTGCACGAGCCGGCCAAGTGGGTGGCCCGGATCCGCGCCGAGGAGGAGTCGACACCGGCCGAGCGAGGGACCCCGCTGCTGCTGCGGACGGCGCTGGGTGGCGCCGCGCACACCGGCCCGGCCGGCCGGTACGACGCGTGGCGGCACGAGGCCTTCCTGCACGCGTTCGTGCTGGACCAGGTCGGCCTCGCGGAGGTCAGTCCTTCGCGCTGAGAACCGTGACCGAGGTCTGACCGGTGCAGCCCGCGACCTCGCGGATCGCCCAGCGTCCCCGGTAGCCGTTGCCGGCCCAGTTCGACTCGGCGTCGCGCTCCTCGACCTCGCCCTCCGTGAGCTGGTAGCCCGCGGCCGGCACGGCCTCCTGCAAGTAGGACAGCACTGCCTTCTGGTCGGTGTCGACCACCGCGTAGACGATCGTGCGACCAGCGGAACGCTCCTGCGTGGCGTAGACCACCGAGCCCTTCGGCATGGGAAAGTCGGCCGGGAACGCCGCCGGGACCTCCGCCGACTCGGCCTGGTCGACGCACACCGGCGTCGGCGCCCCACCCGCCGCCAGCTGCTTCTCGGCCTGCTTCTCCTCCTCGCTGTCGCCACCGCCGCAGCCCGTGAGGACCGCGGCGGCGACGAGAGCGAGCGCGGTGAGTGCGCGCACCGGGCTCCCTACTTCTTCTTGGTCTTCTTGAGATGAGTGCCGGCCACGACGGCGTCGTAGGCCCCGTACAGCGTGCTGCCCGAAGACTGGCGGGCGATCGTGGCCAGCGCGTCGTAGTTCTGGGCGCCACCACTCGCGCAGGCCCCGGTGCACCCGTCGGCGTACCCGACGAGGATCCGGCCCTGCTTGTCGACCGTCACGTCCATGAAGTCGAGCAGGTTGCGGTCGTTGCCGCAGGTGGTGCCGCCGGTGCAGATCGAGCCCTTCTGTACCGGGTCGTTCGGCGTCGCGTCGGTCGTCACCCAGCTGACCCCGCCGTCGTAGGTGGTGCTGACGTAGAGGTGCCAGACGCCGTGGAAGTTGTCGGCGTCCTGGTAGTTGCCGCCGGTCGTGCTGCCGAGAAAGGCGAACGCGGCCCGGTTGGCGTCACCGGCCACCATCGCCGGGAACACGATGTTCTTGATGCCCAGCTGCGCGCCGACGTCCTGGTTGTCGACCCAGGTCTGGCCGCGGTCGTGCGAGACCGCGATCCGGGCCGTGCCGTCGCTGTTCTGGTAGCCGAAGTACGCCGTCCCGTCGCTGGCAAGGCCGATGCTCGGGTCGGAGTCGCCGGGCGTGCTGGCCGGCACCTTCTGCAGGTTCCAGGACGCGCCGTTGTCGGTCGAGACCGCCACGCCCTGGTGTCCGCCGCAGCCCTTGTTCGGCACGTACACCGTGCCGTCCGGAGCCACCTTCACGTGCCCGTGCAGGCCACCGCAGTCCAGCAGGCTGTACATCGGCACGGCCGGGCCGTAGGTGCTCCCGCCGTCGCGGCTGACCGCGCAGGACGCGTCCGCGATGTCCTGGGAGCAGTAGTAGACCGCCAGGTCCGAGGTGGTGCCGCCGACGCCGCCCGCAGAGAACGGGCCACCGCCGATGGTCTGGTGGTCGACGCCGGAGTTGACGCCCGAGCCGCTGGTCGGGTGCCAGCTGTCGCCGTCGTCGTCGGTGTAGCAGGTCAGCGCGGTCTTGCCGGCCAGCTGGGACTCGAAGGTCCGGCCGCTCTCGTGGTCGGTGAACAGGATCGGGTCGAGGCTGGTCGTGCTGCCCTGGGGACAGCCGGTGGCGGCAGTGGCGCTCTTGTCGGCCCAGGTGATCGCCCCGGTGCTGTCGAAGGTCGCCTTGTAGGTCGCCGTGTACGCCTGGTACATCGCGGCGTTGGTGGTGAAGTCGACGCCGATCGAGGGCTCGCCGGCGTCGTGCGCGCGCTTGAGCGAGTCCGGCGCGGCGTAGTTCTGGAAGCCGGGGGCCGGCGACGTGCTCGGCGCCGGGTTGGCGGGGTTGGTGACCAGCGTCGCGGTGCCGGTGATGCTCTCGCCCAGCGGCGCGAACGGCACGACGCGGACCGTGTAGTCGGTGGCGACCGCCGGCAGGAGCAGGGTCTCCGGGTCGCTGCTGGACGCGGCCGAGCTCACCGTTGCGCCGGAGGAGTCCAGGACGTAGACGTCGAAGTCGGCGGCCGCGTTGCCCCACGCGACGTCGACCTTCAGCGAGTGGCCGGCGTCGTAGCCGGCCGGCACGTCGACGTGCAGCTGGTAGTCGTCGCAGGGGGTCGCCGCGCTGTCGCACATCGGCTCCCCCGCGGTGCCGGTGGTGTTCGCCACGGCGAACGGGCCGGCCGTCCAGGTGGCGGTGGGGGCGGTGTCGCTGACGCCGCCGCCGGAGGGCGTGGCCGCGACGGCGGGGACCACCGCGGCGGCGGTCCCGACGGTGAGCAGGGCGGCCGCCGCGATCGCAACCCTGCGTGACCTGATCCGTACGCTGTGCAACCTCACCCTGTGCCTCCTGACGGGCCGATCCCTGGGTTCATCCGGGATGGCGAACGACCCGGACGGTCGCGGGTCACGGCTTTGCACCGATCTGTTCCGCGCGGCTGGGGCAATTTACGCCTTTTTGTCCGGAAGTCCAGACTCCCCGCACCGGGTCCCTTGCGCCGAGGACCGGCGGCGAGGACGCTCTCGGCCATGACCGGGGCGTTCGTGGTCGGGCCGGACGAGGGCCGGCTGCTGCAGCTGGGCACCTTCCAGGCCGTGGTCCTCGCGACCGGACCCGAGACCGCGGGGGCGTTCTCGCTGCTCCGCACCCAGGGCGAGCCCACCGGCTTCGGGCCGCCGCTGCACCGGCACCGCGACGCCGCCGAGGCGTTCTACGTGCTGGCCGGCGAGTACCTCATGCACCTCGAGGACCGGCAGCAGCGCTGCCCGACCGGCTCCTTCGTCTACGTGCCGGTCGGCATGCCGCACACCTTCACGGTCGTCTCCACCGAACCGGGGACAAAGCTCAACCTCTTCGCTCCCGCGGCGATGGTCGGGTACTTCGAGCAGCTGGCCGCGGCCGAGGCGGCCGGGAACGCCACGCCCGAGGTGCTCGACGTCATCGCCGTCGAGAACGACGTGGACGTCCTCGGGCCGGTGCCGGACAGCTACCTCTGACATCGACCTCTGACGGTCCGGACGACTGGTCAGCCGCCGGAGATTGCCAGCTCCGCCTCGGTGTCGACCACGCCTCCGGTGCGTGCGTCCAGCCAGCCCTCCGGGAGCGCGACCCGACGAGGCGAGCCGGCCCGGCCGCGCGGCGTCCCGACCGCGACCGTGGGAAACGGCTCGGCCGGGTCGAGACCGGCCAGCAGCCCGTCGAGCTCGCCGAGGGTGGACACCAGCGCCAGCCGGTGCCGGGTCTCGCCTCCGACGCCGAAGCCCTTGAGGTACCAGGACACGTGCTTGCGGAACTCCCGGCAGCCCTTGTCCTCCCCGAGCCAGTCGACCATCAGGCCGGCGTGGCGACGCATGACCCGGGCCACCTCGCCGAGCGTGGGGTGATCGTCGTCCGGCCGGCCGGCGAAGGCGCGGTCGAGCGACCTGAACAGCCACGGCCGCCCGAGACAGCCACGACCGACCACGACTCCGTCGCAGCCGGTCTCGCGCATCATCCGCAGCGCGTCGGTCGCCTCCCACACGTCGCCGTTGCCCAGAACGGGGATGGAGGTGACGTGCGCCTTGAGCCGGGCGACGGCGGCCCAGTCGGCCTGGCCGGAGTAGGCCTGTGCGGCCGTCCGCCCGTGCAGTGCGACCGCAGCAACGCCCTCGTCCTCGGCGATCCGCCCGGCCTCGAGGTAGGTGAGATGGTCGTCGTCGATGCCCTTGCGCATCTTCATCGTCACCGGCACCGGGCCGGCCGCGCGGACAGCGGAACGCAGGACGGCCCGCAGCAGGTCCCGCTTCCAGGGCAGCGCGGCTCCCCCGCCGCGGCGCGTCACCTTCGGCACGGGGCAGCCGAAGTTGAGGTCGACGTGGTCGGCCCGGTTCTCGGCGACGACCATCGTCACGGCTTCACCGACGACGCGGGGGTCCACGCCGTACAGCTGCAGGCTGCGCGGCTGCTCGTGCGGGCCGAACTCGATCAGCCGCATCGTCTCCGGGTCGCGCTCGACCAGCGCCCGGGTGGTGATCATCTCGCTGACGTACAGCCCCCCGCCGTACTCCCGGCAGAGGGTCCGGAACGGCTGGTTGGTGATGCCCGCCATCGGCGCGAGGACGACCGGAGGCCACACCGGGTACGGCCCGATGCGCAGGCCGCCGGCGCCGGGGACGTCGCTGAGCACGGGCGCGGGCACCCGTCGATCCTCCCAGAGGGAGCCGGTGGATGCCCGATCAGGTCACGGCCGTCAGGTCAGGCCCAGAACTCGTCCACCGCATAGGGGTCGGACTCCGCCGACCAGAACTCCGTCGCCCTGCCGTCCCGGATGTGCCAGACGTGCACGGCGGGCACGTCGAGGGTCTTGTCCCCACGGTGACCGGTGGCGGTGACCAGGACCACCACGTGCTCGTCGGAGGCGATCAGGTCGTGGATGTCGAGTCGGAAACTCCCCTCGCTGCCCTCCTGCAGCTTTCCGAACAGCCCGAGAACCTCGTCCGGGCCGTGATAGTCCCCGGCGAGGGAGCTCCTTCCGGGGACGTGCCAGGCGATCTCGTCGTGCATGAGGGCACGCACCGCCGGGATGTCACCCTTTCCGAATGCCTCGTAGCCGGAGCGGACCAGCTCTGCGTCGTGCTGTGCGGCCATCGTGGGTACCTCTCGTCGGAGACAGGACCGAACGGTCCTCTCTCCGGCCTAGTCCCCGGGCAGGACCCCGTCAATGGCGACGAGAACGTCACGGCAGCGCGATGCGGATCACCTTGTCGTCGCCGCGCCGCCGGCTCCCGCGACCGTCCCGGTTGGACGTCGTGATCCAGAGCGAGCCGTCCGGCGCGGCCATCACCTGCCGGATCCGCCCGAACCGGCCGGCGAAGTGCTTGCGCTTCGCCCCGGAGTCGGGACCCCGCAGCCGGACCGAGAACAGGCACTCGCCGCGCAGGGCGCCCAGCCAGGCGCGGCCGTTCGCCACCGCGACGCCGGCCGGCGAGCAGGTCGAGGTGGGCGACCACTGGGCGAGCGGGTCCCGGTACCCGCCGGCACCGTCGGCACCCTCGACGTACGGCCAGCCGTAGTTGGCCCCGCGCACGATCATGTTGAGCTCGTCGGTCTCCTTCTCGCCGAACTCGCTCGCCCACAGCGTCCCGCGCTTGTCGAACGTGATGCCCTCGACGTTGCGGTGGCCCATCGACCACGTGTAGTTGCCGAACGGGTTCCCAGCGGGGACGTCACCGTCCGGGGTGAGCCGCAGCACCTTGCCGCCCAACGAGCTGCGGCTCTGGGCCCGCGAGCTCACCTCGCCGTCGCCGGTACTCGCGTAGAGCAGCCCGTCCGGGCCGAAGGCCAGGCCACCGCCGTTGTGGTGCAGGTTCATCGGGATGCCGGCCAGCACCACGGACTTCTTGCCGAGCTCGCCGCGAGCGTAGGTCATCCGGACGATGCGGTTGTCGCTGGCGGTGGACAGGTAGGCGTAGACGAGCCGGTTGCGCCGGAAGGCCGGGTGCAGGGCCAGCCCGAGCAGGCCGCTCTCCCCGGCTCGGCCCACCTGGCTGAACGCCTTGAGGTGGCCGACCCGCCGCCGTCCGCCCTCGCCGCTTCACCACGTGCACGTCGCCGCTGTCGCGTTCGCCGACCAGCGCGTTCCCGTTGGGCAGGAACGCGACCCCCCAGGGGACACCGAGGCCCTTCGCCAACGTGCGGCTGACGCGGGGGGCCGCCTCGGCGGCGCCGGCACCCGCGACGCCGAGGGCCAGCCCCCCTCCGGCGGCCAGGCTCGCCTTCAGCAGCGTGCGGCGGTCGAGTTCGGTCATGTCGCCTCCTGGTCAGCGGCAGCGCTTGGTCGGGCGGACGAGCACGCGGTTCCCCCGGATCCGCAAGGCCCGCACCGACGAGTTGTTGTCGTCGTTGGTCTCGACGAGCTGGTTGATGGGGTCGACCACAGTCTCCAGGCAGTACAGACCGTTCTCCAGGTTCTTCGGCAGGCGCAACGCCTGGCCGGCGAGAAAGCTCTGGTAGACGTCCATCCAGCCGACCGAGATGCCCTGCGGGCTGGTACGCGTGCAGGAGCCGTACGTGAGCCCGTAGCCGAAGGTGCCGTAGCGCACCGGGACCCGCGCCGTGTCCCGCAGGCAGAAGCTCACCTTGCGCCGCGCGGAGACCACGACCCGGCCGCCCTGGCTCGGGTCCAGCAGCGAGTAGCGGGCGGACGCCTTGAAGTGCCAGTGCTGGTGGTACGGGTGGTACACCATGCAGCCGGCTCGGTGCCGCACCAGCTCGGTGTCCTTCTTCCGGTTGTACCGGCCGTTCCCGTTGCCGTCCAGGTAGATGACCTGGGCGGAGTTGTGCTGGCCGGCCGGACAGGGCTGCAGGGTGTTGGGCCGCACCTCGATCGGTCCCGCCCCGATGTTGCCCAGCGACGCGGTGAACCGCAGCCGGCGGCCGTCGCGGCGCGGCTGGATCGACGGGTTGCGGGCCGGCACCGCCACGAGGTCGGGCAGCAGTCGCCGGTCGGGTGCCGAGGTCGAGGTCGGGTCCGGCGTCGGGGGCTCGGTCGGCGTGTCGCTGGTGGGCGTCGGTGACGAGCCGGCCGTTGCGACGGGTGCGCCCTGGGCCGGAACGGCCGTCACGAGCAGGGCGGCGGCCAGAGCCCCGGCCGCCGCCAGGCCGCCGCGCACGGCATCGGGCCGGTACAACACGATCACCCACTTTGCCGGTTCCGCGGCATCTGTTCTGCCGGACAGTAGTGGACCGATCGCTCCATGTCGTCCGGGCGCGCCGAGGCACCCCGAGCCCGGACCGCACCTGGGTGGCAGGGTGTCGCCATGACCCAGGTGTGCGTGGCCGGTGCGACGGGCTGGACCGGGCGGGCGGTGGCGGAAGCGGCGCTCGCCGACCCCGACCTGCACCTGCGCAGCGCCGTAGCCCGCACAGCCGCCGGGCAGGACCTCGGCGAGGCGTGGGGCACGGGAACCAACGGCGTCCCCGTCCATGCCGACGTCACCGACGCCCTCGAGGGTGTCGACGTCCTGGTCGACTACACCTCGCACCTGGCCGCCAGGACCAACACGCTCGCGGCGATCGCCCGCGGCGCCCACGTCGTCATCGGCTCCTCGGGCCTGACCGCCGACGACTTCGCCGAGATCGACACGGCGGCACGCGCAGCCGGGGTGGGCGTGGTCGCGGCCGGCAACTTCTCGCTGACCGCCGCGATGGCCCAGGCTGCCGCACTCCTGGTCGCGCCGCACCTGCCAAACCGCGAGATCGTCGACTACGCCTCCGCGGGCAAGGCGGACGCACCCAGCGGGACCGCGCGCGAGCTCGCTGAACGGCTCGGCGAGGTCTCCGTCCCGGAGCTGCCGGTCGCGGTCGCCGACACCGGGGGCCACCCTGAGGCGCGCGGCGCGACCATCGCCGGAACCCAGGTGCACTCGGTGCGGCTGCCCAGCTTCGTCGTCTCCACCGAGGTCGTGTTCGCCCTCCCGGACGAGCGGCTGGTGATCCGGCACGACGCCGGCGGCACGGCGACGCCGTACGTCGCCGGCACCCTGCTCGCGGTCCGGGCCGCCCCGCACCGGGTCGGCCTGGTCCGCGGCCTCGACACCCTGCTACTGGGCGGCTGACCTCACGTTGGCCGCGGCTCGCCGCAGCCGGTCGGCCGGGTCGGTCGCGTGGTACACCCGCTCGGACGGCTCGATGCTGTCCAGGAACGCCCGGTAGACGACCGCCTGTCGCAGCGGTGCCACCGGGGCGAGCAGCTCGGCGGCCCGCGTCGGGTCCGACCCCGGCACCCGGTCGCGCCAGGCCGCCGCCCACTCGTCGAGCACCACTGACCGGTCGGCCGGGTCGAGCCGGGCGGTGAGGGCCGCACGGTCGAGCATGGCGTTGCCCGCGCCCGCGTCGCCCCAGTCGAGGATGACCGGTCGCGCGCCCACGGTGTTGCCGGAGTGGTAGTCGCCGTGGACCAACGTGTCGGGCACGCCGCAGGCGCCGGCCGCCGCCAGACGGTCGGACAGTCCGTCGACCAGCTGCTTCACAGCGGCCAGCGTCGCGGGGTCGAGCTGGTCCGCCGTCCTCTCCAGGACGTCGTGCACGGCGGGCTCGAGCGCACCCGCACGCCAGTCCGGCGCGCCGAGGCCGAGCAGCTCACCGACCCGTTCGACCCACTCGGCCTGCACCGTCACCAGGGCGCGCACCATGGCGAGCAGGACGGGCAGGCCGGCGTCGTAGTTGTCGCCGCCCTCGACGTGAGCGAGCAGGACCCGCCCCCCGGAGGACCCGATCAGCGGCGGCACCAGGTCGGGGTGCTGGGCCGATATCCGCTCGATCATGGCGCCTTCGTGGGCGAAGAACGGCGGCACCACCTTGAGCCACCTGTCGCCGTCGGTCGTCGGCAGCCGCCAGACGCTGGAGAGGTTCCAGGTCCGCTGCTGTACGGCGGCGCCAGTCCGCCTGGTCCCACGCTCCGCGAGCACCCCGTCGGCCCAGGCCAGATCGGAGTCCGGCCCGCCGGGTCGGGCGTAGGGAAGCCGCAGCGGGTCGTCGGCCAGCGGGTCCGGCCCGGTCCACTCGACGAGGTCGCGGATGGATCCTTGCTCGGCCGTGGTCTCCGCCAGGTAGGTGACGGGGCCGCCGGTGCCGAACGGGTCCCTGGCACCGAGAAGTCGCAGCACCGTCACGTCCACGCCGTAGGACGCCCGGGCGCCCGCGACGACGCCGGCGACCTCCTGCCACCACGGCAACGCCACGTCGTACGGCGGCAGCGCGCCCAGCAGCTCACCGTGAGGCGTGCAGAGCACGAGCGTCACCGACCGCTGCGGAGGCTCGGCGACCGTCACGCACCCGACCCTCTCACGACGTGCCTGTGGATCGCGGGATCCCTTTCTCGACAACGGGTACGGCGACGCGCGTGTCACCGCCGCCGCATGTACCCGGGTGCCGGCCCGAACTCGGTGGCGGCACCTCCGGCGGCGGTGTCACGCTCGCGTGGTGCCGACGGAAACGGACCGAATGGAAGCACTCGCTCACACACTGAGCTCGTGGGGCGAGACGCGCGACCTGTCTGGTGCGATGCTGCTGTCCCGGGGCGGTGAGCGGCTCCTCGAGACCTGCGTCGGGTACGCCGACCGTGGGACCCGGACCCCGGTCACGCCGGCCACCCGGTTCGGAACGGCGTCCGTCACCAAGATGTTCACCGCTTGCGCTGTGGTCGATCTCGTCCGGGAGGGAGTGGTGTCCTTCGAGACCCCAGTCGTGGACGTGCTGCCTGCGGACCGTAGGCCCAGCACCTTGCTGCCCTCGGTCACGGTGCACCACCTGCTCTGCCACACCTCGGGCATCGCCGACTACTGCGAGGAGGACCAGGACTCCCCGGCCCACCTCGCCGACTACGCCGCCCTGTGGTCCGACGTGCCCTCGTACTCCATGACCCGTCCTGCCGACTTCCTGCCGATGTTCGGGCACCTGCCGCCCTACCGCCCGCCGGGCGAGCGCTTCCAGTACTCCAACGCCGGCTACATCGTCCTCGGGCTGGTCATCGAGATGCTGGACGGCCGAGCCTTCACCGAAGTCGTGGAGCAACGCGTCTTCGCACCGGCCGGCATGTTGGACAGCGGCTTCTTCCGGCTCGACGAACCGGTCCCCGACGTAGCGGTCGGCTACCGCCGCTCGTCACCCGACGGGCCGTGGCGGAGCAACGTCTACTCGATCCCGGTCATCGGCGGCGGGGACGGTGGTGCTCTGTGCACTGCCCGGGACCTCGACCGGTTCATGCGTGCGTATGCCGACGGCACCCTGCTCGGACCGCTGCGGGAAGCCGTCCTGACCAGGCGCGTCGACGCCGGAGACGGATTCGGGGAGGGATACGGCGTGCACCTGTATCCCGATGGACGTTACGGGCACGGCGGCGGCGACCCCGGCGTCGAGGCTCTGGTCCATCGCTGGCCCGACGAGGACGTGCACCTCGTGGTGCTGGTCAACACCGAGGTCGGGCTGGCCGGCGAGGTCCGTGACGCGATGATCGCCGCCTGGCGCGGCTGACCCAGGCAGGCGAGACGACGCCGCAGCGCCGTCAGCAGCCGAGCAGCCGCTGCGCCAACCAGCCCTGGACCGCGTCCAGCCCGACCCGCTCCTGGGTCATCGTGTCGCGCTCGCGGATCGTCACCGCGTTGTCGTCGAGGGTGTCGAAGTCGACGGTGATGCAGAACGGGGTGCCGATCTCGTCCTGGCGCCGGTAGCGCCGGCCGATCGCGCCGGCATCGTCGAACTCGACCTGCCAGCTCTGCCGCAGCTGCGCGGCCAGGTCCTTCGCCTTGGGCGACAGGTCGGCGTTCCGCGACAGCGGCAGCACGGCTGCCTTGACGGGCGAGAGGCGGGGGTCGAGGCGCATCACGGTGCGCTTCTCCATCACGCCCTTGGAGTTGGGCGCCTCGTCCTCGGTGTAGGCATCGAGCAGGAACGCCAGCGTCGCACGGGTGAGTCCGGCCGCCGGCTCGATGACGTACGGCGTCCAGCGCTCGCCCTTCTCCTGGTCGAAGTAGGTGAGGTCGGCGCCGGAGTGCTTGGAGTGGGCGATCAGGTCGAAGTCGGTCCGGTTCGCGATGCCCTCGAGCTCGTCGAACTCCTTGCCGCCGAAGCCGAAGCGGTACTCGATGTCGACGGTGCGCTTCGAATAGTGCGAGAGCTTCTCCTGCGGGTGCTCGAACCGGCGCATGTTCTCCGCGCGGATGCCGAGCCCGGTGTACCAGTCCCACCGCTGCTGCAGCCAGTACTCGTGCCACTCCTCGTCGCTGCCCGGCTCGACGAAGAACTCCATCTCCATCTGCTCGAACTCGCGGGTGCGGAAGATGAAGTTGCCCGGCGTGATCTCGTTGCGGAACGATTTGCCGGTCTGGGCGATGCCGAACGGCGGCTTCTTCCGGGCCGAGGTCATCACGTTGAGGAAGTTCACGAAGATGCCCTGGGCGGTCTCGGGTCGCAGGTAGTGCAGGCCCTCTTCGGTCTCGACCGGGCCGAGATGGGTCTTCAGCAGTCCGGAGAACTGGCGTGGCTCCGTGAACGCGCCCTTGGTGCCGCAGTTCGGGCAGTTGATGTCCGCCAGGCCGTTCGGCGGCGGCGACCCCTTCTTGGCCTCGTAGGCCTCTTCGAGGTGGTCGGCCCGGAACCGCTTGTGACAGGACTGGCACTCCGACAGGGGGTCGGTGAACGTGTCGACGTGGCCGGAGGCCACCCACACGTCACTCGCGAGGATCACCGCGGAGTCGAGCCCCACGACGTCGTCGCGGGTCTGCACCATGGCCTTCCACCACTGGCGGCGGACGTTCTCCTTGAGCTCCACACCGAGGGGGCCGTAGTCCCAGGCCGAGCGGGTGCCGCCGTAGATCTCGCTGCTGGGATAGACGAACCCCCGGCGCTTGCTGAGGCTGACGATCGCGTCGTTGCGGGCGGTCTCGCTGCTCTTGGCCACGGTGGCCTCCATCCGGCTGGTTGTCGGCGGTCGAGCCCTCGACACTAGCGGTCGACGGCGGGTTGCCTCGCACCGAGCACCTCGAAGGCGCTGGGCTCGGGAACGGCGTAGGCCATCACCGCTGGTGCGGACATCTTCACGTCGTACGACGACAGCGCCCGCCGGTAGGACCCGACCCCGTCCCACTCGCTGGCCACCACCCAGAGGTCGGCGTCGTCGGCAGCCCGGCCGAGGTGACCGCGGACGAACCCGGGCAGCCGCGCGAGCAGCCCGAGCAGGTCGTCGGCAGCGGTCCGGAACGCATCGGCGGCGTCGGCGGGGACGCGGGCCCGGGTGAGCACCAGCACGTCCCCACCCTAACCGGACAGGAATGAAAACCGTTGTCATTGTCCTGCTAGGCTGCACTCATGCCCGTCTACCTCGCGCTCGTCGCGGTGCTGTTCACCGGCCTGGGCGGCCTGGTCGCGCTGCGCAGCGGCGACCGGTTGCACCTCGTGCTGGGCTTCGCCGCAGGGGTGATGCTCGGCCTGGTCGCCTTCGACCTGCTGCCGGAGCTCTTCGCGCTCTCGGACGCGACGTTCGGTGGCGTCCCGGCGGTGATGGTCGCCTTCGCCGTCGGCTTCCTGCTGCTGCACGTGGTCGAGCGCTCGGTGGTGATGCACGGCGCCCACGAGGGCGAGTACGGCTCCCACCACCACCACACCCCCGGCGTCGGCCTGGCCTCGGCGATGGCGCTGGCCACCCACTCGTTCCTCGACGGGGTCGGCATCGGTCTGGCCTTCCAGATCGACGACCGGGTCGGGTTCGCCGTGGCGCTGGCCGTCATCGCGCACGACTTCGCCGACGGACTGAACACCGTGACGGTCATGCGCACCCACGGCAACGACCGTCGCCGGACCGTCACCATGCTGGGCGTCGACGCTGTCGCGCCGGTCCTCGGGGCCCTGTCGACACTGTTCTTCAGCGTCGACGACGGGCTGCTTGCGCTCTACCTCGGCGGCTTCGCCGGCTTCCTGCTCTACCTCGCCACCGCGGACATCCTGCCCGAGGCGCACGCCCGGCACCCGTCCCGGCTGACGCTGGTCAGCACGCTCGGCGGTGTCGGCCTGATGTGGTTGGTCGTGGCCGCCGCGTGAGCCGCCAGCGCAGCGCCGTGCGGGACGAGCTGGACCGGGACCCGGCCTTCCGCAGCGCGCAGGAGATCCACGCCAGCCTGCGCGAGTCCGGCCACCGGATCGGTCTCACCACCGTGTACCGGGCACTGCAGTCGCTGGCCGACGCCGACGAGGTCGACGTGCTGCGCAACGACGACGGCGAGTCCACCTACCGGGCCTGCTCCGCCGGTCACCACCACCACGTCGTCTGCCGCCGCTGCGGCACGACGGTCGAGGTCGAGGGCCGGGCGGTCGAGAGCTGGGCCGAGCGGGTGGCCCGCGAGCACGGGTTCGTGGACGTCGACCACACCGTCGAGGTGTCGGGCACCTGCGCCCGCTGCGCGGGGTAGCGTCGACGAGTCCCAGCACCACGACCCACGGGGGTTCCGCACACCGTGCCCGCTCGTCGCAACCTGTCCCTGCTCGCCACCTCCGCCGCGCTCGCCGCGTCCGCCGTCGTCGCAGCCCCGGCCGCGACGGCCGGCACCTCCTGCGTCCCTCCGCCGGTGGCCCACCGCGGGGACTCCGCGCGTGCGCCGGAGAACACCCTGCCGGCCTTCCGCAAGGCGCTCGCCCTCGGCGTCCGGCGGCTGGAGCTGGACGTCCGCTTCACCACCAGCGACGTGCCCGTGGTCCTGCACGACGCCACCGTCGACCGCACCACGAACGGCACCGGCGAGGTGTCCGCGCTGAGCCTCGGACAGGTGCGCTCCCTGGACGCCGGCCGCTGGTTCGGCCGTGCCTACCGCGGCGCCCGGGTCCCCACGCTGTACCAGGCGCTGGCCCTGGCGAAGCGGCGCGGGGCGTACGTGATGGTGGAGCTGAAGACCCTCCCCACGACCGAGCAGATGGCCACGGTGCTCGACCGGCTCCGCTGGCTCGGCATGCGCGGCCGGGTCACCGTGACCAGCTTCGACCCGGAGACCGTCCGCGCCGTGCGCGCCGCCGACCCCGGTCTGCGCACCGCGATCATCGACAACCCGCGCTACCGCCGGGCCGACTCGGTGCTCCAGTTCGGCCGGACGTACGTCGTCAGCTCCGCGTCCGTCACCCGGACCCGAGCGGCCGGGTGGCGCCGGGCGGGGATCGCCGTCCGGCCGTGGACCGTCGACACCGAGCGCGGCTGGCGGCGGATGGCGCACGACAAGGCGGAGGCCGTGGTGACCAACCGGCCGGCCGCCTACCTCGCCTGGGCGCGCGCCCGCTGCCGCTGAGGGCTGCTCAGGGGGAGCCCTCGACGGCGTTGGGCACGGCGCCGCCGTAGCGCCGGTCGCGACTCGCGTAGGTCTCGATCGCCTGCCACAGGTGCCGGCGGTCGAAGTCCGGCCACAGCGTGTCGAGGAAGACCATCTCGGCGTACGCGGACTGCCAGAGCAGGAAGTTCGAGAACCGCTGCTCCCCCGACGACCGGACGAACAGGTCGACGTCGGGGACGTCCGGCTCGTCGAGGTGCCGCGCGATCGCCCGCTCGTCGACCTTCGCCGGGTCGAGCCGGCCGGCAGCCACCTCGCGGGCCAGCGCCTGTGCGGCGTCGGCGATCTCGGCCCGACCGCCGTAGTTGACGCAGAACTGCAAGGTCAGCACGTCGTTGAGCCGGGTGCGTTCCTCGGCCTCCTCGAGCTCGTCGATCACGCTGCGCCAGAGCCGCTTGTGCCGGCCGGCCCAGCGCACCCGCACCCCGATCGCGTCCAGCTCGTCGCGACGCCGGCGGATCACGTCGCGGTTGAACCCCATGAGGAAGCGCACCTCGTCCGGGGACCGCTTCCAGTTCTCGGTGGAGAACGCGTAGGCCGAGAGGTGCTGCACGCCGATCTCGACGGCTCCGTGGACGACGTCGAGCAGCGCGGCCTCGCCGGCCTCGTGCCCCTTGGTGCGCGGCAGGCCCCGGGCTTTGGCCCACCGGCCGTTGCCGTCCATGACGATCGCCACGTGGCCGGGCACCAGCTCCGGCGGCAGCGCCGGCGGCCGGGCGCCGGACGGGTGCGGGGTCGGCGCCGCCGGCTCGTGCCGCTCGCGCGTACGCCTCACGTGCGCTCCACCAGCGGCAGCGAGCGCAGGCCGCGCTCCAGGTGCCACTGGAGGTACGCCGACACCAGCCCGCTGCCCTCGCGCCGGTGCCGGACGTCGCTCGCGTCGGCGGCGGGCCAGTCACCGGTGAGCAGCGACCCGAGCAGGTCGAGGGTCTGCCGGGCCGGGCTCACCGAGCCCTGCGGGCGACAGCTGGTGCACACCGACCCGCCGGCGGCGACGTTGAAGAACGGGTGCGGGCCGGGCCGGGTGCAGCGGGCGCAGTCCTCGAACGACGGCGCGTAGCCCGCCACTGCCAGCGACCGCAGCAGGAAGGCGTCGAGCACCAGGCCAGGTGCGTGCGACCCGTCCGACAGCGTGCGCAGGCCGCCGACGAGCAGCAGGAACTGCTGGGTCTGCGGCTCCTTCTCCTCGGCGGTGAGCCGCTCGGCGGTCTCCAGCATGGCCGTGCCCGCTGTGTACCGGGGGTAGTCGTCGACGATCCGGTCGCCGTACGGCGCCAGCGTCTCGGCCTGCTGGACGACGTCGAGCGAGCGCCCCTCGTAGAGCTGCAGGTCGACGTGGCTGAACGGCTCGAGCCGGGAGCCGAACTTCGACCGGGTCCGCCGCACGCCCTTGCCCACGGCGCGTACCCGACCGTGCGTGCGAGTCAGCAGGGTGATGATGCGGTCGGCCTCCCCCAGCTTCTGGGTGCGCAGGACCACACCCTCGTCGCGGTAGAGGCTCACCTCCCCATTGTGGTCGACGCAGCCTGCTCCAGCACGTCGACAGCCCGGGAGACCGGCGGCAGCCCGGCGATCTCCTCGGCAAGGGACCCCGCCCTGGCGGGGAAGGCCGGGTCGGCGAGCACCTGCTTCAGCAGTCCCGCCAGTTCCGCCGCGGCCGCCGGGCCGCCCGACGCCACCAGCCCGGCCCCGACGTCCGCGACCCGGCCGGCGTTGTGGGCCTGGTCGGCGAACAACGGCAGCAGCGCCATGGGGACGCCGTGGCCGAGGGCCAGCAGGGTGGTCCCGAGGCCACCGTGGGCGACCATCGCCGAGGCGTGCGGCATGACATCGCGCTGCGGCCAGAACTGTTCGACGTGCACGTTGTCCGGCACCGGCCCCAGCGCGGCCGGGTCACCCGCGCCGGTGGTGACCAGCACCCGCACCGGCAGGTCGGCCATCTCGGCGACGACCCGCTGGTAGAGCTCCGGGAAGAGCCCGACCTTCGCCGCGACGGTGCCGAACGTGAGGTAGACCAGCGGGCGCCAGGGGCCAGGCCACCAGTCCGGCAGAGCCGCCGGTCCGTCGCCAACCGGCTCGCGGAACCTGGACGGGGCCGCCGTCCCGTCCGGGGCCGTCCCGTCGAGCGACTCGGGAACGAGCGTCAGCCGCGGCGCGGCGCGCAGCCCCGCGAGCCCGGCTCGTGCGCCCAGGGCGACGAGCGGCTCCTCCACGACGGCCGGCAGGTCGACGAACGAGCTCGTGCTCGTGTTGAGCTGCACGTGCGGGACGCCGGCCGCCTCCGCGGCCAGGTAGGACCCGAGCTCGGCCGTCTCCCGCAGCACCACGTCGGGTCGCCAGTCGGCCATGGCAGCGGTCAGCCCCGGGAGCGCCGCGCCCGCGTCGAGGCGCGCGAACACCTCGCGGATGACGGTGACGTTGCCGGCCTCGATGTCTGCCGCCGAGGCGCCGTCGAGCGGCGGCAGACCGGCGAAGACGGCACCTGACTCGTCCGCAGGGGCGTCGGCGAACGGCAGATGCGCGAACCCGGCCTGCTCCACCTGCCCGGCGAAGCTCGCTGCCGCCGCGACGCGCACCTCGTGACCGGCCTCGGCGCAGGCGCGGGCGAACGGCACGAGCGGCTCGAAGTGACCGGTGTTGGCGGTCGTCGCGACCAGGACCCTCATGGCGACCCCCTCACGGCCGGCTCCGGCCGCCCCTGACGATAGGGATCTCGGCCCCGGTCGGCTACGGCAAAACTCTGGCATCGTCGGGCCATGACAGTTTCCGCGGTCGTAGGTGCCACGCTCGCCGACGGCACCGTCGTCGACGTCGTCCTCGAGGCGGAGCGGGTCGTGGCCGTCGGCCCGGGTGCCGGTGACCAGGTGGGCGACCGGGTGGACGCGTCCGGGGGGCTGCTGCTCCCGGCGTACATCGACACCCACGTGCACCTGGACAAAGTCCTCATCCGGGACCACCTGGTCGAGCACGACGGCACCCTGCAGGGAGCGATCGGGGCCATCCACGCGGCCAAGCGCGGCTACGAGGTCGAGGAGGTGCGGCGCCGGGCGAGAGCCGTGATCGAGTCGTCGGTCCTCACCGGGACCACCCGGCTGCGCAGCCACGTGGATGTGGACACGATCGGCGGCCTGGTGCCTCTGGAGGGAGTCCTCGCGGCGGCCCGGGACTGCGCGGACATCGCCGAGGTGGCGCTGATCGCCTTCCCGCAGGAGGGCATCGTGCGTGACCCCGGGGCGGCGGACCTGATGTCCGCCGCGATGACGGCCGGGGCGACGGTGGTCGGCGGCATGCCGCACTGGGAGCAGGGCGAGGACGACCAGCGCGAGCACGTGCGGTTCTGCTTCGACCTCGCGCAGCGGCACGACGCGGACGTCGACATGCACGTCGACGAGACCGACGACGGGTCGGTCCGCACCCTGGCGAAGGTCGTCGAGGAGACCGAGCGCCGCGAATGGCAGGGCCGGGTGACCGTGGGCCACGTCTGCGCCCTCGCCGCAGCGGACGACGCCTACGCCGACGCGGTCATCGCCGGGTGCGCACGAGCCGGCATCACCGTGGTGTCCAACCCGGTCACCAACCTCGTGATCCAGGGCCGCGGCGACCGCGGGCTGGTCCGGCGCGGCACCACCCGGGTCCGCGAGCTGATGGCCGCCGGTGTGCCGGTGGCCTTCGGGCAGGACTGCATCAAGGACGGCTTCTACCCCTTCGGCCGCGGCGACCTGCTCGAGGTGGCGCTGGTCTCGGCGCACGCCGCCCACCTCGCCACCGTCGAGGAGCAGCACCTCGCCCTGGCCGCGGTGACGTCGGTCCCGGCGGCGGCGTGGCGGCTCGGCTCGGCGTACGGCGTGGCGCCGGGCGCCCGCGCCGACCTGCAGCTCTACGCGGCCCCGAGCTGGCCGGAGGTGCTGCGGCTGCAGGACCCGCCCCGGCGGGTCTGGTTCGGCGGCCGCGAGGTGGCCCGGACGACGGTCACCCGCGAGCTGCTGCGCTGACCCCGAGCGCGAGAATGCCGCGGTGAACGACGACCTGCTGGCCCGGCTGGAGTCCTACTACGACGCCGTGCCGCGTCGCTTCGCCCGGGTCGAGGAGTGCGGGCCCTTCACGCTGTTCCTCGGCGAGCCGGACGGCTGGACCTACTACGCCCGCCCCAGGCTGGGCGGTGCCGGCTTCTTCACCCAGACCGACGTGACGGCCGTCGCCGCCCGACTCGCCGAGCACGGCCTGCCCCAGGACATCGAGTGGGTGCACGAGACGACGCCGACTCTGGTGGACGCCGTCCGTGCGACCGGGCGGTTCGAGCTGGAGGAGCTGCCACTGCTGGCCCTGGACGGCGACCTCGCGGTCACGGCTCCCCCGCTGCCCGACGGCGTCTCGGTCCGGCTGCTGGGCCCGGCGGACGCCGATGCCGTGGCCGCGGTGAGCGCCGTGAGCGCCGTGAGCTTCGCCTCGCCCGGCACGGCTCGCGGCGCCCCCGGGACGGCCGAGCGGGACAAGGCGCTGGCACCGCCGCGGCAGCAGGTGCTCGACCTGCTGGCCGACGGCGGCGCGCGGATGGCCGTCGCCGAGCACGAGCGTGACGGCATCCTCGCCGCTGGTCGGATGCTGCCGCTGGGCGGCGTGGCCGAGGTGGTGGGCGTGTCGACCCTCCCGTCGGCGCGCCGGCAGGGTCTCGGTGCCGCCGTCACCGCCGCCCTCGCTGAGGACGCCCGTCACCTCGGGCTGACGACCGTGTTCCTCACCGCATCGTCCCCCGCCGTGGCCCGGATCTACGCCGGTATCGGCTTCCGCCCGGTCGGCACCGGGTGGGCGGCGCAGGCGCGATGACACCCTGAGGGATGCGGTGACGATGTTCGCGTCCGGGGTGACGGTCAGGCGGGCGTGGGGAGGATTCGGTCGAGGACGGCGTCGGCGCTCGGCATCCGGTCGATCTCGTCGCGCAGCCGTGCTGCGGCCTGCGCGAACTCCCGTTCGTGCAGCAGCCGTTCCAGCGCCTTGGAGACGGCCCCGGCGGTCGCCTCGCCCGGCTCCAGCGCCAGGCCGGCACCGGTAGTCAGCAGCGCCGCCGTGTTGAACGGCTGGTCGGTGCTCTGTGGCAGGCACAGCTGCGGCAGACCGTGGCACAACGCGCCGAGCATCGTGCCCGCGCCGGCGTGGGAAACCACCGCTCGGCACAGCGGCAGCACGGCGGCCTGCGGGAGGAACGGCTCGACCACCACCCCGCGCGGAAGGGGTCCGAGCGCAGCCTGGTCGAATCCGGGCCCGGTCGTGACGATCAGGTTGACGGGGACCCGGGCGGCGCCGTCGATCACGGCCCGGAAGACGTCGGGCGCCCGGTTCATCACGGTGCCGAGGGTGCAGTACACGGTGTCCGCGTACGGCAGCTCGGGCATGGACGGCAAGGACACCTCGGCCGGCATCTCGCCGGCCGAGGGTCGCATCCGCTCGATCGTCGCCCAGGGCCCAGGTTCAGGACCGGCGAGGCCGGGAGGGCAGATCTCCAGGTACGGGGCCGCGACGACGCCCGGGACCGGGTCAGGAAGGCCCGCGTCCGTTATCGCCGACGCGATCCCCGCGAGGAAGGCCGCCGTACCGGGGACCGCCGGGCCGTAGCCATGGGTGACATGCGGCACGCCGTGGATGACCGCAGCCGTCGCAGAACCGAGCTCCATCACGTCGTGGACCACCAGGTCGGGCAGCCACGTCTTCATCAGGTCCGCCACGTCCCGGGCCCGCTCCACGGCGCCGGCCCCGAAAAGGTGACGTGCCGCGAACCCTTGCTGCTCCTCGGGAGCAAGGTCGCTGATCGTCGAGCGACCAGGCATCCGGGCATACGTCTCGGCCGCCGTCCAGCCCGAACGATGCCCTCGCACGGCGAGCCGGGCGATCGAGTCCACGAGGTCGCCGCCGGACGAGACGACGACATCGTGACCCGCGCGCTGAGCCGCGCGGACGAGCGGGACCATCGGGGTGAGATGACCTTGCCCCGGCCAGGAACCGAAGAGAACTCTCATGACGACCCCCGGGTCATTGCGCCGGGCGTCAGCCCACGGCGCGGTTGACGGCAGATACGACGGCCTTGAGGGACGCGGTGACGATGTTCGCGTCGATCCCGACGCCCCAGAGGATCCGCTCGCCGATCGCGCACTCCACGTAGGCCGCGGCTCGGGCGTCGTCGCCGGCAGAGAGCGCGTGCTCGGCGTAGTCGAGCACGCGGACGTCGTGCCCGACGGTCGAGAGGGCGTCGACGAAGGCCGCGATGGGGCCATTGCCGCTTCCCCGCAGCGCCTTCTGCTCGCCGTCCAGGTACACGTTGACGTCGAGCTCGTCGTCGGTACCTGCCGCCGAGGACGTGTGATGGCTGTTCAGTGCCACCGGTGTGCGCCGGGCCAGGTACTCCCCCTCGAACGCCTCCCACATCTGCGCCGGGGACACCTCTCCCCCACCGGCGTCGGTGCGTGCCTGGATGACCTGGCTGAACTCGATCTGCAGCCGACGCGGCAGGTCGAGGTGGTGCTCGGTGCGCATGATGTACGCGACGCCACCCTTGCCGGACTGCGAGTTGACCCGGATCACGGCCTCGTAGGAGCGGCCGACGTCCTTGGGGTCGATCGGCAGGTACGGCACCGCCCAGCGGAAGTCGGAGACCTCGACGCCGGCAGCGGCCGCGTCCCGCTCCATCCAGTCGAACCCCTTCTTGATCGCGTCCTGGTGCGAGCCGGAGAAAGCGGTGTAGACAAGGTCCCCGCCGTAGGGGTGCCGCTCGTGCACCGGCAGCTGGTTGCAGTACTCGACGGTCCGGCGGATCTCGTCGATGTCGCTGAAGTCGATCTGCGGGTCGACCCCCTGGGAGAACAGGTTCATGCCCAGGGTCACCAGGCAGACGTTGCCGGTGCGCTCCCCGTTGCCGAACAGGCAGCCCTCGATCCGGTCGGCCCCCGCCAGCCGGCCGAGCTCGGCAGCGGCGACGGCGGTTCCGCGGTCGTTGTGCGGGTGCAGGGACAGCACCACGGAGTCCCGGCGGGCCAGGTTGCGGTGCATCCACTCGATCGAGTCGGCGTAGATGTTCGGGGTCGCCATCTCGACCGTCGCCGGCAGGTTGACGATGGACTTCCGGTCCGGCGTCGGCTGCCACACGTCGTTCACCGCGTTGCAGACCTCGACGGCGAACTCCAGCTCGGTGCCGGTGTAGGACTCCGGCGAGTACTCGAAGAAGACGTCGGTGTCCGGAACGGTCTCGGTGAGCTTCTGGCACAGCCGGGCGCCCTGGACCGCGATGTCGACGATCCCTTCGCGCGGCAGCCCGAAGACGACCCGGCGCTGCAGCGTCGACGTCGAGTTGTAGAGGTGGACGATCGCCTGCTTGGCGCCGCGGATGGACTCGAAGGTGCGCTCGATCAGGGCGTCGCGCGCCTGGGTGAGCACCTGGATCACCACGTCGTCGGGGATCAGGTCCTCCTCGACGAGCTGCCGGACGAAGTCGAAGTCCGTCTGGCTCGCCGACGGGAAGCCGACCTCGATCTCCTTGTAGCCCATCCGGACCAGGAGCTCGAACATCCGTCGCTTGCGCCCGGGGCTCATCGGGTCGATCAGCGCCTGGTTGCCGTCCCGCAGGTCGACGGCGCACCAGCGCGGCGCCTCCGTGGCGACCTTCGACGGCCAGGACCGGTCGGCGAGGTCGACCGGGGTGAACGGCGAGTAGCGGTGGATCGGCATGCCGGACGGCTGCTGGGAGTTGCGGTCCTCGTACGGGGCTGCGGTCATCGTCGTCACTCTCGGGCTCGCGGCGGGCGTTCTCGGAACGGACCGGCACAGACGGGCACTCCGCGGCGAGGTGACCGGTCTCTAGGAGAGCGCCTCGCCGCGGCGGCCGAGAAGCAGGCAGCGCCGCATGACGAGAACAGTACGCCGCGACGAGGAGACATGGGGCTGATCCCCCGTGCCGCGCGTCCGCATCGTGGACGGTCGGCCGCGGATATCGGGTGGCGAACCGCGACCGGCGACGACCAGTCTGGACGGGTGACCAGCCAGATCCAGCGGGTCGACCCGGCCGACGAGGACACCATGCGGGCGACCTACGACGTGTGGCGGGCCGCCTACCTCGACGACGACCCGGACAACCCGGTGCCCACCTTTCCCGAGATCCTCGCCGGCGCCCGGGCACCGCAGCTCAGCTCCCACCACGAGTTCTACCTCCTCCGGGATGTCGCCGGCAGTGCCGTCGGCTGCTACTGGCTCGACCTGCCGACGAAGGACAACCTCGACCTGGTCGAGCTCGACCTCGCGGTCCTTCCCGCGGTGCAGCACCAGGGCCTCGGACGCCTCCTGCTCCAGCACGCCCTGGCGCGCGTCGCCGAGCTCGGGCGGCACCAGGTCATCGCCGGCATCAACGAGCCCGCCTCCGGGGGTGAGAACCGGTCGATGACGTTCGCCAAGGCGGCCGGTGCCCGGCGGTCGCTCGGTGAGGTCCGCCGCACCCTCGACCTCGAGACCCTCGACCACGCGCGGCTGGCCCAGCTCCGGGCGGAGGCCGAGGAGCGTGCCGCCGGCTACCCGCTCGTGTCCTGGACCGGGCCGTGCCCCGACGAGCTGGTGGACGACTACGCCGCCCTGGTGGCGCGGATGAGCACCGACGCACCGATGGGCGGCCTCGACATCGAGCCGGAGAACTGGGACGCCGCCCGGATCCGCGAGCGCGACGACGTCGTCGCGCGTCAGGGCCGCACGATGCGAGCGACCGCAGCGCGGCACGGCGAGGGCGGTCCCCTCGTCGCCTTCACGGACCTCGCGACCACCCGGTACGACCCGACCAACGCGTTCCAGTGGGACACCCTGGTCCACCGCGACCACCGCGGGCACCGGCTCGGGCTGCTCGTCAAGCTCGCCAACCTGCAGCGACTGCGCGACGAGGCACCCGAGGTGCGACGGCTGCACACCTGGAACGCCGACACCAACACCTTCATGGTGGGGGTCAACGAGGCGATGGGGTTCCGGGTCGCCCGCCAGGAGAGTGCCTGGCGCCTGGACCTGCCGCACGTCGACGACGGGGCCAGCGGTGGCAGCGACGGCTGAGCTCGCGTTCACGGAGGTCGGACCGGACGACGAGGCCGGGCTCCGGCGCTGGTACGCCGTCGTCCGGGCCGTGAGCACCGCGGACCGACCCGGTGACCCGCTGCCCGGGTTCGCAGCCTGGGCGGGGCAGCTGCGCGCGCCGATGTCTGGCTCGGAGAACCACCTCGTGCTCGCCGAGATGGATGGCGAGGTCGTGGGCTGGTTCGGCCAGTGGCTGACACATCTCGAGAACCTCGACACCTCCCCCGGCGAGCTCGAGGTGCACCCCGAGCACCGGCGCCGCGGCTACGGCCGGTCGCTCGTGGAGGAGTGGTCTCGCCGGGCCAGGGCCCACGACCGGAGCCGGCTGGTCGTCGGGGCCGCGGAGGGCGCAGGAGCTGCCTTCGCGATGGCGGTCGGCTTCGACGCGAAGCTCGACGACACCCAGCGTCGACTGGACCTCGCGGCGTTCGACCGGGCCGGCGTGTCGGCGCTGCTCGGCGAGGCGCGGTCGCACGCCGCGGGCTACTCGCTGGTGCAGTGGCGAGGTGAGACCCCCGCGGATCACCTCGAGGCGCTGGCCGCACTGGAGAGCCGGATGACCACCGACGCCCCGATGGACGACCTCGCGTGGGAGCAGGAGGTCTTCGACGTCGAGCGGGTGTGCGAGAGCGACCGGGTGATGACCGCGCGGCGGACCCGGGCCTACACCACGGCGGCCCTGCACGACGAGACCGCGACCGTCGTCGGGGTCACCCGGCTGGTCGTGTTCGACGAGGCCGACCACGGGGCCTACCAGCACCAGACCATCGTGCTGCCTGAGCACCGCGGCCACCGCCTCGGCCTGCTGCTGAAGCTGGCCAACCTCGACCATCTCAGAGCGCACGAGCCCGCGGTGCGGACCGTCGACACCTGGAACGCCGACTCCAACGCGCCGATGCTGCGCGTGAACCTGGCCATGGGGTTTGAGGTCGTGCGTCACTGGTCCGAGTACGAGCTCCGGCTCTGACCCGCCCCCGCCTGGTCGGGCTCCGGCCGGACCTCGTCCCACGGGCCGGGTGCTGCCACTGCCCACCGGCCGGACTGCAGCCGGACCCGGCTGAGCTCGTCACCGCCGCAAGGGCAGGACGTCCGGTGCTCCCAGCCCGGGCCGACGTCGAGCTGGAACCAGACCTGCTTGCCGTCCTCGAGCTGGGCGACCCCCCATTCCCCGGCGACCGACTCCACCAGGCGCAGGCCGCGACCGCCCTCGGCGTGGGCATCGGCGTCGGCCCCGGCCGGCGTGGTGCGGGGCAGGTCATCGGAGGAGTCGGCTACCCCCACTTCGGCAGTACCGTCGGCGACCGCCACCGTGACGGTGACGTCGCTGAGCGCGTGCAGCACCGCGTTGGTCACCAGCTCGCTCGTCAGGAGCTGGGCGTCGTCCACCAGTGACTCCAGGCCCCACCGGTTCAGCGAGGAGGACACGAACGCACGCGCCTCGGACACCGCCGAGGGCTCTCGCCCCAGTTGTCGACTAGCAACCCGACACATACCGCTCCCCGCTGGTGGGGCTCGCTGCTGAACCCCGCGGTCAGCCCATGCCCCACCCGCTGGGCGCGAACCCTCGCATCCGGGGAAACCGTCGGCCGTGGCCCCGGAACCGGTCCTCAGAAGCCGAGCTTGCGCAGCTGGCGCGGGTCGCGCTGCCAGTCCTTGGCCACCGTGACGTGCAGGTCGAGGTAGACAGGGGTCCCCAGCAGCGCCTCGATCTGGGCCCTCGCCCGGGTGCCGATGTCGCGCAACCGGGCTCCCTTGGGGCCGATCACGATGGCCTTCTGGCTCTGCCGCTCGACGAAGAGGTAGGCGTGCACGTCGAGCAGCGGCCGGTCCGGCGAGCGGTCCTCCCGAGGGAGCATCTCCTCGACCACGACCGCGATCGAGTGCGGCAGCTCGTCCCGGACCCCCTCCAGGGCTGCCTCCCGGATGAGCTCGGCGACCAGCACCTGCTCGGGCGCGTCGGTGAGCTCGCCGTCCAGGTACAGCGGGGGCGACTCCGGCACCAGTGCGGCGAGGAGGTCCCCCAGCAGGTCGATCTGGTCACCTGCCGTCGCCGAGACCGGGACCACCTCGTCCCACTCGAGCCCGACCTCGCCGGCGAGCTCTCCCGCCGCGAGCAGCGCCTCTGCCACCCGGTCCCGCGACACCCGGTCGGTCTTGGTGACCACGGCCACCTTCTTCACCCGGGTGAGCTCCGCCAGCTCGCGAGCGATGAAGCGGTCGCCCGGCCCCAGCTTCTCGTCGGCCGGGAGGCAGAAGCCGACCACGTCGACCTGGGTCCAGGCGCTGCGGACCTCCTCGTTGAGGCGCTCGCCGAGCAGCGTCCGTGGCCGGTGCAGCCCCGGGGTGTCGAGGACCACGAGCTGGGCGTCCGGCCGGTGCACGATCCCGCGGACGACCCGGCGGGTCGTCTGCGGCTTGCTCGAGGTGATGACGACCTTCTCCCCGACGAGGGCGTTCGTCAGGGTCGACTTGCCGGCGTTCGGACGGCCCACGAACGCGACGAAGCCCGCCCGGTGTGCGGCCGTCACGACCGCGCCGGCAGGCCGGGGGGCGCATCTGCCTCCAGGGCGAGGCGGACCCGCCGCGCCTCCGCGAGGTGCGTCGAGATCGTGTTGATGACTGCAGTGAGGGGCACCGCGATCAGGGCACCGAAGATGCCGGCCACCTCGGCGCCCACGGCGATCACGACGACGATCGCCAGCGGGTGCACCTGGACCACGCGGCCCATGAGGAACGGCTGGAGGACGTGGCCCTCGAGCTGCTGGACCGCGATGACACCGCCGAGCATGAGCAGTGCCGTGACAGGGCCGACTGAGACGAGCGCCACGGCGACCGCGGCGATGCCGCTGACCGCGGCGCCGACGACCGGGATGAACGCGCCCAGGAAGACCAGCACAGCCAGCGGCAGGACCAGCGGCAGGCCGAGCAGCCAAGCGACGAGGGCGATACCGATCGCATCGGTCGCGGCGATCACGAAGGTGGCCCGGACGTAGGAGGTGAGCACGGTCCACGCCTTGGTCCCGGCGCCGTCGACCCGGTCGCGAGCGGGCTCCGGGAACAGCGACACCAGCCAGCGCCAGATGCCCCGGCCGTCGTAGGTGAAGAAGATGGTGGCGAACAGGGCGATGAACAGGCCGGCCAGCAGGTGGCCGGCGGTCGTCGCCGTCCTGACGACCGTGCCGCCGAGGTTGCCCTCGCCCGACCCGAGACCATTCCGCACCCGCTCGAAGAAGTCGGCCAGCTGGGCCTGGCTCAGGCCGAGCTGGGTGAGGTACTGCTCGACCTTCCCCAGGCTGTCGTCGAAGGACGACCGCAGGTCGCTGAACCCGGAGGAGAACTGCTGGGCCACGAGCGTGACCAGCGCGGCGATCGCGGCGATCCCGCCGACGACCACCACCAGCGTGGCCACCCCTCTCGGCAGCCTCCACCGCACCAGCTGGTCCGCGACAGGCGACAGCGCGGCCGCGATCAGCAACCCGATGATGACCGGCACGAGCACGACCGACAGCAGGGCGAACAGCGAGAGGAACACCCAGACCGCGGCGGCGACGAGCAGCAGCCGCCAGGCCCAGGCGGCCGAGAAGCGCAGGACGTAGGGCGTCTCGACGCCGTCGAACGGCGCCGCATCGCGCGGGGCGACGACGGGGACCACCGTCGGCAGCGGAGGGCGGGATCGGCGGAACATGGGTCGACGGTAACCGGGCGGGCGGCCCCTAGACGTCACGACGCGGCCCGACACCGCGAACCGAGCCGTCGGGCCGTGCCCTGAGATGGTTCGGGACCGCGAGGTCGGCCAGCAGTGCGCTGTCGGCGGGCGCCGGCCCGTCGTCCTCGGTGACCACGACGGCCGCCTCGAGCCGGTCCGATCCGCTGGACACGGCAGCGGCGACCGCCGCCTGCAACGCGCTCAGCCGCAGCGACGGCAGCGCGACGGTGGCGGCGGCGTACGTGCGGCCGATGTCGTCCCGGACCGCCGCCCCCTCGGCCGCCCCGGCCCTGGCGCGGGCTGACCTGGCCAGGGTCACGAGCTTCGCGTCCTCGGGCGGCAGCTCGCCCTCGGTCGGCTCAGGGCTCCCCGGCATCGGTCGCCTCCAGCGCCCCGTCGTCCGGGCGGGCGTCCACCTGCTTGACCAGGACGGTCCCAATCCGGTTGCGCCGCCCATGGGCGCTCTCCGCGGTGAGCTCGATGCCGTGGACCCAGACCTGGGCACCGGGGATCGGCACCCGGCCGAGGTGCTTGGCGAGCAGGCCGCCCACGGTGTCGACGTCGTCGTCCTCGAGCTCGACGTCGAGCCGCTCGGACAGCTCACCGAGGTGCAGCCGGGTGCTCACCCGCAGGGTGCCGTCCTCGAGCTCGTCTACCAGTGGGGTCTCCACGTCGTACTCGTCGGTGATCTCACCGACGATCTCCTCGAGGACGTCCTCGATGGTGACCAGCCCGGCGGTGCCGCCGTACTCGTCGACCACGATCGCCACGTGTGTCTGCTGCGCCTGCATCTCGCGGAGCAGCTCGTCGACCGGCTTGCTCTCCGGCACGAACACCGCCGGGCGCATGACCGAGTCGACCTTCTCGACCGACTCCCCGTCCCGGTGCACGTACGTGCGGCGGACCAGGTCCTTGAGGTAGACGACGCCCAGCACGTCGTCGAAGCCCTCGCCGATGACCGGGATGCGGCTGAACCCGCTGCGCAGCGCCAGCGAGAGGGCCTGGCGCAGCGTCTTGCTGCGCTCGATGAAGACCACGTCGGTCCGCGGCACCATGACCTCGCGGACGATCGTGTCGCCGAGCTCGAAGACCGAGTGGATCATGACGCGCTCGCGGTCCTCGATCAGCTGGTTCTCCTCGGCCAGGTCGACGAGGTCGCGCAGCTCGGCCTCGGTGGCGAAGGGTCCCTCTCGGTAGCCCTTGCCCGGCGTGAGCGCGTTGCCGACGAGGATGAGCAGTCGCGGCAGGGGACCGAGCACCCGGGCCAGCGGATGCACCAGCCTGGCTGCGGCGAGCGCGATCGGGCCGGGGTGCTGCCGGCCCAGGGTCCGTGGTGAGACGCCGATGGCGATGTAGGAGATGACCACCATCGAGGCAGCCGCCGCCAGGGTCGCCTGCCACACGGTGTCGAACAGGTGCAGAGCCGCCACGGTGACCAGGACGGTGGCAACCAGCTCCGCCGTCACCCGGAGCAGGGTGAGCAGGTTGAGGTAGCGCGCCGGGTCGTCGAGGACCTGGCGCAGGCGCAGGGCACCGTGGCGGCCCTCGCGTTCGTAGTCGTCGGCCGCGACCCGGGACACCTTGGACAGGGCCGCCTCGGCGCCGGCGAGGAGTCCGGCCACCCCGACGAGGATGCCGGCGACGACGAGCTGCAGCTGCGTCACGCCCTGCCCCCGTCGCGGACGGCGGACCACCGCGCGAGCAGCCGGGTCTGCAGCCCGAACATCTCCTGCTCCTCGTCCGGCTCGGCGTGGTCGAACCCCAGCAGGTGCAGGATCCCGTGCGTCGTGAGCAGGTCGAGCTCCTGGTCGGTCGGGTGGCCGGCCGCGGTGGCCTGCTCAGCGGCCACGACCGGGCACAGCACGACATCGCCGAGCAGCCCCGGCTCGGGCTCCTCGCCGTCCTTGCCTGGTCGCAGCTCGTCCATCGGGAACGACAGGACGTCGGTGGGCCCGCTCTCGTCCATCCACTGCTCGTGCAGCGACGACATGGTTGCCACGTCCACCGCCAGGATCGAGAGCTCGGCCTGCGGGTGGACCCGAAGCTCGTCGAGCACGAACCTGGACAGGGCCGCCAGCCGTTCCCCGTCGACGCCCTCGCCGGACTCGTCATTGACCTCGATGCTCACTGCGTCGTCTCCGTGGTCGGGCACTAGCGTCGTCGCCGGCCGGAGCCGCCGGACCCGCTCTGCCGCCCGGGTGCGGCCTCGGAAGCGGCGTCGAAGCGACCGTAGGCGTCCACGATGTCGCTCACCAGCCGGTGCCGCACGACGTCCTGGCTGTGCAGCCGGCAGAACTCCACGTCGTCGATGCCCGAGAGGATGTCCTGCACGACCCGGAGACCGCTCGACGTGCCTCCCGGCAGGTCCACCTGCGTGACGTCGCCGGTGACGACCATCTTGGAGCCGAACCCGAGCCGGGTGAGGAACATCTTCATCTGCTCGGCCGAGGTGTTCTGCGCCTCGTCGAGGATGATGAAGGCGTCGTTGAGCGTCCTCCCCCGCATGTAGGCCAGCGGGGCGACCTCGATGGTGCCGGCAGTCATCAGCCGCGGGATCGAGTCCGGGTCGATCATGTCGTGCAGCGCGTCGTACAGCGGGCGCAGGTAGGGGTCGATCTTCTCGAACAGCGTGCCCGGGAGGAAGCCCAGCCGCTCGCCCGCCTCGACGGCGGGACGGGTCAGGATGATCCGGGTCACCTGCTTGGCCTGCAGCGCCTGCACCGCCTTGGCCATCGCCAGGTAGGTCTTGCCGGTCCCCGCCGGCCCGATGCCGAACACGACGGTGTTGCGGTCGATCGCGTCCACGTAGCGCTTCTGGTTGAGCGTCTTGGGCCGGATGGTGCGGCCCCGGTTGGACAGGATGTTCAGGGTGAGGACGTCGGCCGGCCGCTCGCCGGTCTCCGTGCGCAGCATCGAGATCATCCGCTCGACCGCCTCCGACGTGGCGCCCTGGCCGGTGCGGAGCACGGTGACCAGCTCGTCGTACAGGCGCTCGACCAGGGCGACCTCGCCGGGTGCGCCGCTGACGGTGATCTCGTTGCCCCGGACCGAGATGTCGGTGGTCGGGAAGCCCTGCTCGACCACTCGCAGCAGCTCGTCCCGGGTGCCGAGCACGGCGACCATCGGCTGGCTGGCGGGGACGACGATCGTCGTCCGGGTCTGTGATGACTCGCTCATGTGGGTATCGATGCTAGGCGATGGGATCCGGACCGGCCCAACGCAGCCTCAGGCACCGAACGGGCGGGGGTCCCGCGTGACCGGGTAGGTCGCCCAGTAGAGCCGGTCCACGGAGCCGTCGGGCCCCCGGACCACCCGCAGCAGCTCGCCCTGCTCGCGGCCGGAGACCACCCGGAACAGGTCCGGGCCCTCCTCGGCCAGGACGGCCGGCGGGCGCTTGGGGCCGGCGGCGAGCGGCCGCACCTCGAGCTTCCCGGCGCGGGCGGAGAAGACGTAGGCGGTGCCCTCGGACCACCACTGGCCCAGCAGCTCCTCGACGTGCGGCGGCACCCCTGGCCCCGGCCGCCAGGCCTCGGCGACGTCCGGGTCGTCGGCGACGACCCGGAGCACGAGGTCGACGGCGAGACCGCCGGGGTCGGCCGCGGCCGAGGTGTTCACGAGCACCACGGCGCCGACCTTCTCCGGCCGCCGGACGGCCAGCCCGGCGAGGAAGCCGGGCATGGCTCCGTCGTGGCCGACCACCACCTTGTCGCCCCGCCGGTGCAGCATCAGCCCGAGCCCCCAGCCCAACGTCCACGCGTCGACGTCGTACATGGCCTGCGGGTAGCACATCTGCTCGACCGAGGACGGCGCGAGGACGGCCGGGTCGGGGTCCGCCAGGAACGACGCCCAGCGGCCCAGGTCGTCGACGGTGCTCCAGAGCTCGGCTGCCGGGGCGAAGGCGTTGCCGGGGAACTCCGGCTCCTCGTGCACCCGGTCGGCGTACGGGTCGGTGAAGTAGCCGCGCGCGAACGGCGGCACCCGCCGCGGGGTGGTGCGGTGCAGCCCCAGCGGGGCCAGCACCCGGTCGTGCACGGCCTCCTCCCAGGAGCTGCGCCGCAGCCTCGCGACCACCTCCCCGAGCAGCGCGTAGGCCAGGTTCGAGTAGTGCCACCGCTCGGCCGGGCCCAGCACGGCCTCGGCGTGCTCGAGGCCGGCGAGCATCTCCTCGAGGTGCGGTCCCTCCGGCTTCTCCCACACCTCCCCGGCCGGCTCGCGCTGCAGCCCGGAGAGGTGGGCCAGCATGCGGCGGACGGTGAGCCCGCCGTGGCGGGTGCCGGGGAGGTGGACGTCCAGGGTGTCGTCCAGCCCGAGCAGACCGTCGTCGCGGCACTGCATGACCAGCACGGCGGTGAACGTCTTGGTGATGGAGCCCATCCGGAACTGGGTCTCCGGCGTCGGCAGGGCCGCCGGGTCGTCGGCGTCGGAGGTGCCGACGAACCCGTGCCAGACCGGGGCGCCGTGCCGCACGACGGTGGCGGCCAGCCCGGTGGCGCGCCAGTCGGCCTGGTGGGTCGCGACCTCGCGGTCCAGCCGGGCCGCCGTACCGCTGGGCAGGGGCCGGCCGACCGGGCCGCTCACCCCGGTGGCCAGGTCATGTCACGCCCGGCGAGGACGTGGCCGTGGACGTGGAAGACGCTCTGGCCGGACCGGGCGCCGGTGTTGAACACCAGCCGGTAGTCGTCGTGACCCTCGGCCCGGGCCAGGTCGGCGCCCACCAGCGCCAGCTCGGCCAGCGCGTCCGGGTCGGCGCCGGCCAGGTCCGCGATGCTGCGGTGGTGGCGGCGCGGGACCACGAGCAGGTGGACCGGGGCGACCGGCGCGATGTCCCGGAAGGCCACGACGCGCTCGCCCTCGTGGACCACCTCGGCCGGGATCTCGCCCGCCAGGACCTTGCAGAACAGGCAGTCGGCAGTCTCGTCGGCCATGCCGTGACCCTACCGAGACGGCGCCGAGCGGCGTGGCGGGCTGCGGGCAGGACCCGGTGCCCGGTAGACCGGTGCACCGATCCGGTAAACCGGACCGGCCAGCGCCGCGTCGTACGCGTGTGACCGAGCTGATGACCGCAGCGCCGACGAGGAGACGCATGCCAGTCCCCGCGGAGCGCGGCTGGGCGGCCGACGAGGCCGTGACCCAGCTCTACGCCGCGCACTACCGCTCGCTCGTGCGGCTGGGCGCGCTGCTGCTGCGGGACACCGCCGTCGCCGAGGAGGTCGTGCAGGACGCCTTCGTGGCGATGCACGGAGCCTGGCGTCGGCTGCAGGACCCGGACAAGGCGCTGGCCTACCTGCGGCAGTCCGTGGTCAACGGGGCCCGGTCGGCGCTGCGCCGCCGTGAGGTGGCCGGGCGGCTGGCCCCGCGACCGGCCCCGGACGCCGCCAGCGCCGAGCACGGAGCCCTGATCGCCCTCGAGCACGCCGAGGTCCTCACCGCGTTGCGGACCCTGCCGGACCGCCAACGCGAGGTCCTTGTGCTCCGCTACTACGTCGACCTCTCCGAGGCCGACATCGCCGACACCCTGGGGATCAGCCGGGGTGCCGTCAAGAGCCACGCGTCCCGCGGCATGGCCGCTCTCCGCACCGCCCTGGAGGCGACCCGATGACGACCCCTGACGACCCGCACCGCGGGTCCCACGACGACGACCTGCTCGCGGCGCGGCTGCGCGCCGCTCTCACCTCGGAGGCCGACATGGTCAACCCCTCGGACGACGGACTGCAGAACATCCGCTCCGGCATCGACGCCTCCGGGCGCCCGTGGTGGCGGCACCCGGCGACACCGGCACTCGCCGCCGCTGTCGTGCTCGCCGTGATGGTCGGCGGGATCGCCGTGTTCGCGCTGGGGGGCGACGACAAGCCGGTGACCGCCGCCACCGACCCGACGTCGACACCGACCACCAGTCAGTCGCCGTCCCCGACGCCCAGCCCGTCGGAGTCCGACACGCCGCTGCCGATCGAGGGTGACGTCTACGTCTACTACGTCATGGACGACGGGCAGGGACCCCGGCTCTACCGCGAGCAGCGCCCCAACCCGGGCATGGGCCCGGTGGATGCCGCCCTGGCCACCCTGTTCAACGAGGCGCCGCTGGACCCGCAGTACCAGTCGCCGTGGCCGGCGGGCACCACGGTGCTCGATCTCTCGACGTCCGGCGACACGGCCACCCTCGACGTGTCGGGCTTCCCGAAGCTGGGCGCGCAGGCCGAGGAGGTCGCTGTGCAGCAGCTCGTCTACACCGTCACTGCCAACGACAAGGCCGTGAAGAAGGTCCGGCTGCTGGTCGACGGCAAGACTCCGGCGTCCGGCCACACCGACCTGTCCCAGCCGCTCGCGCGGGCGCCGATGATCGACGTCCAGGGCTGGATCTGGCTGCTGTCGCCGACCGAGGGCGCGAGTGTGTCGTCGCCGGTCGACTTCACCGGCTACGGCACCGCCTTCGAGGCGACGATCAGCTGGCAGCTGCGCCAGGACGGCAAGGTCGTCGACGAAGGGACGGTCATGGGTGGCTCCAACGGCGAGTTCGGCGAGTTCGCCGGCTCGCTCGGCGACCTGCCGGCCGGCACCTACGAGCTGCGGGCGTTCGAGTCCTCGGCGAAGGACGGCAGCCCCCAGCACGTCGACACCAAGACCTTCACCGTGAAGTAGCGGTTCGGGCTGCACCGTCCGTCCGTGGCCCGTCTGCGTCGAGTGGCGCGTAGTGGCGCAGAAGTGCGGCTTCAGACCGCCACTACCCGCCACTCAACAGGGGACGGCGGGTCAGGGGACGGCGGGTCAGGGGAGGCGGGTCACGGGAGGCGGGTCAGGCCCACCTGTCGGTGCGGGCCAGCAGCACCGCCAGCGCCGCGGTGCCGGCGGTGGAGGTGCGCAGGACGGTCGGGCCCAGCCGGTACGCCGACGCCCCCGCCGCCGCGAGCGTCTCCAGCTCCTCCGGGGTGAGGCCGCCCTCGGGGCCGACGACCAGCACGACCTCGCCGGACGCCGGCGGGGCGAGGGTCGAGAGCGGCAGCCGGGCCTCCTCGTGCAGCAGCACCGCCGCTGCCGCGGCGGTCACGCGCTGCGCCACCTCGGCTGTCGAGGCCAGCTCGGCGACCACCGGGAACCTGGCCCGGCGGGACTGCTTGGCGGCGGCCGCCGCCGTCGTGCGCCAGCGGGCCAGCGCCTTGTCGCCGCGCCCGTCGCGCCACCGGGTGACGCAGCGGGCGGCTGCCCACGGGACGACCTCGTCCACGCCGACCTCGGTCATGGTCTCCACGGCGGTCTCGCCGCGGTCGCCCTTCGGCAGCGCCTGGACCACGACCAGGCGGGGCGTGGGCTCCGGTTCCTCGACGACCTCGGGCACGTCGACCTCGACCACGTCCTTGCCCTCGACGGCGGCCACCGTGCCCTGGCCCCGACGGCCGTGACCGTCCACGAGGCCCACCGGCTCGCCCACGGCGAGCCGGGCCACCGTGGCGGCATGCCTGCCCTCCGGTCCGTCGAGCCGCACCCGGCCGGCCAGTAGCCGCTCGCCGGGGACGACGAAGACCGGCGCGCTCAGCGCTGGCCGTCGTTGAAGGCGTCGCGGAGCCGGCCGAAGAAGGTCTGCCGCTGACCCGTGACGGTGCCGACGTCGGGTCCGTCCTCGCCGCGCATGGCCGCGAGCTTGCGGAGCAGGTCCTCCTGCTCGGCGTCGAGCCGGGTCGGGGTGGCGACCTCGACGTGCACCACCAGGTCACCGCGGCCGGGTGACCTCAGATGGGTGACGCCGAGGCCGCTGAGGGTGGTGGTGGTCCCGCTCTGGGTGCCGGCGCGCAGCTCGACCGGCTTCGGGCCGTCGAGGGTCTCGATGGTGACGGTCGTGCCCAGCGACGCAGCCGTCATGGGCACCGCCACCGTGCAGTGCAGGTCGTCGCCGGCCCTGCGGAACAGCGGGTGCGGCCGCTCGATGACCTCGACGAACAGGTCACCGGCGGGACCGCCGCCAGGGCCGGCCTCCCCCTCGCCGGAGAGCTGGATCCTGGTGCCGGTGTCGACACCGGGCGGGATCCTGACCGTGAGCGTACGGCGGGTGCGGACCCGGCCGTCGCCGCCGCACTCGTGGCACGGGTCGGGGATCACGCTGCCGTAGCCCTGGCAGGCCGAGCAGGGCCGGGACGTCATGACCTGTCCGAGGAAGCTGCGGGTCACCTGCTGGATCTCGCCGCGCCCCTGGCAGACGTCGCAGGTGCGCGGCGACGTGCCGGGCCGGGCGCCGGCCCCGTGGCAGGTGGGGCAGCCGACAGCGGTCTCGACCTGGAGGTCCCGGGTGGCGCCGAAGGTGGCCTCGGCCAGCTCCACCTCGACCCGGATCAGTGCGTCCTGGCCGCGACGCTGCCGGGGCCGCGGCCCGCGCGCCGCGCCACCGCCCGCACCGAAGAAGGCGTCCATGATGTCGGAGAACCCGAACCCGGAGCCGAAGCCGCCACCGGTGGAGAACGGGTCGCCGCCGAGGTCGTGCAGCTCACGCTTCTTGGGGTCGGAGAGCACCTCGTAGGCCTTGGTGACCTCCTTGAAGCGCTCCTCCTCGCCGGGGTTGACGTCCGGGTGGAGCGTGCGGGCCAGCCGCCGGTAAGCCTTCTTGATCTCCTCCGGCGTCGCGTCCCGCGCGACCCCGAGGACCTCGTAGTAGTCCGTCTGGGCGTTGGCCATCAGCCCTGACCCTCGCCGACGATCCGACCGACGTACCGAGCCACAGCGCGCACTGCTCCCATCGTTCCGGGGTAGTCCATCCTGGTCGGTCCGAGGACGCCGAGCTTGGCGAGCATCTCGGACTCGGTGCCGTAGCCGACGCTCACGACCGAGGTCGCGGCCAGCCCGGCGTGCGGGTTCTCGTGCCCGATCCGCACCTGGAGCACGGACGGGTCGGCCGCCTCGCCGAGCAGGCGGAGCAGCACCATGTGCTCCTCCAGCGCCTCGAGCACCGGGTGGATCGTCTGCGGGAAGTCCATCCCGAACCGGGCGAGGTTCGCGGTGCCGCCGAGCACGACCCGCTCCTCGTGCTCCTCGACCAGGCTCTCCAGCAGCGCCGACAGGACGGCGCTCACCGCAGGTCGCTGGTCGAGGGTGAACCGGTCGGTCAGGTCCTCCAGCCGCCCTGCGGCCTCGGGCAGCCGGACGCCCGCGGTGGCGGCGTTGAGCTGGGCCCGCAGCTCCCCGAGCAGCGACTCCGGCAGCTCGGCCCCGGTCTCGACGACGCGCTGCTCCACCCGTCCGGTGCTGGTGATCAGCACCAGCAGCAGCCGGGTCGTGCTCAGCGGCACCAGCTCGACGTGCCGGACGCTCGACCGCGAGAGGGACGGGTACTGCACGACGGCCACCTGCTGGGTCAGCGTCGCGAGCAGCCGGACGGTGCGCGCCACGATGTCGTCGAGGTCGAGGGCGCCGTCGAGGAAGGACTGGATCGCGCGCCGCTCGGCCGTCGACAGCGGCTTGACCGACGAGAGGCGGTCGACGAACAGCCGGTAGCCCTTGTCGGTGGGGATCCGGCCGGCGCTCGTGTGCGGCTGGGCGATGTACCCCTCGTCCTCCAGGGCCGCCATGTCGTTGCGGATGGTGGCGGGTGAGACCCCGAGGTTGTGCCGCTCGACCAGCGCCTTGGACCCGACCGGCTCCTGGGTCGACACGTAGTCCTCGACGATCGCGCGCAGCACCTCGAGCTTGCGGTCCTCGAGCACGCGCACCTCCCGGCATCGGTCCGGCCTCGGTCGTCCACAGTCGGTCGTCCACGGTCACCCCGGGCTGGCACTCCCGGCGGCAGAGTGCCAAGTGTACGACGACAGCGGACCCGTCGGGGGAACCGGCGCGTCCGCTGGCGCAGACGGCGCCCGGCCCGACAGGCTGGGCCGCGATGGACCGCTACCGCACCGACGTGCTCGCCGACGGCTGGCGCCGGCCCCGGGTGGTCCCCACCGTCGAGGCGCAGCGCGAGCTGGTGGTCGAGGACGCCGAGACCGGGTTCTGCGGGGCCGTGGTGCGCTGCGAGAAGACGGCCGGGGGGCTCACCGTCACCCTGGAGGACCGGCACGGGAAGGCGCGCACCTTCCCCCTCGGACCGGGCTTCCTGCTCGACGGTGCGGCGGTCCGGCTGGTGCGCCCCGCCGTGGCCGCGACGGCCGGACCGCCGCGGCGTACGGCGTCCGGCTCGGTCGCCGTGACCGGGCAGCGGGCCAGGGTCGCCCGGGACAGCCGTATCTACGTCGAGGGCAAGCACGACGCGGAGCTGGTCGAGAAGGTCTGGGGCGACGACCTGCGCGTCGAGGGCGTCGTCGTCGAGCACCTCGGCGGCATCGACGACCTCCCGGCCGTGGTGCGGTCCTTCGGGCCGGCACCGGGACGCCGGCTCGGGGTGCTCGTCGACCACCTCGTCGCCGGCAGCAAGGAGTCGCGGCTGGCCGCCCAGGTCGACTCGCCGCACGTGCTGGTCGTCGGCCACCCGTACGTCGACGTGTGGCAGGCGGTGCGGCCGGCGGTGCTCGGCATCGCCGACTGGCCCCAGGTGCCGCGTGGCACCGCATGGAAGGAGGGGATCTGTGCCGGTCTGGGCTGGCCGGTGGACCCACCCGCGGCCTGGCGACGGATCCTCGCCGCCGTGACCGGCTATGCCGACCTCGAACCCAGCCTCCTCGGCCGGGTGGAGGAGCTCATCGATTTCGTCACCAGCGGGGACCCCTGCCCCTAGCCTGTCGAACCTGTCGAGATGAGGACCCTGCCATGACCGTTCCCCCGCCCGAACCGCCCGAAGGCTCGTCCGGCGACGAGGCCACTCCCCCGCCGCCGCCCCCGCCCCCGCCCGGTGGCGACCCCTACGCCCAGCCGCCCGCTGCACCGCCGTCCGGGTACGGCACCGGCAGCGGGGCCGGTGCGGGCGGGTACGGCCAGCCGGCCTACGGCGCGGGAGCGCCCGACCAGCCGCCCGGTCTCGGGGACGCGCTGACCTACGGGTGGGAGAAGTTCAAGGCCAACCTCGGCCCGATCCTCACGGCCGTCGTCGTCTACATCGTCGCCGCCGCCGTGGTCTTCGCCATCCTGTACGCGACGCTGATCGCTGCCTTGAGCGGCGGGGACTCCGGGCTGGCCGGTGCCCTGTTCCTGGCCGCACTCACGGCGGTCGTCGCGGTCCTGCTCAGCTACCTGGTCCAGGCCGGCCTGATCCGCGGCGCGCTGGCCATCACCCGCGGCGAGACGCCCGGAACCCAGCACTTCTTCACCGCCGAGAACATCGGCCCGGTCGTCGTGGCGGCGCTGCTCATCGCGGTGGCGACCGGCATCGGCACCCTGCTCTGCTACATCCCCGGCCTGGTGGTCGGCTACCTCGCGCAGTACACCTTGTTCTTCGTCATCGACAAGAACATGGGCGCCGTGGACGCGATCCGCGCCAGCGTCAAGTTCACGATCGAGCACGCGGGGACGCTGATCGTGTTCGCCATCGTGGCCGGTGTGCTGATCACGGTCGCGACGTTCCTGTGCTTCCTGCCCCTGCTGGTGGCGTTCCCGGTGGTCCTGATCGCGCAGGCCTACCTCTACAAGCGGCTGCAGGGCGAGCTGGTGGCATGAGCGAGGGGTACGGCTCCACGCAGCCGGTCGGACCGTCGCAGGACGACCGGCTGTGGGCGACCCTGGCCCACGTCGGGAGCCTGATCGCCGCAGCGGTGGCGATGGCCTTCCTCGCGCCCCTGATCGTGCTGCTGGTCAAGGGCAACACGTCACCGTTCGTCCGCCGGCACGCCGTCGAGTCGCTGAACTTCCAGATCACGCTGCTGATCCTGCTGGCCATCGGCATCCTGGTGAGCATCTTCACGCTCGGCATCGCGCTGATCGTGGTGATCCCGGTGGGGGTCGTGGTGGGCGTGGCGGCGCTCGTGTTCATCATCCTGGCCTCGGTCCGGGCCAACAACGGAGAGGACTACCGCTACCCGATGACGCTGCGCCTCGTGCGCTGAGCCTTCGTCAGCGGGCGAAGGACGCGGGCCTCAGCCCAGCAGCTCCCGCACCACGGCATCGGCCAGCAGACGGCCGCGCAGCGTCAGCGCTGCGCGGCCGTCGTCGAACGCGGCCCGGTCGAGCAAGCCGTCCGCCACGGCGCCGGCTGCGCCGCCACCGCCCGGCCCGGTCAGCGCGGCCAGCGGGATGCCGTCGCGCAGCCGTACCGCCAGCAGCACCCGCTCGTCCTGCCGTTGGGCGGAGGTGAGCACCTCGCGCGCCTGCGCCGGACTGACACCGGTCGCCAGCCGGCCGGCGTACGCCGACGGGTGCCGGACGTTCCACCACCGGGTGCCGCCCACGTGGCTGTGCGCCCCCGGACCGACGCCCCACCAGTCGTGGCCGCGCCAGTACCCCTCGTTGTGCCGGGCCCGCTGCTCGTCCCCGCGCGACCAGTTGCTCACCTCGTACCAGTCGTAGCCGGCGGCGCCGAGCACCTCGTCGGCCAGAAGGTAGCGGTCGGCCAGCTCGTCGTCGTCGGGCGCCGGGATCTCGCCGCGGCGCACCTGCGCCGCCATCCTGGTTCCGTCCTCGACGACGAGGGCGTACGCGCTCACGTGGTCCGGGGACGTCGCCAGGGCGGCCTCGAGGCTGCGACGCCAGTCGTCCTGGGTCTCTCCCGGGGTCCCGTAGATGAGGTCCAGGCTGATGCCCTCGAAGCCGGCCGCGCGGGCCCAGTCGACGACCTTCGGCACCCGCTCCGGATCGTGGGTCCGGTCCAGCGTCCGGAGCACGTGCGGCACCGCCGACTGCATGCCGAACGAGATCCGGGTGAACCCGGCCTCGCGCAGGGCCGTGAGCGACGCCTCGTCGACGCTGTCCGGGTTGGCCTCCGTCGTCACCTCGGCGCCGGCGCGGATACCGAGCTCGTCCCGCACGGCGGCGAGCAGGGCGGCGAGGTCGCCCGGAGCCAGCAGGGTCGGCGTCCCGCCGCCGAAGAACACGGTGGCGGCCGCGACGTCGGCGTCACCCAACGCTCGCCGGGCAAGTCGGACCTCGGCGGCCGCCGTGTCGGCGTAGGTCGCCTGTGACCCGCCGCCGCCCAGCTCGGTCGCGGTGTAGGTGTTGAAGTCGCAGTAGCCGCACCTGGTTGCGCAGAACGGCACGTGCACGTAGACCCCGAAAGGTCGCTGCCCGAGCCCGGCGAGAGCGGTCGCGGGAAGTGCGCCGTCGGCGGGCACCGGCTCGCCGTCGGGCGGGGCGGACGGCATCAGGAGTCGGCGTACATCTCGGCGATGACCGCGGCGAAGTGCTCCTCGACGACCTTGCGGCGGACCTTCAGGCTCGGGGTCAGCTCGCCGTGCTCGATCGTGAGGTCACGGTCGAGGATGCGGAACGCCTTGAGGGTCTCCCAGCGGTTCAGCCGCGCGTTGACGGCGTCGACCGCAGCCGCCACCTCGGCCTGTACGTCGGCGTGCAGGGTCAGCTCGGCGTAGGCGGCGTCGAGCCGGCGGTGCCGGGCCCACTGCGCAAGGGCGTCCTCGTCCAGGGTGACCAGGGCGGTGCAGTAGCCGCGGCCCTCGCCGTACACGACGATCTGGCTGGCCAGCGGGCAGGCGCCCTTGAACGGCACCTCGATGGCCTGAGGGGCGACGTACTTGCCCTGGGAGGTCTTGATCAGGTCCTTCTTGCGGTCGGTGATGCGCAGGAAGCCGTCCGCGTCGAGCTCACCGACGTCACCGGTGCGCAGCCACCCGTCGTCCCCGAGCGCCTCGGCCGTCTGCTCCGGCAGCCCGTGGTAGCCCGACATCACGCAAGGGCCGCGGAGCAGCACCTCGCCGTCGTCGGCGATCCGCACCTCCGTGCCCGGGAAGACCAGGCCGACGGTGCCGAGCCGGTAGTTGTCGGGCCGGTTGACGAAGATCCCGCCGCTGGTCTCGGTGAGGCCGTACCCCTCGAGGATCACGATGCCCGCGGCGTGGAAGAACTCCGCGACGTCGCGCGACAGCGCCGCGCTGCCGCTGACGAGGAAGCGCAGGTTCCCACCGAAACGCGCCCGCAGCCTGGAGAAGACGAGGCGGTCGGCCAGCGCGTGCTTCGCCCGCAGGACCGGACCGGGCGACCCGCCCGCCAGCACCACCCGGCTGTGCTCGCGCCCGACACCGGTGGCCCAGTGGAAGACGCGCAGCCGTAGGCCGCCCTCGTCGGCTGCCATCGTGACCACCCGGCCGTGGACCTTCTCGAAGATCCTCGGCACTGCGGCCATGAACGTCGGCGAGACGTCGGCGAGGTTGTCGATGATCCGGTCCACCCGGCCGTCCACCGCCGCCGAGGACCCGGTGGCCAGCTGCGCGGCGAGCAGCACCTTGCCGAAGGCGTGCGCGAGCGGCAGCCACAGGTACTGCACGTCGTCCGGCGTGAGCAGCCCGAGGGCGTCGACCGCGGCACCCTCGTACACCCAGCAGTCCTGGCTCAGCCGGACGCCCTTGGGACGCCCCGTCGTTCCACTGGTGTAGATCAGCGTCGCGAGGTGCTCGGGCCGGATCGCCTCCACCGTGCGTTCGACGAGGTCCGGGTCGTCAGCCAGCCGCCGGCGGCCTCGATCGGCGAGGTCGTCCAGGCCGATCACCCAGTCGCCGTCGGGGGTGCCGTCGATCGTGACGACGGTCCGGAGAGCGGGAAGGTCCCCGCGGTGGTCCCGCAGCTTGGCGATCTGCACGTCGTCCTCTGCGACGGCCACCACCGCACCCGAGTCGGCCAGGATGTAGGCGACGTCCGCGGAGTTGGTGCTCGGGTAGACCGTGGTGGTGGCGGCGCCGGCGCAGAGCACGGCGAAGTCGGCCAGCACCCACTCCACCCGGGTCGAGGAGATCACCGCCACGCGCTCCTCCGGCCGGACGCCCAGGTCGAGCAGGCCCGCTGCCAGCTGGTGCACGCGGTCGCCGGCGGCTCGCCAGGTCATCGACTCCCAGCGGTCGCCGTCCGGACGCCGGTACGCCTCCCGGTCCGGCGTCGCCTCGACCCGGTCGAGGAACATCCGGCCCACCGAGGGCGGACGCTGCGACAGCCGGTCGTCGGCGGCGGTGGTCATGCCCCCCGACGCTACCCGTCGACTGGCGGAAGTCTTCGGTGGCGGCAGCTCCGGAAGTGAAGACTTCCGCCAGTCGATGGGGGCGGGACGGTGGCAGGGCGCGGTCGTACACAGCTGCGCGCCGTCCACAGACCGGCCGGACGGCGTCGTGGGGGGGCTCCTCGAGGCCGACGGTGTCGCCATGACCTCCGCCGCGGGCTCGCTCCCCGATCTGCCGGCTCCTGCTGTGCGCGCCCGGGACGCCGGACGCCTCGGGCTGGTGCCCAACCACCTGCGGCGCCGCGAGTGGCAACGGCTCAGCTACGGGCTGTACGCCAGGACGGACCCGGAGCGCTCCTTCGCCGAGACGGTGCGCCTGACGACCGCCGTGCTGCCGCGGGGCTCAGGCTTCGGCCACCTCACCGGCGCGCGCCTGCGGGGCTGGTGGCTGCCGAACCTGCTCCCGCCGGCGGCCGGGCCGTTGTTCGCCAGCACGACCAGCGGGCTGCACGTGCAGCGCGAGGGGCTGTACGTACGCCGCTCCGACTACACCCAGGTCGAGGACCTGGCCGGGGTGCCGGTCGTCACCGCGGCGGAGACGCTGATCGAGCTGGCCCGCGACCTGTCGTTGGTCGACCTGGTCCCCATGGTCGACTGCGCCCTGGCGGCGGGTGCGTCGGCCGAGGACGTCCTCGCGGCTGCGCGACCCCGCTCCCACGGGGCGCGGGCGCTGCGCCGGGCGGTGGACCTCGCCGACCCACGCAGCGAGTCATGGTGGGAGTCGGTCCTGCGCGTGCTGCACGTCCTGACGGGCCTGGGGCCGGTGGACTCACAGGTCGAGCTGTTCGACGGAGATCGGTTCGTGGCCCGCGCCGACCTGCACCTCGTCGGCACCCACCGCTATCCGGAGTGCGACGGCGGGGAGCACCGCAGCCGGGAGCGGCACGAGCAGGACCTGGCCCGGGACAAGGGCTTCCAGCGCCTCGGTCTCGAGCGGTACGGGTACACCACCGGCGACATCGCCCGCCGACCCGAGACGGTCATCGCCGACGCGGAGCGCGCCCGCGGTCTGGGCCATGACCCGCGCCGGGCACGGCGGTGGTGGCGGGTGGCGCGCTGCTCCACGCTGACGCCGTACGGCCGCACCCGGCTGCTGTCGCGGCTCCAGCGGTACCGCCTCGCAGCCCAGCGTTGACTGGCGGAAGTCTTCGGTGGCGGCAGCCCCAGAAGTGAAGACTTCCGCCAGTCGAGGGGGGTGGGTCAGCGGGGGCGGGCGGCGAGGTCGCGGCGGACGGCGTGCACGAGGTCCGCGGCGAGGTCCGGCTGCTCGTCCAGGAGCCGGTGCAGGCGCGCGGCGTCGACCGACCGCACCCGGAAGACCTCACCGACCGTCACGCCGTGCGCCGGGCGGTCGACGACCGAGACCCGGTCGCCTGCGCCCACCGTGCCGGGCGCGACGACCCGCAGGTAGGCACCGCAGGCGCCGCGCTCGGTGAACCGCCTCACCCAGCGCGGCTCGCCCATGAAGCCCTGGAAGGTCGCGCACGGGATGCGCGGCGAGGTCACCTCGAGCACGAGGCCGTCGTCGCCGACCTGCCAGCGCTCGCCGATCACGGCGCCGGTGACCTCCACGCCCGAGGTGTCGAGGTTCTGCCCGAACGACCCGGGCGCCAGCTCCCGGCCCAGCTCGGCGGCCCACCAGGCCCGGTCCTCGTCGGCGTAGGCGTAGACCGCCTGGTCCGGGCCGCCGTGGTGCCTGGTGTCGAAGATCTGGTCCCCGGCGAGCCCCACGCCGGTCCCGTCCGGCGCCCGCACCGCCAGCCGCCCGTCGACGGGCCGCTTGTCGATGGCGGTCAGCTCGAGCTCGCCACGCAGGTCGGGGACCAGGGCGTGGACGACGTTGACGGAGGTGACTCGGGCCGGCACGGCAGCGACGCTAGCCGCCGCACCCGTTCCGGCGCTCGTCACTTCTTGGCCTTCTCACCCGCGCCGTCCGTGGAGAGCGCGGCGATGAAGGCCTCCTGGGGGACCTCGACCCGGCCGACCATCTTCATCCGCTTCTTGCCCTCCTTCTGCTTCTCCAGCAGCTTGCGCTTGCGGGTGATGTCACCGCCGTAGCACTTGGCCAGGACGTCCTTGCGGATCGCGCGGATGCTCTCGCGGGCGATCACCCGGGATCCGATCGCGGCCTGGATCGGCACCTCGAACTGCTGCCTCGGGATGAGCTCCCGAAGCCGCTGGGTCATCTGCACGCCGTACGCGTACGCCTTGTCCTTGTGCACTATCGAGGAGAAGGCGTCGACGCCTTCGCCCTGCAGCAGGATGTCGACCTTGACCAGGGCCGACGTCTGCTCCCCCTCGACCTCGTAGTCGAGCGAGGCATAGCCGCGGGTCCTCGACTTCAGGTTGTCGAAGAAGTCGAAGATGATCTCGGCCAGCGGCAGGCTGTAGCGCAGCTCGACGCGCTCCTCGGAGAGGTAGTCCATGCCGAGCAGGGAGCCGCGCCGGGTCTGACAGAGGTCCATGATCGCGCCGATGTAGTCGCTCGGCGCCAGGACCGTGGCCCGGACGACCGGCTCGTGCACCTCGGCGACCTTGCCGTCGGGGAACTCGCTCGGGTTGGTGACGACCCGTTCCGAGCCGTCGTCCATGACGACGCGGTAGACGACGTTGGGTGCGGTCGCGATCAGGTTGAGGTCGAACTCGCGCTCCAGCCGCTCGCGGACGATCTCGAGGTGCAGCAGCCCCAGGAAGCCGCACCGGAAGCCGAAGCCGAGCGCGGCCGAGGTCTCCGGCTCCCAGACCAGGGCGGCGTCGTTGAGCTGCAGCCGCTCGAGGGCGTCCCGCAGGTCCGGGTAGTCGTCACCGTCGACCGGGTAGAGCCCGGAGAACACCATCGGCTTCGGGTCCTTGTAGCCGCCGAGCGCGGCGCTCGCTGGGTGCGTGGCGTTGGTGACCGTGTCACCGACCTTGGACTGACGGACGTCCTTGACCCCGGTGATGAGGTAGCCGACCTCGCCTACGCCGAGCCCGTCGGTGGGCATCGGCTCGGGCGAGATGACGCCGATCTCGAGCAGGTCGTGCTGCGCCTTGGTCGAGAGCATCAGGATCCGCTCACGGGGCGACAGGTGGCCGTCGATCACCCGGACGTAGGTGACCACGCCGCGGTAGACGTCGTAGACGCTGTCGAAGATCATCGCCCTGGCCGGGGCACCGGCGTCGCCCACGGGCGGCGGCACCTGCGCGACGATCGACTCCAGCAGGTCGCCGACGCCCTCACCGGTCTTGGCGCTGACCCTCAGCACCTCGTCGGGGTCACACCCGATGATGTGGGCGATCTCGGCGGCGTACTTGTCCGGCTGGGCCGAGGGCAGGTCGATCTTGTTGAGCACCGGGATGATCTGCAGGTCGTTCTCGAGCGCCAGGTAGAGGTTCGCCAGCGTCTGTGCCTCGATCCCCTGCGCGGCGTCCACGAGCAGGACGGTGCCCTCGCAGGCCGCCAATGACCTGGACACCTCGTAGGTGAAGTCGACGTGACCGGGCGTGTCGATCATGTTCAGCGCGTAGGTCCGACCGTCGGCGGCGGTGTACGGCAGCCGGACGGCCTGGCTCTTGATGGTGATGCCACGCTCGCGCTCGATGTCCATCCGGTCGAGGTACTGCGCCCGCATCGCCCGGTCGTCGACCACCCCGGTGAGCTGCAGCATCCGGTCGGCCAGCGTCGACTTGCCGTGGTCGATGTGGGCGATGATGCAGAAGTTGCGGATCTGCGCCGGGGCGGTACGGCCCGGCACGATGGTGCTGCCGGGGGCGTTCGCGGGGCTGGAGGGCACGCAGCGTCCAATGCTTCTCGTACGACGGGGGGCTCCCCCATCCTCCCACGCAGGCCCACGCGGCTCGGTCAGTCGGCTGCTAGCCGAGGGCAAGGCAACCGCAAGGACCCGCCCGCACGCTCCAGCTGACCGCTCCCGACCGGGGAGCGCGCGAACGGGAGGCCGCCATGCACCGCACCACCGTGAACCCCTGGACCTGGCAGGACCAGCTCGGCTACGCCCAGGGCGTCCTCGTGCGGGAGCCGCACGAGACGCTCTACCTCGCCGGGCAGTGCTCGGTGGACGCCGACGGCGCACCGGTGCACGCCGGTGACATGGCAGCCCAGGTGAACCAGTGCCTGGACAACCTGGAGACCGTGCTCGGCAAGGCAGGCATGTCGCTGGCAGACGTCGTCCGGCTGGACGTCTACACGACCGACACCGTGGCCTACTTCGGGAGCATGCCCGTCGTCAATGCCCGGTTCGCCGCCACAGGGACCGTTCCGGCCGGCGGCATCCTCTGCCAGGTCGCGGGCCTGGCGATGCCCCCGTTGATGGTCGAGCTGGTCGCAACTGCCTCGCGATGACCCGCGGCGCCGGCGGCGATGATGGCGCGGTGGACCCCTTGTCGACCCCCGTGCCCGTCGCCGCCGGCTCGCGGATCGCGTGGGAGGAGGTCCCCGGCCAGGTGCGCGGCGACGTGGAGGCCGCACTCGGGTCGCCTGTCGTCTCGGCCCGCACCCAGCACGGCGGCTTCTCCCCCGGAGCCGCCGCGCGGGTCGTCTGCGCCGACGGGAGCCGAGCCTTCGTCAAGGCGTGCGGCAGCGAGCTGAACCCCGACTCCCCCGACCTGCTCCGCGCCGAGATCGAGGCCCTCGGCCTGCTCCCGTCGTCGGTGCCCCATCCGCAGCTTCTCTCGTCGTACGACGACGGGACCTGGGTCGCGCTGGCCCTGGAGGACGTCGACGGGCGCCACCCGCGGGTGCCCTGGACGGGCGCCGACCTCGCACCGGTGCAGGCCGCGCTCGCGGCCGTGGCCGGCACCCGGGCGCCCCGGCGGCTGCCGCACTTCGCCGACCGTGCGAACGCACTGACGTCCTGGGACCTGGTCGTCGCCGACCCGGCGGACCTGCCCGAGGCGCTGCTCGAACGCCTCCCGCAGTTCCTGGACCTGCAGCAGACCGCGCGCGAGGTCACGGTCGGCGACCGGCTGGTGCACTGGGACGCCCGGGCCGACAACGTGCTGCTGCGCCATGGCGAGGCGGTGCTGCTGGACTGGGCCTGGGCCTGCCGCGGAGCCGGTTGGCTGGACACGCTGCTGCTGGCCGCGGACGTCCGGATCCAGGGTGGCCCGGACCCCGATGCGCTGCTGCGCTCGTCGCCGGTCACCCGGGACGTCCCGCCCGAGCACCTGGCGGCGGTGGTCGCCTGCATGGTCGGGGTGTGGTCGGAGCGCGCCAGGCGGCCGGCGCCACCGGGGCTGCCCACGATCCGGCCCTGGCAGGCGCACTGCGCCGCCGCGGCGCTCGACTGGCTGGACCGCGGGTCGCTGTGGTCGTGAGGTGAGCGCACGGAGGGCCCGGTGCCTGCGCACCGGGCCCTCCGTGGTCGTTCAGCGTGGCGTCACGCCGCCGGGATCAGCTCCCGCCGGGCTGGGTCACACCGTTGGCGGTCAGCGTGTACGTCGGGTACGCCGTCGCCGTCTCGGTCGGGTCGTCGGCGGTGACCAGCGCGGCCACCGTCGTCGTCCCCTTCTTGTTGCCCACCAGCCTGCTGATGTCGCCGTTGTCCGCGTTGGCGACCCAGACGTCCCGGTTCCCGTTGTAGCGCAGCGGGAGCGAGCCGACGTAGGCCTTCTTGCCGTCGCCGTAGGCGACCAGCTGCACGGTCCAGCCGGCAACCGGCACCGGGTGCGCCTGGGTGAGCGACTTCCACGCCGACAGGTCGGTGCCGTCGGAGACCGGCTGGCCGCCGACCGTGACGTCATCGACCCAGAAGCCCGGCTCGATCGCCGCCGCGTCGGTGATGTAGCGGAAGGCGACGTCGATGGTCTGGCCCGCGTACTTCGACAGGTCGAACGTCTCGGTCGTGGGGCCGCCGCCGTCGCCGGTGAAGCCGGGCAGGTTGGCGACCACGTTGGCTGCCGCCGCGGGGTCGTGGTCGCTGGTGGTCCTGCCCTCGTTGTCCTCGAGGCTGACCCACTGCTTCGACTCCGGGTCGAACACCTGGACGTAGGCGAAGTCCCACGCCTCCTCGGTGTTCCACTCGAGCGTGGCCGACAGGACCGCCTGGCTCGGGTCACTCGGGACCGTGAGCTTGCGGGTGATGCCCCGGTCCAGGTCGTTGCCCTGACCCGAGTACAGCCGGCCGCCGTCGACGGTCCACTCCACCGGGTCGGGGGCGTAGCTGCCCGCACCACGGAAGGTCAGCGCGTCGAGGTCCTTGGCGTTGACGTAGCCGAACCGGTCACCCAGCCGGACGTAGTCGGCCCCGTTGGGCGGCGCCCCCGGTGACGAGTAGGCCTGGGAGCTGCCGAAGTTGACGATCGACTTCAGCGTCGGCGAGGTGTAGTCGCGCTTGTCGCCGCCCTTGAGCTTGGCGCCCTGGTCGATCTGGTAGTCCAGCGCCATCATCGCCTGCCACTGGTGCACGACCTCCTCGGCGGTGATGCCGCGGTAGCCGAACCGCTTCATGACCGTCTGCAGCCCGTCGAGGCCGTTGCCCTGCTCCTTGTGCAGCGCGGACATGAAGGCGTCGCCGCCGAAGCGCCCGTGCAGGTACTCCATCATCGAGTACGCCGCGCCGTAGTCGCAGAGGATCTCCGGGCCACCCTGGTCACCCCACTGGGTGAGCGAGTTCTCCGGACCACCGAAGTTGTCCCCCAGGTAGCCCTGGAAGCAGGAGATGTGGCGGTCGGCCGCGTCCTCCGTCGGGAGGTTGTTCGGGTCCACGTAGCCGACCAGGGTCTGCGCCCAGTCGGAGAGCCCCTCGTTGACCCAGCTGACCTCGTCGGCGTCCTGGTCGTTCTCCAGCAGGTGCTGGTACTCGTGGGCGAATGTGCCCTCGTACTGGTGCGGCCGCGGGGTCACGCCGGCGTAGGCGCACCCGGTGTCGGTGCTCCGGTCGTCGGGCGGGTTTGCCCCCGTGCGGTGCATCCAGTCGAACGAGTCGATCGTCATGATGTTGCGGTCGAGGACGCTGGCGAAGGTCGGCGAGAAGAAGCCGGCGATGTAGGTCTGGCCGGCCGGGGTGCTGGGGTCGTAGTAGTTGTCGTCCCGCACGTTGTCGACCAGGGTGACGACCTTGTCCCCGGGGCCTTCGAAGTTGCCCGGTGGCAGCCGGACGATGTCGCCGTTCTCGTCGTAGTAGGCGCTGAGACCGGCGTCCGAGCCGTCGCGGGACACCAGGTCGGAGAACGCCTCGCTCTCCTTCGGGAACATGTTGGTGTCGAACTCGTGGATGAAACCGTCGATCTGCGCCTGGGTGACGGTGACCTCGCCACCACCGAAGACGTCGTTGCGACAGCTTCCGGGGCCGGCCGGGAAGGTCAGCGCCTGGTCGCCGTTGTTGTCGACCGCGACCCAGATCTGGATGTGCTGGCCGTCGCCGAGCAGCTTGAACTGCTTCAGGTAGTAGCCGTTGACGTCATCGAGGGCGAGCCAGTACCGGACGTCACCGACCGACGGCGCCGCCTGCGGTGCGGCGGACTGGGCGCGCAGCTGCGCCTGGCCGGGCACCTTCTCGAGCGGGACCTTCCCTGCGGTGACGTCGGGCGGTGCCGGCACCGGGATGTTCCGGTCCTTGGCGGTCGCCTGGGCGGCAGCCTTCGCGTCGGCCTTCGTGGGGCCTGCGGTGGTGCCGGCGGACGCCGAGACGGCCGGCGTGACGGCCAGCGTCACGGCGGCCGCCACGGCACACCATCGAGCAGTGCGTCGCATACGGGCTCTCTCTTCTCGTCGTGGTCCGGAGAGGGTTGACTCTCCGTAGGGGCCATAGGCCCCGGGCAGCCTCGCTCGCAAACGATCAGTAATCAAGTGTTTGCGGGCAAAGTTCTGGTCCGAATGCACCAGATGGCCGCCGGTTTGGCCGCACGGGTGGGTGGTTGCTAACCTGTTCCGTCGCACGCTGTGCGCACCCCCGCCTGCCCCGGGCCGCGCGGGACCCCGGACCGACACTCTTTGAGGCTTCTTCGTGGCGAACATCAAGTCCCAGCTCAAGCGGATCAAGACGAACGAGAAGGCGCGGCTGCGCAACAAGGCCGTCAAGTCCTCGCTCAAGACGTCGGTCCGCAAGTTCCGCGACGCCGTCGATGCCGGCGACCGCGACACCGCGACCGCCCTCCTGAAGCAGGCCGGGCAGCAGCTGGACAAGGCCGCCAGCAAGGGCGTCATCCACAAGAACCAGGCGGCCAACCGCAAGTCGGCGATGGCCAAGCGGGCCGCCTCGCTCTGAGCCTCTGCGCCGGCCGGCAGGCCGCAGGTCGAGGGCGTCACCGTCAGGTGGCGCCCTTCGTCGTGCCGCAGGCTCAGCCGGAGCGAGCCGTGACGATGGCGCCGACCGCCCGCTCCAGCGCGTAGACCGGGTCTGTCCCCCCACCCTTGATCTGCTCGTCGGCCCGGGCCACCGCGAGGATGCCGGCCGCCACGCCGTCGGGAGTCCAGCCGGCGAGCTGGCCGCGCGCCTTGCGCACCTGGAACGGCGCCAGCCCGAGATCGCGCGCGACGTCGTCGGGCCGGGCCGACCGGGACGCGCCGGCCACCTTCGCCAGCGTCCGCAGCCCGGCGGCGAAGGCGGCGTTCACGGGCACCGGGTCGACGCCGGTGGCCAACGCCTGCCGCAGCAGGCGCAGCGCGTCCTCGTAGCGCCCCTCCACCGCAGCATCCGCGACCTTGAAGCCGGTCACCTCGACCCGGCCGCCGTGGTAGCGCTCGACCACCTCGACGTCGACGGTGCCGGTCGTGTCGGCCACCAGCTGGTGGCACGCCTGGGCGAGCTCCCGCAGGTCGCTGCCGAGGGCGTCGACCAGTGCGACCGCGGCCGCCGGTGCGACCCGCCGCCCGGCAGCCTTGAACTCACCCTGGACGAAGGCGACCTTGTCGCTCTCCCACTTCACCTGCTTGCACTCGATCACGACCGCGCCGGCCTTGCGGACCGCATCGAGCAGCGCCTTGCCCTTGGCTCCCCCGCCGTGGACGAGGACCAGGGCCACGTCGTCCGCCGGGTCGCCCAGGGCCGCGTGGATCTCCTCCACCACGGGTTCGGACGCGTCCGCGACGTCACGCACCACGATCACCGTGGTGCCGCCGAAGAGCGAGGGGCTGGCCAACCCGCTGATCCGCCCGGGCTCGAGCCCGACGGCGGAGAGGTCGTGCACCCCCGCGTCCGGGTCGGTGGCACGCGCCGACGCGACCACCGCCGCGACGGCGCGGTCCCGCAGCAACGGCTCGTTGCCGGTGACCAGGGTGAGCGGCGCGGGGCCGGGAGCAGTCGTCATCGGGCCTCAGGCTAGCGCCGGGGCCGGATCATCCGGCGGGCGCTGGGGACGCGAATGCGTCGGGTCACCGCCGGCGCACCAGGCGCAGGTGCCGCCGGTCCCCCACCACCAGCAGCGTCCCGTCACGGTCGGTGCGACCCACCACCGCACCCTCGCGACGCAGCGCCTGCAGCGTCGAGCCGGCCGGGTGACCGTAGTCGTTGTCGGCCCCGACACTGATCACGGCCAGCCGCGGCCTCGTCGCCGCGAGCAGCCCGGGGTCCTGGTACGCCGAGCCGTGGTGGGCGACCTTGAGCACGTCGACCGCCGGGAGCTGCCGACGCGCCAGCAGGGCCCGCTGGGCCGGCGGCTCGACGTCGCCGGTGAGCAGTAGCCGTAACCCGGCGCTCCGGACCAGCAGGACCACGCTGGCGTTGTTGGGCACCGAGCCCTCCTCGATCACCCGCGCCGGCCAGAGCACCCGCCACGACACCGGGCCCACGACCATCTGCTCGCCGACGCGGGCGGTCGTCACCGGCACCCGGGCCCGGAGCGCCCACCGTCGCACCCGGACCAGCTCGTCGGCCGGCTCGGCGTAGCCGCCCACGGTCACCTCCCCGACGGTCCGACCGCGCAGCACGCCGGGCAGCCCCTCGACGTGGTCGGCGTGCAGGTGGGTGAGCAGCACCATCGGCACCCGGTGCACGCCCAGCCCGCGCAGGCACCGGTCGACGGCACGCGGCTCCGGGCCGGCGTCGACCACCACCGCCGCTCCGGGCCCGGTGGCCAGCACGAGCGCGTCGCCCTGCCCGACGTCGCAGGCCGCGAGCACCCAGCCGTCGGCCGGCCAGCCCGGCGTCGTGGCTGGAACGACCAGGGCGACCAGGAGCAGCACGGCGGTGCCGGCTGCTGCGGCCGGTCGGCGGCCGACGACCCGGCCGATGCCGATGGCGGCCGCCGTCGCGACCGCCAGCAGCAGCGCGCCCCCGGTCGAGTCGGGCCACGGCAGCGCCGCGTCCGGCAGGGCGGCTGCCCCGTGCGCGACGGCCGCGATCCAGCGCACCGGCAGCTCCGCCAGCCGCGCCAGCAGCGCGGCGGCCGGCCCGCTGACAGGAGCCACCACCACGGTCAGCACGCCGAGCAGGGTCGCGGGCGCGACGGCCGGTGCCGCGAGCAGGTTCGCGGGGACAGCGACCAGGCTGACCTGCCCACTGAGCAGCACGACGACGGGGGCACACAGCAGCTGCGCGGCGAGCGCGACCGCGAGCGCATCGGCAAAGGGCCGCGGAACGCCTCTGGCGCGCCAGGCGAGAGCCCAGCCGGGAGCCAGCAGGACCAGACCGGTGGTGGCGAGCACCGACAGGGCGAAGCCGTAGGACCTGGCCAACCACGGGTCGGCGAGCAGCAGCAGGACGACGGCGGCGCCGAGCGCGGCGAGGCTGCGCCTCCGGCGTCCGGTGGCGAGCGCGACCAGCCCGATGCCGCCCATCACCGCCGCGCGCAGCACCGAGGGCTGCGGCCGCGCCAGCACCACGAAAGCCGCGATCGAGGCACCGGCCGCCAGCGGGAGCAGTCGTCCGCGCAGTCCTGCCCAGCGACCCGCGAGCAGCACGAACGACGCGACGATGGCGAGGTTGGCGCCGGAGACGGCCACGAGGTGGGTCAGGCCAGCCGTGCGCAGGTCGGCGTCCAGCGCGGCCGGGACCCGTGACGTGTCCCCCACCACCAACCCCGGCAGCAGCCCACGAGGGTCCGGCGCCAGGCCGGACGAGGCGGCCCGCAGCCCGGCACGCAGCCGCCCGGCCACCAGCTGCACCGGCGGCGGCCGCCCGAGCAGCTCCGGCGGTCCCCGCACCACGACCACCGCCGCCAGCGGCTGCCCGGGTCGCGCCGGGCCGAGTCGGCCGGACGCCCGCACCGGTTGGCCGGGGAGGAGCCGGGACCAGCGCCGGTCGCGCGCGAGCAGCAGGACCCGCGCGCGGGTGCTGAGCAGCCTCCCCCGGGCCTCGACCCGGGTGACCCGCACGGGAACGGCGACGAGGTCGCCCTCGCGATGGTCACCCCGGGTCCCGCCCCGGTACACCACCGGGTCGGCCGCCACCGTCGCGACGAAGGCCACCGTGGCCCGGTCCGCCGCCAGCCGGGCCACCCCACTGCCCCGGACGGCGGCGACGTGCAACGCGGCGACACCCGCGCCGCCGGAGAGGCAGACCAGGCCGGCCGTCGCCACCCGGACGAGCGGCCGTGCGCCAGGTGACGCCTGGCGCCGGCCGCGCAGCAGCCCGGTCGACAGGACCGCGGCGAGCAGCGTGGCGAGCACTGCGCTCCACATCAGCGGTCGGCTGCCGGTGGCGGCGAACGCCCCGGCCCACGCTGCCGCGGCGGGGACGGCGAGGCGGGCGTCCGGACGTTCCGCCGCGACCGGCGCCGACCCGCTCACACGCTCACCAGCGGCCGCAGGTCCGCGAGCGTCGCCTCCCCGATGCCGGACACCTCGCCCAGCTCGTCGACGCTGGCGAACCGGCCGTGTGCCGCCCGCCAGTCGAGGATGCGCTGCGCCAGCACCGGGCCGATCCCGGGCAGGCCGTCGAGGACGTCGAGGGTCGCGGCGTTGAGGTCGACGGGTGCCGCCGGTCCGGCCGCGGCCGCCCCCGCTGCGGCCCCCGGCGCGGGGACCGCGCCACCCGGTGCACCGACGACGACCGGGCCGCCACGGCGCTGGACGACGAGCTGCTCGCCGTCGACCAGCGGCCGCGCCAGGTTGACGCTGGCGGTCCGCCCCGAGTCGGTGACCCCACCGGCGGCACGCACGGCGTCAGCCACCCGGGAGCCGGTCGGGAGCCGCACCAGGCCGGGGCGGCGGACCGCGCCGACCACGTGGACCACCACCTCGGCCGGGCCCGCCACCGCGGTCGGTCCGGCCGTCTCGACCGGTGCGGGCGCGACCCGCCGCACCCGCGGTGCCGCCTGCGCGGCCGGCTGTGCCTGCCAGACGACGACCAGCGCGACCAGGATCGCCACCAGCACCACCAGCGCCAGCCCCACCAGCGCCCGCCGCGAGGGTGCCCACCGGACTCCCGGGACCGGCGGGATCTCGGGAGGGGGCGGCCGTTCCGGGACCCACCCAGGACCTACCGCTACCGCGGCGCAGGTGCCGTCGCCGGACCGGTCGACCAGGGCCTGCTCCCCCGCGGGGCGGGCGGCGAGTCGGTCCAGCAACCGGTCTCCGGTGAGGAATGCCTGGTCGGCTCGGCGGTGCCGGGCGGGTCGGGAGCTCACCCGGTCGACGCTAGGTCGGCGGACGGGGAGGTCCGGTCGTCCAGTGCGGATCGGTGGACGACGCCGGGCTGTGGACGACGGCACCGTCCCGGGTTCAGTGCGGTGCGACCGCCACGGCCAGCATGCCCGGTCCGACGTGGGCGCCCACGACGGCGCCGACCTCGCTGACGACGAGGCGGCCGAGGCCCGGCACCCGGTCGCGCAGCCGGTCGGCCAGCGCATCGGCGCGGTCCGGGCTGGCCAGGTGGTGCACGGCGACGTCGACGGGCCTGCTGCCCGCCGCTGCCGCGGCGACCTCCTCCAGCCGGGCGATCGCCTTGGCCGCGGTGCGCACCTTCTCCAGGGGCTCGATGTGCCCGTCGACCATCTGCAGCAGCGGCTTCACCGCGAGCGCGGACCCGAAAAGGGCGGCCGCGGCCCCGATCCGGCCGCCCCGGCGGAGGTGCTCGAGCGTGTCCACGTAGAACACGGCGGTCGACGCGGCTGCACGCCGGCGGGCCGCGTCGGCGACCTCCAGAGCCGACCCACCCGCCGACGCCGCGGCGGCCGCCGACAGCACGGCGAAGCCCAGCGCCATGCCGAGCGTCTCGGAGTCGACGACCTCGGTGGGCACCGATGCCTCCTTGGCCGCGAGCCGCGCCGACTCGACCGTTCCCGACATCTGGGCCGACAGGTGGACCGACACCACGGCGTCGCATCCGCGGTCGGCGGCGTCCTGGTAGAGCGCCGCGAAGGCCGCCGGCCCGGGACGGGACGTGGTCACCGTCCGGCGGTGCCGCAGCGCGTCGGCGACGGCGCCGCTCGCGGCCGGGTCCACCTCGTCGTACGAGGTGCCGTCGACGACCACCTGGAGCGGCACCACCGCGATTCCTCCCCCGCGGACCAGGTCGGCAGGCAGGTAGGCCGTCGAGTCGGTGACGACCGCGACCCGCCCCTGCTCCGCCATGCGGGTGAGGCTACCGAGAACGGCCCCGTCAGGCGGGGACGACGTTGACGAGCTTCGGGGCTCGCACGACCACGGTCCGGACCTCGCGGCCCTCCAGGGCGCGCTGCACCGCCTCGGACGCGAGCGCCTTCTCGCGCAGATCGTCCTCGGTGATGTCCGGCGCGACCTCGATCCGGTCCCTGACCTTCCCTTGCACCTGCACCACGCAGGTCACCGAGTCCTGCACCAGCAGCGCCGGGTCGGCCGTCGGGAACGGGACGTAGGTCAGCGACTGGTCGTGCCCGAGCCGCGACCACAGCTCCTCGGCCAGGTGCGGGGCCAGCGGAGCCACCATCAGCACCAGCGCCTCGGCCACCTCACGGTGGGCGAACCCGGTCTTGACCACGTGGTTGTTGAGCTCGATCAGCCGGGCGACGGCCGTGTTGGCGCGCAGGTTCTCCATGTCGGCGCGCACCGTGTCGATGGTGCGGTGCAGCAGCCGGCGGGTCGCCTCGTCGGCGGGCTCGTCGACGACGCGCAGCGCTCCGGTCTCCTCGTCGACCACGTTGCGCCACAGCCGCTGCAGGAACCGCTGCGACCCGACCACGGCGCGGGTCTCCCACGGCCGGGACGCGTCCAGCGGGCCCATCGACATCTCGTACAGCCGGAAGGTGTCGGCTCCGTAGCTGTCACAGATGTCGTCGGGCGTGACCATGTTCTTCAGGCTCTTGCCCATCTTCCCGTACTCGCGGGCCACCGGCCGACCGTGATGGGTGACAGTCCCGTGGCCGTCGTCCTCGACCTCGTCCGCCGGGACGTACAGACCGCGCTCGTCGGTGTAGGCGAAGGCCTGGATCATCCCCTGGTTGAACAGCCGGTGGAAGGGCTCGCTGCTGGAGACGTGACCCAGGTCGAACAGCACCTTGTGCCAGAACCGTGCGTACAGCAGGTGCAGTACCGCGTGCTCCGCACCGCCGACGTAGAGGTCGACGCCGCCGGTGTGCCCGTCGCCCTGGGGCCCCATCCAGTAGCGCTCGACGTCGGCGTCGACGAAGCGCTCGTCGTTGGTCGGGTCCAGGTAGCGCAGCTCGTACCAGCAGGACCCGGCCCACTGCGGCATGGTGTTCGTCTCGCGGCGGTAGGGCTTCGGCCCGTCCCCCAGGTCCAGCGTGACCTCGACCCAGTCGGCCTTGCGCGCCAGCGGCGGTTCCGGCTCGGAGCTGGTGTCGTCCTCGGCGAACGTGCGTGGGGAGTAGTCGTCCACCTCCGGCAGCTCGACGGGAAGCATCGAGTCCGGTACGGCGATCGGCAGGCCGTGCTCGTCGTAGACGATCGGGAACGGCTCGCCCCAGTAGCGCTGGCGGCTGAACAGCCAGTCGCGCAGCTTGTAGGTGACGGTGCGCCGACCGGTGCCCTTCGACTCCAGCCAGTCGATGATCAGCGCCTTGGCCTCGTCGACGGCCAGGCCGTCCAGGCTGACCTCGTCGTTCGCCGAGTTGACCGCCGGGCCGTCGCCGGTGAAGGCCTCACCCTCCCAGCCCTCCGGCGGCTGCACGGTGCGCACGATCGGCAACCCGAAGCGGGTCGCGAACTCCCAGTCGCGCTCGTCCTGTCCCGGCACGGCCATGATCGCGCCGGTGCCGTAGCCCATCAGCACGTAGTCGGCGACGAACACCGGCAGCGCGGCGCCGGTGACCGGGTTGGTGGCGTAGCCGCCGGTCCACACGCCGGTCTTCTCCCGGCCCTCGGTCTGTCGCTCCAGGTCGGTCTTCAGCTCCGCCGACCGACGGTAGGCCTGGACGGCGTCCCGCGGCGTGGCCGCTCCACCGGTCCACGACGCCGGTACGTCGCCGGGCCAGGCGCCGGTGGCCAGCAGGTCGACAGCAGGGTGCTCGGGTGCCACCACCATGAAGGTGGCGCCGAACAGGGTGTCCGGTCGGGTGGTGAACACCGCCAGCGCGCCGCCCTCGCTCGCGAAGGACACCACCGCCCCCTCGGACCGGCCGATCCAGTTGCGCTGCTGCAGCTTGATGGACTCCGGCCAGTCCAGCGTGTCCAGGTCGGCCAGCAGCCGGTGGGCGTAGGCGGTGATCCGCATCTTCCACTGCCGCAGGTCGCGCTTGAAGACGGGGAAGTTGCCGCGGTCGCTGCGCCCCTCGGCGGTGACCTCCTCGTTGGACAGCACCGTCCCCAGCGCCGGGCACCAGTTGACGGGGGCGTTCGACACGTAGGCCAGCCGGTGCGCGTCGACCACCCGCCTTCGGCCCACCTCGTCCAGCTCCGCCCACGCCGTGCCGTCCTCGACCCCCGGCACGCCGCTGGGCACCGGACGCTCGCCCGAGGCCAGCAGCGGCACCAGCTCGTCGACCGGGCGGGCCCGGTCGAGGCTCTCGTCGTACCAGGCGTCGAAGATCTGCGTGAAGATCCACTGCGTCCAGCGGTAGAACTTGGTGTCGGTCGTGGCCACGCTGCGGCGGGGATCGTGCGCCAGGCCCAGCCGACGCAGCTGCGCGCGCATCGTCGCGATGTTCGCCTCGGTGGTGACCCGCGGGTGCTGGCCGGTCTGCACCGCGTACTGCTCGGCCGGCAGGCCGAACGCGTCGTAGCCCAGCGCGTGCAGCACGTTGTAGCCCGTCATGCGCTTGAAGCGACCGTGGACGTCGGTGGCGATGTACCCCAGCGGGTGGCCCACGTGCAGACCGATGCCGGAGGGGTAGGGAAACATGTCCAGCACGTACTTCTTCGGCCGCGCCGCCACCTTGTCCGGCTCGGCCATCGGCCCGGCCGGGTTGGGGGCCTGGAAGGTGCCCTCCGCGTCCCAGCGGTCCTGCCAGCGGGCCTCGATCTCGCCTGCCATCGCCGCCGTGTAGCGGAACGGCGCCTCGTCGGGCGCGGCGTCACGGGTGGTCTCGGTCATCTCGTCGCGCCTCTTCGCCTCGTCTGCCGGGTCCGGACATGGAAAAGCCCCTCGACGTGGAGGGGCTGCCGCGCTGACGTGCTGCTGGTCAGCGCGGCTGGGTAAGGAGCAGTCCGTACCTCACCAGGCGACCTTACCCCGCCGCCTCCCGGGCGCGCACGCGGGAACTGCCGGTCCGGTCGGTCAGGCCACGTCGCCGGCCGGCGGCGTACCGGCCGGGGGCTGGGTGTCCACCACAGGTCGTCGCTGCGGGAGGGCGCCCGACTCCTTGCGGAGGGACCGCCGGAGGTACATCTCCTGGTCGGCCTTGCCCAGCAGGGTCTCGAGCGTCCCGGAGTCCCAGGGTGCGAGCATCGACCCACCGGCGCTGACCCGGCCCGGCCAGACCTCCACGGGCACGTCGTGCGCCAGCACGACGCCGTCGCGGACCCGGCGCTCCAGCTCGAGGGGCGCCATCCCCGCGCCGGGGCCGACCACGCAGAACTCGTCCCCGCCCCAGCGGGCCACCACGTCCGTGGCGCGCGTGGCCCCGCGCAGCGCCTCGGCGACGGCGACGATGACCTCGTCCCCGGCGGCGTGCCCGAGCGCGTCGTTGACCCGCTTGAGCCCGTCGATGTCGACGAAGATGCAGTGCACGGCGTCGCCCTGGCGGCGTGCCTGCTCGACCATCTGGCCACCGACCATGGCCAGGCCACGACGGTTGGCGAGGCCGGTCAGGTGGTCACGTACCGCGGCGGCGTCGGCGGCGGACCGGGCCGAGGCCAGCTCCTGGACGTCGCGACGGCGTAGGTGGTTGACGGCGAGTGACAGGGCCGTGGCGCCGCACATGCCGACGGCGTACGGGGGCCAATCGGCGGCGGTCCCCACGAGGAACGCGCCGACACCCCACCCGCCCCAGACGAGATAGAGGGTCGCGGCCAACCAGCGCAGCGACAGGAGCACAGCTCCGGCACCCACGGCGGTGAGCATCACGGCCGTGCTGTGGCGGGGCTCGCCGACCAGCACCAGCTGGAGCACACCGACCGCCGCGCACAGCAGCACCAGCGCCGACACGGCGGCGTGACCGAGCCGGTGCGGCAGTCGATACCTGCGGGCGGCGAAGGTCACCGCCCCGACCAGCACGGCGCCGGCCCCGGAGGTGGCCGCCAGGACCAGCCGCGGCGTCCCGTCCAGCATCAGCAGCTGCAGGCCACTGCCCACGACCAGGAGCGCGGCGACGGCGGCCAGGACCTTCGGCAGGGCAGCCGTCACCGCCGCGTCGTACGTCTCCTCGAGCGTCGGCGACACGAGGACTCTGTCGACAAGACCCCTGACCACCTTGACACCGTAGGTCCGGGGCGGCCCTCACGGCAGCCCAAACTTCCGGATGGAGCAGTACCCGACGGCGCGCGACCACGCTGTCACAGACAGCGCCGGGCGCGTCCGGCCACGCCCGGACCAGCGCGGGACGGGGCTGAGGACGACGCCGGCCGTCCCCCACGAGGGGAGACGGCCAGGTCACCGGGTGGAGCTGAGGGGACTCGAACCCCTGACCCCCACACTGCCAGTGTGGTGCGCTACCAGCTGCGCCACAGCCCCGGGAGACGTGCAGTCCTGCTTCGGTCCAGCGGTGCCGCTCGCGCGGCCGAGCCAGTCTAACGGGTCGCCTCTCGCGGCACGAATCGCCCCGCACCGGCGACGACGACGTCCGACTCGACCTCCAGCTCGACGTCCTACTCCTCGTCACCCATCACCGGCTCGGGAAGGCTGCCGGCGTTGTGCTCGACCAGCCGCCAGCCGGCCGGCGGTGCCTCCTCCAGCACCGACCAGGAGCAGTTCGCCAGGCCCCCGACGACGGCCCAGCGGTCCAGTGGCAGGTCGAGCATCGTCCCGATCGCTGCCCGGGCCGAGCCGCCGTGGGTCACGACGACCAGCGTCCCCTCGGCCGGGACGTCGGCCAGCGCGTCGAGAACCGCCGGCACCACCCGGGCGGCCACCTCGGTACGACGTTCGCCTCCGCCGGCCGGGACGTCTGCGCCGGCCCGCCAGGCGGAATAGGCGTCGTGGTCCTCGGACGCGAGCTCGGTCGAGGTGCGGCCCTGCCAGCTACCGCCGTACGTCTCGCGCAGTCGTGCGTCCAGGCGCACCTCGAGCCCGCACAGGTTCGCCAGCGCACTCGCGGTCGTCGAGGCGCGCCGGAGGTCGGAGGACACGATCGCGGCGGGCGCCAGCGTCGTCAGCAGCCGCGCCGCCCGGTCCGCCTGGACGATCCCGATCTCGTCCAGCTCGACGTCGCTGCTGCCCTGGAAGCGCTCGGCAAGGTTCCACGCGGTCTGCCCGTGCCGCCACAGGACCACTCGCCGGCCGGTGCTGCTCCGGCTCAGGACGCGGCCCCCTCGACCCCGCCGCCGTCCAGGTGGGACCGGCTGCCGTGCGCGGCACGGACCGCGTCGGGCAGCTCCAGGACCGGGCAGTCCTTCCAGACCCGCTCCAGCGAGTAGTAGACCCGCTCCTCGGCGTGCTGGACGTGGACGATGATGTCGACGTAGTCGAGCAGGATCCAGCGGCCCTCGCGCTCGCCCTCCCGGCGCACCGGCTTGGCGCCCAGCCCGCGAAGCCGCTCCTCGATCCCGTCGACCACGGCGCGGACCTGACGATCGTTGGACGCCGAGCACAGGACGAACACGTCGGTGATCACGAGCTGGTCACCCACGTCGAACGCGAGGATGTCGTCGGCCAGCTTGTCTGCGGCCGCCTCGGCGGCAGCCACCGCCAGCTCGCGGGCACGGGTCGAGACGGTCACGGGCCCCAGTTTCGCACGATTCGCCGCAGGGACCTCATCCCGCGAAGTCCGAGCCCAGGATCACGATGACGTCGGCGACGTTCTGGCCACGGTCGTTGGGGACCACCGAGTCGGCCGGCAGCCCCAGGGCGGCCGCGACCCGCCGGCCCTTCTCCAGGCTGGCGTCGGTGCCGTCCACGACCTGGATGGAGCTCGCGGCGTCGTTGAAGGGTGAGGCGTTGCCTCCGTTGATGAACCGGAAACCGGCGTCGACCAGCTTGGCCCGTGCCTGCTGCACCAGCCCCGGAGTGCCGAGCCCGTTCTCGACGAGCACCCGGACCGTCCCCCCGGCCGCATCCTGCTGCAGCGACCCGGGGAACTTGGCGCGCAGCGCGGCGTCGGCGTCACCGGCGTTGAGCCCGTACGACGGCACCTGGGCACCGGTGTCGATCTCGTTCACGGGCAGGACGTCCGAGACGAAGTCGTCGCCCGCGGACGCCCGGCGCATGACCGCGAGCCGCCGGGCCAGCGCCGCCTGGTCCAGGTCGGAGGCCGACCCCTCCCCGGCGCTCGCCAGGAACGCGCCGATGCCGGTCTGGTCGGCCGGCAGCTTGGCGACCAGCGCGGTGAAGACGTCGTCGAAGCGCGCCAGCCGGGCCTGCTCGGGCTCGGTGTCGGCGAGGTAGGTCGCATAGTCGGCCGCGCCGCGGCCCTTGAGCAGCTGGGTGCCGGCCTTCACCACGACGGTCTGGTCGCCGTTGGGCGCGGAGTCGACCACGTCCACGTCGACGGCGACCTTCACCCCACCCACCGCGTCGACCAGGGCGGCCAGCGCCGGCTTGGTCAGCGTCCAGCTGTCGTCGACCCGCAGGCCGAGCAGGTCGGTGAGCGCCTCGGCCGGCGCGCCGGGCTCGCCGAGCGTCGTGGTCTCACCGAAGGGCATGTCGCCGGACCCCGCGACGTCGACGTTGAGCCGCGACGGCACCAGCAGCGCCACCGCCGAGCTGTCGGCCGCGGTGGTTCCCACGATCGCCGACGCGGCTGCTGTGCCGTCGGAGCCGGTCACCTGCACCAGCGTCACCCGCTGGGTGGGCGGCCCGCCGGCCACCGGCGGCGCCTCGGTGCCACCGGGGCGGAGCAGCAGCCACAGACCCGCGCCGACGAGGACGGGGACCAGCACCGCGGCACCGATCACGAGCATCCGCTGCCGCCGGGCCCGGCGGCGGGCCGCCCGCTGGGCCTGGCGGTCCCGGCGCGCGACGACCGTGGCTCCGGGCGCCGCGGCGGCAGCTGCCGCCGGCACTCCGGCAACCGGCTCGGGCTGGACCGGCTCGGGCTGGACCGGCTCAGGCTGGACCGGCTCAGGCTGGACCGGCTCAGGCTGGACCGGCTCAGGCTGGACCGGCTCAGGCTGGACCGGCTCAGGCTGGACCGGCTCAGGCTGGACCGGCTCAGGCTCGACCGGCTCAGGCTCCGGCTCCGCCGGCTCGCCACCGGGCTGGACCACCGGTCCGGCGGCGAGCCGGGCGGCGACGTCGACGTCGCCCAGGGGGTCCGGTCCCGGCCGGCGGTGCTTGCCGCTGCTCATCGCCGGCTCCCCGGGAGGGGGCTCGAGGACCGTGCTGTCGGGCTCATGGTGCGATCGGGTACAGCCGGTGCTTGGCGACGTACTGGACGACACCGTCGGGGACCAGGTACCAGACCGGCTCGCCGCGGCTGACCCGGCTGCGGCAGTCGGTGGAGGAGATCGCCATCGCCGGCACCTCGAGCAGGCTGACCCGGTCGGCCGGGAGTCCGTCCCCGGACAGGGTGTGGCCCGGCCGGGTCACACCGATGAAGTGGGCCAGCGCGAACAGCTCGTCAGCGTCCTTCCAGGTGAGGATCTGGGCCAGCGCGTCCGCGCCGGTGATGAAGAACAGTTCCACGTCGGCGCCCCGTTGTGCGCGCAGGTCGCTCAGCGTGTCGACGGTGTACGTCGGACCCGGGCGGTCGATGTCGACCCGGCTGACGGTGAAGCGTGGGTTGGACGCGGTCGCGATGACGGCCATGAGGTAGCGGTGCTCGGCTGTCGTGACGTCGCGGCGGTCCTTCTGCCACGGCTGCCCGGTCGGGACGAAGACGACCTCGTCGAGGGCGAAGCGGGCGGCGACCTCGCTGGCCGCGACGAGGTGCCCGTGATGGATCGGGTCGAACGTGCCGCCCATCACCCCCAGGCGGGACGGCGGAGCCGAGGCGGTAGGTGTCACGGGCGCAGCGGCACTGGTCCGCTCAGCGATCCTTGCCGAACATCAGCGTCACGAGCATCGCCACGGTGAGGAGACCGAACGCGAGCACCCCGATCGCCCACGGCTCCAGCGGCAGGTCACGACCGTGGGACTCGCCCTCGGCGGCGAGGAGTCGGATCACGGCTGCGGTCATCTCGGCGGCACTCCTGTCAGGGCTGGTGCGGACTGGGCGCAGTCTTCCACAGCAGCAGCCCGGTCCCCAGCGTCCCCACGCGTCCGCAGGGTCACGGTCCCGGTCTGCCTCAGAACGGGCGGACGCCTCCGGCGGGCACCAACGCCGGGGCGGGGCCCTCGGTGGCGCGGCGCTGGTACGTCGGCCGGTCGACCACCTCGAGCCCGGCCACCCGCCACTGGGGCAGCCCGGCTGTGCGGCGGTGCTCGCCCCACAGCCGCAGGGCGAGGGCTGCCGCGTCCTCCAGGTCGTTGGCCTCCTCCCAGTAGCGCAGCTCGGCACGGTCCGCGGAGTACCGCGCGGAGAGGAGGAACGGTCGCTCGTCGGCCAGCCGCTCCAGGGCGTCACGCACCTCAGCGGCGTCGACGACCGCACCGACGACGGTGAGGGTCACGTGCCACATGGGGCGGCTCTGCGGCGCCGGCGGCGGCTCGGCCCCGTTCTGGGTGCCCACAGGTCGGGCCACGTCGCTCACCCGTGCAGCCTCCGCTCGTCGAGCCAGCTCAGCCGCCCAGCAGGACGATGTCGTCGCGGTGGACGACCTCGCGGCCGAAGGCGGGCCCCAGCTCCCGGGCCAGATCCGGTGTCGACCGGCCCAGCAGCCCGGGGAGCTCTGTCACGTCAAAGTTCACCAGCCCGCGAGCCACCGTGTGGCCGTTTTGGTCAAGGAGGTCCACTGGATCACCCGCGACGAAGTCGCCCGAGACCGACGTCACACCAGCAGCGAGCAGCGACATCCGGCGGCCCACCACGGCCCGCACCGCGCCCTCGTCCAAGGACAGGCTCCCCCGCGGCGTCGTGGCGTAGGCCAACCAGAGCATCCTGGTCGGCAGCCGGGTCGTCGCCGCGGCGAAGGACGTCCCGACGTCGGCGCCGGCCAACGCCTCGGCCGCCTGGTCGGCGCCGGCCACGACGGCGCGCACCCCTGCAGCGGTGGCGATCCGGGCAGCCGCCACCTTGGTCGCCATGCCGCCGGTCCCCGGCCCCGAGCCACCCCGCCCCAGCCGGACCCCGACGAGGTCCTCCGGACCGGCGACGTGCGGAATCCGGCGGGCCTCGCGCCGCCGCGGGTCGCCGTCGTACAGGCCGTCGACGTCGGAGAGCAGCAGCAGCTGTTCGGCCCGGACCAGGTGGGCCACCAGCGCCGCCAGCCGGTCGTTGTCGCCGAACCGGATCTCGTCGGTGGCCACCGTGTCGTTCTCGTTCACGACCGGCAGGACGCCGAGCTCCAGCAACCGGTAGAGCGTGCGCTGGGCGTTCCGGTAGTGCCCGCGGCGGACCATGTCGTCGGTCGTGAGCAGGACCTGCCCGACGGTGACGCCGTGCCGGGCGAACGCGTCGGTGTACCGGTGCATGAGCAGCCCCTGCCCCACGCTGGCGGCAGCCTGCTGGGTGGCGAGGTCACGGGGCCGACGCTCCAGGCGGAGCGGGCCGAGGCCGGACGCGATCGCCCCCGACGACACCAGGACGACCTCGCGGCCCCCCGCGTGAGCGGCGGCGAGCGCGTCCACCAGCGCGTCCAGGCGGGCCGGGTCGAGACCTCCCCCGGGCGTGGTGAGCGAGGAGGAGCCGACCTTCACGACCACCCGGTCGGAGCGGCCCGCACCAGCCATCGCGGCGTCAGCCCGTCAGCGTCCGTCGAGGCGCAGGTCGGTGCCCCGCCGGCCGTGCAACAGCTCGGCCCCCGCCTGCAGGGTGGGCTCCCAGTCGAAGACCACCCCGTTGTCGCCGGCGCCGATGACCACCTCGTCGCCCGCCTGGGCGCCCGCGGCGACCAGCGCCTCCTCGACGCCGAGCCGCGCGAGCCGGTCGGCGAGGTAGCCGACGGCCTCGTCGTTGCTGAAGTCGGTCTGGCGCACCCATCGGGTCGGCTTGGAGCCGGTGACGACGAACCGCTCGCCGTCCCGGACGATCTGGAAGCCGGAGTCGTCCACCGCGGTGGGACGCAGCACGATCCGGGTGGCCTCGAGGTCCGGCGCCTCGTCGCGAGCCTGCTGCACCCGGGCAGCCATCGCGAAGGCGAGCTCACGCAGGCCTCCCCGGGTGGCAGCGCTGACCGGGAGCACCTGCAGCCCCCTGGCCTCGAGGTCGGCCGTGACCATCTCGGCGAGCTCCTGACCGTCCGGCACGTCGACCTTGTTCAGCGCCACCATCCGGGGCCGGTCGTCCAGACCGCCGTACGCCGCCAGCTCGGCCTCGATCGCGTCCAGGTCGCTCACCGGGTCCCGGCCCGGTTCGATCGTGGCCATGTCGATGACGTGCACCAGGACGCTGCACCGCTCGACGTGCCGGAGGAACTGCAGGCCCAGGCCCTTGCCCTGGCTGGCGCCGGGGATGAGGCCGGGCACGTCGGCGACCGTGAAGCGGACCTCGCCCGCCTCGACGACGCCGAGGTTGGGCACCAGGGTCGTGAACGGGTAGTCGGCGATCTTCGGTCGCGCCGCGCTCAGGGCGGCGACCAGGCTGGACTTGCCGGCGCTGGGAAAGCCCACCAGCGCCACGTCCGCGACCGTCTTGAGCTCGAGGACGATGTCCCCGCCGTCGCCCGGCTCGCCGAGCAGCGCGAACCCCGGCGCCTTGCGGCGGGCCGAGGCCAACGCCGCGTTTCCCAGGCCGCCCCGGCCGCCCTGGGCGGCGACGTACGTCGCCCCCGCCCCCACCAGGTCGGCGAGCACCTCACCCGAGGAGGTCTTGACGACGGTGCCGTCCGGGACCGCCAGCACGAGGTCCTGGCCGTCGGCGCCGCTGCGGTTGCCGCCCTGGCCGGGCTTGCCGCTGGTCGCCGAACGGTGCGGCGCGTGGTGGTAGTCCAGCAGCGTCGTGACGTTCTGGTCCACGCGCAGCAGCACGTCCCCGCCGCGGCCGCCGTTGCCGCCGTCCGGGCCGCCGAGGGGCTTGAACTTCTCCCGGTGCACCGACGAGCAGCCGTGGCCGCCGTCACCGGCGGCGACGTGCAGGACCACGCGGTCCACGAACGTGGTCACGGTCTGCCTGCTCTCTCGAACCTTCGGTCTGACGCAGAGATGGGGATCACGGTCGAGACCATGATCCCCATCGTGTGGAGCCGCGGCCCGCGCCGCGACCTCGTCGCTAGCTGAGGCTCTCGGCCGGGACGATGTTGACGACCCGCCTGCCCCTACGGCTACCGAACTCGACCGCGCCCGCGACCAGCGCGAACAGCGTGTCGTCGCTGCCACGGCCGACGCCGAGCCCGGGGTGGAAGTGGGTGCCGCGCTGACGGACGATGATCTCGCCGGCGTTCACGACCTGGCCGCCGAAGCGCTTCACACCCAGCCGCTGCGCGTTGGAGTCGCGCCCGTTGCGGGTGGAGGAGGCGCCCTTCTTGTGAGCCATCGGTGTGCCTTTCGCCTTCTACGGAGTGGTTCTGCGGTGTCGGGGCCGGCCGGAGCCGGACTACTTGGCGCCGGTCTCGATACCGGTGACCTTCACCTGCGTGTGCTTCTGCCGGTGTCCCTGGCGCTTGCGGTAACCGGTCTTGTTCTTGAACTTCAGGATGTCGATCTTCGGGCCCTTGGTCGCAGCGACCACCTCGACGGTCACCGTCGCCTTGGCGAGCGCCGCCTTGTCACTGGTCACCGACTCGCCGTCCACGAGGAGCAGCACCGGCAGCTCGACGGTCGCGCCCGGCTCGGCATGGACCCGGTCGATCTCGAGGACGTCACCGACGGCCACCTTCTCCTGGCGGCCACCAGCACGGACGATCGCGTACACCATCGAGGACTCAGCCTTACTCTCTGCACTCGCGTCACGGGGACCCCGGTGCGCGGCACGGGCGCACGGGGGAACCGGCGTCGGGGCCGACGCCGGGCGTAGGGACGGTCAAGGGTACGGAGGCGGGCCGCACCCGGTCAAACCGGGGCCGGCCCGCCCACCCACCTAGAGCGTGGTGACCGGACTGGTCGCCTTCCGCCGGCGGCGCGACCGGGGGGCGGCCGGCTCGGCCTCGCTGGTACCGGCCGCCGCGGCGGCGGCCGGCTCCTCGACCGGGTCCTCGACCGCGACCGGGTCACGGTCGGCGGTCCCGACGGGCTCGACCACCGGCGGCTTGCCACCCCGGCCGGACCTGGCGCCGCCCGTGCTGTCCTTGCTGTCCTTGCTGTCCTTGCTGTCCTTGCTGTCCTTGCTGTCCTTGCTGTCCTTGCTGTCCTTGCTGTCACCACGGCTGCGGCCACGGCCGGGCTTGCGCTCGCCGTCGCCGCCGTTCTTCTTCTCCACCGGCTCGGTGTGGATGTGGTATCCGCGACCGCTGCAGGCCTCGCAGGTCTCGGCGAACACCTCGTGCAGGCCCTGACCGACCCGCTTGCGGGTCATCTGGACCAGGCCCAGCGAGGTGACCTCGGCGACCTGGTGCTTGGTGCGGTCGCGGCCCAGGCACTCGAGCAGCCGGCGCAGGACCAGGTCCCGGTTGCTCTCCAGGACCATGTCGATGAAGTCGACGACGATGATGCCGCCGAGGTCCCGCAGCCGGAGCTGCCGGACCAGCTCCTCTGCCGCCTCGAGGTTGTTCTTGGTCACCGTCTCCTCGAGGTTGCCGCCGGTCCCGGTGAACTTCCCGGTGTTGACGTCGACGACGACCATGGCCTCGGTGCGGTCGATGATGAGGTAGCCGCCGCTGGGCAGCCAGACCTTGCGGTCCAGCGCCTTGGCCAGCTGCTCGTCGACCCTGCTCTCGGCGAAGACGTCCTGCTCCCCCGTCCAGCGCGACATCCGGTCGCGCAGGTCCGGCGCGACGTGGCCGACGTAGGGCTCGAGCATGTCCCAGGCGTCGTCACCGGAGACGACCAGCGACGCGAAGTCCTCGTTGAAGATGTCGCGGACGACCCGGATCGTCATGTCCGGCTCGCCGTACAGCAGCGTCGGGGCAGCCGCGGTCTTCGGGACTTCTTCTCGATGTCCTCCCACTGCGCTGTCAGCCGGGCGACGTCCCGCGACAGCTCGTCCTCGCTCGCGCCCTCGGCCGCGGTCCGCACGATGACGCCGGCCCCCTCCGGGACGACCTTGCGCAAGATCGCCTTGAGTCGCGAGCGCTCGGTGTCGGGAAGCTTGCGGCTGATGCCTGTCATGGAGCCGCCAGGCACGAGGACGAGGTAGCGACCGGCCAGCGACACCTGGCTGGTGAGCCGGGCGCCCTTGTGGCCGATCGGGTCCTTCGTCACCTGGACGAGGACCGGGTCACCGGACTTCATCGCCAGCTCGATCCGCCGGGGCTGGCCGTCGAGCCCGGCGGCGTCCCAGTTGACCTCCCCGGCGTACAGCACGGCGTTGCGCCCCTTGCCGATGTCGACGAACGCCGCCTCCATCGAGGGCAGGACGTTCTGCACCCGGCCGAGGTAGACGTTCCCGACGAGCGCCGAGCCGCTGCTGGACGTGCTCACGTAGTGCTCGACCAGGACACCGTCCTCGAGGACGGCGATCTGGGTGCGCTCCCCGGTCTGGCGGACGATCATCTTGCGGTCGACGGCCTCGCGACGGGCCAGGAACTCTGCCTCGGTGATGACCGAGGGACGCCGCCGACCGGCCTCCCGGCCCTCGCGGCGACGCTGCTTCTTGGCCTCGAGCCGGGTCGAGCCCTTGACCGAGCGCACGCCGTCGTCGTCCTCGCGGTCTCGCGATCGGCTGCTCTTGCGCGGCTCACGGACCCGGGTGACGGTGTTGGGCGGGTCGTCGATCGTGCCGTCGCCGGCATCGGAGCCGGTCCTGCGGCGGCGCCTGCGGCGGCGCTTGGTGCCGCCGCTCTCCCCGCCCTCGCCGTTCTCGCCGGCGTTGTCGGTGTCGGCATCGGCGGAGGCCTCGCCGTCGCCGTCGTGCGGGTCCTCGTCCGTGGCCGCCTCGCCGGGCTCGCTGTCACCGGCCTGGTCGGGCTCGCCCCGGCCGCGGCCACGACGGCCGCGACCGCCGCGACGCCGGCGGCGCGGGCCCCCGGTCTCGTCGTCCTCGTCCGCTGTGGCCGGGTCCTCGTCACCGGCGGTCTCTTCGGCGTCGGGCTCCGGGGCGGCCGCCTTGGCCGCCGCGCGGCGGCGGGACACCGGCGCGACCGGGTCCGGGGCCTGGAACAGCAGACCGGGGGCGGCCGGGGCGCCGGTCGCCGCTGCCTCGGTGGCCGCAGCGGTCTCGTCAGCCTCGTCGGCCACGTTCGCATCGCCTGCGCTGCCGGCCTCGGGAGCCGCCGTTGCGCCGGCCCGCTTCCGAGCGGTCCTGCTGCTCCTCGCGGCCTTCTTGGCCGGGGCCGGCTCCGCGCTCGGCGCGTCCGTCGCCGGGTGGTCGTCGGATGCCGCCACGGCCTTCTTCGCGGTCCGCTTCCGGGTGGCCTTGGCGGCCTTCTTGGCCGGGGCCGCCTCCGCGCTCGGCGCGTCGGAGGCCGGGTGCTCCTCCGGCGGGCCGGCGGAGTCCGCCCGCCTGCCCGGCTCGCCCTGCTCTGCCGGGGCTGCCGGGGGGCCCGCCGGGCGACTGGCCGCCCGGCGGCGGCGCCGCGGTGCGCCGTCCGCGCTGGTGGTGCTGTCGGTGCTGGTGGTGTCGGCAGCGCCGTCACCCGAGGGCTGGTTGGGCTCGGTGTCGAGCATCCGGGTGGTCTCCCGTCGTGCTCCCGGGCGCCGGGCGGGCGGTCGGGCCACCCTGATGGAGTGGACCGGTCCCGCTCCCCACGGCGCCGCGCGGGGGCTGGTCTCATGGTCCGCCCGCCGGGAGGCGGACGGCCGTGCGAAGTCTGGTGGTGCGCCGTCCGCGCCTCGCGGCCGATGACGGCGCAGAGGCGGTTCAGGCGCCGGCGGCGTCGCGGTCCGGTGCCAGTGGGTCGGACACCGTTCCGGCCGACTCGTCGAGCGGGCCTTGCGCCAGCCTGGTGACCGCGGGGGTCACGGGCGGCGCGAGCGCTCCGATCGAGGCGAGTCCAGCAAGGACGTCGTCGGGTCGCACAGCCGGTGTGACGTGACGTACGACCAGACGAAGTATCGCACACGGGGCTCCGCCGGCGGTTCCGGCGCGCGGGTCGGGACCCGCGCTGAGCGCGACGACGGCTTCTCTCGCGTCGAAGGTGCGCAGGCCGTTCTTGGTCATCCGGGAGACCTCGGCCCGGTCGGCGGCGAGGAACGCGTCCACCGCTGCCGCGGCCCCGGCCGGCTCGACCCCGGCCAGCCGGATCTCCCACACGGAGGCCTCCAGCCGGTCGGCCAGGCTCTCGGCCCTGGTGTTCTCCGGGGGCGGCGCGACCTCGACCAGCTCCAGGACGTCGAGGTCAGCGGGCAGCGACGCGTCCAGCGCCGCCCGCAGGCGCTCCGGGTCGCAGCGCTCGGCGAGGCCGATCTCGAGGTACTCGGCCTCGCTGGCCACCCCGGTCGGCGCCGCGCCCGCGTAGCTCACCTTGGGGTGCGGCGAGAAGCCGGCCGAGTACGCCATCGGCACGGCGGCCCGGCGCAGCGCGCGCTCGAAGGCCCGCTGGAAGTCCCGGTGGCTGGTGAACCGCAGCCGGCCGCGCTTCGTGTACCGCATCCGCAGCCGCTGCACGGTGGGTGGCGGGGGTGGGCCCTCCGGCTTGCGCGCCATCAGCCGGTCCCGCCGGTCAGCGGCGCGCTCGCCAGCGTGACCGGGCGCATCCCCGCACCCTCTGGTCCGGTGCGGTACTCGTACCGGACCAGCTCCAGCTCCTGCACGACCAGCGTGCCCAGCGCGGCATCCCGGTGGCGGGCGACGTGGTCCACCAGCGGGCCCGGCGAGGTCACCTGCGCGGCGAGGTGCAGCAGCGACATCCACCACTGGTCGCCGCGGTACGCGGCCTCGAACACGGTCCCGCCCAGCGAGGCGGTCAGGGTCGGACGCAGGGCCCGGGCACCGGCGTCCTGCGGCTCGCAGGCCGCGATGACGCCCCCGGGCGTCAGGCTCAGCCCGGTCACGGCGAAGGCCCCGGGCTCGGTCGCCGCGGCCGCCTGCCGCATCGCGTCGGCGTACCGGCGAGCCGCCGGATCCGCCAGGGTCACGCCCGGGCGGTGCGGCTCGAGGGAGTAGACGGTCAGGTGCGCCGAGCCGGCCGAGCCGGTCGCCCACTGGCCCGGGCCGGCGAGCGTGGCCAGCCGGCTGGTGAGCTCGGCGACCCGGGCGGCGAGGTCCGGCTGTGGCCGGACGAGCACCGACAAGCCCCACCGGCGCGCCCCAGGCGCTGGGGGGACGTCCGGGCGGACCTGCCCCTCGAGCAGTGCGGACCGACCCTGCTCGTGCAGGGACTCGACGGTGACGCTCACTCGGCAGGCGTCCCGGCGAGCACCTGGCCGCGTGCGGAGTTGAGAACGGTGAGAGGGAGGAGGGTCGCCCCGGTGGGTCCCTGCTGGATGTCGGTGCCCATCTGCGGGCAGACGCCGCAGTCGAAGCACGGGGTCCAGCGGCAGTCCTCGACCTCGGTTCCGCTGAGCGCGTCCTGCCAGTCCTCCCACAGCCAGTCGCGGTCGAGCCCGGAGTCGAGGTGGTCCCACGGCAGCACCTCGGCGTACTCCCGCTCGCGGACCGTGTACCAGTCGACGTCGACCGGCTCGTCCGCCAGTGCGGCGTCGGCACAGGACATCCAGCGCTCGAAGGAGAAGTGCTCGCTCCAGCCGTCGAACCGGCCACCGTCCTCGTAGACCGCCTCGATCACCTTGCCGACCCGGCGGTCACCGCGGGACAGCAGTCCCTCGACGATGCCCGGCTTGCCGTCGTGGTAGCGGACCCCGATCGCCTTGGCGAACGACCGGTCCGACCGGATGGCCGCGCGCAGCTTGGCCAGCCGGGAGTCGGTCTCCTCGTGGCCCAGCTGGGCGACCCACTGGAAGGGGGTGTGCGGCTTGGGCACGAACCCGCCGATCGACACGGTGCAGCGGATGTCGTTGCGCCCGGTGACCTGGCGGCCGGTGGCGATCACCCGCTTGGCGAGGTCAGCGATCTGCAGGACGTCCTCGTCGGTCTCGGTCGGGAGCCCGCACATGAAGTAGAGCTTCACCTGGCGCCAGCCGGCCGAGTAGGCGGCGGTGACCGTGCGGATGAGGTCGTCCTCGGTGACCATCTTGTTGATCACCTTCCGGATCCGCTCGCTGCCCCCCTCCGGGGCGAAGGTCAGGCCGGTCCGGCGGCCGTTGCGCGTCAGCTCGTTCGCCAGGTCGATGTTGAACGCGTCGACCCGGGTCGACGGCAGCGACAACGACGTCTGGGTGCCTTCATAGCGGTCGGCGAGGCCCTTGGTCATCGGCGCGATCTCGCTGTGGTCCGCGCTGGACAGCGAGAGCAGCCCCACCTCCTCGAAGCCGGTCGAGGCCAGCGCCTTCTCGACCATCTCGCCGACGCCGGTGATCGACCGCTCGCGCACCGGGCGGGTGATCATGCCCGCCTGGCAGAACCGGCAGCCCCGGGTACAGCCACGGAAGATCTCGACCGAGGCGCGCTCGTGCACCGACTCGGCCAACGGCACCAGCGGCTGCTTCGGGTACGGCCACTCGTCGAGGTCCATCACCGTGTGCTTGGAGACCCGCCACGGCACGCCCGGCCGGTTCGGGGCGACCCGCTTGATCCGACCGTCGGCGAGGTACTCGACGTCGTAGAACGACGGGACGTAGACGCCGCCGGTGCGCGCGAGCCGGAGCAGCAGCTCCTCGCGGCCACCGGGCTGGCGATCACGGCCCTCGGCCTTCCAGCCGCGCACCACCTCGCTGATCTCCAGCACCGCCTGCTCGCCGTCACCCAGCACCGCGGCGTCGACGAAGTCGGCGACCGGCTCGGGGTTGAACGCCGAGTGCCCTCCGGCAACGACCACCGGGTGCTGCTCGGTGCGGTCCCGCGCGTACCGCGGCACGCCGGCCAGGTCGAGGGTCTGCAGCAGGTTGGTGTAGCCCAGCTCGGTGGCGAAGGACACGCCCAGCAGGTCGAAGGCACCGACGGGGCGGTGCGCGTCGACCGTGAAGGCCGGGACGCCGGCCTCCCGCATCCGGGCCTCCATGTCCGGCCAGACCGCGTACGCGCGCTCGGCGAGGATCCCCGGCCGCTCGTTGAGCACCTCGTAGAGGATCATCACCCCCTGGTTGGGGACGCCGACCTCGTAGGCGTCGGGGTACATGAGGGCCCAACGGACATCGCAGTCGTCCCAGTCCTTGACGGTGGAGTTCAGCTCGCCGCCGACGTACTGGATCGGCTTGCTGACGCTCGGGAGCAGCGGCTCCAACCGGGGGAAGAGGGACTCGACAGGCATCCGTCCAGGGTAGGTCACCGGGCGCAGATGGTCCCCATCGTGCGGTCCGGCCCCCTGCCGGCCTGCCTCAGGTGTACCTGCGCATGTGCACGTTCTGCAGCAGGCCCACCGCCAGCATGTTCGCGAACATAGAGGACCCGCCGTACGAGACGAAGGGCAACGGGACCCCGGTGACCGGCATGATCCCGAGGGTCATCCCGATGTTCTCGAACGACTGGAAGGCGAACCAGCAGACGATGCCGGTCGCCACCAGACGACCGAACAGGTCGTCGGCCCGCAGCGCGATCCGGGTGGCCCGCCACAGCACCAGTCCCAGCAGGACCACGATCGCGGCCGCGCCGACGAAACCGAGCTCCTCGCCCGCGACGGTGAAGATGAAGTCGGTCTGCTGGGCGGGGACGAACTGGCCCTGGGTCTGCGCGCCGTGGAACAGCCCCTGGCCGTCGAACCCGCCCGAGCCGATCGCGATCTGGGCCTGTCGCACGTTGTAGCCGGCGCCCTTCGGGTCGGCCGTCGGGTCGTAGAAGGCCCGGAACCGGTCCAGCTGGTAGTCCTTCAGCAGTCCGACCTGGACCGCGACGAACGCCGTCAGCGCCGCACCGGCGACGAGGCCGACCACCCACCGCAGCGGTGCCCCCGAGACGGCGACCACCCCGAGGACCGTGGCGGAGACGACCATCGCCGTCCCGAGGTCCGGCTGGAGCATCACCAGCCCGAGCGGTACGGCGGCGAAGGCGAGCGTGAGCACCACGTCGACGTCCCGGGGGGTGTCCTCGGCGTCGCGCTTCTCGGAGAGGAGCACGGCCATGCCGACCACCAGGGCGACCTTGGCCATCTCGGAGGGCTGGATGGAGAAGCCCGCGGGCAGCACGATCCACGAGTGCGACCCGTTGATCGTCGAGCCCAGGGGCGAGAGGACCAGGACCAGGCCGGCGAGCGAGAGGAGGTAGATCACCGGGGCGTAGGCGCGCAGCATCCGGTAGTCGAAGGACCCCGCCGCAACCGCCAGCATCAGGCCGATGGCCACGTTGAGGCAGTGCTTCTTGAGGAACGCCGTCGGGTCCCCGCCCGCGTCGAGCGCCGCCTGCCGGGTGGCCGACCAGACCAGCGCCCCGCCGATGGAGCTGAGCGCGAGCACGGCGACCAGCAGGGTCCAGTCGACCCGCCGCAGCGTCGCGTCGCGACGCAGCAACCGCGAGCGCCGGCTCGCGGGCGGCACGGTGTAGGGGGCAGGTCGGTAGCCGACCGACATCAGGGCTCCCCTCCCCCGCGCCGGTGGGCGCGCAGGTCGGGCGCCAGGGCGGGCAGCCGGTCGGCGGCCGGGCGCCGGCTCTCCGGCGAGACGACGGTGCCGTCGGGGCGCACCTGCGGCAGCTGGGTCGTCGGGTGGCCCCCCGGCGGGGATGCCGCCGCGAGGTCGACCTTGCTGCCCCGGACCCCGAACAACGTCTTGTACAGCTCCGCCACCGAGGGGCCGGAGACCCCGGAGCCGGTCCCGCCCTGGCTGACCATCATCACGACGGCGTACTGCGGCTTGCTCGCCGGCGCGAACGACGCGAACCAGGAGGTGGTCTGCTTGCCGTAGACCTCACCCGTGCCGGTCTTGCTGGCGACCGGCACCTTGTCGATGGGGAAGTCGGCGCGGAAGAACGGCCCGTAGCCGGTGCCGCTCTCGGTGACCGTCCGCAGCGCGTGCCGCAGCCAGCTGAGGGTGGCCTTGCTCGACGGGACCTTGCCGGCCGGTGCGGGGTCGATCCGGCGGACCAGCTCCCCCTCAGGGGTCATGATCGCGCTGCCGATGTGCGGGGTCACCAGCGTGCCCCCGTTGGCGACGGCCGAGTAGACCCGGGCCATCTGCAGCGGGGTGGCGGTGGTGTCGCCCTGGCCGATCGCGAAGTTCGCCGCGTCGCCGCCGCGGTAGGCCCAGCCGTCGACGCAGTTCTCCTTCGACAGCTGCAGGAGGTAGGCCGCGCGCTGCGGGTCGGTCTTGGCGACGTCGGGGTAGCCGGACTTGGCCTTGGCGCAGTAGAAGTCCTTGGTCGCCTTCCAGTAGGCCTGCTTCCAGGCCCGGTCGGCGATCCGGCCGTCGGACTCGCCGGGCAGGTCGAGCCCGGTGCGACGACCGAGCCCGAACGCCTTGGCCATCTCGGTGAACGGGTCCTTGGCGCTCTTCTTCGGGTGCAGGCCGCCCATCTTCAGCCAGGTCTCGTAGGCGAACTTGTAGAACACCGTGTCGCAGGAGACCTGGATCGCCCGCAGCATCGAGAGGGTGCCGTAGCCCTGCGACTCGTAGTTGCGCTTGGGTGCGCCGCCGATCGAGTACGAGGACGGGCACGGGTACGACCCGTTGACCGAGTAGCCGGCCTTCACCGCCGCCGGCAGCGACACGGCCTTGAACGTCGACGCAGGTGCGAACTCGCCCTGGAAGGCCCTGGACTGGTTCGGGTAGTTGTTCTTCTTGCTGGTGATCGACTTGTAGTCCTTCGTGCTGATCCCGCCGACCCAGATGTTCGGGTCGTACGTCGGCCAGCTCGCCATGGCGACGATCCCACCGGTCCGGACGTCCATCACCACCACGGCACCGGAGTCGGCCTTGTACTTGGCGTACCCCTTGTTGATGTCGCCGGTGCGCCTGGCTCGCAGGATCGCGGCCTTGAGCTGCTTCTCCGCCTCGGCCTGGACCTTGGCGTCGATGGTGGTCACGAGGTAGTTGCCTGGCGTGGGCTGGGTCTCGGACAGCACGCCGCTCACCCCGCCCCGGTGGTCGACGGCCAGCGTCTTCACGCCGGGAGAGCCGCGCAGGTCCTCGTCGTACTCGCTCTCCAGGCCGGTCCGCCCGATCAGGTCGGTGCGCTGCAGCACGGTCTCGTTGCGCGCACCGGGTGCCTTGGCCTTCTCGGCCCGCGCGGCCAGCTCCTCGTCGGTGACCGGCCCGAGGTAGCCCAGCTCGTGCGCGGCGTTGGCACCCAGCGGCTGCGGGTACTCGCGCACGGAGCTCAGCTCCGCCGTCACCCCCGGGAAGTCCTCGCGCCGCTCCATGATCTGCAACGCCATGGCCGTGCTGGCCTTGTCGGTCACCGGGATCGGCTGGTACGGCGAGCCGTTGAAGCAGCGCGGCGCGGGCGGCGCACCCTCCGAGCCGCAGAGCCGGGTGCGGTCCCAGACCTCCTGGAACGGCTCGTCGATGACCTTGGCGACCTTGGCCACCAGGTCACGGCCGCCGTCGCGTTGCCGCAGCATCGCGGTGCGGCTCACCGACACGACCAGCGCGGTCCGGTTGCGGGCCAGCGGCCGACCCCGGGCGTCCAGGATCATGCCGCGGGGAGCGGGGGTGACGATCTGGCGGGTGCCGTTCTCGGCCGCGGCCCGCTGGTAGTTCTCCGAGGCGAGCACCTGCAGGTACCAGAGCCGGCCGAGCAGCGTCGCAACCAGCGAGAGGACCAGCAGCTGAAGGACCACCAGCCGGAGCCGGCTGCGCTGGCTCATCTCATCGCTCCGGCGAACGCGTTCTGGTCCGGCTCCACCCGGCGCGCGAGGGCGAGCACCCCGGGCACGACGAAGGCGCTCAGCACGACGTCGTAGAGCACCGCGGTCGGCAGGACGTCGGTCACCGCCCTCCAGGTGATGTTCGGGTCGTCCATGAGCGCGCCGAGCCCGGCGTACAGCAGGACCGACGCTGCCCCGGCGACCGCCACGACGACGAGCGGGACGAAGGCCGACCGGCGGGTCTCGCCCCGGGCGGCGCCGGCCAGGTAGCCGACCAGCGTGAGCACCATGGCCCACCGGCCCACCTCGTGGTCCGCCGGCGGGACCAGGTCCGCGGCCAGCCCGGCCGCGAACCCGGCGCCGAGCCCGAACCCCGGGCCGTGCGCCAGCGCCAGCGACACCACCACGAGAAGCAGCAGGTCCGGCGTCGCTCCCGGCAGCGGCAGCCGGGCCAGGAAGGTCACCTGCACGGCGAGGGCGACGAGGACGAGCAGCGCTGCCAGCAGGACCCGGGCGGGGGGCATCAGCCGGACCCCTTCGGAGCGGGCGGAGCGGTGACCGTGACGGTGACCGTCGGCGTCGGCGTCGCGGTCGGCCGTGGCGGCAGCACGGCGTCCCGCGGGTCGGTGCGCGGCGGCTCCACCACGACGCCGACGAGGTCGAGCGCGGTGAAGTCGACGTACGGCGCCACGACGGCCGTCCGGGTCTGCGAGCCCGGGGAGCCGCTCACGGTGACGACCCGCCCGACCGGGACTCCCGGGACGTAGGGCGTGTCCCCCTGCGAGCCGAAGGTGACCAACCGGTCGCCGGGCTCGACGCCGGACTGACCGTCGAGCAGCCGCAGGTCGAGGTCACCCCGGTCGCGGATGCCCTGCCCGGTGGTGAAACCCACCTCCATCGAGCCCTCGAGCCGCACCCCGACGGAGGACTCGGGGTCCACGGCGAGCAGGACGGTCGACGTGGTCGGGCCGACGGTCTTCACCCGGCCGACCAGCCCGTCACCGTCCAGCACGGTCATGTCCGGGCGGATCCCGTCCCGGCGGCCGGCGTCGAGGGTGACGGTCCAGGAGAAGGTCTGGGCCGCTCCGATCGCGATCACCCGGGCGGGAACCACCCGGTAGCGGCCGGCGCCGGCGATCTTGAGCAGGTCGTCGAGCTCGCCGGCCCGGGCCCGGTCCAGCGCGCTGGTGCGCAGTCGCCGGCGCAGCTCCTGGTTCTGCCGGGTCAGCCTCGCGGCCTCGTCGCGGTTGGCGCCGAGCCCGCTCACGCCGTCGACGGCCTCGGCCACCGGGCGGGCGACCGCGGCCGCCACCCGCTCCACCGGGCCGAACAGCGCGGCGGCGAACGACCGGACCCCGTCCAGCGGCGAGTTCTCGCCGCCGCGGTAGTCGATCGTGATGAGGCTGACCGAGGTGACGAGGAGCAGCGCGAGCAACGCGCGGGTGCGCCGGCTGTCGTTCATGATCGACCGCTGAGGTCGGGCACCGCGGTCACACCGTTCGCGTCCCTGCTCCGTCGGTCGTTCGTTGTGTGCCCGGCACCCGCTAGTGCCGCGGCTCGGAGATGAGCACCTGCTGCAGCGCCTCGAACTCCTCCACGCACTTGCCGGAGCCCATCGCGACCGAGTCGAGCGGCCGCTCGGTCAGGTGGATGGGCATGCCGGTCTCGTGCCGGAGCCGCTCGTCGAGACCCTTGAGCAAGGCGCCGCCACCGGTGATGACGATGCCGCGGTCCATGATGTCGCCGGACAGCTCGGGCGGGCACTTGTCCAACGTGGTCTTGACGGCGTCGACGATCGAGTTGACCGGCTCCTCGATCGCCTTGCGGATCTCCTCGGCGCTCACGACGATCGTCTTCGGCAGCCCGGAGACCAGGTCGCGGCCGCGGATCTCGGCGTGCGGCTCGTCCGGCGACGGGAACGCCGACCCGATCGCCATCTTGATCTCTTCCGCAGTGCGCTCGCCCAGCATGAGCGAGTACTCCTTCTTCACGTAGGTGATGATCGCCTGGTCCAGCTCGTCGCCGCCGGTGCGGATGGACTGGCTGGTGACGATGCCACCGAGGGAGATCACCGCGACCTCGGTCGTGCCGCCGCCGATGTCGACGACCATGTTGCCGGTCGGCTCGTGCACCGGCAGCCCGGCACCGATGGCGGCTGCCATCGGCTCCTCGATGATGTAGACCTTCCGCGCGCCGGCCGCGTACCCCGCGTCCTTCACCGCGCGCTGCTCCACGCCGGTGATGCCACTGGGGACGCAGACGACGATCCTGGGCTTGGCCAGGTGCCGGCGCCGGTGGACCTTCTGGATGAAGTAGCGCAGCATCCGCTCGGTGGTGTCGAAGTCGGCGATCACGCCGTCCTTGAGCGGGCGGATCGCCACGATGTTGCCAGGGGTGCGGCCGATCATCTTCTTCGCCTCGGCCCCGACCGCCAGGATGCCCCCGGTGTTGGTGTTGATCGCCACGACGGAGGGCTCGTTCAGGACGATCCCCTTGCCCCGGACGTAGACCAGGGTGTTGGCGGTCCCGAGGTCGACAGCCATGTCACGGCCGATGAAGGACAAGTTGTTACCCATGGGGGCCTTCCCGGTCACCTGTGGATCTCGTGCGGTCGCCCGGTACGGCCGGACGCCTGGTCATCCTATCGACGCCGACGCCGGTCCGGCCGGAGGCACGTCGGCGTGCCGAGCGGCGCTAGCAGGCCCGGCGCCAGGCCCGCAGGCCCGGGTGCTTGCGGATCGAGCTGAGGCCGAGACGGCGCCCGGTGGCGCAGAACCGCGGCCTGGTGAGCCGGTACTCCGCGTGCAGGACCGCCTTCCCGGCGCGGAGGAACGGCCGGTAGGCCGAGCACTCGCGGTACTGCCTGCACTGCTCGTTGATCGCGAAGTCGAAGTACGGCTCGAGCGTCGCCACCTGGTCGATGTCGTTCTTCAGCCCGACCCCGAGTCCACGCGCGTGGGCCAACCGGGCGATGGCGATGTTGTACCGGCGCTGGTCCGCCGCGGTGAGCGGGAAACCGGAGTCGTTGGCGTAGCCGTCGACGTTGTCGGGCTCCACGGCGTCGAACCCCTTGCGGCGGCACACGTCCATCCGTGCCGCCATGATCGGGCGCAGCACGCTCAGCGCCCGGATGTCGAGCCAGCGCTCCCCCGGCCACCCGTCCAGCGGGCGGCCTTTCACCGACGCGGGAAAGGCGGTGCGGTCCGGTCGCCAGTTCTCGAACGACCCCGCGCTGATGTAGCACACCACCCGGCGGCCGTCGGCGTGCAGCCTTCGCACCACCTTCCGGGACACCTCGGCGTCCACGTCGTACACCTTCGCGCGCACCGACGTGTCGATCCGGCCGTTGAGCTGCCACTGCCAGCTGACGCCCTGCTTCGGCGCCCAGACCGGACCGGCCGTCGCGGGCGCGGTGCCGCCGGCGCCCAGGGTCGAGGCCACCAGCGCCACCCATACCGTCCACCGGGCCCACCGCCGGACCGTCCACCGGGCCGGCGGCCGTCGCGACAGGTCCGGGGCGGGCACCGGGCCACGATAGGTCACGAGACCGCGCGCACCGTGCCTGCGGATCGGCGGCCCAGTCCGGCCGGCAGCCGGTCCCACGGGTTGGGCAGGCTGCCCCTGCTCAGGCAGGCGGTCCGCGCGTGGTGGTGGCGCACCGCCCACTGCGGGTTGCGCGCGACCCAGCCGGGCACGTCGTAGACGAGGTGGGCGAACCGCGACGCCGCCCGGGCCCGGACCCAGGCCGGCTCCTCGAGGTCCCGGTAGGCGCCCCAGTCGCCTTCGAAGGTCACCGTGACGTTCACCAGGTCGCAGTAGGCGGGATGCGGGTGGACGCCGGGGTTGAGGACGACGAACCGCACCCCGGAGCCCCGCAGGCCGAGCAGGTACCGCTCGTACGTCGAGACCCCGGCCAGGTCGCTGCTCGCCTGGTCGAGGAACACGCCGGTGATGCCGTACCGCTCGCGGTAGGCGACCGCCTCGGCGACCACCTCCGCGGGCTCGCGCTGCCCGTAGGCGGTGTCGACGTAGCCGACGGTGCGTACCCCGGCCGCGTGCAGCGGTCCGACTGCCGAGAGGTAGGCCGGGTCCACGGCCTCCCCCACCCCGTTGTGCGGGTTGACGACGACGAAGCGCAGCAGCTCGGCGTGCTCCGCCATCCGCTGCCAGAGGTCGGGCCGCACGGACGGGTGGACGTACGCCGGCACAGCGATGTCGCGTGCGCCGGCGCGAACCGGCTCGGTGCTCATCGGAACCGCAGGGGTGAGCCGAGGGAGCGCACCGCGGTGGCGGACAGCGCGAGGAGCAGGCCGCCCAGCACCACCACCTGGGCCAGCGTCAGGCCGATGAGCGAGCCCTGCCACCCCGCGAGCAGCCCCGCCTCGACCGCGGCGGCCGCGCCGACCAGGGCGACGGTCGGACGCACGATGCCGCAGGACAGCTGCACTCCTGCCACGAACAACGCCAGGCCGAGAACCGAGTAGCCGATCACCTGCCAGGCCACCGTCGCGTCGACGCCGGGGCCGGCCACGGCCGCCGCGACCACGGCAGCCGCGCCGGCCGACACGGCCGCCGCATAGGTGACGAACCTGCGGGCGAGCGCCTGGCGGACCCGGCGAGCGAAGTCGGCGAAGTCGTGAGTGGCGTGCTGGATGCGTTCGGAGTCGCTGCGGAACGCGTGCAGCTGCCATTCCGAGACCCCCATGGTCAGCACGAGGGGCAGCATGCCGACGCCGACGAGCACAGCGCCGTCCCCGCCGCCCCCCCGCCAGAGGACATCGAGCACGGCGAACATCAGCAGACCCGCGACCAGCGCGCCGTAGCCGCCGTGGGCGATCACCCGCCGGACCTCCTGCGGCACGAGCCGGACCGTCGCGCTGTCGGGAGTCGCCGTCCGGGTCGCGAGCACCCCTGCCAACGAGGCGAGCAGCACGCAGGACGCCAGCCCCGCGACCCCCACGGCGCGCAGCACGGCATCCGTGGGTCCCGCGGTGAGCAGCACGGCGGCCGCGGTCAGGCCGGGAAGCAGGGACGCGAGCAGCAGGCGGTCCCGCTCGAAGACCAGGACCGCCGTGGCGGCCACGACATACACGAGCTGGACGGAAGCGAGCAGCACCGGCGCCCACGGCAGCCCCAGCGCCACGAGCCCTGCGGACCCGGCCGTTGCCGTCACCGCCGTGACGAGCAGGCTTCGCCGCAGGAGCCGCCCGGCGGCGGCGGGCGCGCCGTAGCCCACCAGCAGGTAGCCGAGGTGGGAGAGCCCGTGGGTCGCGGCGAGGGCGAGCATGCTGCCGAGCAGCAGGATGGCGACGCCCCGTAGCTCGTTCCCGAGCAGGTGCAGCGCAGCCAGGTACGGCAGCGTCGGCAGGGCGTAGAGCAGCCCCCGGGTGAGGTGCCGTCGCAGCGGGTGCGCCCACTGGTCGCGTGGCAGCGGCCCCGGCGTCAGGCGTCGCGGTACGAGCTCATAGAGGATCTCGGCCAGCTCGAAGACCCCGCCGACGCCGTACGTCTCGCGGACGGACCGGTCGCTCAGACCGATGGCCTCGAGGCCGGCCGCGATCTCGGCGGCGTCGACGGCGTGCCGGCACATCTCGTCCTGGTCTCGCGACAGGGCCGCGACCAGGCTCGCGTTGCGTCGCTCGTCGGCGTCGAGCCGACGCGCGGGTTCCGGACCCGCCTCGCTGCTGCGGACCAGGAACAGCCCTCGCCGCAGAGCGGAGCGGTCGAGCTCGGTCGGGGCGCTCACGCCACCACCTCCTCGGACCAGCGCGGCATCGCGTCGAGCGAGTCGGCATCGGCGCCGGCGTCGGCCGACCCGTAGATCCCGCGGATCGTCGCGAGCATCTGGTCGACGCGGAAGTGGGCGAGGGCCCGCTCCCGCCCCCGGGCGGACAGGTCGCGACGCATCCCGGCGTCCGTCAACACGGTGACCAGGGCGTCCGCGAGCCGCTCCGGGTCCCGCGCGGGGACGAGCAGACCGGTGTCGCCCACCACCTCGGGCACCCCCCCGACCTCGGTCGAGACGGTCGGCCGGCCGCACATCATCGCCTCGATGATCGTGTAAGGAAGGCCCTCACTGATGCTGGACAGGACGACCACGTGCCCGGCCTGGTAGGCCGTCGAGACCGGCGAGACCGGACCCTCGAAGGTCACGACGCCGTCCAGCCCGGCGCGGGTGACCCGGTCGCGCACCAGGGCCTCGTAGCCGGCGTTCCCGGGCGGCGTGGGCCCGAACAGCCGCAGCCGCGCCTCCGGCATCCGCCGGTGCACGGCGGCGAACCCGTCGACCAGCGTCACGAGGTCCTTGAGCGGGTCGATGCGACCCACCCACGACACGGTGGGTACGTCCGGCTCGCCGACCGCGACGGGGTAGCTGTCGGCGTCCACGCCGTTGAACGCCGTCACGATCAGGTCGGGGTCCGCGCCGTGCTCGACCTGCCAGCGCTGGTTGTAGACGTTCACGGGCGCGATCCGGGCTGCCTCCGCGTACGCCGTCACCGTCAGCCGCCGGAAGAAGGCGAGCACCACCGACTTGACCGGCCACGGGCAGTGCAGCGAACGGAAGGCGAGGTACCGCTCCCGGAGGTAGACGCCGTGCTCGGACATGACGAAGGGGATCCCGTAGGTCCACTTGCTGGCGAGAGCGAGCAGTGCCGGCAGGCCGTTGGACACCGCGTGGCACAGGTCGGCCACCACAGGCGGTGCGGACAGCGGACGCAGCGAGTGCTCGAGCAGCTCCAGGGAGGAGAGGACGTCGTGCACGGTCATCGGCTCGCCGCGGGCCGCGCGCCACGCGTCGGCCAGCTCCTCGGCGACCTCGGGACAGCGCAGGGCCGAGCTCAGGTCGGCGGTACCGGCGTGGCGGAGCAGGAACCGCAGCCCGTCGGCGAAGTCCGACTGTGGTGCCGTGGTGTCGACGAGGGACTGCAGGAACGGGCGGACGCCGGCGAGGAAGGCCTTCTTGTCCGCTCCGCGCAGCGGCCTGGCCGGCGCCGTCCAACCCCACAGCGGCACGGCCCGAAGGCCGTGGACGTTGCCGGGCAGTGGGTAGCGGGGCACGTCGTCCTGCCCACCGGTGATCGCGACCAGCTCGAACGAGTGGTCCGGGAGACCGCGCACCAGCTGGTCGCACCAGGTGCTCACCCCGCCGGTGACGTACGGGTAGCACCCTTCGGTGAGCAGCGCCACGTGCCGTCGGTGCTCGACCCCGGCCACGGCCCCGGACCTGTCCTCGCCCGCGCTGCGCACCGATCCCCTCGACCTGTCCCCCACTGCCGCTCCGTTCTCGACGCCGTCTGTCGGTCGCATGGGATGCGCGTTACCTGAGCACCGCGAAGCCCTGCAGCCTGACGCGCTTGCCGGTCGACCGCACCCGCAGGACCACCTTCCCGGTGCGCTGCAGCCCCGGCTTGGAGTACAGGACCTGGTGGGCCGCCCTCGCCCCGGACAGCCGGACGGTCCACGCCCGCACGCCGCCGACGTACACGTCCACGACGCCGGCGCGACGGCCGCCGGAGGCGAGCAGCGCCAACCGGTCGGCCTGGCGCACCCGCGGCAGCCGCACGGCCGCCCCACGCCGGGTCGTCTGCAGGGCGGGCGAGCGCAGCAGCGTCGTGTTGCGGACCGCCGTCCAGCCGCGGCTCCTGCGCAGGCCCTTGGCGCCCTTGGGGTAGGTGACCGTGCCGCTGGGCTCGGAGAGCACGCTCGGGCCCCCGGTGGGGTCGATCGGCTTGACGGCGACCACGACGGTCTCGCCGTCGGCGAACTTGACCTTGATCGAGTCCTTCTTCACGGTCTTGAGCAGCGTCCAGGCCGAGGGCAGCCGGCCGCCGAAGCTAGCGCGCCGGACGTACACCTCGAAGCTCGTGACCTTGGTCCCGGCCGGCGACACCGTCCACGAGAAGGTGGTGTCCTTCTTCAGGGTGAGCAGCGGCATCGGCGCCATCACCACCGTGAGGCCCGCCGCAGGTGTCACCGAGGAACTGCGCGCGGACGCCGGACCGGTGCCCACCGCGTTCACCGCCGCGACCGAGAAGGTGTAGGGGACCCCGTTGGCCAGACCGGTGACCGTGAACGAGGTGCTCGGTCCACTGGTGACGACCGGCGCAAGCGGCACCGTGCCCAGAAGGTACGGCGTGACCCGGTAGCCGGTGATCGGCCGGCCGTTGTCGGCCGGGGCCGACCACGTCAGGCCGGCGCTCTTGTTGCCACGGGTCGCCTTCAGTCCGGTGGGCGCACCGGGCACCCCGGCCGGCACGACCGCCGCACTCGGCGTGGACGGCTGTCCGGTGCCGACCGCGTTCACGGCCGCCACGACGAACGTGTAGCTCGTGCCGTTGACGAGGCCGGACACCGTGGTGGAGGTCGCCGCGGGGCCGGTCGTCGTCGAGGTCCGGCTGGACCCCGCAACGGCGGTCACGACGTAGCCGGTGAGCGCGCTGCCGTTCCCGGTCGGCGCGGTCCAGCTCACCGTCGCCGACGCGTTGCCGGCCACGGCTGCGACCTGGGTCGGCTGACCGGGGACGGCCGCCGGCGTCACCGCGCCGGACGACCCGGAGGCCGGGCCGGTGCCCGCGCTGTTGCGCGCGGCGACGGTGAAGGTGACCGCCACCCCGTTGGTGAGGCCGTTGACCGTGTACGTCGTGGCGCTGGTGCCGGTGTCCTGCGGCGCCTGCGCGACCCCCGCGACGTACGGCGTCACGACGTAGGAGGTGATCGGGGCGCCACCGTCGGCCGTCGGCGCCGCCCAGGTCAGGGATGCCGACCGGTCACCGGCGGTTGCCGCCGGGACGCCGGGGGTGCCGGGGGCGACCGCCGGGACCGGGTCGGTGACGTAGCCGGTGGGCGGGACGGTCAGCGTCGCGCTGCCGGCCAGCCAGCCCGACCGCTCCCCGCCGTAGCTGTCCAGCCCGGCGGCCGAGCCGTTCACGAGCGTGCTCCCCGTCGGTACGGTGACAGGGACGTCGGGGGCGCCTGCGTCCGGGACGTGCAGGCCGTCGCCGTCCAGGTAGGCGGTGGTCGTCCCGCGCGCCCCCGCCCAGGCCGCAGCCCGGGTGATGACCGCACCGGCCTGGGTCAGCGTCGGCGTCACGATCGGGGCGTTGTCGGCGAAGGCGGCCCGGTAGCCGGCCAGCACGCCCTCCACCACCGGGTAGAGGATGCCGTCCTCGGCCAGGTTGGACTGGTGCGCGTAGTGCGGACGCGGGTCGTTGGTCAGCACGTGCGACAGGGCGATGCGCACCTCGAGCGGCAGGATCCGGCTGGTGAAGCTGGCCCGGGCCTGCGCGGCGGTGCCGTAGGGCAGCGGCGTGATGCAGGTCGAGGTCAGCGGGTTCGCCGAGCAGATGCCGCTGCCACCGTTCGCCTGGCTGGTGTAGATCCAGTTGTACTCCGACACCTCGTCCTGGAACGTGGCGGCGTTGTAGAAGATGTTCATCGGGTGTCGCGGCACGGTCCCGGTGCGGCCGCCGTCGACGGTGCGCGAGGTCCCCTCCCGGGAGGCGTCCGACCCGGTCCAGGCGATCTTCTCGGCGTCCAGGGCCGGACCGAGGAACGGGTTGTCGACCGGCTGCTGGGGGTTCGTGCGCAGGCCCGAGTGCTCGCCGGTGACCAGCTCGGCCGGGTCCATGTGCGTACCGAGCCCGTGGGCAGTCGCCCACGCGACGTTCTTCTGCACCTGGGCCCGGATGTAGTCGCCCGTCAGGTACTGGACGCCGCCCGACCCGGCACCGGGGAGGTCGGGGTCCTGGCGAGGCGTCTCGGCCGCTGACGTGGCGCAGTGCCAGCTCTGGCCCGAGACCGTCGGGGCGATCTGCAGGCAGCCGAGGAACGGGTGCTCGTAGGTGTGGTTGACCCAGCGGAACTGCGAGGCGGTCGAGGGTGCCGTGAACGCGGTCACCAGCGGGTCGACGGAGGTGGCGTGGTCGGTCTTCCACTGCTCGCTGCCGCCGCCGTTGAAGAGCATGTCCAGCCGGAAGCCCTGCCCGGCCTGCCAGGCGGTCAGCCGCGACACGTCGGCCGGCACCATCCGGATGTCGGGGGTCGTCACGTTCGCCGGGCAGAAGTCGTCGCCCGGCGTGCACTTGGCCGCGTCGCTCCATCGGCTGTCGGGCAGGAAGACGTCGTCGACGTTCACCGAGAAGTAGTTGCGGTCGTAGCCGAGGTGCACCCCGCGGGTCGCCCAGGTCAGGAGTCCGTGCGCGATGACCTGGAACCAGCGCTGGTTGGCGTTGAAGGCCCCGTTGACGACGAGCCGCTCGCGGCCGTTGTCCGTGTGCACGCCGACGAGGGAGCCCTGCGTGCCGGCCGTCCCCGGGATCGGCGCCGTGAGGAGCGGCTGGAAGGACTGTCCTGCCGGCAGCGGCGACACCGCGACGGGCAGGTACCCGAAGGACTCGGTCACCGAGGTGTCGGCGTCGTCGACGGGGACCGGACCGTCGAGGTAGCCGAACGGGCCGGCCAGCCCGGCGGCCGTCACCTGGGCGGTCATGCCGTCCAGCGAGCCGGTCCACTGGTTGACCAGGCCGACGCTGGTCTCGGGGAACAGGTAGGTGTCGACCTCGCGGACGCCGAACTTCCGCTCGAACGCGGCCAGCGTCGCCAGCTCGGTCGCGTCCAGGCCGGCCGGGGCGGCGTTGGGGAGCACGACCGCCTGGTACTTCGCCCGGGGCGCCTGTGCGGTCGGGCCCTCGAGCAGGCCCCCGGTGGAGGCGGTGGCCGCGGTGACCGGGGTGCTCGTCGACACGGCGTCGAACGGGATGCCCTCCCGGTCCATCTCGGCGATCAGCGCCTCGACACCCGGCGAGTTGTCGTCGAACACCAGCACCCGGAGGTCGATGCGGGCCGTCGGCACCGCGGCGGCCACTGGTGCGGCGGTGCCGAGCGCGAGGAGCAGGAGCGCCGCCACCAGGGTCCCCACCAGCCCGCGGCTCGCGGACCGTGACGGAACATGGGCGTGCGACATCAGGAACCAGGACATCCGTAGTACTCCCCAACCCGAGCGACAGGTGATCGCCTCCCCCCCGGGAAGCTCCTGCCGGGAGTCTGGGTGGTGCAGGTGACGGTGTCCACGCGTCCGGGCAGCCGCGGGATGAATAGGGCCGGTCGGTCTAACCCGGGCGGGGGTCGGCCTCACGATGGGGTCGGAAACGATCACCCAGAGCAACCACGGGTCCGGCCCGGTGCGTCGACCGGTCAGAGCTGCGGGAAGAAGATCCCGATCTCCCGGGCCGCGGACTCGGGCGAGTCCGAGGCGTGCACGAGGTTCTCGCGGTTCGACAGCGACAGGTCGCCGCGGATCGTCCCGGCCGCAGCGGCCCGACCGTCGGTCGCCCCGTTGAGCCCGCGCACCACGCCGATCGCCTGGTCACCCTCGAGGACCATCGCCACCAGTGGGCCGGAGGTGATGAACGCGCGCAGCGGCGGGTACCACTCCTTGGCGACGTGCTCCGCGTAGTGCCGGTCGGCCGTCGCACCGTCGACCGTGCGCTGGTCCATGGCCACGATCGCCAGACCCTTGCGCTCGAACCGGCCGAGCACCTCCCCCACCAACCCGCGTCGGACGGCGTCAGGCTTGATCAGCACCAGCGTGCGTTCCGTAGGCTCGGTCACGGGCAGGGACCCTACCCGCCCGGCTCCTCCGGCTCGTCGGCCCCGGCTGCTGCCCGCTCGGCCTCGAGCCGCGCCACCTTGCGGCCCAGGTAGAGGGCGAAGAACCACAGGCCGCCGAACACCAGGCCCAGGAAGTACATCACCGGGACCACCACCCCCGCGGCGACCAGCGCCACCTGCAGCGCCGAGCCGGCGACGTAGCCCCAGCGGTAGCGCAACAGACCGGCGAGCACCACGCAGAGCGCCGCTCCCCCGCCGCCGACCGACCAGACGACGGCATGGTCGAGGTCGGTCAGGTCCAGGGCCACCAGGGTGGCGAACAGGACGACCAGCCCCTCGAAGACGAGGACGGCCGCGGCGATACCTCTCACCGGCGGCCGCGACGCAACAGGGTGCGGGCGGCGCCGACGGTGACGACCGAGCCGGTGACCAGCACCCCCGCGCCGGCGAGGTCGCCGTCCTCCTCGGCCAGGGCCACCGCGGAGTCGATCGCGTCGTCCAGCCGGGGGGTGACCTCGACCCGGTCCGGTCCGAACACCTCGACGGCCAGGGCTCCCAGCTCGTCCGCGGGCATCGCCCGGTCGGAGCCCGCCTCGGTGACCACGACCTCGGCCAGCACCGGCTCGAAGGCCTCGAGCACGCCGCGGACATCCTTGTCGGCCATCGCCCCGACGACCCCCACCAGCCGGGTGAAGCCGAACGACTCCTCCAGCGCGGCCGCCGTCGCGCGCGCGCCGGCGGGGTTGTGCGCCGCGTCCAGGACGACCGTCGGAGAGCTGCGGATCACCTCGAGCCGGCCCGGTGAGGTCGCCGACGCGAAGCCGGCCCGCACGATGTCGGGGTCCAGCCGGCCGCGCTCGCCGTGGGCGCCCCCGAGGAACGCCTCCACCGCCGCCAGCGCGACGGCCGCGTTGTGGGCCTGGTGCAGTCCGTGCAGCGGCAGGAACACGTCGTCGTACTCACCGGCGAGCCCCCGGATCGCCAGCAGCTGGCCGCCGACCGCGACGGTGCGCGAGAGCACCCCGAACTCCAGGCCCTCCCGGGCGACGATGGCGTCCACCTCGACAGACCGGCGCAGCAGCACCTCGGCCGCCTCGACCGGTTGCTGGGCGAGCACGCCGTACGACCCGGGCTTGAGGATCCCGGCCTTCTCGCCGGCGATCTCCTCGACCGTGTGGCCCAGCCAGCGGGTGTGGTCCACGGCGATCGGGGTCACGACCGCCACCTGGGCGTCGGCGACGTTGGTGCTGTCCCAGGTGCCGCCGAGGCCCACCTCCACGACGGCCACGTCGACCGGGGCGTCGGCGAACCCGGCGAACGCCATCGCCGTGAGCACCTCGAAGAACGAGAGCCGATGAGCGTGGTGGCTGTCCACCAGGTCGAGGTACGGCGCCACGTCGTCGTAGGTCGCGAGGAAGCGCTCCGGGTCGATCGACGCTCCGTCGAAGGCGATCCGCTCCCGCATCGACTCCAGGTGCGGACTGGTGAACTGGCCGGTGCGCAGCCCGAACTCCCGCAGCAGGACCTCGATCATGCGGGTGGTCGAGGTCTTGCCGTTGGTGCCCGCGACCTGGACGACCGGTGCCGACCGGTGCGGGCTGCCGAGCAGGTCCAGCAGCTCGCGCACCCGGTCGAGGGTGGGGTCGATGTCGTGCTCCGGCGCGCGGGACAGGATCTCCTGCTCGACGACGGCCAGCCGCGCAGCGGCCCGGGCAGCCTGCTCGCGGTCCTCGGTCGCACTCACCCGCCGAGTCTAGGGAGCCTGGCGGCCACCACCGATTCCGGGAGGTGACCGCCAGGAGCGCGCCCGTAGGATTCGGCCCCATGGACCAGCAGACGACCGCGCCAGCGGCCCTTCCGGCGCACGTGCCGGACAAGCCGACCGTCGACGGCCTCGAGGCGCGCTGGTCCGCGGTATGGGAGGAGCAGGGCACCTACCGCTTCGACCGCAGCAAGACCCGCGAGCAGGTCTTCTCCATCGACACGCCCCCGCCGACCGTCAGCGGCTCGCTGCACGTGGGCCACGTGTTCTCCTACACCCACACCGACATCGTGGCGCGCTACCAGCGGATGCGCGGGCGCGAGGTCTTCTACCCGATGGGCTGGGACGACAACGGCCTGCCCACCGAACGGCGGGTGCAGCACGACTTCGGGGTGAAGTGCGACCCGTCGCTGCCGTACGACCCGGCGTTCCAGCCTCCGGCGAAACCGGACGCCAAGAAGCCGGTGCACATCTCGCGCCGCAACTTCATCGACCTGTGCGAGACCTGGACCCAGCAGGTCGAGCAGGCCTACGAGGACCTGTGGCGCCGGGTCGGCCTCTCGGTGGACTGGACGCAGAAGTACACGACCATCGGCGAGGCCTCGAGAGCCGCCTCGCAGCGCGCCTTCCTGCGCAACCTGGCCCGCGGCGAGGCCTACCAGCAGGAGGCCCCCAGCCTGTGGGACGTCACCTTCCAGACCGCGGTGGCCCAGGCCGAGCTGGAGGCACGGGACTACCCGGGGCACTTCCACCGGGTGGCCTTCCACGGCCCGGACGGGCCCGTGCACATCGAGACCACCCGGCCCGAGCTGATCCCGGCGTGCGTCGCACTGATCGCGCACCCGGACGACGAGCGCTACCGGCCGCTGTTCGGCAGCACGGTCCGGTCGCCGCTGTTCGGCGTCGAGCTGCCGGTGCTCGCCCACCCCGCGGCCGAGCCGGACAAGGGCGCCGGGATCGCCATGTGCTGCACCTTCGGCGACCTCACCGACGTCATGTGGTGGCGCGAGCTCGACCTCCCGGTCCGGTCGGTGGTGGGCCGTGACGGTCGGCTGCTCCGCGAGACGCCGGAGTGGCTCTCCGGCCCGGCGGCCGCGGCGGCGTACGCCGACCTCGCGGGCAAGACGACGTTCTCCGCGCGTGCCGCAGTGGTCGAGCAGCTGCGCTCCTCCGGCGACCTGGACGGCGAGCCCGTGCCGACCCAGCGGATGGCCAACTTCTACGAGAACGGCGACAAGCCGCTCGAGATCGTGACCAGCCGGCAGTGGTACATCCGCAACGGCGGCCGGGACGAGACGCTGCGACAGACCTTCGTCGAGCGGGGCCGTGAGATCGCCTGGGTGCCCGACTTCATGCGGCACCGGTACGAGAACTGGGTCAACGGCCTGCAGGGCGACTGGCTGATCAGCCGCCAGCGGTTCTTCGGCGTGCCGTTCCCCGTCTGGTACCGGCTCGACGACGAGGGGCTGCCGCTGTACGACGAGCCGCTCCTCGCCGACGAGGCCGACCTCCCGCTGGACCCGGCCTCGCAGGCTCCGGCCGGCTTCAGCGACGACGAGCGGGACAAGCCTGGCGGGTTCACTGCGGACCCGGACGTGATGGACACCTGGGCGACCTCGTCGCTGTCGCCCCAGGTGGTGTGCGGATGGGAGCGCGACCCTGACCTGTTCGCGCGGACCTTTCCGATGGACCTGCGGCCCCAGGCCCACGAGATCATCCGCACCTGGCTGTTCGCCACCGTGGTGCGCTCCCACTACGAGCACGGCACGGTCCCCTGGGCCAACGCCGCGATCTCGGGGTTCGTGGTCGACCCCGACCGCAAGAAGATGTCCAAGTCCAAGGGCAACGTGGTCGTGCCGACCGAGGTGCTCGAACGCTACGGATCCGACGCGGTGCGCTGGCGGGCGGCCGGCGCCCGCCCGGGGACGGACAGCCCGTTCGACGAGGCGCAGATGAAGATCGGCCGCCGGCTGGCCATCAAGATCCTCAACGCCTCGAAGTTCGCCCTGTCGTTCGGAGCCGTCCAGGACCCTGCCGCCGTCACCGACCCGTTGGACCGCTCGCTGCTCGCCGTGCTCGGCGGGGTGGTCCGTGAGGCGACCGAGGCGATGGACGCGTTCGAGTACACCCGGGCGCTCGAGGTGACCGAGACGTTCTTCTGGACGTTCTGCGACGACTACCTCGAGCTGGTCAAGGACCGGGCCTACGGCGGCCGCGGCGAGGAGGCCGCGGCCTCCGCCAAGGCGACGCTCGCCACGGCGCTGTCGGTCCAGCTCCGGCTGTTCGCGCCGTTCCTGCCCTTCGTCACCGAGGAGGTGTGGTCCTGGTGGCGGGAAGGTTCGGTGCACCGCAGCGAGTGGCCGCGGCACGAGCCGCTCGACGACGGCGTCACCGCCGACGAGGCCGAGGTGCTGCGCGACACGTCGTTGATCCTGGCCGCGGTGCGCAAGGCGAAGTCCGAGGCCAAGGCGTCGATGCGTGCCGACGTCGCCCAGGCCGTGGTGCGGGGTCCGGAGGCCTCGCTCGACCGGGTGCGCCGGGCAGCCGACGACCTCAAGGCGGCCGGCCGGGTCGCTCAGCTCGTGCTCACCGCCTCGGACGAGCCCCTGGGCGCAACCGTCTCCCTCTGACGTCTGCGAGCCGCCGTCCCATTCCGCGGATCTTGAGACGACGCGCCGGGAGCTCCGCGGCGTGCCGTCTCAAGATCCGGGCGTGAGGTGCCGACGCCGGGTGCTAGGCGGACTTCTCGCGGCGCTCGCGCTTGGGCGTCTCGCGCGGAACCAGCGTCGGGTTGACGTGCTCGAGCACGACCTCGCGGGTGATGACGACCTTCGCGACGTCCTTGCGCGAGGGAACCTCGTACATCACGGAGAGCAGGACCTCCTCCATGATGGCGCGCAGCCCGCGCGCTCCGGTGCCCCGCAGGATCGCCTGGTCGGCCACCGCGACGAGCGCGTCGTCGCTGAACTCCAGCTCGACTCCGTCGAGCTCGAAGAGCTTCTCGTACTGCTTCACGAGAGCGTTGCGCGGCTCGTTGAGGATGCGCACCAGGGCGTCCTGGTCCAGGCTGCGCACGTTGGTGATCACCGGCAGCCGGCCGACGAACTCCGGGATCATGCCGAACTTCAACAGGTCCTCCGGAAGCACGTCGCCGAACACGTCGGTGGCGTCCCGGTCGGCCTTGGAGTGCAGGGTGGCGCCGAAGCCCAGGCCCTTGCGGCCGATGCGGTTCTCGATGATCTTCTCGAGGCCGGCGAAGGCGCCGCCGACGATGAAGAGCACGTTCGTGGTGTCGATCTGGATGAACTCCTGGTGCGGGTGCTTGCGACCGCCCTGGGGTGGGACCGAGGCGGTGGTGCCCTCGAGGATCTTCAGCAGCGCCTGCTGCACACCCTCACCGGAGACGTCGCGGGTGATCGACGGGTTCTCGCTCTTGCGGGCGATCTTGTCGACCTCGTCGATGTAGATGATCCCGGTCTCGGCCTTCTTGACGTCGTAGTCGGCCGCCTGGATCAGCTTGAGCAGGATGTTCTCGACGTCCTCGCCGACGTAGCCGGCCTCGGTGAGCGCCGTCGCGTCGGCGATGGCGAACGGGACGTTCAGCATCCTGGCCAGGGTCTGGGCCAGGTGGGTCTTGCCGCAGCCCGTGGGCCCGATGAGCAGGATGTTGGACTTGGCCAGCTCGACGTGGTCGTCCCGACCCGGCTTGCCGGTCTCGCCCGCCTGGACCCGCTTGTAGTGGTTGTAGACCGCGACGGCGAGCGCCTTCTTCGCGACGTCCTGCCCGACGACGTACGAGTCGAGGAACTCGCAGATCTCCATCGGCTTGGGCAGCTCGTCCCACTTGAGGTCGGAGCTCTCCGAGAGCTCCTCCTCGATGATCTCGTTGCAGAGGTCGATGCACTCGTCGCAGATGTAGACACCGGGGCCGGCGATGAGCTTCTTGACCTGCTTCTGGCTCTTCCCGCAGAAGGAGCACTTGAGCAGGTCACCGCCGTCACCGATACGCGCCACGCGGAAGCCTCTCCCTCTGCCAGCCCGGTCGGACGACCGGGTCGTGTGTGCCACGACGGTACCCCGGCGGGGCCGTCAGCGCCTCGATTCTGCGCCCAGCGGGCGCGTACGGCGCGTCCCCCGCGGAGCCGCCGGCGCCGCGGGAGCCGCGGTCAGCCCCCTCGGGTGGTGAGCACCCGGTCGACGAGGCCGTACTCCACCGCCTCCTCGGCAGTCAGGATCTTGTCGCGCTCGATGTCGACCTCGACCTGCTCCAGGGTGCGGTTGCTGTGCTTGGCCAGCATCTCCTCGAGCAGCTTGCGCATCCGGAGCACCTCGCGGGCCTGGATCTCGACGTCCGAGGCCTGGCCGCCGCCCTCGGTCGAGGGCTGGTGGATGAGGATCCGGGAGTTGGCCAGCGCGAACCGCTTGCCCGGCGTGCCCGCCGCCAGGATGATCGCCGCCGCCGACGCCGCCTGGCCGAGGCAGGTCGTCTGGATGTCCGGGCGGACGAACTGCATCGTGTCGTAGATCGCCGTCAGGGCCGTGAACGAGCCGCCGGGCGAGTTGATGTACATCGAGATGTCGCGGTCGGGGTCCGCCGACTCCAGCGTGAGCAGCTGGGCCATGATGTCGTTGGCCGAGACGTCGTCGATCTGGGTGCCGAGGAAGATGATCCGCTCCTCGAACAGCTTCTGGTACGGGTCCTTGGTGACCGCGCCGTAGGACGTCCGCTCGATCATCGAGGGGAGGACGTACCGCGAGCTCGGGGTGTAGAGGTCGCTCATCTGGGCCTTCATGGGGGCGTGGTCTCCTCGCGGGCCGCCGACGGGTGGGGGGAAGGTGCCGCTCATGCCGTACCGCCCTGACCCGCGACCTGGCCGGCGCTGGCCACCACCTGGTCGACCAGGCCGTACTCCTTGGCGTCGTCGGCGGTGAACCAGCGGTCGCGGTCCGAGTCGCGCTCGATGACCTCGATGGTCTGACCGGTGTGCTGCGCGATCAGCTCGGCCATCTTCCGCTTGGTGTAGAGCATCTGCTCGGCCTGGATCCGGATGTCGGAGGCGGTTCCCCCGAGGCCACCGGAGGGCTGGTGCATCATGATCCGCGAGTGCGGGAGGGCGTAGCGCTTGCCCGGGGTGCCGGCGCAGAGCAGGAACTGCCCCATCGAGGCGGCCAGGCCCATCGAGACGGTCGCCACGTCGTTCGTGACCCACTGCATCGTGTCGTAGATCGCCATGCCGGCCGAGACCGAGCCGCCCGGCGAGTTGATGTACAGCCAGATGTCCTTGTCGGGGTCGTCCGCCGCCAGCAGCAGCAGCTGGGCGCAGATCGCGTTGGCGTTGGCGTCCTCGACCACCGAGCCGAGGAAGATGATGCGCTCGCGAAGCAGCCGGTTGTAGACCTGGTCGTCGAGCCCCATCCCCTGCGGCTGGGGGGAGCGCCCCTGCGGGCCCTCGAGGCCGGGGGTGATCAGCTGGGTCACGTCGGGCTCACCTGTCTCGGTCATGAGGACGTCCCGTCGAGGAGTCCTGTCGAGGATGTGGTTCGGGTCGACCGGCGCTGCCACCGGCCACTGGCTCCGACACTAACGCGGGGCCCGGACCCGGTCGTCCCCGCCAGGCGGGTGTTCGCTGACGGCGCACGCCGCTCACCCGGACGGCCCCGGACCGCCGAGGGGCCCGGCCGCTCGCGCGGCCGGGCCCCTCGGGACAGTCGGTGCTCAGTCGTGGTCGTGGCCCGAGTGGTCCTCGACCTCGGCCTGATCCGCCGACGGAGCGTCCTCGCGCAGGGCGTCGAGGTCCACCTCACGGCCGGACTCGTCGGTGACCTTGGCGCGCTCGAGGACCAGCGCCAGCGCCTTGCCGCGGACGACCTCGCTGACGAGCATGGGCACCTGGCCGCCCTGGACCACCTGCTGCACGAACTGGTCCGGGCTCATGCCGTAGCGGGCGGCCGTCCGCACGAGGTGCTCGGTGAGCTCCTGCTCGTTGACCGACAGCTGCTCCTTCTCGACGATCTTCTCGAGCACGAACTGGGCGGTCATCGCGTCGCGGGTGCTCTTGAGCACCTCGGCGTCGAACTCCTCCTCGGTCTGCCCCTCAGCCGAGAGGAAGTCGGCCTTGGTCATGCCCGCGGACTCCAGCTGGTGGCCGAGGGAGTGGTTGCGGGCATCGATCTCGGCCTTGAGCACACCTTCCGGCAGCGGCAGCTCGACCGCGTCCAGGAGCTTCTCCAGCACGCGGTCGCGGGCCTGCACGCCCTGCTGGACCTTCTTCATGCCCTCGACCCGGTCGCGGATGTCGGCACGCAGCTCGTCGAGGCTGTCGAACTCGCTGGCGGTCTGGGCGAAGTCGTCGTCGAGCTCCGGCAGCTCGCGCTCCTTGACGGACTTGACCTCCACGGTGACGGTCGCCTCCTCGCCGGCATGGTCGCCGCCGACGAGCGTCGTGGTGAAGTCGCGGGACTCGCCGGCGCTCAGGCCGATGACGGCCTCGTCGAGCCCCTCGAGCAGGGATCCCCCGCCGACCTGGTAGCTCAGGCCCTTCGCGGTGAGGTCCTCGAGCGCCTCGCCGGCCACGGTCGCCGACAGGTCGAGGGAGAGGAAGTCACCGTCGACCACCGCTCGGTCGACGCCGGTGAGAGTGCCGAACCGGGCTCGCAGCCCGTCGAGCTGCTCGTCGACCTCGGCATCGGTGACCTCGGCGTCCTCGACAGTGACCTCGAGGCCCTCGTAGTCGGGCAGGTCGAACTCCGGCCGGACGTCCACCTCGGCGGTGAAGGTGAGGTGCTTGCCGTCCTCGAGCTCGGTGACGTCGACCTCCGGCTGCCCGATGACCTTGACGTCGTTCGCCTCTACGGCGTCGCCGTAGAACTTCGGCAGCGCCTCGTTGACCGCCTCCTCGAGAACCATGCCGCGCCCGAACCGCTGGTCGATGACACGCGGCGGCACCTTGCCCTTGCGGAACCCGGGGATCGTGACTTGGGCGCCGATCTTGCGGTAGGCCTCGTCCAGGCTCGGCTTGAGCTCCTCGAACGGGACCTCCACGGTCAGCTTGACCCGGGTCGGGTTCAGGGTCTCGAGATCGCTCTTCACGGTCAGGGGGCTCCTCAGGGCGTACGTACGTGCGTGCGGTCGGACGGCGGGCGGTGCGGCGACGGTGGGGCGGGCGCGGCGGGCAGGGCCCGCTCCGGTCACCGACGGTCGCGACGGGTGGTCGGGGCGGGGAGACTCGAACTCCCGATCTCCTGCCCCCAAAGCAGGCGCGCTAGCCACTACGCTACGCCCCGCAGCGCTCCTGGCATCCTAGAGCCAGGGCCCCGTCCACGCGAAACACGCGCGGCAGGGCTCCTGCGGGTGTAGCTCAATGGCAGAGCTCCAGCCTTCCAAGCTGGTCATGCGGGTTCGATTCCCGTCACCCGCTCCATCGACCGGGCGACCGGCCGCGGTCGGCGAGGCGCGGCCGGTCAGAACTGCTTGACCGCCGCGGTGGCGAAGGAGCCACCCGCCGGCACGGCGGCGGGGTTGGTCACGGCGACGCTCGGGGTGAAGGTGGCCACGACGTTCGTCGCCACGATGGCCGGTCCCGGGCCGGACACCGCGCCCAGCGTGACGGTCAGCTGCCGGGTCGAGGCGCTCCAGGCCACCGTGCTCGCGTTGGCCCCGGCCCCGCCGAACGTCACCGTCGCGATGGTGTACGCCGTCGACGCGAGGCCGATGTTGCCGAAGTTCAGCGTGCACTGGCTGGACGAGACGGTGAGGCTGTCGTTGCCGACACCGCCGTCGACCAGGGTGACGGTCACCGCGTTGTCCGCGTTGATCAGCTGGTCGGTCGTGTTGCCCGACCAGGCCGAGCACAGCGAGCCCACGGCGATGTCGTCGGAGAGGGTGACCACCACGCGGTCGCCCTGGTCGACCCGACCGGCCGTCCCGGTGCCGTTGACCAGGGACACCGCGCTGGCGTACACGCCGAGCTTCACCGTGGTCGAGAGGGAAACCGTGTTCCCGGCGAGGTCCACGCCGGTCAACGCGTAGCGGTAGCACCCGGTCGGCAGGCCGGTCTGCGCCGGCGTGCCGGTGATCGTCACCGGCGACCCGAAGGCTCCGCAGGTCGCGCCGGACAGGGTCGCTGCCTCGCGGGTCAGCGTGCTGGAGGCCAGGCCCGAGGCAGCGTCGGTGTTCGCCGTCCTGGTGCCGATCGTGAACGACGCCACGTTGGCGACGCTCGTGGTACCTCCGGAGCTGGCAGCTACCCCGTTGACGGTGAGCGCACCGGCAGTGGGAGGCGTGACGTCGTACTTGACGACGGTGGAGATCGCCGAGCTGTTCCCGGCCGCGTCGGTGCCGGTCAGGGTGTACTTCCAGCACTTGGTCGCCAGGGCGCTCTGCGACGGCGTGCCCGTGATTGGTGACCGGCGTCGCGTAGGTGCCCGTGCAGAGGCCACCGGAGTAGGTGGCCGAGGTCCGCGTCAGGAGGCTCGTGCCCATGCCGGACTCCGCGTCGGTCCAGTCGGTCCGCGAGTCGATGAGGAACGGGTTGTCGTTGGTCGGCCCGCTGGTGGTCCCGGCAGCGTCCGCCGCGACACCGTTCACCGTCATCGCGCCGCCGGTCGGCAGGACCAGGTCCACCTTGACCGTCGTGACGAGGGGGACCGCGACGTTCCCGGCCAGGTCGGTGCCGGTCAGGGTGTAGCGGTAGCAGCCGGTGCCGAGCCCCGCCTGCGAGGGCGCCCCGGCGACGACCGTCGCTGCACCGAACGTCCCGCAGCTGCCGCCGCTGAGCGTGGCCGAGGTCATGCTCAGGATGCTCGTGTCGATGCCGGAGGCGGCGTCGGTGTAGTCGGTCCGGGCGCCGATCGTGAAGGCGCCGGTCCGGTTGAGGCTGCTCGACCCGGCGGTGGAGGCGGCGACCGCGTTGACCGTCAGCGCGCCGCCGGTCGGCAGGGTGACGTCGTTCCTGACGACGGTGGCGACGGTGGCGACGTTGCCGGCGTTGTCGGTGCCGGCCAGCGTGTACCGGTAGCAGCTGGTCGCCAGCCCGCTCTGCGCGGTCGTGCCGGTCACGGTGGTGCTGCCCGAGAAGGTCCCGCACCCGCCTGCCGTGTACGTCGCCACCGCGCGGGTGAGCGTGCTGGACAGCAGTCCGGACTCCGCGTCGGTCCAGTCGGTGCGCGCGTCGATGGGGAACGGGTTGTCGTTGGTCGGGCCGCTGGCGGTGGTTCCCCCGGTGTCCGCGGCGACGCCGTTGACCGTCACCGCACCCCCGGTCGGCAGCACCAGGTCCACCTTGACCGTCGTGTAGATCGGCGTGGCCTGGTTCCCGACCTTGTCGGTGCCGGTCAGGGTGTAGCGGTAGCAGCCGGTGGTCAGCCCCGACTGGGCCGCGGACCCGTTCACGACCGACGTCGGGCCGAACGTGCCGCAGGTGTTGGCACCGAGCGTGGCGGACGCGACGGTCAGGACGCTGGAGGCGAGGCCGGACCCGGCGTCGGTGTAGTCGGTGCGGAGTCCGATGGTGAAGCCGCCGGTCTTGTTGAAGGTGGTCGACCCCCCGCTGGCGGCCACCCCCGCGTTCACAGTGAGTGCGCCGCCGGTCGGTGCGGTCGTGTCCTTGGAGAAGGTCAGGGCGGTGGTGACCGAGTTCCCGGCGGCGTCCTTGCCCACGACCGAGTGGGTGCCCGGCGTGCTGGCGGTGGACGTGAGCGAGTAGGTGCTCGAGGCGAAGCCGAGCGTCGGCAGGCTGCCGATGCCGGTGACGTCCGTCTCGGCGGCATGGGTCCAGCCTGCGGTCGAGATCACCGGGAAGGTCACCGAGGCCGGGGAGGTCTCGGTGTCCGTGACGTCGCTCGCAAGCACGAAGGAGCCGGTGGCGCCGCGGAAGTAGATCACGTTGCCGGTCTGCGAGGCGTTCACGCCGGAGACCAGGGTCACCGTCTGGGTCGGCGGGCCCAGGTCGTACTTGACCACCGTGGTGAGGGTCGAGGTGTTCCCGACGGCGTCGGTCCCGGTGAGCCGGTACCGGTAGCAGCCGGTCGTCAGCCCGGCCTGCGCCGGTGCACCGGTGATGACGGTCGGGGTGCTGTAGGCACCGCAGGAGTCCCCGCTCAACGTGGCGGTCTCCACGGTCAAGGCGTTGGTCGACAGCCCCGACCCCGCGTCGGCGCCGTAGTCGGTCCGGACGTCGATCGGGAAAGTCGTCCTGGCATGGCTCGAGGTCTCGGCCGCCCCGGCGGGGACGCCGTTCACCGTGAGCGCCCCGCCGGTCGGGCCGACGGCGTCGGGAGTGAGGGTCAGCGTCGTCGACACCGTGGCGCCACGCGTGTCCCGGCCGGTGACGGTCTGCGGTACCGGCAGCGCCGGTGAGGGGTTCCAGGAGTAGGCCGAGGACTGGTAGGCGATCGTGGCAGGACCGCCGGAGCCGACGGACACGGTCTCACCGGGGTGGCTCCACCCCGCGGCGGCGACGTCGGGGAAGGTCGCGGAGGCGGGGCCGGCCACGGCGCTGGTCACGGCGTCGACGAGGCGGAAGCCGCCCGCCACCCCCGGCCGGTAGTACAGCGTCGTCCCGTTCAGGACGGCGCCGGTCGACCCCGCAGCGAGGGAAACGGCCTGGGTCGGAGCCTCGACGGCGACGGGCCCGCTGCGTGCGCTCTGCGCCGTCCAGGTGCGGAAGACGGCGGTCACCGCGTAGGTGTACGTCCCGTCCGACACCGGGGCGTCGGTGCAGGCCGGGGTCCCGGCCGGGACGTACGAGCCCACCTGTGCGGGGTCGGTGCCGCAGGCCGGGGACGGCGTCGAGCCGTGGAACCTCGTGACGATGTACCCGGCGAGCGCCCCCTGGGGAGGGACCACGCCGTCCCAGCTCACCGAGACGGTGGACCCGACCGAGGACACCGTGACACCGGACGGCGCAGCCAACGTGCCTACGGCCGCGGTGCCGGAGCCGCCGCCGGTCGCGCTCCAGCCCGCGATGGCCACGGCAGTGACGCCCATCCCCACCAGGACGCCAGCGGCACCCACGCCGGCACGAAGCAGGCCCGTAGGCCACCGGAGGGGCGGACGAGGGGGCTGCCGCGCGGCGTCAACCGGCGTGGACATGCCTCACGGCCTGGGCGCGATCAGCTGACCGTGAAGGTCAACGGCACGGTCGCGAGCTTGCAGCCGTCCTGGTTCAGGGAGGTGTTGAGCATGGCGATGGCAGCGCCGGTCCCGCCCAGGCCGCCGGCGCCACCTGAGGTGAAGGCGAGGGAGCCGCTCGCAGCGATGGAGAGCGGGGTCCCGACCGACGGCTTGCCCGGCTGGGTCAGGACGAAGTCGGCCGCGCTGCAGCCGGCCGGGAAGCCCGAGCCGAAGCCGATGACGACGGTCCTGATCTGCACCGGTGCGGTGGCGCTGCTGTTCGTCACCGTGAAGTCGATGGGCTGCGCCACGCCGCCGGGAACCAGCCCGGACACGGCGTTGGCCTGCACGACCGTGACCCCGCTGTCGTTCCCGACGTCGGCAGAGCCGGAGCCGCTGCCGCTGGTCGACCAGAAGGCGGCGGCGATGCCGCCGCCCAGCAGGACGGCCGCAACGGTCAGCGCGACGGCTGAGTACCGCTTCTTGTTCATGGTGTGTCCTTCTCGAGCGCAGAGGTGCCTGGACGAACCGTCCTGAGTAGCCGGTTCTCGGTCGGTATCGGAGCCCCTGCTCGCGGCACGTTCCTGGGTGCTTATCGGCGGCCGCAGGACTTCCTTGACCGTGCTGGGACCGCAGCACCGCAGAAATGTCCGTTCGGCCTGGCGGGTGGCCGTCCGCCGTGGCCGGACGCCGAGCGGGGCGGCGTGCTCCCCGAGGGTCGCGCTGGGCGACCCGAGAGGAGGAGTCAGTCCCGCCAGATGAAGACGACGGCGCGGTCGTCGTTCACGGCGGCCGCGACCCGGTCCACGAGGCGCTTGGCGCCGTGCCGGAAGCCGCGGGTGACCAGCCGCTCCGCCTCGCCCAGCAGCTTGTCGATCCCCACTGCGATGTCCTGCCCGGGCTTCTCGATCAAGCCGTCGGTGAACAGCAGCAACGCGTCGCCGCGGTCCAGGCGCCCGCGCTCGGCGACGAACTTCGCGTCCGGGAAGACCCCGAGCAGCGGGCCCTCGCTGGCCTCGCCCATCAGCCAGCGCCCGGACCCGGCCGAGAACTGGACGGCAGGCGGGTGGCCCGCAACGGAGACGACGTACTCCCCCGTGCCGAGGTCGATCATCACGTGGGCGACCGTCGCGAACCCTTCGTCCCACTGCTGGCGCAGCAGGTACCGGTTCGCTGCCGGCAGGAACTCCTCGTGCGGCACCGACCCGAGCAGCCCGCCGAACGCGCCGGACAGCAGCAGCGCACGGGTGCCGGCAGCGACCCCCTTGCCAGAGACGTCGACCAGTGCGACCTCCAGCTGGCTGCCGTCGTCGGACCTGGTCGCGACCAGGAAGTCACCGGAGAACGAGGCACCACCGGCCGAGCGGAGCACCACCTCGGCCGACCAGCCGTCGGGCAGGGCCGGCATCTCGCCCTGGGCGATCAGCCGGTCGCGCAGGTCGACCAGCATCGAGTCGCCACGTGTCCCCTGCACCCCGAGCCGGCCCCGCGACCGGGCGAGCGTGTGCACGATCGCCGCAGTCGCCGCCACGACGAGCACGGCGCCGGGGGACACCTGGTCCGCGCCGACCCGGACGATCTCCAGCAGCACGACGAGGCCGACGACGAGGTCGAGCAGCAGCAGGCTGCGCACGCTGAGCAGGAAGCCGCCGGCGAGCACCACGACGGCGAGCGAGGCCAACGGGAACCACGACCGGTTGGCGAGGAAGAGCCCACCGAGCCCGACCGCGCACAGGCACAGCGTGACGAGGGTGAAGCCGTCGGAGTGCAGCACGTGCCGGCGCACCCAGATGGACGTCCGCCACCAGGTCGCGCGCGCACCGCGCCGCGCGCGCGGCCGTGAGCCCAGCATGACGACGACAGTACCGAGGGCGCAGTACGCCGAGACGGCGGATGGGAGATCCGTGAGGAGTCGTCCCCAGGACGTCCCGGGTCTAATGGTGTGGTTGGGGGCGAACAGGGTCTGGTACTCCTGAGCCATGAACCAGAGCAGGGTCGACGCCGAGCGCTGGCCGGTCCGGACCCTCGGCGACGCCGACTACGACGCCTTCATCGACATCGACGCCCAGGCATTCGGTACGACGGCGCCGGAGGAGCTGCTGGCCTCGGAGCGTGACCTCTACGGTCGCGGGCGGGACATCGGGGTGCACGACGGCGACGCGCTGATCGGCATCGCCACGGCGTACCCGTTCGAGCTGACCGTTCCGGGACGCACCGCCCCGGCGGCCGGGGTCAGCTGGGTCGGTGTCCTGCCCACCTACCGGCGTCGGGGGGTGCTCAGCGCGCTCATGAACTCGCAGCTCTCGACGCTGCACGAGCGGGGAGACGAGCCGGTCGCCGTGCTCTGGGCCTCCGAGCCGCAGATCTACGGCCGCTTCGGCTACGGCCTGGCCAGCCGGCACCTCAGGTGCACGGTGCCGCGCGGGGCGACGTCGTTGCTGCCTGATGCGCCGGGCGACGAGCGGCTCCGGCTGCGGCTGGTGGCAGCCGACGACGCGAAGCTGCTGGCGCCGGTGTACGACGAGGTACGGGTCGCCCGGCCGGGCATGTTCGTCCGGGACGAGCACTGGTGGGCCCGCGCACTGCGCGACCTGCCGGTCTTCCGGGAGGGACGGTCGGCGCTGCGGTGCGTCGTCGCGGAGGACGACGCGGGTGTCCGGGGGTACGCGCTGTACTCCACGAGACAGAGCTTCGACGAGAACTTCGGGCAGGGCACCGTCTCTGTGCGCGAGGTGATGGCGGTCGACCCGGCTGCCCTCGCGAGCCTGTACCGGTACCTCACCGACCTCGACCTCATGGGCAGCACCCACTTCGGCAACCTCCCGGTCGACGACCCGATGCTGCACTGGCTGACGAACCCTCGGCGGTCCAAGCCGTCCACCGGCGACGCTCTCTATGTCCGGCTGGTCGACGTCGACGCGGCCCTCACCGCGCGCAGGTACAGCGGCGACGTCGACCTGGTTCTCGAGGTCGACGACGTGCGCTGCCCGTGGAACGCGGGGCGCTGGCGGCTCACCGGCGGCCTCGACGGCGCGACCTGCACCCGCACCGAGGACGAGGCAGACCTGCGGCTGGACGTCCGCGAGCTCGGTGCCGCCTACCTCGGCGGGACCTCGCTGTCCGAGCTCGCGCGAGCGGGCCGCGTCAGCGGGTCCGACGCGGCGGTCCGGCAGGCGTCGACGGCGTTCAGCCACTCCCCCGCGGCCTGGTGCCCGGTGGTCTTCTGAGCAACGGCTCAGGCCAGCGACGGCGGCTCGGGGAGCTCGGGCAGGTCACCGGACCGCTCGAACCCGGAGATCATGTCGATCCGCCGCACGTGCCGGGGGTCGCCGCTGAACGGGGTGGTGAGGAACCGTTCCACCAGCCGCGTCGCCTCGTCCAGGGAGTGCATCCGGGCACCGATCGCGACGACGTTCGCGTCGTTGTGCTCGCGGCCCAGGGAAGCGGTGTCGTCGTTCCAGGCCAGCGCGGCCCGCACGCCACGGACCTTGTTCGCCGCGATCGCCTCACCGTTGCCCGAGCCGCCGATGACCACACCGAGGCTGCCGCCGTCGTTGACTGCGGCGGCCGCGGCGCGCAGGACGTACGGCGGGTAGTCGTCGACCGGGTCGTACTCCACCGGACCGTGGTCGACCACCTCGTAGCCGAGACCCCGCAACGCCTCGGCGAGGTGGGCCTTGAGCTCGTAGCCGGCATGGTCGGAGCCGAGGTGCACGCGCATGGCGTGCAGTCTGGCAGCACGCTCCCATGACCCGATGCCTCGGACTCGACGGCGCCCGCGGCGGCTGGGCCGGTGCCATCGTCGAGGACGGCCGGGTGGGGTGGCTGCGCTTCACCCACATCGCCCAGGCCCTCGCCCTCGAGGTGGACGTCGTCGGCGTCGACATGCCGGTCGGCCTGCCGTCGACGGGTCGACGCGACTGCGACCTGCTGGCCAAGCGGCTGCTGGGACGGGCGCACCCGAGGGTGTTCCTCGCCCCGCCGCGCGGGGTGCTGGACGCCGGCTCGTACGAGGAGGCGAACGCACGGCACCGGAGCCTCGTCGACGGGTCGGGGCTGTCGGTGCAGACGTGGCACCTGGTGCCCAAGATCAGGGAGGTCGACGAGGTCGCCGACGACCCCAGGCTGGTCGAGGTGCACCCGGAGCTGGCGTTCCTGGAGCTCGGCGGCCGCGGGCCGCTGCCGTCGAAGAAGACCCCGGCGGGGCGGGCCGCGAGGGTCCGGGCCGTGTCCGGGTGGCTGCCGGGGCTGGCTGTGAGCGAGGTCCCCTCGGGCGACGACGGCCTGGACGCGCTGGCGGTGGCCTGGTCGGCCGCACGCTGGGCCGAGGGAAGGGCCCGCACCCTGCCGGGTGAGCCGGTCGCCGACGAGCGGGGCCGCCCGATGCGGATCGTGACCTGACGGCCCGCTCGCCTGTCTGCCCGACTGCCGGAAGGTCCGGACCGGCTCCGGCAGACGCAGGCCGGCGCGGGCCGCTCTGCCCCCCGATGATCCTCGGAAGCCTGGGCTGTCAGACGTCGGCTACCCGTCGGCGACGGCGGCCTCCTCGGTGGCGGCCAGCATGTCGGTGAAGCTAGCCATCAGCATCTTGTCGATCAATGGGCCGGTAAATCGACCGATGGGGCCGCCCCTGGGCACGTACCGGTAGTCGAACGTGGCCAACGTCCCGTCGTCGTCGGGCTCGAGCCTGAGCGCGGACCCGGCCTGCTTGAACGGCACCGACGCGCTCGGCTGATTCCGGGTGTCGATCCTGCGCCCCTCCTCCCAGGTGGTGACGGTCTCCTCCATGCTGCCGATCGGCTTCAGCTCGACGCGGCGGCGAGCACCCACGCCGCTGGTCTGGTCGCCGATGGCTCTCGTGGCCCTGAGGCCACTCCAGTGGCGCGCGAGATTCGGGAAGTCGGCGTACAGGGCCCATACGGACCCGGTGGACGCAGACATGTGCCGTTGCACCGTGATGTGACGTTCAGGCATGGGGATCGCTCTCGCTGGGTGTGGCGACGGCTCGAGGACTGGGTCGCACCCCGCTAGGTGGCGACCGGTTCCTCCGGGTCCAGGACCACCTCGTCGTCCTGCTGCGCGGGGATCTCGGGAACGCCGAAGGCGCGGTCGTGCGGGTGCTCGGCATGCCGCAGCGGCGGCACCACGTAGACCGGGTCGGTGCCGACCCACGAGCAGCTGTCCACGTCCCAGTAGCCCGGTCGCACGTTGATCACTGGCCACACCCCCTCGGGGGTCCCATCCTGCGCCGGAACCGGCAGCCACGCCAGGCTTTGTCCCGAACGATGGTCCTCAGTCGACGATCGGGTCGCGGGTCCGTGAGCGCTTGAGCTCGAAGAACCCGTCGGTGCCGGCGACCAGCCGGACCCCGTCCCACAGCCGGCCGGCCGCCTCGCCGCGCGGCACCGGTGACACCACCGGACCGAAGAAGGCCACGCCCTCCACCGAGATCACCGGCGTTCCGACGTCGAAGCCGACCTGGTCCATGCCCGCGTGGTGCGAGGCCTTCATCGCCTCGTCGTGCGCGTCGGTGCTCATCGCGTCGGCCAGGTCCAGCGGCAGCCCGACCGCAGCAAGTGCCTCCTCGACCGTCTCCCGGTCCTTGGGCCTCTTCTCCCGGTGGAACCGGTCGCCCAGCGCCGTGTAGAGCGGCAGCGCGACGGCCGGCCCGTGCGCCGCCATGGCGGCGGTGACGACCCTGGCCGGGCCCCACGCCGCGTCCATGACCGAGCGGTAGTCCTCGGGCAGGTCCCGGTCCGCGTTGAGGTAGGCCAGCGACATCACGTGCCAGCGCACCTGCACGTCGCGGACCTGCTCGACCTCGAGCATCCAGCGGGAGGCGATCCAGGCCCAGGGGCAGATCGGGTCGAACCAGAAGTCCGCGACGGCGCGCGACCCGGGCCCAGGATCGGTAGGAGTTGTCACATTTCCGGCAACTCCCGACCTGTGCCGGGCATTCCCCGTTGGGTCGTGGCCTGGGGTGCGTGCGAGGATCTGCCGTCCCCCTGCGAACGGAAGAGATCTGCCGTGCCCAGCGCTGCCGCCCGGATGAACGTGACCCGCGACGAGGCCCGGGTCCGGGCGAGGCTGCTCAGCGTGTCGGCGTACGACGTCGAGCTGGACCTCACGGCCGGCGACGTCACGTTCGGCTCGGTCACGACGATCCGGTTCGCGAGCCGGGAACCAGGAGCCGCGACCTTCGTCGACCTGGTCGCGGACCAGGTCGACGCCATCACGCTGAACGGCCGGTCGCTGGACCCCCGCTCGGTCTACGACGGTGCGCGCATCCACCTCGAGGACCTGGCGGCGGACAACGAGCTCACCGTGCGCGCCACCTGCCGCTACATGCACACCGGCGAGGGCCTGCACCGCTTCGTCGACCCGGTCGACAAGTCCGTCTACCTCTACACGCAGTTCGAGGTCGCCGACTCCCGCCGCGTCTTCACTGTGTTCGAGCAGCCGGACCTCAAGGCGACCTTCGCCTTCACGATCACCGCGCCGGACGACTGGCAGGTCGTCTCCAACGAGCCGACCCCGCAGCCCGAACCGGCCGGGCTGGGCAACGCGACCTGGCGGTTCGGCGCGACGCCACGCATCTCGTCGTACATCACCGCGCTCGTCGCCGGTCCGTACCACCGGGTCGACAGCGAGTACCGCGACGGAGACCGGGTGGTGCCGCTCTCGGTGTTCTGCCGCGAGTCCCTCGCGCCCCACCTCGACGCCGACGTGATCCTGGAGGAGACCCGGCAGGGCTTCGCCTACTACGAGGCGATGTTCGCCACGCCCTACCCCTTCAGCAAGTACGACCAGCTGTTCGTCCCGGAGTACAACTCCGGCGCGATGGAGAACGCCGGCTGCGTCACCCTCAACGAGGACTACGTCTTCCGTTCCCGGGTCCCGCAGGTGTCCTACGAGCGCCGGGCCATCACGATCCTGCACGAGCTCGCGCACATGTGGTTCGGCGACCTGGTGACGATGGTGTGGTGGGACGACCTGTGGCTCAACGAGTCGTTCGCCGAGTGGGTGAGCACCCTCGCGGCGGCAGAGGCCACCTCCTGGACCTCCGCCTGGACGACGTTCGCCAACACCGACAAGACCTGGGCCTACCGGCAGGACCAGCTCCCGTCCACCCACCCGATCGCCGCCGAGATCGCCGACCTCGAGGACGTCGAGGTCAACTTCGACGGCATCACCTACGCCAAGGGCGCTGCCGTCCTCAAGCTGCTGGCCGCCTGGGTGGGTCGGGACGCGTTCGTGGCCGGCCTCCGCGCGTACTTCCGGACGTTCGCCTGGGGCAACACGACACTCGTCGACCTGCTGGGCAAGCTCGAGGAGATCTCGGGCCGCGACCTCAAGGCCTGGTCCGCGGAGTGGCTGGAGACCGCCGGCGTCAACACGCTGCGCAGTGAGTTCACCACCGACGACGAGGGGCGGTTCACCTCGTTCGACGTGGTCCAGACGGCTCCCGACGGCTGGCCGACCCTGCGGTCGCACCGGCTGGCCATCGGGTTGTACGAACGCACCGGGGACGGCCTGGTCCGCGTCCACCGGACCGAGCTGGACGCCGTCGGTGCCCGCACCGGGGTCACCGACCTGGTCGGCCGGCACCGGCCCGACCTCGTGCTGCTCAATGACGACGACCTCACCTACGCGAAGATCCGCCTCGACGACCGCTCGGTGGCGACGCTGCGCGACTCGATCGGCGACGTCCGGGAGACCATGCCGAGGTCGCTGTGCTGGTCGGCCGCCTGGGACATGACCCGCGACGCCGAGCTGTCGACCCAGGACTACGTGCGGCTGGTCCTCACCGGCGTCCGCACCGAGACCGACAGCTCCGTGGTCCGCACCGTGCTGCGCCAGGCGGACACCGCCTGCCTGCTCTACTGCGACCCGGCGCGACGCCCGCAGGTCCGGCGCGAGCTGGCCGACGGCCTGCTGGAGCTGATCCGGGGGTCGGCGCCGGGCAGCGACCTGCAGCTGCAGCTCGTCCGCGCCTTCGCGTCGGCCGCCTCGACCGATGAGCACCTGGACGAGGTCCGCGGCCTGCTCGACGGGAGGGTCCGCCTGGGCGAGCTGGTCGTGGACACCGACCTGCGCTGGCACCTGCTGCACCAGCTCGTGGCGGCCGGCCGGGCGACAGAGGCCGAGATCGACCGTGAGCTCGACGCGGACGACACGGCCGCCGGGCGCCGCCAGGCCGCGGCCGCCAGGGCCGCCCGGCCGGACCCAGCGGCCAAGGCCGAGGCGTGGGCCGCAGCAGTCGACGGCGACGAGCTCCCGAACGCCATCCAGACCGCCGTCATCGGCGGGTTCTCCCACATCACCCAGCTCGACCTGCTCCGGCCCTACGTCGACCTGTACTTCGACTCGCTGGTCCGGGTCTGGGAGGAGCGGACCAACGAGACGGCGCAGAACGTCGTCATCGGCCTGTTCCCGACGCTGCTCGCCGAACCGGCCACGGTCGAGCGCGCCGACGCCTGGCTGCGGGCCCACCGGGACGCCGCGCCGGCGATGCGGCGGCTGGTCGGCGAGGCGCGCGACGGCGTCGCCCGGGCCCTGCGGGCCCAGGAGGCCTCTGCCCGGGCCACGGGGTAGCTTTCCCGTCCGCCCCCGGTCGTCGAGTGGCGGGTAGTGGTCGTTGCCGGACCCCTACAGCAGCCACTACGCGCCACTCGACCCGAGGGGACGGGGCGCTCGGGGTGTGCTGGGTCAGGCGTCGACCCGGCTACTCCGGGGTGTCGGTGTGCAACGACCGCGGGACGCGCGCGTGCTCGGCCAGCGCCAGGACGCCCGAGGCGATCCCGCCGGCCAGGTCGCCGCCCTGGAAGGCCGAGGTCATCGTCATCGCGGCCAGCCCGGCGGACCGGTCGTCGAGCCGGCGCCGGACCTCCGGCCCGGTCACCACCTCGACCCGGCGGGCACCCGGGTCCACGGCGACCAGCACCGTGCGCGCGGCCGGCTCCCCGAGGGCGCCGTGCAGCTGCAGCGCGGTCGCACGGCTGTCGCCGTCGAGCGTGCCGACGTAGACCGACACCGGCAGGTCCGCCTGCTGACGGGCGAGCCGGATCGCTCGCACCACGTCGTCCTGCTGCTTGGCCGAGAACGCCTCACCAGCGGGCACTTGCGCCACCTCCCCCGGTGCTGGCCGTGGCCCGTCGCACGGCAGCGTCGGCGTCGTCGGGACCGTTGAACCAGACCGGCGCGGCCCACCAGCCGAGGCCCGGCCGGTAGCGCGGGCCGCGCGCCATCGAGGGGGCGGAGGCGAGCAGGGCGATGGTCACGAACAGCGCGGACGGGATGCCGACGAAGATGAGCAGCGTCTGGATCACGGACAAGCCGCCGCCGGTCTGCTGCCCGTCGTCCTGGTTGGCGGCGTACGCCGCCGGGCCGGCGAGCAGGGTCGTGAGCAGCACGGCGGTCGCGGCAGCCGCGACGGAGGCCGTGCGCAGGAGTCGTGCGGTCACGAGGTGAACCGTACTAGGCACGGGGCGCTCCCCGGACCGCGGCGGCCAGCGCGGCGGCGGCCGGCGACCCGAGCAGGTCCTCCAGCAGCACCGGCGACCCGCTGCCGTCGGCCAACGGCACCTGCCAGTTCGGGTACTCGGAGTGCGTCCCGGGCTGGTTCATCGCCCGGACCTCGCCGACGACGTCGGTGAGGGCGACGCCGAGGAGCCGGCTCGGCGTGGCCGCCAGCGCCCGGTGCAGCGCCCACGTGACGGCCTCGACATCCCGCTCCGCACCGGCCGCCAGCCAGCCGCGCTGCACGAGCAGGGCCAGCCACGAGGCCCGGTCCGCCTCGTCGACGGCGCGCTCCTCGTCCACCGAACGGGTCAGCAGGCCGAGGCCGTCGCGGATCCGGATGTGCTCGCCCGCGAGGTAGCCCGCGGTCGGCGGGAGGTCGTGGGTGGTGACGGTGGCCAGGCACAGCCGCCGCCAGGTCTCCGGCTGCCGGGGCGCGCCCTGGTCGTCCCGCTCGAACCAGAGGATCGAGGTCCCGAGGAGGCCGCGGTCGGCAAGGTAGTCGCGCGCCCACGGCTCGACCGTCCCCAGGTCCTCGCCGACGACGAGGGCGTCGGCCCGCCAGGCCTCCAGGGCGAGGATCCCCACCAGGGCCTCGTGGTCGAACCGCACGTAGGTTCCCTCCGCCGCCGAGCGGCCCTCCGGCACCCACCAGAGGCGGAACAGGCCGATGATGTGGTCCACCCGGATGCCGCCGGCGTGACGCAGCACCGTCCGCAGCATGTCGCGGTAGGGCCCGTAGCCCGCCTCCGCGAGCCGGTCCGGCCGCCACGGCGGCTGCGACCAGTCCTGGCCGACCTGGTTGAACGCGTCGGGTGGGGCTCCGACGGTCACACCACGGGCCATGACGTCCTGCAGTGCCCAGGTGTCCGCCCCGTCGGCGTGCACGCCCACCGCCAGGTCGTGGACGATCCCCAGGTCCATGCCCGCCGCGACCGCACGGGCCTGCGCGTCGCCGAGCTGCTCGTCGACGACCCACTGCAGCCAGCAGTAGAAGTCCACCCGCTCGGCGAGCTCGGCTCGCGCAGCGACCACGGCGTCCGAGCCCGGCTCGCGGAGCTCGGCGGGCCACTCGCTCCACCCGTCCCCGTGCACCTCGGCCAGGGCGCACCAGGTCGCGAAGTCCACCAGTCCGGAGCCCTCACGCTCGAGGAACTCCTGGTAGTCGGCCTCTCGGGCCGCGCTGCGAGGGACCGCGTGCACCAGGGTCAGGGCCGAGCGCTTCGCCTCCCACACCGCGTCGCGGTCGAGCAGGGCGGCCGACGCGCCGGCCGCCCGCTGGAGCAGCGCCGTGCGCTCGATCTCGGCCCGGACCGCACCGGTGAGGTAGGCGTGCTCGGGAATCCGCTCGACCCGCGCGTAGAGCGGGCTCACGAACCGCCTCGTCACGGGGAGGTACGGCGAGGGCTCCACCGGCACCGTCGGCGACGGGGCGTGCAGGGGGTTGATGAGCACGAAGCCGGCCCCCAGCTCTCGCCCCGCCCACTGGGCCAGCTCCCCCAGGTCGTCGAGGTCGCCCTGTCCCCAGGACCGACGGGAGCGCACCGAGTACAGCTGGGTCATCAGCCCCCACGTCGCCGGGCCGGCAGCGACGGCCGGCGGCAGCTCGAGCCGGTCCGGGGTGACCACCAGGGTGACGCGGGCCTGCTCCTGTGCGGCCGCCCCGATGCTCGCCACCAGCTGGTGCCAGCCGAGGGGAAGGTCGCCGGGGACCGTGAAGGTCGCCTCGCCGACCTGCGCGCCGTCGACCTGGCACGGCTCGACCCAGCGGTCGACAGCAGACAGCTCGACCCGCCCGCCGTCCTCGAGCTCGACGTGCACCCGCACCGGATCGAGGTGCGGCACGTGCACCGGGACCTCGGCCGACCGCCCGGACCGGGTGACCACGCAGGGTGGGAGGGTGCGCCGCCACGGCGCGAGCCGGGCCGCCTCGAGCGACGCGGCTACCGACTCGTCGGTGTGCGCCGGGACACCCAGCGCAGCCAGGACGGCCTCGACCGAGTCGCGCGGGACCTCGGCGTGCCGGCCCTGCCAGTCCCAGAAGTCGGTGGCGACCCCGTGAGCCGTGGCCAGGGCGACGAGGTCGGGGGGCAGCACGCCGACGAGGGTAGGGCGCCGTCACCGACCCACGTCGATCAGGGAGTCAGGCCGACACGACCCGCGCCGCGTCGTCCCCGCCGTACGCCGAGAGGTACGGCGCCCAGCTCGGGTCCGAGCGACCGGTGCTGAGGACCCGCCAGGCGCTCCCCTTCGGCTCCGTCGGGGGGTGCAGCCGCCACCCGATCTCGGCCACCGTGCGGTCGGCCTTCACGTGGTTGCACCGCCGGCACGCCGAGACGACGTTGACCCACTCGTGCCGGCCGCCGCGGCTGCGCGGCACGACGTGGTCGATGCTGGTCGCCGGGACGCCGCAGTAGACGCAGCGTCCGCCGTCGCGCACGAAGACGGCCCGGCGCGTGAGCGGCACCGGGCCCCGATAGGGCAGTCGCACGTAGCGGGTGAGCCGCACGACCGCGGGCGCATGCATCTCGACCGTGGCGCTGTGCAGGACGAGCTCGGACTGCTCGACCGCCACCGCCTTGCGCATGAGGACCAGCAGGAGGGCTCGGCGCGCGGGCACGACGCAGAGCGGCTCGTACGTCGCGTTGAGCACGAGAGCGTGGCCCATGGGCGCCTCCGACAACAGGCCCGGCACGTGGCTCGTGCCGGGTCGGGCTGTGATCAGTGTGACCTGCCGCACGTTCCGGCGCCACCATCCGCGCCGCGCAGGGGTGCGACGGATACCGTGACCGCCATGACGAGCCCCGCCTATCCCGAGGCCCGCCGCAGCGACGATGCGGACACCCTGCACGGCACGGTGGTGCCCGATCCCTACCGGTGGCTGGAGGACGCGAGCTCACCCGAGGTCGTCGGGTGGCTCACGGCTCAGGACGCGCTGCTCGAGTCCGGTGGATGGTCCGCACCGGCCGCTACCCGGGACCGGATCGCGGCGCGGGTGACCGAGCTGCTCGGCGCGGGCACGGTCGGGACGCCCGCGTGGCGCGGCGACCGGCAGTTCTTCCTGCGGCGGACCGCCGACCAGGAGCACGCCGTGCTCCTCACGGTCGACCCGGACGGAACCGAGCGGGTGCTGGTCGACCCGGTGGCCGTCGACCCGTCCGGGGCCACGACGCTGGACGCCTGGCAGCCGTCCAAGGAGGGCGACCGGCTGGCCTACCAGCTCTCGCACGGCGGCACCGAGGAGTCCCTGCTGCACGTGGTCGACGTCGTCACCGGCCAGCAGGTGGAGACGCCGATCGACCGCACGCGCTACTCCCCCGTCGCATGGCTGCCGGGCGGGTCGGCGTACTACTACGTCCGCCGGATCGCCCCGGAGCTCACGCCCGAGGGCGAGGAGCAGTACCACCGACGGGTCTGGCTGCACCAGGTCGGCAGCGACCCCGCCGACGACGTCGAGATCCTCGGTGCGGACCTGGACCGGACCAGCTACTTCGGCGTGACGGTGTCGATGGACGGCCGGTGGCTCGCCATCGGCTCGTCGGCCGGGACCGCACCGCGCAACGACCTCTGGCTGGCCGACCTCTCCGAGGGTCGGCCGGAGTCACCGGAGCTGCGGGTCGTGCAGCGGGACGTCGACGCGAGCACCTCAGTGCACGTCGGCCGCGACGGGCGCGTCTACCTGTTCACCGACCGCGACGCCCCGCGCGGTCGCCTGATGGTGACGACGCCGGACGCCCTGGACTACGAGTCCTGGACCGACCTGGTGCCCGAGGACGCGGTGGCGGTGCTCGAGGGGTACGCGATCCTCGACGGACCCGGCCCCGACGGCACGCCCACGGCGGACGGCGGCACCCTGCTCTGCGCCTGGACCCGGCACGCGACCAGCGAGCTGACGACCCACGTGCTGAGCACCGGCGCGCGACGGGGGACCGTCCCGCTGCCCGGGCTCGGCTCGGTGAACGGTGTCGCCGAGCGGCCCGAGGGCGGTCACGAGGCGTGGTTCGGCTACACCGACCACGCCGTCCCGTCGTCGGTCTACCGCTACGACGCGACCACCGGCGAGACCAGCCTCTGGGCGGAGGCGCCCGGCCGGGTCGACGTCCCGGAGGTGCACGCGCGGCAGGTGGAGTTCGCCTCCGCGGACGGCACGACCGTACGGATGCTCGTCCTCGCGCCGACGAAGGAGCCGGACCGGCCACGGCCCGCCATCCTGTACGGCTACGGCGGCTTCAGCATCCCCATGACCCCCGGGTACTCGGCCGGCGTGCTCGCGTGGGTCGAGGCCGGCGGCGTGTACGCGATCGCCAACCTGCGCGGCGGGTCGGAGGAGGGCGAGCAGTGGCACCGCGACGGCATGAGGGACAAGAAGCAGAACACCTTCGACGACTTCCACGCCGCGGCCGAGCGCCTGGTCGCCGACGGCTGGACGGCGAGCGACCGGCTCGCCGTGTCCGGCGGATCCAACGGTGGCCTGCTGGTCGGTGCCGCCGTCACCCAGCGGCCCGAGCTGTTCGCGGCGGCGATCTGCTCGGCGCCACTGCTCGACATGGTTCGGTACGAGCAGTTCGGGCTCGGCGCGACGTGGAGCGACGAGTACGGCAGTGCCGAGGTGGCCGAGGAGCTCGGTTGGCTGCTGTCCTACTCGCCGTACCACCGCGTGCGCGAGGGCATCGACTACCCGGCGGTGCTGTTCACCGTCTTCGACTCCGACACCCGGGTCGACCCGATGCACGCCCGCAAGATGTGCGCCGCGCTCCAGCACGCCACCGCCGGGACACGCCCGGTGCTGCTGCGCCGCGAGCGTGATGTCGGTCACGGAGCACGGGCCATGAGCCGGACCGTCGCGCTGACCGCGGACACGCTGGGCTTCGCGGCGCGCTGGACCGGTCTGGCGCTGGGCTGACGAGCTCCCGGGCCGGGGAACGTCGGTCCCGGTCTCGGTAGGGTCGACGGGTCCCGGTCCCCACCCGGAAAGGTCCTCCGTGGCTCTGGCTGTCTCGCCCGGCTCCAGCCTGATCTCTGCCGACACCACCGACTGCTGGAAGCAGCCCGGCTCGTTCTGCGAGCTGGTCTTCAAGGTCACGGGCAGCAAGGGTCTCGCCGAGTCCTCGGACTGGCTGATCGCGAAGCCGCTGAAGATCGTGGCGATCGTCATCGTCGCGGCACTCCTCCGGGCGTTGCTGGCACGGCTGATCAAGCGGCTGGCGACCCGGGCGGCCGAGGGCAACGTGCCCGGCGTGCTGGCCAGGGGCCGCGGGTCGGCGTTCTTCCAGGCCAGCCCGCTGCTGTCGGCCCGGCGCGCCCAGCGGGCGGCCACGATGGGCTCGGTCCTCGGCTCCATCACCACCGGGGTGATCGCCAGCATCGCGCTGATCATGATCATCGCCGAGCTGGGAGTCAGCATCGCCCCGCTGATCGCCAGCGCCGGCATCGTCGGTGTCGCGCTCGGCTTCGGCGCCCAGAGCCTGGTGAAGGACTTCCTCTCGGGGATCTTCATGATCCTCGAGGACCAGTACGGCGTGGGTGACGTCATCGATGCGGGCGAGGCGTCCGGCGTCGTCGAGGCGGTCGGCCTGCGGGTCACCCGGCTACGCGACGTGAGCGGTGTCGTCTGGTACCTGCGCAACGGCGAGATCGCGCGGGTCGGCAACATGAGCCAGGGCTGGGCGCGGGCTGTGCTGGACATCGGTGTCGCCTACCACGAGGACGTCGCCGAGGTCCGGGAGCTGATCCTGTCCACGGCCCAGGACCTCTACGCCGACGAGGACTACGTCGACCTCGTGATGGACGAGCCGGAGGTCTGGGGCGTCGAGGCCCTCGAGCACGACGCGATCGTGATCCGCCTGGTTGCCAAGACGCAGCCGCTGCAGCAGTGGGCGGTGGCGAGGGCCCTGCGCGAGCGGATCAAGGCGGCGTTCGACGAGCACGGCATCGAGATCCCGTTCCCGCAACGAACGGTCTGGATGCGTACGGAGGGGCCGGGCAGCGACGCCGGAGCGGGTGCCGCGGGCAGCAGGACGACGCGGCCCGACGACCGCGCCGACCAGGACAAGCATGCGGCCGCGTCTACCACGTCGACCGGCCCCCGGCGACCGGTCCGCTCGGAGTACACCGGCGAGATGGCGGCCGTCGTCGACGACCAGCCCCACGAGGACGACGTCCGCGGCACCTGACCCGGAGATGCCGAGCGGCTCCGGACGGCAGTGCCGTCCGGAGCCGCTCGTGCTCAGCGGGTCGTGCGTCTCGGTGTCAGACGAGCGCAGCGTCCAGCGTGATGGTGGTGCCGGTCAGCGCGCGGCTGACGGGGCAGTTCGTCTTGGCGAGCTCGGCGAAGGTCGCGAACTCCTCGGCCGAGAGACCGGGGACGGCCGCCCTGCTCGTGAGCTGGATGCCCGTGATGCCCTTGCCCGGCTGGAAGGTGACCTCCGCACGCGTGTCCACGGTCTCGACGTTGTGCCCACCCTTGGTCATCTCGTTGGAGAGGGACATCGAGAAGCAGGTCGAGTGCGCCGCGGCGATGAGCTCCTCGGGGCTGGTGACCCCGTTCGGCTCCTCGGTGCGCGCGGGCCAGCTGACGTCGTACGTGCCGATCCCGGAGGAGTCGAGCGAGACCCGGCCCTTGCCCTCGAGCAGCGAGCCCTCCCAGTGGGCGTTGGCGGTACGGGTGGCAGCCATGCGGCAGTCCTTCCTGCAAGACGTCGGGGGGAGGAGCACGAACGTTCCGGCTCCTCCCTCTCTGACACCATGGGAGACGTGGATATTCCGGAGTCGGAGCCGACCTTCTACGACGCGATCGGCGGCGCCGACACGTTCCACCGCCTGGTCCACGCCTTCTACCAGGGGGTGTCGAGCGATCCGGTGCTCAGACCGCTGTACCCGGACGCCGACCTGAGCGCCGCGGAGGACCGCCTGAGAATGTTCCTCGAGCAGTACTGGGGCGGGCCGCGGACCTACTCCGCGCAACGCGGCCACCCGCGGCTGCGGATGCGGCACGCCCCGTTCGCCGTCGACCAGGCCGCCCACGACGCCTGGCTGCGGCACATGCGCGCCGCGCTGGACGACCTGGACCTGCACCCGGACGCCGAGAAGCTGCTCTGGGACTACCTCGTGATGGCCGCCGGCAGCCTGGTGAACACCGCCGGCTGACCGAGCCGCGGGTCCGCGGACCGGGCACCCCGCTTCCGCTCAGGCCCTCTTTGGCAGGATCACCGCGTGGCCGACCCGACGATCGACGCGTCCGACCTGACCTCTCGCACGGATGTGGCCTGGTGGCGGACCGCCGTCATCTACCAGGTCTACATCCGCAGCTTCGCCGACGGCGACGGCGACGGGATCGGCGACCTGGCCGGCATCCGGTCGAGGCTTCCGTACCTGCGCGACCTCGGCGTCGACGCGATCTGGATCACGCCGTTCTACCCCTCGCCCATGGCGGACGGGGGCTACGACGTGGCCGACTACCGCGACATCGAGCCGATCTTCGGGACCCTGGCCGATGCCGACGCTCTCATCGGCGAGGCGCACGACCTGGGCCTGCGCGTCGTCATCGACATCGTCCCCAACCACTCCTCCGACCAGCACCCGTGGTTCCAGGCCGCGCTGGCCGCGTCTCCCGGCAGCCCGGAGCGGGCGCGATACCTGTTCCGCGAGGGTCGTGGGGCGAACGGCGAGCTGCCGCCGACCGACTGGCAGTCCACCTTCGGCGGCCCGGCGTGGCAGCGGGTCCCCGACGGGCAGTGGTACCTGCACCTGTTCGCTCCGGAGCAGCCCGACTTCGACTGGGAGAACCCCGAGGTCGTCGCCGAGTTCGAGGACATCCTGGGGTTCTGGCTGGACCGCGGCGTGGACGGCTTCCGGATCGACGTGGCCAACTCGCTGAAGAAGGACCAGACGTTCCCGGATGTCGGCCCGGAGGACGAGCAGGTGCTGGTCCCGCACGAGGGCCCGCACCACCCGTTCTGGGACCGCGACGAGGTGCACGAGGTCTACCGCGGCTGGCGACGCGTCGCCGACCGGTACGCCGGGGACCGGGCGTTCGTCGCCGAGGCGTGGGTGGACAAGCCGGAGCGGCTGGCGCGCTACACCCGCCCCGACGAGCTGCACACGGCGTTCAACTTCTCCTTCGTCCGGGCACCGTGGGAGGCACCCGCCCTGCGCCGCACCATCGACGACTGCCTCGCCTCCTCGGCGTCGGTGGGGGCACCGGCCACGTGGGTGCTGTCCAACCACGACATCACCCGGCACGCGACGCGGTACGCCCGGCTGGACAGCACCGGAGGCGGCGTCTCGGCCGGTGACCGCGTCGGTCCGGACACACCGCTCGACCCCGAGCTCGGCCTGCAGCGGGCCAGGGCGGCCGCCCTGCTGATGCTGGCGCTGCCGGGCTCGGCCTACGTGTACCAGGGCGAGGAGCTGGGCCTGCCGGACGTCGTCGACCTGCCGGAGGAGGTGCTTGCCGACCCCATCTGGGAGCGGTCCGGGCACACCGAGCGCGGTCGCGACGGCTGCCGTGTCCCGATCCCGTGGACGGTGGACGGCCCGTCGTTCGGGTTCGGGTCCGGCGCGAGCTGGCTGCCGCAGCCGGAGCTCTTCGGCGAGCTCTCGGTCCAGGCTCAGAAGGGGGTCCAGGGGTCGACCCTGGAGCTCTACCGCACCGCGCTCGGCCACCGCCGCGACCTCGCCGTCACCTCGGAGGTGGCGGTGGACTGGCTGCCGTCGCCGGAGGGGTCACTGGCGTTCCGGGTGCCAGCCGTGGACGGCTCGACCGTGCTCTGCGTCGTCGCTGTCAGCGCCGCCCCGGTGCCCTTGCCGAGCCACGACGAGGTGCTCGTCAGCAGCACCGCCTTGGCCACCGCCGACGACGGGTCGCGGGCCCTGCCCGGGAACGCGGCGGTGTGGCTGCGGGTCGGCTGACTTTCTCCCGGTACGTCCGGTCTCGCCGAGGGCGGGTCGAGGACCGCGCCGGGAGCACAAGGAGCTGATCCTGCGCCGATGAGGTCGACCGGTGTCGCCGGTCTCCCCTAACGTCCGTCGTACCGACCGAACGCCTGCCCCGGGAGCCCGCTGATGGTCCGACTCGCCGAGTTCGTCCTGCGTCACCGCCGCCTGGTGATGCTGTTCTGGCTGGTCCTGTTCGTCCTCGGGGGGGTCGCCGCGGGCCGGACCACCGAACGGCTCACTGTCGACTTCTCGCTGCCCGGCCAGCCGGGCTACGAGACGGAGAAGCAGATCCTCGCGACCTTCGGCAACGGCGGTTCGAACCCACCCACCATCGCGGTCGTGACCGTGCCCGAGGGCACCACGGTGCAGGAGCAGCTCGGGACGATCACGCCGGTGTTCGACCAGATCCAGCAGGCGCTGCCGGGAACCCGGATGGTCGACTACGCCCAGACCAAGAACGACCTGTTCCTGACCGACGACGACCGCACGACCTACGCGCTGGTCTACCCGAAGCCGTTCGAGAGCTTCTCCGACGTGGGACCCGAGGTCGCGATGAAGCCGATCCTCGAGCAGGCGAGCACGGACACCGGCTTCGACTTCGGCGTCACCGGCTACAACCTGCTCGCGCAGGGCACCGACAACCCTGAGGGCCCCAGCCTGCTGGCCGAGACCCTGCTGGGCGGGCTCGGCGCGCTTGCTGTCCTCCTGTTCCTGTTCGCATCCTTCCTCGCGCTCGTCCCCCTGCTCGTCGCGGCGGTGTCCATCCTCACCACGTTCGCGATCGTGCTGCTCGGCACCTACGTCATGGACATCTCGTTCGTGGTGCAGTTCCTCATCGCGCTGGTGGGTCTGGGGGTCGCCGTCGACTACTCGCTGCTGGTGGTCAACCGCTGGCGGGAGGAGCGCGCGCACGGCCGCGACAACCATGAGTCGGTGGTCGTGGCGATGAAGTACGCCGGCCACGCCGTCGTCGCCAGCGCCGGCACGGTGGCCATCAGCCTGTTCGCCCTGCTGGTGATCCCGGTCCCGCTGCTGCGCAGCATGGGGGTCGGCGGGATGCTCATCCCGCTGGTGAGCACCGCCGTGTGCCTGACCCTGCTGCCCGCACTGCTCGGCGGGATCGGCCCCCGGGTGGACTGGCCGCGCATCCGGCACGAGGAGAACGCGTCCCGCGGCTGGAGCGCATGGGCCCGCATGATCGTCCGCCGCCGCTGGGTAGCTGCCGGGGTTGCGCTGCTGCTGCTCGGCGCGCTCGTGCTGCCGGTCTTCGGCATCAAGATCGGGCAGGCGCAGACCGACTCGCTGGCCAGCGGCGGCCCGGCGTACGAGCAGCTGCAGCGGCTGCGCGACGGCGGGGTGCCCGGCGGCGTCGTGTCGCCGATGGAGGTGCTGGTCACCGGGCCGGACGCGGCGGCCTCGGCCCAGGAGGTGGTCGCGAAGGCTCCGGGCGTCGACGGAGTGGCGGGCGCCTTCGCGCCGGACGACGCCCAGTGGCGCACCGGGGACGCGGCTCTGGTCGGGGTGATCCCGTCCGAGGAGACGGTCGACTCCACCAAGGCGCACGTCGTCGACAACCTCAAGACGGCCATCTCCGGGGTGCCCGGGGTGGTCGGTGTCGCCGGCGTCGGCCCGACGGTGCTCGACTACATCAACGCGGTCTACAAGAAGTTCCCCTACAGCCTGGGGCTGATCGCCCTGGTCACCTTCATCCTGCTGGTGCGCACCTTCCGGTCGATCCTGCTGCCGATCAAGGCCGTGCTGCTCAACATCGTCTCGGTCAGCGCCACGTTCGGAGCGGTGGTGCTGTTCTGGCAGGAGGGCTACGGCTCGGAGCAGATCTTCGGCATCGCAGCAACGGGCGCGGTGACGTTCTGGCTCCCGGTCCTGATCTTCGCGTTCCTGTTCGGGCTCTCGATGGACTACGAGGTGTTCATCCTGGCCCGGATGCGCGAGGAGTACGACAAGACCGGCGACACCGACGTGGCGGTCGTCGCGGGCCTGGCGCGGACCGGCCGCCTGGTCACCGGCGCCGCGATGATCCTGTTCCTCGCCTTCCTGGCGCTGGCGTCCTCGCCGGGGACGGACATCAAGGTGTTCGCCACCGCACTGGGGGTCGGCATCCTGCTGGACGCCACGATCGTTCGTGCGCTCCTCGTGCCGGCGCTGGTGTCACTGTTCGGGCGGTGGAACTGGTGGCTTCCGTCGTGGGCGGCCAGGCCGCTCATGGTCGAGCCGCACGCGGCGATCCCGGAACCTCGCCGCGAGGCCCGTGTCCCGGTCGGCGCGGGCGACCGCGACTAGGGCAGCCGCCGGCCGTCGGCGGCATGCCGGGCGGCGACCACCACGGACACGCAGACCAGGGCGAGCAGCCAGCCGGCCAGCAGGTCGCTCGGCTGGTGCCGACCGAGCACGAGCTGTGCAACCGCTGACGTGAGGAGTCCGGACGTTACCGCGGCGGCGACCGCTGTCCGGCTCCGCGGCCGGTGCGCCAGCACGACGAGCACGGCCAGCCCCAAGGCTGCCGTCGCGGCGGCATGGCCGCTCGGGTAGGAGTACGCCGACGCCTCGCCTGTCTGCGGCCACAGGTCCGGCCGGGGACGGCCCACCACCGGCTTGAGCAGGGGGACGAGCACCAGCACGGCAGCCACCGACGCGCCTACCACGACTGCGTCACCGCGACGGCGGAGCAGGAGCAGCGTCAGACCGCACGCTGCGGCGGTGGCTGCCACCACCTCCGACCCGGTCGCTGCCGAGACCGCCGCGGCCGCGGCGCGGACCGGACCGTCGCTCACGTGGACGGCGCGCAGCGCGGGCAGCTCGCCGATCAACGGGTCGACCACCAGGACGGCCGTGGTCAGCAGCGTCAGGCAGCCGGCTGCGACGAGGGCCACGGCCACCGCCCCGCGGACTCGCACCACCGGTCAGTCGTCGGTGTCGAGGTAGCGCTCGAGGAAGGCACGCTCCTCGGGTGAGACCCGCCGCGGCCGCGAAGCGGTGAGGTCGTAGGGCACGAGCACAGAGCCGGCGTGGGCGAAGACCGTCACCTGGTCCCGCACCTCGTAGCGGATCTCGAACGACGCGCCCTTGATCGCGGCGACCCACATCTCGATGTCCACGCCTCGCGGGTGGTAGACGAGCGGGCGCTTGTAGTCGATCTCGTGGTGGGCGACCAGCACCCCCTCGGACAGCGCCTTCGCCCCGTGGTCCCCGCCGAGGGCGAACAGCATGTCGACCCGCGCCTCCTCGAGGTAGGTGAGGTAGACCACGTTGTTCACGTGGCCGTAGGCGTCCATGTCGGACCACCGCATCGGGCAGCGGAAGGTGTGGCGCATGGCCGCAGCCTGCCACGGAGCGAGCCTTCGCGCGGGCCGCGGCCACCGGCGCTGCGGCGAGCGGGTGCGGTCCGGTGTGCCTACCGGGTCAGCTTGCGGTACGTCGCCCGGTGCGGTCGGGTCGCGTCCACGCCGAGCCGCTCGACCTTGTTCTTCTCGTAGGACTCGAAGTTGCCCTCGAACCAGAACCACTGGGAGTCGCCCTCGTAGGCGAGGATGTGCGACGCCACCCGGTCGAGGAACCAGCGGTCGTGGGAGACCACCACCGCGCAACCGGGGAACTCCAGCAGCGCGTTCTCCAGCGACGACAGCGTCTCGACGTCGAGGTCGTTGGTGGGCTCGTCGAGCAGCAGCAGGTTTCCGCCGATCTTCAACGTCAGCGCCAGGTTCAGCCGGTTGCGCTCGCCGCCGGACAGGACGCCGGCGGGCTTCTGCTGGTCCGGGCCCTTGAAGCCGAACGCCGAGACGTAGGCACGCGAGGGCATCTCGACCTGGCCGACCTTGATGTGGTCGAGGCCGTCCGAGACGACCTCCCAGAGCGACTTCTTCGGGTCGATGCCGCCCCGGCTCTGGTCGACGTAGGCGATCTTGACGGTCTCACCGATCTTGATCGCGCCACTGTCGGGCTGCTCGTCGCCGAGGATCATCTTGAACAGCGTCGTCTTGCCCGCGCCGTTCGGGCCGATCACGCCGACGATGCCGTTGCGGGGCAGCGAGAACGACAGGTCGTCGATCAGCACCCGGTCGTCGAAGCCCTTCGTGAGCCCGTCGACCTCGACCACGACGCTGCCCAGGCGTGGGCCGGGCGGGATCTGGATCTCCTCGAAGTCCAGCTTGCGGGTCTTCTCGGCCTCGGCGGCCATCTCCTCGTAGCGCTCGAGGCGCGCCTTGCTCTTGGCCTGCCGGCCCTTCGCGTTGGAGCGCACCCACTCGAGCTCGTCCTTGAGCCGCTTCGCGCGCTTCTCGTCCTTGCGGCCCTCGACCTTGAGCCGGGTCTGCTTGGTCTCGAGGTAGGTCGAGTAGTTCCCCTCGTACGGGTAGGCCCGGCCGCGGTCCAGCTCGAGGATCCACTCGGCCACGTTGTCGAGGAAGTACCGGTCGTGGGTGACCGCGACGACGGTGCCGGCGTACTTCTCCAGGTGGCTCTCCAGCCACTGCACGCTCTCCGCGTCCAGGTGGTTGGTGGGCTCGTCCAGGAGCAGCAGGTCCGGCTGGCTCAGCAGCAGCTTGCACAGCGCGACCCGGCGCTTCTCGCCGCCGGAGAGCACCGACACGTCGGCGTCGGGCGGCGGGCACCGCAGCGCGTCCATGGCCTGCTCGAGCTGCGAGTCGAGGTCCCAGGCGTTGGCGTGCTCGATGTCCTCCTGCAGCACGGACATCTCGTTCATCAGCTCGTCGCTGTACTCGACCGCCATCTTCTCGGCGATCTCGTTGTAGCGGTCCAGCTTGTGCTTGATCGCGCCGAGCCCCTCCTCGACGTTGCCCAGCACGTCCTTGTCCTCGTTGAGGTGCGGCTCCTGCTCGAGGATCCCGACGGAGTACCCGGGGCTCAGGAACGCGTCGCCGTTCGACGCGTGGTCGAGACCGGCCATGATCTTGAGCACGGTCGACTTGCCGGCGCCGTTGGGGCCGACCACGCCGATCTTCGCGCCGGGCAGGAACGACAGCGTCACGTCGTCGAGAATGACCTTGTCGCCATGGGCCTTGCGCGCCTTGCGCATCGTGTAGATGAACTCCGCCATGGCGCAGAGCCTATGCGGGCACCCCGCCCCGCTCCGAATCCGTGGCGAGCCCCCGCGAACCCGGCAGACCGATAGATTCCTGCGCGGAGACCTGCACAGGGAGGGGGATGGCGTGGTCTGCTCCGCCTGCGGCTCGGCCAACGACGCCGGCCGGAAGTTCTGCCGCGAGTGCGGAACGCGACTGGCTGCCGGCTGCCCCACCTGCGGCGCGTCCAACGGCCCCGGCGACAGGTTCTGCGGCGAGTGCGGCGCCGCCCTCGACCGACCGGCGCCGTCCGCCGCGGGCGCTCCGGGGGCTGAGCCACCTGCCGATGCCGAGCCGGTCGTCACCGAGCGGCGGCTGGTGTCGGTGCTCTTCGCCGACCTGGTGGGCTCGACCTCGTTCGCCGAGGACCGCGACCCCGAGGACGTGCGCGCCATGCTCACGGCGTACTTCGAGGCCGCGTCCGAGGCGGTCGAGCGGCACGGCGGCGTGGTGGAGAAGTTCATCGGCGACGCCGTCATGGCGGTCTGGGGCACGCCGGTGGCGCACGAGGACGACGCCGAGCGGGCGGTCCGGGCCGGGCTGGACGTCGTGGACCGGGTGGCGTCCCTCGGCCTCCGGCTCGGCGTGAACCTGCGGGCCCGGGTCGGCGTCCTCACCGGTGAGGCGGTGGCCACCGTGGGCGCGGTGGGGCAGGGCCTGGTCGCGGGCGACCTCGTCAACACCGCGGCCCGGCTGCAGTCGGCAGCCGAGCCGGGCACCGTCCTGGTCGGCGAGGGCACGTTCCGCTCGGCGTCCGGTGCCGTCGCGTTCGCCGCGCTCGACCCGCTCACGGTGAAGGGGAAGCGGGACCCGGTGCCCGCCTGGCAGGCGCTGCGGGTGGTGAGCGAGGTCGGTGGCGCCGGTCGGGGCACCGGCCAGGAGTCGCCGTTCGTCGGCCGCGACGAGGAGCTGCGCCTGGCCAAGGACCTGCTGCACGCGACCGGGCGGGAGGGCCGTCCCCGCCTGCTGTCGGTCACCGGGGTCGCGGGAATCGGCAAGTCCCGGCTGCTCTGGGAGCTGCGCAAGTACGTCGACGGGCTGACCGAGCCCATCTTCTGGCACCAGGGCCGGTGCCCGGCGTACGGCGAGGGCGTGAGCTTCTGGGCCCTGGCCGAGATGGTGCGCGGCCGCGCCGGCATCGCCGAGACCGACGACGACGACGCGTCCCGCGAGCTGTTGACGGCCTGCCTGGCCGACCTGGTCGACGACGACGACGACGAGCGGCAGTGGCTGGAGCCGCGGCTCGCTCACCTCCTCGGACTGGGGGCGGCGCCACCAGGCGGCAGCGAAGAGCTGTTCGGCGCGTGGCGCCGGTTCTTCGAGCGCATCGCCGGCCGCGGCACCACCGTGCTCGCCTTCGAGGACCTGCACTGGGCCGACCCCGGCCTGCTGGACTTCGTCGAGTCGCTGCTCGCGTGGTCCCGCACCTCCCCCGTGCTGGTGGTGACCCTGGCCCGCCCGGAGCTGGCCGACCGGCGGGCCTCGTGGGGTGCCGGCGTCCGGTCGCTCTCCGCACTGCACCTGGAGCCGCTGGCGGCGGCCGACATCGCTGCCTTGCTCACCGAATACGTCGACGGGCTGCCGGAGGCGGACACCCTGAGGCTGGTCGAACGCGCCGAAGGGGTGCCGCTGTACGCGGTCGAGACGGTGCGGATGCTGGCTGACCGCGGCGTGCTCCAGCCGGCCGGCCCGGGATACCGGGTGGTGGCGGAGCTCGGTCCGCACTGGGACGTACCCGAGACGCTGCACGCCTTGGTCGCGGCCAGGCTGGACGGGCTGCCCGACGCCGAACGCAGCCTCGTGCTGGACGCGGCGGTCGCCGGGCAGAGCTTCACCGTGGCCGCGGTCTGCGCCGTGACCGGCCGGCCGAGCGAGGACGTCGAGCCGCGGCTGCGGGCGCTGGTCGCCAAAGAGGTGCTCGACGAGGACGTCGACCCGCGCTCGGCCGAGCGCGGCCAGTTCCGCTTCGTCCAGTCGGTCATCCAGGAAGTCGCCTACTCGACGCTGAGCAAGGCGGCCCGGCGGGCCAAGCACATGGCCTGCGCCACCTGGCTCGCGGGGCTCGACGAGGACGATCTCGCCGGCATCGTGGCGAGCCACTTCCTCGAGGCCTACCGCGCCGAACCGGCGGCGGAGGACGCGGAGTCGGTCGCCGACCAGGCTCGCGACTGGCTGCGCCGAGCCGCCGACCGCGCCTTCTCCCTCGGCTCCCCCGACGCGGCGCTCCACTACGCCCAGCAAGGTCTGACCCTCGCCCGCACCCCCGAGGAGCGCGCCGCCCTGCACGCGGCGGCCGGGCGCGGTGCGGCTCACACCGGGCAGCTGACCTCGGCCTGGGAGCACCTCGCTGCCGCCTCTGACGCCTACCGAAGCCTGGACCAGGCCGACAACGAAGGGTCGCTCCTGGCGCAGGCCAGCAACTGGCAGCTCGAAGGCCAGCAGATGGCCGACCTCCGAGAACGTCTGAGCGACGTCGAGCATCGGCTGACTCGACTGGGTCCGGCCCGGGTCCTCGTCCACGCCGCGATGGCCCAGCTGGCCATCGACGACGGCCGCAGGGACGACGCCTTGCGCTGGTCCGAGTCCGCCCTGGTCATGGCCCAGACGCTGGCCGACGACACAGCGCTCGGCCACGCGGCGGGGGCACGCGCCATCGCGCTGCTCAACGCCGACCGGCACTGGGAGGCGGCCGTGCTGTCCGAAGGGCTGACGGCCCTGGCCGCCCGCAGCGGCAGCGTCCAGCTGCAGTGCGGTGCGCGGATGGGCCTCGGCGTGGTGGTGGCGCCCGGGGACCCGCGCCGGGCGCTGTCGGAGTTCCTCAGCGCGGCCGAGACGGCTGCTGCGGCCGGGATCAGGCCCGCACAGGGCCTCGCCCTCGCCAACGCCGCCGAGCTCGCCATCGACCTCGGCGATCTCGACGTCGCGGCCGGTGCCCTGGCCGAGGCGAACGAGCTCGGTACGGCCGACAGGATCGACCAGGACGGTGGGGCCCTCTGCGAGGCGCTGCTCGCCGGCTACCGGGGCGAGACCGCGGCGGCCCGCACCATCCTCGACGACCTCGCAGCCGAGCGGCTCCGGGAGTGGTCGGCACTGCAGATGACCACCTGGTTCCTCCGTACCCGGAGCGCGGTGCGGCTGGTGGACGGCGACGCTGCGGGAGCACTGGCCGATGCCCGTGAGTCGCTGGCCCTGGAGGCATCGGGTGGGAACTCGTCCACTGCGTTGTGGCAGGGCGTTCAGGCAGCCGCCCGGCTCGGCGACGCAGACGCCGTCGCCGCGATGCTCGAGGTGACGGTCGGACTGCGCGGTGCGTGGGTGGACGACGTTCGCCGGACAGCAGCGGCGGTGATGGCCGGTCTGCGCGGTGACGACGGCGCCGCCGAGGCGATGGGCCAGGTACTTCGCGACTGGCGGGCCCGCGAGCTGCCGCTCGACCACGCTCTGACCGCCGCCATGGCGACCCGGGTCCTGCCGCCGGACCTGCTGCCGCAGGTCGAGGTCGACCAGGCGGTCGCGTACCTGCGCGAGCTGCGCGCCGACGGCCTGCTCCGGCTGTTCTGAGGGTCGGCCGCGTCACGCGGCGGTGCCGTCGCCGGAGCGTGTCGCCGGGTGCTGCGCCCGGTCGGAGGGCAGGGTGGCGACGGCGGCATCGGTCGTCACCTCCGGCCGGGGCACCGGCTCACCGGGGCCGCCGTCCCGCGGACGCGGCGCGCTCTTGCGGAACGTCGCCACGCCGCGGGTCAGGTCGTGCCCCACTGTGCGCGCGTCGATCTCCAGCGAGGTCCGGCGCTGGCCGTCGACCTCATAGCCTCGCGTGCGCATCCGGCCGTGCACGACCACCGGCTGCCCCTTCGACACCGAGTCGGCGACGTTCTCGGCCGCCCGTCGCCAGCACGACACGTCCCAGAAGATCGTCTCGCCGTCGCGCCAGCCGCCGGCGCCCCGGTCGTACCGGCGCTCGGTGGACGCCAGCCGGAACCGGGTGACCCGGTCACCGGCCGAGGTCACCCGCATGGTGGGCTCGCTCGCCACGTGGCCCACCACCGTGACCATCGTCTCGTTCATGGGTCCTCCTCCGGCACCGGTCCTGGTCGTGCGCGGCGTCGCGCCGCCGTCGTACGACGACGATGCCCGCCCTGGCGGGCGGGGCGGGACGTCCGGAACCGATCTGTGGACCGCGGCCGGCGGCCGCCGGCCTGTGGAGGAGGTCAGCCTCCGGTGCGGGCCCGGTCCAGCGCCAGCCGGGCTCGCTGGTGCCGGGCCAGCTCCGCCTCGACCGGGCCGAGCATCAGCTCGTCGGCGACCGTCTCGATCGCCGACCTGAGGCGGCGCTCCGCCCGCCGTCGACGGGTCAGAGCGCCCCCGCGGACCAGCGTGCGGCCGACCGCGGCGAGCACCAGCCCGAGGACGACTCCGCCCACGAACAGCAGGGTCGGGACCGGGAAGCCGACGACGTCCGGCGTCGGAGGGTCGGGCAGGCGCAGGTAGGACCCGAACGCCAGGGCCAGCAGCCACCCGGCGCCGGTCAGCGCGGCCAGCGCCAGGACGAGCTGCAGGGCGCCGCCGAGCCGCCACCAGACGGGCACCCGGTCGACCCCGAGGTCGGTGCCGGTGACGGCCTGGTCGATCCGGTCCCGGACGTCCGACGACCTCCCCCCGGCCGCGTTGCGGACCGCGCGCCGCCACGGGCGGGGCAGGTCGTGCGAGACGCCGTCGCAGGCGGCCCGCAGGGCCGTGTCGACCTGGGCGCGCTGCACCGGGGTGGCCTCGGGCACCGAGGACCGCACCAGCTCGGTGCGCACCTGCTTGCGGTCCTCTCCCCGCAGGTGCAGCCGCCGCAGCGGGTCCGGTCGCAGCCGCCGCGCCCATCGGGTGGGCGGCCAGCCGAGCAGCCCCTCGGCCCGCAGCCGCCAGGACTCCTCGACGGCCGCGCCGATGACGGGCACGCCGGCGGAGGTCGCCAGCGCCTCGACCAGCTGGTCGCGCTCGGCGCCGACGACACCGGACGGCTCGTCGGCCGACACGGTCGCGAACAGTCGCTCGACGACCTCCTCGACGTCCGCGACCAGCCGGTCGTTGCGGGCCCGTCTGGTGGCGACCGCGTCGACGAGCAGGGCCCGCAGGGCGTCGATGCCGGCGCCGGTGCGCGCCGAGCAGGTGAGCAGCGGCGAGCGCTTGAGCCCGTCGGCGTCCAGCAGCCGGCGCAGGTCCTCGGCGCACTCCGCTGCGGCGAACGGGTTGATCGTGTCGATCTGGTTGAGGACGACGACCGTCACGGCCTGGTGGCCGACCAGCTGTCGGAGGTACCGCTCGTGCAGCACCTCGTCGGCGTACTTCTGCGGGTCGACGACCCAGACGATCAGGTCGACGAGGTCGACCAGCCGGTCGACCTCGTGCTGGTGCGCGGCGACGGTGGAGTCGTGGTCGGGCAGGTCGAGCAGCACCAGGCCGGCCAGGTCCCCGAGGTCCTCCTCGCGCAGCCCGGGCCCGTGCCGCCAGTGGGTCTGCTTGCGCGGCACCCCGAGCCACTGCACCAGCGGAGCGGCGCCGTCCGAGCCCCAGACGCCGGCGAACGCCTTCGCCGTCGTGGGTCGTCGTACGCCGACCGGTGAGAGGTCCTGGCCGGAGAGGACGTTGAACAGGGAGGACTTGCCGCTGCCGGTCGAGCCCGCCAGGGCGACGACCGTGTGCTCGCCGGAGAGCCGGAGCCGCTCGCCGGCCCGGGTCGACACCGCCCGGGCACGCTCCAGCAGCCGGGGGTCGTCCACCCGGCCGTCGAGAGCCTCGACGGCCTCGTCGAGGGCGGCGAGCATGCCGGGCAGGTCGGCCCGGCGGTGCCGGGAGCGCAGCCGCGGGCTCATCGGGCGTCCTCCACGTCCTGCACGGCCAGGCGCAGCAGCGGGCCGGCGTCGGCCAGCACACCCGCCCCGTCCAGCCGGGACGTGAACCGTCGACGCTCCCCGTCGAGAAGGCCGGCGACCCGGCGCTCGAGGTCGGCCCGGGCCTGCTCGGCCAGCGACCGCACCGCCTGGTCGCCCAGCACCGCCTCGAGCACCTTCTGGCTCAGCGCGGAGGCTCCGGTCGCGACCGCGACCTCGCCCGCCACCAGCCCGCCGGTGTGAGCGAAGACCACGATCATGGTCATCAGACCGAGGCCGTTGACGCCGAACGCGAGGTACCGGGCGGTGCTCCGCTTTCCCTGCGCCTGGCTGCGCACCAGCTCGAGCACCGCGGCCTGCCACTCGCGGACCTCGCGAGCGGTGGCCGCACCCAGCTCTGCGGACGACCGCCGGAGGTCGTCGTCGTCGAGCAGCTGGGCGCCGGCCGGGTCCGCCGCCCACGCCGAGCCGACCCGCTCCGCCGCGGTGTCCGACGCCGAGCGGACCAGCGCCTCGACGCCGGACTCCAGGGCCTCGGCCAGGTCGTGGCCCGGGGCCGGCTTGCCCTGGACGGCCGCGGTGACCCGGTCCCGGACCCGCGACACCTTCGACTCCAGCGCCCGCATCATCTCGCCGGTGCCCACGAACTCCTGCCAGCGCGCCAGCACCTCTCCGCGCAGCAGGGACCCGTCCCCGCTCGCCGTGGAGACCTGCTGGAGGGCCTCGTCGTAGGCCGCGTCCACCGCCGTCCGCAGCCGCCGCACCGCTTCCGCCTGGTCGTCCGCGGCTGCCGCGAGGGTGAACACCCGTGCCGCGAGCGATCGGACCGCGCCGTCCAGCGTGTGCCGCACCACCGCGGCGCGGGTGTCGGCGTCCGCGGCGAGCCCGTGCAGCCAGCTGCGGACCGGGTCCACCGCCTCCGGCGGGAGCAGGGCGTCGAAGGTGGCGGACTCCGGTACGACGAACAGCGGCGCACCGCCGAGCCCGTGGTCGGTGAGCATCGCGGCCAGGTGGCCGCGCACCTCGTCCAGGGCCTCCGGCGGCACCCGGTCGAGCAGGACGGCGACCGCGGTGCCGCGGGTGACCGCCAGCCGCAGGAACTCCCACGGGACGGCGTCGGCGTAGCGCGCCGCGGTGGTGACGAACAGCCACATGTCGGCGGCCGCGAGCAGCTGCGTCGCGAGCTCACGGTTGCGGGTGACCACGGAGTCGATGTCCGGGGCGTCGAGGACGGCCAGCCCGGGCGGGATCCCCGGGCTCGGCACCAGCTGGAGGCTGCCGGGGTCGGTGGAGCTGGTCACCGTGCGCGTCAGGCCGGGCAGGATCCGCGGTTCCTCGAACCAGGCGTTGTCGCTCGGGTGGTAGGCCAGCACGGCCGAGCGGGTGGTGGGTCGCAGGACGCCGGCCGCACTGATCCGCGCACCGACCAGGCTGTTCACCAGGGTCGACTTGCCGGCACCGGTCGGTCCGCCGACGACGGCGAGCAGCGGCGCGTCCAGCCGGCGCAGCCGGGGCAGCACGTAGTCGGTGAGCTGGTCGGCGGCCTCCCGGCGCAGCGCCCGGGCCGGCCCGGCGCCCGGGACGTCCAGCGGAAGGCGCAGCTCCGCGACCTGCTCGCCCAGCCCCTCCAGGGCGGCCAGCAGCGCTGCAGATCCGGCGCCGGGTGCCACAGGGCAATCCTCGCCCACCAGCGGCCGGGGCGTGGGTTGTGTCGATCACCGGCGCGCCGTAGGCGTCCCGTACCGTCCCGGCCATGGTCGCCACGAGCCCGGTCCGATGACGCTTCCCCTCCCGCGCTGGGCCGGCCTGGGCGCGGCCCTGCTCGCGTGCGCCGGCCTGACCGCCGGCCCGGCCGTGGCCGGCACGTCGCGCGCCGGAGGCGGCGACCCCTACTACCCGCGGCAGGGCAACGGCGGGTACGACGTCGCCCACTACGACCTGACGCTGCGCTACGCGCCGGCCCGCCAGCACCTCGTGGCCACCGCCAGGATCACCGCGACCGCGACGTCCAGGCTCAGGGTGTTCGACCTGGACTTCCGCCGGGCACTCACCGTGCGGTCCGTACGGGTCGACGGCAAGCGCGCGGCGTTCACCCAGCCGGCCCGGCTGAAGCAGGAGCTCGTGGTCCGTCCTCGCCGCGCGGTCGCCGCCGGCGGGCGCTTCACCGTCGTGGTCCGCTACGCCGGCCGGCCCCGGGCGGTGCGCGACCCCGACGGCTCCCTCGAGGGGTGGGTGGCGACGTCCGACGGGGCCTTCGTGGTCGGTGAGCCGCAGGGCGCCCCGAGCTGGTTCCCGTGCAACGACACCCCGCGCGACAAGGCGACCTACTCCTTCCGCGTCACCGTCCCCGCACGGGTGACCGCCGTCGCCAACGGCGAGCTCGCGCGCATCACGGCGCGTCGCGACGGCTGGCGCACCTTCACCTGGCGCAGCAGGGAACCGATGGCCACCTACCTCGCGACGGTCACCACGGGGACCTTCAGTGTGCGCACCGGCACGACCCCGGGCGGCATCCCGTACTACGTCGCCGTCGACCCGACCGTCGCGAGGGCGAGCCGTGCCGTGCTGGCCAGGCTCCCGGCGGTCACCGACTACTTCGTCGGCCTCCTCGGGCCGTACCCCTTCTCGTCGACCGGTGCCGTCGTCGACAACGCCCCGAAGGTCGGCTACGCCCTGGAGAACCAGAGCCGGCCGCTGTACGACAGCCCGCCCGACGAGCTGACCCTCGCGCACGAGCAGGCGCACATGTGGTTCGGGGACTCGGTGACGCTGAGCCGGTGGCGGGACATCTGGGTGAACGAGGGCTTCGCGGAGTTCCTCAGCTGGATGTGGAGCGAGCACTCGGGCGGCCGGACCGCCCAGCAGTTCTTCGACCGGCTGTACGCGAAGAAGGCCGGCAGCCCGGTGTGGTCACCACCGCCGGCGACGCCGGGTGGTGCCCAGGACATCTTCGACACCTCCGTCTACCAGCGGGGCGCGATGGCGCTGCAGGCCCTGCGGGTGCGGCTGGGCGACGACACGTTCTTCCCCCTGCTGCGCGCCTGGCACGAGAGCAGGAAGTACGGCACGGCGACCGTCGAGGACTTCACCGGTTTCGCGTCGTCGTACTCCGGACGTGACCTGTCCGGGTTCTTCGACGGGTGGCTCTACCAGAAGGGCAAGCCGAGCACCTGGTAGCGCATGCGGGCGGCCGGTCGATCGGCGCACCCTAGACAGGTGACCATGTGGTCACCTATGCTGGCCGGGTGAGCGACGACCGGGTCTTCAAGGCGCTCGCCGACCCGACCCGGCGGTTCCTCCTCGACCTGCTCTTCGTCCGCGACGGCCGCACGCTCACCGAGCTGGAGTCCGAGCTGACGATGACCCGGTTCGGGGTGATGAAGCACCTGAAGGTCCTCGAGGAGGCCGGACTGGTCGTCGCCCGCAAGCAGGGCCGGGAGAAGCTGCACTTCCTCAACCCGGTGCCGATCCGGCTGGTCCACGACCGGTGGATCGACAAGTACACCGAGCGCCAGGTGAGCGCGCTCGTCGACCTCAAACACCAGCTGGAGAAGGACTCATGACCACGACGGCAGACGGCACCACCACGACCACCACCCACGTCCATCGCGTGTACATCAAGACCAGCGCCGAGCAGATCTGGGCGGCCATCACCGAGCCGGAGTGGACCGAGAAGTACGGCTACACCGGGTTGGCGGAGCTCGACCTTCGGCCCGGCGGCCAGGCGCTGGTCCACCCGTCGGCCGCCTTCAAGGCCGGCGCCGAGGCGGGCGGCTACCCGTGCCCGGACCCGATCATCGACGGCGAGGTGCTCGAGGCCGACCCCCCGCGTCGCCTGGTCACCACCTGGCGGATGCTCATGGACCCGACCACCGCGCAGGAACCGTTCACCCGGCTCACCTACGAGATCAAGGAGCTGCCCGGGGGCTACTGCTCACTCACCGCGGTGCACGAGTGCGAGGGCGCCCCGAGGACGCTGGCGATGGTCACCGGGTCGGACGAGGACATGGGCGCCGGCGGCGGCCACGCCTGGGCGCTCAGCGACCTCAAGACGTTGCTCGAGACCGGCTCCTCGATGGTCTCGTGGCAGCCCGGCGGCGCTCCGCCCGCGTGAGCCGGGGCCGGTGACCGGCGCGGCTCCTGCGCCTCGCGCAGGAGCCGCGCACCGCACCTGGCGAGCCGCCCGAACGGCTGGGTCAGCGCTCCCAGGGCGCGGCGTCGTCCATCTTCGCGTAGTACTTCGCCAGGTGGGACTTCACCCGGTCGATGTCCCCGTGCGGCAGGTCGACTCCCCCGCGCGAGCCCTCCATCACGTTCCCGGCCGCCATCACTCCCCGCGGTACGGCAGTCAGCTTGCCGTCGACGACATCGGCCACCAGCAGCTTGTAGCTGCCGAAGTTCTCCTTCTTGTCCGCGTCGTACCAGACGTGCGCGTCGCGGTACCTCTCGTTCGGCTCGTCCTGCGCCCCCGCCCACTCGCGCACCCGCTTCTCGGCGGCGGCGCCGTCCCACTCGCGGTCCCGGTCGGCCAGGGGCAGGTCCTGGAAGGCGGTCACGGCCATGGCGTCCTCCTCGTGTCGCACTGACGTTCCCTTCCGGACGTACCCGTCGATCGGTCCGCCATGCCCCGCTGCTGGCCATGGGCGCCGCTACCGTTGCACCGTGCGATCGCCGCGCCGCCGCGGGGCGGCCGGTCGTCGGCGCCCGTAGCTCAGTGGATAGAGCGGCTGCCTTCTAAGCAGTTGGTCGCAGGTTCGAGTCCTGCCGGGCGCGCCCCCGCTCCTCTGAACCAGGGCGGATGCCGCCGGTCAGCGTGCAGCCGACCTCGTGCGCCCGACCTCAGGGGGCCGGGCGTTCGAGGACACGCAGCGCGTCGAGGTCCCGGGCGATCCGCAGTCGGCGCTCCTGCTGGGAGCGGGTGGCCAGCAGGAACTCCGCGGCCTCCAGCCGCACCGCTTCCGACTGCCACTCGACGCGCAGCCCGAACTCCTCGTCGGGTTCCGCTGTCGGGCGCGGCTCTTCCACCGGCTCAGTCATGCGGATGACCTCCGCTGCCATCCTGCCCCCGACCCAGCACCGTGAACCAGCAATGGGACCGGCTGGCGTCGACGCCGCCGACGTCGCAGGTGGCGACCGCGGCGGTGCCGGTGGGTGCGTCAGCGGCGCGGACGGACGGTCAGACCGAACGCCGTGGCGAGGTCCGGGGCGCGCTTCGCGTTGCGCAGCCGCTTGGCGCCGATCACGTCCTCGATGAACCGGGTCAGCGAGTAGTGGGTGAGTGGGCGGCTCACGACCTTGTGCGACAGGCTGGGGTGCAGCACGACCGTCAGGACCCGGTTGCCGGACCTCCGGTCGTCCTCGTCGGCGGTCAGCACCACCGCCAGCCGGCCAGACCGCCAGTCCGGCCCGGCCTTCACCGCCGTCACCAGCTTCCTGACCCACGCGTCCGCAGTCGCCAGGGAGCAGTCGTGCCCGTCGTTGCAGAGGTCCGGCACCACGAATCCGACGTTGGGGAGCCTGCCCTTGGCGATGTTCCGGGTGATCCGGGACGTGGAGACGTCGTACCTGCGGCAGAGCGCGCGCTCCCGGGTGAAGTACGGCCACGGGTTGTGCTTGACGGCGTAGCGGCCGGTGTTCGAGAGCTGGCAGCGGGAGGTCATCCCCTCCGCGTAGGTCTTCGCGGTCTTCCCCCGCGCCCTGGCCTGGCCGAAGACGGTCCAGCCGGGCAGCGGGTGCGCCGACGGCGGGTCGTTGTCGGCGACGCCGTGCGTGCGCCCGGAGACCATCGCGAGGTAGTTGGGCAACGAGGGGTGCGTGATCGCAGTCCACCTCGACGCGTAGCCGTAGGTCCTCGCCTGCGAGTAGGCGTACGGCATCCCGGCCTTCATCTGGGCCAGCGAGTGGTTCTCCACCACGATGACGAGCACCTTGGTGACCCGGGCAGGCGCGGCAGTCGCCGCGGTCGGCGCGGCCGTCGCGATCACACCCAGGACGAGCCCGACCGCGACCAGGCGGGCGGGGCGGGCCCGCGGGAGGCGCTGTCGGGAACGAGGAAGCAGGACAGGCACAGCCCTCGGCCTTTCGCTGACCCCGCCCGGCCAGGATGCCAGAGCCGGTGCGTGACCGCCCCGCGCCAGGCAGCCTCAGCCGCCGCTCGGCCCCCGGGACTGGTCCCGCCAGCGCTGGGTCAGCCGGGCCAGCCGGCGGCGTGAGGACTCCTGCACCCGGGTCGCGACGAGGAACTCGGCCGCCTCGATCCGCACGGCCTCGGACTGCCAGGTGGTGCGTACGCCGTACATCTCCTCGTCGGCGGGCTCCCGCCCGGCGGGCTCGGCGCGGACGCCGTCGGCGCCGGTGTCAGTGGTGGGCTCGGGCGACGGTCCCCCGGTCCCGTCGACCGACCCGGGGACGGCCTCGGCGGGGAGGTCGACATGGACCTCCAGCCGGTCGGGCCGGGCTCGTGTCGCCATCTCGATCCTCGGTAGGGGACGTCGTGATCTGCCTTCTCCATAGTGCGCCCGGTTCGGCGGCGCGAACCAGAAACCCCAGTCACGATCGGGTAATATCTGCTCACCGTCAGTAACAGACGTCTCCCTGGCCCCGGGCTGTCGCGCACAGCCCGGAGTCGGACTGCCCCGGCGGCCGCGGCCGCGGTCGGCACCCGTGCCGCGCGACCTCTAGGGTTCCGTCCCATGGCCGAGCGCAATGACCGGATGGTCTGGATCGACTGCGAGATGACCGGGCTCGAGCTCGGCCGGGACGCGCTGGTCGAGGTCGCAGTCCTCGTCACCGACTCGGACCTCAACGTGCTGGGCGACGGCGTCGACGTCGTCATCAAGCCTCCGCAGGAGGCGCTGGACGGGATGCCGGACGTGGTCCGCGAGATGCACACCAGCTCCGGCCTGCTCGACGAGCTCGAGAACGGCACGACGCTGCTCGACGCGCAGGCGAAGGTGCTCGCCTACGTGCGCGAGCACGTGCCCACCGCACGAAAGGCGCCGCTGGCCGGCAACTCGGTCTACGTCGACCGTGGCTTCCTCAACCGGGACATGCCGGCCGTGGACGAGTACCTGCACTACCGGCTGGTCGACGTCTCCTCGATCAAGGAGCTGGTCCGGCGCTGGTTCCCGAGGATCTACTTCAACTCGCCCAGCAAGCACGGCGGCCACCGGGCTCTGACCGACATCCGGGAGAGCATCGAGGAGCTGAAGTTCTACCGGGAGGCCGTCTTCGTCCCGCAGCCCGGCCCGGACTCCGAGGCCGTGAAGGCGATCGCGCAGCGGTTCGAGCTCGGTCGGGACGCCTGACCACCCGTCGGGCGCCGCGTCCGTCGGTGGCCCCGGCGCCTGTATGATCCTCACGCCGCGCGAGCGGTGCACATGGTGGGTGTAGCTCAGCTGGTAGAGCACCTGGTTGTGGTCCAGGTGGCCGCGGGTTCAAGTCCCGTCACTCACCCCACGAGCATGAAGCGACAGCCGGACCAGGCACACCGGCCGGCCCGTCGGTACCGCGAGGGCGCGCTGTCGACCGCGGACCCGGTCTACGCGAAAGCCCCTCAGCACGGCGCAGCCGCGTGCACACCCGACCGCAGCCGTCACCTTTTAGCATCGTCGACATGGACGAGACCGAGCTGGTCGAGGACGTCGTCCGGGCGTTCGAGGGCGTCGGCGTGCTGATCCTGATCGTCGGGGCGATGTACGTAGCCGTGCGGGCGCTGGTCGACCTGCTCGACCGGCGCCCGGTGTACGAGGCGAGTCGGAAGCGGTTCGCCCGGAGCCTGCTGCTCGGTCTCGAGGTGCTGGTCGCCGCGGACGTCATCCAGACCGTGGCGGTCGACAACACGTTGAGGAGCGTCTCCACCCTGGGCGTGCTGGTCCTCGTGCGCACCGTTCTCAGCTTCTCGCTCGACATCGAGATCGACGGCGTCGTGCCCTGGCGAAAGCGGCAGGTCCAGGCCGAGGAGCGATCCGGCCAAGCGCCCTAGTACCACTGCACCTGCCGACGTTCTGCCCGGCTTCGCCAGGGGTCAGCCGCTGCGCCTGAGCAGGTCCCGCCGGGTCCGGTAGTCGTCCGCGTCGATCTCACCCAGGGCCAGCCTCTCGTCCAGCAGGCGTTCGGCCTCCGCTGAGCCCTGCTGGCGGCCCTCGGTCCGACCGGTGTCGCGGCTCCCGTACGTCCGTAGCAGGACCATGACCACCACTGCGGTCAACGCGATCATCAGCAGCATGAGCAGGCTCATCCACAGCCAGCCGCCCGAACTGTGTCCGTAGTCGTGGTCCCACATCAGGCTCAGCTCCTCGTCTCGCCCCGTCCGGCCAGCCTGTGGCCAAGGCCTCAGGCTGCCGCAGAGTCCTTGGCCCGGCGCAGCCGGGCACTTCGGCCCCGGCCGGCGGGACGACACCGGAGCCGCACGCGCCAGCGGGCTACCGTCCCGCACCGCTGAGGGTCCGGAACGGCAGCCCGTCGACTCGTCGCTGGTCAGGCGGCAGTCCTCGCCGGGATCGGCTCGTCGGCCGGCGTGGCCGCCGGCCTGGGCAACCGCAGGGTGATGGCCGCCAGCACGGCTCCGGCAGCGGCGATCACCGCGGCGCCGACGAACGCCGCGGAGTATCCCTCGGTGAGAGACGACACGTTGTCCAGCCGGTCGGCGCCGTTCGCCGCCGCGACGGCGGTCATCGCCGCCAGGCCGAGCGCTGAACCTACCTGGTAGCTGGTGTTCACCAGGCCGGCCGCCAGGCCACCCTCCTCCGGGCGGGCCGAGGACAGGGCCACCCCGAGCGAGGGGATGAACGCCAGGCTCATGCCGGCCGCGGCGACCAGCGACGCCGGCAGGACGTCGATGAGGTAGGCGCCGTCCGGGCGGACCAGCGCGAGCAGCCCTAGCCCGACCGAGAGCACCGCCATGCCGGACACCAGCACCCCCTTCGGGCCGAACCTGGCGATCGCGCGCGGGGCGACGAGCACCATGCCGGCCATGATGAACACCGTCATCGGCAGCAGCGCGGACCCGGACGGGAATGCGGACAGACCGAGAACCTGCTGCAGGTACAGGTTCAGGAAGAACCACATCGGCACCCAGGCCGCCCCGAGCAGCAGCTGAGCGACGTTCGCCGCCCCGAGGGCCGGGGTGCGGAAGATGCCGAGCCGGACCAACGGGTGCCGGTGCCGTGACTGCCCGACCAGGAAAGCGCCCAGCAGCGCGAGCGCGCCGGACCCCACGAGCAAGGTCGCGGCGGAGCCCCAGCCCACGTCGGGCGCCCGGACGATCGTGTACACCAGGGCGCCGAGGCCGCCGGTGACGGTGACCGCGCCGAGCCAGTCGTGCGTGCCGTGGCGGCCCGGCACCGCCGGCATGACGCGCGGCGCGAGCGCTACCGCGGCGAGCGCGATCGGGATGTTCAGGTAGAACACCCACGGCCAGGACGCGTACTCGGTGATGACTCCACCGAGGAACACGCCCGCGGTACCGCCGGCCGGAGCGGCCGCCCCGTACAGCGCGAGAGCTCTGGTCAGCTCCTTCGGGTCGGAGCCGAACAGCACCATGAGCAGGGTCAGCGCCGACGGGGCGATGAGCGCGGCTCCCGCTCCCTGCACGGCCCGCCCGACCAGCTCGACGGCGACGCTGCCGGCCGCACCGGCGAGGGCAGACCCGGCGAGCAGGACGAACCAGCCACCGATGAACACCCTCCGGGCGCCGAGCAGGTCCGAGAGGCGGCCGCCGAGCAGCAGCAGGCCGCCGAAGGCGACGACGTAGGCGTTGAAGACCCAGGAGAGGTTCTGGGGTGCGAACCCGAGGTCGACCCGCATCTCCGGCAGGGCGACTCCGATGATGGACGTGTCCATGATGACCATGAACTGGGCGGCGGCGATGAGACCGAGAGCCCACCACCGTTGGGTTCCGGTGGCCCCCGGACGTGGTGACGTCGACATGGCATGTCTCTCCGATCTGATACCCCCGGTGGGTATCTTGCGACCAAGGTAGCCGACCTGGCGATATACGTCCAGGGGGTATATGCTCCGGCCTGGCTGCAACGGATGTGCATGGCGGGCGACAGCCCGGGTAACTGCCCCGAAGACCGAGCCGCGTCGGAGGAGACCCCATGACCCGCACGACGAGGGCCCGGCCGGAGCACCTCTCGTGACCGGCTATGCGGGAGCAGCGTCGATGCTGCTCACTGCGCTGGCCGGGATCACCGCGCTCTACGGCGTCCATCGGATGACCAGCGTGCGCGCCGACGCCGTGGTGAGCCTTCCGTTCCTCTCCGGCTGGGACCCGGACCAGCACGCGCTGTCGCGCTTCCACGCCCGGTGGTACCCGATGACGTTGCTGTTCCTCGCCTTCGACGTCGAGATGCTGTTCATGTACCCGTGGGCGGTAGTGGTCGCCCGGGTCGGTGCCACCGCGGTCGTGGAGATGTTCCTCTTCCTCGGTGCCCTGCTGGTGCCGGTCGTGTGGGCCTGGCGTGAGGGCGCGCTGCGATGGGTCTGAGCGAGCGGCTCGCAGATCTGGCCCTCCGGCGTGCGCACGTACTCCCTGTCGAGGTGCCCGGTTGGTGGACCGCCCGCGCCCAGGTGGAGCGCGCTGCCGCGGCTGCCGGCTGGCGGGTGGCGACCTCGCCCGCGGACGCCGACGTCCTGGCCGTCTGCGGTCCACCGGGTGAGCGACTGGCCGCCGCGGTCGAGCGGGTGTGGCAGCAGCTGCCGGGCCCACGGGCCCGCGTGGACGTGGAGGGCGCCGGACTGGGCGCCGCCGAGGCCGCGCTGGCCCGAGCGGCCGTGGTGCTGCGGACCACCGGTGCGACCGACAGCCCGGCAGACCATGCGCCGTCCGAGCAGCACGGACAGCACGGGCAGCACGGACAGCACGGCGGGCACGACTCCGGCGGGCACGGCATGCACGAGGACATGGCGCCGGGGGGCATCCCGCTGGCCGAGGGCGGCGACGACCGGGACGGCCTGGAGATGGACGTCCTGAGCGTTCCGCTCGGCCCGGTGCTCCCCTGCTGGCCCGGCGGTCTGGTGCTGCGCTGCCGGCTGCACGGCGACATGGTGGCCGAGGCGGCCGTCGAGGTGCTGCCGGCGGCAGCGGGGCCGCCCGACCTTCCCGGCCCGGACGCCGCAGTCGCTCGCGCGCGGCGGTACGACGCGGCCGGACAGCTGCTCGAGCTCGCCGGCTGGGGCGACGCCGCGACGGCCGCCCGACGACTGCGCGACCGGCTGCTCGACGGGGAGGTCGCGGAGCGCGCCGACAGCGATGCCGCCCGGCTGCACCAGCGGGTCCGACGCTCGCGCACGTTGCGCTGGTCACTGCCTGCCGACGTCAGGGACCGGCTCCTCGGCATGCTCGACGGGTCGCTCCCCGCCGAGCCCGCCGGCGATCCGCTGCAACGTCTGCCCGGCCTCGTCGCCGGTCTCGACCTCGCCTCCGTCCGGCTCGTCGTGGCCGCCCAGGGGCTCGACCTGTCGAAGGCGGCGTCCGATGTCTGACGCCGTCGTGGTCGAGGTCGGCGCCGCCTGGGCGCCGGCTGCGCTGCTCCTGGTCGCGTCGCTCGCGGTGGGCGCGTCGATGCTCGACGGTGCGCTGGCGGCACACAGCACCGGCCGGCCCGCGCTATCTGGGCTGTCCGCCCCGTTCGGCGAGACCGCCCGGTTGCTCCGGCAACGCCGACGGGTCACGGTCGCCGCCGACTCGGTGCTGTGGCGGTTCGCAGGGGGCGGCCTGCTCGTGGCCGCGCTGCTGATGGTCGTCGTCGTCCCTCTCGGCCGGTTCACCCTTGCCGACCTCCCTGTGGGCATCGTCTGGTTCAACGCCATGGACGTGTTGGTGTGGGCCGCGGTGTGGCTGCTCGGATGGGGGCCGAACTCGGCGCACGCCCTGGTGGGCGGCTACCGGTTCCTGGCGCTGGGCCTGGCCTACGAGCTGCCGCTGATGTTCGCGCTCACCGCCCCGGCGGTGGCTGCCGGGAGCCTGCGCGTCGGCGAGGTCGCCGCGGCGCAGGACGGCTGGTGGTACGTCGCGCAGATGCCGGTGGCCTTCCTCGTGTTCTGCCTCGGCGTCGTGGCCTTCTCGGTGTGGGGCCCCTTCGCGGCGCCGGCCGGCACCGACCTTGCCGGAGGTGTGCTGACCGAGCTGTCCGGGGTGGACCGGCTCCTCGTCCAGGCGGGCCGCTACGCCTTGCTGGTGGCCGGCTCGGCGTTCGCGGTGCCGCTGTTCCTCGGTGGCGGGGCCGGCCCGGTGCTGCCCGGGTGGGCCTGGGTTCTCGTCAAGACCGCGCTGCTGCTGGCCGTCCTGGTGGTCCTGCGCCGTCGGGTGCCCGCGCTGCGACCGGACCGCTTCGCCGAGGTGGGTTGGCTCGTCCTGCTGCCGCTCACGCTTCTGCAGGTGCTCGTCGTGGCCGTGATCGCCGTGGGAAGGGGCTGAGGAGGGTGCTGTCGGGCCTGGTGTTCTGGGGGTTGGCCGTCGTGGCGGTGCTCTCCGGCGCGTACGTGTTCGTGGTCGACTCGATGGCGCGCGCGACGTATGCGCTGGCGGTGTCGTTCGTCGCGGTCGGCGCCGCGCTGCTGCTCATGCGGCTGGACTACGTCGGCCTGGTGACCGTCCTGATGATGGTGATGGAGATGGCCGTGATGGCCGTCTACATGGTGATGTTCATGGGGATGAACCCGGCGCTCATGCCGATGAGCATGGTCCACGGCAACCGCACCGCGCTGGCATCGGCGGCGGCGGTGTTCGTCGTCCTGGCCGGCGGGGTGCTGCTGGTGGACTGGCCGACCCGCCGTGGCGCGCCCGCCCCGGACGCCGTGGCGGCCCTGGGCGAGGCCCTGATGGGCTCGAAGATGCTGGTGATGATGGCGATCAGCCCGGTCATGATCGCCACGATGGTGGCCGGTATCGCACTGGCCGCGCCACGCGGGCGCTACGACCGCTTCGGCGACGACCTGCGCCGGCCGGCGGCCGACCCGCAGCCGGGGGGTGTCGGGCGGTGACCCTCGAGGCCGTCCTGGTCGTCGCTGCCGCGCTGTTCGCGGTCGGCGTGTACGGCGCCCTGTCGCAGCAGGTCGTTGTCATGGTCATGATGGGCCTGGAGCTGATGATCAACGCGGTCGTCCTCGCGGCCGCCGCCATGTGGTGGTTCCTGGCGCCGGACCCGACCGGGCAGGTGCTGCTGCTCGTCGTGATCGCCGCCATGACTGTCGAGATGGCGATGGGCTTCGCGGTGGCGACCTTGCTGCACCGGTCCCGCGGCACGGACATGACCGACATGGCCGGGGACCTCGCCGGATGAGCGCCGTCCTCTGGCTCCTCGTCCTGCTGCCCGCGGTCGCGGGCAGCCTGCTGTGCACGGCCGGCCGCCGCGCCGACCGGCTCGCCCCGTGGCTGTCGGTCGCCACCGCGTCGACGGTGCTGCTGCTGGCCGGTGTCGCCGCTGCCGCGGCCGGCGTACCGGGGGTGGAGGTGGCCTTCGTCGCCGGTGCGCCGTTCGGGCTGGCCGTCGACACCCTGGCGGCGGTGGTGGCGTCGACGGTCGGGGCGGTGACGCTGCTGGTGCTGGTGTTCGCAGCGGGCGACATCACCACCGCGCGGGCCCGGTTCCACGGCCTGATGCTGCTGTTCACCGCAGCCGTGATGGTGACGGTGACGGCCACCACGCTGCCGACGCTGCTGCTCGGCTGGGAGGTGATGGGTGCGACGTCGTACGCACTGATCGGCTTCTGGTGGCGCGACGACGACCGCGTCTCGGCCGGCGGCACCGCGTTCCTCACCACCCGCGCGGCCGACCTGGGCCTCTACCTGGCAGCCGGCGCGGCCCTCGCCGGCGGTGCGGGGCTCGGGCTGTCGGCGCTGCCGGCCGCCAGCCCCGGCTGGCGGGACGTGGTGGCCGCCGGGGTGCTGGTGGCAGCGCTCGGCAAGGCCGCGCAGCTGCCGTTCTCGTTCTGGCTGTCCCGGGCGATGGCAGGGCCCAGCCCGGTGAGCGCCCTGCTGCACTCGGCCGCCATGGTGGCGATGGGCGGCTACCTGTTGCTGCGGGTGTCGCCGCTGCTCGCCGCCACCGGCTGGGCGGCGACCACCGCCTCCTGGGTCGGCGCGACGACCGCGGTCCTGCTCGGCGCAGTGGCGGTCGCGCAGCGGGACCTCAAGCAGCTGCTGGCAGCATCCACCTCGGCCCAGCTCGGCTTCGTGGTCCTCGCCGCCGGCACCTCGGCCGTCGCGGGCGGCACCGCCCACCTGGTCGCGCACGCCGCGACCAAGGCGCTGCTGTTCCTTGCTGCCGGTGCGTGGCTGTCGGCGCTGGGCACCAAGCAGCTGGCCGGGCTGCGCGGGGTCGCCCGGAGGTGGCCGGTGGTCGGCGTCGCGTTCGGGGTCGGAGCACTCGCCCTGGCGGGGGTCGTGCCGCTCTCGCTGTGGGCGACCAAGGACGCAGTGCTCGCGGGGGCTCGCGAGCAGTCGCCGGCGCTGTACGTCGTGGCGCTGGCTGGTGCCGCGCTGTCGGCGGCCTACGCCGGCAAGGCGCTGTTCGTCGTCTGGCGTGGCGTCGACGACGGTGCGCGTCGCGAGGTCGAGCGGGACTGGGACACGGCGGGCGACGGCACCCGGCGGATCGGCCGGCTGGAGCAGGCCCCGCTGGTGGTGCTCGCCGCCGGCGCCGCCGTTCTCGGGGTGCTCGCCCTGCCGCCGGTGGGCGACGCGCTGCAGCGCGGACTCGGAGTCCCGGCCGAGCCGTCGGCCGGCCCGGTCGAGCTTGCGGTCTCGGCTGTCCTGGCACTCGTGGTGCTGGCGGCCGTTGCCCGCTGGCGCCTGCCCGAGCCGCGATGGGCGCTCGACTGGCTGCGGCTGGAATCGCTCACCGACGCGGTAGCAGTCCGGCCCGTCCGGGTGCTCGCCGAGTCGCTGGCCCGGTTCGACGACCACGTCCTGGACGCCGCGGTCATCCGGGTGGCGTGGGGAGGGCTCGCACTGGGCCGGCTGGCCGGCCGGGCCGACGGAGCCGTCGATGCCGGCGTCGCGGCCCTCGGCGCCGGCTTCCGCCGGCTCGGCTCGCTCGCCCGGCGTCCGCAGACCGGCCAGCTGCACCAGTACTACCTGCAGGCGCTGGCCGTGCTGGCCGCCGGCGCCGTACTCCTCCTGGTGGTGAGCTGAGCGTGCTGACCCTGATCGTCGTCCTGCCGTTGGTCGCGGCGGCCGTCCTCGCGGCCGCCCGGGTCCCCGACCGGGTGGCCCACTGGTCCTGGCTGGCGGTCACGCTGGTCGACCTCGCGGCGGTGGTCGCCGTCTGGCTCGCGTACGAGACGCCGGCAGACGGGGCGCTGGCGTTCGAGCAGAAGGTCGCGTGGATACCCGGGGTCGACAGCAGCTACCACGTCGGCGTCGACGGGCTGTCGTTGCCGCTCGTGGCGCTCACCGCCGTCGTGTTCGTCGCGTGCGCGGTCTACGCACTGCACGAGCGACGGCGGCCCCGCCAGCTCGCCGCGCTCTTCCTGTTCCTGCAGTTCACCTGCTTCGGCCTGTTCGTGGCCGCCGACCTGCTCGTGTTCTTCGTCTTCTTCGACCTGTCCATCGTCGCGATGTACTTCGTCATCGCGGGCTGGGGGCACGGCGAGCGGGCGGCCCGGTCGGCCCTCCAGTTCTTCCTGTACACGTTCCTCGGCTCGCTGGCGCTGCTGCTGGGCTTCATCGGCCTCTACGTCCTTGCCGAGCCGCACACCTTCGACATGGTCCGGCTCGCAGCCGAGGCGCCGGCGGCGACGGCCGGGGTGCAGGGCGGGCTGGTCCTGGCCGCAGTCCTGCTCGGGCTGGCGGTGAAGACACCGACCGTGCCGTTCCACACCTGGCTGCCGCCGGCGCACACCGACGCGCCCGCTGTCGGGTCCGCGGTGCTGGCCGGTGTCCTGCTGAAGATGGGCACCTACGGGTTCGTGCGCATCGCGATGCCGATGCTGCCGTCCGCCTGGCGGGCCTGGGCCTGGGTGGTCCTGGCGGTGGGCCTCGTCTCGGTCATCTACGGTGCGCTCGTCGCGCTGGCGCAGACCGACCTCAAGCGGATGGTTGCGTACACCTCGGTCAACCACATGGGCTACGTCGTGCTCGCGGTCGGCGCCGCCGGGCTGGTCAGCCGTAGCGACGCCCAGGCGCGGGAGGTCGCCGTCACCGGCGCCGTGACGCAGATGGTGAGCCACGGGCTCATCACCGCCGCGCTCTTCCTGCTGGCCGGTGTCCTGCACCGACGGGCCGGCAGCTACGAGATGGGCAGCTACGGCGGCCTGGCCGGACCCGCGCCACGGTTCGCCGGCCTGTTCGCGGTCGGCGCCTTCGCATCGCTCGGGTTGCCGGCCTTCTCCGGCTTCATCGCCGAGTTCCAGGTGTTCACCGGCAGCGTTGCCGTCACCGCCTGGGCAGCGCCTGCCCTGCTGGGCATCCTGGTGACGGCGGCCCTGTTCCTCCGCGCGATCCAGCAGCTGCTCACCGGCCCCACCCGAGGAGCCGCCGTGGGCTTCACCGACCTCGGCCGCACCGAGACGACCGCGATCGGCTCCCTCCTGCTCCTGTCGCTGCTCGTCGGAGTCGTGCCCCGGCCGCTGCTCAGCGTCATCGAGCCCGCCGCCCGCAGCGTGGTCGACGCGGTGGCGCGCTGACGATGGGGATGAACGAGGACCCGCTGGCGCTGCTGCCGGAGATCTTCCTGCTGGCCGGCGCCCTCGCCGCGCTGCTGACCGGGTCGTTCCTGCCGCGGGACCGGCAGTGGTTGGCGCGAACCGTCGCGGCGGCCGCGCTGGTCGCGGCGGCCGTCGCCGCGGCCGTCCCCCTGCGGGACGCTCCCCGCTCGGTGTGGGACGGGACCTTCACCGTCGACACCGCCACCGGCGTCGCCCGCCTCGTCGCGGTGCTCGCCTGCCTGCTCGTGATCGGGCTGGGGGTCGACGAGCTGGCCGGCGACCCCCGGGAGAGCGAGACCTACTCGCTGCTGCTGCTCGGGACCGCGGGGGCCACCGTGCTGGCGGGGGCGAGCGACCTGCTGGTGCTCGTGGTCGGTTTCCTGCTCGCCAGCATCCCGCTGTACGGGCTCATCGGGCTGTCCCGCACCGCGGCTGCCGCCGAGGCGGCGATGAAGACCTACCTGCTGGGCGCCCTGCTCGGCATCACGATGATGCTCGGCGTCACGCTGCTCTACGGCCTGGCCGGCCGGACGACCTACGCGGCGCTGTCGGAGCAGCTCGGCGACGTCCCGACGGGAGCGTCACTGGTCGGCGTCGCCGCCGTGCTCGGCGGACTGATGTTCAAGGCCGGTGCCGTGCCCGGCCACTTCTGGGTGCCGGACGCGGCCCAGGGAGCGGGCGGGGCCGCCGCGGCGTTCCTCACCTCGGTGCCGAAGGTCGGTGCCCTGGTCGCGGTCTACCGCCTGGTCGAGTCGCTCCCGGACCCGGTCGACGCCCGGCCCCTGGTCGGCGTGCTGGCGGTCGTCAGCATGACGCTCGGCAACCTGGCGGCGTTCGCCCAGGACGACCCGCGCCGGCTGCTCGGCTGGTCCACCGTCAGCCAGGTCGGCTACCTCCTGGTCCCCGTCGCGGTCGCCGGCCGGACCGGTCTGGCGCTGCCGTCGCTGCTGCTCTACCTGGCGGCCTACACGGTCACCAACCTGGCGGCGTTCGCCGTCACGTCCGCGCTCCCGGGTCGTCGCGACCTCGCGAGCTACCGCGGGCTCGCTGGCTCCCGTCCGTGGCTGGCCGGGGCGCTGGTGGTGGCCCTGCTCGGCCTGGTCGGCACGCCCCCCACCGCGGTGTTCGCCGGGAAGGTGACGGTCACCGCCGCGGCGTGGGACGGCGGGAGCCCCTGGCTGGCGGTCGCCGTCGTCGCCAACACCGTCCTGAGCCTCTTCTACTACCTGCGCTGGGTGGCCCCGGTCTTCAGCCGCGACGCGCCGGTCGGGCGCAGCTCACCGGGTGCCGTCGAGCTCCGGCCGTGGGCTACGGCCAGCGCCGTGGTCGCGGCGGCCGCCAGCGTGCTGCTCGGCCTGGCGGCCGGGCCGGCCTGGGCGCTCGTGAGCCCGGTGCTGTCAGGCTGACACGGCCACCGGCGCTCGTCACTCCGGCAGGGTGAGGGGTCGCCACTCGCCGTTCGTCGCCGCCGTGCGCAGCCACAGCTGGGAGTTCGACGTGAGCGCCCAGGCCTGCCCGAGGTGCCCGCCGAGCCGGCTGACGGTGCCGCGCCGGCTCGCCGGGTCGCGGCGGAAGACGCCGCCGTCGTCGGACCGGTAGAGGATGCCGTCGGCGTCGACGGCGGCGAAGGTGCCGTCGCCGACCGGGACCGCGGTCACCAGGGTCGCCGAGCCGGCGCCGGGGGTGGTGACCTGGTGGGTCGTCCAGCCGAGGGTCTCCCCCGCCGAGACCTGCAGCTCGGTCAGGGGGTCGGCGGCCGCCGCTTCGTCCCAGGCGCCGAAACCGAGCTGGACCAGACCCTCGCGACCCTGCCGCAGCACCGCGCCCTGGTGCGCAGTTCCGTGCAGGGTGGGCACCACCATCCACTGGTCGCCCAGGTTGCGGCTGACCAGCGTCTTCCCGTCGGTGGCCGTCCCGACGAGGAGCCCGTCCCGAGCCGCGGTACGCGTGACTGTGTCGGCCGCGGTCAGCGAGTGCACCTGGTCGTACTCCACGACCCGGACCTCGCCGCCGCGCGCAGTCACGATGTCATGGACGGGCTCGAGGAGGTCGTCGCGCGGCACCGGCGTCGATCCCCGGTCGATGGGGGCGAGTCCGCGCTGCCGGTCGGTGTCGTAGGACCCCATGGCGTTCCCGTCGTCGACGAGGACACCGCCGACCTTGTCGGCCGTACCGGAGCCCCGGGCCGGCTCGTCGTCGAGCACCGCCACGTCACCCGCGGCCGAGACGTCGAACTCCCCAGGTCCGCGCACGCCGAGCCGGGTGCGGCCGGCACCGCCGTCCAGGTCGATCCGGTCCGCCCACGAGGTGCCCCCGTCCTGGGACAGGTACACGTGCGGCCGGCAGAGCTCGCGGCCGGAGGGGCACTGCCCGTAGAGCAGCGCGAGATGACCGCTGGGGAGCTCGACCAGGTCGGTGACCTGGCCGTCCACGGCCGGCGGGACCTGGCTGCCGGTCACGGTCGCGGTCGGCGAGTCCGCCGGGAGCGGTGCGGCCGTCTCGGTGCCCGGGCGCAGGGCCACCCCGGCCACGAGCACCACGGTGGCGGCCAGACCGGCGGCAGCGACCGCGTGCGCCCGGCGGCGGGCCCGGGCCCGGCCCACCACGTGCTGGTAGGGCAGGGCGGGACCGCCGGCCGCGGTACGCGCCAGGTCCTTCAGCCGGTCGTCGAGCACGGACTCGTCAAGGTCGCGCACGGCCGGTCACCTCCGTCTGCGATCGAGTCCTCTGGCGGGATGGGGGGTCGCGCTGCGCGTCCGGATCGTCGTCGAGCAGCTCGGCCAGGCGGGTGCGGCCGCGGGACAGCCGGGCCTTCACGGTCCCCTCCGGGACGTTCAGGGCGGCAGCGACCTCGGCGACGGGCAGGTCGGCGATGTAGTGCAGGGCCAGCGCCTCGCGCTGGCCGGCCGAGAGCTGCCGGAGGGCCGCCACGAGGGCCACCCGGTCCGGCGTGAGCTCCGGCTGGTGGAACGCGTCGGAGCGGGCCGGCCGGCCGATGCCCAGCAGCACGTCGCCGCGCCGCAGCCGCCGCCATCGGCTGCGGGCGGCGTTCAGCGCGACGGTGCGCAGCCAGGCCTCGGGGTTGTCGACGCCGGCCAGCCGCCCGGGCGCGTTGATCGCGCGGATGAACGCCTCCTGGACGGCGTCCTGGGCGGCCCCGTAGTCACCGGTGACCGCGAAGAGCTGGCCGACCAGCCGCGCGTGGCAGCCCTCGTACAGCTCGCGCAGCCCGTCGTCCGGGCGCTCGCGCCTCACCGGGTCCCCGTGCTCGTCACGTCACTACCTCCTCGTCCGACCACCCGACCCGTCCCGGCGGGAAAAGGTTGCACCACCGGTCGGCCCACCCTTTCCCGCCGGGAATCCGGGCGCGCGGGAGGGCGCCGGCGCGCCATCATGACCGGCGTGCGCGAGCTGATGAGGGACCGTCGGTTCGCGCTGCTGTGGGCCGGCCAGGCGGTGAACACGGTCGGGCACGGCCTGACCGTCGTGGCGCTGGCGACGCTGCTCGTCCGGACCCACGGTGCGGGAGCGCTGGGCATCGTCCTCGCGGCTGACTCCGCAGCGATGGCCCTGACCCTGCTCGCCGGCGGGGTGGTGGCAGACCGCTACTCCCGGACGGCCGTGATGGCGGTCTCCGACGTCCTCCGCCTGGTCGCCGTGCTCGGGTACGCCCTGTCCCCCGCGTCGACCCCGGTCGGGCTGCTGGCGGCGTTCGCGGTGCTCGAGGGCTGCGGCGTCGCGCTGTTCCAGCCCGCGTACCGGGCCGCGCTCCCCCAGATCATCCCGCCCGAGCGGTTGCGCGAGGTGAACGCCGTCGTGCAGGCCACCAACCGGGTCGGCCTGCTCCTGGGCACCGGCCTGGGCGGCCTGCTGGTGGCCACCGTGGGCTCCCGTCCCGCCCTGCTGGTCGACGCGACGACGTACGCGATCAGCCTCGCGACGCTGCTGCTGATCGCGCTGCCCTCGGCCGCCGAGCAGGCGCCCGGCGGGCTGCTCGAAGGGCTGCATGAGGCGCGCGAGGGCCTCGCGGTCGTGTGGCGCAAGCCGTGGGTCGCCGTGGTGATGCTGCAAGGGACCGTGCAGGTCATGCTCGCCTTCGCGCCCATGCGGGTCCTCACTCCACTGGTGGCGGCGCATCGGTACGGGTCCGGCGCCTACGGAGTGCTGGCGGCGTGCGTGCCGGCCGGGATGATCATCGGCTCGCTCGTCGCGCTCCGGCTCCGCCCCCGGCGAGAGGGGCTGGTGGCGATGAACGCCGTCGCGCCGATGGCGGCGGTCATGCTCTGCCTCGCCGTCGACGTGCCGCTCCTGCTCTACGCCGCCGTGACGGTCGTGGCCTGGGCCGGGATCTCGATCTTCGCCGTGCTGTGGTTCTCGTCGCTGCAGCGGTCCTACCCGACCGCCATCCAGGGCCGGGTGTTCTCCGTGGAGCAGATGGCGACCTTCGCCCTCGACCCGGTCGGTCTGGTGGTGGCTCCCGTCGTGGCGACCGCGATCGGGGTGACGACCGTCGGTGTGTTCGCCGCCGTCGTGCTGCTGCTCACCACGTACGCCGTGCTGCTCGTGCCCGGCGTCGTCACCTTCCGTGACCCGGAGCGCGAGGTGGCCGCCGTCGGCTGACCGGGCCCTGAGTACGGTCGCGCCATGCCCCCTGACATCCCGCTGCCCCCGACCGGGGCGCAGCACGAGATCCGGCACGGCGACCAGGTCGCGGTCGTGACCGAGGTGGGCGCGACGCTGCGCCGCTACGACGTGGGCGACCGCCCGGTCGTCCAGGGCTGGGACGTCGCCGACCTCCCGGACGGCAGCCGCGGCCAGGTCCTGGTGCCGTGGCCGAACCGGGTGGCCGACGGCGCCTACACCTGGGACGGCGCCGACCGCCAGCTGCCGCTGACCGAGGTGGCCAAGCACAACGCCATCCACGGCCTGGTGCGGTGGCTCGGGTGGGAGGTCGCCGACCAGCAGGCCTCCTCGGTGACGCTGTCGACGACGGTGTGGCCGACCCCGGGGTACCCGTTCCTGCTGCGGGTGTCGGCCACCTACCGACTCGACGGCGACGGCTTGTCGGTCGAGCTGCGGGCCCGCAACGACGGCCCCGACCGCGCGCCGTACGGCGTGGGCCAGCACCCGTACCTGGTCACCACGGCCGGCCGGGTGGACGACGTGACGCTCACGTTGCCGGCCCGGACCCGCCTGCTCGTCGACGAGCGGGGCAACCCGGTCGGCCGCGAGGACGTCGCCGGTACGCCGTACGACTTCCGGGCCGGGGCGACGGTCGGCGACCGGGTGCTGGACACGGCCTACGTCGACCTGGTGGCCGGCGAGGACGGCTGGGTCCGGGTCCGCGTCGAGGACCCCGACGGGTCCGGGGTCGAGCTGCGGGGCGGTCCGACCACGCGGTGGCTGCAGGCGTTCACCGGCGACACGCTGGCCGCCGGCCGCCGTCGTACCGCACTGGCGGTGGAGCCGATGTCCTGCCCGCCGGGGTCGTTCCGCTCCGGCGAGGACCTGGTGGTCCTCGCTCCGGGGGCGGAGCACCAGCTCAGCTGGGGGCTGCGCGCCTGGTGAGGGGCCGGGGTCGCGCGGCCCGCGCCGAAGGCCGCCCCGCGTGGACATCACGCGCGGGATGTCCTAGCGTTGTTCCCGGTTGGAAGTTGCAGTGCCTCGAACGTCTCGACGCCCGCGCTGATCCTGAGCTCGGGCGTTTCTCGTACCCGGCCCCCGCCCCCGTCGTGGACCGGCCCGAGGGAACCGTGATCTGACGACCCGGGCGCCGCGCGGTGCGGCCCCCGAAATCCCGTTTCCCTCGAAGGAGAGACAGTGGCTCAGGGAACAGTGAAGTGGTTCAACGCTGAGAAGGGCTTCGGCTTCATCGCGCAGGACGGCGGCGGCCCCGACGTCTTCGTGCACTTCTCGGCGATCCAGGCGGACGGCTACCGTTCGCTGGACGAGAACCAGCGGGTGGAGTTCGAGGTCGTGCAGGGCCAGCGCGGCCCGCAGGCCGACGCGGTCCGCCCCGTCTGACCCCACCCTTCACCGGACGCCCGGTCCCCCTGACGGGGGGCCGGGCGTCCGTCACTTTGCCGTCCTTTTGGGTGATCGTTCTCAAGACGAGGTGTCCCCCGCGTCGATACCGGAGATGTAGTCCGAAATGACCATGGCACTCCTCCGCCCGGCGGAGGCCGTGGTGGCGGTGCCCCGGCGCCGTACCGGGGGACGAGGGGGCTCGACAGGATGGACACGATGACGACAGGTGCTGCGGCCGACGACGCACTGGTGATGACGCTGCTGCACGAGCACGTGCCGTTGGCGCTGCTCTGCGACCTGACGGCGACGGAGGGGCCGACCTCGCGGGAGATCTTCGACGTCGAGGGCGAGCCCGCCCAGCGCTGGTGGGAGTAGCCCGGACCCCGGCCGGCCCGCCCGAGCGGCGCCACCCGGTCTGACAGGCTTGGCGGGTGCCCGAGGGTCATACCGTCCGCCGCCAGGCCCGCGAGCACGAGGCCCGGTTCCGCGGCCACCGGCTCCGGGCGACCAGCCCGCAGGGACGGTTCACGGACGGCGCCGCCCTGCTCGACGGCCGGACCCTCCTGGACGCCGACCCCTACGGCAAGCACCTGTGGCTGGGGTTCTCCGGCGACCTGCTGCTGCACGTCCATCTCGGTCTCTACGGCAGCTGGGTGTTCGGACCGAGCCCGGCGCCCGCACCGAAGGGAGCGCTGCGGCTGCGCCTGGAGGGCGGCGGCTCGTACGCCGACCTGCGTGGGCCGACCGCCTGCGAGGTGCACACCGACGGCGACCGGGCGGCTGTCGTCGCCCGGCTCGGGCCCGACCCGCTGGCCGCCCGGCCGGCGGCCGAGCTGGCCTTCGCACGGGTCGCCCGGTCCCGCTCCCCGGTCGGACTGCTGCTCATGGACCAGGCGGTCACAGCGGGAGTCGGCAACGTCTACCGTGCCGAGGTGCTGTTCCGCGCCGGCATCGACCCGCACCGGTCCGGTCGGCTGGTCACCCGCGAGGAGTGGGACGCGCTCTGGTCCGACCTGGTCGGCCTCATGCGGGCCGGGGTCCGCGCCGGGCGGATCGTCACCACCCGTCCGGCCGACCGGGACCGGGCCTCGGGGCGGGCTCGCCGGGAGGACGCGCACTACGTCTACCGCCGCGCCGGGCTTCCGTGCCGGGTCTGCGGGACGCCGGTCGCGCATGAGGTGATGGGGGCGCGGAACCTGTTCTGGTGCCCCGGCTGCCAGGCGGGCTGACGGCCCGCACGGGTCACCGCAGGAAGAAGTCCGGACCCATGTCGGCGGCCGAGCAGGAGTTGAGCAGGCAGGGCAGGCCCAGCGTCTTCTGAAGGGTGGCCAGCAGCGAGTAGTGCGTGAACGCGGTGGTGCTCACCGTGCCCGCCGGGGTGTACGGCGACAGAACCAGCGTGAAGAGCACCTCGCCTCCGGCACCGCCTCCCTCGTCGAAGGTGATGAAGACGGCGGTGTTCCCGGCGACGTAGTCGTCCGAGGCCAGTACCGCTGGTAGGACCCCGCGCAGCCACGAGTCACCCGTGCTGACCGGGCAGTCGTGCATCGAGTGGCACAGGTCGGGCTCGATGATCGTGAAGTCCGACGTGAAGACGGGATCCGGAGGCAGCGGGACGTCGTTGCTCTCGCACAGCCCGGCGTCCGAGCTGCCCGTGTAGTAGGCGGCGGGATTGTGCTTGACGGCGTAGAGCCCGGCCGTGACCCGCGCGCAGTTGGTCGGCATGCCCTCCTGGTAGGACGTGAACGTCCTCCCCGCGACGCTGATCTGGCGGAACACGTTGTCGACGTCGAGGGGATGGCTGCTGGGCGGGACGTTCTCGCAGAAGCCCTGCGGGTCCCCGCTCGTCGACGCGATGTACTCCGGGAGGCTGCTGCAGGTCGTGACAGAGGTGTAGTTGGCGGCGTAGCCGCACTCGCCCTTGAGACGGTGGAAGTACGGCGCAGCCTGCGGCGTGAGGTTCTCGAACCCCTTGTTCTCGAACCAGATCCACACGACCTTCGAGAGGTGCCCCGGGTCGCCGCCCGCCATGGCCCCGCAGGCCGGCAGCGACGACGCGCCCTCGTCCACCACCCACGACCGGGCTGCCGGCGAGGCGTCGACGTTGCCGGACGGGTCGATGGCGCGCACCTCGAAGGTGTGCTGCCCGACCGTCAGTCCGGTCAGCGAGGTGGGCGACGTGCAGCCGGCGAACGCGGCGGCGTCCAGGCGGCACTCGAATGTGCTGCCGACCTCGTCCGAGGCGAAGGTGAAGTCGGCCGTCCGGTCGCTCGTCAGGTCCGCCGGGCCCGAGAGGATGCTCGTCTCCGGTGGCGTGAGGTCGCCCGTGCCGGTGGTGTAGCTCACCACGAGCTGGGGCTTCTTCGTCGTCTCCCGGGACTTGAACGCCAGCCCGGACGTACTGGTCGTTTCGAGCACGAACGAGTTGCTCCCCGCCCGCACGCCGGCGAGCGGGAGCGGGATGGACTTGTAGCCGGTGCCCGACCACTTGCCGGACGACGCGATCACCGAGCCGGGGGCCGGGGAGTTGGTGTAGGTGATGCTCTTCTCCGACCACGCGGCACCCACCGGACGAACCCGCACGCCCGCGGCGGTGGAGGTCGAGGTGGTGTGGAGCCGGAGCGTTGCGGCGGTGATGCTGGCACCCGCGGGGAGGGCGACGTCGAAGCGCAGATAGGAGCGGATCACCGGACTCGCGTCGACCTTCAAGGTCGACGCGGAGCCGAAGTTGGTGCTCTTGCTGCCCGCCGAGACGTAGGCGTCCGCCGCCGCGACGACGATCGAGTCGGTCGCGGAGACCGCCGTTGCTGACACCACCGACCCCAGGAGCCCCGCGGCAGCCAGAGCCGCGAGCGCGCCGGACCGCCGCCGAGACCGGGCCCACGAGCCCGGCCGCCGGTGCTTCGCCGCCACTGGCCCCCCACCCTGACAATCCTCGGAAAACGTCAGGATCTACGCCGTTGGGTGGTGGAGGCGATAGTCAATCCGAGTCAATCCGGCTGCGTCACGCCCTCATCACCGGGCGTGAGGCGACCGGCATCGCCCGCCCCAGGATCGCCCAGACCCGCTCGACGGTCGCGGAGGCGCCGGTCACCGTCACCGAGAGCCCCACCGCACGGCCCGCGTCGATGGTGTCGTCCAGCACGACCAGACCCCCCAGGCTGCAGAAGCTCAGCCCGCTGAGGTCCAGGACCATCTCCCGCGCCTGGTCCGCGGGATGCGGGTCGTGGGCGACCGCCGCGACCGCGTCGGCCATCTGGCGGCGCAGCTGGTTCTCGTTGGCCAGGTCGACCTCACCCTCGACCCACGCGGTGGCCCGGTCGGGCCCGCAGGTGAGGTGGACCAGGGGGTGGGCTCCGCTCGGGGAGGGTCCACGCGGCTGACGGGGTACACGGTTGACATTCATGCTTCCTGCCTCGGGCCGGGGTTCGTCACCACCGGGGTCCGGGGCAGTCGCTCTCCACCGTACGCCTGCCGTCCAGCCCTGTCTCGCCGGGAGACCACACGGCGCCCCCGCCGGAGGGCGGGGGCGCCGGTCACGCGCGTGCGCCGCCAGGGACTCGAACCCCGAACCCGCGGATTAAGAGTCCGCTGCTCTGCCAGTTGAGCTAGCGGCGCGTGAGCGGGGACGAGATTACCAGCAGGGCGCAGGCGCCACGAAACCGAGCCGTGGGGCTCGCGGTCGGGGGGCCCCTCAGGCGGCGTTGCCCGACACAGCGGTCCCGGCGCCCCGACCGGCCGGGCCGCCGGGTGGCCCCCCGTGGCCGCCCATCTGCTCGGTGCCGGTGACGGTGAAGCTCTTGTCGACCTCCACGGTCACCGGCGTGCCGTCGGCCTTGGTCAGGTGCGCCTCGTAGACGCCGTCCGAGTCCGTCTCGATCCGGACCACGGTCGCGCCCGGGTACTCCGCCAGCGCGGCTGCCTCGACCTTGTCGGCGGTGGTGCCGGTGAGCAGCTGCTCGTCGCTGCGCTGGGGCTGGGACGGGTCGGTGTTGCCCGTGCCTGGAGGTGGCCCGCCGGGAGGGCCGCCCGACGAGTAGCCGCTGGCGACGGGAGCCGCCGACGCGTCGCCGGAGTCGGCCGCGTTCGCCGACAGCGCCCCGGCGAGCAGCCCGCCCGCCACGAGCCCGGCCGCGGCGAACGCGCCGGGCCGTCCCCAGCGGGCGAGGGCAGCACTGCCGCGTCCCTCGGGGGTGGTGCTCTGCTGGTCGTCCATCTCGGTGTCCCTCTCGTCGTCCGCGCCGTCGATCGGCGGGTACGGGAGAGACTCGCGGTGCCACCTGGCTGCCAGGGCGGAGCGACCTGACAACCGGCTGCCAACGAGCAGCGGAGCTGTCAGTGGCGCCAGCGGAAGTGCGGCGGCTTCGGGGAGCAGGCCGCGTACGCCCGGGCGCGCATGGCCTTGCGGACGTCCTGCCACGGCTTCTTGTGTGCCAGGTTGTTCTTCTCGGCCGGGTCGCTGCGGTAGTCGAACAGCTCTTCCTCGCCGCTGTCCCACTGCACGTACATCCGGTGCCGGGTACGCCACCCGCAGTACGCCGGCCGGTCGTTGTAGCCGTCCATGGCCTCGAGCACGAACCCCTTGCGCGTGCGCTTGCCGAGGATGTCCGAACCGTCGGTCCGCATCGTCACGCCCGCCGCACGCGCGATGGTGCGCGCGATGTCGACGTTGAGCACGATCCGGCGGCTCGTCGTCCCGGGTGGCGTGTGCCCGTCCCACCGCAGCACCATGGGGATCGCGGTCGAGTCCCGGTACGGCGAGTCCTTGCCGATGATCCTGTGCTCGCCCCAGAAGTAGCCGTTGTCCGACATGAACACGAACAGCGTGTCCCGGTCGCGTCCAGTGGCGGCCAGTGCCTGCGCGATCGAGCCGACCGCGTCGTCCACCGACAGCAGGGCCTCGAGCTGGCGTTGCCTCGTCAGGTCCACCTCACCCTGGGTGAAGTGTCGCCGCTCGCGCATCCACCGCGGCATCGTGCGCAGTGGCTGGTGCAGGGTCGGAGCCGTGTACTGCCCGAGCTGTCCGTCCAGGGCGCCGAGGTGGCGCGGCGCAGGCGTGTACGGCGCGTGCGGTCCGAACGGCGCGAAGAACAGGAACAGCGGCTGGTCGACCGGGGTGGTGGAGATGAAGTGGGTCGCCCGTGCGGCCAGGACGTCGGTCGAGTAGTCCTGCGGCCCCGTGCCGTACCGGGTGCCGTCGCTGAGGCGGTAGGAGTAGTACGACCCGTGGCTGGACAGGAACGTCGCGAAGGTGTCCCAGCCGGGCGGGGTGTAGCCCGTGGGCGAGTACTTGCCGAAGAAGTTGAGGTACTTGCCGACCAGGGCGGTGCGGTAGCCGGCCGCCTGCAGGACCGGACCCAGCGTGCGGTTCTCCAGACCGAGCCGGTGGAACCGGCGCCACCCGCCGTAGCGGGGGCCCCCGACGTCGCCGTTGCCGAACAACCGGCTGGTGTGGGCGTACCGGCCGGTGAGGATGGTCGCCCGCGACGGGCAGCACAGCGACGTCGGCACCATCGCCCTCGTGTAGGTCGTGCCACGTTGGCGCAGCAGCCGGTTGACGTTGGGCATCCGGCCGTAGGTCCCGACCCGCTGGTCGTCGGTGAGGATCAGCACGACGTTGGGCCGATGGGCGTTGCCGACGGTCGTCGGGGGCAGGGGTGGCGTCGTGGCCGGCCGAGGGGGAGCGGCTGCGGCCGCACCGCCGGCCAGGGCGAGCACCATGGCGGCGAGGAGCGTTCCCAGTCCGCCGGAGCGCAGCAGGGAGGTCCCGGCGTGGCGACGCGGCATCGGCGGCAGTTCCCCTCGTGTGGTCGGCGGCCCGGCGGGACCAGACCCGGCTCGCGACCGCGTCGGAGACTACGACGCCGAGGGCGGGCCGTCGGTTCGACCACGCCGACCTTTGCCCGACCGTGACGTCGGTGGAGGGCCGTCATGGCCACCGGCCGGGACGTCGGTCTACCAGTCGAAGCCGGGGGGCGGCGGGCTGCAGTGCGTCGTCGCGAGCGCCCGCAACCGAGCCTGCACGTCAGCCACGGACGGGTCGCCGGCCAGGTCGTGCTGCTCGTCGGGGTCGGTCCGGTAGTCGTAGAGCTCGCTGCGGCCGGTGGCGTATCGCACGTACATCCACCGCTCGGTCCGCCATCCGCAGTACGCCGGCCGGTGCCGGTAGCCCGCCATCGCCTCCAGCGGGAACCCCTGCCGGGTCGAGCCGCCCAGCAGGTCGAGACCGTCGGTCTGCATCGACGCGCCCGTGGCGTCGGCGATCGTGCGGGCGATGTCGACGTTGAGGGCCAGCCGGTCGTCGACGACTCCGCGGGGCGCGTGCCCGTCCCAGCGGACGACGATCGGGATCCGGATGCCGCCGTCGTAGGGATTGTCCTTGCCGACCATGCCGTGCTCGCCCCAGAGATAGCCGTTGTCGGACATGAAGATGAACAGCGTGTCCCGGGCCCGGTTCTCGCGGCGCATCGTGCGGACCAGCGACCCCACCGCCTCGTCGACCGCGCGCAAGGTCACCGTCTGCCCGCTGCGGACCGTGTCCTGCACGTCCACCGGTGCCTGGCGCTTGCGCTTCCATCGCGGCAGGGTGGCGAGGTCGACGGGCGCGGCGGGGGCACGGAGGGCCTGCGGCAGGACCTCGGTCGGCAGTGTGCCCACCACGTCGGCGTCCCGGGGCGCCGGGACGTACGGGCTGTGCGGCCCGTACGGGGCGAACATGACGAACACCGGCTGGTCGTCGGGCGTTGCGCGGACGAACGCCCGGGTGCGCCGGGCCAGCACATCGGTCGAGTAGTCGCGCTCCTCGTTGCCGTGATAGCTGCCGTCGGTCAGCCGGTAGCCGAAGTACGCGCCCCGGGAGTACTTGAACGCCGTGAAGGTGTCCCACCCCGGCGGGGTGTAGCCGTCCGGCGACAGCTTGGAGAAGTCGTTGAGGTACTTGCCGAAGAAGCCGGTGCGGTAGCCGCGGCCGGACAGCGCGGTGGCCAGGGTGCGGTACTCCATGCCACGGCGGTGGAACTGGGCCCAGCCGCCGTAGCGCGAGCCGCCGATGTCGCCGTTGCCGAAGACCCGCGTGTGGTGGGCGTACAGGCCGGTCAGGATCGTGGAGCGCGACGGGCAGCAGAGGTTCGTCGGGACCATCCCGTTGGTGAAGCGGACGCCCTTGGCCGTCAGCAGGTCGTTGACCTCGGTCATGGAGCCCAGGGTGTCGGCCCGCTGGTCGTCGGTGACGACGAGGACGACGTTCGGCCGCGGGTGGTGCGCGTCGGAAACCTGCCGGGTGGCCTGGGCGCGAAGCTCCCCGGGCGCCACGGTGGCCAGCGCCAGACCGGCGGCCACGACGGCGACGGCGAGCAGCCGCCCCGGGCCGCGGAGCAGCGTGAGGCGAGCGGGTCTGGCGGATCCCGTGCTCAGAGGTACAGCCCCGTCTGGTCTCCCGACGCGACGTCGCCCTGCAGCCGCTCGGCGGCCACGGCGTGCAGCTCGCGCTCGCGGAGCAGGACGTAGTCGTGGCCGCGCACCTCGACCTCCGCGCGCTCCTCGGGGTCGAACAGGACGCGGTCGCCGACCTCGACGGTACGCACGTTGGCCCCGACGGCGACGACCTGCGCCCAGACCAGCCGCTTGCCCATCTGGGCGGTGGCCGGGATCACGATGCCCCCGCTGGACCGGCGCTCGCCCGGCTCCCCGTCGAGGTCGACGAGGACCCGGTCGTGCAGCATCCGCACGGGCAGCGGGCTGCCGGCCCCGGCCGCACCGGACGGCGCCGGGACGTCGGGGACGGGCTGAGGTCGAGGGCTCACCCCGAGATTATGGGGCACGACGACCCTCACCAGCCCCGAGTACCCGGCGCGCCCTTGAACGGTCCGACCACGCGGCCGGTGATCCACCCGCCGTAGAAGCCGCCCTCCTGGGCGCGGACAGCCTCGCCGTCGACGGTCACCTGGTCCATCGCCCCGGGGTACAGCGCCACGTGGTCGCGGAGGACCTCGTAGCCCGGCGCGGGGCGGGGATAGGTCCAGGCGGCGCGCCGCGCCGTGCTCGACCCGCCGACGACGTCCAGGTAGCCGGCGACGCCCTTGAACTCGCACCAGCTCTCCCCGCCGGGGGACGGAACGAGGGCGCCGGGCGCGAAATCGTCCACCGGCAGGTAGTAGCCGGGCGGATGGCTGGTCTCCAGCACGCGCAGCGCCCGCCGGGTCTCGACCACCACCACGCCGCCGAGGGCGACCCGGACCAGCTCGTCGGTGGGCTCGACCCGGGGCGGCCTCGGGTAGTCCCAGACCGACTCCTGGCCGGGTCCTGCCTGCTCCCGGCGTACCACTGGCACTAGCGGGAGCGCCGCCAGAGCAGCAGCCCGACGGCGCCGGCCACGACGACCGCCGCCACTGCGACGCGCGACACCCGCAGGTTCCCGCCTTCATCGACGACCTGGGCCTTGGCCGACTCGACCCCGCGCCGGGCCACGTTGGCCGGCTTGACCCGGTCGGCGATGGCATCGACAGTGCCTGCGAGCCTGGCCCGGGTCGCCTCGATCTCGGCCTCGAGCTCAGCCGGGGTACGGGCAGGCGGTGTCGCCGGCTCGCGGGCCTCCAGCCCACCGGGGACGGTGCTGGCGTTCGTCACGTCGGACCTCCTCGTGTGGTTCCCTGCCCATGATCCTGCCCTGCCACCCTCCCGCATGCCGAAACCGCCCGCCAGGTGGCTACCGTCTGCGCCCATGACTGCGCTCTCCCCCGGTGACGCCGCACCGGAGTTCACCCTGCCCGACTCCGACGGCACCGACGTCTCGCTGAGCAGGCTGCGCGGGCGCAAGGTCGTCCTGTACTTCTATCCCGAGGCCTCCTCTCCTGGGTGTACCAAGCAGGCCTGCGACTTCCGCGACAACATCGCCTCGCTGCGGGCGGCGGGCCACGAGGTGCTCGGCGTCTCACCGGACAGCCAGGCGAGGCAGAAGGCGTTCGCGGACGCGGAACAGCTCCCCTTCCCGTTGCTCTGCGACCCGTCCCGTCAGGTGCTGGAGGCCTACGGCGCGTACGGCGAGAAGACGCTCTACGGCAAGACGGTCACCGGCGTGATCCGCTCGACGTTCGTCCTGGACGAGCAGGGGGTGGTCGAGAAGGCGATGTACAACGTCAAGGCCACCGGCCACGTCGCCAGGCTGCGCCGGGACCTCGGCCTCGACTGACCCGCCGGAGCCTGCGGCGCGGACGCGCCGACGACGTCAGCGGCCTAGAATCGCGGCCGTCGCGGGAGTGGCGGAACGGCAGACGCGCCGGCCTTAGGAGCCGGTGCCTTCGGGCGTGGGGGTTCGACTCCCCCCTCCCGCACCCAGCGCCGGCCGGACCGGCCGGTCAGGAAAGGCGGACCTCGACGAGGTGGCCGGCCCAGCCGCCCAGCTCGTCGGCGGCCGGCCAGCCCGACCCGGGGCCGCCGCGGTCACCCGAGCAGCTCGCGCAGCACCGGCACGAGTGCGCGCAGGGCCTGCCCGCGGTGCGAGATCGCGTGCTTCGCGTCGGCGGTCATCTCCGCCGTGGTGAGGTCGTGGCCGTCCGGGACGAAGATCGGGTCGTAGCCGAAGCCGCCGTCGCCCCGCGGCACGCGGACCAGGGAGCCGTCCACCCGCCCCTCGACGACGCGGCCCTCACCGCCAGGCAGCGCCACCGCCATGGCGCAGGCGAAGTGCGCGCCGAGGTGGCTGTCCGGCACGTCGGTGAGCTGGTCGAGGACGAGGGCGACGTTGGCGTCGTCATCCTTTGCGGACCCGGCCCACCGCGCGGACAGCACTCCGGGCATCTCGTTGAGCGCGTCCACGCACAGGCCCGAGTCGTCGGCCACCGAGGGCAGCCCGGTGGACTCGGCGGCCGACCGGGCCTTCTTCATCGCGTTCTGGGCGAAGGTGAGGCCGTCCTCGACCACGTCCGGGGCCGAGTCCGGCAACGACTCGGCCGTCACCTCGAGCCCGGCAGCGGCGAGGATGTCCTCGAGCTCGCGCAGCTTCTTGACGTTGCGGGTGGCGAGAACCAGCCGGGCCGTCACTCCGACAGGGCCTTCTGCTGCATCGAGGTCAGCGTGGAGCAGCCCGCGGTGGCGAGGTCGAGGAGCTGGTCGAGCAGCAACCGGTCGAACGGTGCTGCTTCCGCAGTGCCCTGGACCTCGACGAAGCCGCCGTCGCCGGTCATCACGACGTTCATGTCGGTGTCGGCGGTCACGTCCTCCTCGTAGCAGAGGTCGAGCAGCGGCACGCCGCCGACGATGCCGACCGAGACGGCGGCCACCGAGCCGGTCAGCGGCTCGGACACCAGGGCACCCTTGTCGCGCAGCCAGGTCACGGCGTCGGCCAGCGCGACGTACGCCCCGGTGATGGCAGCCGTGCGAGTCCCGCCGTCGGCCTGCAGGACGTCGCAGTCGAGCACGACGGTGTTCTCGCCGAGCGCCTTGTAGTCGATGACGCCTCGCAGCGACCGGCCGACGAGCCGGGAGATCTCGTGGGTGCGTCCGCCGATCCGGCCCTTGACCGACTCGCGGTCCGAGCGGGTGTTGGTGGAGCGCGGAAGCATGGCGTACTCGGCGGTCACCCAACCGAGTCCGCTGCCCTTGCGCCAGCGCGGCACACCCTGCGTCACCGACGCGGCGCACAGCACCCGGGTCCTGCCGAACTCGACGAGCACCGAGCCCTCGGCGTGGTCGAGCCAGTTGCGGGTGATGCGCACGTCGCGCAGCTGGTCAGGGGTTCGTCCGTCGATGCGAGCCATGCCGACGACCCTAGAGGCGAGCACTCACAGTTCGTACGCCGAGCCCGGGCTGGCCAGGTCCAGCGGCCCGTTGAACACCGACCGGGCGGCCGCCAGGGAGGTCGGCGGGTGGTTCCACGGCGGCAGGTGGGTGAGGACCAGGTGGCGCACACCCGCCCGCTCCGCGTGCTGACCCGCCTCGCGAGCCGTCAGGTGCAGGTCGCGCGGCGCCTTGTCGTCCCGCCCCTCCTCGAAGGAGGACTCGAACAGCGCCAGGTCGGCGTCGCGGGCCAGCTCGACCAGGGCGTCGGTCGGACCGGTGTCGCCGGAGTAGACCAGCGTCCGGCCACGGTGCTCGACCCGCATCCCGAACGTCGGGACCGGGTGGGCCATCCGGGCGACGGTGACCGTCAGCGGCCCGACGCTGTGGACACCGGCCGACCACGGCACGAAGTCGAAGCAGCCGGTCAGCCCCGAGCCGTCGGCGTGCCCGTAGGCCTGCGCGAGGTGGGCTCCCGCCCCGTCCGGCGCGAACACCGGCATCGGGGCGTAGTCCGCGCCCGGGTCGTAGGTGCGCGCGACGTACAGCGGCAGCAGGTCCATGCAGTGGTCGGGGTGCAGGTGGCTGATCAGCACGGCGTCGAGGTCACCGAACCCGCAGTAGCGCTGCAGCGGGCCGAGCGCCCCGTTGCCCAGGTCCAGCAGCACCCGGAAGCCCTCGACCTCGACGAGGTAGCACGAGGCGGAGCTCCCCGGGCCGGGCACCGACCCGGAGCAGCCGACGACGGTGAGCCTCATGCCACCCTCTCCACGCCGCCGGCCTCCGGGCCCAGGAAGCGCCGGCTGAGGTCGAGGAAGACGCTGGGATCGCCCGTCGTGAGGAACCGGTGCTCCGGCTCCGGCAGCGTGGTCGGCCGCTCCAGCCCCTCGGCGACGAGGGTGCGGTAGACGTCCTTGGCCGTCTCGTCGGCGCTGGACACGAGCGTGACGCCGTCGCCCATGACGTAGGCGATGACGCCGGTGAGCAGCGGGTAGTGGGTGCAGCCGAGGATCAGGGTGTCGACGCCGGCGCGGGCGACCGGGTCGAGGTACTCGTGGGCCACCTCGAGCAGCTCGGGGCCGCCGGTGCGGCCCTGCTCGACGAACTCCACGAACCGCGGACACGCCTGGGTGGTGACCTCGATGTGCGGCGCCGCGGCCAGGGCGTCCTCGTAGGCCCGGCTGGTCTTGGTGGCCACGGTGGAGATGACGCCGACGTGGTCGTTGCGGGTGGCGGCGACAGCACGGCGTACGGCCGGGCGGATCACCTCCACCACGGGCACGGCGTAGCGCTCCCGGGCGTCGTGCAGGACGGCGGCGCTGGCGCTGTTGCAGGCGATGACCAGCATCTTCACCCCCTGGTCGACGAGGTGGTCGAGGCACTCGAGGGCGAACGCGCGGACCTCGGCGATGGGCCGCGGGCCGTACGGCTGCCGGGCCGTGTCGCCGTAGTAGAGGACCGGCTCGTGGGGGAGCTGGTCGAGCACGGCGCGGGCGACGGTGAGGCCCCCGAATCCGGAGTCGAAGATGCCGATGGGAGCGTCCGCCACAGGGCGAGGCTAACGGTGCAGGCGCGCCGATCCGCGCCCGGCGCCCCGAGGGTAGGTTTCGTCACATGTTCCACCTGACGATGGCCGACGAGACCGCCCGCTACGAGAACTTCCGGACCGTGCTGACGACCCACCGGTTCACCCAGGTGGTGGCCATGACCCTCCGGCCCGGCGAGGACATCGGCGCCGAGGTTCACGAGGCCAACGACCAGGTCCTCATCTTCACCGAGGGCGCCGCGCGGGCCGAGGTCGCCGGCGAGACCCGCGAGGTCGGGGCGGGCGACCTGGTGGTTGTCCCGGCCGGCACCGAGCACAACTTCACCAACACCGGGTCGGGCGTGCTCCGGCTGCTCACGGTGTACGGGCCGCCCGACCATGCGCCCGGAACGGTGCACGCCACGAAGGCGGAGGGCGAGGCCGCCGAGGCCGCCGGTGAGGACCAGCCCCCGCCCCACCCCTGACCCTCGCTCCACACCCCCACCCCCACCCCCGCACCCGCACCCACACCCCCTCAACCCCTCAAACATCGCGGATCTTGAGACGACGCGCTGGCGTCGGGTCGGTGTGTCGTCTCAAGATCCGCCGGGGTGGGAGGCCGTCCACAGCCGTCCACAGCCACCGTGCGGCGGCGACGTCGTCCACATCCTCGGTGCAGACCGGCATCGGCGGCCGATGGGCTCAGAGGCTCGTGGGCATGGCGATCCCCGACCTGCCCGCCGACGACCTCGACGCCCTGAGGGCTCGCCAGCACGACGTCCTCGCCCGGTCTCAGCTGGTCGATCAGGTCGAGGCCGACACCGTGCGTCGGCGCGTGCGCGCCGGGCTCTGGCAGTCGCCGCACCCCCGGGTGGTGGTGCTGCACAACGGCCCGTTGACGTCACCCCAGCGCGAGTGGGTGGCACTGCTCGCTGCGCCGGCTGGTTCTGCCCTGGGAGGCGCGACCGCGGCCCGGCTGGACGGCTTCGAGCTGCCCTGGCGGGGCGACCGGGCCGACGAGCAGGTCGAGGTCGTCGTCCCCCAGGGCTCGCGACGGTTGGCAGTGCCGTGGGTGCGCACCCGGTGGTCCACGGCTCTCGACGCCGCCGACGTCCACCCGGTCGCCGCTCCTCGCCGCACTCGGCTGCCCCGCTCCGTGCTCGACATCGCGGCGGACCAGCCGGACGAGCGGTCGGCCCGTGCCGTCGTCTTCGCCGCGGTGCAACAACGTCTCGTCACGGCCACCGCGCTGGACACCGCTCTCGACCGACGCGGCCCGTGCCGTCACCACGGGGTGGTCGTCGAGACCCTGCTCGACCTCGGGGGTGGCATCCACTCCGTGCCCGAGCGGGACTTCGACCTCGTCCTCCGGGTCAGGGGTCTCCCTCGCCCGACCCGCCAGGCGGTGCTGCAGCGGCCCGGCGGGCGTCGCTACCTCGACGCGTACTGGGCGGCGTACCGGCTCGCCGTGGAAGTCGACGGTGCCCAGCACCGCGATCCCGCGCAGTGGGACGTCGACCTCGCCAAGGCGGCCGACGTCGTCGCCGGCGGCGTTCGGCTGCTGCGGTTCACCTCGTACGCCGTGCGGCACGAGCGGCAACGCGTCGGCGACATCCTCGAGCGCGCCCTGCAGTCCGGCGGCTGGACCCGCGGATCTTGAGACGACACACCGACCCGACCCCAGCGTGTCGTCTCAAGATCCGCGATGTTGGGGGTTGGGGTGGGGGTTGGGGTGGGGTCGGGGTGGGGGGTGTCAGGCCCAGAGGGTGCCGTCGAGGCTGGCCTCGGCCTCGTCCAGGGTGCCGGCGTAGGCCCCGGTCGAGAGGTACTTCCAGCCGGCGTCGCAGACGATGAACGCGATGTCGGCCCGGCCGCCGTCGCGGGCGACCTTGGCCGCGATACCGAGCGCGGCGTGCAGGATCGCGCCGGTCGAGAAGCCGACGAACATCCCCTCGTTGTCCAGCAGCTCGCGGACCCGGCGGACCGCGTCCCTCGGGCCCACGGAGTACCGCGACGTCAGCACCGACGCGTCGTACAGCTCCGGCACGAAGCCCTCGTCGAGGTTGCGCAGCCCGTAGACCAGCTCGCCGTACCGCGGTTCGGCGGCGACGATCTCGACGCCGGGGACCTGCTCGCGCAGGTACCGCCCGACCCCCATCAGGGTCCCGGTGGTGCCGAGGCCGGCGACGAAGTGGGTGATCGAGGGCAGGTCGGCCAGGATCTCGGGCCCGGTCGTCACGTAGTGCGACTCGGCGTTGGCCGGGTTGCCGTACTGGTAGAGCATCACCCAGTCGGGGTGCTCCTCGGCCAGCCCCTTCGCGACCCGCACCGCCTCGTTCGAGCCGCCCTCGGCCGCCGAGGAGACGATCTCGGCGCCCCACATCTCCAGCAGCTGGCGCCGCTCGACCGAGGTGTTGGCGGGCATCACGCAGACCAGCCGGTAGCCCTTGAGCCGGGCCACCATGGCCAGCGAGATGCCGGTGTTGCCGGACGTCGGCTCGAGGATCGTGCAGCCGGGTCGCAGCAGGCCCGCCTTCTCGGCCTGCTCGATCATGTACAGCGCCGGCCGGTCCTTGATCGAGCCGGTCGGGTTGCGGTCCTCCAGCTTGGCCCACAGGCGTACGTCGGGCGACGGGGACAGCCGTGGCAGCCCGACGAGCGGGGTGCCGCCCACCGAGTCCAGCAGCGAGTCGTAGCGCACGGAACCGCCTCCGGGCTCAGCCGCCCGCGACCGCCGGCAGGACGGTCACGTTGTCGCCGTCCTTGACCTCGGTCTCGAGCCCACCGAGGAAGCGGACGTCCTCGTCGTTGAGGTAGACGTTGACGAAGCGGCGCAGGCCCCTGTCGTCGACGAGGCGGTCGCGCAGGCCGGCGTGCCGCGACTCCAGGTCGTCGATGAGCGCGGCCAGCGTGCCGCCGGCGCCCTCCACGGCCTTCTCGCCCCCGGTGTACTGCCGCAGGATCGTCGGGATCCGGACCTCGATGCTCACTGCTGGGTGCTCCTTCACGAGACGGACATGCTCCGGAGATCACAACGCCGGGACGACCCGAACCTCTTCCTCGGTGACCTCGCCGTCCAGGATCCGGTACGAGCGGAACTCGGTGGACCCCGGCTCGCGGGTCGAGACGAGCACGTAGTGCGCGCCCGGCTCCATCGCCAGCGAGACGTCGGTCCGGGACGGGTAGGCCTCGGTCGCGGTGTGCGAGTGGTAGATCACGACCGGCTCCTCGTCGCGGTCCTCCATCTCGCGGTAGAGCCGCAGCAGGTCAGCCGAGTCGAACTCGTAGAACGTGGGCGAACGGGCCGCGTTGAGCATCGGCACGAACCTCTCCGCCTTGCCGGAACCGGCGGGGCCGGCGACGATCCCGCACGCCTCGTCGGGGTGGTCCCGGCGGGCGTGGGCGACGATCTCGTCGTACGTCGACTGCGCGATCTCCAGCACGGCGGCAAGCGTAGGTGGTGCGCTCAGACGCCGGCCCACAGCGCCTGGACCAGCGTCTCCTGCAGGTAGGTCAGCCGGTCGTAGACCCAGAGCAGCCCGAGCCTCGGGTCGTCGTCGGCCAGCGAGCCGACCAGCTCCTCGAGGTCCTCGGTGACGCCCAGCCGCGACCCCAGGACCAGCCGGGTGTCGTTGAGCGCACCGAGCCAGGCCTCCGCCTGCTCGGGGCTGAGCACGACCTTGCCCGGCTCCTCCCCCAGCGTGGCGAGCGCAGTCTCCAGGCCGGACCGCTTGGCCGAGCGCAGCCCCGGCTCGGTGTAGCGCCGGAAGTCCGCCGCGGCCTCGGGGTCGTCGGAGTACCCGTCCGGGAACAGCCGCGCCAGCGCCGGGTCCTCCGGGGTCTCGGTCGCGGTGCCGATGCCGAGCGCCCGCGCCAGCGGGTCGTCCTCGGCCCCGTCGGGCTCGTCGCTCTCGTCGCCGACGAGCTGGAGCATCTCCAGGAACAGGTGCCGGAACACCCGGTGCTCGTCCGGACCGAAGGTCGCCGAGAGGTCGCCCTTGCGGGCGCGGCGGAAGGTCGCGACCACGTCGTCCTCGACTACTCGTCGTGCTGCAGGGTCGCCCACAGCCCGTAGCCGTGCATGGCCTCGACGTCGCGCTCCATCTCCTCGCGGGTGCCGTTGGAGACGACCGCCCTGCCCTTCTCGTGCACGTCGAGCATGAGCTTGGCCGACTTCTCCTTGGTGTAGCCGAAGTGCTTCTGGAACACGTAGGCGACGTAGGACATCAGGTTGACCGGGTCGTTCCACACGATGGTCACCCACGGCTTGTCGGGGGCGACGACGTTGACCGTCGAGACGTCCTCGTCCGGCCGGGTGGTCTCCACCGGGGCTACGGACATGCGCCCAATCTACGGGGCGGCCGGGCCCGTGGCGGCGGCGATCTAGGCTGGCGGCCGTGACGACCGACACCGGTCTGCTGACCGACCACTACGAGCTGACCATGCTCCAGGCGGCCCTGCTCGACGGCTCGGCCACCTCGCGCTGCGTGTTCGAGGTCTTCGCCCGCCGGCTGCCCGAGGGGCGGCGCTACGGGGTGGTCGCCGGCACCGGCCGTCTGCTGGAGGCGATCCCGCACTTCCGGTACGGCGAGGAGCAGCTGGCCCGGCTGCGGGATGCGGGCGTGCTGGGCGCCGAGACCTGCGACTACCTCACCGGCTACCAGTTCGCCGGTGACGTCACCGGCTACGCCGAGGGCGAGCTGTTCTTCCCCGGGTCCCCGGTGCTGACCATCGAGGGCAGCTTCGCCGAGGCCGTCCTGCTCGAGACGTTGACGCTGAGCATCCTCAACCACGACAGCGCCGTCGCCTCCGCCGCGGCCCGGATGGCGAATGCCGCCGGAGACCGGCCCTGCATCGAGATGGGCTCCCGCCGGACCCACGAGGAGGCGGCGGTCGCCGCCGCGCGGGCCGCCTACCTCGCCGGCTTCGCCACCACCAGCAACCTCGCGGCCGGCAAGCGCTTCGGCGTCCCGACCGCCGGCACCGCCGCGCACTCCTGGACGCTGCTGCACGAGAAGGAGGCCGACGCGTTCCACGCGCAGGTGCAGGCCCTCGGTGTCGGCACCACCCTTCTGGTCGACACCTACGACATCGCCGCCGGCATCCGCAGTGCCGTCGACGTGGCGGGACCGCAGCTGGGCGCGATCCGGATCGACTCCGGCGACCTCGCGGTGCTCGCCCACCAGGCCCGGGCCCAGCTCGACGAGCTCGGCGCCACCGGCACCCGGATCGTGCTCTCCGGCGACCTCGACGAGTACGGCCTGGCCGCCCTGGCGACCGCCCCGGTCGACGCCTACGGCGTCGGCACCTCGGTGGTCACCGGCTCGGGCGCCCCGACGGCCGGGTTCGTCTACAAGCTGGTCGAGGTCGACGGCCGAGCGGTGGCCAAGCGGTCGGAGGACAAGGTCACCCACGGCGGCCGCAAGACCGCCGTGCGGCGGCACCGGTCCTCGGGGACCGCCACCGAGGAGGTCATCCGCTCCCAAGGGGTCCCGGCGGCCCACGACGGCGACCGCGCACTGCAGGTTCCGATGGTCCGCCAGGGGGAACTGCTCCCGGGACCGTCACTGGACGAGTCGCGGGCCCACCTCCAGCAGGTCCTCACCACCCTGCCCTGGCAGGGGCTGGCCCTGTCCCGGGGCGAACCCGCGATCCCCACGACCTACGAGGAGCCTGTCCATGCCTGAGGTCCGCTACGACCCCGCGACAGCGCTGGTCGTCGTCGACATGCAGAACGACTTCGCCGACCCCGACGGCGGGCTGTTCGTCAACGGCGGCACCTCGCTGGTGACACTGGTCAACGAGCAGGTGACCGCGGCGCAGAACACCGGGGCGGCCGTGGTCTACACCCAGGACTGGCACCCGGCCTCGACGCCGCACTTCGCCAAGGACGGCGGCATCTGGCCGGTGCACTGCGTGGGCGACACCTGGGGCGCCGAGCTGCACCCGCAGCTGATCGTGCACGGGCCGGTCGTCCGCAAGGGCACCTCCGGCGAGGACGGCTACTCCGGCTTCTCGGTCCGCGACCCGGTGAGCGGCGTACCTGCCCCGACCCAGCTGCAGTCCCTGCTCGACCCGTCGGTGCAGCGGCTCGTCGTGATCGGGCTGGCGGGCGACTACTGCGTCAAGGAGACCGCCCTGGACGGCGTCCGGCTCGGGTACGTCGTCGAGGTGCCCCAGGCGCTGACCCGGTTCGTCGAGATGGCCGAGGGCGACACCGACCGGGCGGTCGAGGAGATGCGCGCGGCCGGAGTCACGGTCAGCTGAGCTCGACCGGGGCGGGACGGCCGGCGTCCGGTCACTGCTGCGGAGGACCGGGGGCCGAGAGGTGTGCGCCGCCCGGCAGGAGGCAGGATCAGCACCATGAGCGACGTTCCGCAGGACACAGCCGGCCTCGACCAGGGCGTCCGGATGCCGCTGCTCGGGTTCGGCACCTGGCAGATCAAGGGCAAGGCGGCGACCGAGTCCGTCGGCTGGGCGCTGGACGCCGGGTACCGGCACCTCGACACCGCGACCGTCTACGGGAACGAGAAGGAGGTCGGCGCCGGGCTCGCCGCGAGCAGCGTCGACCGGGCGGACGTCTTCGTCACCACGAAGTGCCCGCCGCGCAACGCCGGCCGCGAGCTGGACACCCTCCGGACCAGCCTTGAGCTGCTCGGCACCGACCACGTCGACCTGTGGCTGATCCACTGGCCCGGGGGCAGCAGCGCCGACGTCGGCATGTGGGAGGCGTTCGGCACCGCGCGCGACGAGGGGCTCACCCGGTCGATCGGCGTGAGCAACTACTCGCTGGACCAGATCGACCAGCTCGCCCAGGAGACCGGCGTCACCCCCGCCGTCAACCAGGTCGAGTGGAGCCCGCTGCTGTTCGACCGGGCCCTCCTCGAGGGACACCGCGAGCGTGGCGTGGTCCTGGAGGGCTACAGCGCCCTTCGCGGCGGCACCCTGGACCACCCGGTGATCACCGGGATCGCCGAGCGGCAGGGCCGGACTCCGGCGCAGGTGATCGTCCGCTGGCACCTGCAGCACGGAACCGTCGTGATCCCCAAGTCGGCCCAGCAGGAGCGGATCCGCTCCAACGCCGACATCGCGGGCTTCGCTCTGTCCGACGACGACATGGCTGCTCTGGACGCGCTCGGCAAGGGCTGAGGCATCAGCGGACGGTGAGCTCCACCGGCATGCCGGTGTCGGGGACCAGCACCTCGGCCGGACCCACCCGCACGTCGTCCGGCAGGTCCAGCGTGGTCTCGAACGAGCCCAGGTCGCCGCTGGCCTCCACGTCCTGGGCCAGCGTCCAGGTGCGGTCGCCCTGGCGCAGGACGACGGTGAGACCGGTGAGCGGCCTCGCCGGCTCCGGCTCCTGCCCGTTGTCGCCGGTGTCGTTGCACCCGTCGACGAAGTAGTCGCCGCGGAGGCGGACAGAGGCGCCGGGGGCAGCTGAGATCGGGCTGACGGACAGGGTGGGGCTGGCGCAGTCGGCCGAGGAGCCGGTCGTCCCTCCGCCCGCGGCACCGCCGCAGACGGCCACCACCACGACGAGAACGCCGGACGCCAGCATCGCGAGCCTCATGAGTGCCTCCTCGGGGACACCACTGTGATGTCCGCGACGGCGATCCGGTTCCGTTTCCCTGAACGCTCAGCCGACCCGGCGGGCCATCGCCGGGTCGAGCGGGAGGCCGGCGTCCGGGTGCAGGATCGCGGCCAGCGCCTCGACGCCGTCGACCAGCCGGGGTCCGGGCCGGGCGAACGACGCGTTCGCGTCGACGGCCCACAGCGGTACGTCGGGCAGCACCCCCGAGGCCAGCGCCTCCGCCGCGAGACGGGCCGACTCGTCCAGCCCGAAGCCGCAGGGTGCCGCGACGACGACAGCCGGCTCGGCCGCGGCGACGTCCGCCCAGGTCGTGCGCTCGGACCTCGCACCGGGTGCCCCCAGGACAGGTAGGCCGCCGGCAGCCTCGACCAGCTCCGGCACCCAGTGCCCGGGGGTGAACGGTGGGTCGGTCCACTCCAGCACCATCGTCGGCACCGGCTCCCGGCCGGCGACGGCACGACGTACGGCGGACAGCCGCTCCCGCAGCGACGCCACCAGCAGCTCCGCCGCCGCGGACCGGCCGCACGCGGCACCGAGCGTCACGACCGAGTCGAGTACGGCGCCGAGGTCCTGCGGGTCGAGCGTGAGCACGTCGGCTTCGCAGCCGAGATGAGCCAGCGCGTCGTCCACCACCGACACGTCGACCGCGCACACCGCGCAGAGGTCCTGGGTCACGACGAGGTCCGCGTCCAGCCCGGACAGGGCCCCGGCGTCCAGGTGGTACAGGTCCTCGCCCGCCGCCATCCGTTGCGAGACGACAGCGTCGATCTCGGCGGGCGCGAGGCCCTCGGGAAGCGCCGAGGTCGACACGACCGTGCGGGACCTGGCCTCCGGCGGCGCGTCGCACTCGAAGGTCACCCCGACGACGTCACCCCCTGCCCCGAGCGCGAAGAGCGTCTCGGTGGCCGAGGGCAGCAACGACACGATCCGCACGCCCCGACGCTATCCGGCCGCCTCGACCGGCGGGCTCAGGAGTCCGGCGCCGCCTGCCACCGCCACCCCCGCACCCGCGTGCGGCCGGGCAGGTCCGCGCGACCGGTCGCCCACAGCATCAGCCGCCACGGGTCGTCGTGCGGCTCCAGCTGCGGGGCCAGCCGACCCAGCACCCGGGCGCACAGGTCGTCGTCCGGGCGGAACCGCAGGTGCAGGCCGCCGGCGACGTCGTGGGCGTGCAGCAGCACCTCGGACACCCCGAGCGCGGCGAAGCCCTCGGCGTCGGTGGTGCCGTGCGGGTGAAAGCCGCGATCTGCTGGTCCGGCGGCCCGGAGGGTGGTGGCCTGGAGCGCGGCCATGCCCTCCAGCAGCTCGACCAGCTGCTCGGGCGTGGTCCCCCTGGGCATCCGGAGCCGGAACGCCAGGTACTCGTCCTCGGCCCGGGCCGCGAGCTGCCCGGCGTAGGCGACCAGGTCGTCGGCCAGGTGGAAGACCACCCGCTCGCAGCTCCAGCGCAGGGAGCCGGCCGGCACCTTCCAGTCCTTGGACAGCCCGCGGCGGAGCGTGGTCGCCGCCTGGGCGACGCTGGTCTCCAGGTCCTCGACGCCCACCCGCTGTCGCTCCGACATCCCCGCACCCCCGTTTCCGTGGTGCGGCCACTATGCCCGGGCTGGCCGACAGGCCCGCAGCGCGATGTCCGATGCCCGCCAGTCGTTGTCGTCCCGCTGCGGCAGACTGGCTGACGTGCTCGACCACGAGACCTGCTACCGGGCCGTCAGCAGCCGCGACCCGCGGTTCGACGGCTGGTTCGTCACGGCGGTCAGGACCACCGGCATCTACTGCCGGCCGAGCTGCCCGGCGACCACGCCGAAGCGGCGCAACGTGGACTTCTTCCCGACCTCGGCCGCGGCGCAGCTGGCCGGCTTCCGGGCCTGCCGCCGGTGCCGGCCGGACGCGTCCCCGGGGTCCCCGGAGTGGAACGTGCGCTCCGACACCGCCGCCCGCGCCATGCGGCTCATCGGCGACGGCCTGGTGGACCGTGAGGGCGTCGGGGGGCTCGCCGACCGGCTGGGCTACAGCGAGCGCCAGCTGCACCGGGTCCTGGTCGCCGAGGTCGGGGCCGGTCCGCAGGCGCTGGCCCGGGCGCAGCGGGCCCACACCGCCCGCACCCTGATCGAGACCACCGACCTCCGGCTGGCCGAGGTCGCCTTCGCCGCCGGCTTCGCCAGCATCCGGCAGTTCAACGACACCGTGCGAACCGTCTTCGCCACCACCCCGCGCGACCTGCGAGAGCGCTCGGCGGCACGTGGCGCGGCGCCGGTGCCGGGGACCATGGTGCTGCGGCTGCCCACCCGCACCCCGTTCGACGGCCGCTGGCTGCTCGACCTCCTCGGCGGCAAGGCGGTGCCCGGCGTGGAGTCCTACGACGGCCGCACGTTCCGCCGCGCCCTGCTGCTCCCCCACGGCGAGGCCACCATCGACCTCGACCCCGCCGCCGACCACGTCCTCGCGACGTTGCGCCTCGAGGACCCGCGCGACGTCGTGCCCGCCGTGGCCCGGGTACGCCGGCTGCTCGACCTGGACGCCGACTCGGCGGCCGTCGATGCGGTGCTCGGCGCCGACCCGCTGCTCGGGTGCCTCGTCGAGGCCCGACCGGGCATCCGGGTGCCCGGCGCCGTCGACGGGCCCGAGATGGCCTTCCGGGCCGTGATCGGGCAGCAGGTCTCGGTCGCCGGGGCTCGCACGGTCGCCGGCCGGCTCGTCACGGCGCACGGCAAGCCCCTGACCCGCCCGGACGGCGGCCTCAGCCACCACTTCCCCACCGCCGACGCCCTCGCGACGGTCGATCCCGCAGCGCTGCCGATGCCGAGGGCCCGGGCCCGCAGCCTGGTCGGGCTGGCAACGGCAGTGGCGGCCGGCGCGCTCGACCTCGGACCGGCCGCAGACCGCGATGCCACCGTGGCGGCGCTGCTCGCGCTGCCCGGCATCGGGCCGTGGACCGCCGACTACCTGAGGATGCGGGTCGCGGGCGACCCCGACAGCTTCCTCGCGGGCGACCTCGGCGTCCGCCGCGGCCTCGAACGCCTGGGGCAGGCCGGCGACCCGCACTCGGCCGGCACCGCGGCCGAGGCGTGGCGCCCGTGGCGGGCGTACGCGGTCATGCACCTGTGGGACGTCGCCATGCGTCCCGGCACCGACGGAAGGAACACCCCGTGACGACCACGACCACGTGGACGACCACCCTCGACAGCCCGGTCGGCCCGCTCGTCCTCACCAGTGACGGCACCTCGCTGACCCGGCTGCTCTTCGACGTCGAGCCGGACCCCGAGTGGTCGACCGAGCCGTGCGCGCTGCTGGACGAGGCGGTCCGGCAGCTCGGTGAGTACTTCGCCGGTGACCGGACCGTCTTCCACCTCCCGCTGGAGCCGGCCGGCACGGCGTTCCAGAAGGCCACCTGGATGCAGCTGCGGGAGATCCCGTACGCCGAGACGATCAACTACGGCCAGCTGGCCGGCCGGGTCGGCAACCCGAACGCCTCGCGCGCGGTCGGTCTCGCCAACGGCCGGAACCCGATCTCGATCGTGGTGCCGTGCCACCGGGTGATCGGAGCGGACGGGTCGCTCACCGGCTACGGCGGCGGCCTGGACCGCAAGCGGCTGCTGCTCGACCTCGAGCGCCGGGTCGCCGGCACCGACGAGCTCGACCCCCAGCTCAGCCTGCTGTGAGCGGACACACCGCCCACGACCACCGCGCGCTCGCCGAGGCCGCCTGGTCGTGGGTGCAGGAGCAGGTCCGCGGCGCCGACGGCCCCTGGCTGCCCGACCGGGTCGAAGCCGGCAGCGGGTCGACGCCGCCGGACGACCGTGACAGCCTGTACGGCGGCATCGCCGGCCTGGCACCGGTTCTCGCCGAGGTGCGCCGGCACCGTGCGCTCACCGACGCCGAGGAACGGCTGGCCGCGGCGGTCGCCGATCGCCTCGAGGACCAGGCCCGCAGCCGGGTCGAGCCGTCGCTCTACGACGGGCTGGCAGGCGACGCGACCGCGCTGCGGCTGCTCCGCCCCGGCCGGGAGACGGCGGCGTTCGACCGGCTGACGAGCCTCGCGACGCCGGCCGGGTGGCCGTCGCAGGCCCACGACGGGCAGGCGCTCACCGACGTGATCGGCGGCAGCGCCGGCATCGTCATGACGGCCGTCTGGGCGGGAGGCCCGCGCGAGCTGGTCAGCACCGGCGCGGACGCCCTGCTGGCCGTGGCGGACGAGACGGAGGCCGGCCTCGACTGGCCGATGTTCCGCGGCCACCCCTCGCGGATGCCGAACTACGCGCACGGCACCGCGGGCGTCGCGAGCGCGCTGGCCGTTGCCGGCCACGAGCTCGGGCGTCCCGACCTCGTCGGGGCCGCCGTCCGCGGCGCGCAGCACCTGCTCGCGCTGGGGACCCTCGACGCGGACGGCTTCGTCGTCGAGAGCCTGTTCCCTCGCCCGAGCCGACCGGACGCCGAGCCGGTGACCTGGACCTGGTGCCACGGGCCGACCGGCACGTCCTACCTGTTCGCCGCACTCGAGCACGCGGGCGTCGAGGCGGTCGCGGGGCACCCGGTCGAGGAGCTCCGGGCCGCCTGCCTGCGCCGGGTGCTGACGGCCGGCGTGCCCCGGCGGCTGCGCCCCGGCTTCTGGGACAACGACGGCCGCTGCTGCGGCACCGCGGGCGTGGGCGAGGCGATGCTGGACGCCGCTCAGGCGACCTCCGACCACGAGCGCTGGCTCGCGGCCGCGTCGACCATGGCCGACGCGCTGCACGAGCGAGCGGTCCGCGACGGCGACACGGTGTACTGGCGGTTCGTCGAGCACCGGGTCGACCCGCCGCTGCTGCCGCCGGGCACGTCCTGGATGCAGGGCGCGGCCGGCATCGCCGCGTTCCTCTTCCGGCTCGCCCGCGTCCTGGACGACGGGCCGGCCGCTCCGGTCGTGGACCGGCCGGACCAGTGGTGGGCGGTGCCCGCCGGCGTGCGGACCGCTCAGCGTTTGGCGGGCAGCGACCGCACGTAGGCGACCCCGCGCGCGACCCAGGCGGCAAGGTCCTTCCCGGTGCCCACCGCCTCCGGGTCGACCCGTAGCCAGCCGTCCATCTCCCGGCCGCGCATCTCGAACCGCCCCACGTGCGGCTCGTGGACCAGCGAGTCGGTCTCGGCCGGGTCGCAGCGCAGCAGCAGGCCGCCCTGACTGCTGGCGGCGACGGCCATGTGCCCGTCGATCAGGAACGCCAGGCCGCCGAACATGCGCTTCTCGGTCAGGCCGGGCTCGGTCTCGACCACCTCGCGGACGCGGTCGGCCAGCTTTTCGTCGTACGCCATGGTGGGCAGTCTGCCGCGGCCCGCCGACAGCCCTCGACCGACCGCTGCCCGTCAGGCCGAGAGCGCGCTCGGGAAGCGGGTGACGAAGTCGAGCACCCGGGCCCAGGTGGGCGTCACCGTCAGCCTGGCCATCGGCTGGCCGCGCAGCCCCGCGAGCCAGCCCTCGGCGGCCTCGTCGCCGAGGTAGCGCCGGATGGACGAGGCGTACTCCGGCGACACGTCGTCGAGCATCTCCACCTCGACCGTCCCGCGCAGGAGCAGCGCCTTGTAGGGCCAGCTGCCCTCGTCGTCGATCGTGACCGCGACGTCCGGCCGTGCAGCCAGCGCCTTGAGCTTGGGCGCCCGCACCGGAGTCCCCATCACGACGCCGGCGCCGTTCCAGTGGAAGCAGATCGGGACCACCCGCGGCGTCCCGTCGGTCCAGCTGTAGGCCAGTCGCGCCGCCTGCCGTGAGGTGAGCAGCTCCTGGGCGACCGGGTCGCCGAGGACGGCCAGGTCCGAGGTCTCAGTGGTCATCGGGCACCCCGCTCCGTCGGGCCCGGTCCCCGGGGGCCGGGCTGGCTCCACCATGGGCGCGTCGGGGCCCGGCGTCCAGGCCCGAACGCCTCGCGCACCTACCGCGTGGCGACGAGGCGCCCCGACGCCACCTGCACGAACCGCTCGGCCAGCCCGCGGCCCGCGTCCTCGACCTCGGCGTCCCGGACCCGCAGCTCGTCGACCGCCGCCGCGCCGTCGACGCCGTACCGGACCCAGTCCTCCTCGGCGACCCGGCCCCGCCACGCGTGGAAGGTCTGCACCGACACCTCGGGGTGGAACTGCACCCCCCAGGCGGCCGCCCCGATGCGGAAGACCTGGTGCGGGTACAGGTCGGTCTCGCCCAGGAGGACACCCCCCGGAGGAAGCCCGCTCACGGCGTCCCGATGCATGCTCGGCCCGGGGAACGGCGCTGGCAGGCCGCCTACGAGCTCGTCATCGGCCGCCTCGGGCCGCCACCGGACGTCCACGACGCCGGCCTCGATCCCGTGGCCGCCGACCTCGACCCGGCCGCCGGTCGCCAGCGCCAGCAGCTGGGCGCCGAGGCAGATCCCCAGCGTCGGGGTGCCGTCCGCCACCGCCCGGGCGAGCAGCGTCCGGACGTCAGGGAGCCACGGCGCGACGTCGTCGTCCCGGGCGCCCATGTGGCCGCCGAGGACGATCAGGCCCCCGGTATCGACCTGGTCAGGAACCGCGTCGCCGCGGTACGGCCGGCACACGTCCAGCCGCGCACCAGCAGCCTCGAGCCAACCGGCGAGACGGTCCGGTGGGCAGCCCACCTCGTGCTCCACCAGCGTGATCCTCACCCGACCGACGGTACGCCGGGCCCTACCGGTGAACCCCCCCGATGCGGTAGAGACGAGGCACGAGGTCCCTGCCGCACACCCGTGCGGTTCACGACGGGAGGCGGCGCGATGGCGACTGGCAGCGGCACCAAGGAGGATCCCTGGGTGCTGACGACGGCACCGGGCAGCTCGCAGTACACGATGTACCGCGACGAGACCGCGGACCCGCCGGCACTGGTCTGCCAGGTCGGCACCACGACGCTTCGCTACCACCTGAGCGCGGTGGACGACCTGCACGCCTGGCTGCGGGAGCGGGGCGACTGGGTCGACCTCGGCGCGGCCGACGAGAAGAAACCGGCCACCGACGGCACCGTCGAGGCCTGGGGCCGGTCCACCGACAACCCGGTCGGCGGCTGGTACGGCCTGCGCAACGGCTACCGGGGACGGTTCGGGATGTACCTGCCGCCGTTGCTCGAGGCGCTGGGGCTGGCCGAGCTGACCCACGACGCCCGCAACAACCGCGTGCGGGCCCGCTGACCGTGGACGTCCGGTCCGCGGGCCCGACGGCCTACCGTGGACCCATGCGCGAACCCCTGGTGGAGACCCCCCTGCTCGCGCGGATCCGCGAGTCGGTGATCGGCGACGACCAGGTCATGCACGGCCCCTACGGCCCCCGCCGGGTCACCTACGCCGACTACACCGCCAGCGGGCGCGCCCTGAGCTTCCTCGAGGACTTCATCCGGCACGAGGTGCTGCCGCGCTACGCCAACACGCACACCGAGTCCAGCGGCACCGGGCTGCAGACGACGCGGCTGCGCGAGGACGCCCGGCGGATCATCCGCGACGCGGTGGGGGGCGACGAGGACAACGTCGTCATCTTCTGCGGGTCGGGCTCGACCGCCGCGATCGACAAGCTCATCGGCGTCCTCAACCTGCGCATCCCGGCCGACCTCGACGACCGGTACCACCTGTCGGCGCAGATTCCGGCCGGCGAGCGGCCGGTCGTGTTCATCGGGCCGTTCGAGCACCACTCCAACGAGCTCCCGTGGCGGGAGTCGATCTGCGACGTCGTCACCATCCCCGAGGACCGTGACGGCCACATCGACCAGACCGTGCTGGAGCAGCGGCTCGTCGAGCACGCCGACCGGCCGCTGCGCATCGGGTCGTTCTCCGCTGCGTCCAACGTCACCGGCATCGTCAGCGACACCCACCGGATCGCCGACCTGCTGCACGCGCACGGCGCCCTCTCGTTCTGGGACTTCGCCGCGGCCGCGCCGTACGTCGACGTCGAGATGAACCGGGAGTGCGAGGAGCACCCGCGCTGCCACAAGGACGCGGTGTTCATCTCCCCGCACAAGTTCATCGGCGGCCCGGGCACCCCCGGTGTGCTCGTCGTCCGCAAGGAGCTGCTGACCAACCGCGTCCCCGTGGTGCCCGGCGGCGGCACGGTCGCCTACGTCAACCCGCTGGAGCACCTCTATCTCGACGACCCGGCGCACCGCGAGGAGGGCGGCACCCCTGCCATCGTCGAGTCGATCCGGGCCGGGCTGGTGTTCCAGCTCAAGTCCGCCGTCGGGGTCGAGACCATCCGGGCCCGGGAGGACGCCCTGCTGCAGCGGGCAGTAGCTGTCTGGCGGGAGCACCCCGCGATCGAGATCCTGGGCAACCTCGAGGCCGAGCGGCTCTCGATCGTGTCGTTCGTCGTACGACGGAGGGGCGAGGACGGCCGCCCCGGCCCGTACCTGCATCACAACTACGTGGTCGCGCTGCTCAACGACCTGTTCGGCGTCCAGTCCCGCGGTGGCTGCTCCTGCGCCGGGCCCTACGGACACCGGCTGCTCGGCATCGACATCGAGCTCTCGCACGAGTTCGAGCGGGAGATCGCGCACGGCTGCGAGGGCATCAAGCCGGGCTGGGTGCGGATCAACTTCAACTACTTCATCTCCGAGGCGGTCCTCGACTACGTCGTGGCCGCGGTGTCGCTGGTCGCCGAGCACGGCTGGCGGCTGCTGCCGGACTACCGGTTCGACCCGGCGACCGGGCTGTGGCGGCACCGGAACGGGCCGGTGGAGCCGCCGCTCCGGCTGCGCCAGGTGGGCTACGACGCCGCCGGCGAGATGACCTACCCGCACCACGACGAGCCGGTGCCGGAGAGCGCGCTGCCCGGCTACCTGGCCGAGGCGCGGGACATCTTCGCCCGGGCCGCCGACAGCGAGGTCGCCACCGACGTCGGGCAGGTGTCGGCCGACTTCGAGCACCTGCGCTGGTTCGAGCTGCCCGCCGTGTGCCTGCAGCCCTGACCTCCGGTCAGCCGGTGGTCGAGTCGGCCTCCGCGTCGACCGGGCGACCGGCCTCCCGCCCGGCCCACGTCCAGGCGTACGACGTGTCCTCGCACCCGAGTGCCGGATCGAGCAGGTCCAGCGGCCGGAAGGTGTCGACCATCACGGCCAGCTCGTCGGTCGCCGCCTTCCCGATCGAGGCCTCCACCGAGCCCGGCTGCGGGCCGTGGGTGAAGCCGGACGGGTGCAGCGAGATGGACCCCTGCTCGATCCCCGCGCCCTTGCGGGACATGAAGTCACCGCCGGTGTAGAAGATCACCTCGTCGGAGTCGACGTTGGCGTGGTTGTACGGCGCGGGGATGCCGTCCGGGTGGTAGTCGAACAGCCGCGGCACGAACGAGCAGATGACGAAGTTCGGCCCCTCGAAGGTCTGGTGCACGGGCGGCGGCTGGTGCAGCCGTCCGGTGATCGGCTCGAAGTCGTGGATGGAGAAGACGTAGGGGTACAGGCACCCGTCCCAGCCGACCGCGTCGAACGGGTGGTGCGCGTAGACGTACCGGGTCCAGATCGTCGCGCTTCCCGGCGCCCGGTGCTGCACGAGCACCTCGACGTCCTCGCCCTCCACCGTGAACGGCTCGGTCGGGCCACGCAGGTCGCGCTCGCAGTACGGCGAGTGCTCGAGGAACTGCCCCTTGCGCGACAGGTAGCGCTTCGGCGGCCCGATGTGTCCGGACGCCTCGGTGACCAGCGTCCGCAGCTCCCCCCGTGGCACCCACCGGTGCGTCGTCGAGGTCGGGATGACGACGTAGTCGCCGGCCGACACCTCGAGGGCGCCGAACACCGTCTCGACAACTGCCTCACCGCTCTCGACGTAGACGCACTCGTCGCCGATGGCGTTGCGGTACAGCGGCGACGGCTGGTCCGCGACCGAGTAGGACAGGCGCACGTCCGCGTTGGCCAGCAGGTGCTGGCGGCCCAGCACCGGATCCTTGGCCGCGGCGGCACCGTCGAGCTTGTGGGTCTTGAGGTGCCTCGGCTTGAGCGGGTGGTTGGGTCGACGGGCGAAGGTCGGGCCGTCGAAGACCTCGCTGGAGACGATCGCCGTGGGGATGCCGCGGTGGTACAGGAGCGACGCGTCGGAGGAGAAGCCCTCGACGCCCATCAGCTCCTCGGCGTACAGGCTGCCGTCGGGCTGGCGGAACTGGGTGTGCCGCTTGCGCGGGACCTCGCCGACCTGGCGGTAGTAGGGCATCGCAGCCTCCCCGGTGTGTGCCTCGCTCGACGCGTCCTCGCGTCGTACCCCCACCCTGCCACGAGCATGCCGTCGCTAGGGTCGGAGGATGCCCCACCCCGACGGTCCCCTGCTGGCCGGGCTGGTCGACGATGCGGCCCTCTTCCCGCCCGGCAACGCGACGATGACCGACGCGCTGCGCGACCACGAGGGGTTGCGGGACGAGCCCTGGTCCGACGCCGTGGGGTCGTTCGTGTGCCCGGCGGCGCGGGTCGACGAGCTCCTGAGCTCCCTGGGTCCGCAGCAGGCGGTCCTCGTCTCGCTGGTCCTCGACCCGACCGCACCAGGGATGTACGACGCCGTGCGCCGCGCCGATGCCGCACCACGCGTCGCGGTGGTCGGCATCGAGGCGCCGCTGGAGAAGCTCGGGGCCGACGGGGCCAGGGTGCTGGGCGCGGACCTGGTCGGGTTCCGGGAGGGCGGCGGCCCGCACGTCGGGTTCCTCGAGGTCCCCCGGTCGGCGCCCGACGACGCGCTCGACCTGGTCCGGAGCAGTGGCTGGCACGCCGCCAAGTACCGCACCGGCGGGCTGACGGCACCAGCGCATCCCGGCGACGCCGAGCTGGCCCGGTTCCTCGTGGGCTGCGCCGAGCGGGCGCTGCCGTTCAAGCTCACCGCCGGGCTGCACCACGCCGTCCGGACCACGACACCCGACGGGTTCGAGCAGCACGGTGTCCTCAACGTGCTGGCGGCGGTGTCAGCAACCGTCGACGGCTGCAGCCGCGACGAGGTGGCTGACCTGCTGGCCGAGCGCGACGGCGCAGTGCTGGCGAAGGACATCCGGTCCTGGACAGCTGAGGAGGCTCGCGTCGTCCGCAGTCGGTTCCTCTCCTTCGGCTGCTGCGGCGTGACCGAGCCGCTGGACGAGCTGCGCGCCCTCGGCGTGCTCGACGACGAGGAGTCCTCGTGACCACCTGGACCGACGTACCGGCCGGCTCCCCGTTCCCGGCCACGAACCTGCCCTACGGCGTCTTCGCGCACGGCGGCGAGGCCCCGCGGGTCGGCGTGGCCCTCGGCGACCACGTCCTCGACCTGGCGCCGCTGGCGGCGGTGGAGGGCCTGGACGGCGGGCATGTGTTCCAGGCCCCCACCCTCAACCCCTTCCTCGCGATGGGCCGGCCGGCCTGGTCGGCGGTGCGCTCCTGGCTGGTCGAGCTGCTCGAGCACGAGGGCTACCGCGACCTGGTCGAGAGCCACCTGGTGCCGCGGTCCGAGGTCACGCTGCTCCTGCCGTTCGAGGTCGCCGACTACGTCGACTTCTACTCCTCGCAGCACCATGCCGAGAACGTCGGCCGCATCTTCCGCCCGGACGGGGACGCCCTCACTCCCAACTGGAAGCACCTGCCGATCGGCTACCACGGTCGGGCCGGCACGGTGGTCGTCTCCGGCACCGACGTGGTGCGCCCGAGCGGCCAGCGCAAGCCGCCGGACGCCGCCCTGCCGGCGTACGGGCCGTCGGTGCGCCTCGACATCGAGGCGGAGGTCGGCTTCGTCGTCGGCGTCCCGTCGCCGCAGGGGACGCCGGTGCCGGCGGCGGACTTCCGCCAGCACGTGTTCGGCGTCTGCCTGCTGAACGACTGGAGCGCCCGCGACCTGCAGGCGTGGGAGTACGTGCCGCTCGGACCGTTCCTGGGCAAGTCCTTCGCGACCTCGGTGTCGCCGTGGGTGGTGCCGCTGGAAGCGCTCGTCGACGCCAGGGTTCCCGGGCCGACGCAGGAGCCGGCCGTCCTGCCCTACCTGCAGCGCGCCGCCGACTGGGGGCTCGACCTCCAGCTGGAGGTGGCCTGGAACGGCACCGTGGTCTCCCGCCCGCCGTTCGGCCAGATGTACTGGACGCCGGACCAGCAGCTGGCGCACCTCACCGTGAACGGCGCGTCGCTGCGCACCGGCGACCTCTACGCGTCCGGGACCGTCTCCGGGCCGGAGCCGGACCAGCGCGGCTCGTTCCTCGAGCTCACCTGGAACGGCAGCGAGCCGGTGACCCTCGACGACGGCTCGACCCGGGCGTTCCTCGAGGACGGCGACGAGGTGTCCATCACCGCGTGGGCACCAGGTGCCGAGGGAACCCGGATCGGCTTCGGCGAGGTCACCGGCCGGGTGGTCCCCACCCGCGGCTGAGCCGAGTGCACCGCGGCGCGCGCGCCTCTCACAGGTTGCCGCGATGCCCGACTGCGGCAACACTGCGACCCGGCGCTGGCGCGCCTCTCACAGGTTGCCGCGATGCCCGACTGCGGCAACACTGCGACCCGGCGCTGGCGCGCCTCTCACAGGTTGCCGCGATGCCCGACTGCGGCAACACTGCGACCCGGCGCTGGCGCGCCTCTCACAGGTTGCCGCGGCGCTCCTGCTCGCGCTCGATCGCCTCGAACAGCGCCTTGAAGTTGCCCTTGCCGAAGCCGAGCGAGCCGTGCCGCTCGATCAGCTCGAAGAACACCGTCGGCCGGTCGCCGATCGGCCGGGTGAAGATCTGCAGCAGGTAGCCGTCCTCGTCCCGGTCGACGAGGATGCCGCGCTTCTGCAGCTCCCCGATCGGGACCCGGACCTCGCCGATCCGGGCCCGCAGCTCGGGGTCCTCGTAGTAGGAGTCCGGCGTCACGAGGAACTCGACGCCCTCGGAGCGCATCTGGTCGACCGTGCGCAGGATGTCGTTCGTGGCCAGCGCCAGGTGCTGGGCACCCGGGCCGCCGTAGAACTCGAGGAACTCGTCGATCTGGGACTTCTTCTTCGCGATCGCCGGCTCGTTGAGGGGGAACTTCACCCGGTGGTTGCCGTTGGCGACGACCTTCGACATCAGCGCGGAGTAGTCGGTGGCGATGTCGTCGCCGATGAACTCGGCCATGTTCACGAAACCCATGACCTTGTTGTAGAAGCCGACCCACTCGTCCATGTGACCGAGCTCGACGTTGCCGACCACGTGGTCGAGCGCCTGGAACAGTCGCTTCGGTGCGCCGTCGCGCTTGACGTAGCCGGAGCTGCGCTCCACGTAGCCCGGCAGGTAGACACCGTCGTAGCGCGAGCGGTCGACGAGGGAGTGCACGGTCTCGCCGTACGCCGCGATCGACGCGACCCGCACGGTGCCGTGCTCGTCGGTGAGGTCGGTCGGTTCCTGCACCACCCTGGCGCCGGCGCTGCGGGCGTGCGTGATGCAGGCGTCGACGTCCGGCACCTCGAGGGCGATGTCGACGACTCCGTCGCCGTGGGCGCGGTGGTGGTCGAGCAGCGGGCTGTCCGGGGCGACCCCGCCCTTGATGACGAACCGGCAGGAGCCGCTCTTGAGCACGAACGCCTTGTGGTCGCGGTTGCCGGTCTCCGGCCCCGAGTAGCCGACCAGCTCCATGCCGTAGGCCGACTGGTAGAAGTGCGCGGCCTGGGTCGCGTTGCCCACGACGAACACCACGGCGTCCCAGCCGGTGACCGGGAACGGGTCGGTGCTCGCGTCGTACTCGACCAGGCCGACCAGCTGCTGGAGCTGCTCGGGCGAGAGCTCGGCGGCCTTCTCGGCGTCGGTGAGGGCGGGGATGGCGGTCGGAGCATCGGTCGTCATGACCAGGGATCGTGGTGCCTTCGTGACACTGTGCGCAACATCTGCCATCCTGGCTGGACAACCTGTACAGCGGCGGACGCCGCGTCGCCGGGGAGGTACGCACGATGCCCAGTCCGGACCGGCTGCCGTCCGTGGACGCGCTGGACGCCCGGATCGTCGAGGTCTTCGCCGCGGAGCCGCGGGTCGGGGTGCTCGAGTGCTCGCGCCGCCTCGGCGTGGCCCGCGGGACCGTGCAGGCCCGGCTGGACCGGATGGCCCGGGACGGCGTCATCCGCGGGTGGGGGCCGGACCTGGACCCGGCCGCGATGGGCTACGTCGTCACCGCCTTCGTCACCCTGGAGATCCGCCAGCACCGGCACGACCAGCCGTCCGGGCCGGCCGCCCACGACGCGGTGGCCGACCAGCTCAGCGGAGTTCCGGAGGTCCTCGAGGCGCACACCACCACCGGCACCGGCGACATGCTGGTGCGGATCGTGGCCCGCTCCAACGCCGACCTGCAGCGCGTCATCGACCGCCTGCTCGCGGCCGAGGGGGTGGTCCGCGCCTCGACCGTGATCGCGCTGGACACCCAGATCAGTCCCCGGGTCCTGCCGCTGCTGCGCGAGGCCACCGGCACCTGACCACTGCGCAGCTGGACGCCCGGCGCTCTGCGCGGACGGCGTGTCCCGGGCGGGAGCGGCCACAACCTGACGGGTCATCGGGCAAAGTCGACGTCAACTGTCCCGCCCTGGGGACGCCGCCGCGCGAGGATCTCCCGATGCACCACCACCACGAGCCCGGCCGCCGGGCCGTCCGAGCCCTGGCTGCCCGCGGCCTGGCCGCCGTCGTCGTCGCCGCGGTCGCGACGGCCCTGGCGCCCGCCACCGGCGCCCAGGCCGGCCAGCTGCCGTTGTCGGCGACCGACCAGGCCGTCGCCGACAAGATGGCGGTCCGGTCGCTGCGGGCCGACCTCGGCCGCGACCTGGCCGGGCTGGTCGCGGACCCGGCGACCGGGCAGGTCGTGTGGTCCCGGACTGCCGACGAGGCCCAGATCCCGGCGTCCAACACCAAGATCCTCACCGCCGTGAACGCGCTGGAGGCCTTCGGGCCGGCCCACCGCTTCACCACCCGGGTGATGACCGGCCGCACAGCCCGCCGGGCCGTGCTCGTCGGCGGCGGCGACCCGTCACTGTCGGCTCGCCAGCTCGGCCGGATGGCGCGCACGGTGGCTGCCGCCTTCCAGGCCCAGGGCATCCGCCGGGTCCGCGTCCAGGTCGACGACTCGCTGTTCGCGGCCCCGACGTCGGCCTACGGCTGGAAGTCGGCGTACACGATCCGGGACGTGTCCCCGGTCCGCGCCCTCGTGGTCAACCAGCACCGCCGCTGGGACACCTCGCTGGACGCCGGCCGGGTCTTCGCCCGCAAGCTGGAGAAGTGGGGCGTGCGGGTCCGCAGCGTCGCCCGCAAGGTGCGGCCCGAGGGCTCGACCGTGCTCACCGAGAGCCAGGGTGCCGACGTCGGCACCCAGGTCGCAGGGATGCTCCAGACCAGCGACAACGACGTCGCCGAGGGGCTGCACCGCCTGGTGGCGCTGCAGACCGGCTACCCGGCCACCTGGGCCGGGGCTCAGGCCGCGCAGCAGGCCGGGCTGGAGCGGCTCGGCATCGCCCTGCCGACCGCGGTGTACGACGGCAGCGGGCTGTCCCGCCGCGACCGGCTGACGCCCAGAACGCTGACCGCGGTGCTGTCCGCGGTGCTCGACCCGGCGCACCCGAACCTGGCCGGGCTGCAGAACGGGTCCCTGGCGGTGGCCGGCGTCAGCGGCACCCTGGCCCCGAACTTCAAGCGCTACGTCACGAACCCGACGCGCTGCGCGGCCGGCCTGGTGCAGGCCAAGACCGGGTCGCTGTCCGGCGTGATCTCCCTCAGCGGGTTCGCGCGGGGCGCCGACGGCCAGCTTAAGGTCTTCTCGTTCCTGCTCAACCACGTGCCGGCGACGCTCACGACCCGGCGGGCCGTGGACCGGCTGGCGACCACGGTGACCGGCTGCTGGTAGCCAGAGGGACCGGTCAGCGCACCTCGGCCCCTAGGATCGACCTCGCCGCACCGGGGGTCAGGCCGATGCCCGGTGCCCCTGCCCGGTACCTGCCCGAGGATGTCGATCATGGATCTCGAGCTGTCGACCCACCCGTACGACGGGTGGTCGGTCGTCACGGTCGTCGGTGAGCTGGATCTCGAGACCGCCTCCCAGCTGGGTGACCATGCCCTCGAGAGCGTGCGCGACGACTCCCCGCACCTGGCGCTCGACATGTCCGGTGTGACGTTCATGGACTCCACCGGGCTGAAGGTCCTGCTCGCAGTCCAGACCCGGGTCCAGGTGGCGCAAGGGTGGCTCGCCCTCGTGGGTGCGACCCGGGCGGTGCGCCGGATCCTCGAGCTGACCGGCCTGGACCAGACCTTCGCCCTGCACGACTCCGTCGAGGAGCTCCCGCCCGTCAGCGACGGCGCAGCGCCCACGACCTGATCAGGTCGATCCGCGCCTGCAGCTGCTCGGCGCTGGCCTGGGCGGCCGGTGGCCCCCCGCAGGCCTGCCGCAGCTCGGTGTGCACCGCTCCGTGCGGGATCCCGGTCCGGTGGAACCAGGCGCCCACCAGGCCGTTGAGCTCCTTGCGCAGGGCCGGGACGGCCCGGTGCAGCGCCGGGTCGCTCGGGGCCGGAGCCGCCCGTCGGCCGCGGGCCTGCTGGGTCCGCTGCCGTTCGCGGAGCAACGTGGCCACCTGGTCCGGGTCGAGCAGCCCCGGCAGGCCGAGGTAGTCCGCCTCGTCCTCGGAGCCGACCTCAGCCTGGGCGCCGAACTCGCCACCGTCGAACAGCACCCGGTCGAAGGTCGCCTCGGCCGCCAGCGCCTCGAAGGTGGTCTCGTCGACGCCGGCCTCTTTTCGCGCCCGGTTGGCCTCGGCGAGCAGCGCGTCCTCGGTGGCGAACAGGTCGCCACCGTCCGCCGCGGCCCGGGCGCGGTCCAGGGCGTGGTCGCGTTCGAGCTCCATCTCGCCGGCCAGCTGCAGCAGCAGCGGCACGGACGGCAGGAACACCGAGGCCGTCTCGCCCCGGCGCCGGGCCCGGACGAACCGGCCGACGGCCTGGGCGAAGAACAGCGGGGTCGCGGTGGAGGTCGCGTAGACGCCGACAGCGAGCCGGGGGACGTCGACGCCCTCGGAGACCATCCGGACGGCGACCATCCACCGGTCCTCGGAGGCGGCGAAGGCCGCGATCCGGTCGCTCGCCCCGGCCTCGTCGGACAGCACGACGGTCGGCGCCTCGCCGGTGATGCGCCGCAGCTGCGCGGCGTACGCGCGGGCCGAGCTCTGGTCGGTCGCGATGACCAGCCCGCCCGCGTCGGGAACGCCGCGACGGACCTCGGTCAGCCGGCGGTCCGCGGCGGCGAGGACCTGCGGGATCCAGTTGCCGTGCGGGTCCAGTGCGGTGCGCCATGCCGCGGCGGTGAGGTCCTTGGTCAGCGGCTCGCCGAGGGTCGCCGACACCTCGTCGCCGGCGCGGGTCCGCCAGCGCATCTGGCCGGAGTACGAAAGGAAGATCACCGGGCGGACCACGCCGTCGGCCAGCGCCCGGCCGTAGCCGTAGGAGTAGTCCGCGGCCGATCGCCGGACCCCGTCCCGGCCCTCCACGTAGGTGACGAAGGGGATCGCGCTGGTGTCGGAGCGGAACGGCGTCCCGGTGAGCGCGAGGCGCCGGGTTGCCGGCTCGAACGCCTCGCGCACCGCATCACCCCAGGAGCGGGCATCACCACCGTGGTGCACCTCGTCGAGGATCACGAGCGTGCGCCGGCTCTCGGTCCGGCGGCGGTGCAGCAGCGGGTGCGCGGCGACCTGGGCGTAGGTGACGGCGACCCCGGTGAAGTCGCTCCCGACGGCGCCCTGGGCGTTGCTGAACCTGGGGTCCAGGTGGATGCCGACCCGGCCGGCGGCGTCGGCCCACTGGTGCTTGAGGTGCTCGGTGGGGGCCACGACGGTGACCGCGTCGATGACGCGGCGCTCGATCAGCTCGCTGGCGGCCCGGAGGGCGAAGGTCGTCTTGCCGGCACCGGGCGTGGCGACGGCGAGGAAGTCGCGCGCCGCCGCACCCTCGCGGGTCTGGTACGCGTCGAGGGCCTCTTCCTGCCAGGCGCGCAGGGCGCTGGCAGTGCCCCAGGGGGCACGGAGGGGGAAGGCGGGCGAGAGGTGGGAGGCGGCGCTGGTACTCATCGGTCCGGCGAGGCTACCGAGCCCGTCGGCACGACATGCCGGGGTCCCGGCGTACGCCGCGAAGCCGTCTCCAGGTGCTAGGGCGTGTCGCCGCCGCTCCCGGTCCGCCGTCCGGCCTGCCCCTCGGCCCGCACCCGCGGGGCCGCGAGCGCCCCGGCGAGGCAGATCACGGCCATGATCACGTCCACGACGAGGTACGGCCGGGCGCTGCCGGCGTGCCCCGCAGCGAGGGCCGCGTAGACGGCGCCGGCGATGCCGATGGTGAGCACCGAGCCGAGAGCGTCGCTCACCTGCAGCGAGGCGGCGTTGGCGCCCTGCTGGGCCGGCGGGGAGAGCTCGAGCACCAGGACGCTGAGCGAGGTGATCCCCAGCCCCATGCCGAGGCCCGCCACGGTCCAGCCGACGGCCGCCGTGACGACGGGCACCGAGGCCTGGGTGGCCGCGGCGGCCAGCCCGATCCCGACCAGCACGAGCAGCAGCCCGACCTGGACGAGCAGCCAGCGTGGCGTCCGCAGCGTGGGCCGACCCTGCAACCACGCACCCAGCGACCAGGTGAGCGCGGCCCCCGTGAGCGAGGCGCCGGCGAGGGTCGTGGCGAGACCGCGCTGCTGCACCAGCATCAGCGGCAGGAAGGTCTCCGCGCCGAAGAAGGCACCGGCCATGACACCGCGCAGCACCACGACGGTCGGCAGGCCGTGCCCCAGCCTCAGGGTGCCGCGCGGCACCAGGCGCGGGACCCCGGCAGCCAGCAGCACCGCCGCGACGGCCAGCAGCGCCAGCGACAGTGCAGGGCGCTCGGACAGCTGCTGGCCGGCGTACTGGAACAGCCCCGCGCCGCCGGCGGCCAGGAACGCGCCGACGAGCCGACCGGTCCGGCGCTTCGCCGGCCGGTCCACCTCGCCGGGCCCGTCCAGGCCGCGCAGGTGGGGTCCGACCAGCAGCGCGGCCCCGGCCAGCAGCGGCAGCACGCCGAGGAACACCCACCGCCAGGACACGTGGTCGGCGAGCAGCCCGGCGATGGGCGGCCCGACGAGCGAGGGCACGATCCACCCGCTGGCCATGGCCGAGAAGACCCGCGGCCGGAGCGCGGCGGGGAACGCGCGCGCCACGACGACGTACAGGGAGACGATGTTGAGGCCGGCGCCGAAGCCCTGCGCTGCCCGGGCGGCGACGAGCACCGTCATCGACGGCGCGAGCCCGGCCACCACCAGGCCGGCAGCGAAGGTAGCGGCCGCCACGACGAACGGCAGCACCGGTCCCCGGCGGTCGGACACCTCGCCCGCCAGCACCATGCCGAGCAGGCTGGTGGTGAGGAAGACCGAGAAGGCGAGGCCGTACTCGCGCAGTCCGCCGAGCTCGCGGGCCGCGACCGGCATCGCGGTGGCGACGGCGATCGCCTCGAACGCCACGGCGACGACGATGCCGATGACGCCTACGACCAGCGAGCGGTACTCGGGCGAGAACAGGCGGGGAGCCGGCCCGGGCATCGGGTCGGAGGCGTGGACAGCGAGGGTGCCGGAGGACATGGCTGAGATGATGCAACTTCAAGTCGACATGAAGTCAACCGCCGGCTGTCGTTGCCGAGTCCCGCCGGGCCGACTAGACCTGTGGGCATGACGACGGTGACTGATGTCAGCCTGCCCTCCCGCGTGGCCGAGCCGGACGAGGGGGTCGGGTACGACGAGCTCGGACTCGCCGCTCGCAACCACGGCATGCCGCTCGAGCTGATGCGTCACGACCTCACACCCCTCGGCGCGCACTACCTGCTCACCCACTACGACATCCCGCACGTCGACCCGGGGTCGTTCCGCCTCGAGGTCGGCGGCGCGGTCAGCACTCCGCTGTCCCTGTCCCTGGACGACCTGCGCGCCCGCGACACCGTGACGGTCCCGGTGACCCTCGAGTGCGCCGGCAACGGCCGGGCCAAGCTCCGGCCGCGGCCGGTCAGCCAGCCCTGGCTGCACGAGGCGGTGGGCACCATGGCGTGGACCGGCACACCGCTGGCCGCCCTCCTGCGCGACGCCGGCCTGCAGGACGGCGCCGTCGACGTGATCTTCACCGGTGCCGACCACGGGGTCGAACGGGGCACCGAGCAGGACTACGCGCGCTCGCTGACCGTCGACCAGGCACTCGCAGGCTCGGTGCTGCTCGCCTGGGCCGGGAACGGCCACGACCTGCTCCCCCAGCACGGCGCACCGCTGCGGCTGGTGGTCCCGGGGTGGTACGGCATGGCGTCGGTCAAGTGGCTGCGCTCGATCGAGGTGGTCACCACGTCCTTCGACGGACCGCAGATGCGTGCCTACCGACTGCGGCAGGAGGCCGACGAGGACGGCGTCGCGCTGAGCCTGATCGCCCCCCGGGCTCTGGTGCTGCCCCCCGGCTACCCCGACTTCCTGTCCCGCAGCCGCCTGGTGACGGCGGGCATCGTCCTGCTGGAAGGACGGGCCTGGTCCGGCCATGGTGCGGTCACCGAGGTGGAGGTGACCGTCGACGGTGGGACGACCTGGCGGGGCGCCGAGCTGGACCCGCCGGTGGGCCCGTACGCATGGCGGCGGTGGAGCCTGCGCTGGGAGGCGGACACGCCGGGCCGGCACGTCGTCAGCGCCCGGGCCGTGGACGCCAGCGGCCGGGCCCAGCCGACCTCACTGGGCGACCAGCCGTGGAACCGCGGCGGGTTCGCGAACTCGGAGCTGCAGCGCCTCGACGTACTGGTCGTGCCCGCCAGGTAGCCGCGCGCGCACCTGCTGGCGGACGTGCGTGCCGCTCAACGGTACCGACGTCCGCCGGCCGGGCTAGGCGCGGTAGGCCTGCCACGCGTCGCTCATCCGCTGGGCCTGACCGGCGGTGAACTCGTCCATGCAGTCGTCCTGGGTGTAGTCCATGAAGTTGTGGATGGGGTCCAGGCCGGGGTCCTTGAGGCACGAGTCGCGACCCTCAGGACAGTAGAACGCCGGCGACTGCTCGGGTGCGGTGTCGGCGACCTGGTCGCCCTGGGCCGAGCAGCCGTTCTGGAACGTGTGGTACAGCCCGAGCCAGTGACCGACCTCGTGGGTGCCGGTGTCGCCCTCGCTGTAGATCGCGAGGTTCCCGCCGGGCATCGATTCGTCGAGGATGACGATGCCGTCGCTGGTCTGGCTGTCGTGGTAGTTCTGCGGGAAGGTGGCCCAGCCGAGCAGGTTGTCACCGATGTTCGCGGTGTAGATGTTGAGGGTCGAGGAGCCGCCCTTGCGCAGGGCCGCCTTGGCCGCTCGCTCTGCCTTCGTGTTCGGCGTCATGGTGTACCAGTCGGCGTTGACGGTCCAGTCGATGCCGACCTGCCGGAACCGGAACGGCGTGGCAGCGGCCGTCGGCGACGTGGCGCCGCCGTAGGACTCGTTCAGGACGGCGGTCTGGGCACCGATCAGACGGGTCCAGCGCTTCGTCTCGGCCTTGCTCAGCGGATGGTCGCTGATGACGTGGTACCAGGTGTCGATCGTGACGGACCCGGCCGCCAGGTCGGTGCCGCCCTTGGGGTTGCCGAGTCGCTTGACCTGGTCGGCCGTGAGCGCGTTCGGGTCCTTGGCGCCGGTGCCGACCTTGACCCGCGCGGCGCCTGCCGTGTCAGGCGAGAAGCAGGCCGCCGACGCGGCCACACCGGGCGCGGCCAGGCCCAGCGGGACCAGGGCGAGGGCAAGCGGGACCAGGGCGGCGAGCGACGAGGTACGGCGGGGCAGGCGCATGTGAACGGGTCCTTCGACGGTCGGGCGGTGGGCGGGCCGGACGGCCAGTCGCGAGGACGGTAGCCCGCCGCGGCGGATCCGGGAATGCCCATCGCACCCGTCGGAGTCGGACAAGCGCTGTCCGTGCCGATTCGGTCACGCTGGGGTGAGCAGTCCTCTGCGGACGCTGCTCAGGACTTGTCGTCGCCGCCGTCGTCGCCGGGCGGCATGCCCTCGAAGGCCTCCTGGCACATCGGGCAGACCGGGAACCGCTTCGGGTCCCGGCCGGGCACCCACACCTTGCCGCAGAGGGCGATCACCGGGTCGCCGGACAGCGCCGACTCGAGGATCTTCTCCTTCTTCACGTAGTGGGCGAACCGCTCGTGGTCGCCGTCACCGTGCGAGGTCTGCGGGACGCGCTCCACCTCGAGCTCGAGGACGGTGCTGCCGCCGGGCTGGTCGAGGCCGGGCTGGTCGAGGCCGGGCTGGTCGGGTCCGGGAGTGCTCATGGGACCGAGTCTAGGCCGGGGCCGTCCGCCCGCCCGGCCGGTTCCTCAGTTGAGCGACGGGTCGTCGAGGTAGGTGGAGACCATCGCGAGGTCACCGCCCTGCCGCCGGAGCACGACGCGCCACAGGTCCTCGGGTCGCGCGCAGAAGGCGTCCCCGCCGTCGTCGCCGGGCCAGCCGCCGAGCCGCGCCTCCACGACGTACCACGCGCCCTCCGCGAGCTCGTCCTCCAGCTGCCCGGCCGACCAGCCGCTGTAGCCCGCGAAGATGCGCAGCCGGCTCACCTCCTGGGCGAGGATGTCGGGCGGGACGTCGAGGTCGACCAGGCCGACCCGCCCGGTCACGCGGCGCCAGCCCAGGGGCTCCTCGTCGCCGGTGCCCGGCACCAGCGCGAGCCCGAGCGCCGAGTCCAGCGCCACCGGGCCGCCCTGGAAGAGGACGCCCGGTTCGCAGGCGAGCGGCTGCCAGACGGGCAGCACCTCGGCCACGTCCACCGGGGTGGGCCGGTTGATCACGACACCGAGGGCACCCTCCTCGTCGTGGTCGAGCACCAGCACGACGCTGCGCTCGAACGTGGACTCACCCAGGGCCGGGGTCGCGACCAGCAGGCGTCCGGTGAGGCTTGCCGAGGGGGCCGGATCGGTCACCCGACCATGATGCCCGTCCGAGCAGCGCCGCGGCGAGGACGCCGAGCGCGGCGCCCAGCAGGTCGGCGACGACGTCGGCCGGGTCGCCGCTTCGGCCGGGCAGCAGCCAGTGCTGCACCAGCTCGCTCACCACGGCGTGGCCCGCGACGAGTGCGGGCCACCAGCGCGCGCCGAGCCCCGCTCGCAGCCCGGCCAGCGCCACCGACGCGAAGGTCGCGACGTGGACGACCTTGTCGGCGGCCGGGAACGTCGGTGCGCCCCCCGTGTCCGGCGCGTAGAGCACCGCCAGGTGGACGGCGACGAGCACGGCGAGGGCGACCCGCCATCGGCCGGTGGCGGCCGCGGTCACGCCTCGGACGGCTCCGGCTCGACCGGGGCCACCGAGGTCCCGGCCTCCCGCACCGCCTTGCTGACCGCCGCGGCGACGGCGGACGACACGTCGGGGTGGAAGACGCTCGGCACGATGTACGACGCGTTCAGCTCGTCCGGCGTGACGACCGCCGCGAGTGCCCGGGCGGCCGCGATGAGCATGTCGACGGTGATCGAGTGGCTCGCGGCGTCGAGCAGGCCGCGGAACACTCCGGGGAACGCGAGCACGTTGTTGATCTGGTTGGGCGCGTCGCTCCTGCCACTCGCCACGACCGCCGCGTGCTCGGCGGCGGCCGCCGGGTCCACCTCTGGCACCGGGTTGGCGAGCGCGAAGACGATGGCGTCGTCGGCCATCGTGGCGATGTCGTCCCCCGTGAGGAGGTTCGGCGCCGAGACCCCGATGAAGACGTCGGCCCCCGGCAGCACCTCCCGGAGCGTCCCGCTGATCCCCTCGGGGTTGGTGCGTTCGGCCACCGTCACGAGCTCGCCGCTCAGCCCCTCGCGGGCGGTGTGCACGACACCGTCCTTGTCCGCGACGATCACGTGCTCGAGCCCGGCTTCGAGCAGCACCGTCAGGATCGCCATACCGGCAGCCCCGGCACCCGAGAGCACGACGCGGACCTCCGACAGCTGCTTGCCCACGACCTTCAGCGCGTTGATCAGGGCCGCCAGCACCACGATCGCGGTCCCGTGCTGGTCGTCGTGGAACACCGGGATGTCCAGGCTGGCCCGCAGCCGGCGCTCCACCTCGAAGCACCGCGGCGCCGAGATGTCCTCGAGGTTGATCCCGGCGAAGACCGGCGCGATCAGCTCCACGGCCCGGACGATCTCGTCGACGTCCTGGGTGTCGAGACAGATCGGGAACGCGTCGATGCCGGCGAACCGCTTGAACAGCGCTGCCTTTCCCTCCATGACGGGAAGGGCGGGGATGGCCCCGAGGTTGCCGAGCCCCAGCACCGCCGAGCCGTCGGTGACGACGGCAACGGTGTTCCGCTTGATGGTCAGTCGCCGTGCGTCCGCAGGGTTCTCTGCCAGCGCCAGGCAGACCCGGGCGACTCCCGGGGTGTAGATCATGGAGAGGTCGTCGCGGTTGCGGATCGGCAGCTTCGGGTTGATCTCGATCTTCCCACCGAGGTGGACCAGGAAGGTGCGGTCGGAGACCTTGCCGATCGTGACGCCCTCGACCAGGGCCAGCGCGTCGGTGAGACGCTGGGCGTGCTCGGTGTCGCTGGCGGCGCAGGTGACGTCGATCGACAGCCGTTCGTGCCCGGACGCCGTGACGTCCAGCGCGGTGATGACGCCACCGGCTTCCTCGACCGCGTGGGTCAGCTGGCTGACGGCGTTGCCCCGGGCGGGGACCTCCAGCCGGACGGTGATGGAGTAGGAGATGCTCGGCACGCTCGGCATGGGCTGATCGTCGCAGACCCGGCGACCGACGGGTCACCCGCCCGCAGGTCACGATCAAGAAGGGCCGCGGGGCGGTCGATACGTCAGACGGAGGAGGTTTCGCCGCGGCGTCCCGGGCAAGAAGAGCGGCGGAAGGTGATCATGATGATGCTCTTCGCCCTGCTCGTACCGTTCGCCCTGCTCGCTGTCCTGCTCGGGATGGACCGGCTGGAGCGCTGGACCCTCGACGCGACCTCGACGACCGACACCGAGGACGCCTGACCGTCCAGGGCGCCGCCTGCGCGGTTTCTCTACGTGCCGTTCCGCCCCCGGCGGGACGGCACGTCGTGTGTCGACGCGGTGTGTCCGGTGACCGCCGGTTCAGCGCCGGGGCAGGCGGACCACGCTGACGAAGAAGTCGTCGATCTGCCGCACCACGTTGATGAACCGCTCGAAGTCGACTGGCTTCGTGACGTAGGCGTTCGCGTGCAGCGAGTAGCTGCGCAGGACGTCGTCCTCGGCTTCGGACGTGGTGAGGACGACGACGGGGATGCTGGACAGGTCCGGGTCGGACTTGATGGCGTCGAGCACCTGGCGGCCGTCCATGCGGGGCAGGTTGAGGTCGAGCAGGACCAGGTCGGGCCGTGGCAGGTCGGCGTACTCACCCTCCTGCCGCAGGAAGGCCATCGCCTGCTCGCCGTCGTTGACCACGTGCAGCTGGTTGTGGACCTTGTAGTCCTCGAAGGCCTCCCGGGTCATGAGCACGTCACCGGGGTCGTCCTCGACCAGGAGCACCTGGACCTCGCGCTCAGCCTCGAACGGTTGCGTCATCCGACGTCCTCTCCTCCTCGTCGACCGGTGCGGCCGGCTGAACCGGCTGCTCTTCCCCGGGCTGTCGTTCCGGCAAGGTCCAGCGGAACAGCGCCCCCCGCGAGTCCCGCTCGTCGGTGTCCAGCCACAGCCGGCCACCGTGATGCTCCACGATCTTCTTGCACATCGCCAGGCCGATCCCTGTGCCGGTGTAGGTGTCCCGGCCGTGCAGGCGCTGGAAGATGACGAAGATCTTGTCGGCGTACTGGGCCTCGATGCCGATGCCGTTGTCGGACAGGGCGAAGGACCATTCCCCGGGCGTCGACGAACGCGCCGCCGCGAGGTGGACCCGCGGCGGCTCGGCACCGCGGAACTTCACGCCGTTGCCGACCAGGTTCTGGAACAGCTGGGCCAGCAGGCTGGGGTCTCCCTCGACCGTGGGTAGCGGGTCGTGCGTGACGACGGCACCTGACTCCTCGATCACCGAACCGATCTGTCGGAGGGCCTGGGCGAACACCTGCTCGAGGTCGGTCTGCTGGAAGCCGGCGGAGTGCCGGCCGACCCGCGAGAACATCAGCAGGTCCTGGATCAGCTGCTGCATCCGCTTGGCACCGTCGACGGCGAACTCGATGTACTGCTCCCCCCGCTCGTCGAGCTGCCCCTTGTACCGACGCTCGATCAGCTGGCAGAAGCTGGCTACCTTGCGCAGCGGTTCCTGCAGGTCGTGCGACGCGACGTAGGCGAACTGCTCGAGCTCGGTGTTCGAGCGGCGCAGGTCCTCGGCCTGGGTCTCGACCAGGGCGCGCGCCTCCGCCGCGTCGGCCCGGGCCTGCTCGGCCACCGCGGCGTTGGCCACCACCCGGGCGCGCATCCGGTCGACCTGGCCGACCAGGACGCCGATCTCACGCGGCGCATCCGGGACCTCGACGCGGTGCGAGAGGTCACCGGCCTCGACCTGGTCCACCTCCGCACCGAGACGCAGGAGCGGTCGGATGATCCACCGGCGCAGGGCGCGGAAGGTGGCGATCGACAAGGTGACGAGCCCCAGGAGTGCCAGCGACAGGATCACGTAGAGCCGGACCTGTGCGGAGTGCAGCTCGTCCACGGCCCGCTCGCGCTCCAGCGCGATCGGCGCCTGGAGCCGGTCGAGCGCCGTCCGGATCCGGTCGAACAGTGCCTTGCCCTGCTCGATCTGGGCGAGGTTCTGCCGCACGCTGCCCGTCTCGGTGTCCGCGCTCTCGATGGCCGGAGCGGCGACCTGGTCCTGCCAGGCGCGGCCGGCTGCTTCGACGTCCGCCACCAGCACGAGCAGGTCCGGCCGGTTGCCGAGGACGCTCCGGAGCCGGCGCAACGAGCGATCCGCGGAGGTCCGACCATCCAGGTAGGGCTGCAGGAACGACCGGTCGCGTGCCGCCACGAACCCTCGGATCCCGGTCTCCTGGTCGCTGTAGGCACTGGCCAGGGTCTCGGCGCGCAGCAGGGCGGGGCCGTAGACGTCGACCCGCGCGGATGTCGCCCGGCTGAGCTGGACGAGCAAGGTCACCGTGGCCAGCGCGAGGACCGCTGTGACGACGCCGGTGACGAGGAACAGCGCTGTGAGCCTGCGCTGCAGCGACGACGCTGCGCTCATCGGCCTTCCCACGAGAGCAGCACGACGGCCACGTCGTCGGTGAGCTCGCCGCCGTTGCGCTCGCGCACCTGCGCGAGCAGCGCGTCGCACATGTCGTCGTGGTCGAGGTCCCGGCCGAGCAGACCGTTCATGATGTCCACGAGGCCGGCCTCACCGAGCCGGGCCCCCGCGGTCTGCCCGTCGAAGCCCTCGATCATGCCGTCGGTGAACAGCATCAACGTCCCACTGCGCGCGACCGGGAGGTCGACCGGAGCCCACGACCCCTGGTCGAGGACACCGAGAGCCACACCTGCCGGGCCCTCGGGCACCGCACCGACCTGCCGGTCGGCGACGACGAGCGGGAGCGGATGTCCCGCGCGCCAGACCCGGAGCACCCCTGCTGCCGGGTCGAGGCGGACCATGGCGACGGTCGCGAAGACCTCGTCGCTGGCCCGTTCGCTCACCAGCACCGCGTCCATGGCGGCGAGGATCGCGTCGGGTTCGGAGCCGGAGAGGACCAGGGTGCGCCACGCGATCCGCAGGCACACCCCTAGCGCCGCCTCGTCCGGGCCGTGGCCGGCGACGTCGCCGATCAGCGCGAACACGGCACCGTCGGCGGACTCGACCACGTCGTAGAAGTCGCCGCCGAGCAACGACTGGTGTCGGCCCGGCCGGTAGCGCGGAACGACCCGGACCCGCCCGGTGCGCAGCAGCGGCTGCGGCAGCAGACCACGCTCCAGCCGCGCGTTCTCGGCGGCCCGCGCCTCCGAGGCGAACAGCCGGCGGACCGACTCGTCGGCGCGCTTGCGTTCGACCGCATAGCGGATCGCCCGGGTGAGCAGCTGCCCGTCGATGCTGCCCTTGACGAGGTAGTCCTGCGCTCCGACGGCAACCGCCTCGGTGCCTCGGTGCTCGTCGGAAAGCCCCGTCAGGACCAGGACCGCGATGTTCGGCGCCAGGTCGAGCACGGACGTCAAGGCGTCCAGACCAGAGGCATCGGGCAAACCCAGGTCGAGCAGCACGCAGTCGACGTCACCGGGGAGGACGGCTGAGGCTTCCGAGACGCTGCGGGCCCGGCGCAGCTCGACCTCGGGCCCGGCGTCGAGGAGCAGCTCACCCACCAGGAAGGCGTCGCCCTCGTCGTCCTCGACGAGGAGCACTGTCAGCGCCGGGGTCGCCGACGCCGCCGAGCGCAGCTCCTCGACGAGGTCCAGCCGCTCGGCGTTCACCGGACCGGCCCCGTCCAGGGGGCGGGCGGCTTGCCACCGGACTGGGCCACGAGCTGTTCGACGTACCACCGGCGGAAGTCGACCAGGTCGGGGTCCGGTGCAAGGGTGAGCAGCTGCTCGCGCCGGCAGTAGTCGTCCACCCCGTCCAGCAGCTGGTCCAGCTGCCTGCTCATCTCGACCAGGCGCGGCGTGGCGGCCAGCGACAGGTCCCGGACGGACTCGCCGCGAGCCAGCGCGGCCGCCTTCTCGGAGTCGAACCGGGTGGTGAGCTCACGCAGCTCGGTCAGATCGCCGACGAGCGTGGTGACCCGTCGGGGGAACGACCCCACGGGCGCCGTCCCGTTCGCGACCAGGAGGGCCATCTCGCGCAGCGCCTCGGCGTACTGCGCTGCCGCCCGCTCCGCGAGCAGCAGCGGGTAAGCGACGAGCACGACCTCGACGGCCCGGGACCCTTCGGTGTCCTCCTGCCCGTCGACGTCCTCAACCGTCACCGGTGGCCCTCTCGGCGAGCAGGAAGTCGTCGAACGACTCCCAGGCAGCCTCGCCGGGCGCGCCGACCTCGAACCAGACGACCTTGCCGTGCCCCTCGCTGGCGTCGTCGGCGCCCCATCGTTGCGCCAGCTGGTCCAGCAGCCGCAGCCCGCGCCCGGTCGCCGACTCGACGGCGAACCGATGCAGCCGGGGCGGCATCGGCGAGGAGTCACGCACCTCGACCCGGGCCAGCTCGCCGCGGTCGACGATGGTCAGGAAGACGTCGCTGCGGGCGTGCAGGATGGCGTTCGTCACGACCTCGGAGACGAGCAGGACCACGGTGTCGACGTCGGCCGCGCACTCCCGCAGCTGGTCGCGGGCGTACCGGCGGGCCAGTGGGACGCTGTCCGTTCTCGGCGACAACCGCAACTCGCTCATCGACGCCTCACCCCCACAGGCTACTGCCTGTGGCGTCCGATTCGTCCTAGCGGGACCGCCCCGCGTCGCGTGCCTTCTTCGCCGCCGCCAACCGGGCCCGCAGCTCGTCGCGGTCGAGCTTGAGCGCCTCCTCAGGCGTCGGGGCCGTCCCGCCCAGCCGGGCCGGGAGCCACCAGGAGTCCTCGGGACCGTCCGGCTTCTCGCCGTAGCCCTCCTGCGCGCGGTGCAGCATCTGCTCCATCCTGGCCCGCAGCTCGGCCGTGACCGTGGCGTAGTCGCTGCCGGCAGCGACCGGCATCGGCGGGTCGACGACGACCGAGATGGGCGTCCGGGTCCGCCCCATGCGCTTCGGGTGACCCTTGGTCCACACCCGTTGCGAGCCCCAGATCACCGTCGGCAGGATCGGGACCCCGGCCTCCGCCGCCATCCGGACGGCTCCGGCCTTGAAGTCCTTGAGCTCGAAGGACCGGCTGATGGTCGCCTCCGGGAAGACCCCGACGATCTCACCCCCGCGCAGCGCGTCGACGGCGGCCCGGTAGGAGCCGCCTCCGGCGTCCCGGTCGACGGGGATGTGGTGCATCCCGCGCATGAGTGGCCCGCTGACCTTGTGGGTGAACACCTCTTGCTTGGCCATGAACCGCACGAGGCGCCCGGCGGGCAGCGCCGAGAAGCCGGCGTAGGTGAAGTCCATGTAGCCGATGTGGTTGATCGCCATCACCGCGCCCCCCGAGCGCGGGACGTTCTCGACGCCCTCGATGTCGAACCGCAGCCCCTGCGCAGCGAACACGACCCGTGCGAGCCCGATCACCGGGCGGTACACCAGCTCAGCCATGACGTGGAACCTCTCCCTCCCGGTCCGCGGGGACCGGGAACATGGTCAGTGGCCGACGTCGAGCGCGGCCAGCAGCGCGTCGACCGCAGCATCGACCTCGCCTGCGCCGTCGACCCTGACGTCCGGGTGTTCCGGCGGCTCGTAGCCCTGCCCGACGCCGGTCATGTTCGGGAGCGTGCCCGCCTTCGCCTTCGCGTACAGGCCCTTGGGGTCGCGCTCGACGACGACCTCGGCCGCTGTGTCGACCCACACCTCGAGGAACTCGCCCTCGGCGAACATGTCCTTCGCGGCTCTCCGGTCCCCACGGAACGGCGACACCAGCGAGACGATGACGATGAGCCCGGCGTCCCACATGAGCTTCGCGGTCTCGGCGACCCGCCGGACGTTCTCGGCCCGGTCCTCCGGCGTGAAGCCCAGGTCCTTGTTCAGCCCGGTACGCACGCCGTCACCGTCGAGGACGTAGGTGTGCAGCCCGAGGGCGAGCAGCTTGCGCTCCAGCGCGTCGGCGATGGTCGACTTGCCGGCACCCGGCAGGCCGGTGAGCCACAGCACCCGGGGTCGCTGGTTCTTCAGCATCGCCCGGGCTTCGCGGTCCACGGTGAACGTGTGCGGCACGACGTTGTGCGCCCGCCGCAACGGGTGGCGGACCAGCCCCGCCGCCACGGTGTCCCGGCTGACGCGCTCGACGAGCAGGAAGCCGCCGGAGTCCCGGCTGATCCGGTAGGGGTCGAGCGGGACCGGGGTGTCGGTGGCGATCTCGACCAGCCCGATGTCGTTCATCTTCAGGGTTCGGGTGGCCATCTCCTCGCCCGTGACGACGTCGCGGCGGTTGCGGATGGCAGTCACGACGGCAGGTACGGCAAGGGACCCGGCCAGCAGGTAGTACGAGCGACCGTGCCGCAGCTCCTCCTCGCCGGTCCACACCAGGTCGGCCGCGAAGGCGTTCGCCGGCCGGGGGTACTGGTCCTCGTCCAGTCCCTCGGCGGGCGCGACCACCAGGTCTCCCCGGGTCACGTCGGTCTCGGTCTCGAGGGTGAGCACCACCGCCTCGTCGGTACCCGCCTGGTCGACGTCCTTGCCGCCTACCAGGACGCGCTCGACGGTCGTCGCCTCGCCCTTGGCGTTGACGACGACCTTGTCGCCGGGCCGGACGCTGCCGGCGATGACGGTGCCGGCGTACCCGCGGAAGTTGTCCGCCCGCACGATGTACTGCACCGGCAGCCGGAACGGGGCGGCCTTGTGGTCCGCTGTCGGAGCGGGACGCCACGACGTGAGCGCCTCGAGGACGGTCGGCCCGTGGTACCAGGTCATCTCGCTCGAGTGCTCGATGACGTTGTCGCCGGTCAGTGCGCTGACCGGGACGACCACGACGTCCTCGAGGTCGAACCGGGCCGCGGCGGCGCGGACACCGCCGGCGAACTCCTCGAAAGCCACGTGCTTGAAGTCGACGGTGTCCATCTTGTTGATCGCCACGATCACGGTCCGGACGCCCATGAGCGCGCAGACGGTGAGGTGCCGGTGCGTCTGCGGCCGGATGCCCCGGGAAGCGTCGACGAGCAGGATGGCGACGTCCGCCGTCGACGCGGCCACCGCCATGTTGCGGGTGTACTGCTCGTGCCCGGGCGCATCGGCGATGATCGCCCGCCGCCCCGACGGCAGGTACAGGTGCCGGTAGGCGACGTCGATCGTGATGCCTTGCGCGTGCTCGGCCTCGAGCCCGTCCGTGAGCATGGAGTAGTCGACCTCGCCCTTGGGGATGGTCGAGCCGCTCCGGCGGGTGTTGCGCGCGTAGTCGAGTATGTCGTCCGGCACGCTCTCGGTCTCGGCGAGCAGGCGTCCGATCAGCGTCGACTTGCCGTCGTCGACCGAGCCGCACGCGACCACCCGGACGATCGGGTGCTCGGCGAGCGCAGCGTCGTCGAGGCGCTCGGTCGTCATGGTGCTGCTGCTTGTCATCAGAAGTACCCCTCGGTCTTCTTGCTCTCCATCGAGCCGCCCCCCTCGCCGTCGATCAGCCGCCCGGACCGCTCCGAACGGCGGTCGACCAGCATCTCCGCTAGCAGGTCGTCGAGGTTGTCGGCGGTGGACTCCACTGCCGCCGTGAGGGGGTAGCACCCGAGGGTCCGGAACCGGACCCGGCGCTGCTGTGGCTGCTCACCGTCGAGGAGGGGGTAGCGCTCGTCGTCGATCATGATCAGCTGCCCGTCGCGCTCGACGACCGGGCGGTCCTTGGCGAAGTACAGCGGGACGACCTCGATGTTCTCGCGCTGGATGTAGCGCCACACGTCGAGCTCGGTCCAGTTCGACATCGGGAAGACCCGCATGGTCTGGCCCTCGGCCAGCTGGGTGTTGGCCGTGCGCCAGAACTCCGGTCGCTGCTTGCGGGGCTCCCAACGGTGGCCCGGCTCGCGCAGCGAGAACACCCGCTCCTTGGCCCGGGAGCGCTCCTCGTCCCGGCGGGCACCTCCGAACGCGGCGTCGTAGCCCCCCTGGTCGAGGGCCTCGCGCAGCGCGACGGTCTTCATGATCCGGGTGTACTCGTGGGTGCCGTGCGTGAACGGGCTGACGCCCTCGGCCCGGGCCTGCTCGTTCGTGTGCACGAGCAGCTCCACACCGAGCTCCCTGGTGACCCGGTCGCGGAACTGGATCATCTCGCGGAACTTCCACGTGGTGTCGATGTGCAGCACCGGGAACGGCACCTTGCCCGGCGCGAACGCCTTGACGGCGAGGTGCAGCAGCACGGACGAGTCCTTGCCGATGCTGTAGAGCATCACCGGCCGGCGGAACGCGCCGGCGGCCTCACGGAAGATGTGGATGGCCTCGGCCTCGAGCGCGTCCAGGACCGCATCGGGGGCGATGGCCGCCTCGGCAGCAGACGACATGCGTGGGTGACCTCTCAGACCTCGACGACGCCACCGGTGTGCTGGGGGCGGGAGACGACATTCTGCCTGCCCGGGGGGCGAGGGTCCCAATCGCGGTCGCCGGGAGGCCCCGGACCCGGCCAGAGAGCGCCCCGGTGGCGGATCTCCGTGCCGCCGAGCGGCAGGGAGATCCGCCAGGTCGGGGGGACAGACCGCGCAAACCGGGCGTGAGCCCAGTTCCAGCCCAGCGGATGGCCCGCGAAATGCGGTCGACAGCGCAGCGCCGAAATTTCTACCCTCCGGGCGGAACGAAACGGTGTCGTTTCGTTGTTGATGCCCTCGACCGCCAGACCTGACCGCTGACCGAGGAGTTCCGATGGCCGTTGCCGGACGGGACGTCGCGATCTGCGACGCGACGCTCGCGCTGCTGCTGGAGGTCGGCTACGACCGGATGAGCATGGACGCCGTCGCGGCCCGGGCCCGGGCCAGCAAGGCGACCATCTACCGGCGCTGGCCCGGCAAGCAGGACCTGGTCCTGGACGCCCTGCGCTCCCGGGGTCCCGGCCTGGTGGTCCCTGAGGACACCGGCACCCTGCGGGGTGACCTGGTGGCCACGTACTCGGCGGCGCGGCACGGATCGGCCGCCGACGACGCCGACCTGATCGCCGGCGTACTGCGCGCCATGCGGTCGACGCCGGCGATCGCCGACTGCGTGCGAGCGCAGCTCGTCGAGAGCAAGTGCGACGTGAGCCGGACCCTGGTCGCCCGCGCGGTGGCGCGCGGCGAGCTGGCCCCGGACACCGATCCCCTCCTGCTGCACGAGGTGGCCAGCGCGCTCTGGTTCCACCGCGTCCTCGTTGTCGGTGCTCCCGTGGACGATGCCTTCATCGCCCACGTCGTCGACGACGTCGTCCTGCCCATGCTGGACCGAAGCAGTCGGTCCACCCGTTCGATGGAGACCCCGTGACCGACCCGATCGCCCCCACCGGCGAGGCCCTGGCCGAGGCCGAGGCTTCGCCGGTCGAGCCGGACCCCAAGCGCTGGCTCGCACTGGCCGTGCTCGCCGCGGCTCAGCTGATGATCGTCCTCGACGCGTCGATCGTGAACATCGCCCTGCCGTCGGCCCAGAACGACCTCGGCATCAGCAACGCAGACCGGCAGTGGGTCGTCACGGCCTACACGCTCGCGTTCGGCGGACTGCTGCTGCTCGGCGGCCGGATCGCCGACTACACCGGCCGCAAGCGGACGTTCATCATCGGCTTGCTCGGCTTCGCCGGGGCGTCCGCCCTCGGTGGGATCGCGCCCAACCAGGAGCTGCTGTTCGCTGCCCGCGCGCTGCAGGGTGGCTTCGCCGCTCTGATGGCACCCGCCGCACTGTCGATCGTGACCGTGACCTTCACCGACCCGCGAGAGCGGGCCAAGGCGTTCGGCGTCTTCGGCGCGCTCGCCGGTGGCGGCGCCGCGATCGGCCTGATCGTCGGTGGCGTGCTCACCGAGTACGCCTCGTGGCGCTGGTGCCTGGGCGTCAACGTCCCCGTCGCCCTGATCGTCGCAGCGGCCGCCATGCCGCTCGTCCACGAGAGCAAGGCGCACGGCGACACGCGCTACGACATCCCGGGCGTCCTGCTCGCGACTCTCGGCCTGGTCTCGCTGGTCTACGGGTTCACCGAGGCTGCCCGCGCGAAGAACCCGAGCGACCCGACCGACACCGCCGTCCAGGGCTGGACTGCCGCCCCGACGATCTTCTTCCTCGCCACGGCAGTGGTGCTGCTGGTGTCGTTCGTCTGGTGGGAGACCCGGGCCAAGAACCCGATGCTGCCGATGCGTGTCGTCCTCGACCGCAACCGCGGCGGCTCGTACCTCACCTTCCTGCTGGTCGGTGCCGGCCTGTTCGCGATGTTCCTGTTCCTCACCTACTACTTCCAGCTCAACCTCGGCTACAGCCCGCTGAAGGCCGGCTTCGCGTTCCTGCCCTTCAGCGGCGGGATCATCCTCACCGCGGGCGTCGTGGCCCAGCTGCTCCCGCGCTACGGGCCGCGACCGATCATGGTTCCCGGTCTGGTGATGGCGGTGACCGGCATGCTGCTGCTCACCCAGATCGGCCAGGACACGTCGTACTGGACGCACGTGCTGCCGGCGATGCTGCTGATGAGCATCGGGCTTGCCGGGGTGTTCATCCCGGCATCCAGCACTGCCCTCATCGGCGTCGGCCACCACGACGCCGGAGTGGCGAGCGCAGTGCTCAACACCTCGCAGCAGATCGGGGGCTCGCTCGGCACCGCCTTGCTCAACACGCTGTTCGCCGGGGCGGTGACGGCGTATTTCGTCGACAACCCGGTCACCGACCCGAGCAAGGCGCAGGAGGCATCGAAGCTGGCCTTCATCCACGGCTACCACGTGTCGTTCTTCTGGGGCGCGGTGCTGCTGGCCTCCGCGCTCGTCGTGGCGGCGGTGTTCATCAACGCCCGCAAGGAGGACGTACCCACCGAGGAGGAGGTGGCGGCAGCAGCCGTCTGAGCACCCCTCTCACCCGGCGGCGGGGAGGCACCCCCACAGGGCGCCTCGCCGCCGTCGGCGTCCCCGGCACCCGAACTTGGGCACAATGGCGCCCGTGACGCGGGCGGCGGTGGCAGCGCCCAACGCGGCCGCCGCCGAGGCAGGCCGACGGATCGCTGCCGACGGGGGCGGTGCGGTGGACGCGGCGGTGGCGGCAGCCCTGGTCACCATGGTGACCGAGCCGGGCATCGTCTCACTCGCCGGCGGCGCGTTCGTCACCGTCTGGCCGGCCGGTGCGCCGGACGCCGTGACCGTCGACGGCTGGGTCGCCCAGCCGGGCCTGGACGGACCGCCCGGCCACGACGTCTCAGTGCAGGACGTGCGCACGGAGTACGGCTCCGGCGTCACCATGACGGTCGGGCTCGGCTCGGTCGCGGTGCCCGGCGCACTCGCGGCGCTCGACCTGGCCCAGAGCCGCTGGGGTGCCCTCCCCTGGGCGGAGGTGGTCCGGCCGGCCGTCGAGATCGCACGCGACGGCTTCCTCCTCGGCTCCGCAGCCGGGTACTACCTGCCCTACGTCCGCGACACCGCCTTCGGCTGGGACCCGGAGACGGTCCGCGCACTCCGTGCCCCGGGCGGCAGCTGGCTGGTCCCGGGCGACCGGATGGTGATCGACGGCCTCGGGGACACGGTGCAGCTGATCGCGGAGGAGGGCGCGCGCACGCTGCATGACGGTGCCCTGGCGGACGCCGTCGTCGCGGACATGGCCGACCGTGGCGGCCGGGTGAGCGGCGGCGACCTCGCGGCCTACCGACCGATGGTGCGCGCGGCCCTCCCCGTCCGCGCCGGAGCATGGGACCTGCGCACCAACCCGCCGCCTGCCGTCGGGGGGCCGGTGCTCGCGGCGATGCTCACCCTTCTCGGCGACCGACCGGCCGGCGACTGGACCGAGGACGATGTCCGGCGCCTCGTCGAGGTGCAACGCCGGGTGCTCGACGCGCGACGGCAACGGCTGGACGTCGCGGACGACCGTTCGGCCGCGGCGTTCGCCCTGCTCGGGGAGGTCGGCTGGGTGTCCACGTCCCCCAGCACGGCGCACGTCTCGGCGGTCGACGCCGCCGGCACCGCATGCGCGGTCACCACGTCGTACGGGTACGGGTCGGGAGCCACCGTGCCCGGCACCGGACTCTGGCTGAACAACTGCCTCGGGGAACGCGAGCTCAACCGGTCGGGGGTCGCCCCGGGTGAGCGGCTGCCCAGCAACATGGCGCCCACGGTCGGCCGGAGCGACGACGGCGCCGTCCTCGCGCTCGGCAGCCCGGGGGCCGACCGGATCACCACCGCCCTGCTGCAGGTGCTGGCCTCGGTCGCGCACGGCGGGTCCGGCCTGCAGGACGCTGTCGACCGGCCCCGGCTGCACGTGCACCACCTCGACGACGACGGGTCAGCCAGCCCGACCGGCAGCCCGACCGGCAGTCCTGTCCAGGTCGAGGCGGAGGAGGATCTCCCCCTGCCGGAGCTCGACCTTCCGGTCCGCCGGCACCACCCGTTGTCGATGTACTTCGGCGGGGTCGCCGCGGCACTGCGCCACGCCGACGGGCGGCTGGAGGGCGCGGCCGACCCACGACGAGCCGGCGCCGTCACCGTCTCGCCCTGAGCAGGCCCGCCCCCGCGTCCACTTCGGCCGGTTCCGGCAGACTGGCTCGCGAGCGAGGCGAGGAGCGCGCCATGACCTACCTGTCCTACCCGGACCCCGTGTACGACGGGGCGGGCGAGTCGAGCGGGCGGTACCGTCTGCAGGGAGCACCACCGGACCTGCAGACCCCGTCCGGGACGACGGTGCACTACCTCGCGACCGGTGCCAGCACGGACGGCCAGCTCGGGCTCTACCGCTACGAGATGGGTCCGGGGCGAGGTGGCCCCGGCCCGCACTTCCACCGCAGCATCACCGAGTCGTTCTACGTGCTCTCCGGCACCGTGCGCCTGTACGACGGCACCGGCTGGATCGACGGGCACCCCGGCGACTTCCTGTACGTGCCGCAGGGCGGGGTGCACGGGTTCAGCAACGAGTCGGGCGACCCGGCGTCGATGCTGATCCTGTTCACGCCCGGAGCCCCGCGCGAGGACTACTTCGAACGGGTCGCCACGACGAGGGACATGTCCGAGGCCGAGCGTTCGGAGTTCTTCCTGCGGCACGACACCTTCTGGGTGTGACCCGTCAGCTCGGCGACCAGAACCACGGCTGGCTGATGTCGAGGAAGGTCGGCTCGCCCGCGCTGAGCGACATCATCTCCTCCATCTGCTGCTTCAGCTCGGCCGGCATGTCCTTCTGCTCGCCCTCACGAGCGGCGTCCTCGGAGGTGAAGTAGTTGACCATCGTCCAGCCGCCGTCGGCGTGACCGAGGGTGAGGCTGCCGAGGATGTCCGGCCGGAAGGCCGACCAGTCGGTGTCGTCCTCCTCCATCAGCTTCCACGCGCGGTCGGGGTCGCTGCTGGCGCCCTGCATGACCTGCACGAAGCCGGCTTGATCGGGGTCGCCTCGTACGTCGACGAGCACCCGGGTGCTGTCCCGGAACGTCGCCTCACCGTCCAGCAGCTTCTCGGTCTCCGCCCACCACGCGCCCTGCTCGGGGCGGTCGCTGTTGGTCCGGGCGGCGTCCTCGGAGTGGAACCGCGCCACGGCTACGACCCGGCCGCCGGCCGTCACCCCTGCCGTCGTCCCGAGCCAGCCGGTGGCGCCTGGCCCCAGCTCGTCGACCCAGCGCTGCAGCGCGGCCCGGAACGCGGTCGGGTCACTGGTCCTCGCCTCGATCACCTGGACGAACATCGCGGCACCCACTCCCTGTCCGACCACGATGGCCGGCCCGCTCCAGACGCTATGCCGCTCCGGCCCCGCGGTCGAGGGGTGGAAGGATCGCGACATGGCAGGTCTGACGGTGGGCTACGCGGCGATGCTGGAGCAGTTCGGGCCGCGCGAGGCGGTGGAGCTGACCGTGCTGGCCGAGCAGCACGGCTTCTCCGGGTGCATGGCCGCGGACCACTTCCAGCCGTGGGTTCCGCAGCAGGGCCAGTCCTCCTTCGTGTGGAACGTGCTCGCCGCTGTCGGGGAGCGCACGACGGGTGACCTCGGCCCGGGCGTGACCTGCCCGACGTTCCGGTTCCACCCCGCAGTGGTCGCCCAGGCATCGGCGACCCTGGCGGCCATGTACCCGGGACGGCACTGGCTCGGCGTCGGCGCCGGTGAGGCGCTCAACGAGCACGTGATCGGCGGCTACTGGCCGGAGGCGGCCGAGCGGTCGGTGCGGATGTTCGAGGCGATCGACGTCATCAGGAAGCTCTTCGACGCCTCCCTCGCCGGCAAGGACGTGAAGCACCAGGGCCGGTTCTTCACCCTGGAGACCACCAGGCTATGGACCATGCCGGACACTCCCCCACCCGTCCTGGTGGCCACCGCCGGACCGGTCAACGCCAGGCGCACCGGGAGGCATGCCGACGGCATCATCACGGTCGGCGCCCCGCTGGAGAAGATCGGCGGTCTGTTCGACAAGTTCGCCGAGGGTGCCCGCGAGGCCGGGAAGGACCCGGACGCCATGCCCAGGGTGCTGCAGCTGCACCTGTCCTGGGCCGACACCGACGAGCAGGCGCTGGCCAACGCCATGACCGAGTGGCCGAACGGCGGAATGAAGTTCGCCAAGGCCGACATCCGCTCGCCGCACGACTTCGCCGCGATGGCCCGGCTGGTGCGACCGGAGGACTTCGAGGGACGGATGGTCATCTCGGCCGACCCGGACGTGCACCGGGCGCACATCCAGAAGTTCGTCGACCTGGGCTTCGACCGGGTGTACCTGCACAACGTCGGGCGCAACCAGGCCGAGTGGATCGAGGTCTTCGGCCGGGACGTGCTGCCCAAGCTGGTCCGCTGAACCTCGGTCCCTCCGGAGCTGAGCGATCGGCCCCGTGAGCCAGTGCGCCGGCCCGCCGGGTGCACCATGGCGAGATGGAGCGGGTGGTCGTCGAGGGCCTCGAGATCGCCTTCGAGCGCGCCGGCACCGGTCCGCCGCTCGTGCTGCTGCACGGCGGCCTCAGCGACCACCGGGAATGGAGCCGGCAGCTGGACGCGCTGTCCGACGAGCTGACGGTGGTCGCGTGGGACGCACCCGGCACCGGGCAGTCGGCCGACCCGCCGGACGGCTTCCTGGCAACCGACTACTCGCGCGTACTCGCGGGTTTCATCGGTGCCCTCGGGTTACGGAGTCCGCACCTCCTGGGCCTGTCCGCCGGGTCCTGGTTCGCCTTCGAGCTCTACCGGAGCCACCCCCACCTGCCTGCGTCGCTGATCCTCGCGTCTGCCTACGCGGGCTGGGCGGGCTCGCTGCCCCCCGGCGAGGCCCAGCGGCGGCTGCACCAGGTCCTGGCGGATCTCGACCGGCCGCCTGACACGTGGGTGGGCGGCCTGCTCCCCACGATGCTGAGTCCGTCCGCGGCACCTGAGCTGGCGGAGGAGCTGGTGCAGATCATGTCCGCCTTCCACCCGGCCGGCTCCCGGGTCATGGTGCAGGCGTTCGCCGAGGCCGACTACCGCGACGTCCTGCCGCGGATCGACGTGCCGACGCTGCTGCTCCACGGCGAGCGGGACGTGCGGTCACCTCTCCCCGTCGCGCAGGCGCTCGCCGACCAGATCCCCGGCGCCGAGCTGGTGGTGCTGCGTGGCGCCGGGCACATGTGCAACCTGGAGGACCCGGACGGCTTCAACGCCGCGGTCAGGTCGTTCGTGCGCGCCGGACCGCGGACCGCAGCTCGGTGACCACGGTCGCCAGCAGGCGGGGGTACGCCGGGTCCAGCCGCGCTGCCCCGTCGCCGCGGACCAGCGGGACGTGCACGCAGGCGTCGTCGACGACTCGAGCGCCGACGTAGCCCAGCACGGTGCGCAGCTGGGCCTGCGCCCCTCCGCCGCGGCCGGGGTTGGCCACGTCCACCCACGCCACCGGCTTCCCGTAGAGCTGGCCACCGCCGACGGTCCAGTCGAGGAGGTTCTTCAGGCTGCCCGGGAGGCCTCCGGCGTACTCCGGGGTCGCGAACACGACAGCGTCGGCGCGCGCGATGCGATCGAGGACGTCCCCGACCGGCGCCGGCAGCCAGGACTCCCCGGGGACGAACGCCGGCACGTCGCGCAGCCGGTCGTACATGTCGGTGACCAGGCCGGGCTCGTCCGCCTGGCGCAGCGCGTCGAGTGCCAGCCAGTTGGACGAGCCCGCCCGGGTGCCGCCGCAGACCAGCAGCAGCCGGAGGTCGTCATCGCCGGCCGCCGGCGACGCGGGGTTGTCATGTGCCGACCCGGCTGCCGCCGGGACCAACGGCTGGTCCAGCCAGACCCGGTCCCTCAGCACGACCCCGTCGAGGAGGATCTCGTCGGGGTAGCCGGTGGCCGGGGTGAAGGCGTCCCGCTCGATCGCCAGCATGCGGAACCCCTGCCGCTGGTAGAAGAGCAGCTGACCGATGCCGGCGGCTGCGGTGGCCACGACCATCGACCTCCAGCCCTCAGCGGTGGCCAGCCCGACGGCCCCCGACACCAACCGGCTGCCGACCCCGCGCTGCTGCCGGTCCTCGCGTACCGCCATGTTCTTGATCTCGAGCTCGCCGGACCGGCCGGTCTCGACCAGCTGGAGGTGCCCGACGACCTCGTCCCCGACCTCGGCCACCAGGACCCGTCCCTCGTCGAGGTAGGAGTCGAGCTGCTCGACCGAGTCCTCGGCCAGCTCGAACAGCGGCCGCAACGGGTGCCGGTCCCCGCTGAACAGGGACACCCGGACGGGTTGCTGGGGAGAACCACCGCCGGGTCGGTCGTCGGCGCGGGTCGGGACATCTTTCGCCATGGCTACGACGTTGCCACGCCGGTCTGGCCCCGGTGCTACCGGCTCCTTACCTGGCCCCGACCGGGTGCGGTCGACGGTGGCCGCGACGCCGGTGGCGACCTTGCGCGGGCCCGTCAGCCGGCCCCAGGTGGCCGGCTCCATCGGGGCTGGTCGGCCGCCCACGCCGAGCCGACGACGGACCAGTCGACCGGTCCGCCGTCGAGCGTGACCGCCGGCTGCGGGTACCGGAGCAAGCCGCTGGCGGTACGGCGTTCGTGCAGGAGATCCTCGACATCGGGCAGCGCCCGGGTGACCTCGTCGGGGTGGTCCGGCAGCCAGGCGCCGGTGCGGGCGAGGTGCGCCTGCACGTGGATCGACCCGCCCCGCTCGATCTGGTCGCCGACCGCCGCCAGCACGGCGGCCGCGAGCAGGTACCCGGTTGCGTGGTCCAGCGCCTGCGCCGGCAGCGCCCCCGGACCGGAGCCGTCCGGCGACTCGTGCGAAGCGTCGGCGACCGGACCCGCTCAGCGGGCGGCGGCCGCCGCCAGGGCGCGGAAGCCGGCGAGCTGAGCAGCGGACTGGGCCGCGTCGGTCGCCATCGGCTGGCTGGAGAACTTTGCGACCACCACGTCGGCGACCGGGTCCAGCCACAGGTACTGCCCGAAGATGCCCACGCCGTAGAAGCAACCGTGGTCGTCGCCGGTCAGCCACCACTGGTCGCGATAGCTCCCCAGGGGGTGCAGCGCCTCCAGCACGCTGCCCGCGACGGCGACTCGGTCCCCCCCTGCGCGCAGCGCCGGAAGCACGGCCGGCGGCAGCACGTCGCGGTCGTCGTCGAGGACCACCCGGCCGAACCGGGCGAGGTCGCGCAGTGTCGTCGACACCCCGCCGTTGGCCACGGCGTAGCCGGCCAGGTCCACCGTCACCATCGCGTCGTGCTCGGCCCCGACGTGCGACCACAGCTCGTCAGCGAGGATCTGCGTGTACCGCCGGCCGGACACCCGCTCGAGCACCCAGCCGAGCGCGTCGGTCGTGGCCGAGCAGTAGCGCCACCGTTCGCCGTGGATGCCGTCCTTCTCCAGCCGGACCAGGAAGTCGTAGGAGTTGGCCGGGTCGCCCGGCCGCTGCGGCCGCCAGTTCAGCGCCCGGTCCTGGGCCTGCACGTGGGAGGCCGGGTCGTGGTAGTCCTCGTTGAACTCCACGGCCGCCGTCATGTCGAGCAGGTGGCGGATCCGCGCGTCGCCGAAGGCGCAGTGCTCGAGCTCCGGGACGTACGCCGATGCGAACGCAGACGGGTCCAGCTGGCCGCGCTCGACGTACCGGGCAGCGATGACGCCGCACATCGACTTCGAGACCGACATGAGCAGGTGCTGCCGGTCCGGGGTCAGCCCGTTGGCGTACCTCTCGAGCCGCAGCCCACGTCCGGAGAGCACGCAGAGACCGTCCGTGTAGGTCGCCTCGAGCCACTCGTCGAGGCCGAGGTCTCCCCACGGCGTGCGGATCGGGCCCGGGTCCAGCTCGCCGGACCCGGACTCGGTCAGCGCCAGCACCGGACCGTCTCCGCGGGGCACGACGGCACTGGGAACCACCTCGGACACGTGCTGGAACGCCCACCGGTTGAAAGGCGGGGACTGCCAGTTGGCCAGCGTCACCGTGCGTCCGGACGGCGGAGGGCTGTCCGCCATGAGCGCGAGGTCGGCAGCCGAGCGCGACGAGGCGATGAGGCGCTTCGTCACCGCGCACCCCGCTCGCCGGTCGGCGCAGGTTCGGCGGCCGCCGGAGCCATCGCGTGCGGGTCGACCGCGTGACAGGCCACCTGCCGGCCGGTCCGGTCTGCGCGTGGCCGCGGGTCCTCGGTGCGGCAGCGCTGCGCCAGCTCCGGCAAGGACCGCTCCAGCGCCGTGCGCACCGCGCACCGCGGGTGGAACCGGCAGCCGCTGGGCAGGCCGGCCGCGCCGGGCACCTCGCCGGCCAGGACGGCGTCGAGGGATGCGACCGCGGAGACGCTGGGTGCGGCGGCGAGCAGAGCCTGCGTGTAGGGATGGCTCGGGGCGTCCAGGACCGTGGCCGCCGCGCCGTCCTCCACCAGGCGACCCAGGTACATCACGCCGACCCGGTCGGCGAGGTAGCGCACGACGTCGAGGTCGTGCGACACCAGCAGGTAGGTCAGGCCCGCCTCCTCGCGCAGGTCGGCCAGCAGGTTGAGCACCTGGGCCTGCACCGAGACGTCCAGCGCCGACGTCGGCTCGTCCAGCACGAGCAGTCGAGGCCGGGTGGCCAGCGCTCGGGCGATGCCGACCCGCTGCGCCTGCCCGCCCGAGAGCTCGTGTGCCCTCCGGTCGAGGTGGACCCGGGCGAGGCCCACCTGGTCGAGCAGCGCCAGCACCCGCGTCTCCAGCGCGGGCCCGCGCAGCCGCCCGTGGGTCCGTAGCGGCTCGCCGACCACGTCACCGACCGACAGGCGCGGGTTCATCGCTGCCACCGGGTTCTGGAACACCAGGCCGATGTCGCGTCGGATCCGCCGCAACGTCTCCCCGGTCGCCGCGTGGACATCCTGCCCTCCGAAACGCACCTGTCCCGAGGTCGGGTCCCACAGCCGGACCAGGCAGCGCACCAGCGTCGTCTTGCCGGAACCGGACTCGCCGACCAGGCCGTAGACCTGGCCGGGCCCGATCTGCAGGCTCACCCCGTCGACGGCCTTGATGACCGGCGCGCGCTTGCTCGAGGCGAACTCCTTCACGAGGTCGCGCACCTCGAGCAGCGGCCCGGTCATGAGCCCTCCGCCAGCAGGCACGCGGCCTGGTGGCCAGGCGCGACGGTGACCGGCACCGGGTCCGTGACCAGGCAGGCGTCGTGCGCGGCCGGGCACCTCGGCGCGAAGGAGCAGCCGCGGACCGACCGCAGGTCGGACGGGACCTGGCCGGCCACCGTGCTCAGCCGGCGCTCGCGGGCACGCCCTCGAGGAAGGGCGTCCAGCAGGCCGCGGGTGTACGGGTGGGTCGGCCGTTCGAAGAGCTGGTCCGGGGTCCCGGTCTCGACCACCCGGCCGGCGTACAGCACGGCGACCCGGTCGCAGACCCGCCGCACCACACCCAGGTTGTGCGTGATGAGCATGACCGCGAAGCCCTGCTCGCGCTGCAGGGTCCGCAGCAGCGCGAGGATCTGCGCGGCGATGGTGACGTCGAGCGCGGTGGTCGGCTCGTCCGCGACCACCAGCCGTGGTCGGCACAGCAGCGCGTTGGCGATCATCGCCCGCTGCAGCATGCCGCCGGACAGCTCGTGCGGGTAGGCGTCCGCAACCCGCTGCACGTCCGCAAGCTGCACCGTCCGCAGCTGGTCCAGCACGTGCCCGCGGGCCTCTGCCCGCGACATGTCGAGGTGCCGGCGCGCCACCTGCACCATCTGCTTGCCGATGGTGGTGACGGGGTCGAAGGCGTTGCCGGGGTGCTGGAACACCATCGACACGGCCCTGCCCCGCATCGACGTCAGCTCGCGCGGCGACATCGCCAGGACGTCCGAGCCGTCGAGCTGCACGCGGCCGGTCGCTCGCGCCGCCGGCGGCAGCAGCCGCAGGACCGACAGGCCCGTGAGCGTCTTGCCGCAGCCGGTCTCGCCGACGACGCCGAGCATCTCGCCGGCGCCGATGCGCAGGTCGATGCCGCGCAGCGGGGTGCTCTCGGTCCGCCCGTGCGCCCGGAACTCGACCCGGAGGTCCTCGACCTCCAGCAGCGCGCTCATCTGGTCCCCCGCGGGTCGAGCACGTCCCGGAGCAGGTCGCCGAGCACGTTGAACCCCAGCACCGCCAGGAAGATGGCCAGGCCCGGGAAGGTGGAGATCCACCACGACGACATCAGCGTGGCGCGGCCCTCGGCCACCATGAGGCCCCAGTCCGGTTCCGGCGGCTGCGCGCCGAGGCCGAGGAAGGCCAGCGAGCCGGCCGCGAGGATGACGGTCCCCATGTCCACCGCGCCCTGCACCATGATCGGCGTCACCGCGTTGCGGACGATGTGCCGGCTGAGGATCCGCCGCTGCGGAACGCCCATCGCCCGCGCAGCCTCGACGAAGGGCCGGTCCCGCAACGACTGGGCGACGCCTCGGACCAGCCGGGCGTACCACGGCCACCAGGCGATCGCCAGCGCGATGCCGGCGTTGAGCAGGCTGGGACCGAGCAGGGCCACCGTGACCATGGCGAGCAGCAGCGGGGGGAAGGCGAGGAACACGTCGGTGAGCCGCATCAGCAGCTCGTCCAGCCGTCCGCCGCGGTAGCCCGCGACGGCGCCGAGCGGGACGCCGATGAGCACGGCCAGACCGACCACGAAGACGGGGACGAGCAGTGCGCCTCGGGCGCCGAACACGATCCGGCTCAGGACGTCGCGACCGAGCTGGTCGGTACCCAGCCAGTGCTCGGCACTGGGTGCCCGCACCCGGGACGCGACGTCGGTGACGCCACGCCCCTGGTCGGGGTACGGCGCGATCCACGGGCCGAGCAGCGCCGCCAGCACCAGCAGGACGACCAGGACCAGGCCGACCAGCGCCAGCGGGTCCCGGCGCAGCAGCCGGCCGAGCCGACGGACGCCACCGCGCGGCGAGCTGCCCTGGACCGGGACCGCCGGGTCCAGGACACCGACCGGGACGACCGTCATGTGAGCCGCACCCGCGGGTCGAGCCGCGCCTGCACCACGTCGACGACGAGGTTGACCATGAGGTAGCCCACCGCGGCCAGCAGCGTGATTCCCATGATCGAGGGGTAGTCGACGTTGAGCAGCGCCTGGGTCGCGAACAGCCCGATGCCCGGCCAGTTGAAGACGACCTCGACGAAGAACGTCCCGGTCAGCGCGTAGGCCACGGTCAGCCCCAGCACCGTCAGGGTGGGCGGGATCGCGTTGCGCAGGGCGAGTCGCCACACGACGTACCGCTCGCGCAGCCCGAAGGCACGCGCGGCGAGGACGTAGTCCTGCTCCAGGACCTCGCGCATCGTGGCCCGGGTCATCCGGGCCATCAGCCCCGTCGGGTACGCGGCCAGCGTCACGGCGGGCAGCACGATGTGGGCGAAGCTGCTGGTGAACGCCGCCCAGTTGGCCGTGAGCAGGCTGTCGACGAGGTTGAAGCCGGTGATGCTGCTGAGCGGATGGACGTACTCCAGCGTCCGGTCCAGCCGTCCGGTCGCGGGGAACAGGCCGAGCCGCCCGACGAAGACGACCTGCAGCAGGAGCCCCAGCCAGAACGCCGGCATGGACACCCCACCGATGGACAGGACCCGCACCAGGGCGTCGACCGGGCGTCCCGGCCGGCGGGCGGCCAGCACGCCGAGGCCGACGCCGAGAACCACCGCCAGGGTCATGGCGACGGTGATCAGCTCGAGGGTGGCCGGCAGCCGGGTGAGGATCTCGGTCAGCACCGGCCGCTTGGTGCCGATCGAGGTGCCCCAGTCACCGGTGAGCATGTCGCGGAGGTAGATGAGGTACTGCAGCAGCAGCGGCTCGTCCAGGCCGAGCTTCTCCCGCACCCGGGCCAGCTCCTCGGGCCGGGCCTTCGGCCCGATGTAGACGGCGGCGGGGTCGCTGGGCACGACTCGCGCCAGCAGGAAGGTCACGAATGTCAGGACGACGACGACACCTCCCGCCGCCAACGTCCGCCGCAGCACGAAACGCAGCACCAAAGCCTCCTCAGTGGCCGCCGGGGGCACCGCGCGGTGCGGTGCCCCCAGCCTGGACGATCAGGCCGGCTTCAGCTGGGAGAAGAACACCGAGAAGGGGTAGTTGATGTTGAAGTCGAACCCCTCGAGGTCCTTCGGCACGACATAGACCTGCTTGGCGTCGTAGAGGAAGAACCCCGGGGCCTGGTCGTAGAGCAGCCGCATGGACTCGGAGTACTTCGCCTGGGCCGCCTCGCGGTCGCTGCCGGTGAGCTTGCCGGCGTCGTCGATCAGGCCGTCGTACTCGGCGTTCTTCCAGTAGCTGAGGTTGAAGAACGGCGCGTCGCTGGAGTGGAACAAGGAGTACAGGTTGTCCGAGCCCGCGTCGCTGTAGGTCGGCCAGTACAGGACGACGAAGATGTCCTGCGCCTTCTTCGGGTTGCCCTTGCCCTTCTCCCACTGCTGGTTGAACAGCATCGCCTTGGTCGTGAGGTTCACCCCGATCTTGGCGAACGCGTCCTTGATGAGCGGGACGAACCGCTTCTCGTTCTGGTTCTCCGCGGCATAGGTCAGCGTCAGGTCGAGGCCGTCAGCGTGGCCGGCGTCGGCCAGCAGCGCCTTCGCCTTGTCCAGGTCCTGGGAGTACTGCGGGGTCGCCGGGTCGAAGGGGAAGATGCCGTCCGGCACCGGGCCGCGCGACTGGGTGCCGTAGCCCTGCGCACCGACCTCGATGATGTCCTGGTAGGGCATCGCGTAGGACAGCGCCTGACGGACCTTCGGGTCGTCCAGCGGCGGGCGGGTCGTGTTGAAGAAGCCCACGTAGGAGAACGGGGCGGGGTAGTCACGCAGCTCGAAGTCGCCGCTGTCGGCGAGCTGGCCGACGTTCTCCAGCGGGATGGACAGCGCCAGGTCGACCTCGCCGGAGGTCAGCTGCTGCTGCTGGGTCGAGGCGTCAGCGGTGAGCGAGACGATGACCCGCTTGTACGCCGGCTTCTCGGTGCCCCAGTGGCCGTCGTACGCCTTGAGCACGACCTCCTTGTCCGGCGTGTAGGACTCGACCGTGTACGGCCCGCTGCCCGCGTCGACGCCGGACTCGAAGTACGTGTCATCCTTCGCCGACGCCTCCAGCGCGGCCGGGCTGACGATCCAGGCGCCGTACGTCGAGGAGGCGACGAGGTCGAGCGGTGCGGCGTAGCTCAGCGTGAACACGACGGTCTGCGGGTCGGGTGCCGCGATCGAGTCCACCGGGGCCCAGATGAACGAGGCGCCACCGTGGTCCTTGGCTGCCTCGATGCTGGCCTTCACGGCCGCCGCGTCGACCGGCGTCCCGTCGTGGAAGGTCGCCCCCGAGCGCAGGTGGAAGGTCCAGGTCTTGGCGTCCGCGCTGCTCTCCCACGTCTCGGCCAGTGCCGGTGTGTACTCGTCGGCCGCGTCCGGGCCGTTCTTCCACAGCAGCGGCTCGTAGACGTTTGCCATGTACAGGGCCTCGGTCGAGAACGACTTGACCGGGTCCCAGGTGGTGATGTTGGCCGTGGCCGCCACCGTGAGGAGCTCGGCCCGAGCCGAGGACGGGGTCTTCTTCGGGCCGTCGCTCTCGCTGTCGCTGCCGCACGCGGTCAGCAGCAGTGCGAGGGTGGCGAACGCGACGATGACGGACTGGCCCCGGCGTCGCCGCAGGCCAGCTCGGGTCGGTGCTGCGCGGTGCGTCATGTGCGACTCCCAACGGAGGACAGGGCGTGCCGCGGGCAGGGCGCCTGGCACGTGATCGAAGTGTTGCGACGCGCCTACGTGCGGTCCAATACTTGTTTGCTGCAGTATTCATGCCTGACAGGCATGGGCGAGCCGCGCCACGCGGGCCGCCCGCCCCCAGCTCCGGAGGGAGCGTCGTGGAGATCCGGGTGCTGCGCTACTTCCTGGCCGTGGTCGAGGAGGGGTCGGTGACGGCCGCAGCGGCCCGGGTGCACGTCGCCCAGCCGTCGCTGTCCCGCCAGCTGCGCGGGCTCGAGGCCGAGCTCGGCATCGACCTGTTCACCCGGTCCCCCGGCCGCCTGACGCTGAGCCCGGCGGGCGGCCGCTTCCTCGGGATCGCGCGGGACCTGGTGTCCCGCGCCGACGGCGCCCGCGCGGTGATGTCGGCCCTGGCCGAGGGCCACCACGTCGGACTCACGGCGGTCGCGCCACCGACGACCATCAACGACATCCTCGCGCCGTACATCGCCGCCGCCGGAGCGGACTGCGCGCTGGCCAACGTGGAGGAGTGCGACCCCGGCCGGGTCTACGAGGTCCTGGAACGCCGGGAGGCGGACTTCGCCGTCTGCGCGACGCCGCCACCGGGCGGGCTCGAGGGTCGCATCGTCTGCCGGGCCCCGGTGTTCGCCCTGGCGCACCCGACGCACTGGCTGGCCTCCCGCGACAGCGTGCACCTGACCGAGCTGCTGGCCGAGCCGATCATCGTGATGGGCCGGCACAACGGGACCCGCCGCCTGCTCGACGAGGCGGTCACCGCTGCCGGGCTGTCCTACGCGGCGGCGCACGAGGTCGACTCGACCACGGTCGGTCAGGCGCTGGCCGCCGCGGGGCGCGGCGTGGCCGTGCTCTCCGACGACCCCCGGTTCGACCTGTCGGCCGCGACGATCATGACCGACACCGGCCGGCTGGAGGTGACGCTCTACGGCGCGTGGGACCCTGCGCACTACGCGAAGGCCGACATCGCCCGCACCGTGCTGGCGATCAGCCGGTTCTACGAGCCGCAGACCGGCAACCCGATCAGCCTCACCTGACCAGCGACCTGGAACGCCAGCCCGGCCGTGACCGGCGACTCAGCGACGGCGCGCCAGCGCCACCAGTCGACCCACGTTGACCGCCCAGCCGACGCCGGCGGGGCGCGGCGGGAACAGGTTGGGGTCGTCCGGGTTCCAGTACGCCGCGCGCAGCCGCGACGGGGTCGGCGGCCGCAGGTCGTACGGGATGCCGACGATCCGCCCCTGCCAGGTCCGCTGCTCGCGAGGAACCTGCAGCTCCTTGGCGAGGGCGCCGGCCAGCAGGCCGAAGGACACCACCTTCACGACCGTGCGGAGCCGGTGCCGACCTCTGGTCTCGTCGCCCATCTCGCGGATCCTCTCGGTGGACACGAACTGCTCTGTCGACCGTAGAACGGATCCGCGACCGGCGACGTGCCCCTCTCGCTAGCAGGTGAGGCAGAACGGGTGCCCGGCCGGATCGGCGAAGACCCGGAACGACTCGCCGCCGCCGCTCAACCGCGTTGCGCCCAGCTGCACGACCCGCACCTCGCCGGCGTCCAGGTCGTCGACGAGGATGTCGAGGTGCGCCTGCTGGGGGTGCATCGGGTCCGGCCACCGGGGCGGGTTGTACCCGCTGATCTGCTGGAACATCAGGTTCTTCCCGGCACCGGCGACCAGGGCGCCCTCGGGCCCCTCGTAGGTGACCTCCATGCCCATGAGCTCGGCATAGAAGCGGGCCAGGCTCGCCGCGTCGGGCGCGTCGACCGTCACGGCGTACAGCTCCATCGCCGGGCCGACGCCGTCGCGCTGGCACAGGTCGAACGGGTGGCCGGCTGGGTCGGCCAGGGTGACCCAGGTGGCGCCGTCGGCCAGCCGGGTCGCGCCGAGGGCGACCGCACGCTCGGCCGCCGCCTGGTAGCCGTCGACCAGCAGGTCGAGGTGGAGCTGCTGCGGCCGCTCCTGCCCGGGCCACTGCGGCGGCACGTGGTCCGGCGCCAGCTGGAACGCCACCTCCTGGCCGTCCCCCGTGCGGAGCGTGATCCAGTCGGACTCCTTCCGGGCGACCTCCCACCCGGTGAGCTCGGCGTAGAACGAGGCGAGCGTGTCGATGTCCGGCGCGTCGAGTGCGACGAGCTCCAGGCGTGCTGTCTGCGTCATGCCCCGCATCCTGGCCCAGCGCACCGACAGGATGGCCCACCGGCAGGATGGGCCTACCGAGCGGATGGCGAGCGACGAGCCTGCCTGCGGTCGGCCGTGGGGGCGTTGTCCCGGCCGGACGGCCGCGGCTCAGCTCCTCATCCCGCGGCGAGGATCTCCACGTAGCCGTTGGTTCCGTTCACCCGGATGCGCTGGCCGTCCTGGATCAGCTGGGTGGCGCGCTCTGCCCCGACAACGGCAGGCAGGCCGTACTCGCGTGCGATCACCGCGCCGTGGGTCATGAGGCCACCGACCTCCGTCACCAGTCCCGCGATCGCGAGGAACAGGGGCGACCAGCTGGGGTCCGTGCAGACGGTGACCAGGATGTCGCCCGGTCGGAGATCGGCCTCCGCCAGGTCCAGGACGACTCGGGCCCGCCCCTCGACGGTCCCGGCGGAGACGGGCAGGCCGACCAGCGCGCCGGCCGGCAGGTCGTCGCGTCGGTACGAACCAGCGATCGCCTCGCCATCAGAGGTGAGCACCCGGGGTGGCGTGAGCGCTTGGTAGGACCTGAAGGCGTCCTCGCGCCGACGGATGAGCTCGTCGTCCACCTCGTTCGTGCGCACGGTGTCGTGGAGCTCCTGGAACGTCAGGAAGAAGATGTCTCCCGTCGCCCGGAGCACGCCGGACCGGACGAGGCGCTCGGCTTCGGCCAGCAACGCCTTCTTGTAGACGAAGTAGCGGCTGACCATCCCGTACTTCGGATACTCCCGGTACCCGATGAAGGTCCGGACGAGGTCGATCATCCGCTTGGTCTCCTGCACCTTCCGCTCCCCGTCAGGCAGGGTTCGCAGCCGCTCCAACAGCTCCTGCTCCTTCTGCATCGCCGCCTGCCGTCCGTGCTCGAAGCGGCGCGCGCCGGCGCCCGGCTCGAAGTTGTCGATGTTGGTGAGAATCATCGGCACGAGCGCGGTGGGGCGTTCGCTCCACCGCGGCCTGGTGATGTCGATCTCGCCGACGCAGCGCATGCCGTACTGGTCGAGGAAGGCCTGGATCGAGTCCCGCGCCTCCGGCCCGCCCGGGAGCCTCGCCATCTCGTTGAGGAAGTCGTCGTCCTCGGCCCGCCGCAGGAAGGCCACCACGTCCGGACGCGGGCGGATCACGTCCGCGACGTCGAGCAGCGCCAACCCCATCTGCGAGGTGACGTTGTGCGGGACGGACTGGGTCAGCGTGTCGGCCGCGTTCTCCTCGCCCAGCCAGTCCTTCAGGTGCTCGTTGAGCCACCACGTCGCTTCCATCGCCGCCGTGAACACCTGGTGGCCCTGCGGATCGAACAGGATCCTCTTCAGCTCCTGGATGTCCGCGCGGATGAAGTCGAGCAGCGCCGGTCCGGACGTCGTCCGGATGTCGCGGTCCAAGGCGGCGATCGATGCCTCGCTACGCCCGATCAGCTCGGTGACGACGGCCGGGTCGGTCTCGATCGCGGCCGGCGCGCCGTCCGGTGCCGGCTCGCCGGGGCCGCCGTCGTCCGGCAGCGACGGGACGAAGTCACCGCGGTCCAGGACGGTCTGCAAGGCGTCCCGGATCAGCGGGTCGGACCTCCCGAGCGCCTCGAGGATTCCGGCACGGGTCGCCGGCGAGGCCAGCCTCTGGGTGACGTCGACGAACAGCCTGCCGCCGGCCTCGGCCATGGGCGCGGGGGTCGTCATCTGCCAGAACGAGAGCCCCAGGGGCTTCATCGGGTCGGTCATCATCTGCTGGTGCCCGACGGAGACGTACACGTGATTGGCTCCGTCGCCGGCCGCCGGGACGGGGAAGAGCGTGGTGATCGGCCGGCTCTGGACGATCTGGAAGGCGTCGTCGACCAGGCACCATTCGATGTCCTGGGGGCAGCCGAAGTGCGCCTCGATCCGCCGGCCCAGCTGCACGAGCTGCACGACCTGCGCGTCCGTCAGCGCTGGCTCCGCCTGCCGCCCCGGCTCGATCGACACCTCCTGCGTTCCGCCTTCCGGCGAGACGTGGACGGCACACTCTTTGGTGGCGACCGCCCTGGCGACGACGCCGCCGTCGCGCACCCGGTAGATGTCCGCGTTGACCCGGCCCGAGACCAGGGCCTCGCCGAGGCCGAACGTGGCCTCCACGTACGCGACCCTCCGATGCGAGGTGACGGGGTCGGCGGTGAACAGGACACCGGCCGCCTGCGGCAGGACCATCCGCTGCACGACCACGGCCATCTGTGCCTTGCGGTGGTCGACACCGTTCCGCAGGCGGTAGGTCACGGCTCGCTCGGTGAACAACGAGGCCCAGCACCGGCTGATGTGCCGGAGGATCGCAGTCGATCCGACGACGTTCAGGTACGTGTCGTGCTGGCCGGCGAAGGAGGCCCCCGGCAGGTCCTCGGCCGTGGCGCTCGATCGAACGGCATAGGCGGCTCGCTCGCCGAGCCGGGCGAGGGACCGGGTGATCGCCGCCGCCAGGTCGTCAGGGACGACGGCCGCCTCGAGGGTTCCGCGGACCTCGGCGCTGAGCCTGCGGATCGACTCCTGGTCGTCCGGCCCCAGCCGCGAGAGCCGGTCGAGCCGGTCACCCATCGACGTCGCTTCGGCCATGATCCGCCGGAAGGCGTCGGTCGTCACACAGAGGCCGGCCGGGACGCGGATGCCCTCGACGTGCGAGAGCTCCCCCAGGTGCGCGCCCTTGCCGCCAGCGACAGCGACACAGGTCCGGTCGATCTCCTCGAGATCCAGCAGGTAGCTGCCCATGCGATGACCTCCCGCCACGGCGCCCGATTCTGCGGCACCACTGAGGCCTTGCCGCAAGACCCGGGGTGCGCAGTAACCTGACAGTGGCGGGACGACAGCGCCGGACTCGGCAGAGCATGTGCCGCGGCACGAACGACGGCACAAGGGGGATCATCGTCCCGGAAAGGGGCGTCGGCGGCTGCAGCGCCGTCGTTGGTGTCGTCGGTGGGCGGACGTGGCCGTCACGACGCATATCCGGAGTCCCAGCGCCGAGGCGCACCTCCCAGCCGCGGGGCGAGGCTGCCGGTTGCCTTCCCCTTCCGCGTCCTACGTCAGCGGTCGCCGCCCAGGGCGGCGAAGGCCGCCTCGAGCCGACCCTTCGCGTCGTCGGCGACCTTGTCCAGGGCACCATCGTCCACGAGTCGTGTCATCGCCTCGGGATCGAACGCCTCGACCAGCGTCGTTCCCTCGTCCAGAGAACGCACCACCACGTTGCACGGCAGCACTGCCGCGATCGACGGCTCTGCCTGGATCGCCTCATAGGCCAGCGGCGGGCGGCAGGCGCCGAGGATGACCTGCTCCGCCACCTCGACGCCGAGCTTCTCCTTCAGGGCCGCCGCCAGGTCGATCTCGGTCAGCACCCCGAACCCCTGCTCCTCCAGAGCGGCCCGCACCGCGCCGACGGCTCGGGCGTACGGCTGGTCCACGGTGGTGGTGATCGTGTAGCTGCTCATCGGTGGCTCCTTCTCACTCGATCGGTGACATCGGTTGGTGCCCACGTCTGCACGCGGTATGCGCGCCGGCCCCCTCGCGCTCGGCCGGAGGATGGCTCCACGTCGGGGGGTGGGCGAGGCGGGCTCATCACAGCTTGCGCCGGCCGGCGATCAGAGCCGGACATACGCCCAGCCCTCCCACTGCCGGAGAGCACAGTGGGCCAGGGCTGCGGGGACCACCCCGACCCCACGGGGAACGTCATCCGGAGCCATTCCCAGGCCGGCGAGGCTGTTGCGGCACAGCTGGACAGCGACGTCCAGCTCGGCGATGCCGTCAGCGACGTCGGCCACGAGGTGCACGTCGGTGACCAGGGCCCCGACGGCCGGGCCCTGCACGACGACCTCCAGCGCCGCGCTCGGCAGCTCGCTTCGCACGTTGCGCACAGCGCGCATGGCGGCTCGTACGTCGTCCGGGCCGACTCCGGAAGCGTGCAGAACGACCGCGCGATCGTCGGGACCGCCGCCTGATGTCACGACGAACCGATCCTGCCCGTCTCGCGCTCCTCGGCCGGGGACGAAGGATCGGGCGGGGTCGCGCGGCTACGGCGCCAGGCGACGAGACCGGCAACCGCACCGATCACCGCCAGCACCGCCCAGGCGGAGATCCCGGAGGTCCACCTGGAGACGAGCTCCTGGGCACGGAACTCGGTGTCGGTCGAGTCGCCCAGGCCCAACGACCCGGTGATTCCTGCGGTGCCGTCATAGCGCAGGAAGACGGCCCCGATCAGGACCCAGAGGACCCCGGACACGAGCTGGACGGTGTGCACCCGCCAGCGTCCGATCTGGTGGCTGCGTCCGCGGAGCCATCGCCGTGACCCGAGCTCGTAGCGGTCCCAGAGCGTGGCCAGCACCAGCAGCGGAGCCGCCATCCCCAGGGCGTACACCGCCACCAGCGCACCGCCCTGCCACGGTGCCTCCTGGGTGGCCGCGACCGTGAGGATCGCCCCCAGCACCGGCCCTGAGCAGAAGCCAGCAAGCCCGTAGACGGCTCCCAGCAACAGCGTCGAGACCCAACCGTCGCCGCCACGCGCGGCGACGGCGGTGTTGAGACGCTGGGAGAACGGGATGGTGAATCCCTTGCCGACGATCTGCAGCACCCCGAGGGCGATGATCGTCCAGCCGGCCACGGCGATGAGTAGCGGCCGGTGGCCGTAGAAGATCGATGAGGCGGCGCCGGCGCCGGTGCCCAGTGGCACCAGCGTCAGTAGCAGTCCCAGGTAGAACACGAGTGTCCGTGCGACCAGCGCCCGCTTGCTCGCGAACGCATACGCGAAGAACGAGGGCAGGAGCAACGCGCTGCACGGCGACAACAGGGCCAGGACGCCCGCCGCGAAGGCGGTGACCAGTCCGACCTCGGTCACCCGGATGCCTCCGCAGCGGCCCGCTCGATGGTCGTCTCGAACACCTCGGTCGGTTGCGCACCGATGACCGGGACCCCGTTGATGACGAAGGCCGGCGTGCCCGTGACGCCGATCGCCTGACCCTCGGTGAAGTCCGTCGCGATGGCCTGCCTCGTCGCCTTGGAGCTCATGTCGGCACGGAACCGGTCGACGTCCAGCCCGACCTTCTCGGCCACACCGGCCAGGTAGTCCTCGTCGAGCTTGCCCGAGTTCGGCGGCAGCTGGTGGGCGTACATCGCGTCGTGGAACTCCCAGAACTTGCCCTGGGCGGCGGCGGCCCGGCCGGCCTCGGCGGCTGTGCCCGACTCCGGGCCCAGGTAGGGGAAGTCGCGCCACTCGATGCGGAGCGTGCCGTCGTCGACGTACTTGTCGATAAGCGTCGGCTCGGTGTCGCGCGCGAACTTGCCGCAGAAGGGGCACTGGAACTCGGAGTAGACCAGCATCACCACTGGAGCGTCGACGTCGCCGAGTGCCATCGGGTCGTCCGGCTCGCGCCGCACCAGCTTCTTCCAGGTCTCGTCCGGAGCCTTCCCCCGGGGGCTGCTCGTGGTGGGCGTGGACTGGCCGCCTGCTGCGGGGTCGTCCCCGCCGGCGACCGCGGCCCCGATGAGGCTGGCGAGCAGCAGCACCCCCGCGACGGCCGCCACGGCCAGCGGGATGACAGGACTCTTGCGAGGCTCAGACACGGGCGACATCTCCACGGGTTCGTGAGGGACAGGACAGTTCTCCGAGCAGCCGGCTGCGGAGTGCCCAGGCGAGCAGGCCGACGGCCAGCACCTGCAGCAGCGGCTGGACGGGTTGGAACCACCGGATGGCGCCTGCGCTACCGAGCGCCAGCAGCGCCACCTTGTTGCACACCGGGCACCCGACGGCGAGGTAGGTGAAGGTCGCTCCCAGCCACCCGCCGCGGCGCGCCGCCTTGTCCTCGACATCCGGTTCCGGGCCGACGTACGTCGCCAGGAGGAGACCGCCGAGCGCCGACGAGACCAGCAACGACGGCCAGGCCCACCAGGCCGGGGGGATCTCCCGGCTGAACAGGGGGGTGTCGACCAGATCCGTGGGGACGGCGACCACAACTGCGAACAGCACCGCAGCGGTCACGGCCGCGGACCACCTCCGCGACGGCCACATCCGCAAGGCCAGGACCGGCCGACCGATCACGGCGCGTCGATCTCGACGCGCTGTCCGTGCGACCGCCACTCGAGCATGCCGCCGTCAAGGCGACGAGCCGGTACTCCCTCGGCGGCCAACAGGCGCACGGCGTCGTGGGCCATCACGCAGAAGGCGCCACGGCAGTACGCCACGATCTCGGGTCGTTCGTGCAGCTCACCGGCCAGTCGGGCCAACGACTCGAGCGGCGCACTGCGCGCCCCGGGGATGTGGCCGGCGGTGTACTCGTCGGCAGGCCGGACGTCGAGGAGGGTGACCTTCCCCTCGGCGAGCAGGCCACCCAGCTCCTCGGGCGAGACGAGACCGACTTCGTCGGCTCCGGGGAGGCCGAGGTACGCCTCCAGGGCGGCCCCGACGTCCGGCGACCGGTGCCGCGCGACCGTGCGCATCGCGTCGTACAGGGCGACGACGTCGTCTCCGGCGAGCCGGTAGTGGATCTTGGTGCCCTCCCGGCGGGTGCGTACCAGGTTGGCCATCCTCAGCACCTGGAGGTGTGCGGATGCGGTGCTCACCCCCATGCCGGCAGCGCGTGCCAGGCCCTCCACCGTGCGCTCTCCCTGGGCGAGCAGCTCGACCAGCTCCAGCCGCTTGGCGCTCCCGAATGCCTTGCCCACGACGGCGAGCTCGTCGAAGACGCGAGCCCTTCGCTCCACCTCGTCCACCATTCCTCCAATGTTCTTTGGAGGAGCGTAAAAGGAGGAAACGGACTACGCAACCGGGATCCGGCGGTCGAGGTCCGCGCCTGACCCGGCGCAGGTGCATCGCGAGCACGCTCGCACCTGGCCGCCCCCACGCTGGAGCCACCGGTGGGTCCGTCTGGCCGGCCCAGACCGCTGCGAGCCGGCCCCGTTCCCCACCGCATCACACGCATCGATGACGCCCGACCTGGGAACACCACCTGGGCTACTGTCGTCATCGACGACATACCCCCTAGGGTATTCTGATGCCTGACCGACTCCAGAACTGATGACACACATCCACCCGAAGGAGATCACCATGTGCCGAGCCGCCCGCTGCAAGAAGTGCGGGAAGACCACCTGGGCCGGTTGCGGCCAGCACGTCGACCAGGTCATGGCCGGCGTGCCGACCTCGCAGCGTTGCCAGGGCCACGCGGGCGAGCCGACCAATAGCGGCGGCGGCTGGTTCAGCAAGCTGTTCGACCGCGGCTGACCCGTGGTTGCGTCACCTCCCTCGCCGCTGCCTGGGTGCTGCCATGGACCCGACTGAACGGCATCGACTACTGGGCTCGAACCGAGGTGGTTGGGCCTGTGAGCGCCTGACTGGGACGGGGCGTTCCGTCACCCATGGCGAGGCGCGCCACAGCCACGCGCGCCGCCCAGTCGGCTGCAGCGCGGAGCCACCCGAAAAGGTGCCCGCGGTTGTCGCGGACACTGTTCTGGTCGGTTGGTGTCTTGGTGGAGGTGGCGGGAATCGAACCCGCGTCCTTCGGTGCAGAGAAAGGGCTTCTCCGGGCGCAGCCTGCGTTCGCTTTTCTCGGCCCCAGCAGTCATGCAGGCAAGCTGCTGACAGGCCCAGCCGCTGTGAGATTTCCTGCGCGACCCCGCGGCCGGGTCGCGCAGTGGAGCCTTCTAGCTGATGCCAGGATCCGGGCCGAAGGCAGTCCCGGGCTGACAGCCTGCTCTCGCTACTTAGGCAGCGAGGGCGTAGGCGCGCTGATTGGAATCGGCGCTTGTTGGTGTGCTGGGAATGGTTTGCGAGATCGTCCCAGCCATCCTCGGCCCGCTTCCCCTGACTTCACAGCCGAAGTCGAGACCATTCACCCCCTGTGCAGTTGTGCACCCAGTCTAGGTGGCTGCGCGCCGCACGGCCAACGGGATCAGTCCGCCGGGGCCCGGTGTGCATCCCTCGCCGGTGGGTGGGTAGACAGGGCCCGATGAGCACGACCGACGACCAGCAGCGCACTCTCAGCAGCCGCTACCGCCTCGTCCGTTCCATCGGGCAGGGCGGCATGGGCACTGTCTGGGAGGCGCACGACGACGTCCTCAACCGGCAGGTGGCGGTCAAGGAGGTCAGGTTCCCGCCGGAGCTGGGCCGTGAGGAGCTGGCCGGCCTGCGCGAGCGCACCATGCGGGAGGCGCGGGCCACCGCGCGCCTGAGCCACCCGAACGTGGTCACGGTGTACGACGTGGTGGAGGAGGACGACCGGCCCTGGATCGTCATGGAGCTGCTCTCCACGCGCAGCCTGGCCGAGCTCCTGCGCGACGCCGGGCCGCTGCCGCCGCACCGGGTCGCCGAGATGGGGCTGGACGTCCTCAGTGCGCTCGAGGCCGCGCACGCCCAGGGCGTCGTGCACCGCGACGTCAAGCCCAGCAACGTCCTGATCACCGGTGAGGGGCGCGCCGTGCTCACCGACTTCGGCATCGCCACCACCGCGGGCGACCCCGCGCTCACCGCGACCGGAGTCGTCCTCGGCTCCCCCGCCTACATGCCGCCGGAGCGGGCCCGCGGCGGGGCCTTCGGCCCGGAGAGCGACCTGTGGTCGCTCGGCGCGACGCTGTTCACTGCTGCCGAGGGGCGGCCGCCGTTCGATGCCGACAACGCCCTCGGAACCCTCACCGCCGTCATCTCCGACCCGGTCCCGCCGTTGACGGCGGGCGGCCCGCTCGCCGAGGCCGTTGCGGGCCTGATGGCCAAGACGCCGGCCGACCGGTCTGGCATCCCGCACACCAGGGATCTCCTGCGCCGGGCAGCAGCCGACCGGTCCGGCGGCGCCGTCGCGCCGACCGTGCCGGTCGAGCCGGCCGACAGCACGGCCGCGGTCCCCGCCGGCGCGATCCGACGGCACGAGCCGGTGCCGCCGACGTACGTCCGGCCACCCGCCGGGCGCGGCCCCCGCCGGGGTCTGCTCGGCGCGGCCCTCGCGGTCGCGCTGCTGGTGATCGGCGTCCTCGTGGTGCTTGCCCTGGCCCAGGCCGGTGGCGACCCGGACGCGACCGGGCCCACGACCAAGCCCGAGAAGACCCCGTCCGCGTCGGACTCCCCGTCCAGCAAGGAGTCGAGCTCGCCGTCCGAGAGCTCGAGCTCCGCCCCGGAGACGCAGTCGGGTGGCGGGGTCCCGGACGGCTTCCAGCGCTACAGCGACGCCAGCGGGTTCTCGGTCGCCGTGCCGGACGGGTGGTCCGCGCAGCAGCAGAGCAAGACCGCCGTCGACATCACCTCCCCCGACGGGACGTCCTTCCTCCGGATCGACCAGACGGACAAGCCCAAGGACGACCCGAAGGCCGACTGGGAGAAGCAGGAGAAGTCGGTGAGCAAGCGGCTCGACGGCTACCAGCGGGTGAGCATCGAGTCGGTGGACTACCGCGGCTGGCCGGCCGCGGACTGGGAGTTCACCTTCGTCGAGAACGGCGCGACCATCCACGTCCGCAACCGCGGCTTCGTCACCGACGACCAGCACGGGTACGCGCTGTACTACTCGACGCCGGACTCGCAGTGGTCCTCGGACCAGACCCAGCAGGTCTTCCAGGTGGCGGCTGACAGCTTCCAGCCCGCGACGGACTGACGGTGCTCACCAGGAGCCGCCGCCACCGCCTCCGCCGCCGCCGCCGGACGACCCACCGCTGAAGCCGGACCCGCCCGAGGACGACTGGGTGGCGGCCGCCAGCGAGCTGGACGCGGTCGAGGTGAACCCGCTCATCGACTCGCCGAAGTGGGTGGGGTCCCAGCCGTTCGGGCCGGTGTACCAGCCGACCGTGCCGCCGGTGCCCGCGGTGCCGGCGGCGGCTGCCAGCGGGCCGAAGACCCGGACCCACCGCTCGGTCTCGCCGAAGATCACGGCGTACGGCAGGTACCGGCTGAAGATGTCCGCGCCCTCCTCGAACCGCAGCTGCTCGGCCTCGGCAGTACGGATGTACTCGCGGAAGCCACGCGCCTGCGCGAGCACCGCCGAACCCTTGGCGGTGCGGGCCGGCATCCGGCCGGCGACGAGCAGCAGCGCCACGCCGACGACGGTGATCGCGATGCCGACCGGAGCCCAGTGCAGCCGGCTGGCGAGCATGAACGACAGCCAGCCACCACCTGCGGTGAGCACGACGGCGAGGATCCGCCAGCCGCCACGGACCTTGTCCGGACGGCCGCGGAACCAGCCCGCGTCGGTGACGTCCTGGTAGAGCGCGGTCTGCACCGCCGACATCCGGGCGGCGAACTTCTTCTTCAGGTCGGAGAGCAGCACCAGGTCGCCGGACTCGAACAGCCCGTCGTAGAGCTTGCGCTCGTAGGCCATCAGCTCGCCCGTGCCGCCGGAGAGCTTCTCCAGCTGCCAGTCCCGCGAGGAGAACCAGTGCGGTCGCTCCAGCTCGACGATGCGCAGGTGTCCCCGGACGGCCAGGTCGACGATGGTCGCGGTGACGTCGATGACGTTGGCCTCCTCGTCCAGGAGGGTGCCGATCTGACCCGGCCGCAGACCGGCCGGCGGCTGGAACTGCACCGCGACCGCGCCCCGGTTCACCAGCGGCACCGGCTCGTCCGGGCCGCCGCCCACCGGGGCCAGCCCGGGCGTCTGGCCGACGAAGCGACGGTCCCGGCCGCGGGTGCTCACCAGCCAGCCGACCCCCGCCAGCCCGGGGAGGAGCACCAGGCCCGCCAGGGTCCCGGTCAACGGCGTCGGCGTGAGCGCCCGCCGCAGGGTGTAGCGCTCCTCGAGGTGCGGTCCGGTCGCGGTGACCGCGTCCGTCGGCAGCCCGACGACGACCGTCAGCGCCTCGTACGGCGCCAGCCCGGCCGGCTGGGAGAAGGTCACCCGGTCCCCGTCGGCAGCCCCACCGCCGCAGGGCAGCCCGCTGCCGAACGGGCCGGCGAAGCAGGCCTGCTGGGTGGCCGGCTGCGGGGTGACGACGACCACCGAGGCGGACCCGATCGGCACGTCCCACTGGGCGCCGATGGCGTTCCAGTAGAGCTCGGCGTGGTCCGGGAACGCGTTGAGGGCGCCGCCGACGGTGTAGGTGATGCGGTAGTCCTGCCGGCCGCTGACGGTCCGGTCCGGGTCACCGATCCGCAGCGTGGTGGTGCCGCCGGAGGTGCTGCGGTCGACGTCGTCGGGGGCTCCGGTCGGGCTCAGCACCGCGACCTCGGACAGGTCGTAGACCCGGTCGTTGTCGTCGTCGTACGGCACCCGGGTCGGGATGGTGCGGAGGATGCCGTGCCGCTCGTTCGCACCGAAGTCGTAGCCGATCGCCTCGAGCACCACAAGGCTGCCGTCGGCGTTCACGGTCAGCGTGACGTCGTACGACGTGATGCTCTCGCCGGCGTCCGCGTGGGCGGGGGCGCCGGCGACCAGCAGCAGCCACCCGACGAGCGCGACCGCGGCGGCCAGCCTGCGCACTACGCGTCCTTGCCGCTGCTGCGCCGGGACAGGGCGCGCTGCATCTCGCGCTTGGACTGCTTCTCGGCCAGGGCCTGCCGCTTGTCGTAGCTGCGCTTGCCGCGCGCCAGCGCGATCTCGATCTTCGCCCGGCCGTCCTTGAAGTACAGCGCGAGCGGGACCAGGGTCACCCCGCCCTCCTTGGTCTTGCCGATCAGCCGCAGGATCTCGGCGCGGTGCAGGAGCAGCTTCCGCTCACGGCGTGGCTCGTGGTTGGTCCAGGTGCCCTCGGTGTACTCCGGGATGTGCACACCGGCCAGCCACATCTCGCCGTCCCGGATGTGGGCGTAGCCGTCCACCAGGTTGGCGTGCCCGGCGCGCAGCGACTTCACCTCGGTGCCGGTGAGCACCAGCCCCGCCTCGTACACGTCGTCGATGTGGTAGTCGTGCCGCGCCTTGCGGTTCTGCGCGACCAGCTTGCGGCCCTGCTCCTTGGGCATCAGCCACGCCCCTCGGCGCGGGCCACCGGCCGCAGGACGGCGACCAGCCCGGTGAGGACCGCGATCGCCCGCCGTTCGGCGATCTCGGGAGCGGCGCCGGGCGGGACGAGGACGTCGGGCTCGACACCGACGCCGTCCAGGCTGCGCCCGGACGGCGTGAGGTAGCGGCCGACGGTCAGCTCGAGAGCCGAGCCGTCGGAGAGCGTGGACGGTTCCTGCACGGAGCCCTTCCCGTAGGTACGGGTGCCGACGACGACGGCACGGTTGCGGTCCTGCAGCGCGCCGGCGACCACCTCGGCCGCGCTGGCGGTCGAGGCGTTCACGAGCACGACGAGCGGGGTGGCGGTGTCCCCGCCCTCGAACGCGTCGAGGGTACGGGGCTTGGCGCCGCGACGCTCGTAGGAGACGACCGGGCCGCCGTCGAGGAACACCGAGGCGACCGCCACGGCCTCGTCGAGCAGGCCGCCGGCGTCGTCACGCAGGTCGAGGACCACGCCGCGCGGCCGCCGGGCCGTCTCGGCCGCCATCGCCCGGGTCACGTCCCGGCCGACGCCGCGGGTGAACGCCGTCACCGCGATGCGTGAGACCCCGCCCGCGAGCCGCTCGACCGTGACGTCGGCGCTGGAGAACGTGGCCCGCGTCAGCGTCACCGTGCGGGTCGCTGACCCGCGGCGGACGGCGACGACCACCCGGCTCCCTGCGGTCCCCCGCAGCAGACCGGCGACCGTCGGCACGTCGGACGTCGTCACGTCGGTGCCCCCGACCCGCTGGACCAGGTCACCGGCCCGCAGACCGGCCCGCTCGGCCGGCGAGCCCGGCTGGACGCTGCCGACCTCTACCCCACCGCCGGTCGCGCCGCTCCCGGCGGTGCCGACCGTGCCGGCCCTTCCGGCCGTGGTGCCGCGCAGCCACAGCCCGACCCCTGACCAGTGACCCTGCAGCGCGTCCTGGAACGAGGTGAACTCGGACCGGCCGTAGTAGGCCGACCAGCGGTCCCCGAGGGCGCGCAGCATGCCCTCCACCGCGGCCCGCTCGAGCGCGTCGCGGTCGACCGGCTGGGCGGCGTGGTCGACGATCCGGTCAGCCGCCTCGTCGATCACCCCACGGTGTCGAGGTGAGGACGTCGGGGGGTCGCCCGAGCCGACTACTCCGGTGACCACACCACCGGCGAAGGCGAGCGCCGCCACGCCGACCAGCGCGGCGACTCGCAGCACCCGGCCTCCGGCGATCACCGGGGAAGTGTAGGACCGATCACCGGTCGACCCGGTGAGGTTGTCAGAGCCAGCCCATGGGGTTGGTGGTGCCGCCGTTGACGTAGACCATGAAGTGCAGGTGGCAGCCGGTGGAGTAGCCGGCGCCGTACATGCCCTCGCCGCCACCGCTGTAGCCGATCACCTCGCCGCGGCTGACCCGCGTCCCGTAGCCGACCGTGAACCGCATCAGGTGGTTGTAGCTGGTCGCCAGCCCGACGCCCCGGGCGACGCCGTGGTCGATCACCAGCTGGTTGCCGTAGCCGGCGGTGAGTGCGGCCTGGATCACCGTCCCGGACGCCGCCGCGTGCACCGGCGTCCCGCAGCCGACCCCGAAGTCGGTGCCGTCGTGCAGCTTGTAGATGCCGGTGATGGGATGGACCCGCATGCCGTACGGCGACGTGATCGGCGCCTGCACCGGGTACGACAGGACGCCGCTTCCACTGCTCCCGCCCGAGGAGTACGACGCGCGCCGCGCGGCCGCTCGCTTGGCGGCAGCCGCGCGCCGGGCCAGGATGCGCCCGAGCCGGGCGGATGCGGCCCGCATCTGGGCGTAGCGGGCCTCCTCGGCCTGCTTCTCGCGCTCGATGGCGGCCACTGCCTGCTCGCGCTCGGCGATGAGCGACTCGACCGCGTGCTGGGCGTCGAGGGCCTGCGCCTGCAGGCCCTCGATGCGCTGGACCAGCGCCTCCTGCTCGCGCTTCATCCCGGCCAGCTGCTTGCGCTTGGCCACCAGGGTCGCCCGCTGGGCGGCGAGGTCGGCCCGGGCCTCGGCGAGCCCACCGAGGACGTTGCCCTCCGAGCGCAGCGCGTTCTGCACCAGGACCAGCCGGGTGGCGAACTCGTCCGGGCTCTGCGACTGCAGCACCACGGCCAGCTCGCCCATGCCACCGGACTGGTACGACGAGCGCGCGATCCGGCCGATCAGGGCCCGGCTGCTCGCGATGCTGTCGAGGGTCAGGTTGATCTGCGCCTTGGCGTCGCGGACCTCGGCCCGCGCGGAGGCCAGCTTCAGCCCGAGGATCCGGTCGCGCTCCTGCGCCGCGACCAGCTGGCCGTGCACCCGGGCGACCCGGGCCCGGGCCGCCGGCAGCTTGCCCTCCGCCCGATCCAGGGCTGCGCCGGCCCGCCGGAGCGCGGCCGAGGTCTCGTCCATGTCGCCGCGCAGGTTCTTCAGGGCGCTGTCGATCTGGGCCTTCCGGTGCTGCTCGTCGGCCGCCTGAGCGGGCCCGAGCAGCCCGAGCACCAGGGCCGGGACGAGCAGCCAGGGGGCGAGGGCCAGCAGGCGACGGGCTCGCACGAGGAAGTGGCTCCGGTCGGTCGACAGCAACGAACAACGATCTATCGGCTCGTCCGGCCCCGGTCTGTGCATCCGAACGGTCGATTTGGGCCGATCGTGACCATTCCGGCTGGTGCTGGTGTGACAGGTGGGACCGGACGCACCGGAGCCGACCCTAGGCCATGCCGGGGGGCGAACCGGGCATCTCGGGGCGGCGCCACGCCGAAGGGTGCGCCTCTCACCCGTCCGGAGCAGCGGTCGACCGCGCCCGCACCGGGTGCCCGGTGCGGCCCGCCGTCAGACCCGCAGGTACTTGAACAGGGCGAAGAACGAGGCCAGCCCCGCCAGGAGGACACCGGCGAGGATCACGATGCCGCTGCTCAGCCAGACCGCGTCCCAGCCGATGAACCGGGCGATCGGGAAGTTCGGCGCCAGCAGCTTGTCGACCAGCACCGACTTGATGAGCACGAACGAGCCGCTCGCCAGCAGCGCTCCCAGCAGCCCGGAGATGGCTCCCTCGAGCAGGAACGGGAGCTGGATGGAGAAGTTCGAGGCGCCGACCAGCTTCATGATCCCGGTCTCCCGGCGGCGGCTGAACGCGGCCACCCGGATGGTGTTCACGATCAGGGTGACCGAGACCAGGATCATGAGCAGCGCCAGCCCGGTGGCGAACCACTGCACCCAGTTGAGCACCTTGAAGAACTTCTCCAGCAACGCCTTCTGGTCCTGGACCTCGTCGACGCCCGGGCGACCGGCGAACGCGCTGGCGATGATCGGGAACTGTTCCGGGTCGACCAGCTTGACCCGGTAGGACTCCGGCATCTGGTCGGCCGTCACGTTGTCGACGATCGCCGAGTTCTTGAACTGCTCCTTGAAGTGGGTGAACGCCTGCTGCTTGGACTCGTAGTAGACCTTCTCCACCTCGGGCATCTTCTGCAGGTCGTCGCTGATCGCACTGCGCTGGTCCTGGGTCACCGCTCCCCCGGCGCAGGACCCGGCGGTGCCCTCGGCCGGGTCCGGACCGCAGAGGAAGATCGACACCTCGACCTTGTCGTACCAGAAGTCCTTCATCACGCTGACCTGCTGGTTGAACAGCACTGCGGTGCCGAGGAACCCGAGCGAGACGGCCGTGGTGACGATCATGGCGACCGTCATCGTGAGGTTCCGGCGCAGGCCGATGCCGATCTCGTTGACGATGAAGGTCGCTCGCATGCTGTCGTCCTGCCGTTCGTCTCGCGGGAAGTCGGCGTGCCCAGGCTCGCTCGGCCGTACGCCGGGTGGCCGACCCCCTGTCTACCTGCTGATCAGTGCGAGTACCCGTAGACACCCCGGGACTGGTCACGGACCAGCCGGCCGGACTCGAGCTCGATCACCCGGCGGCGCATCTGGTCGACGATGTCGTCGTCGTGGGTTGCCATCACCACGGTGGTGCCGGTGCGGTTGATCCGGTCCAGCAGCCGCATGATCCCGACGCTGGTGAGCGGGTCGAGGTTCCCGGTCGGCTCGTCGGCGATGAGGATCATCGGCCGGTTGACGAAGGCCCGCGCGATCGCGACCCGCTGCTGCTCGCCGCCGGAGAGCTCGTCCGGTCGCCGGCCCTCCTTGCCCTTGAGCCCGACGAGGTCGAGGACCTCGGGCACCACCTTGACGATCTGCTGCCGCGGCCGGCCGATGACCTCGAGGGCGAACGCGACGTTCTCCAGGACGGTCTTGTTGGGCAGCAGCCGGAAGTCCTGGAACACGGTGCCGACCTGCCGCCGCAGCGCCGGGATCTTCCAGCTCGACAGGCGGGCGAGGTCCTTGCCGGCCACGTGCACCTGGCCGCTCGTGGCGCGCTCCTCCTTGAGCACCAGGCGCAGGAAGGTGGACTTCCCCGAGCCGGACTGCCCGACGAGGAAGACGAACTCGCCCTTGCCGATCTCGACGGTGACGTCGTGCAAGGCCGGGCGGGTCTGGTTCGGGTAGATCTTGGTGACGTTCTGCAGGCGGATCACGGGGGGCATCACCATCGGGCGTCGGGGGTCACGGTGCCGCCCTGCGGGCGGCCTCTCGTTCTCCGGCCACTCTACGCAGCACCCGGCCGTCGGCCCTCGTTTCCGCAGGCGGCGGCGGCCGTGTCGGTCCGGAGACATGGCGAAGGGCCCCGGTGTGACCCGGGGCCCTTCGTCACGCGGGCAGGCCCGCTAGGTGGTACGTGGCTCAGCTACCGGTGGCGAACCTCCGCCGGCGAGCCGGGACCGGCCGGGCGGCCTCGACGATCAGCAGACCGCCGCCCAGCACCACGAGCAGCACTGCCGCCGACATGACCCGCCAGACGCTGCTGGCACCGGTGTGCGGGAGCTGCGAACCCTGGTCGGGCTCCTCCCCTCCCGGCGGCGGCGGGTTGCCGGTCTTGACGCCCTCGACGGCCGCGACCGGGGTCTCGACCTCGTTGGACGGCCGCACCGGCACCTCGGCGGAAGCGACCGCGCCGCTGTTGACGATCGTGACGGCCGGGATGCCGCCGTTCGCGTCAGCCTTCGGCGTGTCGATCACGACCTGGAAGCTCACCGAGCGGGTGGTCCCCGCCGCCATGCTCCCGATCACCCAGGTCACCGTGCCGTTGGCCACCGTGACGCTGGCGCAGCCACCGGGGCACGCGGCCGAGCCGACCTTGTACGACGTACCGGCTGGCACGGCGTCGGTGACGGTCACACCGGTCTGCCCGGCGTTGCCGGACGCCGACACGGTCAGCCCGTAGGTGAGCACGTCACCGAACTTCGCCGGGCCGGTCGGCGTCACCGTCTTGGTGACCGACAGGTCACGAGTCGGCGGGACGACGGCCGGGCAGGCCGCCGGTGCGGTGGCGCTGGCCAGCTGCACGTTCGGCCCGGTAGCGGGCTGGTAGCGCAGCACCAGGCCGGCGCCTCCCGGCACCGCGATGCCGGTCGCGCCGCTGGTGACCGTCTGCGGCGTCCCGTTGACCACCAGGGCGAACGAGCCCCCGGTGGACGAGCCCTCGCTGAGGGTGCCGATGTCCACCGAGGCGCCGGTCGCCGTGCAGCTGGTGGCGAGCGTGCCGCTCGGCGGGGTGACGACAGCCGGCGGGCACGCCTTCGGGGCCTTGGCGGTCTTCTCCACGTGGGTGTCGCCGTCGAGGCGCCACACCAGGACCAGGTCGGCCTCGGCCGGGACCTGCACGACGTCGCCGCTCTTGACGTCCTGCGGGGTTCCGTTGACCTTCAGCCGCCAGGTCACGCCTGCTTCCTTGCTGAGCGTCCCCAGGGTGACCACAGCGCCGTCGTCGTCGCACTGGACCGTGAAGGTGCCGCTCGGGTTGACCGGCGGCTTGCAGCCGTCGCCGCCGTTGCGGTAGTCGATCAGCCCGGCGATGCGGGAGTCGTTGTAGTGCGGGACCGCACCGTCGACACCGTCGTAGCGCTTGCCGCCCCAGTACAGGTCGGTCTGGTAGTAGCAGGACGGCTCCTTGACCGACAGCTTGCCGGAGGAGTGCTCGCTGTCGATCGTGACCGCGTCGTGGTCGACGAACTTCTGCGTGCCGCTCTTTGGCCAGGTCGGCCCCTCGGTCTGGTAGGAGTTGAGGGAGACCGTCTTGCTGACGTCCTCGCACAGCGGCTTCGGGCCGGTGTAGGTGACGACGGCGTGGAACGGGTCCGTGTAGGCCGCGGACACGTCCTTGTCCTTGATCGTGTCGACGCAGGTCGGGGCCGGTGGCTGCTCGTCCTCGCAGGCCGTGCTCTTGCCGGTGAAGGTCTTGCTCCAGCCGCGCGTCCCGTCCGGGTCGTCGTGGGCGGTGACCTGCACCTCGTACGAGTAGCTCGTGTACTTGTCCGGCGCGTCGTAGCTCTTGCTGAACGACGCCCCGAACGGCGTGTTGTCCTCGACGACCTTGTCGTCGATCGTCACGACCACCGTGTTCGTCCCGCCGGTGTTGTACTTGACGAGATTGACCTGCAGCGCGTCGCAGCTCGCCGTCACGTCCGGCGTGTGCGCGCTCGCGGAGACGGCGACGAACCCGCCCAGCACCACGAGACCGAGCGCCAACAGCGCGCTCAGCAGTACCCTGACCTGCCTCATAGAAGACCCCTCCCGGTGCCAAGGGGCCGGTCTCACCACTGGACTCCCCGCGACCGCCCGGGCCCCCTGCCCGGCGGTGACCGTCTGTGGTCACGGATCTGCGCCATCCCCATTGCTGTAGTGCGTGCTTACCGTAAGTGATCACGGTCAAACCTGCCTACCAAGATCCGTGCAAATCACTCGTTCGGCTGCTCAGAGTGACCGACCGTCGGCCGGAACGAGAACTTTCATCACTCTCCGTGAGCGCACCGTTGCGCTCCGAGCGTGATCGGGTCGCGCCCGGGCCGCGACCGGGGTCAGCCGGCCTTCTCGACCTGCTTGCGCCAGCGGATCCCGGCCTCGATGAACTCGTCGATCTCGCCGTCGAGGACGGCACCGGTGTTGCCCGTCTCGTGCTCGGTGCGCAGGTCCTTGACCATCTGGTACGGGTGCAGCACGTAGGAGCGCATCTGGTTGCCCCAGGAGCCGCCGCTGTCGCCCTTGAGCGCGTCCATCTCGGCCTTGTCCTCGGCCAGGCGCCGCTCCAGCAAGCGCGACTGGAGCACCCGCATCGCCGCGGCCCGGTTCTGGATCTGCGACTTCTCGTTCTGGCAGGAGACGACGATGCCGGTCGGCAGGTGGGTGATGCGCACGGCGGAGTCGGTGGTGTTGACCGACTGGCCACCCGGACCGGAGGACCGGAAGACGTCCACCCGGATGTCGTTCTCCGGGATGTCGATGTGGTCGGTGGTCTCGGTCACCGGCAGGACCTCGACGCCGGCGAACGACGTCTGGCGCCGGCCCTGGTTGTCGAACGGCGAGATGCGCACCAGCCGGTGGGTGCCCTGCTCGACCGAGAGGGTGCCGTAGGCGTAGGGCACGTTGACCTGGAAGGTGACCGACTTCAGCCCGGCTTCCTCGGCGTAGGACGTGTCGAGGACCTCCGCCGGGTAGTTGTGCCGCTCGGCCCAGCGCAGGTACATCCGCATGAGCATCTCGGCGAAGTCCGCCGCGTCGACCCCGCCGGCCTCCGCGCGGATCGTGATGAGAGCCTCGCGCTGGTCGTACTCCCCCGACAGGAGGGTGCGCACCTCGAGCTCGCCGAGCGTCTTGCGGATCGCGGTCAGCTCCGCCTGCGCCTCGGCCAGGGTGTCGGCGTCGCTCTCGTCCTCGGCCAGCTCGAACAGCACGGCGAGGTCGTCGAGCCGGCGGCGCAGGGACTCGACCCGGTTGAGCTCGCCCTGAAGATGCGAGAGCCGGCTGGTCACCCGCTGCGCCCGCTCCTGGTCGTCCCAGAGGTCGGGGGCCGCCGCCTGCTCGTTGAGGTCAGCGAGGTCGCGGCGCATCTCGTCGAGGTCGAGCACCGACTCGATGCTGCCCAGGGTCTGGTCGAGCTCCTTGAGCTCGTCGGAGACGTCGACGGTTGCCACGTGCAGGAAGCGTACGCGACCTGCGACCAGCGCCCGGCGGCCCGGCTAGTGCCGGTGCGGGACCACCCCGGCACCGCCGCCGTTGCTGGTCACGTACACGATCCGGTCCCCCGCCTGCAGCACCTGGCACTCGACGTTGTCATAGGCCAGCGTCTGGCTCCCGCGCACCACGGCGAGGACCGGCGAGCCGGTCGACTGGGGCGACCGGCCCACCTCGTCGGGTCTGATGTCGCGCTCCAGCAGGTCCAGGCCGGTGCCGACGGCGATGAGGTCCTCGACCACCGCCACGGCGCGGGGGCTGTCGGTGGCCAGTCCGAGCAATCGACCGGCAGCGCCGGACGTCGTGATGACCGAGTCGGCGCCACTCTGCACCAGGAGCTCGGCGTTCTCCTCCTCGCGGACTGCGGCGACGACCACCGCCTGTGGCGCGAGCTGGCGCACGGTCAGCGTCGTCAGCACGGCGGTGTCGTCCCGGTTGACAGCCACGATCACCGCCTTGGCCTTGGCGACCTCGGCCTCCTCCAGCACCGAGTCGCTCGCCGACGACCCGAACACCGTGACGAGTCCGTCGGCAGCGGCCAGCCGGAGGGCGTCCGGGTCGGTCTCGACGATGACGATGTGGTCGGTCGGCAGCTGCTGCTGCGCCAGGGCGCGTACCGCGCTGCGCCCCTTGGTGCCGTATCCGCAGACGACGACGTGATCCTGCACGCGAGACCTCCAGCGAGCGACCTTGAACTGGTCACGGGAACGCTCGGTCAACACCTGGATGGTGGTGCCGACGAGCACGAGGACGAAGAGAAAGCGCATCGGCGTGACGACGAGCGCGTTGGTCAGCCGGGCCGACGTGGAGACCGGCGTGATGTCGCCGTAGCCGGTCGTGGAGAGGGTGACGGTCGTGTAGTACAGCGCGTCGACGACGGACATGTGTCCGTCGGCCGCGTCCTGGTAGCCGCTGCGCTCCAGCAGCACCACCACCCAGTTGACGAGCACCACCCCGAGCGCGATGCCGACCCGTCGGCCGATGGCGGCGAGCGGTGCGACGGAGGCGCCGCGGGGCAGCCGCAGCGTCCATCTCTGCTCGTCCACGGAACCCATTCAGCCACACGGTCCCCCACCCGCGGCACATATGGACCCTCACCTGGTGCGCACGGACCACTACGCGCTGGTGCCTTGACCCCCGGAAACCCCATGATCTGCATCACTTTTCGGCCCGGAGGGCGGGATTTGGCTCACGTCTCCCGTCGGCGTGCCGCATGGTTGTTCGCAGCACAAGTCCCCGCCGGACCGGCGGGGCCCCGCCCGCGGACGCCGAGCCCTGCCACCCGCGCGCGTGTCAGCCGTTCGTCGCTGTGGCAGGGACGGAGAACCCGAGCACGACGGTCGCGCCCGACGCGACCTTGGGGTGAAGCCGCACAACGGCAGGGCACCTTCGACGCCCTAACCCGACAGGTCATTCTTCGCAGGCGGTACCGAAGGAATGCATGTCCGCCTCACGTCTCGCCCCTGTCCGCCTGCTCACGACCTTCTCGGTCGTGCTTGCTCTCGCGTTCACGATGTTCGCCTTCTCGGCCGTCGGCCCGAACACCTCCAAGGCATCAGCCTTCGTGTCGGCGCAGAAGGCCAGCAGCGCGGTCCACTGGGCCCGCACCCGCAAGGGCTCGCCCTACCGGTACGGCGCCACCGGCCCGCACCGCTTCGACTGCTCCGGCCTGACCCGCTGGGCCTACGCCCGCGTCGGCAAGTCGCTGCCGCACTCGTCCGCCGCGCAGGTCCGCAAGGTCAAGCGCGTGTGGCACCGCCGCAACGTGCGCCGCGGCGACCTGGTGTTCTTCACCAGCCGCGGCAGCGTCTACCACGTCGGCATCTACGCCGGTCACGGCCGGATCTGGCACGCGTCCGTTCCCGGCACTCCGGTCAAGCGCGACCGGATCTGGAGCAAGAGCGTCTTCTACGGCCGGGTGAAGTAGCCCTGACCGCGCCGCCGCGGATGCGGTGTGGCGAACATCGGAGAGCGGTCGTAGCGCCCTGCGTCACGACCGCTCTTCGGTCTTGGCGAGGCGGGGACTAGCGGGAGCGCGCCAGACCGAGACGGCCGCTGCCGAGCCCGGGGAAGACCGCAGAGGCCGCGACACCGCAGCGTCGCTCCAGGATCTCGGCGAGCACGAGGCGGTAGTCGTTGGCCGCGGGTAGGTCGCCGGCGTCGAGGTCCGCCGGGGCCAGCCCGCGCCACTGGCCGTGCACCCGGCCGCCGACCACGCCACCGCCGAGCAGCAGCATCGCGTTGCCGTGGCCGTGGTCCAGCCCGCCGGAGGCGTTCTCCTGCACCCGACGGCCGAACTCCGACAGCGTCACGAGGTTCACTCCGGCCATCGCCGGTCCGAGGTCGGTCGCGAAGGCGGCCAGCGCCTCACCGAGCTCGGTGAGCTGGCGGGTCATCCAGCCCCCGCTGACCCGCCCCAGACCCTGGTGCATGTCCCAGTCACCGAAGTCGACGGTGGCCACCCGCAGCCCCACGCCGGCCTTGATCAGCTTGGCCACGTCGCGAAGCGCGTCGCCGAGGTCGCCGTTGGGGTAGTCGGCCCCGCCGGAGGGCGTGTAGTCGGCCTCCCGCAGCGCGGCGGCGACGCCGAGGGCGCCGAGCGTCCGCCGGGCCGGCGTCGCAACCGACGAGCGCGCCCCGCGGTGCATCGCGGCCAGCGCGGTGGTCCACCGGGCCCGCTCCGCGGCGTCCTTGCCGCCGGAGAGCGAGAAGTCCTTGAGGGACCCGATGAGCAGCTCGGGCGCCGGCCCGACCAGGGCCTGCTGGTTGGCGTCGGCGCCGACGCCGACGGTGGCGAACGCGCCCCCGGTGCCCTGCGCCGAGCTGACCCGGTCCAGCCAGCCGGTGCGGACGCTGGCCCCCGGTGCGGCCCGCTCCATCTCCTCCATCGCCTGGAAGTGCGACCGGGTCGGGTTCGGCTGCCCGACGGCGTGCACGACGCCGAACGTGCCGGCGTCCCAGAACGGCTTGAGCGGGGCCAGCGCCGGGTGCAGGCCGAAGGTCGCGTCCAGCTGGAGCAGCTGTGCGGCCGGGACCCCGATGCCGGGACGGGCGGCGGCGTAGGCCGGGTCGGCGGCCGGGACGACGGCGGACAGCCCGTCGAAGCCGCCGCGCAGCGACAGGACCACCAGCACGTCGCCGGTGTACGCCGTGCCGGCGAAGGCCAGCCGGGTCGCGGAGGTGTCGCGCACCAGGCCGCCGACGACGCCCAGCGCCACCGCCGCTCCCGCGGCACCGAGCAGGCGGCGCCGGCTCAGGCCCTCGGGCTCCACGTGCCCGCACGAGCAGGCAGCGCCGACGTCGTCCGGGAGCGGGTCGCGCGGCGTCATCGGATCGCCGCCTCGGGGCTGTCCAGCAGCAGCGCGTGCACGTACGGCAGCCGCCAGCCGAGGGCCTGGTCACCGGACTCCAGCGGTGCCGAGACCTTCTCGCCGAGGAACGTGCAGATCGCCTGCCGCACCGCGTCGGTGGGCCGGGGCAGGCCGAGCCCGGCCGCCGCGGCGTCGACCAGCGCGCCGTGCGTCTTCGGCCGGGCCGGTCGCAGCCGGTAGGTCAGCGGCGGGTGCCGCAGGTCGTTGGGCCACCAGCCGGCGGCCAGGCCGAGGTGGGCGTTCCAGCGGGCCAGGGTGCTGCCGGCGCTCTGCCACGACGTCACGACGTCCGGGTAGCCGTCCGGCGGGTGCCAGCCGAGAGGCGGCTGGCCGAGGTCGCCGGAGAGCCAGTAGAGCTGCTGCATGCCGTCGGTGCCGGACGCCGGCGGCCGGATGCCGAGCGCCCGGACCGTCGACACCATGTCCTCGAAGGGTCGCTTGACCTTGTCGCCGGAGGACGTCCGGAACGCCTTGGACGCGAACAGCTCCCGCAGCACCGGCCGGATGTCGGTGTCGCTCTTGAGGTAGACCTTCGCCAGGTGCGAGACCAGGGCCGCCGGCGGGGCGTCGCTGACGAACCGCACCGCGAGCTTGCGGGCGATCCGGCGCGCGGTCGCCGGGTGGTGGGCCAGGTAGCGCAGGTAGCGCAGGACCACCTTCTCGCCGTACGTCGAGCCGTTCGGGTCGCTGAACCCGAGCACCTTCACCCGCCCGGTGGCGTGCTTGGACGTGTCGTACAGGTAGCGGTAGCTGCCGTCGTCCTCGATCGACAGCCCGGTGAGCAGCCGGGCGGCCGACTTCACCATCGCCTCGGTGTAGCCGGCGCCGACGCCCACTGTGTGCAGCTCGAGCAGCTCGCGGGCGTAGTTCTCGTTGGGAGCGTCCTTGTCCGAGCTCGCGTTGTCGAGGTAGCTCAGCATCGCCGGGTGCCGCGCCGACGCGATCAGCATGTCGCTGAACTTCCCGAGCGCGTGCCGGCGGATCACCTGCGCGTCGTAGAGGTGACGGGTGGCCCACACGTCGGAGGACGGGCAGGTGACGTTGAGGTGGTTGGACCAGAAGTCGACCATCACCTCCAGCAGCTGCCGGTTGGACCAGCAGGCCCGGGCGAGGTGCGCCTCGCAGAGGTCGAACATCGCGTCCCACTTGAACCGGCCGATGCTCGCCGTGAGCTGGGTTGGCGACATGCGCAGTGTGGGCCAGCGCCTCAGCAGCGCGGTCATGGCCGCGTCCGGCACCCGGGCCGGGCGCAGCTGCTGCTCGAGCCAACGCTGGGTGCCCCTCTTGCGCACCACGGCGAGCAGCTCGGGCGTCGCGCCGTACGTCGTGCGGCGCACCAGGTGCAGCACCGGGTCACGGGTCGCGGCCTCGGCGGGCAGGGCAGCGGCGACGCCCGCGCTGCTCAGCGCCGCGGCGCCGAACAGCCCGGCGCCGGCACCGAGCAGGCCGCGGCGCGACAGCGTCGTCGCGCCGGGGCCCGGGTATGAGGACGATGACACGGTGGGCCTGACGTTCGGAGGAGGATACCCGTCCCTGGTTGCATCGACCGCGCCGGGTGCCGGACTTGAGCACCCACACCTGCGGATCTTGAGACGACGCGCCGTCGTCAACCCGGCGCGTCGTCTCAAGATCCGCGGGATGGGGGGGCTCAGGGGACGAGCGGGGAGCGGGCCCGGGCGGTGGCGCGCACCGGGTAGCCGCCGGCGAACCGGGCGGTCACCAGGTTGCCGAACGGCATCGGGACGGTGGCGTGGAACGTCACGGTGACGGTGACGCCGTCGGTGTCGACGGCGGCGACGCCGAAGTCCGGGAACCGCTGGGCCAGCTCGGCGTCGCTGACGTACTGCTCCACCGCTGCCCGGGTCCCGGTCCGGCTGAGCGGGAGGGTCGTGTCCGCGCCGTCGTAGACGGCCGCCAGGTCGGGCTGGTTGGCCGCACTCAGCGCGGCACCGTCGGCGGCGGCCACGAGCGACCGCCGGTACAGGTAGACCTTCGACACGTCGACCACGACGGTGACGAGCAGCCCGGCGATGACTGTGTAGACCAGGATGAGCAGGATCAGCTGACCGTCGTCGTCGCCGGCGCAGCGGCGCAGCTGTCGAAGCCGCGTCACGGGCTCGGCCCCGCCTGAAAGCGGTCGACGACCTCGAGGTGCCGGCTGCTGACCCGAACCGAAGCCGGCGCGCGATCGCTGAAGAACCGCGGGACCAGGGGCAACGCGACCTGGTAGGTCATGACGACCCTCACCTGAGAGCCCGGCTGCAGCCGGCACGGGCTCGGGGAGCAGACGATCTCCAGCTGCGACGGGTCCAGCTCCAGCCGGCTGTCGGCCATCACGATGCTGGCCGCCTCGAAGGAGCGGACCGGAGCGGCGTCGAGACTGTCGGACGTGGCGTAGACCCGGCCGGCCTCGCGGGCCGCGCTCGACACGGCGAAGGCCGCCGCCTGCACCCGGAACACCGTGAGCAGCACATAGACCAGCGGGAGCATCAGGAGCAGGGCCAGGTAGACGAACTCCACGATCGCGTTGCCGTCATCTGCAACAGCGGACGGTCGCCCGCAGCGGCGGACTAGGGCGGCAGCCACCCCGTGGCCGGCGGCTCACTGGTTCTCCTCCAGGGCGTGGCCGCGGACCGAGAGGCCGCGGGTCGGACCGAGCAGGCCGACGACCGGCAGCGTGGTGCGCACCTCGACGTAGACGGTCTGGAACCCACCGACGGTCTCGGTGCCCGCTGTGACGCCATCGGCGAACCGGTCGGCCAGTGACGTCGCGGATCAGCTGCCGGGTGAGCGCGGCACCCTGGGACGGCTCACGGTCGGCATTGGCGCCGTAGCGTGCCCCCTCGGCCGCAGAGGCCAGCAGCGTGTTGCGCACGTGCAGCGCCAGGCCGAGCTGGAGCAGGGCCAGGAACAGGACGGTGAGCAGCACGCCGACGAGGGTGAACTCGACGATCGCGGACCCTTGGTCGCCCCGGTCGGGAGCCATGGTGGGAGAACCTCCGGCAGCGTTGCTGCTAAGGCGCGTTGCCCACGACGCCGTCCAGGGCGTCGTTGAAGATCTGCTTGAGCTTGTCGTCGGCGACCAGCCAGAGGGCGGTGACGAGCCCGGCGGTCATGATCGTCACGAGCACCCATCCCGGGACGTCGCCACGGTCACGTCCGCCGAGGGCCACGCGGGTGTAGGCGCGCAGGGCGACCGTCTCCATCACCCGGTTCGCTGTCGTGACGGGCCGCATCGCGACCGCCCGGATCTGCTGCATGTCGTGCCTCTCCCTCGTGCCGGCCGCAGCCGGTCCTGTGTCCCCGACCGCTCGGTCGGAAGTCGTTCGATCGCGGCTCACCCAGTGCGCGTCGCCCTTCCTCGGCTCAGGTCGCAAAGCTGAACCCGAAGAATCCCGGGAAGAGCGCGAAGAGCACCGTGACCGGCAGGACGAGGAAGACGACGGGGACCATCATCGCGATCTCCTTCTTCCCGCCGGCCTCGAGCAGGGCGCGCTTGCCTGCCTCCCTGACGTCGACTGCCTGGGCACGGAGCACCTCTGCCAGGGGGGTGCCACGCTCGACCGCGATGGCGACGCCGTCGACGAACCGGGCGAGGGGCGGCAGGCTGGTCCGTGCAGCGATTCCTTGCAGTGCCACCACCAGCGAGGCCCCGGCACGAGCGTCGGCCAGCGACCGGGACAGCTCGCGGGCGAGCTCGCCCTGGCTGATGCTGGTGACCCGCTCCAGCGCGCCGACGGCACCCTCGCCCGCGGCGACCGCCAGGGCGAGCAGCTCGGCGATGGTCGGGAACTCCGCCATCATCCGCTCCTCGCGGGTGGCGACCTCGCGGGACAGCCACCGGTCCCGGACCAGCACACCGGACACCGTGCAGAGCAGGCAGAGGAACAGCAGCGGGACCGGGCGGAACCCGGAGTGCGCGGTGACGAACAGGCTCAGCGCCAGCCCGGCCACCAGTCCCCCACCACCCCACAGGACCTGCTCGGCCCGGAACTCCTCCAGAGTCATCCCACGCCCGGCCTGCTCCAGCCGGTGCCGCGCGGACGCCGCACCGCCGAGCACCCGCTCGATGAGCCGCGCGGCGTCGCTGACGAACGGCCCGACGATCCGCTCCAGGGTCGGGAAGGGCGTCAGCGCCCGCTGGGTCGCCAGCAGCCGCGACGGTCGGGCGCTGTCGCGCAGGTACGGCGCCAACCGGTCGTCGAGAGAGGGCCGACGCAGCGCGGGGACGCGCGAGACCGCCAGGGCCAGACCGCCGCCCGCGAGCAGACCGAGGCCGGCGCCGGCCAGGGCCGCGTTCATGACGTGCCCGTCGTCGGGACGGTCGGGGTCATCGCAGCACCCGCTCTTCCTCGGGCAGCCGGCCGATCCGGACCATCACCCGGTAGGCCACCAGGCACAGGGCGCCCCCCACCGCGAGCACGACGAGACCCGCTGCGGTGTTGTAGGCGGCGACCGCCTCGGGTCGCAGCGACAGCAGCCCCAGCACGATCCAGGGTGCGGCGACGGCGAGCCGCGCCGCGTTGATGGTCCAGCCCTGACGGGTCTCCAGCTCGGCCCGGGTACGGGCGTCCTCGCGCAGGAACGCCGACAGCGTCCGCAGCAGCTTGCCCAGATCGCTGCCACCGACCTCGCGGGCCATCCGCAGTGACTCGACGATGCGATCGCCGACCGGGTCGGCGAGACCCGCCTTCAGCCGGTCGAGGCAGTCGTAGAACCGGCCGGTGGCGCGGTAGTCCTCGCCGAACCGGACGAAGGGTCGACGCAGCTCCTCCGGCCCGCGCAGCCCGACCTGGGTGAGTGCCTCGGGCAACGACAGACCGGCCCGCACGCCGGACGCGAGGTTGTCGACCACCTCCGGCCACAGGTCGCGCAGCTCGGCACGGCGCTGCCGGGCGCGGAAGCGCACCAGAGCGACCGGGCCGTAGGAGGCCATCACGGCGAAGGCGAGGGCGATGGCGGGCGACCGGGAGACGACCACCATGACGACCAGCACGAACAGCCCCACCCCCAGGCAGGAGGCGACCAGCGCGCCCGGCGTCACCGACTCGATGCCGGCCCGGGCCAGCAGGTCGGCTACCCGGTCCCGCCGCGTCACCCGGTCCGGCCGTGGCGGTGCCGGTGGCGTGAACGACTGCCAGACCAGGAAGACCCCGAGCCCGAACAGCAGGCCGACCAGCGCGCCCATCAGTCCAGCCCGTACGGCGACAGCAGCCGCGCCAGGTCGAAGCCGGCCCGCTCGAAGCGCTCCTGGTGCGGGGGCCAGCCGTCGGCGCGTACCAGCTGGTCGCCGCGGGTGGTGAAGACGTCGGCGGTCTCGACGACGTCGCCCTCGACCCTCCCCGGGACGGCGACGACCTCCCGGACCGAGCGCCTTCCGTCGCGCTCGGTAGCGATCTGCACGACCAGGTCGATGCAGCCGGCCACGGTCGGGACGACGAACGAGTGCCCGACGTTCTCCCCCGCGAGCAGCGGCAGGGTGCACATCTTCGTCACGGCTTCACGGGCGGAGTTGGCGTGGATGGTGCACATGCCGGGCAGCCCGGAGTTCAGGGCGATCAGCAGGTCCAGGCTCTCTTCCTGGCGGACCTCGCCGACGATGATGCGGGACGGCCGCATCCGCAGCGCTTCCTTGACGAGACGACGGAGCTTGATCTCGCCGGTGCCCTCGAGGCTCGGCTGTCGGCACTGCATCGCGACGACGTCGGGCAGCGGAACCTTCAGCTCGAAGACCTCTTCACAGGTCACGACCCGCTCCCGCGAAGGGATCGCCGCGGTGAGGCAGTTGAGCAGCGTCGTCTTGCCGGCCTGGGTACCGCCGGCGACGAGCACGTTCAGCCCGGACGACACGGCGGCCTCGAGGAAGGCAGCCGCCTGCGCGGACAGCGTGCCGAGCCCGACGAGGTCCTCGAGGTGGGTCGCCCGGACCACGAACTTGCGGATGTTGACCGACCAGTGCTGGCGGGTGATGTCCGGGATGGCGACGTGCAGGCGGGACCCGTCGGGGAGCATCGCGTCGACGAACGGGGTGGACAGGTCGACCCGGCGCCCGGAGGACTTCAGCATCTTCTCGACCAGGTCGCGGACCTCGTCACCGGTGAGGATGGTCGTGGTCAGCTCGTGGACGCCGCGCCGGGCGATGAAGACCCGGGTCGGCTCGTTGACCCAGATCTCCTCGACGGTCGGGTCGTCGAGGTACTTCTGCAGCGGACCGAACCCGGCCACCGCGTCGAAGACCTGCCGGGCGGCGTCGCGGGGGTCGGTGAGATGCGGGAGCCGACCGCCCACGCTGCGCTCGTCGTAGTCGGAGATCACCTCGTCGACCAGCCGCCGCACGGCAGCGGGGTCGGCCACCGGGTCGAGGCCGCGGCGGCGCACCAGCTCGCGGACCTCGTCCTCGACGGTCGTGATCGCCTTCACGTGGTGAATCCCCCCGTTCCGGGCGTCCGTCCACGCCCGTGGGGAGGGTAGCCGGGGAGGGACATTCCGCCCAACCACTGGCCGCAACACCTGTGGACAACGGGTGGCTGTGGACGACGACGCCGCCACGACGCCGCACCTCCCTGTGGACGAGCCAGGCGGCGACCGGGCCGTGGTTGGCCACCATGACCGGATGCGTCTGGTGCTCACCGTGGTGGACCCGGTCGGGACGTCGACCCCGGCCGCGGTCGAGGTGTGCGCGGCGCCGGGCACTCCGCTGTCGGAGCTGCGCGACCGGCTGCTCGGAGCGGTCGGCCGCACCGACGGGCGGCTGTTCGCCGGGACCCATCAGCTGCCGGACGACGCGACCCTGGGGGTGCCGCCGTTGCTCGACGGCGCCGTCCTGACGGTCGACCGGACCGACGCCCGCGAGCCGCATGGCCTGCTCGAGCTCCACGTGGTTGCCGGCCCCGACAGCGGCGCCGTGCACCGTCTGGCGCCGGGCGAGCACGGCCTCGGGCGGGCGGCCGAGGCGACCGTGCGGGTCGACGACCCGGACGTCTCGCGCCTGCACGCAGTCCTCCGCGTCGGAGCCGGCGGCTGCGGCGGGACCACCGTCCACGACCTGGGTTCGACCAACGGCAGCTCCGTCGACGGCGAGCGGCTGTCCCGCGAGGGCCGACAGCTGCGGCCGGGCGAGCTGCTCCGGGTGGGCGACACCCGGATGGCACTGGTCGTGCCACAGCTGGTCCCGGTCTCCTGCCACCCGGACGGGAACGGCCACCTCGAGGTCAACCGCCCCCCACGTCACCGCGCACCGACGACGCCGCTGCGGGCGACCCGGCCGACCGAGCCGGCCCAGCGCGAGCGCACCCGGTTCCCCCTCGTTGCGATCCTGCTCCCTCTCGTCGCAGGCGTCGCGCTGGTCGCGATCACCCGCTCCCCGACGTACCTGCTGTTCGTCCTGCTGTCGCCGCTGATGGCGCTCGGTGCGTTCGTGGCCGAGCGAAGCGGGGGCCACCGCTCGGCGCGGGCGATGCGCGAGGCGTACGTCGAGGAGTGCGCCCGCGTCGACAGTGTCGTCGCCCGAGCCGTCGCCGACGAGCTGGCCGCGCGGCACCGGACCCATCCCGGCCCGGCTGAGCTGATGCTCACCGCGACCGGGCCCAGGCCGCGGCTCTGGGAACGCCGCCGCACCGACGACGACGCCCTCGAGCTGCGGCTGGGCCTCGGCACGGTGGCCTCGCAGGTCGAGCTGCGAGATCCGTCGGCGCCCGGGGGGCTCGACCGGGTCGAGCACCCGGAGATGACCGAGGCCCCGGTGACCGTCTCCCTGGTCGAGGCCGGGGTGCTCGGGCTCGCCGGCGGGCGGTCCCGGCGGCTGCCACTGGCCCGGAGCCTCGTCGCCCAGGTGGCGGGCTGGCACAGCCCGCGGTGGACGTCGATGGTGGTGCTCACGGCCGAGCCGTCCCGCGACTGGGAGTGGGTCCGCTGGCTGCCGCACCTGCGACCGGACGAGAGCGGCCCCCTCCTGGTGGGGGTCGAGCCGGCTCAGGTGCGGGCCAGGGTGGACGAGCTCGTCGCGCTGCTCGAGTCCCGCCGGGCCACGTCGGCGACCGGCGTCGACCGGCACTGGACCGGGCCGACCACCGTGGTCGTGCTCGACGGTGCCGGCGCGCTGCGCCGCCAGCCCGGAGTCGCCCGGCTGCTCGACGAGGGTCCGGCGGTCGGCCTGCGCTTCCTCTGCCTGGACCGCGACGTCGTCTCGTTGCCGGTCGAGTGCGGCGCCACAGTGGAGGTCGCCGGCGTCGTCGGCACCAGGCTCCGCGTCGTCGCCGCTGCCACGACGTACGACGACGTGGTGGCCGACGGCGTCAGCGACCGCTGGGCCGTGCGCTTCGGACGGGCGCTGGCTCCGCTGCGGGACGCCACCCCCGACGACACCGACCATGGCCTGCCGGACTCGGTACGGCTTCTCGACCTGCTGCCCTTCGACGCAACCGACCCGGTCGCGCTCGAGACGGCCTGGCGGGTCAGCGGCCGGGACAGCCGGGTCGTGCTCGGGGTCGGCCCCGACGGCGAGCCCTTCGTGATCGACCTGGCGCACGACGGGCCGCACGCGCTCGTCGCCGGCACCACCGGGTCCGGCAAGTCCGAGCTGCTGCAGACCATGGTCGCCGGGCTCGCGGTCGCCAACCGCCCGGACGAGATGTCGTTCGTCCTGGTCGACTACAAGGGCGGCGCCGCTTTCCAGGAGTGCGCCCTGCTGCCGCACACGGTCGGCATCGTCACCGACCTCGACGGCCGGCTCACCGAGCGGGCCCTGCAGTCTCTCGGCGCCGAGCTGCGTCGCCGCGAGACGGTGCTGAACGCAGCAGGCTGCAAGGACCTGGACGACTACCTCCGCGAGTCGGCCTCCGGCGGGCCGCCCATGCCCCGGCTGGTGCTCGTGGTCGACGAGTTCGCCACGCTGGCCGAGGAGCTGCCGGACTTCGTCGGCGGCCTGGTCGGAATCGCGCAGCGCGGCCGCTCGCTGGGTGTGCACCTCGTTCTTGCGACCCAGCGGCCCGGTGGAGTCGTGAGCCCCGACATCCGGGCCAACACCAGCCTGCGGATCGCTCTGCGGGTCACCGACCCGGCGGAGTCCAGCGACGTCGTCGACGTGCGCGACGCCGCCGGCATCAGCCGCGCCCACCCCGGGCGGGCCGTGGTGCGGGTCGGCGCCGGAGCGGTACGCAGCTTGCAGTCGGCGCGGGTCGGCGGCCACGAGACGGGCAGCACGCCGGTGCGGGTCCGTGTGGTGCCGTGGGAGCGGACGGGTGACCCCGGGGCGGACGTAGCCGTCGATGCGGTCACCGGGCCGACGGACCTGGCCCGGCTCGTCGTCGCTTCCCGTGCGGCGGCCGCGCGGCTCGGGGCCGAGCCCGTGGCCAGCCCCTGGCTCCCGCCGCTGCCGGACGTGGTCACGGTCGACCAGCTCTCCGACCTCGCCGACGTCACCGGACGTGCGGTCGGGGCCGGTCGGGTGGCCCTCGGCGTCATGGACCTGCCGGACGAGCAACGGCGCGCCGCCCTGACGTTCGACCTGGACGGCGGCGACCATCTGCTCGTCACCGGCAGCGCCCGCAGCGGCCGCTCGACCGTTCTGCTCACCCTCGCAGCCGGGCTCGCCGGCCGCCACGACGCCTGCGACGTGCACCTGTTCGGCCTCGACGGCGGCGGGGGCGCCCTGGCACCTCTCACCGCGTTGCCGCACACCGGCGCCGTGGTCGGCCGGGACGAGACCGAGCGAGGGGACCGGCTGCTCGCCCGGCTGGCCGGCGAGCTCGAACGCCGCCAGCGACTGCTGTCCGGCTGCGGCTTCGGCTCGCACGAGGAGCAGCGCCGCAGCGTGCCGCCGGCCGACCGGCTGCCCTGGCTGGTGCTGCTCGCCGACGGCTGGGAGGGGTTGGTGACGGCGTACGACGCCATCGACCACGGCCGCCCGGTCGAGGTGCTGCTGCGGCTGGTGCGCGAGGGGGCCGGCGCCGGGATCCGGGTGGTGCTCAGCGGTGACCGATCGGCCCTCACCGGCCGCGCCGGGTCCGCGTTCCGCGATCGGCTGGTGCTGCGGTTCGCCGACCCGGCCGACTACGGGCTGGCGGGGATCTCGCCGCGACTCGTGCCGGCCGCGATGCCTGCCGGCCGGGCCCTGGTCGGGCCGGAGGCGCGCGAGGTCCAGCTCGCGGTCCTCGATCCTGGGGCCTCCGGCGCCGGCCAGGTGCGCGCGGTCGAGGCCGCCGGGGCGGCGGCCCGCTCGGTGCCGGGGCGGCAGCCGCACCCCGGCCGGCTGCCGATGCGGGTCGAGGCGCTGCCCGAGCGGGTGGAGGTCGCCGAGGTCGAGGCGGCGGCCAAGGCCTCGGAGCCCGGCCCGTGCTGGGCGCTGGTCGGCGTCGGTGGCGACGAGCTCGCTCCGCTCGGCGTCGACCTGGACCTCGACGGGCCGGCGTTCGTCGTCGCCGGCCCGACCGGGAGCGGCCGTTCCACGGCGCTGCTGACGATGGGCGGCTGGCTGCTCGCCCGCGGCCGCGAGATCGTCGTGATCGCCCATCGACGGTCACCGCTGCGGGCGCTGGGCGACGAGCCGGGGGCGCTCGCGGTGCTCGGAGCCAGTGAAGCCCTCGAGCTCGACCGGCTCCTGCTCGAACGACCGGACCTGGTGGTCCTTGCCGACGACGCCGAGACCCTGCACGACACCCCGGTGGAGCGACCGCTCCTGGGAACGCTCCGGGCCGACGCCCCCGGTCGCGCGGCGCTGGTGCTGGCCGGGTCCGCGGCCGACCTGGCCGGGCAGTTCCGTGGGCTCACCGTCGAGGCGAGGCGTGGCCGCACCGGGCTGCTGCTCGGGGCGCTCGGGCCCGTCGACGGCGACCTGCTCGGCGTCCGGACGCCGCGCACCGAGGGCAGGGTTCCCGGCCGAGGTCTGCTCGTCGTGCGTGGGCACGTCACCCCCGTGCAGGTGGCGCACTCCCCGCTGTGACCGTGGCCCGTGGCGGGCGTCCGTACCGGGGAACGGCGCGCACGTCGCCGGGTCTCTAGGGTCGGGGCCATGCCGGTGCCGTCGCGGGTGATGAGCCGCAACGCCGCCTTCCAGCAGTGGCAGGTGCTGCTCACCAACCGGGCCAAGCGGACCCGGGCCGGCGAGCTGCTCGTGCAGGGCGTCCGGCCGATCACGGTGGCGGTCGAGCAGGGCTGGACGGTGCGCGCGCTGCTGCACGACGGCCGCGACCGCCGGTCGGCCTGGGCCACCGGCCTGATGGCGGCCGTGGACGCCCAGCACGTGCTGGTCGCCCCCGAGCTGATGGCCGAGCTCGGCGACAAGGAGGGGCCGCCCGAGCTGCTCGCGGTCGTCGAGCAACCACCGGACGACCTCGACCGGGTGCCGCTCGGTCCCGGCGCGCTGGTCACGGTCCTGGACCGGCCGGCCAGCCCCGGCAACGTGGGGACGTTGCTGCGGTCGGCCGACGCGTTCGGCGGCACCGGTGTCGTCGTCACCGGACACGCCGCCGACCCCTACGACCCGCGGAGCGTGCGGGCCAGCACCGGCTCGGTCTTCGCCGTGCCGGTCGTTCGGGCGCCGTCGTACCGCGACGTCGTGAGTCGCATCGACGCGGCCGCGCCGCGACCACTGGTCGTGGGCACCGACGAGCACGGCACCGTGGACGTCCGTGACGTCGACCTGTCCGGGCCGGTCGTGCTGGTCGTCGGCAACGAGACCTCGGGCCTCAGCGCCGGCTGGCGGGATCGCTGCGACGTGCTGGCTCGCATCCCGATGGCGGGGTCGGCGAGCTCGCTCAACGCCGCGACCGCCGGCTCGCTCATGCTCTACGAGGCGATGCGGCGCCGGTCTGGTGGGATGCCGTCATGACCGCCGCCGCCGTCGTACGCCCCGCCACGCCCGAGGACGTCCCCGAGCTGGTGGCGATGATCCGGGAGCTGGCCGAGTACGAGCGGTCGCTGCCGGAGGTCGAGGCCACCGAGGCGCACCTGCACCGCACCCTTTTCGCCGAGGCGCCCGCGGTGTTCGGGCACGTGCTCGAGGTCGACGGCGAGGTGGCCGGGATGGCCATCTGGTTCCTCAACTACTCCACCTGGCTCGGGTCGCACAGCCTGTACCTGGAGGACCTGTACGTCCGGCCGGCGCACCGCGGGTCCGGCGCCGGCCGGCTGCTGCTGCAGACGCTCGCCGCGATCTGCGTGCAGCGCGGCTACCGGCGGCTGGAGTGGTGGGTCCTGGACTGGAACCCGGCGCGCGGGTTCTACGACGCACTCGGCGCCGAGGCGCTGACGGAGTGGGTCCCCTACCGGGTGTCCGGCGAGGCACTCGCCCGGCTGGCCGTCCCCCGTTGAGCGGCAACGGGCGACCAGAGGTGGACGAGCGGACGCCGAGCGCGGCCGATGAAGCGGTCGCCGGACGGGTCCGGTCCGGCGCGTGCTTTCATGGGACCCACGGTGGGCCGCTCCGGCTCCCGGCCACGAGCTGCGCGCAACGGAGGACACCAGCGTGAGCGAAGGACTCGTCGCGGGACGGGAGCCCGGACTCGTCGTCGAGGGCGAGATCGCGGACTCGGTGGAGATCCGGCTGCCCGCCGACTCGGCCTACCTGTCGGTCCTGCGAACCGCAACGGCCGGTCTGGCGGCCCGCCTGGACTTCACCCTCGACGAGATCGAGGACCTGCGGATCGCCGTCGACGAGGCCTGCGCGATGCTGCTGCCCAGTGCCGTAGAAATGGCCCAGCTCACCTGCGCGTTCGACCTCGGCCCGGAGACGCTGGACGTCACCGTGACCATCCCGACGACCCGCGGCCAGCTGCCCGAGCGCGACACCTTCTCCTGGACCGTGCTCACCGCCCTGGCGGGCGAGGTCGACACCGGTCTCGACGACGAGCGCCGGGTCTGGATCCGGCTGCGCAAGCGCCGCGGCTCGGCCGGCGCATGAGCCGGTCGGCCGAGACGAGCACGCCGGAGTCCGCAGCGGACGAGGTCCCCGAGGCCCGCCAGCCGGAGGGCGTCACCGTCGAGCACGAGGCGACCGCACCGGAGGCGGAGGCGGAGGCGGAGGCGCCGGCACGCAGCTCACGGCTCACGGTCGACCGGGAGCGCACCCGCGAGCTGTTCCACCAGCTGCAGGGCAACCCCGAGGGCCACCCGCTGCGCAACCAGGCCCGCGACGCCCTGGTCGAGCAGCACCTGCCGCTGGTCGAGCACCTGGCCCGGCGGTTCCGCAACCGTGGCGAGCCCTACGACGACCTCGTCCAGGTGGCGACGATCGGGCTGATCAAGTCGGTCGACCGGTTCGACCTCGAGCGGGGCGTGGAGTTCTCCACCTACGCCACCCCGACCATCGTCGGCGAGATCAAGCGGCACTTCCGGGACAAGGGATGGGCGGTGCGGGTGCCGCGCCGGCTGCAGGAGCTGCGGCTCTCGCTCGCCACGGCGACCAGCGAGCTGTCCCAGCGCAACGGTCGCGCCCCGACGGTGGCCGAGCTCGCGCAGCACCTCAAGATCAGCGACGAGGAGGTGCTGGAGGGGATGGAGTCGGCCAACGCCTACAGCACCCTGTCGCTGGACGCCGGCGACTCCGGCAGCGGCGACGAGCCGATGCCGGTCTCCGAGACGCTCGGCGTCGAGGACGAGGGTCTCGAGGGGGTCGAGTACCGCGAGTCGCTCAAGCCGATGCTGGAGCAGCTGCCGCCGCGGGAGAAGAGGATCCTCATGCTGCGGTTCTTCAAGAACATGACCCAGTCGGAGATCGCCGCCGAGATCGGCATCTCGCAGATGCACGTGTCCCGGCTGCTGGCCCGCACGCTGGCCCAGCTCCGCGAGGGGCTGCTCGTCGAAGAGTGACCGACCGACCCCGACCCCGACGCCGATCCCGGCCCCCGAGCACCCCAAGCCCCCCAAGCCCCCCAAGCCCCCAAGCCCCCAAGCCCCACCCCCCAAGCCCCCACCCCCCAAGCCCCCGCGAGTGGTGGGTTCGGCAGGTGGTACGGGACATTTCGGGTGCGGAACCCACCACTCGCGGGGACGGGGCGGGGCCGGGCGGTGGGGGTGTTTGGCCCGCGGGTCAGCCCGCGTCGAGGTCGCGATCGGTCGAGGGCAGGAACAGCAGCACCAGGACGGTGAGGGCGAGCGCGAGCAGCGGCAGCCCGGCGTACCACCGGCCGCCCTGCAGCAGGCCGGCCGCGACCGGGACGACGAGCAGGTTGGTCACGAGCGCAGGGGCGCGGGCCCATCGGCGGCCGGCCGCCAGGCCGCGGGCGACCAGGCCCAGGCCGGCTGCGCTGACCAGGGCCAGCCCCGCGCTGACCAGCGCGCGCACCGCGTCGTCGGCGGTGGCGACCGCCAGCTCCACGACGTAGAACACGGCGGCGGCCAGCAGGCCGAGGGCCTCGAACGCGACCAGCGCGGCGCAGGACACCAGCGTCGAGGGCAGCGGTCGAGGCACGGTCGGCGACCCTACCTGCCGGTAGGATTCCCCCATGAGGGCCCTGCTGGTGGTGAATCCGGCGGCGACCACGACCTCGGCCCGGACCCGCGAGGTGCTCGCCACCGCGCTCGAGGCCGAGCTCAAGCTCGAGGTGGCCCACACCGGGTCACGCGGGCACGCGAGCGCGCTGGCCGCCGAGGCCCGGCGCGACGGGCTGGACCTGGTCGTGGTCCTGGGCGGCGACGGCACCGTCAACGAGGTCGTCAACGGGCTGCTCGCCGACGGCCCGCACCCCGACGTCCCGGCCCTGGCCGTGGTCCCCGGCGGCGGCACCAACGTCTTCCACCGGGCCCTCGGCCTGCCCCGCGACCCGGTCGAGGCGACCGGCGCCCTGCTGGACGCGCTGCGCGACCACCGCCGGCGCACCATCGGGCTGGGCCTGGCCGGCGACCGCTGGTTCACCTTCAACGCCGGGATGGGCTGGGACGCCGAGGTCGTCGCCCGGGTGGACCGGCGCCGCCGGGCCCGCTCCACCAGCCGGCACACCCGGCCGGGCGACTACGTCCGGGCCGCCGTGGAGCAGTTCTTCCTGCACACCGACCGCCGCCACCCGGCGCTCACGCTGCGGACCAGCGACGGCCGCACGGTCGAGGGCCTGCACCTCGCGATCGTCGCCAACACCGCGCCGTGGACCTTCATCGGCGACAAGCCGCTGCTGACCTCCCCCGAGGCCGGCTTCGACACCGGTCTGGACCTCTACGCCCTGACCCGGCTGCGCACGGTCGGCACGCTCGGCGAGGTGCGCCGCCTGATGCGCGGGGGGCCGGCGCCGCGGCGGGCCGCGCGCACCCTGGTGCACCGGGAGCACGACCTGGCGGGACTGACCCTGCAGGCCTCCCGCCCGGTGGCGGCCCAGGTCGACGGCGAGGCGCTGGGCGAGCTGACCTCGCTGGAGCTCCGGGCGGTTCCGCAGGCCCTCAGCGTCGTGGTCTGACCCCGGCCCCGTCCGAGCGTTCGCCGCAGCCCGCACGGTCGTCGCGCCGCCCGCTTCGACCGGTGCACCGCGCCCCGACGGGTGCGATCCGGGTCACCTGTGTGTGATCAAGCCGACACCATCCCGCCCAGAATGGTGCAGAGGGAACCTTGCCCCGGCAGGCATCGTTTGCCAGGGTTGAGATCGCGTGTTCAGGACTTCGCATACCGGGGTACATGCACGCCGAGCGATCCCACGGGTGGAGATTGGACCGGAAAGGTCCTTGACGTGCCCGGGGTCGCTCGTGAACTGTTTCACAAGCATCTCGATCCCCCTCCGACGCGACAACGAGGAGTACTGGCATGGACTGGCGCCACCGGGCGGCCTGCCGGGACGAAGACCCCGAGCTGTTCTTCCCCATCGGCAACACCGGACCAGCTCTCCTGCAGATCGAGGAGGCGCGTGCGGTGTGCCGCGGCTGCGACGTCGTCGACGAGTGCCTGCAGTGGGCCCTGGAGTCCGGCCAGGACGCCGGCGTCTGGGGCGCCATGAGCGAGGACGAGCGCCGCGCACTCAAGCGCCGCACCGCCCGCAACCGGGCCCGCACCGCGTAGGTCCTCCCCCCGGACGAACCCGACGAGGCCCCACCGAGCAGTCGGTGGGGCCTCGTCGCGTCTCAGCCCTGGACCGGCAGCCGCAGGTCCACCCGGGTGCCCGGGTCCGCCGGGCCGATCGAGAGGCTGCCACCGAGCTCGCCCTCGACCAGGGTCCGGACGATCTGCAGGCCGAGCCCGCCGGTCGCAGCGTCGGATCCCGCCGGCAGGCCGCCGCCGTCGTCGACGACGCTGATCGCGAGCACGATCCCCGGCCCCGACGCCTGCGGCTCCCGCCGTACGGCGACCACGACGGCGCCGCCGCGGTCCCGCAGGCCGTGCTCGACCGCGTTCTGGACCAGCTCCACCAGCACCAGCGCGAGCGGTGTGGCCACCTCGGGCGGCAGCAGCCCGAAGCTGCCCTCCCGGCCGACCCGGACCCGGCCGGCGGCCGACATCTCGCCCGTGAGCGCCACCACCCGGTCGGCCACCTCGTCGAAGTCGACGATGTCGGACCGCTCCTGGGACAGCGTCTCGTGCACCACCGCGATCGAGCCGATCCGCCGCTCTGCCTCGCGCAGGGCGTCCCGTGCGCCGGTCTCCCCCGGCGGGAGCCGGCGGGCCTGCAGCCGCAGCAGGGCAGCGACCGTCTGCAGGTTGTTCTTGACCCGGTGGTGGATCTCCCGGATGGTCGCGTCCTTGCCGACCAGCTCGCGCTCCCGGCGGCGCACCTCGGTGACGTCGCGGCACAGGACCAGCGCCCCGGTCCGCGCGCCGTCGCGCACGATCGGGATCACCCGCAGCCGTACCGTCGTGCCGGCCGCCTCGACCTCGGCGTCCCGGGGCGCCCAGCCGCTGACGACCATCGACAGCGCCTCGTCGACCGGCGCCGTACGCCGGGACAGCGCCGCCGTCGCGTCGCCCAGGTGCACCCCGACCAGGTCGGCCGCCAGGCCGAGCCGACGGTAGGCCGACACCGCGTTGGGGCTGGCGAAGGTCACCACGCCGCGGTCGTCCAGCCGGAACAGGCCGTCGCCCACCCGTGGGTCGAGCCGCACCTCGTGGTCCACGCCCGGCACCGGGAAGCGGCCCTGGGAGATCATCACGGCCAGGTCGTCGGCGGTGCGCAGGTAGGTGAGCTCGAGCCGGCTCGGGGTCCGCGCCGCCGCCAGGTTGGTGTGCCGGCTGACGACCGCGATCACCCGGTCACCGCGCAGCACGGGGATGGTCTCCTCGCGGACGGGTACGTCACCCGGCCAGTCCGGGTCACGCTCGCGGCAGATCCGCTGCTCGTCGTACGCGCGGTCCAGCTGGGGACGCCGCCCGCGTGGCGCCTCGCTGCCCACCGGGTCGTCGTGGTGCGCGGTCGGTCCGGTGGACGGCCGCACGTGCGCGGCCGCGACGAAGCCCCCGGTCCGGTGGGCCTCGCCCTGCCCGGCACCGCGCACCGGCAGCCAGAGCACCAGGTCGGCGAACGACAGGTCCGACACCAGCTGCCAGTCGGCCAGGAGCAGGTGCAGCCAGTCGAGGTCCGCCGCTCCGAGGTCGGTGCGGGTGCGCACGAGGTCCGGGAGCGAGGGCACCAGACGAGCGTACGAGCCGGGCGGAGGTCCGGGGACGCGACTGCTGGCCGCGGGCACCCCGCCCGGCGTCCGTAGAGTCGCGGCGTGACATCGCTCGCCTCTGCCACGTCCGACCTGGTGGCCCGCGACCTGCGCGCCCTCTGGCACCCGTTCACCCAGCACAGCAGCTGGCCGCAGGACGAGCCGATCGTCGTCGACCGGGCCGAGGGCATGTACTTCTGGGACACCGACGGCAACCGCTACCTCGACGGGGTCTCGTCCCTGTGGGTCACCGTGCACGGCCACGCGGTGCCGGAGATCGACGCCGCCGTGCGGGCCCAGCTCGACCGGCTCGAGCACACGACGTTCCTCGGCCTGACCCACGAGCCGGGCATCGTGCTCGCCGAGCGGCTGCTCGCGACCGCGCCGGAGGGGCTGACCCGGGTGTTCTACGCCGGCGACGGCTCGTCCGCGGTCGAGGCGGCGATCAAGATGGCCTTCCAGGCGCAGGCCCAGCGCGGCCGGACCAGCCCGACCTACCTGCACGTCGCGGAGGGCTACCACGGTGACACTCTGGGCGCGGTCAGCGTCGGCGGCATCGACCTGTTCCACGCGACCTACCGGCCGATCCTGCTCGGCACCCGCATGGTGTCCTCCCCCGGCGTCCTGGCCGCCGGCCAGACCCGCGCCGAGCGGGCGGCAGAGGTGCTCGCCGAGATGCGGGCGGCCCTGGCCGAGGCGGCGGGTGGTGTCTGCGCGGTCGTCGTCGAGCCGCTGGTGCAGGCGGCCGGCGGGATGCTCACCCACGACGTGTCCTTCGTGCGCGGTGTGCGCGACCTCTGCGACGAGTTCGGCGCGCTCATGGTGGTCGACGAGGTCGCCACCGGGATCGGCCGCACCGGGCGGATGTGGGCGGTCGACCACGCCGGCGTCACCCCCGACCTGATGACCTGCGGGAAGGGACTGACCGGCGGCTACCTGCCGCTGTCCGCGGTCCTGGCCCGCGAGGAGGTCTACGAGGCGTTCCTCGGAGCGCCCGCGGATGCGCGCACCTTCTTCCACGGCCACTCGTACACCGGCAACCCGCTCTGCTGCGCCGCGGCGGTGGCCAACCTGGACCTGATGGCCGAGCGCGGCACGGTCGCCAGCGCCGCCCGGGTCGGCGACCGGATCGGTGAGCTCACCGCCGGGCTCGTCACGTACGACGGGGTCCGCGAGGTGCGCCGGGTCGGCACCATGACCGGCATCGAGGTGGCGTCGGTCAGGGAGCGCACCGGCTTCGCGGTCTGCCAGGCGGCGCGACGTCGCGGGGTGTGGGTGCGGCCGCTGGGCGACGTCGTGGTCCTCATGCCACCGCTGGCGATCGGCGACGACGACCTGGACACCCTGGTCGGTGTCGTCGACGAGAGCATCCGGGAGGTCGTGCGATGACCCCCGTACCCGTGGCCGTGTCCGCGCTCGTCGACGACCTGCGCTCGCCCGACCCGCGGGTCCGTGACGACGGCGCGTTCTCGGCGCTGGCCAGGATGGCGGGCGAGGGCGCCCTGGACGACCACCTGGTGGAGCTGGGCGACCGGGCGCTCGACCTGCTCGCCGACGGCGAGGTGCAGGCCCGCACCTTCGGCGCGCTGCTGGTGGCCGTGGTCGCCGACCGCGACAACGTCACCGGCGCCGCCTCCGCCGGGGCCAAGCCCGAGACCGAGGTCGTGCACCCCGCGGTGCGGGCCGACGCGCTGCAGGCGCTCGGGTCGGCGCTGGCCGAGGTGCACGCGTTCTACGGCCGCCCGTCGTGACCGACCCCCTCGGCCGGCTGCGCGACCAGGCCGAGCAGCGCACCGCGGCCGGCATGCGCCGCGCCCTGCACCCACGTGCTGCGGACGACCCCGTCCTCGACCTCGCCTCCAACGACTACCTGGGGCTGGCCCGGGACCCCCGGGTCGCGGGTGCCGCCGCCGAGGCGGCCCTCCGCTGGGGCGCGGGATCGACCGGGTCGCGGCTGGTGACCGGGTCGACCGACCTGCACGCCGAGCTCGAGCAGGCCCTGGCGTCGTTCGTGGGCGCAGGAGCGGCGCTGGTCTTCTCCTGCGGCTACCTCGCCAACCTGGGCGCGGTGACCGCCCTCGCCGACGACGACACGCTGCTCGTGTCGGACGCGCTGGTGCACGCCTCGCTCGTCGACGCGTGCCGGCTGGCCCGCGGGCGGGTGGCGATCGCCCCGCACCTCGACGTCGAGGCGGTGGGCCGGCTGCTCGGCGACCGGGCCGAGCCGCGCGCCGTCGTCGTCACCGACGCGGTGTTCTCGGTGGACGGCGACCTGGCCCCGCTGGCCGCGCTGCACGCCACCGCCCGGGCGCACGGCGCGCTGCTGGTGGTCGACGAGGCGCACGGCCTCGGGGTCGTCGGGGCCGAAGGCCGGGGTGCCGCCGCGTCGGCCGGCATCGCTGGCGAGCCGGACGTCGTGCTGACGCTGACCCTGAGCAAGTCCCTCGGGTCGCAGGGCGGGGCGGTTCTCGGCGACCCGGTCGTGGTCGAGCACCTGGTCAACGCGGCGCGGGCGTTCATCTTCGACACCGGTCTCGCCCCCGCGTCCGCGGCCGGGGCAATGGCGGCGCTGGCGGTGCTGCAGGCCGATCCGGGCCTGGCGGCCGCCGTCCGCCGGCGGGCCGCCGAGCTGGCCGCCGCCCTGACGTCGACCGGGCTGCCGGTCACCTCGCCCCAGGGCGCCGTGGTGTCGGTCCTGGTCGGCGACCCGGGCCGTGCCCTCGAGGCGGCCACCCGGCTGCGCGCCGCCGGGGTCCAGGTGGGCTGCTTCCGGCCGCCGTCGGTGCCGGACGGCATCTCCCGGCTACGGTTCACGGCCCGCGCGGACCTCACCGACGCCGACGTCGCACGGGCCGCGGAGGTCACCCGCGAGGTGCTCGCCACCGCCGGCACGCCGGTCTGACCCCGGTCCGCCACCGCCCGCGGGGCGGATCAGGAGCGCAGCAGGGTGCGGATCGTGCGCAGGGCGACCGAGAGGGTGGCCAGGTCATAGGTGTCCAGGGACACGATCTCGGTCAGGGTCGCCTCGGCCCGGGCCACGCCCTCGGCGTTCTGCTGCTCCCAGGAGTCGATCCGGGCGACCGGCTCGCCGTCGGCCGAGCTGGAGGTCAGGACGTTCTGGGTCAGTCCGGCCAGGGCGGCGTACAGGTCGTAGCGCAGTGCGGACCGGGCCAGCGCGCTCCAGCGGTCGTCGCGGGGCAGCCCGGTGATCCGGGTGAGCATCCGGTCGGCCTCGATCCGCTCCGAGATCGCGAAGTAGACCCCGGCGACCTCGGCTGCCGGGAGCTTCTCGGCGTTGGCGATCTCGACGACGTCGAGCAGCGAGAACCCGTCGAGCAGCCCGGCAGCCCGGGTGGCCAGCTCCTCCGGCACGCCCAGCCCGACGAACTCCGCGGTCCGCATGAGCAGCCGCTCGCGCTCGGAACCGACCAGCAGGTGCGGCATCTGCGGCACCAGCTCGTCGAAGGACGGCTGGAAGTGCTCGACCTCCTGGGCCACGTCGACGGTCGCCCGGCGCTGCTGGACCAGCCAGCGGATGCTGCGGTCGAGCAGGCGGCGCGCCTCGAGGTAGAGCATCGACTGGACCGCCGTCGGCAGCACGTTGTCCAGCTCTTCGATGCTGGCCCAGAAGTCACCCAGCCGGTACGCCTCACGGACCACGCTGTAGGCGCGAACCGTCTCGATCGGGCTGGCCCCGGTCTCCTCCTGCACCCGGTAGACGCAGGTCATGCCGCCGCGGTTGACCAAGTCGTTGGTCACCCAGGTGGTGACGATCTCGCGGCGCAGCGGGTGGCTGTCCAGCCGGTCACCGAGCTCGGCCACCACGCCTTGGGGGAAGTAGCGGCGCAGGGCGTCGGTGAACCACGGGTCGTCGGGCACGTCCGAGGCCAGCAGGGTGGCGGTGAGACTGATCTTGGAGTACGCCGCCAGCACCGCCAGCTCGGAGGACGTCAGGCCCAGCCCGGCGACCTCGCGCTGCTCGATCTCGGCCTGCGAGGGCAGGAACTCCAGCGCCCGGTCCAGCTCGCCGCGCGACTCCAGCGCGTTGATCAGCCGACCGTGCACCGACAGCATCGCCGGAGCCTGCACCCGGGCGTTGCCCAGCAGCACGTTCTGCTCGTAGTTGTCGCGCAGCACCTGATGGCCGACCTCGTCGGTCATCGCGGCCAGCAGCGGGTTTCGACGCTCGGGAGCCAGAGCACCGTCGCGGACCGCCTGGTCGAGCAGGATCTTGATGTTGACCTCGTGGTCGGAGGTGTCCACGCCGGCGCTGTTGTCGATCGCGTCGGTGTTGATGCGGCCGCCGTTGGTGGCGAACTCGATCCGGCCGAGCTGGGTCAGCCCGAGGTTGCCGCCCTCGCCGACCACCTTGACCCGCAGGTCCGCGCCGTCGACGCGGATCGCGTCGTTGGCCTTGTCCCCGACGTCGGCGTGCGACTCGGCCCGGGCTTTCACGTAGGTGCCGATGCCGCCGTTCCACAGCAGGTCGACCGGCGCCGCGAGGATCGCCTTCATCAGCTCAGCGGGCGTCATCGAGCCGACACCAGCCGGCAGGCCCAGCCGGGACCGCACCTCCGGGGAGATCGGGATCGACTTCGCGGTCCGCGGGTACACGCCGCCACCGGTCGAGATCAGCGTGGTGTCGTAGTCGGCCCACGAGGATCGGGGCAGGTCGAAGAGCCGCCGACGCTCGGTGTAGGACGACGCGGCGTCCGGATCCGGGTCGAGGAAGACGTGCCGGTGGTCGAACGCAGCCACCAGCCGGATGTGCTCCGAGAGCAGCATGCCGTTGCCGAAGACGTCGCCGGACATGTCGCCGACACCGACGACGGTGAAGTCCTCGGTCTGGGTGTTCAGGCCCAGCTCGCGGAAGTGCCGCTTCACCGACTCCCATGCTCCGCGGGCGGTGATGCCCATCGCCTTGTGGTCGTACCCGACCGAGCCGCCGGACGCGAAGGCGTCACCCAGCCAGAAGCCGTAGTCGAGGGCGACCTGGTTGGCGATGTCGGAGAAGGTCGCCGTCCCCTTGTCGGCCGCGACGACGAGGTACGTGTCGTCGCCGTCGTAGCGGACGACCTGCGGCGGCGGCACCACCTGCTGCTCGCCGTCGACCGTGACCAGGTTGTCGGTGACGTCCAGCAGGCTGCTGATGAAGGTGCGGTAGCACGCGATGCCCTCGGCGAGCACCGCCTCCCGGTCGGTGGGGTCGGCAGGAGGCCGCTTGACGACGAAGCCGCCCTTGGCGCCGACCGGCACGATGACGGCGTTCTTGACGCTCTGCGCCTTGACCAGGCCGAGCACCTCGGTGCGGAAGTCCTCGCGCCGGTCGGACCAGCGCAGCCCGCCGCGGGCCACCGGACCGAACCGGAGATGCACGCCCTCGACCCGGGGGCTGCAGACCCAGATCTCGTACTTGGGCAGCGGCGCCGGCAGGTCGGGCACGCGGTGCGGGTCCAGCTTGAAGGCGACATAGGGCTTGGGGCGCCCGTCGGCGTCGGTCTGGAAGTAGCTGGTGCGCAGCGTGGCGCGGATCGCGCCGAGCATGGACCGCAGGATCCGGTCCTGGTCGAGGCTGGCGACCGCGTCCAGCGCGCCGGCGATCTCCTCGAGCAGGCCGTCGACCAGCTCCTCCGAGCCGGTCCCGGCCTGGGCCAGGCCCGCGGCGTTGCGCTGCGGGTCGAACCGGGCCTCGAACAGCGCCACCAGCAAGCGGGCCAGGTGTGTGTTGGAGCTGAGGCACTCCTCGATGTAGGTCTGGCTGAAGGCGGTGCCACCCTGGCGCAGGTACTTGGCGTAGGCGCGCAGGACCATCGCCTGCCGCCAGGTGAGCCCGCCCCGCAGCACGAGCGCGTTGAAGCCGTCGCTCTCGCACTCACCGGACCAGATCGCGGCGAAGGCCTCCTGGAAGCGCTGACGGGCTTCCTCGGCCGCCGGCTCGACCGGTTCGTAGCGGAGGCCGAAGTCGTAGACCCAGGCGGGCGGCAGCCCGTGTCGCTCGACGAGGTACGGCCGCTCGTCGACGACCTCGACGCCCATCTCCTGCAGCCGGGGCAGCACCTGGGACAGAGAGACGGGTTCGCCGACGTGGAACAGCTTGAGCCTGCGCTGGCCGGCCGCCGCGTGGACCGGCGTGTAGAGCTGCAGGTCGATGTCGCCCTCGGTGGTGAGCGCCTCCAGCCGGTGCAGGTCGGCGACCGCGTCGGCGGCGGGCAGGTCCTCCTTGTACGCCTCGGGGAAGGCGTCGCCGTAGACCTCCGCGAGCCGCATGGCCCGCTCCTGGCCGCAGCTGCTGCGCAGGGCGTCGAGGAAGTCGTCGTCCCAGGTGCGGGTCGCGAGGACCAGCCGCGCCTCGACCTCGGCCGGGTCGACCTCAGGGACGATGTGACCGGGCTCGACCCGGACGACGAAGTGCAGCCGGGCCAGCACCGACTCGGACACCAGCGCGGTGTAGTCGATGTTCGCGCCCTCGAACGCCTCGAGCAGGATCGACTCCATCTCCTGCCGGACCTGGGTGGTGTACCGGTCCCGCGGCAGGTACACCATGCACGACATGAAGCGCCCGTAGTCGTCCCGCCGCAGGAACAGTCGCAGCTGCCGGCGCTCCTGCAGGTGCAGGACGGCGATGGCGATGGCTTCGAGGTCGTCGGTCGAGATCTGGAAGAGCTCGTCGCGCGGGTAGGTCTCCAGGATCGCCAGCAGGTCCTTGCCCGAGTGGCTGTTCGGGCTGAATCCGCTGCGCGCCAGCACCTCGGCGGCCTTGCGGCGCAGCACCGGGATGTGGTGGATGCTCTCGTTGTACGCCGCGGAGGTGAACAGCCCCAGGAACCGCCGCTCCCCCACGACCTTGCCGTCGGCGTCGAACGACTTGACCCCGATGTAGTCGAGGTACGCCGGCCGGTGCACGGTCGAGCGACTGTTCGCCTTGGTGACCACGCACAGCGTGGGCTGGCGGGCCATCGCGGAGATGTCTCGCGGCAGACGGCCGTAGTCCGGGTCCTGCGGCTGGTCGGCGCGCAGGATGCCCAGCCCGCTGCCGGGCACGGCGAGCAGCCGGTCCTCGGACCCGGCCTCGCCCGGCTCGAGCACGTACTCGCGGTAGCCCAGGAAGGTGAAGTGGGCATCGGCCAGCCACCGGAGCAGCTCGGTCGTCTCCTGGACCTCGAGCAGCTCGACCCCCGCAGGCGGCGTCGCGTCGATCTCGTCGGCGATGGCGTCCGCGCGCGTCTGCATCTTCGGCCAGTCCTCGACGGCCTCTCGGACGTCCCGCAGCACCCGGTCCAGGTCGGCGGCGAGCGCCTGCAGCTCGCCCTCGTCGGTCTCCCGGTCGATCTCGATGTGCATCCAGGACTCGACGACGGCGTCGTCACCGAGGCCGGCCGTGGTACTCGTGTCGCAGATCTCGAGCAGCCGGCCGGTCACGTCGCGGCGCACCACCAGCTGGGGGTGGATCACGAGGTGGATGGCGCGGCCGTGCCGGCTCAGCTCGGCGGTGACCGAGTCGACGAGGAACGGCATGTCGTCGCAGACGACCTCGACGACCGAGTGCGGCGGCAGCCCGTCGTCGTCGCTGTCCGGCGTCGAGACCCGCACGGACGCGGTGCCCTGCGGGCGGCTGCCGGCCAGCTCGCGGTGCTCGAGGGGGGCGTCGAGCACGTCCTCCGGCGACCTGCTCACGAGGTCCTCGGCAGCGATGTGCCGGTAGTACCGCCGCAGGAACGCCCGGACGTCGCCCGAGTCGCCCGACCCGCCGTCCAGGGCTGCCGCCCGGTCGAGCAGGTCCGCCTTCGCCTGCTGAAGTGACGCGTGCCTGTCCGTCATGATCGCCGACATCGTCGTCGCCCGCCCTGCCCGTCCGCCCTCATCGTCCGGTGCTGTCACTGCTCTGCCACTCGTCGCTGCCGTCACACCCACGTCGTCGGGGGCGCGACCCCAACCTAGTACCGGCGGCCGGCCTGCGAGCAGGCACCACCCGGCACGTGTGTCACAGGTGCGAGCGCAGCTCCCAGAGCAGGGGGTAGTAGTGCAGCCCCAGGCGGGAGCGCAGGTACGGCGACCCGCTGGAGCCGCCGGTGCCGGACTTGGTGCCGATCTGCCGCTCGACCATGATGACGTGACGGGACCGCCACAGGGCGGCGTTGGCGTCGTGGTCGAGCAGCCGCTCCGCCAGCTCCCAGACCTCGCCGTAGCGGGCGCGGTCGGCGGCGACCGCGAGCAGCGAGGCGGTGAGGCGCGCGTCGTCACCGGAGTCGAGCCCCGCCGCCTGGACCACGTGCACGAAGGCGTCCCAGAGCGACGGCTCGGCCAGCCGCTGCTCCAGCCGGGCGCGCTCGTCGGCGGTCAGCCCACGGAACCGGTCCAGGTAGCCCCGGTCCTTCGCGCCGGAGACGAACTCCAGCTCGCGGAACTGCACGCTCTGGAAGCCGCTCGCCGGGGCCAGTCGGTCGCGGAAGACCAGGAAGTCCTGAGGGGTCATGGTCTCCAGCACGCCGACCTGCCGGATCAGGACGTCCTCGATGGCCACCACCCGGCCGAGCAGGTGCCGGGCCCGCCACAGGTTGCCGGCGAACATCTCCTCGCGCACCGCACCCAGCTCGTGCAGCAGCTGCTTGAACCAGAGCTCGTAGACCTGGTGGATGGTGATGAACAGCAGCTCGTCGTGCGCCGGCGGGTCGGACTCCAGGCGCTGCTGGTCCAGCAGCTCGGGCACCCGCAGGTACGAGCCGTAGGTGAGCCGGGCTCCCTCCTCGCCGAAGTGCCGGTCAGTCCCGTTGTCCGCACCGCCCGCAGCGGGGTCCTTCTGCACGTCGGTCACGGCGTCGAGGGTAGTGCCGATACGGTCACCGGCGTGGTGGTGCGGCCGGGGGACGTGGTGGAGGTGCGCTTCACGAAGTGGGGCGGCGCGCGGCACTGGGAGTTCCCGATGACCGTGCTGGGGACCGACGACCACGGGGTGTGGGCCGGAGCGGCCGTCGGCACGCACCTCTGGCGGCCGGCGGCACAGTTCACCTCGGCGTTCGACTGGGTGACCCTCGTCCCGCACGAGGAGCCGTGGGCAGCGTCGTTCTACGACGCCCCCGACCAGCCGGTCCGTGTGTACGTCGACATGACGACGCCGGCCTGCTGGGATGGCGACACCGTTCGGCTGGTCGACCTCGACCTCGACGTCGTCCTGGGGCGGGACGGGTCGCTGTTCGTCGACGACGAGGACGAGTTCGCCCGGCACCAGGCCGAGCTGGGCTATCCCGGTGACGTCGTCGCGTTGGCCCGGCGCACCGCCGACCAGGTCCTCGCCGCCATCGCCGACGGAGCAGAGCCGTTCGGCACCGTCGGCAGCCGATGGCTCGGAACCTGGCGCCGACGATGAGCCTGGCTGCGGTCCTGCGCGCGGCCGCCCGGGGACGGCCGCCCGAGCCGGACGGGACCGTCGACGTCCTGCCGATGCAGGGGCCGGCCGCCGGGGTGGTCGCGTTCTCGGCGCGCTTCGTGGTGTGCGCGGACGTCGAGCCAGCGTGGGTGCGCGCCCTCCTGCCTCCCGGCGACTTCAACGCCCCGCTCGGCGCCCGTTTCCTCGTGGCCCTCGCCGACCGGATCGGGGCCGACATCGGCTCGATCGACGCCGTCCTTGCGGCACCCGGCACGGACGGGCGGGACCCCCTCGGGCTGACCGAGGTCACGGACCGCGACCACCCACGGGTCGTCCGCGCGTTGCGCTACCGCGAGGACGTGCGGGTGTGGCGGACCTCGGACGGCGCCGGGCACCTCGTGGTCGGGCGGGGTCTCGCCGGGCGCTGGGAGACCGCGTTCGAGGTCGACCCGGCGGCGCGCGGCCGCGGCCTCGGGCGCCGGCTCGCGGCCGCCGCGCGGACGCTGGCGCCGCCGGGCGAGGCGGTCTGGGCCCAGGTCGCACCGGGCAACGCCGCGTCGCTGCGGGCGGTGCTGGCAGCCGGCTACGCCCCGGTGTGCGCCGAGGTGCTGCTCCCGCCGCGTCGGTGACGTCCGGTCAGTCGCGGTCGGACCTGTCACGGATCAGGGCCTGCACGTCCCGGTCGAGGTGGTCGAGCCGCCGGTCCACGCTCTCGAACCGAGCGTCCAGGTGCTCACGGAGCAGGTGGAGCTGGTTGACGATCAGCCCGCCGATCACGCTGAGGAGCACGCCGACCATCGCCGGCAGCGTCCAGCCCTGGGCGTCGGTCACGCCACCTCCTCGTCAGGACGAGTCTGCCACCGGATCGCCGCCCGCTCGCGGGTCGCCAGACGACCTGTGGACGGTCAGCCCATGTGGGGGTAGCGGTGGTCGGTCGGGGGGACCAGGGTCTCCTTGATCGAGCGGGTGCTGGTCCAGCGCAGCAGGTTCTGCGGCGCGCCGGCCTTGTCGTTGGTGCCACTGGCCCGGGCGCCGCCGAACGGCTGCTGGCCGACGACCGCGCCGGTGGGCTTGTCGTTGACGTAGAAGTTGCCGGCCGCGAAGCGCAGGTACTCCTGCGCGGCGGCGACCGCTGCCCGGTCCTGGGCGATGATCGACCCGGTCAGCGCGTACGGCGCCACCGACTCCATCTGCGCCAGCATCGCGTCGTACGCGGAGTCCTCGTAGACGTGCACGCCGAGGATCGGGCCGAAGTACTCGGTCGTGAAGATCTCGTTGTCCGGGTCCGTCGACTCCAGGACGGTGGGCCGCACGAAGTACCCCTGGCTGTCGTCGCAGGTGCCGCCGGCGACCACGGTGATCGTGTCGTCCCCCTTGGCCCGCTCCAGCGCCGCCTTGTGCTTGGCGAACGCCCGGTCGTCGATCACGGCACCCATGAAGTTGGACAGGTCGGTGACATCGCCCATGGTGATCGACTCGGTCGTGCTCGCCAGGTCGTCCCGGAGCCGCGTCCACAGGCTGCGCGGCACGTAGGCGCGTGAGGCGGCCGAGCACTTCTGCCCCTGGTACTCGAACGCGCCGCGGACCATGGCGGTGCGCAGCACGTCGACGTCGGCCGACGGGTGGGCGACGATGAAGTCCTTGCCACCGGTCTCGCCGACGATGCGCGGGTACGAGCGGTACGACGCGATGTTGTCGCCGACCTGCTTCCACAGGCCCTGGAAGACCGGTGTCGAGCCGGTGAAGTGGATGCCCGCGAGGTCGGGGTCGGTCATGGCGACGTCGGACACCGTCTTGCCGTGGCCGGTGACCATGTTGATGACGCCGGGCGGGAGACCGGCCTCCTCGAGCAGCAGCATAAGGAGGTGCGCGGCGTACTGCTGGGTCGGCGCCGGCTTCCAGACCACGGTGTTGCCCATCAGCGCCGGGGCGGTCGGCAGGTTGCCCGCGATGGCCGTGAAGTTGAACGGCGTGATCGCGTAGACGAACCCCTCGAGCGGGCGGTGGTCGGTGCGGTTCCACACGCCGGGCGAGGAGATCGGCTGCTCGGCGTAGATGTCGCGGGCGAAGGCGACGTTGAACCGCCAGAAGTCGATCAGCTCGCAGGCCGCGTCGATCTCGGCCTGGATCGCCGTCTTGGACTGGCCGAGCATGGTGGCGGCGTTGAGGGTGGCCCGCCACGGGCCGGCCAGCAGGTCGGCCGCCTTGAGCAGCACCGCGGCGCGGTCGTCGAAGGACAGCGCCCGCCAGCCGGGGGCGGCCTGCTTCGCGGCGTCGACCGCGGCCCGGGCGTCCTCGTGGGTGGCACCGCGCATGGCACCGAGCACGTGGTGCCGGTTGTGCGGCTGGACGACCTCGATCTCCTCGCCGCTGCCGAACCGGTGCTCACCGCCGATCGCCATGGTCAGCTCGCGCGGCTCGCTGGCCATCCGCTTCAAGGTGCTCTCGAGCTCGGCGCGCTCGGCGCTGCCCGGCGCGTACTGCCGGACCGGCTCGTTGACGGGTGCGGGGACCTGGGTGACGGCGTCCATGCGGGTCATGGTGCCACGGTGCTGTCAGCGCAGCAGAGGCACGTATCCCCTACTCGTGCCGCGCCGGTGTGCGTCCGGGTCAGAACGGCTTTGGACAGAACGAGGTCTCGTTCGCGCGCTCGCCGCCGGCCGCGCCCGCGCCGTCTCACGCTCTCGCCGGCCACCCCTGTCCACAGACCGAAATCCCTTGCACAGCAACGGTTTCCGAACTTCCGAAGGCGTGCGACCTACGCTATGATTCGAACATGTGTTCGATCGTGGAGATGGGGGCCGACGCGGACGTCGGGTCGGCCGCCACCGTGCTGACCCGCGCACTGGACCACGGTGTCGAGCACCTCACCCACGACCAGTCCGCTGCCCTGCTCCGACAGCTGCGGTCGCTGAGCGCGCAGGTCGACGCCCTGACCCTGGCCGTGGTCGGCAAGGTCGACGCCGACGGCACTCACGCCTATGACGGCTGCCTGTCCACCGGCGCGTGGGTCCGGGCGATCGCGCACCAGACCCCGGCAGAGGCAGCGCGAACTGTGCGGACCGCCCGTGCCCTGCGGGGCGGGGCCCTCCCGAACACCGCCGCCGCTCTGGCCGCGGGCGCCATCTCCGGGCGGCACGCGACGGTGATCGCCGACGCGGTCAGGGACGCGCCGGCAGGTGCGGTCGCGCTGATCGAGCCCGAGGCGGTCACGACCGCATGCGCGGGGGACGTCCGGGCCACGGCGAACGTGATGCGCGCGTTCCAGCACGCCCTGGACCCGGACGGGGCTGACGAGAGGGCCCTGAAGCGGTACGAGCGGGCCGGCATCACGTTCAGCCCGATGCTCGGCGGAGCCTTCGCGATCTCCGGCACCGCCGACGAGACCACCGGCGCCGCCGTCGTCGCTGCCCTCGACGCCGCGGCACCTCTCGTGCGTGGTGACCGGCGGACCGCTGCACGACGGCGCCTCGACGGGTTGCACACCCTGGCCAGGCACTGGCTGGACACCGCGACCGACGACACCGCCGATCGCACCGCGCGACGCACCAGCAGGTCCCGCGCCAGGTTGATCGTCACCGTGGACGCCGACGGGCTCGCCGGGAGAACCTCACCCGGCGGCACCCTCACCTGGGCCGGCCCCGTGACCGCGTCCACCGCACAACGCCTGGGCTGCGACAGCACCGCCACCTTCGTCGCTATCGACGACAACGGCAGGGTCGTCGAGGCCGGCACGAGGCGGCGGTTCTTCACTGACAGCCAACGCGCTGCCATGGTGGCCCGCGACGGCGACACCTGCTGCGCACCGTTCTGCGACCGTCCGTCCGCCTGGTCGGACGGCCACCACCTCGTACCCGTCGCCGCCGGTGGCCCGACGACGATCGCCAACGGCGCCCTGCCCTGCGAGGGCCACCACGTGCAGCTGCACGAAGGCCGCTGGCAGCTGCACCGGCTCCCGGACGGCCGCTACGTCATGCACCACCCGCAGACCGGTAGGACCGTCGGACCCGAGCCACCACGACCCGGCCACAACCGACCGCCCCCAGCCCAGCTCGAGTAGCGGCTGCGGCCTGCCGTGCCCGTTGGGCGGCCCTCGTTGCGACCGGCGGCGACCGGTGCGCACACGAACGACGGCTCAAAGCCGCGATCGGCGCCAGAAACGGGCTTGCGACGGGGTTGCGCCGTCGTTGGTGCTCGTCCAGTGCCACGGCAGGTCGTCGCGCTGTAGGTGCCTCACCCGCAAAGACCGGACGGCCGACCAACGTCGTGAACCGCGTCCATCGTGAGGACGACCCCCTTCTGGCGGCACGCCGGGCGCGCGATATCCGGCATTATGCGCGGGTGCGAAACGACGACGTGTACCGGCTCGCACGGGAGCATTGGGGTTCCTGGCTGAAAGATTCAGGCTTCGTGCGCACCGGCCCGCACACGGATCACCTCGTGAAGGCGGGACTATGGCTACGACCATTAGTGCCGCCAGTGGGCTCGGCCAACCGTTTGGTAATCGGCGTAAAGGCGCACAAGTCCGGCTGGAGCCCGGAGATGGGTGGCCGCTTCCGGGTGGTTCTCGGCGCTGGCGCAAGCGCCCGTGACTGGCCGGGTTTGGCGCCGGTGCAGTACCGCGAGATGAACAGGATCAACCACACGGTGCTCGACCGATTGGCCCGACTTCGATCCGGTCGCAACGATGCGATGGAACGTCGACCATCCAACGTCGGATCGCTGGTTCCACTTTGTGGACGAGACCGACGTGCGTCGTTGGCTGTTCCGACTGGGCTCTTGGATGCCCACGGCTCTAGCGGCCCTCGCGGGCGATGCGTGCATCAAGCGCCTGTTCGACCGCGCATAAGTGCCGTTCCCGAGCACCCGCCCGGCGGCTGACACAACCGCACGGAACCGGCACCATCGAGCGCATGATCGACGACTTCTCTCTCAGGGAGCTAACGGCCGTCTTAGACGAGTTCATGGCCGAGAACGAAGCGGTCCTGCGCATAGAACGCGAATCACTCGGCCCGGATGGTTGGGAGACGATTCATCTCGACCCGATGGCAATCGGGGCCGCCGACCTGTTGCTCTACCTGACACCAAACGAAGTCGTCGCCACCGTCGGTGAGCAAGGCAGATTTGAGATGGGCGAGGCTCGAGCCTGCCTGGCCGATCTCGGTCTTCTCCTGGCCGCCGTCCGCGATGGGAGGGTCGAAGAATCGATCAAACGAGGCGCTTCGAAGGTTCGAGTCCATCTCGCCGATGGTCGGACGCTCGCTGCGACCGACATGGTCGGTCCGGTTCCATGGTCGTTTCGGGGTCGCGCGCGACTCGTGCAGTACGGACCGTACGACGGCGCATAGGTGCCGCTACCGTGCAGACCCGGGCACCCGACCGTTGCGGCCAACCGACCAATGGTCAGCACCTCCGCACAGGGAGGTGCCGCAGGTACCGATAGCCGAGGTCCCATGTGGGTACACGCGGCCCGACAACGCGCCCTTCCCTGCGAGGGCCACCACGTGCAGCTGCACGGAAGCCGCTGGCAGCTTCGTCGGCTCCCCGACGGCCGCTACGTCATGCACCACCCACAGACCGGTAGGACCCTCGGACCCGAGCCACCACGGCCCGGCCGCAACCGACCGCCCCCAGCCCAGCTCGAGTAGTGGCTGCGGCCTGCCGTGCCCCGTGACCGTCCTTGTCAGGGGCCTCTGTGACCGGTTCGCTGCAGGCTGCCCGGGATCCGGCACGCGGTGCCGGATCCAGTTCGGCAAGATGGCGACGCGGGCTCCGGCGGCCTGCACTGACGATCCCGTCTGGACGGCGACCCTCGAGGAGGACCCCGTGCCGACATCGCTGCTAGCCATCGTCGTGGACTGCCGCGATTCCCTTTCGCAGGCGAACTTCTGGGCCGTGGCGCTGAACCGTCAGGTGTCGAAGCGGAACGCCGACGAGTACCTGGTCAGCGACCAGTCGGGTGGTGGCACTCCGCTCTACTTCATGAACGTCCCCGAGGCGAAGACCGTGAAGAACCGAGTACATCTCGACGTCACTACTGAGGGCTCCATCGAGGACGAAGTGGCAAGACTGGTTGCCGCGGGAGGGACCCTGGTCGAGATGCGTCAGGATCCCGCGACGTTTGCGAATCCCGATACGTGGGCGGTCTTGCAGGACCCGGAGGGAAACGAGTTCTGCGTCCTGACCGCCGACGCGGTGACAGGCATCGCCTGATCGGTGCCGGCGGACGGGCACGTCCGGGAAGCTGGAGCGTCGGTGAGGGACTGCAGCCGGACCGAGTCGGCCCTCAGGACTCCAGCTCGACGAGGGCGGACAGCTCCTGAACGGCGTACCACCCGAGCTCGTGGTCCTCGACGGCGCCGACCAGAAACGCGGCGTCGTCGTCGCCCGCGTCGGCGGCCGGCATCACGGCGAGCGCCCGCCGTACGTCGTCGACGGCCGACGGGTCGTCCACCAGGGCGGACTCGACGGCCGACCAGGGCACCGGCTCGGCCAGCCGGACCGCGGCCCGGTCGACGTCCGGGCCGGGCCGGGCGACGTCGTCCGGCACCTCGACCGCCAGCACGACCCGGCGGGCGGGGGCACCGCCGTCGCCGGCCGCGAGCAGCCGCAGTGCCGCCCGGGCGGCAGCGGTGCTGGCGGCGTACTCGAGCTCCTCGAGGTCGCCCTCGACGTACCACTCGCGCAGCGCCGGGGTGACGGCGTAGCCGACGGCGACCTCGACCCGGCCGGCGTCCAGGGCGGCGCCCAGCCCGGCCAGCGTGCTCGGCAGGTAGACGCGCATCAGCGGGACCCGGTGCGGGCCCGCAGCCGACCGCGCGCCCCACGTGAGCCGGTGCCCTCCAGCGCGTCCGGCCGGGGGTCGGCCAGCGCGGTGCGGCTGGTGCGCAGCGACGCCTCCAGGACGGCAAGCCGCCGGCTCGGGTCCATCATGTTCGCACCCATCGCGGCCAGGTCCTCGGGGCCGGGCGCCAGCACGGTCACGGCGGTGCCGGTCCGGGCGACCGCCTGCGACTCCTGCACGACGTGCCGGGTCACCTGCCGGCGCAGCCGGCGCTCCAGCCGGGCGGCGACCTGCCGGGGCTGGTCCGGCACGAAGGTCGCCATCGGCGCCAGCACGTAGACCTCGTCCAGGCCCTCCGCGGCGAGCAGGTCGGCGCTGGTGGAGGACAGGGTGCCGCCGTCGACGTACCGCCTGCCGTCGATCAGGACAGGGGCGTACCACCCGGGGATGGCGGACGACGCGGTGACCGCCTCGTCCAACCGGGCCGGCGGTGCTCCCACGCGGCCGAACGCGACCCGCCGGCCGGAGTCGTAGTCCATGGCGACCACCCACACCCCGTCGCGCGGGGCCCAGCCGTCCGGGCCGGCGACCGCGCGGACCATCGCGCCGACCTCCGCCAGGGTTCCGCTGCCAGGCGGGGCGAGCGCCGCCAGCACGGCGAGCGGGGGCACCTGCCGCGGCCGGACGAGCGAGCGGCGCAGCAGCACGGGTGAGCCGACCGTCAGCCGCGGCCGGGTGGGGACGGCGCCCCCGGTCGACTCCTCGTAGCTCCACTGCACCGGTATCTCGCGGGACATCGGCATCCCCCGCTGGTGGGACAGCAGGTCGGCCGCCGAGAGACCGCCGCCGAGCAGGGCGGCCAGGACCGAGCCGGCCGAGGTGCCGACGAGGACGTCGACCGTGCTGGGCTCGAAGCCCTCGACCTCGGCCAGCGCGTCCAGTGCGCCGATCGTCCAGGCGGCGCCGAGGACACCGCCGGCGCCGAGGACCAGACCTCTCCGCGGTGTCCGGCCCATCAGCGGCCGCTGTCCAGCAGCTCGGCCAGCGCGTCGCCGAGGCACTGGGCCAGCACGTCGACGTCCGGCATGGCGTCGCGGTCGGCGTTGAGCCCGTAGAAGACCCGGCCGTCGTAGGAGGTGATGCCGATGCTCAAGGCCTGGCCCTTGGCCAGCGGCACCACCGGGTACGCCGCCAGCATCCGGGCATCCCCCGCGTAGAGCGGCTGCTGCGGGCCGGGCACGTTGGTGACGACGAGGTTGAACCACCGCTTGGACAACCCGCTGGCGACCCGGGCGCCGAGCGAGTGCATGGTCGGCGGTGCGAAGCCGGCCAGGCCGGCGAGCGCCTCGGCGCCGACGGCCTGCCCGGTCTCCTTGTGCGCCTGCATCCGGTAGGACACCTGGTGCAGCCGCATGACGGGGCTCGGCTCCCCCACCGGGAGGTCGACGAGATAGCTGGACACCCGGTTGCCCCGGGGGTCGTCGTCGTCGCCGCGGACGCTGACCGGGACGAGGGCCCGGACGGTCGTCGTCGGAGCGACCTTCTCCCCGCGGGTGAGCAGCCACGCCCGCAGCGCCCCCGCGACGGTGGCCAGCACCACGTCGTTGACGGTGCCGCCGTGCGCCTTGCGGATCCGCCGGTGGTCGTCGAGGTCGAGGTCCAGCATGGCGTAGCGCCGGTGCTCGCCGATGCTGGCGTTGAGCGGGCTCTCGGGCGCGGAGCGGGCCGCGGACGTGGCGGCGGCGAGCAGGCCGCCAGCGGCGCCTCGAACCCGCTCGGCGGTGGAGGACAGCTCGGACAGCCCGCCGCGGAGGGTGTCGACGACGGCCGTCGGCCGCCGGACCGTCTCGGCCACCGCACCGGCGACGAGCTCGACCCAGGACGGCTCGGCCACCGGGCGCCAGGTGTCCGGCGGTGGCACCCGGGCGTCCGGGCTGGTGTCGAGGATGACCTGGCCGATGTCGACGGCGCCCATGCCGTCGACCATCGCGTGGTGGGTCTTGCTGATGATGGCGAACCGGTCGTCCGACAGGCCCTCGACGAGGTACATCTCCCAGAGCGGGCGCGCCCGGTCCAGCCGCCGTCCCTGCACCCGGGCGACGAGCTCGGCCAGCTGCGCGTCGGTGCCGGGACGTGGGAGGGCGGACCGGCGTACGTGGTAGGTGACGTCGAAGTTCTCGTCGTCCACCCAGACCGGGTTGCCCAGCCGGCCCGGCACCCAGCGGATCCGCTGGCGGTACCTCGGCACGAAGGCGATGCGCGCCGAGATCAGCCGCACCAGCCGGTCCAGGTCGAAGCCGGACTCCGGCGCCTGGAACACCGCGACTGCGCCCACGTGCATCGGCGTCGTCGGTTCCTCGAAGTAGAGGAACGACACGTCCAGGGGACTCAGCCGGTCGGGCACGAACCCATCGTGGCATGCTCGGACGATGCGCCGACGGACCCTTCCCGTGCTCGCCGCCGCCCTGGTGCTGCTCGCCGGCGGGTGCGCCGCCGGCAGCGCCGAGTCCCCCGGCACCTCGACCAGCCCCTCCCCGTCCACGTCGACCTCGGCCGGTGCCACGACCGGGATCGCGAGCGGCGAGCCGAACCCGGCGGCGTCGCCGGTGACCGTCGCGGTGTCGGTGCGCGACGGCAAGGTGTCGCCGAAGCCACGCCGGGTCGAGGTCCCGCTCGGGAGCACCGTCGAGCTGCAGATCACCAGCGACGTGGACGACGAGGTACACGTCCACGGCTTCGACGTCGAGAAGGCACTGGACGCGGGGGTCACGACGACGGTCAAGCTCCAGGCGACCGAGGCCGGGCTCTTCGAGGTCGAGACGCACGAGACGGAGCTCGAGCTGCTGCAGCTCGAGGTCCGCTGACCCGCGCGGTCAACGCGGCATGAGCGGAGCGGGCCAGCTGCTGGCGCACGGCGTCGGCAGCCGCGAGGACCTGCCGATCCCGTTCTCCTACGCGCTCACCGGCGCCGCTGTCGCGCTGGTCGCGTCCTTCCTTGCGCTCGCCCTGCTCTGGCGGGAGCCGCGGCTGCGGCCGGGCACCGCCGGCCGGCCGTTGCCCGCGGGGGTCCAGCGGGTGCTCGACGGCCGGCCGCTGCGGCTCGGCCTGCTGGCGCTCGGGACGCTGGCGACGGCGTACGTCGCGCTGGCCGCGTTCTTCGGGCGGGACGACGCGCTCAACCCGACCGCCGGGTCGGTGTTCGTCCTGTTCTGGGTCGGCGTGCCGCTGGCCTCGGTCCTCGTCGGCCCGCTCTGGCGGCTGGTCAGCCCGGGCCGGGCCCTGCACCTGCTGCTGTCCACGGTGCTCCGGACCCCGCCCGCGGAGGGACTCGCTCCGTACCCGCGGCGGCTGGGCTACTGGCCGGCGGCCGCGGTGCTGCTGGCCTTCACCTGGCTCGAGCTGGTCTACCCGGAGGCCACCACCCTGCGCACGTTGCGGACCGCGGTCGTGGCCTATCTGGCGCTGGACCTGCTGGCGGCGGCGTACTGGGGCTCCCGCTGGTTCAGCCGCGGCGACGGCTTCGAGGTCTTCTCCTCCCTCGCCGGCCGGCTCTCGCCGCTCGGCCGGCGCGACGACGGCCGGCTGGTGCTGCGCGACCCGCTCACCGGTGTCGCCGGCACGCCGATGGGGCCGGGGCTGTTCGCCGTTGTCGGCACGCTGCTCGGCTCGACGGCGTACGACTCGTTCTCCAACTCGCCGTGGTGGGTGGTCCGGCTGCAGGAGAGCAGCCTGGACCCCCAGCTGCTCGGCACCCTCGGGCTGGTCACTGCGGTCGCGGTGGTGACCGGGCTGTTCGTGCTGGCGGCGGCGCTGAGCGGGCGGGGCGCCGGCCTGCCGGCCGGCCGGGCCGTCGACGAGTTCGCCCACACGCTGGTGCCCATCGTCGTGGGCTACGTGCTGGCCCACTACTGGTCGCTGCTCGTCCTCATCGGCCAGCAGACCGTGATCCAGCTCTCCGACCCCCTCGGGAACGGGTCCGACTGGCTGGGGACGGGCGGCCGGGCCATCGACCCGGCGTTGGCCGACCCGACCCTGGTCGCCGTGCTGCAGGTGCTCGGCGTTGTCACCGGCCACGTCCTGGGCGTGGTGCTCGCCCACGACCGGGCGGTCCGGCTGCTGCCCCGCCGGCGCGCGCTGGCCGGCCAGCTGCCCCTGCTGGCCCTCATGGTCGTGTACACGGTCGGCGGCCTGAGCCTGCTGTTCGCGGCGTGACCCCGTGACCGGCCCTGCTCTCGAGACCGTCACGCCGCGGACCCGGCCGCTGCTGGAACGGCTGTGGCAGCTCTACCGGCACGACCTGTCCGAGTTCCGCGGGATGCTGCCCGACGAGGAGGGCATGTTCACCCCCGGCCCGCTGCCGGAGTACCTCGTCGGGGAGGACCCGGACCGCGCCGCGTACGTCCTCCGGCACCAGGGCCGGCCGGCCGGGTTCGTCCTCGTCCGCGGCCTCGAGTCGCCCCCTGCGATCCTCTCCGAGTTCTTCGTGGTGCGAGCCGTCCGGCGCGAGGGTGTCGGGCACGCCGTCGCGACCCGGGTGATGCGCCGGACGCCCGGTCCCTGGGTCGTGGCGTTCCAGGAGGAGAACCCCCGGGCGGCCAGGTTCTGGCGGCGGGTGGCAACCGACCTCGCGGGCGACACCTGGACCGAGGAACGCCGCCCGGTGCCGGACAAGCCGGAGCTGCCCCCCGACGTCTGGCTGTCACTGACGGTGCCGGTCTCCTGAGCTGCTCGCGGCCGACGCCGCGGACGCCGGCTCAGCGACCCAGGCGTCCCCGCACGGCGAACCAGGCCGCGAGCAGACCCGGGACCCCGGGGACGGCCGCGAAGACGAGGTAGGTGACGGTGCCGCTGTCGTTGTAGCCCCAGATGTTGTCGAGGATCCGGTAGGCCCACAGCAGCAGGACCACTGCCACCGCTGCGGCGACCACCCGGGCGACGAACACGGCTGCCGGGGGCGAGCGCCGCAGCAGTCCGGTCACGTCCCCGAGGTGGACGGGTCCCCGTCGGCCGGCCGGTCCTTGCCCAGCTCGCGCTCCCGGCGGCGCAGGTCGTCCTCCCACCTGCGGAGCAGGTCCTCCTGCTCGGCGTTGCCGCGGCGCATGTCGGCGAGGAACTCCGGGTCGTCGTCCGGAGCGAGCCGGCGGCGCGGGCGCTCGTACTCGGGGAAGCCGGCCGTGCGGGTGGCGGGCCAGGGCACCTGGCCGCCGCGCGACTGCTGCGGGCGGCCGGCGACCAGCCAGGCGATGCCACCGATCAGCGGGAGCACCAGGATCAGCAGCACCCACGCGACCTTCGGCAGGTTGCGCACCTCGTGCTCCGGCGTCTGGATGCAGTCGATGAGGCAGAAGACGAGCAGGAAGAGCTCGACCACCAACGGCAGGAACCTGATCATCACGCGCCCCCTGTCACCGACCCCCACGGCCGAGCAGGATCGTAGGGCCTGAACGCGGTCTGCGGGGTCGGATCGTGGCGCTGCTACTCGCGCAGGTCCAGTCCGAGCAGCCGTTCCAGCTCGGCCGCGGTCGCGTCGTACGACGTGTGGTGCACAGCCAGCAGGCCGAGCTCCCTGGCCGCCTCGACGTTCGGCGCGAGGTCGTCGACGAAGACCGTCTCCTCGGCCAGGACGCCGAGCAGGTCGAGGGTGTGGGCGAAGATCTCCGGCTCCGGCTTGCGCATCCCCACCTCGCCGGAGATGACGATGGCGTCGAACATCTGGTCCCAGCCCTCGCGGGGGTACTCGTTGCCCCACGAGTTCGACAGCAGACCCGTGAGCAGCCCGGCCCGCCTGGCCCGTAGCACCAACGAGGACATCGCGGGCGCGTGCGTGAACTCCGCGAACATCCGCGACAGCAGGCCGCGGGCCTGCACGTCGCGACCGCTGCGTTCGGCGAGGCGGGCAGCGAGCTGGTCCTCGAAGTGCGGCACCTCGATCTCGCCGCGCTCGAGCGCCGCCACCGGGTTGTCCCGCGCGAGCTCGCCCTCCGCCACCCCGAGCCACTCGCGCATCACCGCGACGTAGTCGTCGACCGGGACGCCGTCCAGCTCGGCCCAGGCGGCGATCGCCGTCTGCAGCGGCTCGGTCAGCACCCCGCCCCAGTCGACGACCAGCGCGCGGATCCGGCGGCCGGACTCAGGCACCACAGGTCTCCCGGGCATCGGCGAGGCAGGAGGGCGAGCCTACCGAGCGCTGGTACGACGAGCAGGTGCACTCGTCGCGGACCGGCAGGCGGCCAGGGCGCCGATCAGAGGTCGCCGTCCCACGCGGGCAGCGCCACCGGCAGCGACGCCCTGGCCACCTGCTCGGGCAGCCGCCCGGCACCGGTCCTGACCCGTACCAGCGGCGCCGACTCCGGCAGCGGGACCCGGGGCCAGCGCAGGGCGTAGGTCCGGCGGGCTGCGCGGTAGCCGGCATCGCCGGGGCGGAGCACCCGACCGTCGCCGGGGCTCCACGAGCCATCCAGCAGCACCTCGACCGGGCCGGGCCGGATCAGGTTGCGCCACCACGTCTTGGTCTCCGACCGGCCGGGCACGACGACCAGCCCGTCGGCGTCGACGGCGTACTGGACCGGCAGCTCGAACGAGCGGCCGGTCACCCGGCCGCGGACGCGCAGGGCGAGCAGCGAGCCGTCCAGCAATCGGTGCAGCGGTGACCCGAGCGTGCGGACGACCACCCGGTCCCGGACGGGCGGACCGTCCAGCGACGGCAGGAACACGCCGGAGACCAGGCCCAGCACCGCCCCCGCGAGCAGCCCGGTGGCCGTTCCGAGGCCGGTGACGGCGACGACCGACCAGTCGGCGGCGGGCAGGGTGGCACCGGCGAAGACGACCACCATGGCCGGGCCCCAGGCCAGCGCGCTGGCCAGCACCCAGCGGGCGGCGTGCCGGACCCGCCCGCGCAGGACGGTGGCCTGCACCGCTCCCAGCAGCGCCCCCATCACCACGCCCAGCCCGAGGGCACCGGCCAGCAGCAGCGCGAGCGGCGGGTCGGAGCCCTCGGCCGGAGCGGCGAGGACGCCCGGTACCGACGCGGCCGCCCAGCCGAGGCCGGCCACGGCGAGGGTGCCGAGCAGGAAGCGCCGCCGGTCCAGCCCGGGAACCCGCCGCGAGAGGCCGGATGACTGAAAGGCACCGAGGGCGGCTCCCTCGACCAGCCCGGCAGAGCTCACCAGGGCGACCGCCAGGATTGCGTCGCGCCCACGCGGGCCCTCGCCGACCACCGCCACCGAGGTCTTCGCCGCCGCGGCCGCCGCCGTCATGCCCAGTCCCTCCGCCGCGGCGCAGAGAGCCACCCACCGGGCGAGGGAGAGCGTCCGCGTCGGCGGCGGGGTGCGCACGACAGGGTGGGCCACGTCGCCATCGTCGGCCGGAACCGCCCGCCACGGCAGGGCCGAACTGCCCGGACGTCAGGGCAGCAGGGTTCCCTGCCGGAACAGCATCTGCCGGCCTCAGGCGCCGCGGCGGAGCAGGCGGCGCCGACTCCGCGGCGCCGGCCTGCCGACCAGCCCGGCCGCGACGGCGGCCAGCGCCTGCCGCGCCCGGGACTCGGGACGGACCTCCCGCAGCGACCGGGCCTGCAGCAGGCAGGCGTCGAACGACTCCCGGTCGTCGGGCACGAACGCGACGTCGCGGACCCCGGCGTACCGCTCCAGGGCCTCGGCGAGCTGACCCTCGGGGTCGGACCCGACCGCGCCGGGACGGACCCGGTTCACCACGACCCGCGGCAGCACGCCGGGCGCCGCCTCGCGGAGCTGCGTCAGGCCGCGGACCAGGCGCTGCATGCCGACGGGGTCGGCCGACCCGACCGCCAGCACGACGTCGGCGGCAAGCAGGGTGGTGATCGTCGCGCCGTTGCGACGCGGGGCCGCGGTGTCGAAGGACAGCTCCTCGTCCTGCTCGAGGCAGAAGCCGACGTCCACGACCGTCACGGCGGCAAGGCTGCGGACGAGGTCCCAGACCTGCTCCAGCGCGGACGGTCTCAGCTCGGGCCAGCGGTCGGCGCGCGAGATGCCGGTGAGGACCCGAAGGTTCGGTGCCGCGACCGGGGCCACTCCGGCCAGCGCGGCCAGGTCGAGCTGGCCGTTGTTGGCCAGCCGCGCGGCCGCGGCCAGCCCGGGTGCCTCGTCCAGGAAGCCGAGCACCTGGGCGACCACCCCGCCGTACACGTCGGCGTCCGCCAGCAGGGTCGACGTGCCGGCAGCCGCCAGCTCGGAGGCCACGCCGACCGCCACACTGGTGCGGCCCGGAGCGCCGGTCGGTCCCCACACGGCGACCAGGCGGCCGGTGCCGGGCTCGACGACGGACTCGCCGGCGCCCGGTGGCTCGAGCTCGGGCAGGGCCGCCATCGGCCGGCTCCACGCGGCCGCCGCGTGCCCACCACCGACCGCCGCCTGCTCGTCGAGCGCGGCCGTCACGGCAGCCGCGATGTCGGAGGACGGGGCATCGGCCGGCAGGACGTGCGGGACGCCCAGCTGTCGCAACCGGGTCTCGGCCTGCTCGTCCCCCGGGGTGACCAGTCCCACGACCGCCACGTGCGCAGCGGACAGCCGCGACAGCGCATCACGGTCGAGGCGGCGCAGCTCGGCCGAGAGCAGCGCGGCCCGGGCCGTGCCCGTGGACGCCGCGGCGAGCAGGTCGGCGAGGTCGACGCAGCGCCGTACCACGGTGATGCCGGCAGGAGCGCGCTCCAGCCCGGCGACCAGGGCGGCCTCCCAGCTCGCGCCGGTGACCGCGGTGAGCACGGGGACGCTCACGAGCCGGCCGAGCCCGCGGTGGCGGCGCTGCCCGGCACCTGGGCGACGTAGACGTCCCCGTGCGCGACCGCGTCGATGAGGTCCGGCACGTCGGCCCCGTCGACGAGCAGCGTCACACCGGCCTTCGAGCCGCTGCCGCCGAAGGCTCCCCCGCCGGACGCCACGTCCTCCCCGACCGTGACACCGGCCAGCACGAGGTCCGGGGGTGCAGGCGGTGCCCCGCTCGGCGACTCGGGCACGACGTACACGTCGACGACCCGGCCCTTCCGCAGGCCGGCCACGCCGACGCGGTCCACCTCGATGACGATCCGTCGCTGCCGGCCACCGTCGCCCTGCGCGACGGCCGCCACCGGCAGCAGCTCCCCGCGGCCCACCGGCCGCGTCAGGACCATCCCGTCCAGGTCCTGCGCCGCCGAGAGGTAGCGGCCGGTCGCCCCGGACAGGTTCACCGAGGTCGCCCGCAGGTCGCCGCCGGAGAGCGGGGTGTCGACCCCGAGGTCGCGGGTGACCGACCAGACCTGCACGCGCTGGTCGGCGTCGGCCACCACCTTCGCGCCGACGACCACCGACACCAGCACGAGCAGCAGGCCGACGAGCAGCCGGGCGTCGAGCCACCGGGCCCGGGTGAGGCGGGTCGCGCTGGGCGCGGGCAGGTCGGACACGGCCGGGCTCCCCCATGAGAACGGACGGACGGTGCCTCGACCGGACCGGGCCGGCTCGAGGCCCCGCCCATCCTGCCGTACGCCGCCGGGCGGGCGGGGCGCGCGGTCCACAGGTCCGCCGGCCACCACGATCCGAGGGTCACTGTGGACGAACGGCGGCTACCGAACGCAACCGGAGGCATACTCGTCGGCATGACCGCACCCGGGTCCGGCCCCCGCTTCCTCCAGCTCGCCGACGTCGCCGAGACGCTGAACATCTCCTCCGCGCAGGTCTACGCGCTGGTTCGCAGCGGCGACCTCCCGGCGATCAAGATCGGCGGCCGGGGGCAGTGGCGGGTGGAGGCCAGCGAGCTGGAGAACTACATCACCCGCATGTACGCCGAGACCCGGGAGTTCGTCAGCACCCACCGGTTCGGCCGGCCGGAGGACCTCGACGCCGGCGACACCGGCGACGACCCCGGCGACCCCGGCTCCCCCGGCTGACCGGACGGCCGTCTCGACCGGGTCCGGCCTCAGGGGTCAGGGACCGCTGCGGACCAGCGCCAGCCCCGCGAACGGAACCGTGCGGACGCCGGTCACCTCGCCGCTTCGGCGCAGCTCGCCGGTCGCGTGCTCACTGATCTCGACGAAGTCCGCACCCACCCGGTCGACCGTGCCGCTGACGGTGCTGCCGTCGATGAGCCAGGCCTGGACCGCTGCCCGGTCCCGGGCGATCCCTCGCAGCGCCGAGCCGAGACCCAGCCGGACGAACACCTGACCCGGTGACCCCGGGGTGCCCGACCAGGCCCGCAGCCCGGCCACCGACACCACCGCCGCCAGCGGGACCAGCGCCTCTCGCCCGGCCGGGTCGGCGAGGAGCAGCCACTGCGATCCGACGTCGGTCAGCGTCCCGTCGACCGGGCCGGCGCCCAGCACCCGGACGACCACGGGGTGACCCACCGCCGCCCTGGCGCGGTCGACCAGCCCGAGCAGCGCCGCCTCGCGCCGGGAGCGGTCGGCCACCTCCGCGTCCTGCTCGGCGGACGCCGTGGCCTCCAGCTGTGCCTCCAGGTCGCGGAACAGGTCGTCCCAGCGCATCCGGCTCCTCCCACGGCCCGGGCCCCGCCGCCGGAGCGACGACGGCGAGCCTGGCCGCCCCGATTCCTATCCCACCCGCACCCGGCCCGGCCACCTCCGGGGCCTCCACCATGCAAGCAGGGTTGACGACACTCTGATGCACGTGTACAAACACAAACACAAGCAAACGATGCCATCCAGGGGGACTCGTGACCGCAGGACATCGGCTCCGGGGCGGGTCGGCCGCGCTCCTCCTGATGGCCGGCCACGCCGGCGTCACCGGGCTGCTCGTCTGGGGCACCGCAGGCGCGCTCGCGGGGCTCCGGGACGCCGCGACCCCACCGGTCGGTACCGCCGTCGCCCTGGCGGCCGGCGTGGGCGCGTGGGCCGTGCTCAGCTGGCTCACCGTCGCCACCGCGCTCGCCCTCGCCGCGGCGGCGGTGAGCGGCCTCGGATCCCCCGCCCACCTGCGAGCGGCGGGACTGGCCCCCGCCGCGGCCCGGCGGCTGGTCGGTGCCGTCGTCGGCATCGTCGTCGCCGGCGGACCGCTCGCCGGCGCTCTGCCCTCCGCGGCTGCCGATCGGGTCGTCGTCCCTGCTGCCGCATCGACTGCGACGGCGGCGGACCGGCTCGGCGCACCGGACCCGGTCGGGACCGACGGCGTTCCTCCGGACCGGCCGGCAGCATCCGCGCCACCCGGCTGGACCCCCGACCGGCCGGCCGCGACCCACCGACGGTCCGCCGGCGACGACGCTGCCGTCCGGCTGGTCGCCACCGTCCCGAACGCCGAGCACGGCGTGGTCGACGAGGTCGTCGTCCGCCGCGGCGACACCCTCTGGGACATCGCCGCCCGACACCTCGGCTCCGGAGCCGGTGCCGCCGAGGTCGCCGCCGAGTGGCCCCGCTGGTACGCCGCCAACCGCGACGTCATCGGTTCCGACCCGGGCCTGATCCGACCCGGCCAGCGCCTGACGGCCCCGGCATGAGCTGACCGGACCGTGCCCCAGTCCAGTCCACCGACCCGTCCCGTCTGCGCACCCCAGGAGCCGACATGTCCGTGACCAGCCTGCGTCGACTGCCCGTCCCGCCCTGCGAGCCGCCGTACGACGACGAGCGCACCGTGGCGGGAAGCCGGGCCGACAGCCCGCCCTCCGCCGCGGTCCAGGGCACCCTGGCGCTGGCCTTCGTGCTGCCGAGCGGGCTGCCCAGCAGCCCGGCCGCTCCGCCAGGGCTGCGCCTGGTGCCGGACCAGCCGGACGCCGAGCGGGACGCCGATGCGATCGACTTCGGGCCGCAGCCGACCGCGACGGCCGACCTGCCGGAGCCACGCGGGTGGGCAGCCCGGTTCGCCCAGGCCCTGGTGGAGGTGCTCGCCGGCGACCGGCCGCCCGCGCAGCTGGTCCGGTGGACGTCGACCGAGGTCTACGACGACGTGTGCGCCCTCGCCACCGGCGGCCCCGGCGTCGGACCCTCCGGATCCGCGCGCGGCGTCGTGCGCTCGGTGCACGTGAGCGAGCCGGCCGACGGCGTGGCCGAGATCTGCGCGCTCGTCCGCCGCGGCGCCCGCTCGACTGCTGTCGCCCTGCGACTCGAGGGCCTGGACGGCCGCTGGCAGTGCACCGCGCTCGAGCTGGGCTGACCCCCTCCTCCCCCACTCGTCGTCCAAGGGCAGGTGTGGGCCTGAGGGCAGGTGCGTGCTGCGCGACCTCTACCGGGCCGGCGGCGGCCGGCCGATCTGCTGACGGTCAGCCGACCCGGTTCCTCGGGTCGCCGTGGCACCGCTTGAACTTCTTCCCCGAGCCGCAGGGGCACGGGGCGTTGCGCGGCACGTCGCCGAACTCCGCCCCGGGGGCCGGGATCTCGGTGCGCACCGTCTGCGGCCCGTCGTCCCCCGCGCCCTGGTCGCCGTCCACCGTGGGGGCCGTGTACTGCAGCTGCACCGGGCGGCGGGGGGCGTCCAGGCCCTTGGCCACCACCTCGTGCGGCGCGCCCTCGTCACCCTCGGTCTCGTCGACCTGGACCTCGAGGTTGAACACGTAGCCGACGGACTCCTCCTTGATGGCGTCCATCATCGCGGCGAACATGTTGAAGCCCTCGCGCTGGTACTCCACCAGGGGATCCCGCTGGGCCATCGCCCGCAGGCCGATGCCCTCCTGGAGGTAGTCCATCTCGTACAGGTGCTCCCGCCACTTGCGGTCCAGCACGGAGAGCACGACGCGGCGCTCGAGCTCGCGCATGGTCTCGGCACCGAGGCGCTCCTCGCGCTGGTCGTAGGCCGACTGCGCGTCCGCCTGCAGCTCCTCGATGAGGAACTCGGCGGTGAGGCCCGAGCGGTCGCCGCCGGAGGCCTCCTCGAGCTCCGCGGCGCTCACCGACACCGGGTACAGCGTCTTGAGCGCGGTCCACAGCTGGTCGAGGTCCCACTCCTCGGCGTAACCCTCGGCCGTCGCCGACTGCACGTAGCCGGCGACGACGTCGTCGACCATGTGCCGGATCTGCTCGTGCAGGTCCGCCCCCTCGAGCACCTGGCGGCGCTCGGCGTAGATGACCGTGCGCTGCCGGTTGAGCACCTCGTCGTACTTGAGGACGTTCTTGCGGATCTCGAAGTTCTGCGCCTCGACCTGGGTCTGGGCCGAGCGGATGGCGTTGGTCACCATCTTCGACTCGATCGGGACGTCCTCCGGGATGTTGAACCGGGTGAGGAAGTTCTCGACCATGGCGGAGTTGAAGAGCCGCATCAGGTCGTCGCCGAGGGACAGGTAGAACCGGGACTCCCCCGGGTCACCCTGCCGGCCGGAGCGGCCGCGCAGCTGGTTGTCGATCCGGCGCGACTCGTGCCGCTCGGTGCCCAGCACGTACAGGCCGCCTGCCTGGCTGACCAGGTCGTGCTCGGCCGCGACCCGCGCCTTGACCGCCTCGACCGCCTCGGGCCAGGCCTTCTCGTAGTCCTCCGGCGTGTCGACCGGGTCGAGGCCGCGCTGGCGCAGCTCGCCGTCGGCGATGAACTCGACGTTGCCGCCGAGCATGATGTCGGTGCCACGGCCGGCCATGTTGGTGGCGACCGTGACCGCGCCGTGCCGACCGGCCTCGGCGACGATGGCCGCCTCCCGCTGGTGCTGCTTGGCGTTGAGCACCTCGTGTCGGACGCCGCGCTTCTTCAGCAGCGTCGACAGCAGCTCGGACTTCTCGACGCTCACCGTGCCGACCAGGACCGGCTGGCCCTTCTCGTGGCGGGCCACGATGTCGTCGACCACGGCGTTGAACTTGGCGTCCTCGGACTTGTAGACGAGGTCGGGCTGGTCGGCCCGCACCATCGGCATGTTGGTCGGGATCGGCACCACGCCGAGCTTGTAGATCTGGGAGAACTCGGCCGCCTCCGTCATCGCCGTTCCGGTCATGCCGGAGAGCTTGTTGTAGAGCCGGAAGAAGTTCTGCAGGGTGATGGTGGCCAGCGTCTGGTTCTCCTGCTTGATCTCCACCCCCTCCTTGGCCTCGATCGCCTGGTGCATGCCCTCGTTGTAGCGACGGCCGGCGAGCATCCGGCCGGTGTGCTCGTCGACGATCAGCACCTCGCCGTTCATGACGACGTAGTCCTTGTCGTTCTTGAACAGCTCCTTGGCCTTGATGGCGTTGTTGAGGTAGCCGACGAGAGGGGTGTTGGCCGACTCGTACAGGTTGTCGATGCCGAGGAAGTCCTCGACCCGCTCGACGCCGCGCTCCAGGATGCCGACGGTGCGCTTCTTCTCGTCCACCTCGTAGTCGACGTCCCGGCTGAGCCGGTTCACGATCGCGGCGAAGTCGGCGTACCACTTGGTCGGCTGGTCGGCCGGGCCGCTGATGATCAGCGGGGTGCGGGCCTCGTCGATGAGGATCGAGTCGACCTCGTCGACCACCGCGAAGTTGTGGCCGCGCTGGAGGACGAGCTCGTCCTGCGACCAGGCCATGTTGTCGCGCAGGTAGTCGAAGCCGAACTCGTTGTTCGTGCCGTAGGTGATGTCCGCGTCGTACTGCCGGCGCCGTTCGTCGGACTTCATCGAGGCGAGGATCACGCCGACCTCGAGCCCCAGGAACCGGTGCACCCGGCCCATCAGCTCGGACTGGTACTCGGCCAGGTAGTCGTTGACCGTGACGACGTGGACACCCTTGCCCTCGAGGGCGTTGAGGTACGACGGCAGCGTCGCCACCAGCGTCTTGCCCTCGCCGGTCTTCATCTCGGCGATGTTGCCGAGGTGCAGGGCCGCGCCACCCATCACCTGCACGTCGAAGTGCCGCTGGCCGAGGGTGCGCTTGGCAGCCTCCCGGACCGTGGCGAACGCCTCCGGCAGCAGGTCGTCGAGCGTCTGTCCGTCAGCCAGCCGGGCCCGGAACTCGTCGGTCATGGCCCGGAGCTCGCCGTCGCTCATCGCGACGAAATCGTCCTCGATGGCGTTGACCTGCTCCGAGATGGACTTGAGCCGGCGCAGGATCTTGCCCTCGCCGGCACGGAGCATCTTGTCGAACAGAGCGGGCACGCGGAGACTCCTCGAGCGGGTTCGGGCGGCCAGGCGGCCGGCGCGTCGGTGCGCCTACTGACCAGCCATCGTAGGCGTAGCGGCCTCGGACCCCCCGGTAACGGCTCGACCGTCGTCCAGGTGCCCGGTTGGATGGCCCGGTGACCCACCCCGGACCCGTGACCCTGACCGACGGCAGACTGCTGCTCCGCCTCCCCGTCGAGGACGACGTCCCCGCGATCACCCGGGCCTGCCAGGACGAGCTCACGGCCCGGTTCGTGCCCGTGCCCGTGCCCTACACCGAGGAGCACGCCCGGACCTACGTGGCGGAGCGCCCGGACCGCTGGCAGGCCGACGACGGCGAGATGACCTGGGCGATCACCGACGCCGCCGACGGCAGCCTGCTCGGCATGATCGGGCTGCACGCCCGGGACGCCTCGATGCGCGAGATCGGCTTCTGGGCCGCACCGTGGGCTCGCGGTCGCGGCGTGATGACCGACGCGGCCCGGCTCGTCCTGCGGTTCGGGTTCGACGTGCTGCACCTGGAACGGGTCGAGTGGTGCGCGCTCGTGGGCAACGACGCGTCGTGGCGGGTCGCCGAGAAGCTCGGCTTCCAGCTCGAGGGAGTCGCCCGCAGGGGCCTGCTGCACCGCGGCGAGCGCCGGGACGGCTGGGTGGCCGGGCTGCTCCCCGGAGAGCTGCGGTGAGCCCGGTTGCGGTTCCGAGCACCGCCCCGGAGGTGCTCGGCGACGGGGTGCTGCTCTCGGCCTGGGAGGAGGGCGACCTGCCCGCCGTGCTGGAGATCGCCGACGACCCGGCCACCCGGCGGTGGTCCGGCTCGCTGCGCCAGGTGCACTCCCTCGACGACGCGCGGCGCTGGATGGCAGAGCGCAGCGGACCGGACCGGGTCGACTGGGCCGTGCGCGACCCGCGGACCCGCGCCCTGATCGGCCGCACCGGGCTGCGCGGGTTCCGCGACGGGCCCGCGACCGCAGAGCTGGGCTACGGCGTGCACCCCGCGCACCGCCGCAGGGGCGTCGCCGTGGCGGCCGCGACCGCCGCCACCCGGTGGGCCGTCGACGAGCTCGGGCTGCACCGCATCCAGCTCGCGCACGCCCTCGGCAACCTCGCCTCCTGCGCCGTGGCCGCCCTCGCCGGCTTCCGCTACGAGGGCACCGAGCGGTCCGCGCTCGACCACGACGACGGCCCGCCCCACGACATGCACCGGCACGCCCGCCTCGCCACCGACCCCCCCGGCCCCGCCGAGCCGGGACCGGTGCCCCTCGTCGTCCCTGTCCTGGCCGGCGACGGACTGCGGCTGCGGCCCTGGTGCGAGGACGACGCGACGGCGTACCTGCGCGGTGTCGGGCACCCGAGCGCCGCCCGGTGGAGCCCGCACGAGCCCCCGCGGACGGTCGACGACGGCCGACGGCGGCTCGAGCAGGCCCGCCGCCGGGCCCTCGACGGACAGTCCCTGTCCTGGGCGGTCGAGGAGTCGGGGACGGTCGTCGGTGCGATGACGCTGCGCAGCATCAACCGGATCGACATGTGGGCGACGGCGTCGTACTGGGTGCTCCCCGAGGCCCGTGGCCGGGGCGTCGCGCCGCGCGCACTGCGGCTCGCCAGCACGCACGCCTTCGAGGTGCTCGGCCTGCACCGGGTGCAGCTGCAGCACGCGGTCGAGAACGCCGCCTCCTGCCGGGTCGCCGAGAAGGCCGGGTTCGCGCTCGAGGGGACCCAGCGGGGGTCCTGCCTGCTGGCGGAGGGGTTCGTCGACGAGCACCTGCACGCCCGGGTGGCAGGGTGACCGCGCTCGAGCCGGTCGAGATCACGGCCGGCGCCTGGCAGCTGCGGCCGCCGTCGCCGGACGAGGCGGCCGACGCCCTCGCGATGCTGCAGGACCCGCTCACTGTCCGGTTCAACCCGGCGCCGCAGGTGGTCGACCTCGAGACCGCCCGGGACTGGTGCGCGAGGGGCGCGAACTGGTCCGAGGGCGCGCACGCGACCTTCTCGGTGCTGGACGCCACCACAGGGCGGCTCGCGGGCACGATCTCGCTCTGGCGGGTCGACCTGGCCGAGCACCTCGACGCCTCGGTCGGCTACCGGACGGCGCCCTGGGCCCGGGGGCAGGGGGTGGCGACCGCCGCGGTCGGGGCGGTCACCCGCTGGGCCTTCGGGTCGGTGGGGCTGGAGCGGATCACGCTGCCGCACTCCCCCGCCAACGCGGCGTCCTGCCGGATCGCGCTCAGGTGCGGGTACCTGGCGGAGGGCACCCTGCGCGGGGCGTACCGCGCCGTCGACGGCACCCGGGAGGACGAGCACGTGCACGGCCGGCTGGCCACCGACCCCGAGCCGTGAGCAACCGTCCGTGACCCGCAGGGTCCACGTCGACACCGACCTGGGCAGCAACCCGGACGACGTCTGCGCCCTCGCCTACCTGCTGGCCCGGCCGGACGTCGAGGTGACCGGGGTGACGACGGTGGACGACGCCGGGGGGCAGCGGGCCGGCTACGCCGGTGCGGTCCTGCGTCTCGCCGACCGGTCGGCCGTGCCGGTCGCGGCCGGCAGCGGCACGTCGCTGGTCACCGGCAGGCCGAGCGGCCGGCCGCCACCTGCCGACCGGCGGTACTGGCCGGTGCCGGTCGATCCCGCCCCGGGGCCGGTCGAGGACGCCGTCGCCCTGCTGGCCTCGTCGGTGGCAGCCGGCGCGGTGGTGCTCGGGATCGGGCCGACGACGACTCTCGCCGAGGCCGAACGACGGCAGCCGGGCCTGCTGCGCGCCGCCCACGTCGTGCTCATGGGCGGCTGGCTCGCCCCGCCCGGCGAGGGGCTCCCGGCCTGGTCGGCCGCCGACGACTGGAACGTCGCGTGCGACCCCGTCGCCGCCGACGAGGTACGGCGGGCAGCCGGCCGGCTCACCGTCGTACCGCTCGCGGCCACCGCCCGGGCCCACCTCCGTGCCCGCGACCTGCCGCGGCTGAGAGCTGCCGGGCCGCTCGCAGGACTGATGGCGGACCAGACCGCGGCGTACCGCGACGACCGGGGCACGACCCGGCTGGCACGCGCGCATGCCGGGCTGCCGGACGACCTGGTCGCCTTCCTCCACGACCCGCTCGCGGCCGCGGTGGCGGTCGGCTGGGACGGTGCCGCGCTGCGCACGATGCGGGTGCGGACAGCGCCGGCCGACGCGCACGCCCGCCTCGAGCCCGCGGCGCCGGACGACCGCGCCGGCCGCGACGTCGAGCTGGTGGTCGGCGTCGAGGGCGCGGCATTCGCCGAGCACTGGCTGACCACCGTCGTCGCGGCCGGTTCCGGCGGCGGTCACGTCGGTCGTGGCGGCTAGGCCAGCAGCTGCTGGCGGGACGTGTCGCTGAACCAGCGCTGGAACTCCTCCGCCGTCCAGCCGCGGTCCTCGACGAGGAGCAGCCACAGGTCCGGGTGGTTGAGCGCCCACAGCACGTCGGTGGCTCGGGCGACGTCGAGGTCGGCGCGCAGGGCACCCTTTCGGTGCAAGCTCTCGACCACCCGCCGCTGGTTGTCGTGGAAGTCGGACTGGATCAGTCGCCACAGCTCGCCGCTGTCGGGATCGGTCGGGGCGGCAGTGCGGATCACCCGGAAGATGCCGCCGATCCGCCGCTTCACCGCGCACGACGCCTCGACCAGCAGCTCCAGCTGACGGGTGGCGTCCGGCTCCTCGAGGACGGCGCGGTACCACGGCCGCTCGGCCACGCCCGCGTCGTCCTGGTCGCCCTTGAGCAGGAGGTCCCACACGGCGCGCAGCAGCCGGCTCTTGGTCTCGAAGCCGAGGTAGACCGTCTTCCCCGAGACCCCGGCGGCTGCGGCGATCTCGGTCATCGTGGTCGCCGGGTAGCCCTGCTCGCGGAACAGCAGGTAGGCCGCGTCGAGGATGCGGCGCCTGGTCGCCGCCGCCTGCTCCTGACGGTGCGGCGAGTGGTAGCCGCGGGAGGCCTTGACAGGGCTCGACATATGGCTACCCTACCAAGTAATCGAATACATCGCCGCTGTAGTGAATCGAGGGTGAGTGCCATGACGACTCAAGCGGTCGGCTCGGACAGCGACAGGCAGCAGGGGATCCGGGCCCTGTGGGCGCACGTGGCCGGCGCCTGGGAGGAGCACGCCGACTACCTCGACGCGCGGGGGTCCGGCCTGACGAGCGCGATGCTGGACGCGCTGGCCCTGTCGGCCGGTGACCGCGTGCTGGAGCTCGCCTGCGGCGCCGGGGGCGCCGGGCTGGCGGCCGCCCAGCGGGTCGGGCCGACCGGCGAGGTCGTGCTCTCGGACGTGGTGCCGGCGATGACCGAGGCCGCCGCCCGCCGGGCGGCCGCGCAGGGCGTGACGAACGTCCGCACCCGGGTGCTCGCCCTCGAGACCGTCGAGGAGCCGGACGCCTCCTTCGACGCGGTGCTCTGCCGCGAGGGGCTGATGTTCGCGACCGACCCGGCCGGGGCGCTCCGCGAGGTCCGGCGGGTGCTCCGGCCGGGCGGACGCGCCGCCTTCGCCGTATGGGGACCGCCGGCCGAGAACCCGTGGATGCGCCTCCCGTTCGAGGCGGTGCGCCAGCAGGCCGGCGTGCCGGCTCCGGCCCCGGGCTCGGTCGGACCGTTCGCACTGTCGGATGCCCACCTGCTGGGCGAGCTGGTCACCGCATCGGGGCTGACCGACGTACGGGTCGAGGAGGTGCCCGTGCCGATGCACGTCGCGTCGACGACCGAGTGGTGGTCGCGAACGTCGGCACTGGCCGGTCCTCTCGTCCGACTGATCGCGGGGATGACCGACTCGGACCGGACGGCGGTGCGCGCCCGGCTCGACGCCGAGGCCGCGCCGTACGTCACGGCCGACGGCGTGACCTTCCCCGGGCTCAGCCTGCTCGCGTCAGGTCGCTGCCCGTAGCGCGCCGGCCAGGTCGCCCCGGTCCTCGATCCGGACCTCGTCGAGGTCGAGCCAGCGCGCCATCTCGCGCAGCTCGGCGGCCAGCTCGTGGGCGGTCTCCGGCGGTGCGTGCTGCTCGGCGTGCGCCGACCGCACGAGCAGGGTGCCGGACCGCCGGTCGGCCTTGAGGTCGACCCGGGCCACCAGCCGGTCGCCGAGCAGGAACGGCAGCACGTAGTAGCCGAAGACCCGCTTCTCGACAGGGGTGTAGATCTCGATCCGGTAGCGGAACTCGAACAGGGCCTCGGCCCTCCAGCGGAACCAGACCAACGGGTCGAACGGCACCAGCAGCGCCCGGGCATCGACCCGGCGCGGCAGCCGGGCGTCGCGGTGCAGGTAGCCCGCGCGGTGCCAGCCCTCGACCTGCACCGGCAGCAGCTCGCCGGTCGCCACGAGGGTCGCCACGGCCGCACGGGAGTCGCTGTGCCGCAGCCGGAAGTAGTCGCGCAGGCACGGCTCGGACGCCACGCCGTGCGCCCGGGCGGCGATCCGGGTCAGCTCGAGGAACGACTCCTCGTCGGTGCGGTCCGGGGCCTCGACGACCTCGCGGGGCAGCACCCGCTCGGGCACGGCGTACCGGCGCTCGAACGACGTGGTGCGCCCGGCCGAGCTGATCTCCCCGCCGTAGAACAGGAACTCCAGCGCGCGCTTGACCTCGGACCAGTTCCAGCCCCAGTCGACCTTCGACCGTGGCACGTCGTGCTCCAGCGCGGCCTCCACCTGCCCCGCCGTCATCGGCACCGAGCGGGCCTTCAGCTCGTCCCGGACGGCCTGCACCAGGTCCGGCCGTTGGGCCGCGATCGAGCGCATGCCGCCCCAGGCCTCCTCGCTACGGCGCATCCGCCAGCGCAGCAGTCGCTGGGTCGACGGCGGGACGAGGCTGGCCTCGTGCGCCCAGTACTCCACCAGCCGGCGCGGCGCCCGGCTGCTCGCCCGGTCGAGCAGGGCCCGGTCGTACGGGCCGAGCCGGGAGAACAGCGGCAGGTAGTGCGCCCGGGTCAGGACGTTGACGCTGTCGATCTGCAGCAGGCCGATGCGCTCGACCGTCGCGGTCACGTGCCGCATGGTCGGCACGGCGGGGCGTGGGGCGGCCAGGCCCTGTGCCGCGACGGCGACGCGCCGGGCCTGGGCCAGCGACAACCGCTCCACCGTCCTGCTCACGGTCGCCGATGCTGCCACGCTCTGCTGACAGCGGCGCGCAACGACGGCGGCGTCACACCCGAGGGGTCGCACCGCGTCACACAGGTGGGACGGCAGCGGGAGGAGCACGGTGACCAGCGACCAGGAGTTCGTCGCGTTCGCCACCGCACGCAGCGCGGCGCTGTTCCGCACTGCCTGGCTGCTGACCGGTGACTGGCACCTCGCCGAGGACCTGGTGCAGGAGGCGCTGGGCCGGATCTACGCGCGGTGGTCCAGAGTGGCCGCGGCCGAGGAGCCGGCGGCGTACGCCCACACGGTGCTCGTGCACGCCTACCTCAGCCACCGCCGGCGGCGGAGCAGCACCGAACGACCGTCCGACCGCACCGGCCTCGCCGAGGGCCCCGTGGACGACGCCGACATCCCGCTCCGGGTCGCCCTCGGGAGCGCGCTCGGCCGGTTGGACCGGTTGGACCGCGCCGTCGTGGTGCTGCGCTACTGGGACGACCTCGATGCCCCGGCCACCGGCGTGCTGGTCGGACTCAGCCCCGCGGCGGTGCGCACCCGCTGCAGCCGCGCGCTGGCCCGGCTGCGCGAGTCCCTGGGCGACGACCTGGCCGACCTGCTGGCCCGATGACCCGGCCGATGAGCACCGACGGAGGAGACATGAGCTTCGAGGACGACCTGGCCGCGGCGATGCGGGCGGGTGCCGGCACCCTGACGCCGCCCGTGGGCGCGCTCGCCGGCGAGGGGCTGCGCCGGGGCCGGCAGATCAGGCGGCGGCGCCGGTGGGCGGGCGCGGGTGCCGCTGTCGCGCTGGCAGCAGCCGTGACGACCGGCGCGGTGATCGCCATGGGCAGCGGCGACCGGACCGGGACGGTGCCGGCGGCCGGCGCGTGCGACGAGGCGCTGTCCACCGGGGTGCTGCCCACCTGGGCCCGGGACGGGTTCTCCGACCCCCGGCCGCGCGCCACCCACGTGCGCAGCGAGGACGGCCGGATGGTCGCCATCCTGTTCGGACCGCTGACCTCACCTTCGGCACCGGACCGGAACAACAAGATCCTGTGGGTGGAGCGGCCGGACTCGTCCTGGACGGACCTGCGCATCGTCGCGACGCTGCCCCGCACCGGGACGACGGTGACCCGCGAGCTCCCCGGCCCGGGTCCCTCGACCGTCGACCTGCCCGAGCCGGGCTGCTGGACGCTCGACCTGAGCTGGGGCCCGTACCGGGACGTCATGTACCTGGAGTACGGCCGGCCCTGACCCACCGCCCGGCGCCGCAGCGCCCCGCGGTCAGGTGATCTCGAGCAGCTTCTCGCGCACGGCGTAGACCACGGCCTCCATGCGCGAGTGCAGCTGGAGCTTCTCGAGGATGTTGCGGATGTGGTTCTTCACCGTGTTCTCGCTGATGAACAGCTCTTTGGCGATGTCGCGGTTGTTCAGCCCCTTGGCGACCAGCTTCAGGACCTCGAGCTCGCGGTCGGTGAGCCGCGGTGCCGGCACCTGCTGCCGGTCGTCACCCTTCTTGATCATCGTGGCGAACTCGGTGAGCAGCTTCGACGCCATCGACGGGCTGATCAGTGACTGGCCGCCGGCGACCGAGCGGATCGCCGCGGCCACCTCGTCGATCGAGATCTCCTTGAGCAGGTACCCGCTCGCGCCGGCCTTGATGGCGTCGTAGAGGTCGGCCTCGTCGTCGGAGATGGTGAGCATGACGATCTTGGCGCTGGGCACGACGTCCTTGATCGCCGTGCAGGCCTCGATGCCGCTGCGCCGCGGCATCCGGACATCCATGAGCACGATGTCCGGCAGCAGCCTCGAGGCGAGCTCGACCGCCTCGGTGCCGTCCCCGGCCTCGCCCACGACCTCGATGTCGGCCTCCTGGCCGAGAACCATCTCCAGGCCGCGGCGGAACAGCGCGTGGTCGTCGACGACCAGCACGCGGACCGGTTCGGAGGCCGACCGCGCGGACGGCGCGGCGCCCACGGCTCGCTCGGTCACCGGCTCCCCTTCCGACTCGGGTGCGGGCCGCGACGACGTCGTCGCCCACGCCCCCGGGCCGCATCCTCGCACGTCAACGGGGCGGGCGACCCGGGAACGGCGCCGATCGCGGTGGAGCGGCCGGTCGCCGAAGCAGTTCAGACCGCCAGTCGGATCACGCCGTAGTCGTAGGCGCGACGGCGGTAGACGACGCTGGGCTGAGCGGTCTCCGCGTCGACGAAGAGGTAGAAGTCGTGGCCGACCAGCTCCATCTCGTACAGCGCCTGGTCGAGAAGGATCGGAGTCGCCTGATGGACCTTCTCGCGGACGAACATCGGCCCGTCACCCGCGAAACCGCGGCTGTCGGCGTCGCCCGCGTCGGACTCGGCACTCGCCCGGGAGCCGTTGTCGAGAGCCGCCGTGGCCGCGGCGACCGAGACCGGGGTCTTCGCCCCGTGGTGCACCTTGCGGCGGTCGTGGGCCTTGCGCAGCCGCGCCTCCAGCTTGGTCATCGCCAGGTCCAGCGCGGCGTAGGAGTCGGGCGCGTTGGCCTCGGCCCGCATCACCGGCCCACGGGAGCGGATGGTGATCTCGATGCGCTCACGCTGGTCGGCCAGTCGCGGATTCTTCTCCTGGGAGCACTCGACGTCGACGCTGATCACCTTGGGGTCAAGCTTCTCGATCTTCGCGAGCTTCTCTGCTACGTGGCTGCGAAAACGATCTGCGACCTCGGTGTTCCGACCCTTGACGACGATGTCCACGAAGTGGTCCTCCTTGGTGCCGAGGGAGCGAGCGGCGGTGCGCTCAGGACGATCGTGCTGGCGGCACCCACCCGGCCGACCTGGTCTTCGACCCCACATCCGCCTGCCGAGGGTCTCGCAGCGGTGTCCGCCACTACTCCCCTTCTCCCGGCTCGGGAACCATCTGGGCTCCCGACGGGGCAGGACTTACCTCTAAGCCGCACCGTGATCGGACGACGAGAAGTCGCCTTACGTGGACCGTTTCGCCTGCGACTGGCATCGGCTTGCCGGACTGCTGCCCCCGGAGGGGAAACCGGTCCGGCGCAACCACGGACCCGGGCGGGTGCCATATCGGAACGCTAGCCCCTGTTCTGCCGCGATGACAGCCCGCCCGGTCCGGCGGTCCCCCGTCGGGCCGTGGCGGCGACCACAGCGGCGCCGACGACCGGGGTCCCGCTCGCGCGCAGCACCGCCGCCGACTCGGCCAGGGTGGCGCCAGTCGTCACGACGTCGTCCACGAGCAGGGCCGGCCGGCCGTCGAGGCGGGCCGGTGCGCCGCGGCCGAGCTGGACGGCGCCGCGCAGGTTCGCCGCGCGAGCGGCCGCACCCAACCCGGCCTGGTCCCGCGCGCTGCTGCGCATCCGCAGTGCCGGCACGACCTCGAGGTCGAGTCCGTGAGCCCGCAGCGCCCGCGCTGCCGCGGAGGTGAGCTGAAGCGTCGGGTCGCGACCCCGCTCGCGCACCGCCCTCGGCCGCGACGGTGCCGGCACCAGCACCATCGTGGCCCGGCTGCCGGGCCGGCCGGGCAGGTCAAGGGCCGCCCGGACCGCCAGGACCGCCCGTCCCAGCGCCGCACCCAGCGGCCCGGTCAGGGCCCGCACCCCGTGCTCCTTGTGCGCGACGACGGCCGCCCGGACCGGGCCGTCGTAGCGGGCGACCGCCCACGTCTCGGGCAGCCCGGCCGGCCGGGGGTCGGGAGCCGCGCGCCGGGCCGGTCCACGCAGGGTGGCGTCGCAGCCCGCGCACCAGGCCGTCTCGTCGGCGCCGCATCCCGCGCAGGTCGCCGGCAGCACGAGGTCGAGCAGCGACCTCAGGACGAGCAGCACCCGACCAGCCTCGTCCCCCGGCACTGCCCCGGGCCGCCGCGCACGAGGTCGGTGGAGGAACGGCCGGTGTGGACGGTGGCAGGTCAGCCGGGGTACGCCGGGGCGGTGCCCGGACCGAGCTGCTCCCAGCCCCTGCTCGAGGTGAAGGTCCAGATCTCGCCGTCGGCACTGCCCACGACCACCGGGACCTCGCTCTCGGGCGGCGCCGCAGCGATGGAGACCGCCGGGGCGTCTCCGGCGAGCGGCTCGATGTCGGAGACCGTGGCCCCGTCCACGCTGACCTGGTAGGGGCGCAACGTCGCCTCGTCCAGGCTGCCGAGGACCTCGACATGGGTGGCGTCCGCCCAGGCGACGGCGCGCACCCCGCGCAGGCCCGGCAGCGGCTCGGACACGGCCTCCAGCGACAGCAGCTCCCCGCCCGCCACGTCGGGGTTCGCGGTCTCCACCCGGTGCACCGCACCGATCACCAGCCGGCCGGATCGGCCGGAGCCCACCACCAGGGCGGCGCGGGCGCCGTCGCGGGACATCCGCACCGACTCGACCCGCTGCCCGCTGACCGTGGGCACGTCCACCGTCTGGACCTTGTTCGCGCCGTCCGGGAGGTAGAGCAGCGCGCCGCTCGACCGGTCGACGACCCACAGGCCGTTGTCGCGGTCCCAGGAGGGCGCGGAGAAGTCGGTCCCTGTGATCCGGACCTCGAGGACGGCGCCCTCGGTCATCCGCCCCACGAGGACGCGTGTCCCGTCGACGCTCACCGAGGCCAGCCGCTGGTTGTCGAGGGAGACGGCGGGCGTGCGCACCTGCGGCGTGGCCGCACCACCGGCCCCGAGGACCGGCCCGAACTTCGCGTTGCGGTTGAGGTACCTCCCCACCCGGCCGTCCAGGGCGAGGTACACCGACGGGGCGCTGGGCAGCCGGTCCGGGTCGAAGGTGGCCCAGTCGCCGCGCGACTGCAGCGCTCCCGCACCCGACACCTGCAGCGTCTCGCCGCCGACGGTGATCCGCACGGCGGTGACCGTGGCCAGCTGCTTGAGGGTCCACACCAGCTGTGCGGACATCTGCTGGCGAGCGGTGTCGTCGGCCTTCAACGCGACCGGGTCCAGCCGCACCGTGGCGACGCCGTCGATGACCGGCACCGAGCTCACGTCGAGCTCGGTGCCCTCGGGAAAGGCGGTCGTGACCGCCGAGCGCAGCGACGAGGTCGGACCACGCAGCAGCCGGGCGACCAGCTTGGTGCTCAGGCCTGGCAGCTCCGGGAGGAAGATCGGATCCGGCACCAGGGTGCCGCCGGACGGCGCGAGGAAGTACAGCGACACCGGCCGGTAGGTGTCGGCGACCTCGACGCTGGACAGCAGCAGGCCGTTGCCCAGCTCGCTGATCCGCCACTGCCCGTCGACTCGCTCCAGCCGGAACGGGCGGCTCACCGTGGTGCTCGGCGCCGGCCGGCTGTACCCGCCGTCGGCGGCGATCGCGCCCACCGCGGCCGCCTCGAAGGTGACCCTTGCGGCGTCACCGGGCGCCGAGACCAGCGAGGAAGCCACCTTGTCGTAGATCAGGGTGCCGTCCTGCGGCCGCCAGCTCCGGCGCGCGGCAGGAGTCAGGTAGAGCCGGGCGACCTCGTGGTCGTTCTGGAAGTCGGCGCTGGACTGCAGGAACCCGCGCACGATGTCGGCCGGGGCCGCGCCGGGCTGCGGTGGCTGCCCGATGGCGGGGGCGCCCTCGTCGGCCCGTTGGAGCCGCAGGTCGCCACCGGCCTTCACCGGGCCGGACGTCGGCACCCCGGCGCAGCCGGCAAGCGCGACGAGGACGACGAGGACGACGGCCGGTGTGGCGCAGCGGTGCCCAGGCCTAGACATCGACGCCCCCTGGCGAGCGGATCCGCCGGTAGGGCCCGCCGACGACGACCGGGCGGACCCGGCGCTGCGAGTCGCTGGGCTCGAGCGGGATCGGGGACCCCTCCAGCTCGGCCCCCAGCACCCGCGGGACGGTCAGCCGGAACTGGCAGCCGTCGCCGGGCTCGCCCCAGGCCTGCAGCCACCCCTGGTGCAGGTGCGCGTCCTCCAGCGCGATGGACAGTCCCAGGCCGGTGCCGCCCGTGGTGCGGGCCCGGGCCGGGTCGGCACGCCAGAACCGGTGGAACACCATGCCGACGTCGTTCGGCGACAGGCCGATGCCGTGGTCACGCACCGCGACGGCTACGGCGCGGTCGTCGGCGGCGACGACGACGCGCACCGGCCTTCCCTCACCGTGCTCGATCGCGTTGGCGACCAGGTTGCGCAGGATGCGCTCGATCCGGCGGCCGTCGACCTCGGCCGTGCAGGGAGTGACGGGGGTCTGCAGCACCAGGACGCTGCCGCGGCTCTCCGCCAGCGTCTCCATCGCCTCGATCACGCTGCGGGACACCACTCGCAGGTCGGTCGGCTCCGCGTCGAGCACGGCCGCCCCGGCGTCGTACCTGCTGATCTCCAGCAGGTCGGCGAGCAGCGCCTCGAAGCGGTCCAGCTGCGCCTGCAGGATCTCGGCGCTGCGCTCGACCGCCGGCTCGAACTGGCCGCGGGCCTCGTGCAGCACGTCGGCCGCCATCCGCACCGTGGTCAGGGGCGTCCGCAGCTCGTGCGACACGTCCGAGACGAACCGGCGCTGCACCCGCGACAGGTCCTCGAGCTGTCGGATCTGCCGCTGGAGGCTGGAGGCCATCCGGTTGAACGACGCGGCCAGCCGGGCGAGGTCGTCCTCGCCCCGCACCCGCATCCGTTCCTCCAGGCGGCCGGCGGAGAGTCGTTCTGCGATCCGCGCTGCCATCCGGACCGGCGTGACCACCTGCCGGGTCACGAGGAACGCGATGCCGCCGACGAGGATCACCAGGCTCAACGCCGCCAGCAGCAGGGCGTTGCGGACCAGACCCAGCGTGTCGGCCTCCTTGTCCAGCGGGAACAGGAAGTACAGCTCGTAGGTGCTGAAGCCGGGCACCGTGACCGGCGCGCCCACGACCACGACCGGCACGGTCTGGCCGGACGATCGCCGGATCTCGCTGTACGTCCACTGCTGTGACGAGGTCTTCTCGACCTGGTCCCGCAGCACCTGCGGGACCGCGTCGGGGTCGACGCCGAACGAGCTGCGGCCGAGCGGCGCCTGCGGCAGCGACACGTCGGGCCCGCGCAGCAGGACGACCTGGCGCGCCCCCGCGGGGCCACCGCCACGGGCCAGCTGACGGACGAGGTCGGGCACCAGCGTGTCGTAGACACCGCTCTCGCTGCGATCCGCGGAGTCGAGGGCCTCCTGCGAGGTCCGCGCGCCGTTGCCGGCCTCGTCGAGTGCGGCCTGCACCTTGGCGTCGAGCAGGCCGTCACGCACCCGGGTGATGAGCACGTTCCCGAGGACGGCGATCGCGATCACCGAGAAGATCGTGGTGGTGGTGACGACGCGCAGCTGCAGCGACCGCCGCCACAGCGCGATCGACCGGCGCCAACGACGGCGGACGACACGTTTCGCCCAGGTCGCGACCCCTCGCGGGCGGTCGGAGCCGAGGGTGTCCTGCGTTGCGGTCAGGCCGGTCCCGCCTTGTACCCCACGCCGCGCACGGTGACCACGACCTCGGGGCTCTCCGGGTCCCGCTCCACCTTGGACCTCAGCCGCTGCACGTGCACGTTGACCAGCCGGGTGTCGGCTGCGTGCCGGTAGCCCCAGACCTGCTCCAGCAGCACCTCACGGCTGAAGACCTGCCACGGCTTGCGCGCCAACGCCACCAGCAGGTCGAACTCCAGCGGGGTGAGGGCGATCGGAGCGCCGTCCCGCTTGACCGAGTGGCCGGCGACGTCGATCACCAGGTCGCCGACCTCGAGCAGCTCCGGCGCCGGTTCCTCGGTGCGGCGCAGCCGGGCGCGGATGCGGGCCACCAGCTCCTTGGGCTTGAACGGCTTCATGACGTAGTCGTCCGCCCCGGACTCCAGACCGACCACGACGTCGATCGTGTCGGTCTTGGCCGTGAGCATCACGATGGGCACGCCGGACTCGGCGCGGATGGCGCGGCAGACGTCGATGCCGTCCATGCCGGGCAGCATGAGGTCGAGCAGCACCAGGTCCGGCTTGTGCTCACGGAACGCCGCGAGCGCCTGGTCCCCGTCGGCGCACAGCGACGGCTCGTAGCCCTCGCCGCGCAGGACGATGCCGAGCATCTCGGCCAGCGCCGTGTCGTCGTCGACGATGAGCACGCGACCCTTCATGTGCTCATCGTGGCATCTCGCAGGTCGAGATGCTGGGTACTGGGTGCGGGAAGGCCGCGCTTCGTCCGGACGACCGACTCCCCCGTGCGACGATGACAGGCGTGAGCGACGAGCAGCCGGGGGGCTGGCCCCGACCCCAGGACGAGCCGGTACCGACCGGCTGGGCGCCGCAGCAGCCTCCGGCCGACGGCCCGGCGTACGGCGGCCAGCGGGACAGCGGGGCTCCTCCCGCGGACGGCGCGCCGCGGAGCTGGCAGCAGCCCGGGCCGGCACCCCGGCCGGACTGGGGCGGCCCGGCCGGTTCCCAGCACGCCGCGCCGGTTGCGCCCAAGCCCGGCATCATCCCGCTCCGGCCGCTGGGCGTCGGGGAGATCCTCGACGGCGCCATCGCAGCGATGCGGCGGCACTGGCGGATCATGCTCGGCCTGTCCGCGGTGGTCGCTGCCCTCACCCAGGTCGTCAGCGTCCCGCTCAAGTGGCTGCTGCTGCACGACGCCATCGACACCTCGGTCCGGACCAGCCCGTCCGGCGATCCCGGCGGCGACGTGACCGTCCTCGCCGGCGCGCTCACCAGCGCCGCGATCGAGGGCCTCATCACCGCGCTCGCCGTGCTGGTCCTCAGCGGCATCCTCACCGCGGCGGTGAGCCGGGCGGTCCTCGGGGAGCCGATCTCCGCGCGTGAGGCCTGGGACCGGGCCCGCCCGCGGATCCCGACCCTGCTGGGCGTCACCGGCCTGATGATCCTCATCTTCCTGGGCCTGACCCTGGCCTGCCTCGCGCCGGGAGTGCTGCTCGCAGTCGGGGGCGCCCCGACCGTGCTCGTCGCACTGGCGTTCGTCGCGGGCGCTCCGGCCCTGCTGGTCGCCGTGGTCTACCTGTACACCGCCTTCGCCCTGGCACCCCCGGCGGTCGTGCTCGAGCGGCAGTCCGTCGTCGGGTCGCTGCGACGGTCGCGAGCCCTGGTCAAGGGCGCCTGGTGGCGCACCTTCGGCATCCTCCTGCTGGTCAACGTGATCGCCCAGGTGCTCTCCGGCATCCTGCTCACGCCGTTCCAGCTGCTCTCGTACTTCGTGGCCTTCCTCGGCGGCGACGACACCAACATCTACGCGCTGGTGCCGCTGCTGATCACCGCCCTCGGGACGATCCTGGCGGCCACCGTCACCTGGCCGTTCACCGCCGTGGCCACCGCCTTGCTGTACGTCGACCGCCGGATGCGGCGGGAGGCGCTGGACCTCGAGCTGGCCAGGGTCGTGGGTGCCGCCGCGGCGCCGGGCGCTGCTCCGGTCGACCCACCGATGCCCCGCCCGTGATCGCCGGCGTCCCGGTCGAGCTCGGCCGGGAGGAGGCGGCCCGGCTGGCCCAGCAGGAGCTGTCCAAGCAGGTCTACCAGGAGCGGCGACCCGGCCTGTGGCAACGGCTGGTGCGCTGGCTGCTCGACCAGGCGGGCGAGCTGCTGGACCGGGTGGCAGGCGTCTCACCCGGCGGTCGCTCCGGACTGGTCGTGCTCGCCCTGCTGGTCGTGGTGGCGATCGTCGCGGTCCGGCTGCGGGTGGGGCCGTTCGGCCGCAGGTCACCCGTCGACCCGGCGCTGTTCACCGGGCGCGTTCGGACCGCCGACGAGCACCGTGCGGCAGCGGACGCGCACGCCGCCCGCGGCGAGTGGGCCGAAGCCGTCCGCGAACGGTTTCGGGCCGTCGTGCGCTCCCTGGAGGAGCGCGCCGTCCTCGACGAACGGCCGGGCCGGACCGCTGACGAGGCGGCGGCGGAGGCCGGCGCGGTGCTGCCGTCCTGCGCGGACGACCTGCGGCGCGCGACCCGGCTGTTCGACGACGTCTGGTACGGCGGGCGCCCGGCGGACCCGACCGGAGACGCCGCGCTGCGAGCACTGGACGAGAAGGTCCGCGGGACCCGGGCCGTGCCGGTCGGGACGTCCCCGTGACCAGCGACACCTCGACCGACCCGACCGCCCGCGACCTGTGGCGGGCCGCCCGGGGGCCGGTGGTGGTCGCCGCCCTCGTCCTGCTCGCGGCGCTGCTCGTCGCCCTGGCCACCGGCGGCAGCAGCTCGCGCCCGCTCGACCCGTCGTCGGCGGCCCCCGGCGGGGGCCGGGCGGTGGCCGAGCTGCTGCGCGACCAGGGCGTACAGGTCGAGCGGGTGTCCACCTCCGCCGCCGCGGCGGACGCCACCCGGCAGGCGACCGTCCTCGTCGTCGACCCCGACCTGCTGGCCGACGGTCAGGTCGAGACGTTGCGGAGCACCGGCGCCGACCTGGTGGTCCTGTCCACCGGCGCGCCGCAGCGTTGGGTGCCGGGCACCGTCGCCTCGGCGGCCGACCCGGGGCTGCGCCCGCCCGGCTGCGCGCTGCCCGCGGCCCGGCGCGCCGGAACGGCCGACGCCGGCGTACTCGGCTACGACGTCGACGGCACCGCACTGGCCACCGGTGCCCGCTGCTACTCCAGGGACGGGCGGCCGTCCGTCGTCCAGGGCGTGGTCGGCGGACAGCTGGTCACCCTTGTGGGCACGGGATACGGCTTCACCAACGACCGCCTCGGCCAGGACGGAAACGCCGCCCTGGCCCTCGGCCTGCTCGGCGGGCACGAGCGCCTGGTCTGGTACCTGCCGTCCCCGTCCGACCTGCCGACGCAGGCACAGAAGTCGTTCTACGAGCTGGTGCCGCACGGGGTGTGGTGGGGGCTGGGACAGCTCGCGGTGGCCGTGCTGGTGCTCGCGCTGTGGCGCGCCCGGCGGCTCGGCCCGGTCGTCACCGAGCCGCTCCCGGTCGTGGTGCGCGCGGCGGAGACGGTGGAAGGCCGCGGGCGGCTCTACCGCCGCGCCGGGGCCCGCGACCGCGCCGCCGACGCGCTCCGCGCCGGCGTCCTCGCCAGGCTCGGCCCGGCCCTCGGGCTGCCGCGGCGGGCCGGGCCGGGTGTCGTCGTAGCCTCGGTGGCCACCCGCTCGTCGCGGTCGCCCGCCGAGGCCCAGAGCCTGCTGTACGGTGCCGCACCGGCCGACGACGCCGAGCTGGTGGGCCTCGCCGCTGCCCTCGACGACCTGGAGAGAGAGGTACGCCGACCGTGACATCCCCAGGGACCGGGACGGCCGACGACAGTGCCGCCGGAGCCGCGGCGCGCGCCGCGCTGCACGCCCTGCGCGAGGAGGTCGGCAAGGCCGTGGTCGGTCAGGACGCGGCGGTCACCGGCCTCGTCATCGCCCTGCTGTGCCGAGGTCACGTGCTGCTCGAGGGAGTGCCGGGGGTGGCCAAGACGCTGCTCGTCCGCAGCTTCGCCGCTGCGTTGTCGTTGGACAGCACCCGGGTGCAGTTCACCCCGGACCTCATGCCCGGTGACATCACCGGGTCCCTGGTCTACGACGCCCGCTCGGCGGAGTTCTCCTTCCGGGCCGGGCCGGTGTTCACGAACCTGCTGCTGGCCGACGAGATCAACCGCACCCCGCCCAAGACCCAGGCCGCGCTGCTGGAGTCCATGGAGGAGCGGCAGGTGTCGGTCGACGGGCGGCCGCGGCCGCTGCCCGACCCGTTCGTCGTCGTCGCGACCCAGAACCCGGTCGAGTACGAGGGCACCTACCCCTTGCCCGAGGCGCAGCTCGACCGGTTCCTGCTCAAGCTCACCATGCCGTTGCCGCCGCGCGACGACGAGGTGCGGGTGCTCACCCGGCACGCGGACGGGTTCGACCCGCGCGACCTGGCTGCCGCCGGGATACGCCCGGTCGCCGGGGTCGCCGACCTGGCCGCCGGCCGCGCCGCCGTCGGCTCGGTGGCCATCGCCGCCGAGGTGGTCGGCTACGTGGTCGACCTGGCCCGGGCCACCCGCGACTCGCCGTCCCTGCAGCTGGGGGTCTCGCCGCGCGGAGCAACCGCACTGATGTCCGCCGCCCGGGCCTGGGCCTGGCTGTCCGGCCGGGACTACGTCACGCCGGACGACGTCAAGGCACTGGCCCGGCCGGCGCTGCGGCACCGGGTCGAGCTGCGACCCGAGGCCGAGCTCGAGGGCGTCACGCCGGACGCCGTCCTCGACGGCGTCCTCGCCGCCGTCCCGGTCCCCCGCTGACCGCCCCCTCCCCCACCGTGATCATGAAAGAACACCTACGCAACAGCGGGGAGGATCCTTCATGATCACGGCGAAGTGGGGAGGGATGCGGTGGCGCTGACCGGACGGCTCGGTCTGGTCGCCCTCGCGGCTGCCGTGCTGGTCGGCGTGCTCGCGCCATCGGCGGCCGGGCTGCTGGCCGCCACCCTGCTGCTGCTCGTGCTGGTCATCGTCGACCTCGCCCTGGCCGGCCCGGTGCGGTCGCTGACCTTCGCCCGGGACGGCACCGCCACGGTGCGGCTGGGCGAACCGGCCAACGTGCGGCTCACGGTGGGCAACCCGAGCCGACGACGGGTCCGCGGCCGGCTGCGCGACGCGTGGCCGCCGAGTGCGGGCGCCGCGGCACAGCGCCACGACCTGGACGTCCCGCCCGGCGAGCGCCGGCAGCTCGTCAGCGCCCTGCTGCCCACCCGGCGCGGCGACCGCCGGGCCGACCGGGTCACCGTCCGGTCGTACGGCCCGCTGGGGCTGGCAGCCCGACAGGGATCGCACCGGGTGCCGTGGCGGGTGCGGGTGCTGCCGCCGTTCACCTCCCGCAAGCACCTGCCGTCGCGCCTGGCCCGGCTGCGGCAGCTCGACGGTCGCACCGCGGTGATGATCCGGGGGCAGGGCACCGAGTTCGACTCGCTGCGCGAGTACGTGCCGGGCGACGACGTGCGCTCGATCGACTGGCGCGCGACTGCCCGGGCAGCCGACGTGATGGTGCGCACCTGGCGGCCGGAGCGGGACCGGCGGGTCCTGCTGCTGCTCGACTGCGGCCGGACCGCCGCGGCCCGGGTCGGCGACGCGCCACGCCTGGACGAGGCGATGGACGCCGCGCTGCTGCTCGCCGCGCTGGCGTCCCGCGCCGGTGACCGGGTCGACCTGCTCGCGTACGACCGCGTCGTGCGGGCCCGGGTCGAGGGCGAGCCGGCGGCCGGCCTGCTGCCCGCCCTGGTGCAGGCGATGGCTCCGCTGGAGGCCGCGCTGGTCGAGCCGGACTACGCCGGCATGGTGCGCACCGTCCTGGCGGGTCCGTCCCGGCCGAGCCTGGTCGTGCTGCTGACCGCGCTGGACGCCGCGCCGGTCGAGGAAGGACTGCTGCCGGTGCTCGGCCCGCTGCTGCACCGGCACCGGGTGGTGCTGGCCTCGGTCTCCGACCCGCGGGTGCACGAGCTGGCGAGCGGTCGCGGCGACGCCGCCGCCGTGTACGCCGCTGCGGCGGCCGAGCGGGCGCGGGCCGAACGGCGCCGGGTCGGCGAGCTGCTGTCCCGGCGCGGGGTCGAGGTGGTCGACGGCGCTCCGGGGACGCTGGCGCCCGAGCTCGCCGACCGCTACCTCGCGCTCAAGGCCGCCGGCCGGCTCTGACTGCCCTGGTCCAGGTCCGGTCCGGCACCACGGCCCAGCGACCTGCCGCGGGTCGTGGACGGGCACCAACGACGGCGCAACCACCCGCCAGGCTGGTGTCGGGCGCCGATCCACCCGTTGGTCCGTCGTTGGTGTCCGCTCCCGGACAGGGACGAGGAACCGACGCAGAGCCGGGTCAACCGGCGGTGGGCGCCACGTCCGTGGCGCCCGCCCCGGTGACGTCACCGAGGTCGCCGGACCGGACGGCACGGCCGCCCAGCACGACGACGTAGCTGAGGAAGGCCAGCCACACCGCAGCCCCGAGGCCGATCCGGGCCCAGGTGGGCAGCGGCGAGGGGGTGACGAAGGCCTCGATGACGCCGGAGACGAACAGGGTGGCAGCCAGTCCGAGGGCCAGCGCACCGGCGGCCTGGCCCTCCTCGCGCAGCGCGCGCGACCGGGTGCGGCCGCCGGGGTCGATCCACGACCAGCCGAGCCGCAGCCCCGCCCCGGCCGCGACGAAGACGCAGGTCAGCTCCAGCAGCCCGTGCGGGAGGATCAGGCCGAAGAACAGTCCCAGCCGGTCGTTGGCCGCCATCAGCCCGCCCGCGATGCCGATGTTCAGCGCGTTCTGCCAGAGGATCCACCCCACCGGCAGCAGGAAGACCCCGAGCGCGAGCGCGAGCGCCGAGACCCAGGCGTTGTTCGTGAATACCTGGGCGGCGAACGAACCGGCCGGCGCCGAGGAGTAGTACTGCTCGAAGTCCCGCTCGACCAGCTGCCGGATCTGCTCCGGCGCGGCGATGCTCGACTGCACCTGCGGGTCCCCGGCCACCCACACGCCGACGACCAGCCCGACGAGACCGAAGGCCGCGCCCACCGCGATCCACCAGTGGCGGCTGCGGTACAGCGCCGCGGGGTAGGACACCACGAAGAACCGGGCCAGGTCGCTCCATGCGGGCGCCGTCGGCCCCGCCACGGCGCTGCGGGCCCTGGCGACCAGGGTCGACAGCCGGCCGACGAGGGCCGGGTCAGGGGTGGTGGACCGGACCACCGACAGGTGGGTCGCGGTGCGCTGGTAGAGGCGGACCAGCTCGTCGACCTCGCTCCCGTCCAGCCGGTTGCGACGGGCCGGCCCGCGCCCGGCGCGACGGACCAGCTCGTCCAGCCGGTCCCACTCGCCCCGGTGCGCCGCCACGTACGCGTCGACGTCCACCTGGCCTCCACCCCCGCTCGCGCTCGCTGCACAAACTAGTCTGCTCGGTCCAGGGGCAGCGCCGAGGGCGCTTCCCAACGACGCCGGCGAGGGGGACCGTGTCCGACAGCGCTGCAGGCAACGCAGGGATGAGCGGGGACGTCGTCACCGGTGAGGCGGTCGTCCTGGACCTGCGCGTCGCCCGGTTCGCCAGTCGCAGCCTGGCGCTGCTGATCGACCTTGCGGTGCAGGTCGCCCTGCTCACGGCGGGGGTGTTCGTGGTGTCGGGGGCGCTGGCCTTCGTCGACGACGCGCTGGCGGCCGCCATCGGGCTGGTCCTCTCCCTCGGCGTCGTGGTCGGCTACCCGGTCGCCTGGGAGACCCTGTCCCGCGGCCGGTCGCTGGGCAAGATGGCGCTGGGCCTGCGGGTCGTGCGCGAGGACGGCGGGCCGATCCGGTTCCGGCAGGCGTTCGTGCGCGGGCTGCTGTCCGTCGTCGAGATCTGGGCGACCCTCGGGGTCGTCGCCCTGGTCGTGTCCCTGGCCTCGACCCAGGGCCGGCGGGTCGGCGACTACCTGGCCGGCACCCTCGTGGTGCGCGAACGGGTCCCGGTGCGGGCGGCCCCGCTCGCGGCCATGCCGCCACAGCTGGCGGGCTGGGCCCGGGGACTGGACCTCTCCCGGGTGCCCGACTCGCTGGCCCTGGAGGCCCGCCAGTTCCTCGGCCGGGCCCACGAGCTCTCGCCCGAGACCCGGGAGAGCCTGGGCTCGACGATCGCCCGGTCGCTGGCCGAGGTCGTCGCACCCCCGGCGCCCCCCGGCGTGCCGGCCTGGGCCTTCGTCGCCGCGGTGCTGGCCGAGCGACGCCGCCGCGAGGCGGACCGGCTCGCCGTCGGCACCGCCTGGTCCGGCGCCGCACCACCTGCACCGGCACCGCCCGCAGCGGCACCGCCGGCACCGCACGCCAAGGAACCACTCGGCCGGCCGCAGCCCCTGGCGGAGCCGACCCCCGGTGACGGCCCCTTCGCCCCGCCGTCCTGACGGCAGGGCCTTAGGATCGGCCGGTCGGTCGAGAAGCGGACGACGCCTCCACGCGATCCGACGCCGAACGGCACGAGGGACGGACGCCACCACGTGACCAGCAGCCTGACACCTCAGGAGCAGTTCGCCGTCCTCGCGCAGCGGATGCGCGAAGGCCGCACCGTCGACGAGGTGCAGCAGCTCGTCGTGGAGGCCGCCGTCGAGCTGATCGAGGGCTGTGACCGCGCCGCGATCGGTGTCCTCGAGGGCGCGAGCTTCCGCAGCGCTGCCGCGACAGACGACGTGATGCGGCTCATCGACGAGCTGCAGAACCAGGTCGGCGAAGGGCCGTGCCTGGATGCCAGCACCGACGGTGTGGTGCACGTCGACAACGACATCACGGTCGCCTGCCGCTGGCCGGAGCTGGCCAAGGTCGTCGTCGAGCGCACCCCGGTCCGCGCCATGATGGGCGTGCCCCTGGTCGACCAGGGCCAGCGCGGCGGGGCGCTCAACGTCTTCGCCGACAGCCCGGGAGCCTTCGACGAGGAGGCGGTTGAGACCGCCGCGATCCTCGCGTCCTTCGCCACCGTCGCCCTGGCCGGGACCAGGCACGCGGTCCGCGCGGACCAGCTCGAGCAGGGGCTGGCCACCAACCGCGAGATCGGGGCGGCCGTCGGCATCCTGATGGCCACCCACGGGATCTCCCAGGACGACGCGTTCGCGATGCTGAGCATGGCGTCGCAGCGGATGAACCGCAAGCTGCGTGACATCGCCACCGGCATCGTCCGCGGCGACGAGTCCGGCCAGCCCTGACGCCGGCGCGAACGACGACGGCGCCGGCCCCTCTCGGGACCGGCGCCGTCGGACGTCTCGCGGGTGCGGCTCAGTACCGGTAGTGGTCCGGCTTGTACGGGCCGGCCACGTCGACACCGATGTACTCCGCCTGCTGCTTGGACAGCTGGGTCAGCTTGACGCCCAGCGCGTCCAGGTGCAGCCGGGCGACCTTCTCGTCGAGGTGCTTGGGCAGGACGTAGACCTGCTTCTCGTAGTCGTCGTTCTTCGTGTAGAGCTCGATCTGCGCGATGACCTGGTTGCTGAACGAGTTCGACATGACGAAGCTCGGGTGGCCGGTGGCGTTTCCGAGGTTCAGCAGCCGGCCCTCGGACAGCACGATGATCGAGTGGCCGTCGGCGAACACCCACTCGTCGACCTGCGGCTTGATGGTGTTCCGGCGAACGCCCGACGTGCGGGCCAGGCCGGTCATGTCGATCTCGTTGTCGAAGTGACCGATGTTGCCGACGATCGCCTGGTGCTTCATCCGGCCCATGTCGGCGGCCGTGATGATGTCCTTGTTGCCGGTGGCGGTGATGAAGATGTCGGCGCTCTCGACGACCTCGTCCAGCGTGGTGACCTGGTAGCCGTCCATGGCGGCCTGCAGGGCGCAGATCGGGTCGATCTCGGTGATGATCACCCGGGCGCCCTGGCCACGCAGGGACTCGGCGCAGCCCTTGCCGACGTCGCCGTACCCCAGCACGACCGCCACCTTGCCGCCCATGAGCACGTCGGTGGCCCGGTTGATGCCGTCGATCAGGGAGTGCCGGGTGCCGTACTTGTTGTCGAACTTGCTCTTGGTGACCGAGTCGTTGACGTTGATCGCCGGGAACAGCAGCTCGCCGGCCCTGGCGAACTCGTAGAGGCGGTGGACACCGGTGGTGGTCTCCTCGGTGACCCCCATGATCCCCGCGCCCATCCGGGTGTACTTCGAGTCGTCGGCGGCGACCGAGGCGCGCAGCAGGTCGAGGACGACCTGGTACTCCTCCGAGTCGTCCTCCGTGGCCGACGGCACGGCTCCGGCCTTCTCGAACTCGGTGCCCTTGTGGATGAGCAGGGTGGCGTCGCCGCCGTCGTCGAGCAGCATGTTCGGGCCCTTGCCGTCCGGCCAGGTCAGCATCTGCTCCGTGCACCACCAGTACTCCCGCAGCGTCTCGCCCTTCCAGGCGAAGACCGGGACGCCCACCGGAGCATCAACGGTGCCGTCCGCACCCACCACGACCGCGGCAGCGGCGTGGTCCTGGGTGGAGAAGATGTTGCAGGAGACCCAGCGGACGTCCGCGCCGAGCGCGACCAGGGTCTCGATGAGAACGGCGGTCTGCACCGTCATGTGCAGCGAGCCGGCGATCCGCGCACCCGCCAGGGGCTGGCTGGCGCCGAACTCCTCCCGCAGGGCCATCAGGCCGGGCATCTCGTGCTCGGCCAGCCGGATCTCGTTGCGGCCGAACTCGGCCAGGGACAGGTCGGCGACCTTGTAGTCGCCGGGCTTCAGGGTGGTGCTCATTCGGGTGACTCCCCACTGGGGACCGTCGGACGGCTCCCCTGGACTCTGGCGGGCAACTGGTGCGCGCGGCGACCCCGGCACGCGCGGTGGACTGCGACGCGGTGCGCGTGGGGCGACGACGGCTTTCCTCGGTGTGCCCGGCGCGGCCCCTCAGGGCCAACCCATCAGTGACGCCGAAACTCCGCCCGCCAGTCTAGCGGCTCCTGCGCCGCAGCCGAAACGAGCGACGCCGTCAGGTCGACTGCGACCGGCCCTGCGGCCGGGACGGCTCACCGCTCTCACCCGGGGGCCTGTCGTAGATGTCCGGCTCGAGGTAGATGACCCGGGCGACCGGCGCGGCCGCCCGGACCCTGGCCTCGGCCGCGTCGATGTCGGCTGCGACCTCGGCTGCCGAGTCGGTCGGCACCACCGCGATCTTGGCAGCGACCAGCAGCTCGTCGGGGCCGAGGTGCAGCGTCTTCATGTGGATCACCCGCAGCACGGAGGGGTCTGCCACCAGCGCCGCCTCGATCCGGCGGATGACGTCGGGCGTAGCTCCCTCGCCGAGCAGGAGGCTCTTGGTCTCGACCGCGAGCACCACCGCGACACCGACGAGCAGGACGCCGATCGCGAGGGTGCCGACTCCGTCCCACACGCCGTCGCCCGTGAGCAGGGTCAGGCCGACACCACCCAGCGCCAGCACCAGCCCGATCAGGGCGGCGAGGTCCTCCAGCAGGACGACGGGCAGCTCGGGTGCCTTGGCGCGGCGGACGAACTGGATCCAACCGAGGGTCCCCCGGACCTGGTTGGACTCGTGGATGGCGGTGCGGAACGAGTAGGACTCCAGGCCGATCGCCACCACGAGGACGAGCAGCGGCACCCACTGCCACGAGTCGATCGGCTCGGGGTGGCCGACCTTGTGGTAGCCCTCGTAGAGCGCGAACAGGCCGCCGACGCTGAACAGCACGACCGAGACGATGAAGGCAAAGACGTACCGCTCGCGTCCGTAGCCGAAGGGGTGCTCCGGAGTGGCCGCCTTCCGCGCCCGGCGCCCGCCGATCAGCAGCAGCAGCTGGTTTCCGGAGTCGGCGACCGAGTGGATCGACTCGGCGAGCATGGACGAGGAGCGGGTCAGCAGGAAGGCCGCGAACTTCGTGACAGCGATGCCGAGGTTCGCCAGCAGCGCGGCGATGATCGCCCGGTTGCCTCCGGATGCGCTCACCGGTCGGCCCCCCCGAGCGGTCCGGAGCCGCCCTTGAGGACCATGATCGGCTCGATCGGGGTCGGGTCCAGCCCTTGCAGCAGCGCGAGGTAGACCGTCGCGAGGTCCAGCGGCCCGACCAGGCTGGCCAGCCGGGAGACCGGGTGCTCACCCTCCGCCACCAGCTCGCTGCTGGGGACGGCGTACTGCTCGGCGAGCCGGTGCGTGGCGTCGGCCCGGCGGGCGACCTCCGGCAGCTCGTCGGTGTCCCGCAGCAGCAGCAGCCGCATGCGCGGCCAGCCCGGTCCGTCCTCGACGCGGTCCCGGAAGATGTCGTCCTCGTCGGCCTCGCCACCCAGCGACCCGAAGACGCCGGACATCACCACGACCTGGTTGTGGTGCACCTCGGTGAGCGGTCCGGACACCCCGGGGTACTTGGCGTTCTCCGCCAGCTGCGCGACGGTGCGGTCCGCCGCGACGGTCGCGACCCCGCTGGCACCCCAGACGTAGGGCAGCGAGCCGGCCCAGCCCAGCGCGAGGGTCTTGGCCGGGTTCTCCAGCGCATCGACGCCCGGGGCGCACCGCTCGGCCGTCCGGTCCAGCTCGTCGGCCGTTCGCGCGAGCAGGTCGTACGGCACGTCGGCCAGCCCGACGGCCTCGAGGACGAGCAGCACCGGGACGGCGAGGCCCCACAGGTTGGAGCGCGGCATCCGGCCGTGTGCGTCGACCGGGAGATGGACGGCCCGGCCGCCGGCCGCGCGGCCGGCGATCGGCGACCCGGCCGCCCCGACGGTCACCACTCGGGCGCCACGACGCAGCGCCTCGTCGGTCGCGGACAGCGTCTCCTCGGTGTGCCCGGAGCAGGAGACGGCGACGACCAGGTCCATCGCGCCGACCCACCCGGGCAACCGGTGGCCACGGTGGGCAACGACCGGTACCGGGCAGTTCCGACCCGCCACGGCGGCGGCCACGTCGGCGGCGATTCCGGAGCCGCCCATGCCGGTCACGACCACCGCCCGCGGCCGGTCGTCGTCGGCCAGCGGCGCCAGCAGGGTGGTCTCCCGCAGCAGCTGGGCCTCGCGCACCTGGGCACCAGCGGTGGCAACCGCCCGCAGCATCTCGCCGCGGTCGAGGTCGGCCAGCCCGGCCGGGTCGTCGAGGACGGAGTCGTCGGGCGACCCGCCCGGCCAGGACGAGGTCACGGGCGGCGGGCCTCGTCCACGAGCAGCACGGGGATGTCGTCTCGGACCGGGTAGGCCAGGCCGCAGGTGTCCGAGGTGCACACCAGCTCCTCGGCCTGCTCGTCGGCACGCAGGGCCGCGTGGCACTGGGGGCAGGCCAGGATCTCCATCAGGCGAGGGTCGAGCTGCACGTCCTCAGGTTCCTCTCGGGTTGTCGGCTGCGGCCCCGCCGCGCACCGTGGCGAGCACGTCGTCGCGGACCCGCTCCATGGTCGCGAGGTCACCCGCCTCCACGTTGAGCCGCAGCAGCGGCTCGGTGTTGGACGCCCGCAGGTTGAACCACCAGTCGTCGGTCGTGACGGTCATGCCGTCGAGGTCGTCGACCGAGACGCCCGGGCGGCCGGCGTAGCTCGCCCGCACCCGCTCGGTCGCGGCGCCCTGGTCGGCTACCTCGCTGTTGATCTCGCCGGACGCCCGGTAGCGCTGGTAGGCGGCCGCGAGTCGCGACAACGGCTGCTGCTGCTCGCCGAGCGCAGCCAGCACGTGCAGTGCGGCCAGCATCCCGGTGTCGGCCCGCCAGAAGTCGCGGAAGTAGTAGTGGGCCGAGTGCTCGCCGCCGAACACGGCGTCGGTGCGCGCCATCTCGGCCTTGATGAAGGAGTGGCCGACCCGGGTGCGGACCGGCCGGCCGCCGTGCTCGGCAATGATCTCCGGGACGGCTCGCGAGGTGATCAGGTTGTGGATCACGACGGACCCGGGCACCCGCGCCAGCTCACGCACGGCCACCAGGGCGGTGACCGCGGACGGCGACACCGGCTCGCCCCGCTCGTCCACCACGAAGCACCGGTCGGCGTCGCCGTCGAAGGCCAGGCCGAGGTCGGCCCCCTCGGCGCGGACCCGGGCCTGGAGGTCGACCAGGTTGGCGGGGTCCAGCGGGTTCGCCTCGTGGTTCGGGAAGGTGCCGTCCAGCTCGAAGTACAGCGGGACGACGTCCAGCGGCAGGCCGGCCAGCACGGTCGGGACGGTGTGCCCGGCCATGCCGTTCCCCGCGTCGACCACGACGCGGAGCCGGCGGATGCCGCTGAGGTCGACCAGCCCGCGCAGGTGGGCGGCGTAGCCGGCCAGCACGTCGCGGCTGCTCGTCGTTCCGGGCTGTCCGGAGTACGCCGGGACCCCGGCGATCGCCAGGTCGCGGACCTCGGCCAGGCCGGAGTCCAGCCCGACCGGGCGGGCGCCGGAGCGGCAGAGCTTGATGCCGTTGTACCGCGCCGGGTTGTGGCTGGCCGTGAACATCGCCCCGGGACGGTCCAGGCTGCCGCTGGCGAAGTAGAGCTGGTCGGTCGAGGCCAGGCCGATGTCGAGGACGTCGACGCCCTGCTCGTTGGCGCCTGCGGCGAAGGCGGCCACGAGGTCGGGCGAGGAGGGCCGCATGTCGTGGCCCACGACGATGCCGTCGCGCGCCTCGACCACCTGCACGAACGCGGCACCCAGCGCCCGGGCGACCTCGACGTCGAGCTGGTCCGGGACCAGACCGCGCACGTCGTACGCCTTGACGATGGCGTCGAGGTCTTGCCGGAGGGCTGCAGGCACGGGCGCAGAGCCTACCGGCCGCGCCGACGACCAGGAGGCCTGCCGGCGCGGCCGGCGGGTGCCGGGGGGGTCAGACCTTGCGCGCCTTGGCCAGGACGCGGCGCACGGGCAGCGCCCGGGCCGAGCCCTGCTCGGCCCAGGTGCGGTGCTCGCACCGGTGGCAGGAGGTGAACTCGACCGGCGATCCGTCGGTCAGGTTCATCGCGATGCGGGTGACCCGCTCGCTGCCGCAGGCCCGGCAGGAGGCGCCGGCGCGGGCACCGCGCTGGGTCAGGGAACCGAGGGGGACGTGCTGCTGGGTGCGGGCAGCCGTGCGGGTACGCGCCATGGGGAAGCTGCTTTCGATGAGAGCGATGAAGGGGCCGTGCATGGGAGCCGGGCCGAGGATGAGGTGGCCGGCACCCGATGACGAAGGAATGCATCGGCCGGTCCGGTGGATTGCTTGACCTTCCGGCGTGTCCGGGGCAAACCGGACAGAACATGCCGGATCGGGACGCCTCTCGCGTGGCGCTAGTCCGGGCTGCGCAGCATCCGCAGGTGACCGCGACGCCCGACCTCGACCGGCTCGGGCTGCTCCGGGACCGCCGGCCGGGCCGCCTCCCGGACCGCGTCGGCGAGCGCCTCGAGGTCGTCGCTGGTGGGGCCGAGGTCCGCCGGGTCCGGTGCCAGCCGGAGCACCTCCCAGCCGCGGGGAGCGGTGAGGCGCTCGCTGTGCGCCACGCACAGGTCGTAGCAGTGCGGCTCCGCGTAGGTGGCCAGCGGCCCGAGCACGGCGGTCGAGTCGGCGTAGACGTAGGTGAGCGTGGCGACGGCAGGCTTCCCGCAGGCGGTACGGGAGCAGCGACGGACAGGGCTCACGGGCCGAACGGTAGCGACCGGGACCGACCGGGACGTGGAGCGACGCGCACTCGGTCCGGCCGGCTCCTACGCTGGCCGGGTGCCCGAGCCGTCGTCCGTGTCCCCGCGGCGCCGAGACCGCCGGGGACGCGGGCTGCGCGGACCCCTGCTGCCCGGTGAGCTGCCGGCGGCGCTGAGCCGGGCCGAGCACTTCGACGAGCTGGTGGCCGGTGAGCTCGCGCGGGTGGCCCGGCGCTTCCGCACCGAGCTCGCGGACCTCGACCTGATGGTCGACGATGTGCCCCAGGAGGACGGCGGCGAGGTGGTGCTCTACCGGGTCGCCCCGGCCGCAGACGGCCGCCCGGCGCGGCTGGTGGTGCACCGTCGGCCGGTGGAGGCCCGGGCCCGCGGCCCCCGGGCCCGCGAGGACCTGGTGCACGACGTGGTGGTCGAGGCGGTGGCCGAGCTGCTGGGCCTCACCCCTGGCGACGTCGACCCCGAGCACGAGGACGACGACAGCGCCTAACCCCCCCGTCGAGTGGCGCGTAGTGGTCGCCCGCGGCCGGAAATGTCAGCCACTACGCGCCACTCGACGGACGGGTCAGCGGACGCGCAGGCCGGTCGAGAGGTCCGCGACCACCCGCGGCACCCGGACCGTGTACCGGCCGGGGTCGACCGGGCCGGTCGTGAGCAGTGGTCCCTTGCCCTCGGCCTCGGTGCCGGCCCGCACCGCGTAGACCGGACCGGACCCCGGCAGCGGGACCACCGAGACCGAGAAGTCCGGTGCGGCGCCGGCGGCGACCAGCGAGGCGAGGTCGAGCAGGACCTGGCTGCGCTCGGGCACGGCCACCTCCTGCGGCGTCCCGGTGGCGGGCGGCAGCGGCGACACCCGCACGGTCGCGGCCGCAGCGGAGGTCGCGAGCAGCAGCGTGCTCCCCACCCCGGTGCCGGTCCGCACCCCCGGCACGGCACCGGGCATCGCAGTCGTCAGCGGACGGCCGGCCGCGGTGTAGGCCACGTCGGTGAGCGCATCCGGGGTCGCCCCTTCAGTCCGGGCCATCAGCCCGGCGGTCACCGGGACGTCGGCGTCCAGCTCGACCGCCACCGGCTCGGTGGCTGCGTACGGCGCGAGGTCGACCACCGCCACCGAGCCGGCCGGGACCTCGAGGACGTCCAGACCCGCCGGGGCGAACGAGCCGGCGTCGGTGAGCAGCTGCAGCTTGACGATGGCGTCGGACTCCCCCGGCGCGACCACCTGGAGCAGGCGCTGTCCGGCACCGCCGACGACTCCGGCCACCACCTGGCGCCGGGCCGGCGGGGCGGCCGGCGGCAGCCAGTCGGCGCCGCGCGGGGTGAGACCGTCGATCTGCTGGTCGCGTACGGCGGCCGCGATCCGGCCGGCGCGGGCGTGCACGTGCACGGCGAACACCGTCGTGCCGGGGGCCAGCGCGTCCAGCAGGACGACCTCCTGGGCACCGGCGGCCACCGCGATCCCGCGGCCGGCGGGCGCGTCGATCGGGCCGTCGGGTCCGAACAGCTCGAGGTCGACAACGGCCGGGGCCGACTCGGGGTTGCTCAGGTAGACCCGGCCGCGCTGCCCCACCACCGAGCCGCTGCCCACGAACCAGAAGTCGCTGCCGGCCGCGGCGCAGGTGGTGCCCAGTAGCCCGCGGGCCGCGTCCACCGTGCTGCGGGTGAGCATCGCGACGGCCAGCCCGGGCGCGGCGGCGCCGTCGGCCCGGGCCACGACCGGCCCCACGTCGCTGGTCGCCGGCCACGTGCCGGACGACGGGACCCCGGTGTCCAGGGGCAGCCGGCCGCCGCCGAGCCGGAACAGCCGGGCGGTGCCGCGGACGGCGGCGACCGCCCTGTCACTGTCGGCGGCACCCGGGACGGCGACCGAGACGCGGGTGTCGGTGCTCGCGTCGGCAGCCGGGTCGGGACACACGCCGTCCGCCTGGGCGACCGGCACCTCCGGTCCCGCCGCGGCGGCGCGGGCGGACGTGCGGGGGACCTCGGCGGCCGTGAGGTCGGCGGCGACCCCGAGCCCGGCCAGGACGACGACTGCCTCCAGCAAGGCCGCGCCCGGGCGGCGCAGGACCGGCGGCAGTCGCGTCACGACGCCTCCTCGGGCAGGTCCGCATCGGCGCCGCTGTCGTCGTCCAGCGGCGAGCGCGCCTGCGGAAGCGCGAGCACGACGACCAGGACCAGCCCGGCCAGCTGGAACCACAGCAGCACCGGTCGCCGGCCGCCGTCGTGGTCCAGCACCAGCCGGCCACCGCCGGCCGGGAGGCTGAAGGCCTGCGCCCAGCCGTCGTACCGGCGCGGTGTCAGCGCGGTCCCGTCGAGCGTCGCCCGCCAGCCGTCGTCGGCCGCGTCGGCGAGCACGAGGAGACGGCCGGCCGCGCCGTCCGGGACCTCGGTCCTCGCCCCGACCTGGCCGGCGGGAAGCAGGACCGCCGCCGGAGCCGCACCGTCCTCGGACACCACCGGTGCGTCCGGCGCCAGCACCCGCAGCCTGGCGACCCGGTAGTCGATCCGCCAGAGCCGGGAGTCGGCCTGGCCGCTGACCTGGACGATGCCCGGCACCGACTCGATCGCGCGCACCAGCCGGCCGTCGGTCGGTGTCGCGAGCAGGACGAAGCGGATGCCGTACGGCACCAGGCGGACGGCGGAGTCCCCGCCGCGACCGGAGGCGAGGTCGGCGACGGCGCCGTCGAGCCCGACGCGGCGCGGGACGACCGGCGTGAGCTCGGCGTCGCCGGTGCGCGGCCCGTCCGAGCGCAGCACTGCAAACGCGAGCCGGCCGTCGTCCTGGGCGCGGAGCACGAGCGTGCGCGGCCGGTCCGGCTGGTCGCCCTCGGCCGCCACGAAGGCCGGCAACAGCACCGGGTCGCGACGCTGCAACGGACCCCCGGCCCCCGTGACCGCCCACCACCCGGCGGTGAGCACCGGCGCGAGCCCGGCCGCGACGAGGACCAGCAGCGCGGCCGGCTGCCGCCAGCCGAAGCTGGACCCGGCCACCCGGGCCCGGGCACCCTCGGCGCCGGTCACGGCCGCGACGACCAGCGCGGCGCCGGCGAGGATCATCAGCGGCCCGGGCCAGGCCGCCACCGACGCCTCCAGCGTGGGCCCGGTCACCGTCGTCCGGGCCAGCCCCAGCGCCGCCCCCAGGCAGACGACCGCAGCCAACCACCCGAGCAGCACCAGCGGCCGCCGGTCCCGGCGCAGCAGCCCGGCCAGAGCCGCCAGCAGCAGCCCGGCGCCGAGCAGCAGCGGCGGAAGTCCGGGGCCGCCGGGGTGCAGCAGCAGCAGGTCCAGCCCGCCGAGGTCCCGCTCGGACAGCCCCGGCCCGGGCAGCCCGGGCTCCAGCAGCAGCAGCGAGGGCCGGGCCACCAGGTCCGGCAGCCACGGCACCAGCAGCACCGGGGGAACCAGGCCGACTGCCACGGCCCGCGGCAGCACCGACCGGCGGACCACGGCAGCCACGACGAGCGCGACCACCCCCACGAGCCACACCATCGGCACGAACGCCGTCATGAGGGCCAGGACCAGGCCGGCCGACCACGCCGCCCGCCACGCCTTCGCGCCGCCGTCGGGGCCCCACGCGCGGAGCAGCACGAGCACCAGCAGCGGCAGCAGCCACGCGACCACGACCGTCCCCAGCCGCCCCGCGGCGACGGCAGCGACCAGCGGCGGGAGCAGGGCGTAGGTGACCGCACCCCACACCCGCAACGGTGTCGACGCCGTGAGCCGCCGAAGCGCCGCGTAGGCCGACAGCCCGGCCAGCGGCACGGCACCCAGCAGGAGCAGGTCGACGGCGCGTTCCGCGCCGCCGAGCAACAGGTTGGCGAGCAGCGCGAGCACCGCGAGGTACGGCGGCGCACCGGTGTCGCCGCCGAGGCCGACCGGGTGCCAGGTGGCCAGGTAGGTCCGCCAGAGGTCGGCCGGTGACGCCGGGGCCGGGAGCAGCGCGCCACCCATCAGGTGACCCGCCCCGACCAGCCCACGGGTCGCGGCGCCGGTGACGAGCAGCAGGACCGCCGTGAGCAGGACGGTGGGGCGGAGCAGGAGCCGGCGGACCAGGCCCACGCCGCTGGACGGCAGGTCCTCGGCGTCCTCCGCGGTCGGGCCGGTCTCGCCGGGCGCGACGGCCACCCGGTGCCGACCACCGAGCGCGTCGCCTGCCCGCGTCCCGAGGAACACGCTGAGGTTCTCCATGCCCTGACGCAGACCGGCTCCGCGTGGGGCGAGCAGCGGGGTGACGCTGCGGGCCGACCGGGTCCTGGTGCGGCGCCGGGCCAACCGGGCCCGCAGCAGGCGGTCCGGACGGCCGACCACCGCGAGCAGTGCGAGCAGCTCGTCCGCCGCGTGCGCCGGCCGCTTGCCGGCGAGCAGGCCGAGGGAGCGGGCCACGGTGCTCACCGTCAGCCGCACCAGCGCCACCGGGACCCGGAGCAGCGGGAGGTTGACGAGCAGGACGTACAGCGCGTGCTGCCGGTCCAGCCGGTGGGTGCGGCCCCCGGCGGCGTGCACCGGGCGCCGGCGGTGGCTGCTGGCCTCGGCGTGGTGCACGACCGCGTCGGTGACCACGACCACCCGGTGCCCGGCAAGGTTCGCCCGCCAGCCCAGGTCGACGTCGTCCCGCAGCAGCGGGAGCAGCGGGTCGAGGCCGCCGAGGGTGTCCCACACGTCCCGGCGTACCAGCATCCCGGCCGTGCCGACGGCCAGCACGACCCGGGTTCCGTCGTGCTGGCCCTGGTCCTGCTCCCGACGTTCGAGGCCGGTCTCGCGGCGACCGCTGCGGGCGATGGTCACACCGACCTCCAGCAGCAGCCGCCGGTCGCCGAGGCCGAGCACCTTGGGACCGGCGATCGCCACGAGGGGGTCGCGCGCCATCTCGGCGAGCAGCTGCTCGAGGGCGTCGGGCGCCGGCGCGCAGTCGTCGTGCAGTAGCCAGAGGAACGTGTGCCGACCCGCGGCCCGCTCGAGGGCGGCGCGCACCGCCGCGCCGAAACCGGCCCGGGCAGGGAGGTCGGCCACCCTCCCGGCGCCGAGCCAGTCCACCAGGGCGACCAGGGTGCGGGAGCCGTCGTCGGTGGCGCTGGTGTCGGCAGCGACCACGAGGTCCGGGGCGCGGGTCTGCCCGGCGAGTGCTGCCTGCAGACCGGGCAGCCACCGGGTGCCGTGGTGTGCGACGACCACCGCGACGACCGTCGGTCGGCCTGCCGGGGTGCTCGGGGCGGGTGGCGTCGTCATGCGGCGACCACCCTAGGGGCGGTGCTGCCGGGCGGCGCTAGACGGCCGACTTCTTCAGCCGCCGGCGCTCGCGCTCGGACAGCCCGCCCCAGATGCCGAAGCGCTCGTCGTTCATGAGCGCGTACTCCAGGCACTCGGCGCGCACGTCGCAACCGAGGCAGACCTTCTTGGCCTCCCGGGTGGAGCCGCCCTTCTCCGGGAAGAAGGCCTCCGGATCCGTCTGGGCGCAGAGCGCGCGCTCGGTCCAGTCGCTCTCTGCGGACTCTTCCGGCTCGTCGATGAGCGGGAACACCTCGCCCATGGCTGTGCCTCCTCGACCCTGGCCGGCGCCGGCCCGCTCCTCATGCGGTCCGACCACCGAATGACACTGGTGGAATTACACGCGTGTCCCTCCGGCCCCGTCAAGCCGGACGGTGATATTTAGCCGAACGGACGACCCGTTTCAGCGTGTCGCGCCCATCGAGGACACTGGAGGCATGTCACCCGGCCTCTCCCCCGGCATGCACGTCGTGGTCCCCGCAGGTGGCATCGGGGGCGCCCGGTTCCTCCGCGGCCTGCTCGCAGCCGCGCCTGACCTGACCGGCGGGAGCCCAGGCCAGCTGCGGGTCAGCGTGATCGGCAACACCGCCGACGACATCACCCTGTTCGGCCTGCGGGTCTGTCCCGACCTCGACACGGTCATGTACACCCTCGGCGGCGGCATCCACGAGGAGCAGGGGTGGGGGCGCGACGACGAGTCGTTCGCCGTGCAGGAGGAGCTGGCGGCGTACGGCGCGCAGCCGTCCTGGTTCGGCCTGGGCGACCGCGACCTCGCGACCCATGTCGTGCGGACCCAGATGCTCGCCGCGGGCTACCCGCTGAGCCAGGTCACCGAGGCGCTCTGCAGCCGGTGGGGGCTGGCCGAGCGGGGCGTCCGGCTGCTGCCGATGAGCGACGACCGGGTCGAGACCCACGTCGTCGTGGACGACGACACCTCCCCGGGCGGGCGGCGGGCGGTGCACTTCCAGGAGTACTGGGTCCGGCTGCACGCCGAGCCGAAGGCACACGGCATCGTCGCCGTCGGCGCCGACACAGCGACACCCGGCCCCGGGGTGCTGGATGCGATCGCGTCGGCCGACCTGGTGCTGCTGCCCCCGTCGAACCCGGTGGTCAGCATCGGTTCGGTGCTGGCCGTCCCCGGCATCCGCGCCGCGCTGGAGGCCACCCCGGCGCCGGTCGTGGGCCTCTCGCCGATCGTCGGCGGGGCGCCCGTGCGCGGGATGGCCGACCGGGTCCTCACGGCGATCGGCGTCGAGACCTCGGCCGCGGCGGTCGCCCTGCACTACGGCGGCCGGCAGTCCGGCGGGTTGCTGGACGGCTGGCTGGTCGACAGCTCCGACGCCGCGGCGGTCCCGGTGGTGGACCGGGCCGGCATCCGCTGCCGCGCCGTCCCGCTGCTCATGCCGGACGTGCCCGCGGCGGCCGCGATGGCGCGATCCGCACTCGAGCTGGCCACCGAGCTGCTGTCCCGATGAGCGGCTCGCTCCTGGTCTGGGCACCCGACGGCGTCCCGGAGGTGGTGGCCGGTGACGACCTCGCGACGCTGGTCGCCGACGCGGTGTCCGGCGAGGACTTCGCTCTCGCCGACGGAGACGTGGTCCTGGTGACGTCGAAGGTCGTGTCGAAGGCGGAGGGCCGTGCCGTGCGGGTGGACCGGGAGGAGGCGATCACCGCCGAGACGGTGCGCGTGGTCGCCCGCCGCGGCGCCACCCGCATCGTGCAGACGCACCACGGCCTGGTGCTGGCGGCTGCCGGGGTCGACGCCAGCGGCACCGAGCCCGGCACCGTGCTGCTGCTGCCGGTGGACCCCGACGCCTCCGCCCGCGGGCTGCGGTCCCGGCTGCTCGAGGTGACCGGTGCCGACGTGGCGGTCGTGGTCACCGACACGATGGGCCGGGCCTGGCGGACCGGGCAGACCGACCAGGCGATCGGCGTGGCGGGACTCCAGCCGCTGGACGACCTCCGCGGTCGCGACGACGGCCACGGCAACGTTCTGACCGCGACCGTCGCGGCCGTCGCCGACGAGGTCGCCTCGGCAGCCGACCTGGTCAAGGGCAAGCTCGGCCGTCGGCCGTTCGCGGTGGTGCGCGGGCTGGCCCACCGCACGGTCCGCGAGGACGGCCCCGGTGCGGCAGCCCTGCTGCGACCGGCCGACGAGGACCTCTTCCGCCTGGGGGCGCACGAGGTCGTCCCGTCCCGGCGCACCGTCCGGTCGTTCACCGACCAGCCGGTCGACCCCGCGGCCGTGCACCGCGCGGTGGCGGCCGCCGTCACCGCGCCGGCCCCGCACCACACGACCCCGTGGCGGTTCGTCCTGGTCGACGACCGCGACCGCCGCCGGCGCCTGCTGGACGCGATGCTCGCGGCCTGGGTCGCCGACCTCCAGCGCGACGGCTTCAGCGACGAGCAGGTGACCCGGCGCACCCGGCGCGGCGACGTCCTGCGTGACGTCCCGGGCCTGGTGGTCCCCTGCCTCGCTCGCGAGGGGATGCACATGTACCCCGACGACCGGCGGGCCACCGCCGAGCGCGAGATGTTCGTCGTGGCGACGGGCGCGGGGGTGCAGAACTTCCTCGTCGCGCTGGCCGTCGAGGGTCTCGGGTCCGCGTGGGTCAGCAGCACGATGTTCTGCCGCGACGTCGTACGCCGCGAGCTCGACCTGCCCGAGGACTGGGACCCGATGGGCGCGGTCGCCGTCGGCCACGCCGCTACCGCGCCGGCCGAGCGCGCCCCGCGCGATCCGCGGGACTTCGTCCTGCACCGCTGACGCCGGCCTCCGGACGGCAGGACCCGTCCCGCAGCCGGGTCAGCCGGGCTACATGCGGCGGAAGTCGCGACCCTCGAACCGCGGGCCCCGACGCGGCGGCCCCAGCCCGGAGAGCTCCACCAGGCGCACCACGCGGTAGCGATGCCCTCGGTAGGGCTCGAGCAGCTCGAGCATCCCGTCGTCGTCGACGGGCTTCCCCGCGAGCACGTAGCCGACCATCCCGGCCAGGTGGTAGTCGCCGACCGACACGGCGTCGGCGTCGCCGAGGGCCCGCTGGGCCACCTCGGCGGCGGTCCACGCGCCGATGCCGGGCAGCGAGCGCAGTGCGGACGTGGCGTCGGCCACCGGCCGGCCGACCAGGCCCTCCAGGCGGCCGGCCCGGCCCGCGGCTGTCACCAGGGTCCGCGACCGGGACAGGTCGACGCCGGCGCGGTGCCACTCCCAGGACGGGATGCGCGACCAGGTCGGGCCGTCCGGGGCGACGTACAGGCCCGGCGGCATCAGGTCGGCCGGCCCGGGCGCCGGCTCGCCGTACGAGCGCACCAGGGTGCGGAAGGCGCGCCAGGCCTCCCGGCCGGTGACCTTCTGCTCGAGGACGGCCGGGGCCAGCGCCTCCAGCACCCGGCCGGTCCGGGGGACCCGCCAGCCGGTGTGTGCGCGGGCGGTGTCGCGCAGCACGGGGTGCCGCCGCCCGAGCTCCACCGCGTCGAAGCCGTCGAGGTCGTCCTCCTCGCCCAGCAGCGCCGGCAGCCCGTCGAGCAGCCACTCCGCACCGGCACCCCACGCGGTGCCCACCACCTCGCCGTCAGCGGGCCGGACCACGAGCCGCAGCGTCGCGGTGCCCTCGGGTGTGCGAGCCGTGAGCCAGAGACCACCGCCGCGCCGCAGCTGCCCGCCGGAGCGGAACGTCGGGTCGCCCGACCCGCGGCCGAGCGGCCCCAGCGTCGCGAGGACGTCGAGCGGGCGCCCCGGCCGGTAGGTGCGCCCGAGGCCGTCGACCGTGATCGTCACGTCACCTTCACGTCCCCATCCTCACAGGTCCCGCAGGTAGGGTTGGCGGTTCCTGTCACCAGCGAAAGGGCCGGGCACGCACGTGGCCAGCAAGACCAAGCAGTCCGAGAAGGACCGTCGCGCCAAGGTCGAGGAGATGCGGCGGATCGAGCAGGCTCGGCAGCGCCGCCGCAGCCTGGGCTTCGTCGCCGTCGCGGCAGTCGTGGGCATCGGCCTGGTCCTGGCCGTCCTCGTGCCGTCGTACCTGAACAAGAAGAACGACCCGGCCAACAAGGCGTTGTCGTCGTTCGGCGTCCCGGCCTCCGCAGCCAGCTGCAGCAGCGTGCAGACCAAGGACGGCACCAACAACGAGACCGACCGCAAGCACGTGCAGGACGGCACGATCGAGAAGTACGCCACAGTGCCGCCGTCCTACGGCCCGCACTGGGGCGCGCCGATCTTCCCGGCCCGCGAGTACTACTCGGCCCGTGACCGGCCGCAGATGGAGCAGCTGGTCCACAACCTCGAGCACGGCTACACGATCGTCTGGTACGACTCGACGGTGAAGGGCGCCCAGCTCACCCAGCTCAAGGACATGGCCACCAGCGCCCGCAGCACCGACGCCGCCGGCCCGGCCGGCAAGGTCATCGTCACGGCGTGGGACGACTCGTACGGCGACTTCCCGGCCGGCAAGCACATCGGCATCTCGCACTGGGGTGCCCAGGCGAGCCATGTCCAGCTCTGCGGCGAGGTCAGCGGCGCGGTCCTGCAGCAGTTCATGACGAAGTTCCCCGCCACCGACGCCCCAGAGGCCAACGCCGCCTGAGACGGCCGGACGAGCCCGTCAGACGTTGGGCTCGTCCGGCGAGAACCGGATCGCGCGGGCCGGGATGTGCACGTCGCACCAGACGCGCGCCCCGGTGACGAGCTCGTTGCCGTCGCCGACCTCCGCGCCGTCACCGACCACGACGCCCTCGAGGACCACCCCGGCCCCGATCCGGGCCCCGGCGCCGACCGCGGAGTCGCGCACCGTGCTGCCGGCGCCGACCTCGGCGCCGTCGAGCAGGACGCTTCCCTCGACCACTGCGCCGGCACCGACGACCGCCCGGTGGCCGACCGTCGAGCCACCCGCGACGACGGCGTCGGCGGCGATGGTGGCGCCCGGGAGCACCAGCCGCTCCCCCGTCGGGCCCGGCAGCGCAGTCGAGGCGAGGACGCCGCGGACCAGGTCGCGCGAACCGCGCAGGTACGCCGCCGGCGTCCCGACGTCGATCCAGTAGGCCTGGTCGTGATGGCCCAGCACGACGGCGCCGGCGTCGACCAGGCCCGGGAACGTCTCCCGCTCCACGGACACCCGGCGTCCGGGTGGGATGCCGTCCAGGACCGAGCGCCGGAACACGTAGCAGCCGGCGTTGACCCGGTTGGTGACCGGATCGGGCATCTTCTCCAGGAACGCGGTCACCCGGCCGTCGGCGTCGGTCGGCACGCAGCCGTACGCGCGCGGGTCGTCGACCTCGGTGAGGTGCAGCGTGACATCGGCGCGGCACCGGAGGTGGACCTCGACCTGCCGGGCCACGTCGTGGCCACTGAGGATGTCCGCGTTGACGATGACGACCGGATCGTCCGGCCCGCTCTCCAACAGGTCGGCGACGTTGCGGATCGCCCCACCCGTGCCCAGTGGCTCGTGCTCGTGGGCGTAGTCGATGCGCAGCCCGACCCCGGAGCCGTCGCCCAGGACGTCGCGGAAGTCGCCCGGGCGGTAGGCGGTGGCCAGGACGACGTGCTCCACGCCGGCGCTGCGCAGCTGCGCCAGCTGGTGGTGGACGAACGGCACACCGGCGGTCGGGAGCATCGGCTTGGGCGTGTTCACGGTGAGGGGCCGCAACCGGGTCCCCCGCCCGCCCACGAGCAGGACGGCCTCGCGGCCTCGCGTGGTCATGTGGCGGTCCTCATCATCGAGCAGGCGTCAGCGGGCAGTCGTCCGTCGGGCAGTCGTCCGTCGCGCAGCCGTCAGACGGCGGCGTCGGCGGACGGCGTGGTGGCTCCGGCCGCCCTGGCGTACGTCGCGAGGTGCGCCGTGGCCGACGCCTCCCAGGTGAACTCGCGCGCCCGCTCCAGCCCGGACCGCGACAGCCGGGCGCGGCGCTCGGGGTCGGCGATCAGGTCGCGCAGCGCGGTCGCGATCGCGTCCGGGTCGGGCTCGGTGTAGGCCACCGCGTCGCCGCCGACCTCGGGCAGCGACAGCCGCCGGGCCGTCAGGACCGCCGCGCCGCAGGCCATGGCCTCCAGCACCGGCAGGCCGAAGCCCTCGGCCTTGCTCGGGTAGGCCACCACGAGGGCGCCGCCGAGCAGCCCCGGCAGGTCGGCCGGTCGCAGGAAGCCGGGCCGGACCACCTTGAGGTGCGGCGGCACCTCGGCACAGGCCTGGTCGACGCCGTCGTCCCAGCCGGTGCCGCCGGCCAGGACGAGCGCGGGCGGCTCCGGCATGGCGTCGACGGCCTTGACCCAGCCGCGGACCAGGTCGGGGACGTTCTTGCGCCGCTCCAGGACGCCGAGGAAGGCGACGTACGGGCGGCCGTGCAGGCCGAGCCGGTCCGCGACCCGGCGCGCCTCGGCGTCCGACGGGGGCCGGAAGGTGGTGGTGTCGACGCCGTGCAGGGCCACGTCGATGCCGGCCGGGTCGGCGTCGAGCAGCCGGACGAGCTCGTCGCGGGTCGCCTGTGAGGGGACCACCACCCGGCTGGCGCGGCGGACCGCGGTCCGGGTCGCCGAGCGGTAGAAGCCGGTCTTCACCGCGCTGTGCAGCTCGGGCTCGGAGAAGAAGGTCACGTCATGCACCGTCACCACGACCGGGACGTTCGCGTGCAGCGGCATCGTGTAGTACGGCGAGTGCAGCACGTCCGCACCGACCTGCTGGGCGATCAGCGGCAGCCCGGTCTGCTCCCAGGCGAGCCGGGCCGGCCGGTGCGAGATGGCCGACGGTCCGGCCACGATCTCGGCGTCACCGGCGAGCAGCGCGTACCGCTGCGCATCGGAGCGCTGGCAGACGACGACCAGGTCGACCTCGTCCCTGCCGGCGCCGGCCAGCGCGCTGACCAGTCCGTCGACGTAGCGCCCGACACCACCGCGGTCTGCGGGCACGGCTGTCGCGTCGAGCAGCACGCGGGGCGCTCTCGACGACTCGCGGGACACGGGTGGGATCACTTCCTTGCTGACGGGAGGTCGGTCGACTACGTCTCCTTGCAGCGTACGCCGCGCCGCGGGCGATCACCCACGGAACCGGACGCTGCGCGTCGAGGTGTCGGAACCGAGCCCGGACCGCTGCAGGAAGCGCCGGCCCGCCAGCACGGCTGGCGTGCTCGTACCGTCGCCGTCCCAGTCGCCCACGAGCGCCCGCCAGCTCGCGTCCGCCGGGTCACCGAAGGTCACCACGACGCCGGCGCGACCGGCGGACCGGCGGTTGCGGAGCAGCCACCGGCCGTCCCGCTCGACGCCGATGCCGGACCGGCGGCGGCCGTTCCACGAGCCCACCAGCGGGACGTCGCCGACCTTGCCGTAGCGGAACGTGCGCTGGGCCTTGCCGCCGGTCACGCTGTTGCGCAGCAGCCAGGTCCGGCCGCGGACGACGCCGATGCCGGTGCGCTTCCCCTTCCACGAGCCGACGACCGGGACGTCGCCCTTCCGGCCGAACCGCACGGTGGTGGTCGGACCGCCCCCGGTCCGGCCCGCGCGCAGCAGCCAGGTCCCGGCCCGGAACACCCCCAGGTCGTCCAAGCCGTCGCCGTCCCAGTCGCCGACGACGGGGACGTCCCCGGCGGTGCCGTAGCGGAACCGCTGCACCCAGCTGCCGGTCGGACTCGACATCCGCAGCGCCACCCGGCCCTTGCGCCACCAGCCCAGGTCGTCGTCGCCGTCACCGTCCCAGTCGCCGACCAGCGGCGTCGCGCCCGACCGTCCGGTGCGCCGCATCGCGATGCTGAAGCCGGGCGACAGCAGCCCGAGCGCCTGTCGGACGTCCCAGCCCTCGAGGTAGGAGACCGTGCGCCGGCCGCCCCGCAGGCCGACGACCTTCACCCCGGCCGTGCGCGCGTCGGCCCCGCGGGGCGGGACCGAGATGGTGCTGATGCTCTCGAACCCGAGCTTGGCCGCAAGGGCCCGCCAGGACACCCCGACCGCCCAGGACCGCTTCTCGGCGGGGTTTGTCGAGGCCGCGTCCCAGGCCGAGTCGTCGACCGCCCGCAGGAACGACGCCTCGACCCCCCACACGTACCGCTCGTCCTCGGTGTGACCGCCCATCGACGAGGAGTAGAAGGCGTCGATGAGGCCGCCCGTGGCGGCGTCGGCGACGACCTGCCCGGAGGTCGCGTCGACCGCTGCCTTCCAGGCCCGGCCCCAGACACCGTCCGGCCCCTCGGTCTCCTTCTTCCAACCGGTCCAGTTCTGGTCGGCCGGCGTGGGCATCAGGATGCGGTCGGCGCGCTTGGCGGCGTACGTCCGCGCGGCGACCGCCTGGGCCTGCAGTGCTGCCGGCGGGAACGACGCGGGCACCTCGGCGATCCCCCAGAGGTACTTGTCCATCGCCGGGCCGGCCGCGTCGGTGTCGATGCGCTGCACGGCGTCGATCGAGGCATGGTCCACGGCGAAGCGGGTCCAGTCCCGGCTGACCCACCGCTCGAGGTAGATCGACGAGCCCCGCCAGGTGGTCAGGTGCGCGACGTTCCCGGCCTCGGTCAGCACCAGGGGCACCTCCGGCGAGCCGCCCTGCCAGAGCGCCTTCTTCGGGCTCACCCCGAGGTCGTAGAGCACGAACTGGGAGTGCGTGGCGTCGTCCAGGCGCAGCTGCCAGCGGGCCCCCTGGGGCTGGGTCGGCGGGCACGGCGGGCCGGTCGGCGAGGGGGTGGCCTGCGTCGGGTCCGACGGTGCCGCAGCCGCGCAGCCGTCCACCGACCAGGCGAGGTCGCCCTGCACCGCCTCGACGTCGACCCGGTATCCGTTGTCCACGAGTCGGAGCCGCAGCGAGGTCGGCATCGGCTGCGACACCACCTGGGTGCCCGCGTAGTACCGGGTGAGGATCTGCTCGGCGGAGCAGCCGAGGCGGGCGGCACCCTGCGCGCCGTACTGGCTCATGCCGAGGCCGTGCCCCCACCCGCCCCCGCGGAAGACCACGTCCCCGCGGGCCGAGGGCGTCGGGATCGTCGCGCCTCCGGAGTCCGGGCAGCCGGCTGCGGTCGCCGGCCGGGCCGGGGCCGCGCCGACCCCGGCGACCGCCAGCGCGACGACCACGGCCAGGCGGACGGCGGTCGTCGCGAGGGCGCGGGCACGGCGCCGGAGGGCCTGGTGCTGGTGGGACGGGTGGGACATGGGCACCGCCCTACGATAGGCGTCGATCGGAATCCCTGCCCGGATCACGGGGATCTGCCGGCGATCCGGTCCGGGACCGGCGGGCCGCACCACGGCAGTTAGGGTTTGCCCGCGATGCGCCTCCTCTTCTTCGGCACCTACGACGCCGCGGCGCACCCCCGGGTGGCGATCCTGCGTGACGGGCTGGCCGAGCACGGCGCGACCGTGCGCGAGTGCAACGTCCCGCTGGGGCTCTCGACCGCCGCACGGGTCTCGATGCTGCGCCACCCCTGGACGCTGCCGCGGCTGCTGCTCCGGCTGGCGCGCTGCTGGGCCACCCTCGCGGTCCGCTCCGCCCGCTACCGCCGTGGCGACGGCTGGCCGGACGCGGTGGTGGTCGGCTACCTCGGGCACTTCGACGTGCTGCTGGCCAGGCGGCTGTTCCCGCACGTCCCGGTCGTCCTGGACCACCTGGTGGGGGCGAGCGACACCGCCGCCGACCGCGGCGTCAGCACCGGCCTGCGGCAGCGCCTGCTGCGCCGGCTCGACGAGGCGGCGCTCTCCCGCGCCGACATCGTGGTCGTCGACACGGACGAGCACCTCGCCACGCTCCCCGACCGGCACCGCGGCCGGGCCCTGGTCGTGCCGGTGGGCGCCCCGCCCGCCTGGTACGCCCGGCCCCGGCCGCCGGGTGGCGACGCCCCGGCCGGCGCCGGCCGGCCGCTGCGGGCGGTGTTCTTCGGCCTGTTCACCCCCCTGCAGGGCACGCCGGTGATCGGCGCCGCCCTCGCCGCCCTGGCGGCCGACGACGTCGAGGTGACGATGGTCGGCACCGGGCAGGACCACGACGAGACCCGGTCGCTGGCCGCCTCGAACGCGCGGGTCACCTGGGTCGACTGGGTCCCTCCCGAGCAGCTGCCGGCGCTCGTCGCCCGGCACGACGTCTGCCTCGGGATCTTCGGCACCGGCCCCAAGGCGCTGCGGGTCGTGCCCAACAAGGTGTTCCAGGGGGCCGCCGCGGGGTGTGCGCTGGTGACCTCGGACACCGAGCCGCAGCGCCGGCTGCTCCGCGCCGCTGCCGTCTTCGTCCCGCCCGGCGACCCCGCTGCCCTCGCGGGCGCACTGCGCGCCCTCGCGGCCGACCGGGCCCGGCTCGCGACGGCCCGCACCGCCGCCGCCGAGCTGGCCCGCACCAGCTTCACCCCCGCGGCCGTGACGTCCCCGCTCCTGACCCGCCTGCACGCCGTCGTACCCCGGAGGCTCCCGACATGACCGCTCGTGACCAGCAACCGGCAACCGTCCTCCCGCCGCTGAGCCCGAACGGCTGGCTGCGCTGGGAGGTCGTCTCCCGGCAGCTGCCGGCCGCCGACCGGCGGCTGGCCGTGCTCGAGGTGGGCTGCGGGCAGGGCGGCTTCGCGGCGCGGCTGGCCCGGCGCTACGACTACCTCGGCGTCGAGCCGGACGCCTTGTCCTGCGGGGTCGCCCAGCAGCGGGTGGCGTCCGCCGGCGGCGGCGAGGTCCGGCACGGCGACCTGTCGGTCGTGAAGCCGGACGAGATGTTCGACCTGGTGGTCGCCTTCGAGGTGATCGAGCACATCGAGGACGACGCCGGCGCGCTCGCGGACTGGGTGGCCCATCTCCGGCCCGGCGGCTCGCTGCTGCTGTCGACACCGGCCTGGCAGAAGCGGTTCGGCGCCGCCGACGAGATGGTCGGCCACTTCCGGCGCTACGACCCGCCGGTGCTGCGCGACCGGCTGTGCGGCGCGGGTCTGGTCGACGTCGAGCTGGTGCACTTCGGCACGCCGCTGGGCTACCTGCTCGAGGCCGGCCGCAATTACGCCGGACGCAAGCGGCTGGCCGCCAGCGCGGCCGCGGCGTCGATGGCCGAGCGGTCGGACGCGAGCGGGCGCACCCTGCAGCCGTCGACGTCCTGGACCGCGACCGCGGCGCGGCTGGGGACGCTGCCGTTCCGCGCCGTCCAGCGGGCCTTCCCCGGCACCGGCCCCGGTCTGGTGGCCCGCGGCCGGAAGCCGGCCCCGTGAGCGGAACCGCCCCGGCCGGTCGCGACGCCTACGTCGCGGACCTCGCTGACCTGATCGCGGCGTCGCCGTCGTCGTTCCACGCCGTCGCCGAGGTGGCCCGGCGGCTGGATGCGGCCGGTTTCGTCCGGCTCGACGAGCTGGCCGACTGGCCCGCAGGTCCGGGTGCGCAGCGCCGGTACGTCGTACGCGACGGCGCCCTCATCGCCTGGGTCCGGCCGGCCGGCGCGGGGCCGACGACGCCGTTCCGCGTGGTCGGCGCGCACACCGACTCCCCCGGCTTCCAGCTCAAGCCCCGGCCGGGCAGCGCGGCGCACGGGTGGCTGCAGGCGGGCGTCGAGGTCTACGGCGGGCCGCTGCTCAACTCCTGGCTGGACCGCGAGCTGGAGCTCGCCGGCCGGCTGGTCACCCGCGACGGCACCGCGCACCTGGTCCGTACCGGCCCGTTCCTGCGCATCCCGCAGCTGGCGATCCACCTGGACCGACAGGTCACCGAGGGCCTGGTCCTGGACCCCCAACGGCACCTGCTGCCGGTGTACGGCGCCGGGGCTGCGGACCGCGGTGACCTCGTCTCGTACCTCGCCGGCGCTGCTCGTGTCGACGGGCTGACTGCGGACGACGTGGCCGGCTGGGACCTGGTGACTGCGGACACCGCGGCACCGGCCCGCTTCGGTCTCGACGGGGCGCTGTTCGCCGCGGGGCGGATGGACAACCTCACCTCGGTGCACGCCGGCACGCACGCGCTGCTCGCGGCGGCCGACGGCGACCCCGACGACGGTGACGACGTCCTCGTGCTGGCCGCGTTCGACCACGAGGAGATCGGCTCGGCGTCCCGGTCCGGGGCGCAGGGGCCGTTCCTGGCCGACGTCCTCTCCCGGGTCGGCGACGGTCTCGGCGCCACCTCCGAGGAGAGGCTGCGGGCGATGGCCGGGTCGTGGTGCGTGTCGGCGGACGCCGGGCACGCCGTGCACCCCAACTACCCGGAGCGGCACGACACCGGCAACCGGCCGGTCCCCGGCGGCGGTCCGCTGCTGAAGATCAACGCCAAGCAGCGCTACGCCACCGACGCCCACGGGCGGGCGCTGTGGGCCCGGGCGTGCCGGGCCGCCGGCGTCGACGTGCAGGAGTTCGTGTCGCACAACGCCGTGCCGTGCGGCTCGACGATCGGTCCCCTGACCGCGGCCCGGCTGGGGATCCGGGTGGTCGACGTCGGCGCGCCGCTGCTGTCGATGCACTCCGCCCGCGAGCTGGGTCACGTCGACGACCTGGTCGCCCTCGGCGCAGCACTCACCGCGTTCTACCGCGGCGCCTGACCGATCAGCTGCCGGGACGGAAGAGCACGTGGTCGCCGGGCAGCGGGAGGTGGATCCTGGAGCCGCGGGGAGGGCGCGGGTGAGGGGTATCCATGGCGATCGAGTTCTCGGGCACCGTCCGCCGCTGGCGTGAGGACAAGCCAGGAGGGCTGTCCGTCGTCGACATCCCGCCGGACCTGGTGGCCGAGCTGGGTGGGCGGAGGCAGATGCGTGTCGCAGGCAGCCTCGACGGGACTGGCTTCACCGGCAGCACGATGCTGGTCGTCGGTGGCGGCCTGTGCATCGGCGTCAGCAAGGCGGCGCTCGCCGCGGCCGGCACCTCGGTGGGGGACGAGGTCACCGTGTCGCTGACCCGCGCCCCGGTTCGGTAGTCGGCTCGCCGCCGGCCGCGTGGCTGTTCCGACTACCGTGCTCGCTCTGCGGCGATGAGTTCCGGCGGCCCTGCCGGTCGACCCTGCTGACGGACTCAACCGGCCCTGCTGAGGAGCCCACCTGTGGCCAAGATCGTGTCGAACTTCTTCATCTCATTGGACGGCGTCGTGGAGTCGCCGGGCGAGTGGCACTTCCCGTACTTCGACGACGCGATGGGCGCCATCGTCAGCTCGGGGATGTCCACCACCGCGGCGATGATGATGGGGCGGACGCTGTACGACGAGTGGTCCGACTACTGGCCGGGCCAGGGCCCCGAGGTGCCGTTCTCCGAGTTCATCAACGGCATCCCGAAGTACGTCGTGTCCTCGACGCTCGCCGAACCGGCGTGGACCAACACCACCGCCCTCCCCGGCGACGCCGCCCGCATCCGGGAGCTGAAGGACTCGACCGACGGCGACCTCACGATGTCCGGCAGCGCCACCACGGTTCGGTGGCTGCTGTCCGAGGGGCTGCTCGACGAGCTGGCCCTGCTGGTGCACCCGATCGCCGTCGGGTCCGGGCAGCGGCTGTTCGACGGCACGGGCACCGTCCCGCTCGAGCTGCTGTCCAGCACAGCGCTCGACAGCGGCGTCCTGCACCTGCGCTACGCCCCGGCGCGCTGACCGACCCTGGTTCTCCCCCAGCACCCCAGGTCGTCGAGTGGCGCGTAGTGGCTGCTGAAACGGGCGGTAGGCAGCCACAACGCGCCACTCGACGCTGCCCGTCCGGAACCTGTGCGAGCCTGCCGACATGACGACCCCGACCGAGGTATCGGTCACCTGGGCGCAGGCGCTGGCCTGGCGGCTGCAGCGGCACCTGCTCGACCCGGTGGGGACCGAGCCGGCGGCAGGCGTCGTACGCCGACTCGGCGCGGTGCTCTCGATGGACGAGTCGCTCGCCGAGCTCGCGGTCCGGACCCGCCGCACGGCGTCGCGACCCGGCCTGCTCGCGAAGGCCCTGGCGGAGGGCAGGGTCATCAAGGCCTTCGCGTTCCGCGGGTCGATGCACTACCTCTCGCCGGAGGACGGAGGCATCTACCTGGCCCTCCGGTCGGCGGGACGTCAGTGGGAGCTGCCGAGCTGGGTAGAGCACTACCGGCTCGCTCCGTCGGACTGGCCCGAATTCCGTGCGGCGGTACGCGACGCGCTGAGCGACGGACCGTTGACCGTCGTCGAGCTCGGCGAGGTGCTGGCGAGGCGGCGCGCCTACCGGCACCTCAAGCCGGTCTTCGACGAAGGCGCCGGCACGCTCGTCAAGCCGCTGACGTGGCAGGGCGACATCAGCATCGGTCCGCCTCGAGACGGACGGCACACGTTCCAGCGACTCGACACGAACCCCCGGTGGCGTGGCATCCCGGACATCGACGACGCGGGTCCGCGGGCCATCGTGGCCTACCTCCGCACGTACGGACCGGCGACGCCCGACCACGTCGACTACTGGCTCGGCAGCGGTTTGAGCGCCGGCCGCAGCCGGCTCGCCCGCTGGTTCGCCGGGCTCGGCGACCGGCTGGTGGCGGTCGACGTCGGCGGCACCGCGGCCTACGTCGTCCGCGACGACGTCGACGCCCTGGTGGCAGCCACCCCGTCGGACGCGGTGCGGTTCCTCCCTGGGCACGACCAGTGGGTGATCGGCCCCGGCACCAGGGACGTGCACGTCACCCCGTCGTCACGACGGGACCTCATGACCCGCAAGGCCAACCCGGTGGTCGCCGGAGGGGTCGTGCGCGGGACCTGGGCGCGGGTCGGCGACGAGCTCCGGGTCACCTGGCTCGACGAACGGCAGCGGCGCGGCGAGCCGATCGAGCAGGAGGCCGCCCGGCTGGCCGGCATCCTGGGCCGCGACCTGCGGGTGAGGCTGACCGGCGGCTGACGTCGCAGCGCTCCCGACGCCGTCGAGTGGCGCGTAGTGGCTGCTGAATCGGGCGGTGGACAGCCACAACGCGCCACTCGACCGCGGGATGGCGGCGCGGGGACTAGCGGCGCGGGATCAGCGCGGCACCGACGGCCAGCAGGCCGTCGGTGGCCATGAGCACGCCGCGCGACGTGAGGGCGACGGCGGCGGCGTCCGGGGCCGGCAGCACGACGAGCAGGACGACGATCAGCACCGCCTCGCGGACGCCGGCACCGGCCGGCAGCACGACGAGAAGCGGCCCGAGCGAGAACGCGATGGCGAACCCGCCGATCGCCACCGGCAGCGCCCGCAGCGGGTCGGCGCCGAGCCCGACGGCGAGCAGCCAGACGTGGCCCCCGTAGACCAGCCAGAACAGCAGCGTCGAAGCGACGCCCCGCAGGACGTCGCGCTCGTGCAGCGGCCGCTCGAGACCGGGGCGGCGGAGGACGCGGAGCCCGGTGCCGAGCAGGGCGTTGAGCACCCGCGGCACGAGCAACGCCAGCAGGACTGGGACGGCGAGCAGCCCCAGCAGCACCACCCGGCCCTCGGCGCGCAGCAGGGCCGGCAGCGCCGCCGCGCCGACGAGCACGCCGACCAGCGTCGACAGGCCCAGGGTCAGCAGGAACGCCAGCCCCATCCGCTGCTTGGGGACACCGAGCTCCTTGCCGAGGCGCATCTGCGCGACGACCGGCCACACGGCGCCGGGCAGGTACTTGCCGAGCTGGGTGACGAAGAACAGCCGCGCCGCCGGCCGGGGCGCGAGCCGCGAGCCGAGCACCGCGAGCGTTCCGCGCCAGATCACGAAGCTCAGCACCACTCCGACGAGGGCGAGCGCCAGGGCACCGAGCACGACAGCCGGGTTCTGGTCGCGCAGCCGGTCGACGATCTGCGACCACCTGCCGTGCAACGCCGCGCCGAAGGCCGCGACCATCGCGACGACCAGCAGCGCCGAGACCAGCGTCCGGCGCCAGGACGGACTGCGACGGGCACCCTCGACCGCGTCCACCGCCACGCGCCGGTCTCCGAGCCCGGTGCTAGGTCTCGTTGCGGGACCGCACGATGAGGTCCGCGAGCAGCGCAAGGGCCGCGATGAGCATGCCGGTGATGAAGATGAGCACGGTGTTGACGGCGAACCTGCCGAAGTGCGCGAACAGGTCGTAGACGCCCTTCACCAGGCCGATGAGGATCAGCCACAGGGCCAGCGGCATGAGCACCTTGAGCGGGTTGAAGTACATGACCATCCGCAGCACCTGGAGGATGTAGCGGTAGGCGTCCTTGACGAAGTGGAACTTCGAGGTACCGCTGCGCTTGGCGTAGTCGATCGGCACGTACTTGATGTCGTGCTGGTTGGACAGGAAGGCCAGCGTGATGGTCGTGACGCAGGAGAAGCCGGGGGGCAGCAGCCGGAGGTAGGGCAGCGAGACCGAGCGACGGAACGCGCGCAGCCCCGAGTTGAGGTCCGGGATCGAGGAGTTGGACAGCCGCTCGGCGATCTTGCGGATGATCCACTTGGCAGGCACCCGAAGGAGCTTGTGGCTGCCCTCCTCGGAGGTACGGGCCCCGACGACCTGGTCGTACGTCGGGTCGTCGAGCAGTGTCTGCACGAACTCCGGGATGCGTTCGTTCGGGTAGGTCATGTCGGCGTCGGTCCACACGACGATCTCGCCCCGGGCCTCGTAGCTGCCGATGCGCCGCGCGGTGCCGGACCCGCCGTTGCGCCGGAACGGCATGACCCGCATCGACGGGAACCTCGACCGGGCGTCGAGCAGCAGAGCGAGGGTGTCGTCGGTGGACGCGTCGTCGATCGCCAGCAGCTCGTAGGGGATGCCGCTGGCGTCCATCGCGCCGCAGATCCGCTCGACCTCGGCGATCACGTGCTCGTGCTCGTTGTAGCAGGGCAGCACGATGGTCGCGACCGGGCGACCGCCGTCGTCGTCGGAGGGCTGCGGCGTGGTCACGTGGCCGGGCACCGGCGAGTCGGCAGGCGGCTCGACCGGGGTCAGGACCTCCGTGCGGTCGTCGAGGACGTCGGTCCGGGGCCCCTGGGCAGAGGCGGGCTGCTCGCTCATGTCGCCGGACACCTTACCGGCGTACGGCGGTCCCCCCGACCGCCGTGACGGTCAGGGGTAGTAGCCGACGACGTCCGCGGCCAGGTGGGCCGAACCGGACCCGTTGGTGACCTTGATCCGGCCCTTCTTGCCGACCCGGACGACGACCAGGTTCGCCGTGGTGCGCCACGCCGGGACCGACAGGTCAGGGAAGGCGGGGCGGCGCTTGCCCTTGGGCCAGGCCGTGACGAAGGTCCGTGCCGTCGCGTCGCGGGCGGTCAGGTTGATCACCACGGCGCGCGCCCGCCGGGGGGCCGGCTTGCCCTTCCCGGCCACCTTCACCGTGACGACGCCGCCGCGGCGCACCTTCCCGGCCCGCACGCCGACTCCCTTCCGGGTGTCGAGGACCCGGGTCGTGGCCCGGGGCTGGAACAGCCGGCCGCGGACCACCTCGGAGGGGGCCCACCAGCCGACCATGTCCACGACGACGTGGGTGGCCGCGGTGTGCGCGGTCACCGTGAAGGTCCCGTCCTGCAGCCGGGCGACCGCGCGGCTCTTCACCAGCGAACCGTGTGTGTAGGCCAGCGTCGCGTTGTCCCGGCTGGTCGCCGGCGACTGCACGGTCAGGGTGCCGGTGCCTGACGGGGACACCGTCGTGACGTTGAGCAGTGCCCCGGTCATCGACGTCGCCGGGATGCCGGACAGCGCCGGCATGGTGACCGTCCGCGGGCTGCCCGGCACGAGCGCGCCCGCCGGGTCACGCCGCGAGTCGTAGAGCCGCAGCGTCTTGGTCGGCCGGAAGACCTGGCCGCCGGCGACCGGGTAGTAGCCGACGACGTGCACCGACAGCTCGGTGGTTCCGGCGGTGCTGCCCACGCTGACGACCCCGTTGCCCCCCAGCGTGGTGACGGCGAGAGCGGACGCGGTGGTGCCGGCGGCGACGTTGAGCGCCGGGGACGCCGTCCTCCGCTTCGCGCCGCCGGACCAGGCGGTGACGGTGGTGTCCGCGGTCGCACAGCTGGCGGAGATGCTCAGGGCGACGGCGGCGACGCCCTCGGTCGGGACCTTGCCGGCACCCGGGACGACGAGGTCGAGCCGGCCCCGGCCCAGCGGCATGTTCCCGTCGTCGCGGGTGTCGTACAGCTTGACCGGGTCGAGCGGCACGAACGACGTGCGTCCCGGTGCTGCGGCCGCCGGAGCCGTCGGCGGAGCAGCCCGTGGGGCGTTGACGGTGACCTGGCCGGTCCACGGCCGCGCCGCGGACGTGGCGTCGGCGCTGGCCAGCGTCACGTCGTACGCGCCGGGTCTGACCAGTGCGCCGGCGTCGTCGCGCAGGTCCCACACCGCGGACAGCGGGACGGTGGGCGAGGCCGTGCCGGCGAGAGTCCGGACGACGGTGTCCCGGCAGACGTCGCGCACCTGCATGGTCCACGACTGGTCGCTGGTGACCCGCGCCGTGGTGGTGATCGAGCCGCCGCGTCCGTACGTCGCGCTGGCCGGGGTCGGCGTCGGGTCCATCAGGGCGGTACCGAGGTACTGCGTGGTCAGCTGCCGGATCAGCGGCAGCTGGGCGTAGAGGTTCTTGCCCGGGCACTCGGTGCTGCCCGCGTCCCGGTGCCCGCTGATCACGTTGAACGTCACGCGCGTGCCGGCGCGATAGCGCGACGTGCCGCCGCCCTGGGAGGTGAGCACGGTGGTGCCGTTCGGGTCGCGGTGCGCGAGGGAGAGCTTCCACGCCAGGAGGCGGGCGATGGAGTCGACCATCGTCGCGGGCGCGGCCGCCTTCTGGTAGTCGCCGATCGCCGACACGGCGAAGCTGTCGACGTTGAAGCCGCCGGTGTGCGCACCCAGGACGTCGGCCGACATGCCGCCGTACCGGCCTTCCCAGAGCCGGCCGAACCGGTCGACGAGGAAGTTGTAGCCGATGTCCGACCAGCCGTTGCCCTTGACGTGGTAGGCGTAGATCCCGCGGATGATCCGGGGCACATCGGCCTCGGAGTAGCCGTTGGCGCCGGCGGTGTGGTGGACGAAGCCGGCCTTCGGAGTGCCGGTGTACGACGGGCCGTTGCGCCGCAGGGACTCGTCGGCGCCCCACTGGGCGCGCGTGTACACGGGAGGCTGGGCCGTAGCGGCCTCGGCGGCCTGCATCGGGCGCCCGGTGCCCACCTGGCCGTCCGCGGCGGAGCGGCCCGGGTCGACCAGGTCGACCCGGAGACCGGCGGGCAGCCGGCCGCTGCGGACGTCGACCCGCACCTGGTAGCCGTCGGAGTCCCCGACCCAGAGCGGCTCGGTGCCCGGCCGGGCGCGGCGGGCCTCCCCCGAGCTGGGGGTGTCGGTGACCTCCAGCGGCGTCCAGGCCGTCCACCCACGGGCACCGTGGGTGCGGGCCGCGACCCGGACGTCGGCGACCGTCCCGGCCTTCCAGGTCACGCCGAGCAGGTCGAAGGACGCCAGCCGGGTCCGCTTCACCAGCACCTCGGGCCGGCCGGCGGCCGAGAAGGTGGCTCGCGAGCTGGGCCGGAGGGCGGCCGAGCCGGTGGTCTGCACCCCGCGCAGCGGCTGGGAGCGCACCTCCGGCGCCACCGGGTGGGCGGACGCGTGCGGGGCGCTCGCCACCGGCACCACCAGTCCCAGCGGGACCAGGACGCTGAGCAGGACGGCGGACGGTGCACGGCGCATGCAGAACCCCAGGTGCTGGTGTGACTGGTGGGACAGAAGTGACCAAACGTCAGCGGCCAGTCTCCCTGGGATCGGCGTCCACGGCGCGCGTCTTGACCTTCTCGGCGTGGTGCGGCCCGGACATTTTGCCCGTCCGTGACCGGCCCGGCGGCCGCATCCACCGCCGCACCTAGCCTGGGCCGGTGCCCGCTGACCCCACCGGCCCCCCCGCCCTCCTGGACGCCGCGCTGCGGCGCGACCCCGCCCGCCCGCTGCTGACCTTCTACGACGACGCCACCGACGAGCGCGCCGAGCTGTCGGTCACCACGTTCGCCACCTGGGTGGCCAAGACCGCGAACCTGCTGCGGGACGACCTCGCGGTCGGGCCGGGCGACGCCGTCAGCCTGGACCTGCCCTGCCACTGGCAGGCCGCGGTCTGGCTGCAGTCCTGCTGGGCGCTCGGGCTGCACGTGGTCCCCCCGGGCGCCGAGGCCGCCGTGCACGTCCTGTCGTACGACGCCTCCGCACCGGGCGCGGCAGGTGAGGTCGTCGCACTCGGCCTGGGACCGCTCGGGCTGCCCCGCCGGGACACGTCACCGCCGCCCGCGACCAGCCTGGACTACGACCGGGAGGTCGCCGGCCACGGCGACCGCTTCACGCCGTCCTGGCCGGCCGACCCGGCCGGTCCGGCCCTCACCTCCACGGACGGGGTGCTGACCGGCGCCGACCTGGTGCAGCTGACCCGCGCCCAGCGGCCGGTCGACGGCCGGGCCCTGCTGGTCACCGAGCCGCTGGTCCCCGGCGGGCCGCCGGACGCCGTCCTGGCCGGCCTCCTGGTCCCGCTCGCCACCGAGACCACCGCCGTGCTGTGCCGTCACCTCGACCCGGCCCGGGTTCCCGGCCGGGTGGCCCAGGAGGGGGTGGTGGGGCTGGTGGGAGACCTGAGGTCCGAACCGGGCGCAGTTCTCACCTGGCGGGTGGAACCTCGGGGCACCCTGAGGCGTCCCGTAGACTGATCGGTCATCCGCCGTTCACCCGGCCGCCGCCTCGGTGGTCGGGCTGCCGCTCGCCCGCGCAGTGCCTGCGCCCGACGACCAAGGATCTCTGTGGCCCACCCCGCCCGCCGGCGTCATGCGCCGCGCGCCCGCCACGCCGCCCCGCGGTCCGGCTGGCGTCGCGCCCTGACGGCGCTGGTCACCACGGTCGCGGTCGTCCTCGTCGCAGGCTCGGTCACCGCCTTCGTCGCCTACCAGCGGCTGGACGGCAACATCAACCGGGTCGACGTCAGCAAGCTCCTCGACCAGCGGGCCCGGCCGGCCAAGGTCGCCGAGGACCCCAAGGCGCAGAACATCCTCGTGATGGGCTCGGACAAGCGCAAGGGCAAGAACGCGCTCAACGTCGAGGGCCAGCGCTCGGACACGACGATCCTCGTCCACCTCGCGGCGGACCGGCAGTCGGCCACGGCCGTGAGCATCCCGCGCGACACGATGGTCCCGATGCCCGAGTGCACCCGCGAGGACGGCTCGGTCGTGCCGGCGCAGACCCTCGCGATGTTCAACTCGGCGTTCTCCGAGGGTGGTCCGGCCTGCACGATCGCCACGGTCGAGAAGCTCACGAAGATCCGCATCGACCACTACGTCGTGGTCGACTTCACCGGCTTCAAGGACATGGTGGACGCTCTGGGCGGGGTGAAGGTCTGCCTGCCGTACGCCGTCGACGACCCGCAGTCGCACCTGCAGCTGGCCGCCGGCACCCACACGGTCAAGGGCCGGCAGGCGCTGGCCTACGTGCGCACCCGGCACGCCCTCGGCAACGGGTCGGACCTGTCGCGCATCGACCGGCAGCAGGCGTTCGTCGGGTCGATGGTCTCCAAGGTCAAGAGCAAGGGCCTGCTGCTGCAGCCCACCCGTCTGTACAGCTTCCTCGCGGCGGCAACCAAGTCGCTCACCACCGACTTCGACGGCCTGAGCGCCATGGTCGGGCTGGCCCGCGACGTCAAGGGGCTGCCGACCAAGGACGTCACCTTCCTCACCATCCCCAACGAGCCCTGGGTCCAGGACCCCAACCGGGTGCAGCTGAAGAAGTCCGCGGCCACGGTCTGGCGGGCGCTGCGCTTCGACCAGCCGCTGCCGGGCAAGGGCCCGCAGCCGACCGGCAGCCCGGCCGCCACCGCCTCCCCCAGCGGACCCCCGCTGGTCACTCCCCCGGAGCGGGTCAACGTCACCGTCCTCAACGGATCGGGCGTCCCCGGCGCGGCCAGCGACCTCGCCGAGCAGCTCACCGCGCAGGGGTTCAACGTGGTCGGGGTCGGCAACGCCGACCGCACCTATGCCACCACCACCGTCCTGCACGACCCGGCCTACGACGAGTCCGGCCGCACGCTGGGCGCGTCGATACCCGGTTCCGAGGTGCAGGAGGACATCAGCCTGAGCAGCACCCTGACCGTGGTGGTCGGCGCCGACTCCCCCACGGTCGTCCCGGTCTCGGTCGCCGGCTCCACCAGCAGCCCGGCGCCCACGGAGACCCTGACGACCCGCTCGGCCGACCAGAACATCTGCTCGTAACGCGTTCGGGTCGGTTGGCTAGAGTCGCCGGGTGCCCCACGACAAGGTCTCCGACTCCCCCGCCCAGGCAGTCGCCGACATCACGTCCGGCAGCACCCTCGCTGTCGGCGGCTTCGGCCTCTGCGGGATCCCCAACGTCCTGATCGCCGCCGTCCACGACGCCGGTGTCGCCGACCTGCAGGTCGTGTCGAACAACTGCGGGGTCGACGACTGGGGGCTCGGCGTCCTGCTGCGGGACCACCGCATCTCGCGGGTCATCGCGTCCTACGTCGGCGAGAACAAGGAGTTCGCGCGGCAGTTCCTCTCCGGCGAGCTGGAGGTGGAGCTGACCCCGCAGGGCACGCTGGCCGAGCGGTTGCGGGCCGGCGGCGCCGGCATCCCGGCGTTCTTCACCGTGACCGGTGTCGGCACCCAGGTCGCCGAGGGCGGCCTGCCGTGGCGCTACGCGCCGGACGGCTCGGTCACCCTGTCCTCGCCCGCCAAGGAGACCCGCGAGTTCGACCTCGGCGGTGAGCGCAAGACCTACGTCCTCGAGGAGTCGATCGTCACCGACTTCGCCCTGGTGCACGCCTGGAAGGGCGACCGGTCGGGCAACCTCGTCTTCCGGGAGAGCGCCCGCAACTTCAACCCGCTGTGCGCCACCGCCGGCCGGGTCACGGTCGCCCAGGTGGAGAACCTGGTCGACATCGGCGAGATCCGGCCGGAGGACGTGCACGTCCCCGGCGTGTACGTGCAGCGGGTCGTCGACGTCGGTGCCGACGTCGAGAAGCGCATCGAACGGCGCACCACGCGTCCCCGCACCGAGCAGGAGCACTGATGGCACTCACTCGTGAGCAGATGGCGGCCCGGGCCGCCCTGGAGCTCGAGGACGGCCAGTACGTCAACCTCGGCATCGGGCTGCCGACCCTCGTGCCGAACTACCTGCCCGAGGGCGTGCACGTCACCCTCCAGAGCGAGAACGGCATCCTGGGCGTCGGGCCCTACCCGGTCGAGGGCGAGGAGGACGCCGACCTCATCAACGCCGGCAAGGAGACCGTCACCCTGCTGCCCGGCGCCTCGTTCTTCGACTCCGCGACGTCGTTCGGCATGATCCGCGGCGGCCACATCGACGCCGCGATCCTCGGCGCGATGCAGGTGTCCGCGGGCGGCGACCTGGCCAACTGGATGATCCCGGGGAAGATGGTCAAGGGGATGGGCGGCGCCATGGACCTGGTCCACGGCGCGAAGCGGGTCGTCGTCGTCATGGAGCACGTGGCCAAGGACGGCACCCACAAGATCGTCGACGAGTGCTCGCTGCCGTACACCGGTCGGGGCGTGGTCGACCGGATCATCACCGACCTCGCCGTGGTCGACGTGACTCCCGACGGACTGGTGCTGCGCGAGCTGGCGCCCGGCGTGACGGTCGACGACGTCCGTGCGGCGACCGGCACCGACCTGACGGTGCCGGCCGAGCCGGCCGTCATGGCCCAGTGAAGTCCCGCCCGTGACGGCTGCTGCACCGGCGCACCCGGCGCCGCAGCGGACCGCCCTGCCCCGGCTGCCCAGCTGGGCGATCGCCGCGGCGCTGGTCGCCCTGCACCTCGCGGTGACCTTCCAGGTGCGGCCGTACCCGCGCTGGAACGACGGCATCTTCGTCCTCCAGCGCGCCCGGGACTTCCCGGACGTCCCGCTGGACCACCACTCGCTGCGGATCGGCAACATCATCCCGGTCCGGGGCTTCCTCGAGGTGTTCGGCTACGGCCAGTGGGCCTACTACGCCTGGCCGTTCCTCACCGGCATCCTGCTCGTGGTGTCGGTCTTCGCCCTCGGGACCGTGCTCTTCGACCGGTGGACCGCGGCGGCAGCCACCCTGCTGATCGTCATCCACCCGGTGCTCGTCGACACGATCATCAAGGCCGGCAGCGAGCGGATGACCAGCTGGCAGCTGCTGCCCGACATCCCCTCCACCGCGTTCATCACGCTGGGCTTCGCCCTGCTCATCGGCGCCGCTCAGCGCCGCGGCCCCGACGGAGCGCCGCTGCGTCCTGGGACCGCGGCACCGACCTGGTGGTTCTACGCGGCCGGCTTCTGCTTCGGCTGGGCCTACCTGGTCCGGGAGCTGTCGGTCTTCTTCTACCCGCTGCTTCTCGGCGCCCTGATCGCGTGGCGGCTGCCGTGGCGACGCTGGATGCAGGTCGCGGTGCCCATGCTGGGCTGCCTCGCCCTCGAGCTGGTGCTGGCGCAGTGGGCGCACGGCGACCCGCTCGCCCGGCTCAAGATCGACAGCGAGCACGGCAGCGCCCCGCTGGCACCGCTCACCCGGGTCGATGCACTGCTGCGCTTCCCGCGGATCGTGGAGGTGTACCCCGGCACCGTCGCGGTGCTCACGACCCTGCTGCTCACCGTCGTCGGAGCCGTCGTCGTCCGGCGCAAGCCGCACGTGCTGCTGCTGGCCTGGTTCGTCGTGATCTGGCTGCCGCTGACCCTGGTGTCGGGGCTGCTCGACCCGGGCTTCATCCGGATCAACGCCTCGCTGATGCGCTACTGGATCCCGGTGCTGCCGGCGCTCGTGCTCGGCGCCGCCGGGTTCGTCGCCTGGGTCCTGGCGCAGGTGCGCGGCTGGCTGCCGCCGGGCCGCCGCTGGGTGGGCCGGACGTTGACCGCCGCCGTCGTCGCACTCGGCCTCGCAGCAGCCGTCCTCCCCGTCGTCAAGGTGATCGAGCGCAACCCGCGCGACGCCGGCTGGAACACGATGCGCGCCTACCTGGACGAGAACGACGCCGCCATCGACACGATCATCACCGACGACCGGGACGCACTGGTCCTGGGCATCTACAGCCGGGAGCCGGTCGGCGGCGACCTCGTCGTCCGCGCGGATGTCGAGAAGGTGCCGCACGCCCTCCCCCAGCCCCCCGAGTCGCCCGGTGACCCCGGCACCTACCTGATCTGGACACCGGGGCTGTCGAAGAAGCGGCCGCAGGAGTCCGACGGCTGGCGGCTCGTGCTCAAGGAGTTCCAGCTCCGCCTCTACGCCCCCACGACCCCCACCGGCTGACCGTGTCGCGGGTCGCCTTCGTCGGGCTCGGCCGGATGGGCCGGGGCATGGCCGGTCGCCTGCTCGACGCCGGCCACCAGCTCACCGTCCACAACCGCACCCCGGACAAGGCGGCCGCGCTGCTGGGGCGCGGCGCCCGCTGGGCCGCGTCGCCGGCCGAGGCCGCACGCGACGCCGAGGCCGTCGTCGTGATGGTCAGCGACGACGACGCCTCCCGCCGGGTCTGGACCGCACCGGACGGTGTCCTCGCCGCAGACCCGGCTCCCGGCACGCTCGCCGTGGAGTGCTCGACCCTGTCCCTGGACTGGGTCCTCGAGCTCGCCGACACCGCACGGGACCGAGGGCTGCGCTACCTCGACTGCCCGGTGACCGGCCTCCCGGACGCCGCTGCCGCGGGTGCCTTGACCTTGCTCGTGGGCGCCGACGTCGCGGACCTGCGCGCGGCGGCTCCGGTGCTGACGCCGCTGTCGGACGAGCGGCTGCACTTCGGCCCCGTCGGCGCCGGAACGGCGTACAAGCTGATCGTCAACCTGATGGGCGCCGTGCAGATCGCCGGAGCCGCGGAGGGCATGGCGCTCGCCGAGCGGGCCGGGCTCGACCTCGACCAGGTGGCGGCCGCCCTCGCCTCGGGTCAGGCGGCGAGCCCGCAGGTCGTGCGCAACACCGCCCGGATGGCCAGCGGTGAGCACGAGGACGTCGTCTTCTCCGGCCGGCTGCGCCGCAAGGACGCGGCGTACGGCGTGCGGTTGGCCGAGCGGCTCGGCGTCGCGGCACCGTTCGGCCGGGTCGCGCTGGAAGGGCTGGACCGGCTGGTCGCCGCGGGTCTGGGCGACTCCAACGAGAGCAGCATCGTCGAGATCGCCCGCGGGACCGCACCGGCACCGGACGACGGAGCCCCCCTCACGGGTGGTGAGACGGACTAGCCGGTGTGTGCGGTCCGAGCAGCCGGTGCGCGTAAGAACCGCACGCGTGCCGGATTGACTCCGATACAACCGGGCAGATGCAGGCGGAGTCGATCATCCTCGGCTCGGACCCCGGACCCGGTCATCGTGCCCTTTGCCGGAGGTCTGATGTCGCCTTCTTCCGCCCCTGACGCCGAGACCGGACACGACATGCGGCCACTCGCCGTCACCGGGCACGACGCGCTGGCGCTGCGGTGGAGCCTGGTCGACAGCCCTTCGACCCGCTTCTCGGCGTGCAGGAACGGACTGATCTCGGACCTGCTGCTTCGGTGCGGCGAGGGTGATGTAGCTGCATTCGAGTCCGTCGTGGACATCTTCTACTCGGTGGTGTGGGCGAGAACGGCACTGGACCTGCCGGACAAGGACGTCGAGGGTGCCGTTCACGAGATCTTCGTGAGCGTGTGGCGAAGGGCTCCCGCATACCGGCCCGGCGGCGAGACCGCGGTTGAGTGGGTCATGGGCCACGGCGTCCTGCGTGCGTCTGCCAGCCAGGAATGAGCTCTGCCGCAGGTGCGACAGGGCCGAGCGGGAGGGGTGCGTCCCACCGAGTGGTGTGAGTCCGCTCCCTAAGGGCGTGACTGGCCGCTATCCCGCTTGATCGGCGGCACACCGCTGTGGTCGGTCGCACCACGTAGGTCATCGACTGTTCTTCACAGCCGTTCCTTCGACGTGTCGTCTGATCGAGCTCGCTCGATGCGGTCTGGACGGTGCCGGGACTCGAGAATCAGCGGTTCGGGGGCTAGCAGCGCGTCCTGTCGGTGCTCGTCGAGGACACCACGGACAACGTCGGCGATGAGCCCGCCGGCGATCGGGCTGTTCAGCTCGGCCGACACCGCAGCCTTCACCTGGGCAGCCAGCCACGGCGAGTCGCTCATCGGTGAAGTTCCCGCTCACGACGGAACGCGGGGACATTGCGTTGCCGGCTGGTGATCTGGGCTGTCTCGGGGGAGGCGTTGAGCACCGCCCAGACGACCTTGCCGCCGACGCTGTCGGGGAGCATGCCCCACGCGCTGGACAGGCCCGCCACGATCGTCAGCCCCCGCCCGTGCTCGCCCCAGGCTCCCGGCTGCTCGACCGGAAGTTCCGGACTGCGGTCCCGGACGGCGATGCGGATGGCCCGTCGGTGCTCGGAAACGGTCGCATCGATAGCGCTGCCGGCGTGGATCATCGCGTTGGTGACCAGTTCGCTGACAACCAGGCAGGCCGAGTCGATGTGTTGGCTCAGCCTCCATTCCAGAAGGGTTCGGCGGACGAAGTCGCGGGAGGCTCGCGGTGCAGTCGGGTGCGGCGTGAGCCGCAGCGACTGGACGCCCGGCAGGCCGGCCTGCAGGACCATGGACAGCGCCTGCCGCGGGGTCGTAGTCACCATGAGGTGCCCACCCATGGGTTCCAGGCACAGCGCGTCCCCGACTCGCCGGCCGAGGCCGGCGACGGCCAGCGGGACACCGGGCCAGTCCCGAGGGTGCCGACCGCTCAACGCGAGACCCCGGAGCGCGACCGGGTCGCCGGTCTCGTCCACCTTGGAAAGGTCGCAGACCACGCCGCGCGGTCCCTCCGCCAGCGCGAGCTGGGCAGCGTGGTCCAGATCGTCCACGACGTCACCGAGACGGCCGGCTGCGTCAAGGACCACGACAGGACCCACCGCGCGTGCTCGGACCAGGCGCCCGAGGGTCTCTGGCAGCGCGAGGCCCGGCCGTCCGGAAGTCCAGACATCTCGAACCGAAGACCGGACGACGGGGCGGTCGGGCTGCCTCGGAAATCGCGCCATGCTGCTCGCAACCTTCGGTCGTCCCGACCCACCGGACGAACCACCAGGGTCAGCTGCGGCCGCAGTGTCGAGCCAGCGCTGCCGGGTCTGGGGAGGCGCCAAATGGGACGCTACGCCCGAATGCCACCGAAGCCAACTTCCTTGGCGGTCCGACCGTGATGCCGACCCCCGGGCTCGCCCCCAGCCGCGGTGTGCAGGCGCGTCTCCCGCAACCCGTGGCATTCGCGACGCCGGTCGAGAGGTGCGCCCGCACAGGCGTACACCGATGACCGCGCTCCGGGGGTCAGGGCCAGAACAGGGATGCTCGGCTCCGAGATCATCTGCCCCGCTCGAGGAATCGCCATCCCGGCTCCCCTGGAACTTCGCGCGTAGTACGTTGGACGAGCACGTTCCCAGCACCCCGGTTGCCCCAGACCCTGGCCTTCGAAGTGCTACTCCAGCGCTGGAGGTCTGACCATGGCTGACCAGGCCCCTACCCCGTCGGCGCCGGGCACTGACGCCGCCGAGGGCACTGACGCCGCCGACGCCCCTGACCCGAGCCCGGATCCGGTCGAGCTGCACGTGGCCTCGGATGTGGACGTGGTCGGAGAGCTGGGGCGCGACGAGCGCGTGGAGGCCGTGCTGACCCGTGGTGACCTCCGGGACCAGGCCGCGGCGCGGCGGGACCGCGCCGCCGACACCCGGGTGATGATCGGACCTGGCGACGGCGCGACCGACCGCGAGTGGTCGGCCCGGGACCGCGACCTGGCCGCCGAGGACCGAGCAGATCTGCTCGATCTCTTCCACGAGCGCGGCTTCGACGCGGTCGATCAGGGGCCACGCCTTGGGCGTCTTCCACCGACGTCCTGACTGCGATCACGTCGAGCGGCCGACACTCATGCGGCCTATCGTGGCGGTCATCTCACGCTCACCGTAGGGCCCTGTCCTCAGCGTTCGACGAGGGCGAAGACGGCCTCCCACTGGGCCAGCACCTCGTCCGGGGCGAACCTGGTGATGCTCCGTCGGGCGGCCTCGCCGTAGGACCGACGCAGCGTCTCGTCGCCCATCAGCCGGTCCAGACCGGCGGCCAGCGCCTCGACGTTGCGCGGGGGCACGACGACGCCGTCGACGCCGTCGGTCACCATCTCCCGGACGCCGGGGGCGCAGTCGAAGGCGACGCGGGCCAGGCCGCAGGCCATCCCCTCCGCGAGCGCCATCGGCAGCCCCTCGTGGATCGAGGACAGGGCGAAGACCGACGAGTCGAGCGGCTTCGTGCGTCGGCATCCAGCACGCCACCGACGCGCACGACTACGGTGACCGGCCCTACCGCTGGCTGACGCTCAACGAGGAGAGGGAGCCCGCCACGACGCGCCAGGCAGACATCGCTTCGAGGGAGCGGTCCGGTGCGCTCCCAGGTGAGGCGGCTGCCGGCGTCTGGGGACCGTCTGAGGCAGGCGCTGGACTTGGCACTGACGAACTGCCTGGCGCTGTGCAACTGGCGACCGGAGGCAACTCCTGGCACCGAGCAACGGCCGTGGCGCCGTGCAACTGGCCGGTGCCACCCTCGTGAAACTGCACACTTACGGTGACGGTGACGGGCGTGGTCGCCGTGTTGGTCGTCTGGGCGCCGATACCGGTTCAACCGTCCTTGCGGTCACGGGAGCGGAGCGCACGATGCCTAGCGACGCGACCTTCACGGGCTATTCGTCCTCGCCGCTCTCGATGCCTTCCAACTGGTCCAGCACGCGGTCATAGGTGATCGGGAACACGATCCTCCACGCCGTGTCGGTCCCCGTCGGCATCGGAAACCCGTACTGCCTCGGCTTCGTGACGTCGCGCACCTCCATCACCACCTCTGAGTGATGGTCCAACTCAGATGCGCGGAACAGCTCGGACGCGGGCGGTTGACCTTCCTCAGGCCTATGGGCTGCCGGCATGGTGACCTCCCTGGTCACTGGCGCTCCGCGGGGGCGACTCGCTGACGTCAAGACTAGTCCGGCGAGCCCACGCATATGTGCCTCTGTTGACTCGACGGCAGCTCGGCCCGGCGTAGCGTGCCGCCGATTCCACCTCGCCGGAAGGGGGGCAGGTCCTCACCGCTCGACGAGGGCGAAGACGGCCTCCCACTGGGCCAGTACCTCGTCCGGGGCGAACCGGGTGATGCTCCGACGGGCGGCCTCGCCGTAGGACCGACGCACCGCCTCGTCGCCCATCAGCCGGTCCAGACCGGCGGCCAGGGCCTCGACGTTGCGCGGGGGCACGACGATGCCGTCGACGCCGTCGGTCACCATCTCCCGTACGCCGGGGGCGCAGTCGAAGGCGACGCAGGCCAGGCCGCAGGCCATCCCCTCCGCGAGCGCCATCGGCAGCCCCTCGTGGATCGAGGACAGGGCGAAGACCGACGAGTCGAGCAGCGCCTGCTCGATGTCGTCGGCCAGCCCGGGCAGCTCGACCCGGCCGGACAGCCCGGAGGCGGCGACCTGCTTCTGCAGCGCCGCCTGCAGGGGTCCGGTCCCGTAGATGCGCAGCAGCCAGCCCGGGTGCCGGTCCGCGACCCGGGCGAAGGCCTCGACCAGCCGGTCGTAGCCCTTCTCCGGCGCCAGCCGGCCGGCCGCCACGACGACCGGCGCGGTGAGGTCGCTGCCCTTCTCCGGGTAGAACGACAGCGAGTTGTGCATCACCCCGACGTTGTTGAACCCCTCGAGCTCGAACCGGGCCGCGTCGTGCTCGGTGAGCAGCAGGAGCAGGTCGACGTCGCGGTACCACTGCTGCACCCGCTCCCAGCGGGTCGAGCCGAGGGTCGCGTCGAACGACTCGTGGCTCATGCCGATGACGTGGAGGTGGTCGGTCGCAGCCGGGCCGACCCAGTTCATCGACCAGATCTGCATGCAGACGACCACGCCCTCCTCGGCCCCGGCGAACACCGCGGACAGCCGGTCCACCGCGGCGCGGCGAGCCTCGTCGTGCGCCCGCTGGGCAGCCCGGACCCGCGGGTCGAGCCGCCGGAGCGCGCCGGCCACCTTCTTCGGCGGCGGCGGCTCCCTCTCCTCATTGAGCGTCAGCCAGCGGTAGGGCCGGTCACCGTAGTCGTGCGCCTCGGTGGCGTGCTGGATGCCGACAACGGTCACCCGGTGGCCCCGCTCGTGCAGCATCGTGGCGAGGTTGTGCGTGACGCGCTGGACGCCGCCGAGCTCCTCGATGTTGTTGGCCACGAGGAAGATGTCGCGCGGCCGGTCGGTACGGCTCACCCGCGGCCCCGTTGGAAGAACTGCTCGACGACGTGCTCAGCGGCATGGCCGGTCTCGTACTCGCAGAAGCGCTGCCGGAACGCGCTGTACCGCTCCCTGTACTTCTCGACATCCTCGTCGACGCTGCGCAGGGCGGCAACGAGCGTCTCGGTCGTCTCCACCATCGGTCCGGGTGCGATCTCCGTCAGATCGAGGTAGGTGCCGCGCTCGTCCCGCACGTAGTCCTCGTAGTCGTAGGTGTAGAACACCATCGGCTTGCCGGTGTTGGCGAAGTCGAACATCACCGAGGAGTAGTCGGTCACCAGCACGTCGGCGATGAGCATCAGCTCGGTCACGTCGTGGTGCTTGGAGACGTCCGCAGCGAACGGCGCGAACCGGTTCGAGAGCTTGTACGAGTCCAGGTAGTGCGTGCGGAGCAACAGGTGGACGTCGTCCCCGATCAGGCGGCGCGCCTGCTCCAGGTCGATCGGCAGGTCGTACGGCGTCTCGAGCCGTCGGGCCCGGTCGCGGAAGGTCGGGCAGTACAGCACCAGGCGACGGTCGGTGGGCAGCCCGAGCTCACGCTTCTTGGCGTCGACCCACTCCTGGTCCACCCCTCGCACCAGCAGGTCGTTGCGCGGCAGCCCGGCCCGCACGAGGGCGCCCTGGTACCCGTAGGACTGCACGAAGGTCTCGACGAAGTACTCGCTGGGCACCAGAAGGGCGCTCCAGCGCTTCATCATGGCCTTGTGCGTCCGGCGGGTGGCGGCGCTGGCGCGCTCCAGCGCGGGTGAGTCGAAACCCATCCGCTTCAGCGGCGTGCCGTGCCAGGTCTGGACGTAGGTCGTCTCGGGCCGTCGGGTGTACGCACGTGGGAATCCCTGGTTGTCGACCCACAGCTCGGCGCGCGCCATGTCGTGGACGTAGCGCCAGCTCTCGCGCCGCACCAGCCGGCAGTCGGTGGGGAACCCGTCCGGTCGCCTGGCGTAGGACCAGACGGGCCGGAGACCGAGGCGGTCCAGCCCTGCCTCGACAGCCGCTTCGTAGATGTAGCGCGGGCTGTCGGAGTACTGCCCACCCATGTGCGACTCGAAGACGACCAGCCCGGGAACCACAGGCAGTCGCCTCAGGACCTTGTAGGCGAGCGCCTTGAGCGCGGTGTTGTTCCCGACCGCCCGGCTCGACCGCCAGCGGACCCCGTGCAGGGCCCGGCCGACCGCCCGGCTCGAGCGCGCCGCTGCGACCGAGCTGACGTTGTCCGGGGCCTGCTGGAACGACAGGTTGAGCTTGCTGGTGACGAACGGCTGCACCCAGCCGACGCCGACGCCGCCCAGCCGGGCACGCACCCGGATCGGCGCGCCAGTGACCAGGGTGGGGTCGACGGCGAAGGTCGTGATGCTGGTCTCGCCGTCCTTGGTGATCTCGAGCCGGAGGTCCCACAGCGGCTCGCGCTGGTCGAGCGGCCCGAGTGCTCGGGACAGGTCGATCACGGTCCGGTAGCGCAGCCGCGACCCGTCCAGGGTCCAGTCGGTCACCGGATGGGTACGCCGCCGGGCGCTGCCCCGGTTGCGGAGGGAGACGGCGAGCCGCAGACCCTCCCCCGCGCCCAGCCGGCCGAGCTGGTTGACGACCTCACCCTCGATGTCCAGCCGGCTGCCCTCGACCGCGGCCGCGGTCACCTGGTTGTGGAAGTTCAGCCGCGAGAACGGCAGCCGGTGGAAGCCCATCTCGGTGACGTCCATGACCGCCCGGTCCTCAGCCGTGTCGAGGTACTTCGCCGACCAGTAGACCCGGCCGTCGCGCTGCACGAGGTCGGTGGAGAGCTTGAAGCCGTAGCGCAGGTAGTCGACGGTGCGCAGCGTCTCCTCGATGTCGAGCCGCCGAATCATGTGGACGCAGATCCGCTCCAGCGGGTAGGCCAGCGCGAGCGTCTTGTCGCTGACCGTGTCGAGGTACTCGGCGGCCAACCGGATGAACTTCTGCTGGTAGTCCTCGTCCCGGTAGGCGAGGTCGGTGAGGTAGAGCTTGAGGTCGTGCCGCACGAACTTGAAGTCCTTGAACGGCTTGAGGTCCCCGGCCCCGTGCGCACGCAGGTACTCGTCCATCATCCGGTGCACGGCGATCCGGTCGCGGAAGTTCTCGAACTCGTGCCGGCGCTGGGTGATCGACGCCTCCTCGGCGTCCTCGACCACGCGCCAGTAGTAGACGTCGTTCGGGATGATCGCGATGCCCTCGGCCTGGCAGTAGACCTCGGTGGAGAACATCGAGTCCTCGTAGTGCACGCCCTCGGGGAACCGGATCCGGTGGCGGTCCAGGAAGTCCCGGCGGTAGATCTTGTTGGTCGAGAGCGGGTCGAAGAACAGGTGTGGGTTGTCGCGCACGCCGCGGTAGAACGCGCGGCCGGAGTACAGGTCCTTGGCCCAGTCGGTGCGCCGGCCGCGGGTGAGGTTCTCCCGGACCACCCGGCCGGCGGCGACCTCCGCGCCGGTCCGCTCGGCGGCGAGCAGCAGGTTCTTGCAGGCGTGCCGCTCGTAGTAGTCGTCGCTGTCGAGGAACATCACGTAGCGACCGCGGGCCCGGTCGATGCCGGTGTTGCGCGGTCGGCTGCAGCCGCCGCTGTTCTCGGGGAGCCGGACCACCGTCACCCGGTCGTCGGTGCGCGCCAGCTCGTCGGCGACGTCGGCGGAGCCGTCCGTCGAGGCGTCGTCCACGACCAGCACCTCGAGGTTGCGCAGCGTCTGGCCCAGGGCCGAGCGCACGGCACGGGGCAGGTTCGCGCGGTCGTTGAAGCAGATGACGACCACCGACACGTCCGGGGCGTCCACGAGCTCTCCTCCCTCGTCCGCGGGCCGGTGGCGGCGTCCCACTCTAGGTCCCGGGTCCTGCTCAGATGACGGGCGGTCGGCCGGCGCGGGTGAGGCGCCAGACGGTCCGCCAGCGGATCGGTCGCCGTGGACCGGCCCCCGGTCCCCAGCCCTCGCGGAAGCCCGAGAACCAGACGGCCAGCAGCCGGGGTGACCTGACCCGCAGCACGGTGATCGCGGTCCAGACGGCGAGATAGACCACGAGCAGGGGCCACGGAAGGTTCCGCCGGGCGACCCAGACCCGGTTGCGGGCGTTGTTGCGGTAGTACACGTCGTGCCGCGCGGGTGAGGTGGCCGGGTGGTTCATGACCACGTCCGGCTCGTACCGGACGACGTACCCCGCGTCGTACAGCCGCCAGACCAGGTCGATGCTCTCGTGACCGTAGAAGAAGTGCCCGGGCCAGCCGCCGACCCGCTCGAAGGCGGCCCGCCGGATGACGAACGTGCCCTCCCAGAACCAGCCGACCTCCCCCGCACGCAGCGGGTCCCGGCCGCCGGGTCGCGGCACCCACCGCCTCGGCGACGGCTTGCCCTCGGGGTCCAGCGGGCGTGGCTGGGCGACGGCGATCGTCTCGTCCCGGGCGAGCACGTCGCACAGCCGCGCCAGCACGTCGTCGGTGGGGAGGTAGGCGTCGTCGTCGTAGAAGAACAACACCTCGCCCCGGGCCTCGGCGGCCCCGACGTTGCGGCCCTCCGGGATGCCGACGTTCTCCGGCAGGTGCACCGTACGCACGCCGGCCGGGAGACCCACCGGTTCCCAGCCGTTGCCGACGACGACGACATCGAGGTCGACGCCCTGCTGCGCGAGCAGCGACTCCAGCGCTCGCGGGAAGTCCACCGGCCGGGTGCCCATGCTCAGCACGACGGCGCCGACGGTCGGCAGGCTCATCGCAGCCGGCTGGAGGTCAGGATGGCGGCCAGGTGGCCGGCCACCGTGACCAGGGCCACCGGCACGAGGACGCCCACCAGGACGCGGGTGGCGTCCAGCCCACCGCCTGTCGCCGCGTCGACGACCCCGGCGACCAGCGCGAGCAAGGTCATCTCGATCGAGTGGAAGACGCGGTGGAACGGCACGAACCGCGCGAGCGAGCGGAGCCGTCGCACGGAGGAGACACGGGAGGCCGCCTCGTCCTCGCGGTCCTGGAGCCGGGGCAGCCCGTTGGCGGCGCGGGCCACGTGCACGGCGTCGTTGAGCGACTTGTTGACGAGCACCAGGACGGCGAGGACGGCACCGAGCGTGGTCCAGCCGCCCAGCGAGTCGAACCCGCCGTCGGCGCGGACGCCGAGCGCGAGCGGCACGGCGGTCTCGGCGACCGTGTGCCCGAGCTTGTCCAGGAAGAACCCCGTCGGCGAGAACGTCTTCCGCCAGCGGGCCACCTCGCCGTCGCAGCAGTCCCAGAGCATCTGCAGCTGGCCCAGCAGGGCGGCCAGGACCGCCCCGAGCAGGCCGGGCAGCAGCAGGGCCGCACCGGCTGCCGCGCCGGTGACGATCATGAGGACGGTCACCCCGTTGGCCGTGATCGCCGTCCCGACGAGCACCCGGGTGAGGTACGGCGAGAGCCGGCGCTGGTAGAGGTCGCCCGTCCAGTGCTCGGCGTTGCGGCGACCGGTCACCGACTCCGGCTGGGTCACCGCCCGCAGCTCGGCGATGGTCGGACGCTCAGGCACCCACGGCTCCTTCGGACAGCGTGCTCGGGTCGTGCCGGTCGGGGCGGGACCGGACCTCGCCCATCAGCCGGGCGGGCTCGACCCCGAGGAAGAGGATGCCGAGCCCGGCCGCGAGCAGCCACACGCCCCCCTCGCCGGCCGCCCCGCCGACCAGCGCCAGGGCGGCCACGACCAGCAGCCGGCCGGGCACCCCCAGCCCGAGCGCCCGGGAGACGCGACCAGGCGGCCGGAGGCCCTGCAGCACCCGGTAGAGGTCGTCGTAGTGGTGCGAGGCGACCACGAGGAGCAGCGCGAAGACGGCGGCGCCGGCCCCGGGGCCCGGGAGCCGCCCGGTCAGGGCGAGCACGACGGAGTACTCGCCGACCCGCAGCAGGGCGGGGCGGGCCCAGAGGAAGCGCTGACTGCCGGTCGGGCTGCCGGCCACCCGCCCGGCCAGCCGAGCCGGCACCAGCGGGGCGCCGTCGACCTGGGCGGTGACGATCTCGTGCTCCCGCGGCGGGACCGGCCCGGCCGGCCAGGCCCGGGCCCGCAGGGTCCGGCCGGCACCGACGTACAGCAACGACCCGAGACCGAGGACGAGCAGCACGGCCAGCCCCACGGCGGGCAGCTGCGCCAGGGCGAAGAGGGACAGGACCGTCCAGCGCTCGCCGATGCCGAGGTGCAGCACCTTCTTGAGCCAGACCACCGCCGGCCGGCCCGCCGACGCCCGCCGGCTGAGCGCCACCGCTCGCGACGACGGGGTGGCGTCACCGGCGCCGACGGTTGCGCCCGGGTCGTCCGGGGCCGCGAGCGATGCCGCCACCGGCGGGGCCTCGCGCAGCTCCTTGACGGCGGTGAACGTGTAGTCGAGCGAGTGTCGTGCGGTCTGCAGGGTGAGCATCGCGGCTGCCAGCACCCAGCCGGTGCGACCGGCGTCTGCACCCCAGGCCAGGCCGCCGTAGCAGGCGAACTCCTTCAGCCGGTCGGTGGACGCGTCCAGCCAGGCGCCCACCGGGGAGAACATCCTCCGGAACCGCGCGACATCGCCGTCGACACAGTCGACCACCAGCGAGAGCTGCAGCAGCACTGCACCCAGGACGAGAGACCACCAGCGGCCCCCGGCGAACGCACCGGCGGCGCCCAGCCCCAGCAGCACCGAGAAGCCGGTGACCTGGTTCGGGGTCAGTCCCAGCCGCAGCGCGAGGGGTGTCAGGCGCCGGGCCACCGGCCGGTGCACGAAGGTCGCGACGAACGCGTCCTCGGTCTTGGCCGCGCGGCGGAACCGGGTCGCGTGCACGGCCCGGGCGTCCATGCCCTCGAGCTCGCGCTGGACCGCCTGCCCCGCGGGGCCGTCGCCCCGGGCCCAGGGCCAGGGGTCGAGCGGGATGGCGCCCACCCGGACCCCGGAGCGCACCAGCCCGAGCACGAGGTAGCCCAGCGGGTCGCCGGCCCAGCCGTGGTGGCGCGCGAGCGCGGCGAGCTCGTCCGCGACCGACGCCGCGGCGTCGCGGTCGGCCGCGCCGATACGCAGCGCGCCGACGAAGCTCGAGTCGGCCGACCCGAGCCGGTGCACCTCTGTCGCGACGGCGACCACCTGGCCCGCGCGGGTACGCAGGTCGTGGCCGTCGAGTCCCGGAGTGGCGCTGGCGAGCACCGCGGTCCCGGGCCGCGGGTCGTCCGCCAGGTCGGCGAGGGCCTCGGGATGGACGTGCAGGTCGGCGGCGACCAGCAGCAGCGGCCCGGTCCCGGCGCGGACCGAGCCCGCGAGCCCCGCCAGCCCCGTCGCGAGGTCGTCCACCGGGCCGACGAGGAGCGGCCCGGTCACGTGCACCTCACCGGTACTGAGCCCGCCGCGCCTCGGTGTCGGCCCGGTAGCGCGCCAGCGACTCCTCGATGGGGGCGTCCGCGACCAGCGAACCGCCCTGCAGGTACAGGCCACGGGTGCAGAACCGCTTGAGGTCACCCTCGTTGTGGGACACCAGGAACAGCGTCCGCCCACCTGCGAGCAGGTCCTGCATGCGCAGGTAGCACTTCTCGCGGAACGCCCGGTCGCCGACCGCCAGCACCTCGTCCACCAGGACGATCGGCTCGTCCAGTGTCGTGATCACGGAGAAGCCGAGCCGGACCTTCATGCCGGAGGAGAAGTGCCGGAACGGCGTGTCGAGGAAGTCGCCCACCTCGGCGAAGTCGACGATCTCGTCGAACTTGGCGGCGATCTGCTTCTTCGACAGCCCGTGCAGGCCGGCCGTCAGCCAGATGTTGTCCCGCGCCGTCAGGTCGCCCTCGAAGCCGCCGGTCACCTCGATGAGCGGGGCAACCCCGCCCCGGACCCGGATCTTGCCGGCGTCGGGGAGCAGGACGCCGGCGATCAGCTTGAGCAGGGTGCTCTTGCCCTGGCCGTTGCCCCCGACGAGGCCGACCGCCTCGCCTTCCTGGATCTGGAAGGAGATGTTGCGCAGCGCCCAGAACTCGTGGTGCTTCCGCTTGCCGCCCTTGCCGCCCTTGCCGGTCTTGCCGCCCTTGCCGCCCTTGCCACCCGCGCCGGAGCCGTCCTGGCCCGGTTTCGGTGCGCGCACCGGCGCGTCCGGCTTGGGCGTCGACGAGAACATGTCGCGCAGTCGCTTGTGCCGACGACGGTTGCGCTTGAAGTGGATGCCGAGGTTCTTTGCCTCGATGACGACGACCATCCTCAGATCTCCTTGAGGACAGTGCCCTCGAGCCGCCGGAACACCAGGGCTCCGACGACGAAGAAGAGCAGCGACACGACCGCCGCCAGGATGACCGCGGTCCAGCCCGCCCACTGGTCGGGGAAGAAGGCGGTGCGGTAGAGGTCGAAGATGCCCGCGAGGGGGTTGAGCAGGAAGAGGTCGCCGACCGCACCGAGCCGGCTGGTGACGTCGTTGACGCCGTAGATGACCGGGGAGAAGTAGAACAGCAGCCGCATGACGATCCGCATCAGCCGTTCGACGTCGCCGTACAGCACCGAGAGCGACGCCAGCAGGAGGCCCGCGCCCGTGAGCAGCATCGCCTGCATGAGGATCGCGAGCGGGACGAACACCACCCACCAGGACAGCCGGGCGTCGGAGAAGATCGCGAAGCCGACGAGCACCGGGATGGCATACATGAACTCGGCGAACTTCGAGGCGACCGTGCGCAGCACCCAGATCTCGCGGGGCAGGTTGGTCGAGCGGACCAGCTTGGAGTCCTTGGTGAGCGACTTCATCGAGGAGCGCAGCACGGCGTTGGTCCACTGCCAGGGGAGCATCCCGCAGAGCAGGAAGACGATGTACGGCGCCTCCCCGAGCTGGCGGTCCATCAGCTTGGTGAAGACGAACCAGTAGACGCCGGCCATGGCCAGCGGCTCGAGGATGGACCAGACGTAGCCCAGCACCGAGTCGGCGTACTTGACCTTGAGGTCACGGGTGACGAGCAGGGACAGGACCCGCCGGTTGTCCCACAGGGTGCCCAGCCGCGCCGGCACTACCTGTCCAGCCACGACGCTCCTACCGGTCTCTCACCTGACGGACGAGGAACGCTACCACCGGGGGCTCCGGGGGCTCGGTGGCTGGTCAGCCGCCGAAACGCTCGACGTAGGCGTCCACCGAGGCCCGCACCGCCGCCGCGTCGAGGGCGAGGTGCTCGAGGATCGTGTACCGGTCCGGCCTGGTGGACGGCGCGAGCAGCACCGCGTCGGTCATCTGCTCCGCGGTCAGCCCCAGGTCGGCCGGCAGCCGCGGAAGTCCGTGCCGCCGAAGGCAGGCATCGACCAGTGCCGCCGACTCCTCGTCGCCGCGCAGGAAGAAGGAGTAGAGGGCGCCGACGCCGGCCAGCTCCCCGTGGTTGCCGGCACCGGGGAAGAGCACGTCCACCGCGTGCAGGAACTCGTGGTCGCCGCCGCTGCACGGCCGGCTGGAGCCCGCGGCCGCCATCGCCATGCCGGAGAGCACGAGGGCCTCGGCGAGCGCGGTGAGGAAGCTGTCCGACTCGATGCTGTCGGTGCGGTGCAGCACGGACTCGGCTGCGGTCCGGGCGAAGGTGACCGCCAGCCCGTCGACCGGCTCCCCCCGCTCGTCCGCCGCCAGCCGCCAGTCCGCGATCGCCGAGAGGTTCGAGACGGCGTCACCGACGCCGGACCGCACCATCCGGGGCGGGGACGATCGCACGTAGTCCAGGTCGACGACCACTGCCATGGGCAGCACCACGCCGAACGAGCCCTTGCCGCCCTCGTGCAGCAGTGAGCTCACCGGTGAGGCGATGCCGTCGTGCGCCAGGTTGGTCGCGACGGCGACCATGGGCAGCGCCAGCCTGGTGGCCGCGTACTTCGCGACGTCGAGGGTGCGGCCGCCGCCGATGCCGACGAGGGCGTCGTAGTGCCTGCCCCGCAGCTCGGCCTGGAGCTCGCCGGCCGCCTCGAGGCTGCCCCCGCGGACCGTGAAGACGTCCGCGTTGGACAGCGCCGGCTGCAGCGCAGCCACCACGGCCTCGCCCTGTCCCGGCCCCACCGCCACGGCGACGTGCCCGTCGCCGGAGATCCGGCGGTCGGCGAGCAGGTCTCCGAGCCCGGAGACCGCGCCCGCGCGGATGTCGATGAACAGCGGGCTGAGCAGCATCCGGGCTAGTAGTGGCACGCGATCTCCCGCGCCTTGGCGAGGTCGTCGTGGTTGTCGACCTCGACCCAGCGGACCGAACCGATCGGAGCGACCCCGACCTCCCCGCCGGTGTCGACCAGGTGCTGGTAGCCGTCCTCGTAGTAGAGGTCCGGGTCGCGCTGCCAGGTCGCCTCCAGGGCGGTCGCCAGCGCCTCGGCGGCATGCGCCTCGATCAGGGTGGCCCCGATGTACTCACCGGTCGCCTCGACCGGGTCCATCAGCTTGGTGATCCGGCGCATCCGACGGGACTCGTCGACGACGACCTTCATCTCCTCGTCGGCCAGCCGCTTCTGGTCGTCGAGCGCGAGCAGGATGCCCGGGGCGCCCTCGTTCTCCCGGGCCGCGAGCAGCGTGCGCTCGACGCTCACCGGGTGCACGGTGTCGCCGTTCACCAGCAGGGCGCCCTGGGCGAACTGGTCACGGGCCAGCCACAGGGAGTAGCAGTTGTTCCACTCCTCGGCCTTGTCGTTGTGCACGAGGGTGAGGTGGACCCCGTGCCGCTCCTCCAGGACCGCCTGCCGGGCCTCGACCGCCTCGGCCCGGTAGCCCACCACCACGGTGACGTCGGTGAGCCCGACGGTCGCCAGGTTGCCCAGGGCGATGTCGAGAATGGTGGTCTCGCCGTCGACCGGGACGAGCGCCTTGGGCAGCGTGTCGGTGTACGGGCGTAGCCGTCGGCCGGCACCCGCCGCCAGCACCATGCCGATCATCAGGTCGTACCTCTCCGTGGGGCAGTGCGATCCCCCGGACGGTATCGTCCCCGAAGGCGGTGGGCGTACGGCGTCCGCCCCGCAGACCCCCCATCGCAGCCAGCCCCAGGAGGACCCGACGTGCCCCACAGGCCCGAGGCCAGCGTCACCCGAGCCGCGGCGCGGCGGACCGTGCGCGCGGTGCGCTGGCGGGCCCGGCGGGCGCAGGCAGAGCTGGCGCTGCGGCTGGCCCCGGACTCGTTCGTGCCGCAGATGGCCGCCGCCCGCATCCCGGTCGACGCCGAGGTGGTCGTCTACTACGGCGACGGCCCGGACCGGATCTACCAGCTCGACCAGTGGCTGCCGGTGCTGGAGCGGCTCTCCTCCAAGCACAAGGTGGTGCTGGTCCTGCGGGACCTCCGGGCCATGCGCGACCTCCAGGACCGCACCACGCTGCCGGCCGTCTGCCTCACGACGTTCCTCGACCTGATGAACCTCTACGACGCCTGCGAGTTCAAGGTCGGGATCTACGTCAACAACAGCCAGCGCAACTTCCAGTCGATGAACAACCCGCGGATGCTGCACGTGCACGTCAACCACGGCGAGAGCGACAAGCTGTCCAGCTTCTCCAACCAGGTCAAGGCCTATGACCGGGTGTTCGTGGCCGGACCGGTCGCCGTCGAGAGGTACCGCGAGGCGCTCATCGGGTTCGACGACAGCAAGGTCGTGCCGGTCGGCCGGCCGCAGCTCGATCTCGACTTCACGGCCGAGCTGCCGGAGTCGACCCGTCGCACCGTCATGTACGCACCGACGTGGGAGGGCGAGAGCGAGTCGAACAACTGGACGTCGCTGGACCGGTACGGCATCCGGATCGTGCAGTCTCTGCTCGCGCTCCCCGACCTGCGGGTGGTCTACAAGCCGCACCCCCGGGTGGCAGGCTCGGCTAACCCCGGCGTCCGGTCCGCGCACCGCAAGATCATGTCGATGGTCGAGAAGGCCAACCAGCGTGACCCGCAGGCCGGCCACGTCGCCCGCACGGACGGCAACATCCTGGCGATGTTCGGCGGCTGCGACGCGTTGGTCGGTGACATCTCCAGCGTCACGCTCGACTTCCTGTACCTCCGGGCCGAGGCGCCGATCTTCCTGACCGACCGGCGGGACGACCGCGAGCTCCTCGCCAGCGACAGCCCGCTCACCGAGGGTGCCGACATCATCGACTCGTCCACCATCGACGGTTTCGCCGAGGCGATGACCGACGCGCTGGAGAGCGACAAGCGCCGCGAGGACCGGGCCCGGACCCGGACGCACTACTTCGGCGACCTCGGCCCCGGCGACAGCTCGCGGAAGTTCGAGCAGGCCGTGTCGGACGTGGTCGCGGAGCGCGACCGACTGCTCGCAGGACACCGCCGGGTGACCACCGGCGACGTCGATGAGCACGACTGAGGTCGATCGCTTCCTCGTCGGCCGACCTACCCTGATCGGTCACCGCGGGCTCGGCAAGGGCGCCGTGACCGGCCACCCGGAGAACACCGTCGCCTCGATGCTGGCCGCGCTGTCAGCGGGCGCCGACGGCGTGGAGGTGGACGTCGCCCGCACTCGCGACGACGCGCTCGTGGTGAGCCACGACCCGGCCCTTCCCGACGGCCGCTTCCTCGTGAACGTCTCGCAGGCGGACGCCGTCGCGGCCGGTCTCGCCACGGTGGCAGATCTGCTCGACGCACTGCCGCCCGGAGTGCCCGTCGACCTCGACGTCAAGACGGTGCTGGAGGATGCGACCGACCCGGTCGCCCGCCGTACCGACGTACTGCTCGCCCCGCTGCTGGCTGAGGAGTCCGGTCGCCGCCCGGTGCTGGTCACGTCGTTCGACCCCGCCGCTCTGCTCCGGCTCCGGCACGCCGTGCCCGGCGCGGCGTACGGCCTGCTCGGCTGGATCGACTTCCCGCTGCGGCACCTGGTCGCCGCGGCCGCCGGGTTCGGCCTCGACCTCGTGGGCCTGCATCACGGCTCGTTCGGACCCAACCGGGTGGAGGCCGGTCCGGTGCACCGGCCGGCCGGCGAGAGCGTCGAGGTCGCGCACCGGGCCGGGCTGCGGGTGCTGGCCTGGTGCCCGGAGCCCGCGCGGGCGCGGGACCTCGTGGCCGCCGGCGTGGACGTGCTGGTGCTCAACGACGTCCCGGACGCGGTCGCTGCGCTCCGCCGGGAGCCGGAAGCCGGTTGACCTCAGGTTCCCGCGAGCCGCGCGACCACCGGGCCGAGCTGGTCGAGGTCCCCGATGAGGAACGACGAGATCCCGAGGCCGTCACGCAGCCCGGTGAACTTCTCGACGAAACGGTCGTGCGACCCGATGAAGACGTGCGGCGAGTCGACGACCTCCTGGACGGTGAGCTCGATCCCGCTGCGTTCCTCCAGCGCGGCGATCACCTTCGCCGCCTCGCCCTCCAGGTCGTCGGTGACCGTGACGGGCCAGAACGACGGGTAGACGTTGAGCGTCAGCTCGTCGAACCGCTCGCCGGCCGCCTCCCGGACCCAGCGGATCTTCTCCGCGGTCGCCGCCCAGGTGAGCGAGCGCGGGTCCGGCCGGCCGCCGGGCATGATCCGCGGCGCCAGGCCCACGGTCTGCGCCTCGCGCGCGGCCAGCTCCAGCGTCGGCCGGCCGCCACCGCCGATGAAGAACGGCGGGTGCGGCTGCTGCACCGGTTTCGGCTGCGCGTCGTAGTCGGTGATCCGGTAGTGCTCACCGGCGAACGAGAACGGGCCGGCGCCGAAGCATCCCTTGATGACCCGCACCGACTCGGCCAGCCGCGCCTGCCGGACCCGGATCGGGTCGAAGGGCAGGCCGATCGCGGTGTACTCAGCCTCGTTCCAGCCGGCCCCGACGGCCACGTCGAGCCGGCCCTCGGACAGGACGTCGAGGGTGGCCAGCTCCTGGGCGAGCACGGCGGGATGGCGGAGGTCGTTGTTGTGCACGAAGGCGCTGATCCGGATGCGCTCGGTGAGCGCGGCCACAGCGGCCAGGTACGGCACCGGTGCCGGCTGGTCGACCAGGTGGTCCGGCAGCACGAACGTGGTGACGCCGAGGTCCTCGGCGGCGCGGGCCCGCTCACCGAGCTCGCGTGCGCTGGACACGTCGAACGCGTCGGCGAGAAACGTGAAGGGCCTCGACACCCGGCCGATCATGCCGGGTCACCGGGGCGTGGCGCACCCGCGACAGCCGGCGGCGACGCAGGAGCGCTCGCGGTCCAGGGCCCCGCGGGGGCCGACCACGCCCACGGCCGGCTGAACACCAACGACGGCGCAACGACCTCCGGGGACCGATGTCGGGACCGACGCCGCCCTTGCGCCGTCGTTGGTGCTCGGGGCAGCCGGGTGACCGCAGCCACCCACCCGCGGCGGTGAGTGGGGCGAGGGGGCGGGTCAGCCGCCGGTGCGGAGGGACCGTGGGGAGGTGAGGAAGCCGATCCCCCACGCACCGTGCATCGTCGCCAGCACCACGGGAAGCCAGGCGCGCGAGCGGGGTGGCAGCCCTCGGCCCACCACGGCGGACCCGACGAGCACAGCGGCGGCATACCCCAGGGGTGCCACGAAAGCCGGTCGCCACCCGATCGCGCCGGCCACCGTGCCGGCGGCGACGCCGAGCACCGCCGCCGGGGGCGCGAGGTAGCGCACGTTGACGGTGCCCTCGTGCTGGCGCATGACGACCCGGCGCCAACGGCCGTAGTCGCGGTACTGCTTCGCCAGGGCCCGCAGGGTCGACCGGGGCCGGTAGGACACCCGCATGGCCGGCGTGAACCAGACCAGGCCGCCACTCTCGCGGATGCGGTGGTTCAGCTCCCAGTCCTGGGCCCGCAGGAAGGTCTCGTCGTAGCCGCCGAGCCGGTCGAGGACCTCCCGCCGGAACGCCCCGAGGTACACGGTGGGCGCCGGGCCTTCCTGGCCGCCGGTGTGGAAGCTCGCCTGCCCGACACCGATCGGGCTCGTCATCGCGGCCGCGACCGCGCACTCGAAGTCGGTGACCCCCTCGGCGGCCATCAACCCGCCCACGTTGTCGGCACCCGTCCGACCGAGCGTCTCGACCGCTACCCGCACGTAGTCGGCCGGCACCAGTGCGTGCCCGTCGAGCCGCACCACCACGTCGTGCCGGGCGGCGGCGATCGCGAGGTTGAGCCCGGCGCCGGTGGCCCCGGTCGGGTTGCGCACCGTCTGCACCCGCCCGTCGGCCGACGCCAGGGCGGCAGCGATCTCGTCGGTGCGGTCCCGCGAGGGGCCGAGCGCCAGCACCAGCTCGAGCGGGCCGGGGTAGTCCTGGCCGAGCACCGTGGCGACCGCCGCTCGCAGGTGGCGCTCCTCGTCCAGCACCGGCATGACGACCGAGACGCCCGGCCAGGCGCCGCGCGCGGACCCGGCGGTCCCGCCCGCGGGGCCGGGTTCGGGGACGTGGTCGAGGTCGGCCATGGCGCGGACACGGTATCCGAGGGCCGACCGGGCGCCCGACGGCGTACGGCGTGGCACCGGGGCCCGCTCACCTGCTCGACCTAGCCTGGCCGGGCACGAGGGGGCGGCGACCCGCCCTCCGACCCCGCAGGCCGGAAGGAGCGACCGCATGTCCACGCCGACCGGCGTCCAGCCGGCCCTCCCGCCGCAGCTGAACCCGCGCGGGCGCAGCGCCGCCGCTCCGCGGCCCCCGCGGGTGGGTCGCCGGCCACCGACCCGGCTCAGCCGGATCGGCCGTCGCCTGCTCGTCCTCGTTGCCGCCGCGACCGCCTTCGGGGTGCTTGCCGCCAGCGCCTCCGGCTACGCACTGCTGTCGTGGTCGACCCGCAAGATCGACCGGGTCGACGCCTTCGCCGGGCTCACCGACCGCCCGCCCGCCTCCGCCGCCGGCTCGACCACGTTCCTTCTCGTCGGCTCCGACGGTCGCACCGGCATGTCGCGCGCGGACATGAAGCGGCTGCACGTCGGCACCACCCAGACGGCCGCCGGCCGGCGCGCCGACACCATGCTGCTGGTCCACGTCTCCGCGCAGCACGGCACTGTCGAAGCGGTGAGCCTGCCGCGGGACTCCTACGTCACGATCCCCGCGCACGTCTCCACTGGCGGCGACCGGGTCCCCGAACGCCGGAACAAGCTCAACGCGGCGTACGCGTTCGGCGGTCCGGCCCTGACGGTCGCGACCATCGAGCGGACCACCGGCGTGCGGGTCGACCACTACCTGGAGGTCGACTTCCTCGGGTTCGTCCGGCTGGTCGACGCCGTCGGCGGGGTGGACGTCTGCAGCACCAGCCGGATGCGCGACCGCAAGGCGGGCCTGAAGCTACCGGCCGGCGTCAGCCACCTCGACGGCGAGACAGCCCTGGCCTACGTCCGGGCCCGGCACCTCGACGCGCGCGCGGACCTCGGCCGGGTGGAGCGGCAGCAGCGGTTCCTCGCCGCCATGGTCGACCGGGCCACCAGTCGCGACGTGCTGCTGGACCCACGGGCACTCGTCCGGTTCCTCGACGCCGCGCTGTCCGCCGTACGCGCCGACCCCGGCCTCACCGAGGACGAGCTGGTCCGGCTCGGCACCCGGCTCCGGCACGTGTCGGGCAGCGACATCAGGTTCCGGACGGTGCCGGTCGCCGACCCGTCGTACCGCTCCGCGCGCGCAGGTTCCGTCGCCCTGTGGGACGACCGGGCCGCGACCGCGGTGTTCGCGGCGATGCGCGACGACACCGCACGCCCGCAGCGCGGTCCGGGCCGTGCCCAGCGGCCGACCATCCCCCCGTCCGGGGTGCACCTGCAGGTCTACAACGGCGGCGGCACCCCGGGCCTCGGTTCACGGGCCAGCGCGGACCTGGCTGCCGAGGGCTTCAGCATGGCCGGTCCGGCCGCCAACTGGAGCCGCACCGGAGTGGCTCGGACCTCCGTGCGGTTCGACGCCCGGTACACCGAGAGCATCAAGACGGTCGCGGCGGCGCTGCCGGGCGCGGCGCTGGTGCCGGTGGCCGGGCTGGGCCGCACCATGCAGGTGGTCATCGGCACGTCCTACTCCGGCACCAAGCCGGTACGGGTCAGCGCGGCCGCACCGGCCGGCTCCGGCGTGCGCACCGCCGCAGACCACGTCTGCAGCTGAGTTTCAGCCCTCCCCCAGCGGGCAACCAGCCGCCCGAGACACATCGACCGGGCCGGCCCTCGCTGCGAGTGCCTGCCTCGCGTCCACGGGGGTACAGCGATCTGCCGGTCCTCGAGGACGCACGACCAAGCACGCTCAGCGCGCGTGCGGGAGGACGGCACATGACCGAGAACGACCCCACCCCGATGTCGGACGCCGAGCTGGCCGCCGAGGCCGGCACCGCGCTGCCTCCCAAGGAGGTGATCTCGCTGCTCGACCTCAACGCGGACCTGGACCTCGGGCTGGACGTGGCCGCGCCGATCGACCTCGCGGTCGCGGCGAACGCCAACATCGCTGCGCCGATCAACGCCGCTGTGGGCGCCAACGTGCTGTCCGCCGGCTCGACCGCCCAGGCGCTGGCCGACCAGGGCGTGCAGATCGACCAGGGGATCTCCGGCGAGGCCACCGCCAACGCCCCGCAGGACAGCACCATCGGACAGGGCGACAGCGTCGTCGACACCCCGACGGACGGGACCGGCAGCGCCCCGGCCGACGGCAGCACGCCGACCGACGGCAGCACGCCGACCGACGGCACGGCACCCGCCGACCCGGCGGCCGTCACCGCCGACCCGGCCTCGATGCTGGACGGCAACCTGCTCGACGTGAACGTCGACCTCAACCTGGACGCCGACGTGGCTGCCCCGATCGCCGGTGCGGTGGCCGCGAACGCCAACGTGGCGGCACCGATCGATGCGGCCGCATCGGCGAACGTCGGCTCGATCGGCTCGGCCGCCACAGCGGTCGCCCAGCAGGACGCGATCATCAACCAGCACCTCGACGACGTGTCGGCGGACGCCACCGCGGACCAGACGTCCGACATCAGCCAGGGCGACGAGGTACCGGCCGACTCCGGCAGCGGATCGACCGCCACCGCCGGCCAGTAGCACCCCTACCCGACGTGACCGCGACGCCGGACGCCCCGGCCCAGTCCGCGACCCGAGCGGGCACCTCCAGCCCGGAGGTGCCCGCTCGGGCGGCCGGTGTCGAGCTGATCGGCAGCCTCGCGGGCTCCGGCTACAAGGAGCCGCCGGCACTGGTCCGGCGCTCGGACGGCCAGACCGTCCAGCTCACCCGGCTGCTCTACGTCGTTCTCGAGGAGATCGACGGCCACCGCACGTACGACGAGCTCGCCGATGCCGTGAGCGAGTCCTTCGGCCGCGGGGTCACCGCCGAGCAGGTGCGGTCCCTCGTGGACGACCGGCTCCGGCCGCTCGGCGTCCTGCGGCGGCCCGACGGCAGCGATCCCGAGGTGCGCAAGGCCAACCCGCTGCTCGCGGTCAGGTTCAAGTACGTCGTGTCCGACCCGGCCGTGACCCGGCGGGTCACGGCACCGTTCGCCGTCTTCTTCCACCCGGCCGTCGTCGTGCCGTTCACCCTCGCGTTCGTGGCCGTCGCGGGCTGGGTGCTGTTCCGGGAGGGCCTCGCGGCCGCCACCAGGGACGCGTTCACCCAGCCCGGCCTGTTCCTGCTCGTCTTCGCGATCACGGCGGTCTCGGCGGGCTTCCACGAGTTCGGTCACGCGGCGGCCTGCCGCTACGGCGGCGCGACCCCCGGCGCGATGGGGGCCGGCCTCTACCTGGTCTGGCCGGCGTTCTACACCGAGGTGAGTGACAGCTACCGGCTCGGCCGAGGCGGCCGGGTCCGGGTCGACCTGGGTGGGCTGTACTTCAACGCGGTATTCGCCCTCGCGATGTTCGGCGTGTGGGCGGTCGTGCACTGGCAGGCGCTGCTGCTGGTCATCGGCGCACAGGTGCTGCAGATGCTGCGGCAGCTGGCGCCGTTCGTACGCTTCGACGGCTACCACATCCTCGCCGACGTGACCGGCGTACCGGACCTCTACTCGCACATCAAGCCGACGTTGCTCGGTCTGCTCCCGCAGAACTGGCGACGACCGTCGCCACTGACCTGGTGGGCCCGGGCCGTCGTCACCGTCTGGGTGCTCGTCGTCGTGCCCGTGCTGCTCCTCTCGTTGGTGATGATGGTCGTCGCCCTCCCCCGCGCGATCGGCACCGCGTGGGAGAGCCTGGGTGCGCAGTCGCACGCGCTGTCGGTCGCGTGGGCGTCGCACGCGTGGACCACGGTCGGCGTCCGACTGGTCTCGATCCTGGCGATCGCGCTGCCGGTCCTGGCGATGCTCTACCTGCTCGGGCGGCTGGTCCGTCGCAGCGTCCGCTCGGTACGCCGGAGCACCGCGGGACGCCCCGGTCGCCGTGCGGTCGCGGTCGTCGCTGCCCTCGCGCTGCTCGGCGGTCTGGCCTACGCCTGGTGGCCGGGTGAGCAGAAGTACCGGCCGATCCGGCCGACCGAGCGCGGCACCGTGTTCGACGCCGTGCCGGCGGCGGCGTACCAGCGGATCCCCGTCCTAGACCGCCTGGCACCTCCGCGTCCGGCCGCACCGTCGCTGCGCGAAGGTCAGCGCGGGTTGGCGCAGACCCTGTGGGCCAGCGACGAGCAGCCGCCACCACCGGACCAGCCGGAGCTGGCCCTGGTCCTGGTGCCGGCCGGGTCGGCACCGCCGGCTGCCCAGGGCGCGGCTGACGCCCCGGCTGCGGCTCCCGGCGCTCCCGCCGCGCCGGCCGACGCTCCCACCTGGGTGTTCCCGTTCGACCGGCCGGAGGCTCCGGGGGCGGGCGACACCCAGGCGCTGGCCGTCAACACCACCGACGGCACCACCCGCTACGACGTCGCGTTCGCCCTGGTGTGGGCCGACGACGGCACCGTCCTGAACACCAACGAGGCCTACGCGTTCGCCAGCTGCACCGGCTGCGCCGCGGTCGCCGTCGGCTTCCAGGTCGTGCTGGTCCTTGGCCAGGCCGATGTGGTCGTGCCACAGAACCTCTCGGCCGCCGTCAACTACAACTGCGTGCAGTGTGTCGCCTACTCGCTGGCCCAGCAGCTGGTCCTCACCCTGGACGGCCCGCTCAGCGAGGCCGGCACCGCTGCGCTCACCGCCGTCTGGCAGCAGGTGCTGGCCTTCGGCCGGACCATCACCGACGTCCCGCTGGACCAGATCCGGTCGACCCTCGCCGGCTACGAGCAGCAGATCATCGACATCGTCCGGGCCGAGAACGGCGACGCGGCACCGGCACCCGCCCCGACAGCGACGGTCTCACCGTCAACCACGACGGGTTCCGGGACCCCCAGCGGGTCGGCGACGGCCGGCACCGCGTCCTCCGCACCCTCGAGCCCGGCCCCGGCCGGGCCGGCTGCGAGCAGGTCCCCGAGCCCGGCCGGCACGGCGACCGACGGGACGTCGGGGGCAGGCAGCACCGGCGCGCCGGCCGGCGGCACACCGACCTCGTCCGGGTCCGCGTCGCCGTCCGCGAGCACGTCGCCCTCCGGGACGCCGTCCGGGAGCACAGCCACCCCGTCGCCCTAGGTCCCGCCGGACTCCCGCGAGCGCAGGATGGCCTCCCGACGGGCCAGCCGGTGCTGCCGGCGGATCTCCGCCTCGGCGAACCGCCTGCGGTCCTCGGTCGTCTCCGGCTCCACCGGCGGGACCACGCGCGGCCGGCCCGCCTCGTCGACGGCGACGAACACGAGGTAGGCCGTGGCCACCCGCACCGGCTCCACGCCGGCCTCGTTCCACGGCTCGGCGACCACCCGGACGCCGACCTCCATCGACGTCCGACCGGCCCAGTTGACCTGCGCCGCGGCGTGCACCAGGTCCCCCACCCGGACCGGCGAGAGGAACGCCATCTCGTCCATCGACGCGGTGACCGCCGGGCCGCCGGAGTGCCGCTGTGCCACCACGCCGGCGACGTCGTCCACGAGCTTCATCACCACGCCGCCATGGACCGAGCCGAGCAGGTTGGTGTCCAGCACCGTCATGATCCGGCTGAGGGTGCTGCGAGCGGCGCTGGTGGGCTTCCCGGCGTGAGGTGCGTCACCCGGGGGGCGGTCGGACGAAGGGTCGGTCACAGCCGGCAAGGGTACGGTCAGGGGTTTGCGGCAGCGGACCGACCGCGCCGGACCCGATGACGAGGAGCAGCGTGGCGGGATCGCACGAGTGGCCGAAGGGCTGGTCGCGCGGCGGGTCGTCCGACCGCGGACCGGGTCCTCAGCCGGAACGCCCGCCGGCCGACGGCGGCCGCCCGGCCCCCGGCGCGCGGGCCGGCTCCGACTCCGACTCCGACTCCGACTCCGAGCGCACCCAGGTCCTCCCCGGAGCGGGCCGACCGAGCGCCGCGGCGGGACCGACGAACCGGCGCACTTCCGCACCCGAGGCGCCCCGCCGTCCCGCGCCGGCGCCGCCGCCGTTCCCCCGGCCCCGCGTTCCCGCGATCCGGCCGGTCCGATGGGTGCGGCGCGGGCTGCTCGCGCTCGTCCTGGTGCTGGCTCTGCTGCTCGCGACGATGCTGTTCTTCTACTCGCGGATCGACAAGGTCGACGCCCTGCGCGACTACGACGGCAGGCCGGTCGCCGGCTCCGGCACCAACTGGCTGATCGTCGGCTCGGACAGCCGCGAAGGACTCAGCGACGAGCAGGTGAAGGCGCTGCACCTGGGCAAGGTCGAAGGCCGTCGGACCGACACGATCATCCTGCTGCACCGGCCCGCCAGCGGCGCGCCGACTCTGGTCAGCCTCCCGCGCGACTCCTACGTGCCCATCCCCGGGCACGGCCGGAACAAGCTGAACGCGGCCTACGCGTTCGGTGGCGCGCCGTTGCTCGCCCAGACCGTCGAGACCGTCACCGGACTTCGCGTCGACCACTACGCCGAAGTCGGCTTCGGTGGCTTCGTGGGCATGACCGACGCGGTCGGTGGTGTCGAGCTGTGCCCGAAGCGGCGCATCCGCGACCGCAAGAGCGGCCTGAACGTGGCCAAGGGCTGTCAGGAGATGGACGGCCCGACCGCGCTGGCGTACGTGCGGGCGCGGTACTTCGACCCGAAGGGCGACCTCGGCCGGGTGCAGCGGCAGCAGGAGTTCCTCGGCGCGGTCTTCGACGAGGCGGCGAGCCCGGCGACGTTGCTGAACCCGTTCCGGATCGTGTCCCTCGGTGACGCCGCGACGACCGCCCTGACCATCGACGACGGTGACGGGCCGGTGTCGCTCGTCCGCTTCGCGCTCACGATGCGGGCGGTTGCCGGTGGCGGCGGCAAGCGCGTCACGGTGCCGGTGTCGGACATCAACTACCAGACGCCGGCCGGGTCATCCGTCAAGTGGGACCGGCAGAAGGCGCTGGCCCTGTTCCGGTCCCTGCGGGAGAACTGAGCCGAGACCCTCGGCGGCCCGGGCCGCTCGGACGCGGTGCGGAAGTCCCGGGCCAGCTGCGCCTCGAGCTCGCTCGTCAGCTCCGGCGCCGGCAGCGTCGCTAGGAGCTGCGAGGTCAACGCCACCTGGCCGAGGTAGCGCAGGCAGTCCGCGCACTCGAGCAGGTGCTCGTGCACCTCATGGTGCCGTTCGGGCGTCAGCGCCCCCTCGACGTACTCGGTGACGAGCTCCACGAGCTCCGGGCAGCCCAGCACCGGGTCTCCTCCCGGCCTCAACCGGCGCCGGGTGTGCCCGCAGTGAACGTGCGGAAGGCGGACAGCAGATCCGACTGGGCCTGCTCGCTGAGCGACTCGACCGGGACATGGCCCAGCTCGCTGATGGTGGTCCTCATCTGGTCGAGGTAGGTCTCGCAGCCCGGGCACAGGCTGAGGTGCGCCTCGAGCTCGGTGCGGGTGGCCTCGTCCAGATCGTCCTCGAGATAGGCGGTGATGAGCTCCACCAGCTGCTGGCAGGTGATTGCCAGACCCGGATTCGTGGCGTCGGTCACGACGTCGCCTCCTCGCGTGAGCGGTAGTACTCCTCCAGGACCGTGCGCAGCTTTGCCCGGCCGCGGTGCAGCAGCACCCTCTGGTTGGCCGCGCTGACGTCGAGCAAGCGACAGACCTCGTCGGAGTCCAGCCCGTGCACGTCGCGCAGGGTCACCACCGTGCGCTGGCGGTCCGGCAGCACCGTCAGCGCCGCCGAGAGCAGCTGGCGCGTCTCGCCGGCGACCACCGCCTGCTCAGGACCAGGCTGCCACGGGGTCGGCTTCCCGATCGGGGTCCAGTGCCCCGGGTAGTCGTAGCCGGGGCCGCAGAAGCGATCCGGGTCGACCGTCGGCGTGTCGTCGCGGTCGGCCGCCAGGGATGACATCGGCACCGAGCGCGCCTCGCGGACCCCACGGGTCTTCGCCAGGTTCGTGAGGATGCGGAAGACCCAGGTGCGCAGCGACGAGCGGCCCTCGAAGGCCGGCAGCCCGCGGACCACGGCCATCCACGTCTCCTGCACCACCTCCTCGCACGAGGCGTCGGTGGACAGGTGCCCCCGGGCCACCCGCAGCATCATCGGGGACCAGGAGCCGACCACGTCGGCGAAAGCGCGCTCGTCGCCCCCACGCAGCCGGCTCACGAGATCGGCGTCGTCCCGCGTCGGCGCCCGGGGTGCCGGCAGCTCCGAGCTCTCCGGCGTCACGACCAGCGGGGTCTCGGGTGCGCGCGACTGCATCGAACCGCCTCCGCTCTGCTCCAGGCCGGAGCGTAGTCCCGCCAGGCGTGCAGGCAACCGTCCTCGCAGCGCCGGCAGCGTTACGCGGACGCCCGGCGGCCCGCCTCACTGATGGCCCACGCAGCGTTGACCAGCCCGATGTGGCTGAACGCCTGGGGGAAGTTGCCCAGAAGCGCTCCGGTGGCAGGGTCCACCTCCTCGGCGAGCAGGCCGACGTCGTTGGCGAACGCGACGGCGCGCTCGAAGACCCGGGTCGCCCGATCCACCTGTCCGGTGAGCGCCAGCGCCTGGGCGAGCCAGAAGGTGCAGAGCAGGAAGGTGCCCTCCTCCCCCGCCAGACCGTCCACGCCCCCCTCGGTGCGATAGCGGTAGACCAGTCCCCGGTCGTCGGTGAGCCGCTGCTCGGTGGCGTCGATCGTCGCCAGGATGCGCGGGTCGTCGGCCGGCAGGAACCCGACGATGGCCATCATGAGGTTCGACGCGTCCAGCTGGTCGGAACCGACGTACTGGGTGAAGGCCTTGGCGTCGTCACTCCAGCCGTCCTCGACGACGGTGCGGAAGATCTCGTCCCGGGCCGACTCCCAGGCCGGCACCCGGTCCTGCGCGTCGAGGACGGGCGCCAGGGCGATGGCGCGGTCCAGCGCCACCCAGCACATCACCTTCGAGTAGAGGAAGTGCTGCGGGGCGCCCCGGACCTCCCAGATGCCCTGGTCCTTCTCCCGCCACCGCTCGGCGGCGGTGTCGGCGCACGCAGCCAGGAACGCCTTGGTCTGCCCGTCGATCCCGCCGAGCTGGTCGGCCAGCCGATGCGCGGCACCGAGGAGCTCGCCGTACACATCGATCTGCGCCTGGTCCCAGGCACCGTTGCCCACCCGGACCGGGCGGCTGTCGCACCAGCCCTCGAGATGGGGCAGCTCGCGCTCGCTCAGGTCGTGCTCCCCGCCGATGCCGAACATGATCTGCAGTGAACGGCCCGGGCCGATCGACGAGGCGGCGGCGGTGGTCATGAACGCGAAGAAGTCGTCCGCCTCGTCGGGGCACGCCGCCACCCAGAGCGCCTCCATCGTGAAGCTGGCGTCACGCACCCAGGAGTAGCGGTAGTCCCAGTTGCGCTCCCCGCCGACGCCCTCGGGGAGCGACGTGGTCGCTGCGGCGACGATGGCTCCACTCGGCTGGAACGACAGCGCCTGCAGCACCCGCCCGCTCAGGTGCACCAGGTCGGCCCACGGGCCGTCGTACGTCTGGTGCATCTCGGACCACGACACCCATGCGCCCACCGTGCGGTCCACCACCGCGGCGAGCTCGTCCTGCGTCCAGACCCGGGCCGGGGTCTCCTCCAGCGTCGACCGGTGCAGCGCCAGGTGAACGGTCTCGCCGGCCGTCAGGGTCCGCCGTCCGCGTCCGCTGCCGTCGGCCAGGTCAAGGGCGATCGGGGAGGTGAGCACCAGCCATTCCGCACCGCCACGCGCCGTCACCCCGCCCTCGACGTCAGCGAGCAGCGGCACGACCAGCCCGTACTCGGGCCGTGGCGCGTAGTCGACCTGGACCTCGACGCTCCCGGCAGTGCACTCGAGGCGGCGGACGAGCAGGTGCGGGACGTGCGTGCCGAGCCGGTGCCCGCCGTTGTCCTCGCCCATCGCCAGCAGGTCGGTGACCACGAGGGTGCCGGCGCCGGCCGTGAACGTCGTCTCCAGCACGAGGCTGCGATCGAGGTAGCGGCGGCTGCTGGCCCACGTGCCGGTCGGGCGCACCTGCCAGTGCCCGGCAGCCTCGCCGAGCAGCCGGCCGAACACCGACGGGCTGTCGAACCGTGGGAACGAGAGCCACTCGACCGAGCCGGCGGTGTCCACCAGCGCGCTGGAGTGTCGGTCGGAGAGCAGGGCGTGGTCAGCGATGGGTGTTCTCGACATGTCGGGCTCCCCACTCGGTCCGGATGCTTCGACGGTACGTCGGTCAGTCCGCGAGCCGCACCTGCCGTTACGCGTAACGCGGCGCTCGGCGGCAAGACGGCTCGGGCATGCACCCTGACCTCGTCCCCGGCAAGACGTTCCCCGACCTCGAGCTACCCGACCACTCCGGGGTGGTCCGGACGCTGACCGAGCTGGCTGAGGGCGATCCCCTCGTCCTCACCTTCTTCCGGGGCTGGTGGTGCCCGAAGGAGCAGGCCTTCTTCCGCGGGCTGGTGCGCTTCCAGGAGGAGGTCGAGGTCGCGTACACGCGGCTGGTGTCGGTGAGCATCGACACCCCCACCGAGCAGTCAGCCTTCCGGGCGGGGCTGGGCGCCCGCTGGACCTTCCTGTCCGACCACGAGCGGCGGTACATCGAGGACCTCGGTCTGCGCGAGACGACGGACACGGTCTACCGGCCGTACGTACCCACCGCCTTCACGCTGCACCCTGACCTCACCATCCACACGGTGTACAACGGGTACTGGTTCTGGGGCCGGCCCACCGCGGAGGACCTCCGTCGCGACCTGCGGGGGGTCACAGCCGACCTGCGTCCGGACTGGGAGGTGCCGGCATGAGCTGGTGCTGGTTCGCCCGCGTCGACGGGCCGGACGACGTCGGCCGCGACGCCCTGGCCGCCGCGCCGGCGACCACCGTGACCGGCGACCCGGCCGGGTTGCTCGCGGCGTGGCCGGCCGGCCGCAAGCCGGTGGCCGGCGCCGTCCGGATGGACGAGAAGCTGGTCGACGCCGACGGCGAGGAGGCCTGGGTGTCGCTGCTGCTGCTTCCCCGGGACCGGTCGCCGCTGTTCGACGACCCCGCGGTGTCCGGGGCGCTGCGGGCCGTGCTGTCGGACCTGCCGCCCGACGCCGTCAGCACGTTCGTGCGCGACTCGTCGCACTTCGCCGGTGCGCTCACCGTGCGCCGGGAGCGCCACTGGTCGCTGCGTGACGACCCGTTCGCCCGACTCGGCCGACCGGCGGTCCTGCACGTGGCGCGGGGCCTGTTCGGGCGGGCCGCGCCGGTGCCGGGCCCGGTGATCCAGCGGTACAGCGGGCAGCCGTGGCCCGCGGCGGGATTCTGACGGTCACCCTTGGCACTCCTGGGTGGACTCGCGGCCGCGGCGCTCTTCGCCACGGCCACGCTGTGCTCCTCCCGGTCGTCGCGCCTCGTGCCGCCCACCTCGGTCCTGGCGTGGGTGATGGTGACCGGGTTGGTGGCACTGCTGCCCGCACTCGTCATGGTCGACGTCCCGTCCCTCCGCTCCGAGCAGCTCGGCTGGCTGCTCCTTGCCGGCGGCGGCAACGTCGTCGGGCTCCTGCTGGCCTACTCGGCCCTCCGACGCGGCAAGGTGGGGGTCGTCGCGCCGGTGCTGTCGACCGAGGGAGCGATCGCCGCGGTGGCGTCGGTGGCCAGCGGCGAACGGCTGGAGGTCGCCGCGGCCTGGCTGCTCCCGGTCATCGTCGTCGGGGTGGCCCTCGCCGCGTCCGGGCCCACGTCCGACGCCCCGGCCACCGCCGGTCGCACGTCCGGGCTCGGCACCCCGCCCGTGCTGCTGGCGTGCGTCGCCGCGGTCTCGTTCGGGGCCAGCCTCTACGCGACCAGCCGGGCCAGCGCTGACCTGCCCGTCGCCTGGGTCCTCCTGCCGGCCAGGCTGATCGGTGTCACGGCCATCGCACTGCCGTTGGCCGCCAGCGGCCGGCTCCAGCTGACCCGGCGAGCGGCGCCACTGGTGGCCGTCGGGGGGCTGTGCGAGGTCCTCGGCTTTGCCGCGTTCGCCCAGGGCGCCCGGCACGGTCTGGCCGTGGCGGCGGTGCTGGCCTCCCAGTTCGCCGGGATCGCAGCGGTCGCGGCCTATCTGCTGTTCCGCGAACGGCTGACTCGGCTCCAGGTGTCCGGCGTCGCAGTGGTGGCCGCAGGGGTCGCGACCCTCGCCGCCGTCCGCGCGTAACGGATCTGCGGCCGCCGGGACGGAGCGCAGATGGACGAGTACGACGTCGTGGTGATCGGTGGCGGCCCCGCTGGCGAGAACGCCGCCGGCCGTTGCGCCGCGGGCGGGCTGTCGGTGGCCCTGGTCGAGCGTGAGCTGGTCGGCGGGGAGTGCAGCTACTGGGGATGCATCCCGAGCAAGACGCTGATCCGGCCGGGCGACGTCCTGGCCGCGGCCCGGCGGGTGCCGGGCGCAGCCGAGGCCGTCACCCGTCCCGTCGACGTGGCTGCAGCGCTCGCCCAACGCGACTACATGACCAGCGGCTGGTCCGACGCCGGGGCGCTGCCGTGGCTGGCGGAGAACGACATCGCCCTGCTGCGCGGCGACGGCCGGCTGTCCGGCGCCCGCACGGTGGCGGTCACGACGGCGGGCACGACCAGCGAGGTGCGCGCGCGACGAGCGGTGGTGCTCGCGACGGGGACCCGGTCACGTCTGCCAGCGCTCCCCGGCCTGGCCGACGCACGTCCGTGGGACAACCGCGACGCCACCGCTGCCAAGTCGGCGCCTCGGCGACTGGTGGTCCTGGGCGGCGGAGCCGTCGGGGTGGAGCTGGCCCAGGCGTTCCGGCGCCTCGGCTCGGAGGAGGTCACGGTCCTGGAGGTCGGTCCCCGGCTGCTGCCGCGCGAGGAGCCGTTCGCCGGCGACGAGGTGAAGGCAGCGCTCGAGGACGAGGGCGTCGCCGTCATGGTCGCGGCACGGCTGGTGGCGGTGCACCGGGTCCAGCCCGACGGCCCGGTGACGGTCGAGCTCGCCGACGGCACCGCGGTCGTCGGCGACGAGCTGCTGGTCGCTGCCGGGCGTCGCGCCGCCACCGACCATCTCGGTCTGGAGACGGTGGGACTGGAACCCGGCGCGCCGGTCGCTGTCGACGACCGGCTGCACGCCGTCGGCGTCGAGGGCGACTGGCTGTACGCGGTGGGCGACGTCAACGGACTTGCGCCCCTCACCCACATGGGCAAGTACCAGGCCCGGATCGCCGGCGACGTCATCCTGGGCAAGGACGTCCGGGACCTCGCCAGCCGCGACGTCGTGCCCCGGGTGACGTTCACCGACCCGCAGGTGTGCGCAGTCGGGCTGACCCAGGCGGAGGCGACGGCACGCGGGCTGGCCGTGCGGGCCGTCACGTACGGGACGGGCGACGTCGCGGGCGCATACACCTCCGGCAACGGCGTCCGGGGCACCAGCAAGCTGGTCGTCGACCAGGCGCGAGGCGTCGTGGTCGGCGCCACCTTCACCGGCCCTGGCGTGCAGGAGCTGCTCCACTCGGCGACCGTCGCCATCGCCGGCGAGCTGCCGCTCGACCGGCTCTGGCATGCGGTCCCCGCCTTCCCCACGATCAGCGAGGTGTGGCTGCGCCTCCTGGAGACCTACGGACTCTGAGGAGACCTGACGTGCCTGACGTGTCGTTCGACAACCTGTTCCTCGTAGCCCTCGTCGGCGCCCTCGCCCCGCTGGCCCTCGGCTTCGCGCCGCGCGTGCGGCTCCCCTCGGTGGTGCTGGAGCTGGTCGCCGGCATCATCCTCGGGCCGGCCGTCCTCGGCTGGGTCGAGGTGGACCTCCCGGTGCAGATCCTCAGCCTGATCGGCCTGGCCTTCCTGCTCTTCCTCTCCGGGCTGGAGATCGACGTACGCCGGCTCAAGGGGGCACTGCTGCGCGGCGCCGTGCTGGGCTACGTCGTCACACTGGCCCTGGGCGTTCCCGTGGGCCTGGCGCTGGACGCAGCCGGGTGGGTGCGCAGCCCGGTCCTGGTCGTCATCGCGCTGTCCGCGACCTCGCTCGGGCTGGTCGTGCCGGTGCTCAAGGACTCCGGCCAGGCCGACGGCCGGGTCGCGCAGACCGCGATCCTGGCCGCGACCGTCGCCGACTTCGCCGCGATCGTCCTGCTGTCGCTGCTCTTCTCGGCCTCCGACGGTGGCGCCGGGAGCCGCGTCACGCTGCTGGCCCTGTTCGTCCTGCTGGTCGTCGTGACCGGTGTCGTCGTGTCGCGCGCGGGCCGGGCCATGCGACTCGGCGACGTCCTGGTCCGGCTGCAGGACACCACTGCCGAGATCCGGGTCCGGTTCGCCGTCGTCCTGCTGGTCGCCTTCACCGCGCTGGCCGAGCGGGTCGGTCTGGAGAGCATCCTGGGTGCGTTCCTGGCGGGAGTGGTGATCGGGGTCGTCGATCGCGACTCGTCCAGCCACCCGGCGTTCCGCACCAAGCTGGAGGCGATCGGGTTCGGCTTCCTGATCCCGGTGTTCTTCGTGAGCAGCGGCGCCCGGCTGGACCTGCAGGGGCTGTTCGACCAGCCTTCGGCCCTGCTCCGGGTGCCGGTCTTCCTGCTCGCCCTGCTGGTGATGCGCGGGCTCCCGGCGCTGCTGCAGCTGCGCGCCCTCGGCGGCCGCCCGACAGCGGCGGTGGCGCTGCTTCAGGCGACGTCGCTGCCGTTCATCGTGGCTGCCGTGCAGATCGGCATCGAGCTGGAACGCATCTCACCGGTCACCGGCGCGGCGATGGTCACCGCCGGTCTGCTGTCCGTGCTGCTGTTCCCGCTGGTGGCGCTCGGCCTGCTGCGGGAGCCGGTCGAGCCGGGCGACGCCGAGGTGCCGCAGCCCCGGCAGGCAAGCACCTCCGTCACCATGTGAGCGACGCCAGCGCCCTGCGAGCGGCGGTGCAGACGACCTGTCGACGCCAACGCTGTGGATGACGAAAATCCATTGTCCACCAACGGTTTTCGCCTTTCTCCAACCCGTCGTGGTGCGGTGAGATTCGAACATGTGTTCGACAGCAGCGGTCGGTGGCCTCGAGGCGGCTCGGGTGGCCGTCGACCGCGCCCTCACCGGGCTGCAGCGCGAGCTGGAGCGTGGTGCGGGCGACGTCTCGCACGACCAGCTCGCCGCCCTGGTGTCCGGCCTGAACCGGGCGAGGGCCCGCTGTGACGCGCTGCTCCTGACCACGGTGGGCGAAGTCGACGCCCGCGGCAGCTACTGCCTCGACGGTGCGCTCACTGCGGGCGCCTGGCTGCGTGCGGTCAGCCACCACACGCCGGTCCAGGCGGCCCGGACCGTGAGGACGGCGCGCGCCCTCCGGTCCGGGGCCCTTCCGAACACCAGCGCCGCACTGACCGCCGGGACGATCACCGGTGCGCATGCCGCCGTGATCGCTGACGCGACCCGCGACGCCCCGGCTGGTGCCGTCACCTTGATCGAGGCGGAGGCTGTCCAGACCGCGACAGACGGCGACGTCCGCGCGACCGCGGACCTGATGCGCGCGTTCCAGCACGCACTGGACCCGGATGCGGCGGACGCAGCCGCCGTCCGGCGCTACGAGCGTGCGGGGCTCACGCTGAGTCCGACGCTGACCGGGGTCACCGTGATCTCCGGAACGGCGGACGAGAGCACCGCCGCTGTCGTCGCCGCCGCGGTGCATGCAGCCGGCCCGCCCGTCCGGGGCGACGGGCGCACAGCGGCTCGCCGGCGGCTGGACGCGCTCGCCGACATCTGCCGGCACTGCCTCGACTCCCCCGACACCGCCTCGGCGGGCCGGACCGGCCGGCACCGCAGCCAGCTGGTCGTCACCCTGGACGGTGCCGGTCTGGCCGCCGCACCGGCGGCACCGGCTCAGGCCCCGGCTGCCGCCTCGACCGACACCGCATCACCCGGCGGGACGCTGACCTGGGCCGGATGGATCACGGCCTCGACCGGCCGTCGGCTCGGCTGTGACAGCCTCGCGACCTTCGTCAGGCTCGGCCCGGACGGCACCGTGGTCGAGGCCGGCAGCCAACGCCGGTTCTTCACCGCCGCCCAGCGCCGCGCCATCGTCGCGCGCGACGGCGACATCTGCTGCGCCCCGCACTGCGACCGGCCGGTTGCCTGGGCCGACGGCCATCACCTGGTCCCGGTCGAGGTGGGCGGACCGACGACGATCGCCAACGGCGCCCTTCCCTGCGAGGCCCACCACCTGATGCTGCACGAGGGCCACTGGCAGCTCGACCGACTCCCCGACGGCCGCTACCGCCTCGTGCATCCCGCAACCGGCAAGACGCTCGGCCCCGAGCCATCCCGAGCCGGCCACAGCCGACCACCGCCCCGCCCGCGGGACTGACAGCTCAGCCACCGTCCCCCTTTACGGTGCCGGTGAGACGCACCTACCGGTTGTGCGCATCCGGCAGGTCCAGCTGACCGGCGGCGACCGGCGCGAACACGAACGACGGCACAACGGCGCGGACCGGCGCCCGGAACGGGCGTGCGACGGGGTTGCGCCGTCGTCGGCGCTCGTCCAGGCGCCGGCCACAGCCGACCACCGCCCAGCGGCGGGACAGACAGCTCACCCGGCGTTCTGCCAGAGGCCGACGACGTTGCCTTCGGAGTCGGTGAAGTACGCCGCGAAGCCCATGTCGCCCACCGGCTGCTTCTCCCGGAGGCTCGAACCACCCAGGGAACCGATCGTCTCCAACACCTTGTCGATGTCGTCGACCTCGATGGTGATGACCGGGCTGGTGACCGGTGCCTGCCGCGCGAGCATCCCGCCGTTGATGGCCCCCGGAGCGGACGGCGCCCCGTGCTCGTCGGTGGGGGTGGTGCTCACCATCGCGTACTCCATGCCAGGCATCGAGTCGATGCTCCAACCGAACGCGGACCGGTAGAACTCGTGGGCACGAGCCGGGTCGTCGGCGGGGATCTCGAAATGCACGACGCGACCGCTCACGGCAGCCACCTCCGTCTCGTCCGATGGGGACTGCTCGACGGGCAGCAGCCTAGCTACCGCTGGGCGGGAACGGCCTCGACCTGGCTCGCCTCCCAAGCCGCCCGTGCTTCCGCGGTCGTCGGGTCGAAGTCGGCCTTGGTCCGGCGGAACAGGTCCTGCAGGTCGGCCCACAGCTGGTCGACCGACGGGCGGCCCCAGAACCAGTAGCCGCAGTACACCTTGTCGATGACCAGGCCGGGACCGAGCACCACGGTGTGAGGGACGGTGGCCGGGTGGTGCACGTCGGTGTACTCGTCGATCTCGAGCGCGCTCTGCACGGTGAGGTCGCTGTCGCACAGGAAGGTCCACCACGCACCGGTCGCGATCTTCATCTTGTTGGTGTCGTGCTGGTCGTTCGGCAGGATCGTGACCAGCCTGGTGAACGCGACCGGCACCAGCTCCTGCAGCCGCAGCAGCTCCTTGTGGTGCTGCCGCTCCCGCGGGCAGTGCTCGCCCCGGCCGAGCTGGAGCACCAGTGCGTCGTCGCCCTGAAGCTCCGACAGCCGGTGCATGACGCCCTGGTCGTCGGGCAGCACGAAGTCGGGCAGGACGGCGCCGACGGTCAGTCCCTTGCTCATGAGATCTCCTCCAGGTGGGGGCGGATGCCGACGACGGCGGTCCGCAGCCGGTAGACGCTGGTCAGCGCCGTGATGTAGAGCCCGCGGCCGTCGTCGTCGCCCCAGGCGAGGTTGTGCGGGTCCTCGGGCAGCCGGATCGTGGCCAGGTGTCGGCCGTCGGGCGAGAGGACCCACACGCCGCCGGGACCGCAGACCCAGAGGTTGCCCGCCACGTCGACCTTGATCCCGTCGATCGCGTCCACGCCCTCGGCCGGGGTCATGTCGAAGAACACCGTCCCCGTGGAGGTACTGCCGTCAGGCGCGACGTCGTAGCGCATGACCACCTTCTGGTCCGGGTCCCAGTTGCCGACGTACAGGTACCTCTCGTCCGGCGAGAACGCGAGGCCGTTCGGCCCGGCGAGCGAGTCGTCGACCAGGGAGATCTCGCCGTCCCGCACCCGGAACACGCCGCTGACCGCGAGCTCCTTCTTGGGGTCGTCGAAGAGCTCCGGGAGCCCGAACGGCGGGTCGGTGAAGTACAGGACGCCGTCGGAGCGGTAGACGAGGTCGTTCGGGCTGTTCAGCCGCTTGCCGTCGAAGCGGTCGGCCAGCACCGACACGTTCCCGTGCGGCTCCACGCGGATGACCCGGCGGTTGCCGTGCTGGCACAGCGTGAGCCGGCCCTGCGGGTCGAAGGTCAGACCGTTCGAACCGGGCTGGTGGTAGCGGCCGATGTCGACACCGGTGTACCCGCTGTGCGACCGGAACACCGTCAGCCGGCCGCCCGCCAGCCGGTAGACCTGGTTGGTGTTCGGCGAGCTGAACAGCAGCGTGCCATCAGGTGCCCAGACCGGGCCCTCGGTGAACTCGAAGCCTCCGGCCACCCGGTGCAGCGGAGTCCCGGGCGGCAGCAGGGCGTCGATCTCCGCATCGACCCGACTGACCTCGTACGGCGCCTCCATCATCGCGACCGCGCTCTCCGGCGCGAAGAAGTCGAGGGTGGCGTTGCGCAGCCAGATGTAGTTCCGCGGTGCAGCCGAGATCGGCCCGTTGATGCCGAGCACGGCGACGCTGAACGACTGACCCGGTCGGGCGTCGCTGGTGAGGACGACGCGGTTCGGGGCGTTGAACCCGCTGACGACCTGACCGCCGGCGTCGCCCAGCGCAGCCGGCAGCCGGCCGTCGACCCAGACCTCCGCGTAGTCGTCGACCACCACCTCGAAGACGACCGTCGCCCCGGTCGGGTCGAGGTCCCCGACCCGCTCGGGGACGGTGACCTCGGTGCGGTACCAGCTGAAGCAGACCTTGCCGGTGCTCAGCCGGCGCATCGTGTCGGCCGGGCTCAGCACCGGCCAGGACGAGTCGTCGAACTCGGCGGCCCCGGCCTGCGGCAGGACCTCGTACGTGCGGTTGGGGACGTCGCCCGGGCCGAGCGGGTCCGCGACCGAGCCGACCTCGACGAAGTCGACCTCCTCGACCCGGGCGTCGCCGTACCGCCAGACCGCACCGACGAGCGCGGCCCCCTCGTCGGTCTGCAGGTCGACGACGGCGTCGGGTCGACCGGGCAGCAGCTGGGGCGGGCGGGGGAGGTTCGCGGTCAGAGCGTGCACGGTGGCCATCCCCATCACCTCACGCCTCGACCTTGGCCACGAAGTAGAGGAACGGCTCGGTCACGTCGACGAACTGGTGCGGTACGCCGTTGGGGATGACCAGCACGTCACCCTCACCGAGCTGGTGGGTGGCCGAGCCCGCGACCACCGTCGCCTCGCCCTCCACGACGTGCATGATGTCGACGACGTCGTCGTGCAGCTCGACCTCTCCGGGGCGGGTGCGCCGGCCGGCGTCGACCTTGTAGCCGCTGGTGTCGACGAGCAGGCCACCGGTCTCGAACTTCTCCCGCACCACCTGCCGGGGGAAGAAGGCCGCCTCCTGGGCGACGGTCCCGCCCGCCGCGGCTTCGCCGGCCAGCTGCCCGACCACCGAGATCTCCTGGTCCTCGTCGGCGGAGGACGCCCCGCTGACCCCGACCGCGCCGACGACGTGGCCTTCGACAGTGATCGGCATCCCGCCCTGCAACGGGACCGCTCCGGCCAGGTGCAGGGCAGCCGGCCGCCCCCCGGAGGCCTGGTCCTCGAAGTCCTTGCTCGGCCGCCGGAACAACGCCGCCGTGCGCGCCTTGTCCGTGGCGACCCCGACGCTGGCGACCTGCGCCGCGTCCGGGCGCCACAGGTGCACCAGGTCCCCCCCGGCGTCGACGACCGCGACCACGGGAGCAACTCCTCTGGCCACCGCGACCGCGGCCGCAGCCTCGGCAGCCGCCCGGGCAGCCGACTGCGACAGCGCGGGCACGTCCCGGGTGCTGAACGAGGCCGCCGCACCGGCGAGCGAGACCGACTCGTCCTCGCCGGTCGTCTCGCCGCTGGCCCCTACGGCGCCGACGACCTCGCCGTCGACGACGAGCGGGATGCCACCGATCAGGGCTCGTGCCCCGTGCAGGGCCAGCCCGCCGAGCCGGCCGCCGTTGACCTGCTCCTCGATCTCGCGACTCGGGCGCACGAAGATCGCGGCGGTCCGGGCCTTGTCGATGGCGACCTGGTCGCTCGCGAGCTGGGCGTCCTCGGTGCGCCTGAGCCCGAGCAGCCGGCCGGACGCGTCGACCACCGCGATCACGACCCGGTACTTCTCGGCCAGGGCGTGCTGCTCGGCGGCAGCGAGGACGGCATCGACGCCGGCAGCGTCGAGGATCCTGCGGGTTCGGACCGCGGGCATGGCGGTCACGCTCCTCTCGTATCGAGCACGGCCGCCCAGACGGCGGTGTCTGCGGTGATGTACAGGACGTCGTGCTCCGGTCCGCCGAACGTGAAGTTCACGGCACCGGGCACATCGATTTGGCCGACGAGGTGGCCGTCCGGGGTGAAGACCTGGACGCCGGAGGTGGAGGACACGTACACCCGTCCCGTCACGTCGGTGGTGACGCCGTCGGGAGCCCCGGGGCTGATGTCGGCAAGCACGCGTCTCCCCCGGACCGTGCCGGCGTCGTCGAGGTCCAGCGCCACCACCCGGTGCGGGCGTCGGGCGTCGAAGCTGCCCGGACCGTGGTCGGCACCGCTGTCGGTGACGTAGAGGATGGAGCCGTCCGGCGAGAAGGCCACGCCGTTCGGCTTGTCGAACGAGTCGTCGACGACGGTCAGCGACCCGGCGACGGGGTCCCAGCGGTAGAGCAGGTCGGCGCACTCGGGCCGGGGCCGGAAGCCCTGGAGGAAGCCGTACGACGGGTCGGTGAACCAGATCGTCCCGTCGTGCCGGACCACGACGTCGTTCGGTGATGCCAGCCGGACGCCGCCGCGCCGGTCCACCAGACCGTCGGCCACGCCGGTGACCGGGTCGACCCGGCTCAACCTGGCCGGCTGGAACCAGCTCCCCTGCTCGCACACGATCAGGCCGCCGTCCGGGGCGGCGGTCATCCCGTTCGCCGCGTTGGCCTGCGGCCGGACGACCGACACCCGCTCACGCTCGAGCGGGAACCGATAGCCGTCCAGCACGATCCGGCGGATGTCGACGAGCGGCACCTCCAGGCCCGCCTCCCGTCGCACGCGCGGCAGGCTGGTGAAGTACAGCGTGTCGGTGTCCGCCGCGTAGACCGGGCCCTCGTGCGCGTCGGCGTCGAGCACCTTGGTCAGCAGAGGCGAACGACCGGTGACAGCGATGAACGACCGGTCGTACGCGGTGAAGCCGGGCGTCGTCACGGGAGCTCCGCCCGGGAGCGTCGCGGCCGTCATCGACTGCTCGATCCCGCCGGAGAGGGGGTCAGGAGGAGCGTCGGGCCCTGGGTCGGGATCACCGGTCGGGCGACCGGCTCGGCGAGGGTGCTGGCGCCGAGCCGGTTCGCCACGTTCTCCGCCACCCGCAGCGCGTTGGCGATGATGGTGAGGGTCGGGTTCACCGCCGTGCTCGAGACGAAGAAGCTCGAGTCGGCGACGTAGACGTTGTCCACCTCGTGCAGCTTGCAGTCGAGGTCGAGCACGGACGTCGCGGGGTCGGTGCCGAAGCGGGCGGTGCCGTTCTGGTGGGCGACGCCGGCGATCCCGAGCCGGCCACCGACGTAGGACAGGTTCTCGTACACCTCGTCCCGGCACTGCATCGCCGAGAGGAGGCTCTCGAACCGCGCTCTCAGCCGCCGGTGCGCCTCCAGGTTGGTCGGCGTGTAGCGCAGGCTGATCGCTCCGTCGCCGTCGACGGTGACGCGGTTTCCGGGCAGCGGCAGGTCCTCGGTGGTCAGCCAGAAGTCGAGGGCGTGCCGGGCCACCTCGGCCGGGTCCGGGTGGTCCTTGACGTCGAACCCGATCAGGGTGGCGTCGCTCTTCCCCAGCATCTGCATCGCCCCGAGCGGGAACGGGAAGTCGCTGGAGGGATCGGCGTGGTAGTAGTCGTTGATGCCCAACGTCTTCTGGAACTTCGTCGGGTTGGGCGCCGTCGAGAACGCGATCAACGACGAGTTGTTGTGCAGCATGAGGTTGCGGCCCAGCTGACCTGACCCGTTTCCCAGCCCGTCGCGGTGCCGGTCGCCGGCCGAGCGCAGGAGCAGCGCCGCCGAGTTGATCGCGCCGGCCGCGACCACGACGACGTCGGCCGAGTAGCGCTCCACCGAGCCCGCGCGCTCCACCACGACCTCGGTGACGGTCCGCCCCGAGGCGTCGGTCTCCAGCCGGGTGACCAGTGCGTTCGTCAGCAGCGTCACGTTCGGGTAGCGCAGCGCCGGGTCGACCGCGATGACCGCGGCATCGGCCTTGCCGTTCGTCGGGCAGGCGTAGCCGTCACAGGTGGCGCACCTGATGCAGGCCGAGCGCCACGGCGCCGCTTCGTCCATCAGGATCCCGTTGGGCAGCGGGAACGGGTTCAGCCCGGCTCCCCGCAGGTCTGCGGCTAGCTGCGCGATGCGGGGCTCGTGGCTGATCGCCGGGAACGGGTACGGCTCGTCGCTCGGCGGCTCGGTCGGGTCGGCGCCGCGTTCACCGTGCACCTGGTAGAGCCGCTCTGCGCGGGTGTACCACGGCTCGAGGTCGCCGTAGGAGACCGGCCAGGCGGGTGAGATCCCGTCGACGTGCTGGATCGCGTCGAAGTCCTGCTCCCGGAACCGGAACAGGATGGCGCCGTAGACCTTGGTGTTGCCCCCGACGTAGTAGTGCTGCTTGGGGGTGAAGGTCTTGCCGGTGGCCGCGTCGGTCCACTTGCCCGCATTGCTGTAGCGCTTGTCCAGCCAGACCGCCTTGGAGTCCCAGTTCTCGACCTCTCGCGGCATGAAGTCGCCGCGTTCGAGCAGGAGCACCCGCTTGCCGGTCGGTGCCAGGGCGTGGGTCAGGGTGCCACCTCCAGCGCCTGAGCCGATGACGATGACGTCGTAGTGGTCGCTCATGACGGTTCTCCTCCGGCCGGTCAGACGATGGCGAGCGGGGCGATCCACGCGCCGGTGGCGCCGCGGAGCTTGGCGTGCGAGATGACGAGCAGGAACTCGCGCAGTCCGGCGCGGGCGACCTCGGCCAGCCGGAGGTTCTCCACCACGACGACGCCGTGGTGGGTGTTGAGGGTCTGGGGCACCACGAAGGGCTCAGCCGGGTCCTCCGCCGGCACGGGCCCGTAGCTCCAGGTGTCGCAGCCGGTGAGGGAGACGCGGTGGTCCACCAGCCACTCGGCCAGCGCGCGACCGGGCCCGGGCTCCCCGGCGGCGTACCGCTCGTTGTCCGAGCCCCACAGCGAGCCCCAGCCGGTGTGCAGCAGGACGGCGTCGCCGGCCCGCACTCGCAGGCCGCCCTCGGCCAGCGACTGCTCGACGTCAGCCGGGGTCACGACGTCCCCCGGCTCGAGGCGCTCGACCCCGCGACCCGCGGCCACGTCGACCAGGAGGCCGCGGGTCACCACCTGAGGCAACGTGTCGATGCCGAGACGGTTGGTGCCCCACTCCTCCGCGATGTCGGAGATCCGGTGCCCGTTGTAGGTGCGCTCGCCCACCTGGAGATGGTTGAGCCCGTCCATGTGGGTACCCATCTGCTGGGTGGCGGTGACCTGCTCGACCACCCAGTTGACGTCGTTGCGGCCCCATCCCTCTGCTCCGGCGTCGCCTCGACGGCGGTTGACGTAGTGCGCGTTGGTGGTGAGGTACTGCCGGAACGTGCGGCCCGGGAAGGCGGGGATGTCGGCGTGCAGCACGTGTGCCAGGTCGTAGACCCGGCCCTGCCGGACCAGCCGGACCGCCTCCAGGACCTTCGCCGGTCCGATCTCGTTGAGGGCTCCTGCCTGGTCGTCCGGGCCGTAGCGCGAGGGCCACCAGGAGGTGCGGGCCTCGGGGACGCTGCGGACGCTGACCGAGGTGGACCTGCCGATCACGTCGTCACTCACTGGACCACGTCGTCTCGAACGACGGGTAGAGCGTCAGCCCGCCGTCCACGAACAGCGTCTGGCCGGTGATGTAGGCGGCGTCGTCCGAGACGAGGAACGCGGTCGCGGCCGCCATCTCCTCGGCGTCGCCTGCCCGCCGCATCGGGATGTGGCTCTCGACCGCCTGGCGCTTGACCGGGTCGTCGATCCAGGACCGGTTGATCGGGGTCACCGTCGCCCCCGGGCCGATGCCGTTGACCCGGATGCCACGGGCGGCGTACTCCAGCGCCAGCGTGTGGGTGAGGTTCTGCATGCCGCCCTTGGAGACCGAGTAGCCGAGGAAGCGCGGCTTGGGGATCACCTGGTGCACGCTGGAGACGTTGACGATCGAGCCACCCTCGCCCGAGTCGAGGAACTGCCGGATCGCGCCCTGCGCGCACAGGAACGCGCCGCGCAGGTTGACCGCGAGCACCTTGTCGAAGTCGGCTGCCGTGAGCTTGTCGGTGTCCTCGGCGACCTGGATGCCGGCGTTGTTGATGAGGATGTCCAGCCGGCCGTACTGCTCCACCACCTGGCGGTACATCTCCTGGACCTCGTCCTCGCGCGAGACGTCGGCCGCGACGAGGGTCGGGTGCGTGCCGGCCGCGGCCATCTGCTTCATGCAGATGTCCACGCCGTGCTCGATGGCGTCCTTGGTCTCCTCGGCGCCCTCCGGCCGTCCGACGTAGTTGATCGCCACGTCGACGCCCTCCTCGCCGAGCCGGATCGCGATCGCCTGCCCGATCCCGGAGCTGCCGCCGGTGACCAGGGCGACCTTTCCTGCCAGACCCTTCATGACCTGTCTCCTCGCCTCGCGGATGGCAGCACAGTCACCCGCGCGTACCCGGCGTTACAGGTCGGGCCCCGCGCCTACCGGAGGAGCGCGGCGTGGCCGGCGCGCAGGAAGTCCAGTGCCTGCTGGGCGTCGCCGACCTGGTCCCGGGTGCGGTACGCGCCGAACGACGCGTTCCAGAACGGGTCGGCCGGGGGCGGCAGGACGTGCGGGCCGAGGTAGACGTACGGCGAGGGGATCGCCGCATCGCCGGGCGAGAAGCCGTAGTTCACCGCGCCTGCCGTGAGGCCGAGGTCGAAGTGCTCCGGGAAGATCTGCGGCTCGCTCGGCTGCTCCGCCTTCAGCTCCGCGGCCAGCTCTTCGAGCACCTGCTGGCCGAGCGCGAACCAGTCGGCGAGCGCGGCGGCGGCCCGGTCGTCGATGGCAAGCGGCGCGTCCGGCTCGAACGCCGTGCTGGGCGGGTGTTTCGTCCACGGGAAGCCGGCCTCCACTCCGGCGAACGCGGCCGCCTCGGCCAGCGTCGTGAGCCGGTGCCGACGCTCGCCGGCCGCACCGGACACGACCAGGTCGGCCCCGACCACCCCCAGTGCGCTGCCGTCCGGCAGCGGTGGCGTCCGGAAGCCCCCCGGTCCGGGCTGCAGGGTGATCTGCCCGGTCGCGCGCTTGCGCGTCGCCGCGAGGAGGTGCTCGGCGACGCTGTGGAGGGACAGCCGGGTCGCGGTCAGGGTCTCGGCACTGACGGGTTCGGTCATGCTCCTAGGTCTACCGGGTGCCCACCTCGTTTCGTCGGCTGATCGACGGGGTGCGTAACGCGGTCGGGCGGGGAGGGACTGCAGGGCCATGGCGAGCTCATCCGGGCTGGGGCCCGAACGCGACCGGCTGGCGGCGGCCGACACCGGGACCGAACCCTGGCGCGCCTGGGGGCCGTACGTCTCCGAGCGCGCCTGGGGCACGGTCCGGGAGGACTACAGCGCGGACGGCGCGGCATGGGCGTACTTCCCGCACGACCACGCTCGCAGCCGCGCCTACCGCTGGAGCGAGGACGGGCTGGCCGCCGTGTGTGACACCGGCCAGCGGTTCTGCCTCGGCCTGGCGCTGTGGAACGGCGTCGACCCGGTGCTCAAGGAGCGCGCGTTCGGCCTGACCGGTCCCGAGGGCAACCACGGCGAGGACGCCAAGGACTACTGGTGGTACCTCGACTCCACGCCCACCCACTCGTGGATGAGCTGGCGCTACCACTACCCGCAGGCCGAGTTCCCGTACTCCGAGCTCGTCGCCGAGAACGCCCGACGGGGGCCGCACGAGCCGGAGCACGAGCTGGTCGACACCGGGATCTTCGACGGCGACCGCTTCTGGGCGGTGCAGGTGGACTACGCGAAGGAAGCTCCGAAGGACCTGCTCATGCGGGTCACCGTGACCAACCACGGACCCGACGAGGCCACCCTGCACGTCCTGCCGACCCTCTGGTTCCGCAACACCTGGGCCTGGGGCTTGCCCGGCCAGGAGGCGATGCCGTCGATCCACGAGCAGGGCGGCCACCTCGTCGCCACCCACCCCTCCCTGGGCGCGCTGACCCTCAGCAGCGACGGGACACCGGAGCTGCTCTTCTGCGACAACGAGACGAACGCCCCGCGGCTCTACGGCCGCCCAGGCCGCTCGGCGTACCCCAAGGACGGCATCAACGACCACGTCGTGCACGGCGCGGCCACGGTGAACCCCGACCGGACGGGGACGAAGGCGGCCGTCCACCATGTCGTGACGGTCCCGGCCGGGGGGACGCACCAGCTCCGGCTGCGCCTGCTCGCCGGTGCCGATGACGTCGACGACGCCGGGGACGTCAGCGGGCCGGTCTTCGACGACATCGTGGCGACCCGTCGCGGCGAGGCCGACGCGTTCTTCGCGGCGCTCGCACCAGCAGGCACGTCGAGCGAGCAGGCGCTGGTCCTCCGGCAGGCAGTCGCCGGCCTGATGTGGGGAAAGCAGTTCTTCCACTACGACGTCGAGCGCTGGCTCACCGGTGACCCCGCCGGGCCGCCGCCCCCTCCTGGCCGCGAGCGCGGGCGCAATGCAGGCTGGCGGCACCTCAACAACCACGACGTGATCTCGATGCCCGACCCGTGGGAGTACCCCTGGTACGCGGCGTGGGACCTGGCGTTCCACTGCGTGCCCATCGCGCACGTGGACCCCGGCTTCGCCAAGGCCCAGCTGTTGCTGGTGCTGCGCGAGTGGTACATGCACCCCAACGGCCAGATCCCGGCGTACGAGTGGGCCTTCGGCGACGTCAACCCTCCGGTGCACGCCTGGGCGGCGCTCCGTGTTTTCGAGATCGACGGCTCGCGTGACCATGCCTTCCTGGCCAAGGTGTTCCACAAGCTGCTGCTGAACTTCACCTGGTGGGTCAACCGCAAGGACAGCGACGGCAGCAACGTGTTCGAGGGCGGCTTTCTCGGCCTGGACAACATCGGCCCGATCGACCGCTCGGCTCCCCTGCCGGTCGCGGCCCGGCTCGAGCAGAGCGACGGCACCGCCTGGATGGCGATGTACGCGCTGAACCTGCTGGAGATGGCGCTGGTCCTCGCGGACTCCGACCCGAGCTACGAGGACCTCGCGACGAAGTTCTTCGAGCACTTCGCCTACATCGCCGGCGCCATGTCGGACAAGGGGCTGTGGGACGAGGAGGACGGCTTCTTCTACGACGTCCTGAGCCTGGCGGACGGGTCGACCGTCCCCCTGCGGGTGCGGTCCATGGTCGGCCTGATCCCGCTCTGCGCGACCACGACGCTGGGCGCCGCCACCCTGGAGCGTCTGCCGGACTTCGCCGCCCGGGTGCGATGGTTCCTGACCCACAAGCCGAGCTACCGGGACGTCGTCGGCGAGACGCACCTGCGCGACGGCGCCGAGGGCCGGCTGCTGTCGGTCGTCGACGGCGACCGGCTGGTGCGCATCCTGTCGACGATGCTGTCGGAACAGGAGTTCCTGTCACCGCACGGGCTGCGGGCGCTGTCCCGTCGGCACCGTGCCGAGCCGTTCGTCCTCGACCTGGGCGGCTCCGCGTTCACGGTCGACTACGAGCCCGGCGAGTCGACGACCGGGCTGTTCGGCGGGAACTCCAACTGGCGCGGACCGGTGTGGTTCCCGGTCAACTACCTGGTGATCGAGGCGGTGCGGCGCTACGCCCGCTTCTTCGGCGACGACCTGCTGGTCGAGCACCCGACGGGGTCGGGCGAGAAGGTCACCCTCAGTCGGCTCGCTGCGGACCTTTCGGACCGGCTGGTCGGCCTGTTCCTGGAGGACGCCGACTGCCGGCGCCCCGTGTTCGGTGACGAGCACCTGTTCCAGAACCACCCGGCCTGGCACGATCTCCTGCCCTTCCACGAGTACTTCCACGGGGACACCGGGAAGGGCCTGGGCGCCTCGCACCAGACCGGCTGGACCGGCCTGGTCGCCGACCTGCTGCTGCGCGGCTCCCGATGAGCGTCAACGCGGCGGCCTCCCCGGCTCTGGCGGTCGTCCGGTCCGTGCTGCCGGTCGACCTGGCCGCCGCCGAGCGCGCCGCGACCGACCTGCTGACGGCCCTGGGCGTGGACGTCGACCGCGAGGGGCTGAGCGAGACACCGGGGCGGATGGTCCGCGCCTACGCCGAGCTGTTCAGCCCCCCGCCGTTCGACCTCACCACCTTCCCGAACGACGAGGGGTACGACGAGCTGGTGCTGGCCAGGGACATCCCGTTCCGCTCGGTCTGCGAGCACCACCTGCTGCCCTTCGTCGGGGTGGCTCATGTGGGGTACCTGCCCGGCGCCCGGATCCTCGGCCTGTCCAAGCTGGCCCGGGTGGTACAGATGTTCGCCCACGCACCCCAGGTCCAGGAGCGGCTCACCCAGCAGGTCGCCGACTGGCTCTCGGCGCACCTGCAGGCCCGCGGAGTGGGCGTGGTGCTGCGGGCCGAGCACACCTGCATGACGCTGCGCGGCGTGCAGGCGGTGGGCTCGAGCACAGTGACCTCCGCCCTGCACGGCTGGCTGCGCGAGGACTCCGGCGCCCGCGCCGAGTTCTTCTCCCTCGCCGGGCTCTCCGCCTGAACCGGTACACCCTTCGACGGGCCGTCAGGCGGTCGGGGCGAGGAAGTGGGTCTCCAGCCGACGGCGCAGAACGCTGCGGCCATGGTGCAGCAGCCGCCGTACGTCGTCGTGGTCCCGCCGCACGATCTCGCTGATCTCGGCCACGTCGCAGCCGGCCATGTCCCGCAGGCCGACCACGACCCGCTGCTCGACCGGAAGCTCCGCCAGCGCCTCGCGAAGCAGGTGACCGACACCCCGCGAGCCCGCCCGGAGGTCTTCCATCGCCGGCCAGTCACCGGGCGGGACGGCCCAGTGCCCCGGCCAGCGGGGGTCGTCCGGCGGGAGGAACCTGCCGGGGTCGACCGTCGGCTCGTCCTGGCTGCCCCCCGCCGGGACGGTCACGTCGGCAGCCCGGAGCATGACGCCGCACACCATCGCACGCAGGCGCGGCGGGGGACGGAAGGCGGACAGCTCACGGAGGACCCGCAGCCACGTCTCCCGCACCAGGGTCTCGGCACCGCCCGGGTCCCCCGTGAGCAGGGTCGCGGTGCGCAGCAGGAACGGCGACCAGAGGTGGACGATCCCGGCGAAGGCCATCTCGTCGCCCGCCCGGATGGCCTCGACGAGCTCAGCGCCAGCGTCCACCCGGTCGTCGGCGTCGAGCGTGCTCCGCTCCGGCATGGCCGGCACGCTAGACCGGCCGGGTCCGGCCGGTGTCGCTGCGGGCGGTGTCGCCCCCGATCTCACCCGGGTGAGCGCCGGAGGTGGACGCCACCGTCGTGGAGGACGAGGGTGGACCCCGTCCTGCCGAGCAGCACCGAAGGTCGCCACGAGCCCACCGTGTCCCCGATCCTGACCGACCCGCCGCGCGACCCCTCGCTGCTCGCGAGCAAGGTGCACCCCCCGCACGGGCGTGCCGGCCGGCTGGTCGATCGTGCCGCCCTGGTCGACCGGCTGCTCGCCGGCCAGGCCACCCGGCTCACCGTGATCAGTGCGCCCGCGGGCTGGGGGAAGACCACCCTGGTCCTGCAGTGGCGGCGCCGCACGGCGCAGACCCACCTGTTCGGCTGGGTCAGCCTGGACGAGGGCGACCGCGACCCGGCGACGTTCTGGGCGTACGTGACCGAGGCCCTGGTCCAGGCGTTCCCGGACCGCGCGGTCCAGCTCCGGGAGCTCGGCGGGCGCACACCGGGAGACATCCGCGAGCTGCGACTGCCCGCGCTGCTCAACGTGCTCGCCGGCGCCGACCACCGGGCCGTGCTGGTGCTCGACGACTACCACGCGGTCCGGTCCCCCGTCGTCGACGAGCAGCTCGCGTTCCTCGTCGACCACCTGCCGCCGACGCTGCACGTCGCGATCGTCTCCCGGACGACGCCCGCGTTGCCGCTGGCCCGGCTCCGGGCCCGCGGGGAGCTGACCGAGGTCGGGACGACCGACCTGCGGTTCAGCCCGAGCGAGACGAGCAGCCTCCTCACCGACGTCCTGGGGCTGCGGCTCGGCCGGTCGGACGTGATGACGCTGCAGCTGCGGACGGAGGGCTGGGCGGCAGCGCTGCACCTCGCCGCGCTCTCACTGCGCACCAGCACCGATCCGGCCCGCTCGATCGTGCAGTTCTCCGGGGCGCACGAGCACCTCATGCAGTACCTGGGGGCCGAGGTCCTGGGCGGACTCGACCCGACCTTGCGGGACTGGCTGACCACGACCGCCCTGCTCGACCGGTTCTGCGCCGCTTTGTGCGACACGGTCACCGGTCGCGACGACTCGGCCGAGCTGCTGCGTCAGGCGGAGCAGGCCAACCTGTTCGTCCTCTCCCTCGACGACCGGCACGAATGGTTCCGCTTCCACCACCTGTTCGCCGACATGCTCCGCGCACGGCTCGAAGCGGGTGGCCGCCCACTCGATGCCAGAGCTGCACCGTCGGGCCAGCCGGTGGTTCGACCAGCACGACATGGCTGCCGACGCGGTGCGGCACGCGATGCTGGCGCCCGATCTCGGCCGGGCGCACGCCGTGGTCGCCCGGCGCTGGAACCACGAGTACAACGCGGGGCGCCTCACCACGGTCAACAGCTGGCTGGACGACCTGGGCATCGACCGGCTGCGGCTCGACCCGTGGCTGGCGGCCGCCCGGGTCCTGATCTGGGCGGACGAAGGACGGCTGGACGAGCTGGACGCCTGGCTCGAGGTCGACCCGGTGGTGGACGGCTACCCCTACGCCGTCCTGCGCGCGCTGCACCGGTTCAAGTCCGGCGACCTGACCCGCGCTCAGGAGGAGCTCGACCGCGCCGAGCAGCAGCGCTCGGAGAGCGAGCCGTTCTGGCCGACGGTGGAGCACTGCGTGCGGGGAGCGACCGGCTACTGGACCGGCGACCACGCCACCGCCCGCAGCGCCCTGGCCACGGCGACGACACTCGCCCGCTCGTACGACAACGCCGCCGGCCACACGTATGCCAGCGGCTACCTGGCCCTGCTCGCGCTCGAGTCAGGGGACGAGACGGTCGCGCGCCGGCGCCTGGACCAGGTCGCCGTCCACCTGGAGCCGGCCTCCGACCTGGCGCAGCACTTCGTCCTGGCCCTTCCGCTGCTGGCGCACGGGCGGTTGCTGCTCGCGGAGGGCCGGACAGCGGAGGCCCGGACGGTTCTCGAACGCGCCACCGTCGCCGCACGCAGCGGTGCCGGCCGGCTGGAGCGGGTCGCCACCGTCGCCGCCCTGGCCCGGCTGCTGGAGCCTGCCGGGGAGCGGGCCGCGGCGGAGCGCCTGCGGGACGAGGGCGCGGCCCTGCTGCGCCTCTCGGCCGCCCCCGGGCGGGCGCTGTCCCTGCTGGCCGACGTACCGGCTTCGCCGCGGGTCGTCGTCGAGGGCGAGGCCCTCACCCCGCGCGAGGCAGCGGTGCTGCAGCGGCTGCCCGGGCAGCAGACCCTGCGCGAGATCGCGGACGAGCTGTTCGTCTCGCACAACACGGCAAAGACCCATGCCCGCACGCTGTACCGCAAGCTCGGTGTGTCCACCCGGGACGAGGCCGTGACCGCCGCCCGCGCCGGCGGCCTGCTCTGACCGACGCACACGTCACGTTTCGGTAAGAGTCCCGACTGAGCAGGCGACCGATGATGGGGCATCGAGGAGGGACGAGCCGTGAACGCGATCGTTGCCCGGGTGGCAGCCGCCGTTGTCGTCGCCGTGCTGACCGTGCTGGGCGTCTGGCTGACCGGCGGTGTCCTCACTGACGACGCCACGCTCGCCATGGTCCTGACCGGCGCGTGGTTCGCAGTGGCCGGCGTCCTCGCCGTCGCCGTCGCCCTGCGGTGGCGGCGGATGGCCTGGGCCGTGGTCGGAAGCTGGCTGGGTACCGCCCTCGTCGTGGGCGGCTTCCTGTTCCTCACCAGCAACGTCGACCGGGCCGTCGACGAGGACGTGGTGCAGGCCGGCCCACTGGCGGGCAGCCCGGCGCCGACCGCGTCACCGACGCCGACTCCGTCGCCGACGGCCAGCGCGGCGCCCTCGGCCTCCGCGCCGGCACCGTCTGCCTCACCGACGGCGGCACCGCCCGCTGCCGACCGCGCCACGCTGTCGGCGTCGGGTGCGTTCCGGGCCCAGGCGCACGAGACCCGGGGGCTGGCCTCGCTCATCCGGCTCCCGTCCGGCCGCCGGGTCCTCACGCTCACCCGGTTCGCCACCTCCCCCGGACCGGACCTGCGCGTCTACCTGGTCCCTCCGCAGGGCGACATCGGTGACGCCGTCGACCTGGGCGCGCTCAAGGGCAACAAGGGCGACCAGCAGTACGCCGTGCCGCGACGCGCGGACGCCGGGAAGGTCGTCGTCTGGTGCCGGGCGTTCACCGTCGCCTTCGGCACCGCCCGGCTGCGCCCGGCCGGCTGACGGCCGGCTGACGTCCGCGGCGGCTACTTCAGGAGCTGTCGTGCCATGACGAGGCGCTGCACCTGGTTGGTGCCCTCGTAGATCTGGGTGATCTTGGCGTCGCGCATCATCCGCTCGACCGGGTAGTCCTTGACGTAGCCGTACCCGCCGAGGATCTGCACAGCGTCGGTGGTGACCTCCATCGCGACGTCCGAGGCGTAGCACTTGGCAGCGGCGCCGAAGAAGGTCAGGTCGTCGTCGCCGCGCTCGGACTTCGCCGCCGCGACGTAGGTCATCTGTCGCGCAGCCTCGAGCTTCATCGCCATGTCGGCGAGCATGAACTGGACGCCCTGGAAGTCCGAGATCGACTTGCCGAACTGCTTGCGCTCCTTCGCGTACCGCGTGGCGTGGGCCAGCGCGCCTGCGGCGATGCCCACTGCCTGAGCGGCGATCGTCACCCGGGTGTGGTCCAGGGTGCGCAGCGCCGTCTTGAAGCCGCTGCCCTCGGCCCCGACGAGCCTGTCGGCCGGGATGCGGCAGCCGTCGAAGTACAGCTCGCGGGTGGGTGACCCCTTGATGCCGAGCTTCTTCTCCGGTGCCCCGAAGGTGAAGCCGTCGTCGTTCTTCTCCACGACGAAGGCCGAGATGCCGTTCGCCCCGGCCTCGGGGTCGGTGACCGCCATCACGGTGTAGTACTCCGACACCCCGGCGTTGGTGATCCAGCGCTTGGCACCGTTGAGCACGTAGTGGTCACCGTCGCGCACCGCGGTGGTCTTCATCGCGACCGCGTCGCTGCCTGCCTCCGGCTCGGACAGGGCGTAGGAGAACATCGCCTCGCCGCTCGCGACTGCCGGCAGGTAGCGCTTGAGCAGCTCCTCGGACGCCGACAGCAGCAAGGGCATGGTCCCGAGCTTGTTCACCGCCGGGATCAGAGAGGTCGAGGCGCAGGCCCGGGCCACCTCCTCGATGACGATGCAGGTCGCCAGCGCGTCGGCACCGGCGCCGCCGTACTGCTCCGGGATGTGCACCGCGTGGAAGTCGGCCTTGCGCAGCGCGTCGTAGGACTCCTGGGGGAACTCGGCCCGCTCGTCGACCTCAGCGGCCAGCGGGGCGATCTTGTCGTCGCACACTGCCCGGACGGCTTCGCGCAGCATCTCGTGCTCGTCGGAAAGGCGGTAGACGTCGAAGTCGCTCACCCCGGCAGGGTACGGCGCCGGTCCCCGCACCAGACGCCCGGGCGGGGGCGTCCGAGCCGTCGCTAGCCTTGCCCGCATGACTCTCCGCCTCAGCGTTCTCGGGACCGGCTACCTCGGCGCCACCCACGCCGCCGCCATGGCCGAGCTCGGGTTCGACGTGGTCGGCATGGACGTCGACGAAGCGAAGGTGGCCGCGCTCAGCGAGGGCCGGGCACCGATGTTCGAGCCGGACCTCGAACCGCTGCTGCGCAAGGGTGTCGAGAGCGGCCGGCTGCGCTTCACGACGTCGTACGCGGAGGCAGCCGCCGCGGATGTGCACTTCCTCTGCGTGGGCACGCCGCAGCGCAAGGGTGAGTACGCCGCCGACCTGCGCTACGTCGACGGCGTGGTCGACGGCCTTGCCCCGCACCTGGACCGCCCCACCCTGGTGGTCGGCAAGTCGACCGTGCCGGTCGGCACCGCGGCCCGGCTTCAGCAGCGGCTGGCAGCCCTGGCCCCGGCCGGGGAGGCCGTCGAGCTGGCCTGGAACCCGGAGTTCCTCCGCGAGGGGTTCGCCGTCGAGGACACCCTGCACCCGGACCGCATCGTGGTGGGCACCACCTCGCCCCGGGCGGAGGAGGTGCTGCGCGAGGTGTACGCGAGCATGCTTGACACGGGCACGCCGTTCCTCGTCACCGACTTCGCCACCGCCGAGCTGGTCAAGGTCTCGGCCAACGCGTTCCTCGCCACCAAGATCTCGTTCATCAACGCGATGGCCGAGCTGTGCGAGGCCACCGGCGCCGACGTGACGATGCTCGCCGACGCGATCGGCCACGACGAGCGGATCGGGCGCAAGTTCCTCAACGCCGGCCTCGGCTTCGGCGGCGGCTGCCTGCCGAAGGACATCCGGGCGTTCATGGCCCGGGCGGGCGAGCTCGGCGTCGACCAGGCCCTGTCGTTCCTGCGCGAGGTCGACGCGATCAACATGCGCCGCCGGGCGCATGTGGTCGACCGGGCCCGGGACGCCTGCGGCGGCAGCCTCCTCGGCAAGCGGGTCGGCGTACTGGGCGCGTCCTTCAAGCCCAACAGCGACGACGTGCGCGACTCCCCCGCCCTCAACGTGGCCGGCCAGATCCAGCTGCAGGGCGCCCAGGTGACGGTCTACGACCCGCGCGGCAACGACAACGCCAAGGCGCTGTTCCCGACGCTGTCCTACGCCGACTCGGCGAGCGAGGCCTGCGAAGGTGCCGACCTGGTCCTGCACCTCACCGAGTGGCAGGAGTTCCGCGAGATGGACCCCGCCGTGCTCGCCGCCGTTGTCCGCGAGAAGGTCGTCATCGACGGCCGAAACGCGCTCGACGCCCAGCGCTGGCGGGAGGCCGGCTGGACCTACGGCTCCCTCGGCCGCCCGTGAACGACGGCGCCACCGTGCGGGAGGTCCTCGACCTCGAGACGTGGGCGGTGGTCGGCCTCCGCCAGAACCCGGCCCGGGCGGCGTACGGCGTCGCGCGCTTCCTGCAGGAGCAGGGCAGGCGCATCGTGCCCGTGCACCGGCAGCCCGAGGACGTCTTCGGCGAGCCGGCGTACGCGCGGCTGACGGACGTGCCGCACCCGGTCGACGTCGTCGATGTGTTCGTCAACAGCGCGCGGGCGGGCGACATCGCCGACCAGGCCGTCGCGGTGGGGGCGAAGGCGGTCTGGTTCCAGCTCGGCGTCATCGACGAGCAGGCCGCCCAGCGGGTCCGCGACGCGGGCCTGCTCATGGTGATGGACCGCTGCCCGGTCATCGAGTGGGGACGATGAGCGGTCGGGCCGCCCGCACGCTGGTGGTGGCCGGCCTGGCCGCAGTGCTCGTCACGGCGGCGGTGCCGGCGTCGCCGGCCGCCGCCGGTGCAGGACGGCCGTTCGCCGGGTCCGGGACGTGGGTGTCGATCTTCTCCGGGAACGCCGTGTGGGACCACCCGGTCGCCCAGGTCCGCCGCATGCACGCCGCCGGCGTCCACACACTGTTCCTGCAGACCGCGAGCTCCGCGTCGCCGGTGAGCAGTGACGTGTACCGGCCGCGCAAGGTCGCCAGGTTCCTGGTCGCCGCGCACGCGCGCGGGATGCGGGTGGTCGCGTGGTACCTCCCGCCGTTGCGGCGGGTCGGACGCGAGCACCGCCGCGCGATGGCCGCGATCGACTTCCGCACCGGGTCCGGTCAGCGGTTCGACGCGTTCGCCCTCGACATCGAGCCGTCCGCCACAACTCCCGCGGGCGACCGGCGGGACCGCAACCTGCGGCGGTTGAGCCGGCGGATCCGCGAGTCCGTTCCGCCGGGCTACCGGCTCGGGGCGATCGTGCCGTCGCCGATCGGCATGAGCCTGGCGCCGAAGTTCTGGCCGGACTTCCCCTGGGCCTCGGTGGGCCGGTTCTACGACGTGGTGCTGCCGATGAGCTACTCGAGCTACCGGGTGAGCGGCGCGGCGGCGACGTACGACTACACGATGGGGAACATCGCGTTCCTGCGCGACGCGCTGGGTCCAGCGGTCTCGCTGCACGTCATCGGCGGCAGCGCGGGCGCGCTGGGACGCCGCGAGACGCGAGCGTTCGTCGCGGCCTGCAACGAGGCACGCGTCACCGGCGCCGGCCTCTGGCACTGGGCGGCGTACGGCGCCGAGGACCGCCAGGAGATGTCCGGCGCTCGACCTCTGACCGACGCCCGCGTTCGACGCGTCGACGTCGACTTATCGTTCCTCGATGTTATCGTCTGTCGATACGACAACGAAGCAGGGGAGACAGCGATGCGGTGGAGCACGACGAGACTCGCGGGCGCTGGAGCTGCTCCTGGCGGCTCGGGATCGTCCTGGTCGCGGCTCTTCGGGGTCGCCGCGCCGCTGATCGACGCACGGCGGCGAAGCGGCCTGCGCCCCTTCGGCGAGGACCGTGCGGTCATGCAGGTCAGCGCCGACCTGACCGATCCCGTGGCCGTACCGGGAGCGCCGAGCCTGCCCGCCCGACGACCTGGACCCCGGTGACCCGCGCCAGGTCGAGCTGTCCGGCGCCGCACCGGTCCACGTCACGTTCTGGGGGCCGAGCGCCGGTCAGCGGCTGCAGTACCCGTCGGCCCGGTGCTCGTGGCCGGCACGGCGCTCGTCGTCCTGGTCCTCCTCCTGCTCGTCGCGCGCTCGCTGCGACGAGGTGAGCCGTTCACCGCCGCCAACGCGCGACGGGTGTCCGGCCATCGGAGCCGTCCTCGCAGTCGGCGGCACGCTGCGCCCCCGTCGTCACGCAGATGACGCACAAGGCCCTGCTGCTCCGCGACCGCCGCCGACCCCCTGCTGCGGACGAACGAGTTCAGCATCTCGTTCCTCTGGGTCGCGGTCGGCCTGGTCGTCGCCTCGGTGGGCGAGGTCTTCCGCCGCGGCGTCGCGCTGCGCGAGGACCTCGACGGGCTGGTCTGATGCCCTCCGAGGACGACCACCTGATCTCGGTCCACCTCGACGACGTGCTGGCCGAGCGCGGCTTGACCCTGACCGAGCTGGCCGAGCGGGTCGGGGTGACCATCGTCAACCTGTCGGTGCTGAAGAACGACCGGGCCAAGGCCGTCCGGTTCTCGACGTTGTCGGCGATCTGCCGGGAGCTGGGCTGCCAGCCCGGTGACCTGCTGCGCTACGACGGCTGACCGGTCAGCTCTGCCAGCGCGAGGACCGTGCGCCAGTTGCGCACCGTCACCGTCAGGCCCGTGAGCCGTCGCTCCACCGCCGGCGCCAGCCGGCTCCTGTGCAGCCCGCCGGGCAGCCAGAGGTAGGCCTCGCTACCGCGGACCGCGAGCCGCTCGGGCTCGTAGCCCGCGCGGTCGAGGTCGTCGAACGCGCGCTTCGGGATCGGCCCGTCGGCGAACTGGACCAGGTAGCGGGCCGGGTCGTCGGCCACGTCGCCGTGCGGGTCCGCTGTGGCGACCGTCCGCACCTGGGCCGCCGTCCGGACGATCACCGGGACGTCGAACTCGTAGCGGTCGTCGAGAGCCGCGTGCAGCGCCGCCGCGACCGGACCTGGGCCACGGTCCGGTGCGGTGAACACCGCGTTGCCGCTCTGCAGGTGGGTGCGGACATCGCCGTAGCCCAGCCCGGCCAGCACCGACCGCAGGTCGGCCATCGCCACCCGGTTGCGGGCGCCGAGGTTGATGCCGCGGAGCAGCGCGACGTACGTCGGCATGCCCCGGTCCTAGGCGCCGAAGCCGACGTTCTCGCCCGAGCTGCGGCGCCGCATCGGACCGCCCTTCGCGATCGCCTTCTGGCGCAGGTCCTCCTGGAAGGCGAGCATCTTCTCCTGCAGCGACCGGTCCGACGCGGCAAGGATGCGCACCGCCAGCAGGCCGGCGTTGCGGGCGCCCCCGACGGCGACGGTCGCCACCGGGACCCCGGACGGCATCTGGACCATCGACAGCAGCGAGTCCATGCCGTCCAGGTACGCGAGCGGGACGGGAACCCCGATCACCGGCAGCGGCGTGACGCTGGCGAGCATCCCCGGCAGGTGGGCGGCTCCCCCCGCGCCGGCCACGATGACCTTCAGGTCGCGGCCGGCTGCCTGCTCGCCGTACTGCACCATCTCGCGGGGCATCCGGTGGGCCGAGACGACGTCGACCTCGTAGGGGACGCCGAACTCGCGCAGCGCGGTCGCGGCGTCCTCCATGACCGGCCAGTCCGAGTCGCTGCCCATGACGATGCCGACGAGCGGGACGTTGCTAGCCATCGATGTCTCCTCGCAGGAAGGCCGCGGCGTGCCGGGCGCGGTCGCGGACGTCCACAGCATCCACGCCGAGGGCCGTCACGTGACCCACCTTTCGCCCTGGGCGTACCTGCTTGCCGTACATGTGGATCCGGACGCCACGGTCGTGCGCGAGACAGTGCAGGTAGCCCGCGTACATGTCGTCGATGTCGCCGCCCAGGACGTTGGCCATCACCACGTGCGGGGCGGTCGCCGAGGTGTCACCCAGCGGGAGGTCGAGCACCGCGCGCAGGTGCTGCTCGAACTGGCTGGTCCGGGAGCCCTCGATGGTCCAGTGGCCGCTGTTGTGGGGTCGCATCGCCAGCTCGTTGACCAGCACCCCCCGGTCGGTGTCGAACATCTCGACCGCCATCACGCCGGTGACGTCGAGGCCCTCGGCGATCCGGAGCCCGGCCTGCTGCGCGGCCAGCGCGTGCTCCTCGCTCACCGGTGCCGGCGCCACGACCTCACGGCATACGCCGTCGACCTGGACCGTCTCGACCACCGGCCACACCGAGGCCTGGCCGTGCGGGCTGCGCGCCACCAGCACCGCCAGCTCGCGGGTGAAGCCGACCCGCTCCTCCGCCAGCAGCGGCACGCTGCCGGCCAGCCAGTCGGCGGCCGCGCCGCCGTCGTCGACCAGGCGGACCCCCTTGCCGTCGTACCCGCCCCGCGCGGTCTTGAGCACGACCGGCCAGCCCACCTCGTCACCGAACGCCTGCAGCTCAGCGGCGCTGCCGACCTGGGCCCAGCGGGGGCACGGGACCCCGAGCGCGGTGAGCCGGCGGCGCATGACGAGCTTGTCCTGCGCGTGCTCCAACGCGTCCGGCCCGGGCCGGACGACGACGCCCTCCGCCTGCAGCGTCCGCAGGTGCGCGGTGGGGACGTGCTCGTGGTCGAAGGTCAGGACGTCGCAGCCGGCGGCGAACGCGCGCAGCGTGTCGAGGTCGTCCTCGGCCCCCACCGACGTGCCGGGCACCACCTGGGCCGCGCTGTCCCGGCGGTCGCGGGCGAGCACCCGCAGCTCGATGCCCAGCCCGATCGCCGGCGCCGCCATCATCCGGGCGAGCTGCCCGCCGCCCACGACGCCCACCACCGGGAACCCGTCACCCACGAGGCGCGACCCTACCCACCCGCCCCCAGCCTCCCCGTCGACTGGCGGAAGTCCTCAGCTTTTCCGCGGCCGAGAGTGAAGACTTCCGCCAGTCGAAGGGTCAGTGGTCGCTCCGGGTCGACGGCGGCTAGAGGCCCAGCTCGCGGGCGATGAGCATCCGCTGGACCTCGGAGGTGCCCTCGCCGATCTCGAGGATCTTCGAGTCCCGCCACATCCGGGCCACCGGGAACTCGTTCATGAAGCCGTAGCCGCCGTGCACCTGGGTGGCCTCCCGCGCGTTGGTCACCGCGATCTCCGACGAGTACAGCTTCGCGATCGCGGCCTGCTTCTTGAACGGCTCGCCGCGCAGCATCCGGTCCGCCGCGTCGTAGTAGGCCAGCCGCGCCGTGTGCGCGCGCATCTCCATGTCGGCGATCTTGAACTGGATGGCCTGGTTGGAGCCGATCGGCCGCCCGAACGCATGGCGCTCCTTGGCGTAACGCACCGACTCGTCCACGCAGCCCTGCGCCAGGCCGACGCCGAGGGCGGCGATCGCGATCCGGCCCTCGTCCAGGGTGGACAGGAACTGTGCGTAGCCCCGGCCGCGCTCGCCGAGGAGGTTGGCGACCGGCACCCGGCAGTCGGCGAAGGACAGCTCTCGGGTGTCGGAGGCGTTCCAGCCCACCTTGGAGTACTTCTTCGACACGGTGAACCCGGCCGTGCCGCTGGGGACGATGATCGCCGAGATCTCCTTGCTGCCGTCGTCCTTGGTGCCGGTGACGGCGGTGACCGTGACCAGACCGGTGATGTCGGTGCCGGAGTTGGTGATGAAGGCCTTGGTGCCGTTGATGACCCACTCGGAGCCGTCCTCCGACAGCCGGGCCGTCGTGGTCGTCCCGCCGGCGTCCGAGCCGGCACCCGGCTCGGTCAGGCCGAACGCGCCGAGCATCTCGCCGGAGCACAGCTGGGGCAGCCACTGGGCCTGCTGCTCGGGCGTGCCGAACCGGTAGATCGGCATGGCGCCCAGCGAGACGCCGGCCTCCAGCGTGATCGCCACCGACGAGTCGACCCTGGCCAGCTCCTCCAGCACGATGCACAGCGCGAAGTAGTCGCCACCCATGCCGCCGTGCTCCTCGGGGAACGGCAGCCCGAAGAGCCCCATCTCGCCCATCTGCCGGACGATCTCGTACGGGAACTCCTCGCGCTCGTAGAGCTCGCCGATGGCCGGCGCGACCACCTCGTGGGCGAACTCCTCGACGGTCTTGCGCAGCGACTCGAGCTCGTCGCTGAGGTGGGTGGCGCTCACGGGATCTCCTGGCGATGGGGGTGCTGTGCGGCGACGGGGTGTGTCACCTGGGACGCGGACCTGCGTGCGCGTGTCACGTCGTACGTCGCCATGGTGCCACGTCCGCGGTCGTCCCGGTCCCGGCGTTAGGCTCATCCGCGTGGCCGCCGCACCGCTGACCCTCCCGTGAGGGCCCTGCTCGCCGCCTACTACCGGCTGGGCCACCTGATCCGTGAGCTGATGAAGTTCGGGGTGGTCGGCGGGGTGGCGTTCGTGGTCGACGTCGGCCTGTTCAACCTGTTCCTGCACCTCACCGACAAGCCGCTCACGTCCAAGGCCGTCTCGACGATCATCGCCACCACGGTCGCCTACGCCGGGAACCGCACCTGGACGTTCCGCCTGCGCGGGCGCTCCACGGTCCAGCGCGAGTACGCGCTGTTCTTCCTGCTCAACGGCGTCGGGCTGGTCATCGCGCTGACCTGCCTGGCGGTCTCGCACTACGTGCTCGACTTCACCGGCCGGCTCGCGGACAACATCGCGGCCAACGGGGTCGGGCTGGTGCTCGGCACGACCTTCCGGTTCTGGTCCTACCGGCGGTGGGTGTTCCCGGCCCTGCTCCCGCACGTGGTGCGCGGCACCCGGGACGACGAGCTGGACCTCAGCGAGGACCCGCTCCCGCCGCGCTGAGGAACAGCGCGAACATCGCCGGCTTCTGCTGCACCAGCTCCAGCCGGCCGCCGTCGGCCTCGGCCAGCTCGCGGGCGACGGCCAGCCCGAGCCCGGTCCCCCGTCGCCCGCTCACCGACCGCTCGAAGATCCGCGAGCCGAGCTCCGGCGGCACCCCCGGCCCCTCGTCGGAGACCTCGACCACCAGCGAGATCCCGGTCGACCGGGTCGACACCGTGACCAGGCCGGCGCCGTGGATGAGGCTGTTCTCGAGCAGCGTCGCGAGCACCTGGGACAGCCCGTTCGGCGTGGCCAGGGCGACCAGCCCCCGGGTCCCGGTGGCGCGGACGACGCGCTGCCGAGCAGCGAAAGCGGGCTCCCACTCCACCACCTGCTGGAGCACGATCTCGTCCAGCGGCACCGGGCCGGCTCGCAGGTTGTTGTCCCGTACGCCGTCGAGCAGGTGCTCGACGACGGTGGCCAGCCGCTCGACCTGGGCCAGCGCCGAGCCGGCCTCCTCACGGGCCGTCTCCTGGTCCTCCGCCTGCATGATCTCCTCGAGGCGCATCGACAGCGCCGTCAGCGGTGTCCGCAGCTGGTGCGACGCGTCCGAGGCGAACTGGCGCTCGGCGGCGATCAGCCGGTCGATCCGGTCCGCGCTGCGCTCGAGCAGCTCGGCGACGCGGTCGACCTCGGAGATCCCGGACGTCCGCAGCGGCTCGCGCATCTGACCTGACCCGAGGCTCTCGGCCCGCCGCTGCAGGCCGCCCAGGGCCGACCGCAGCACCTTCGCCTGCAGCAGGCCCACCGCAGCGGCTGCCCCGACGGCCACCAACGCTCCGGCCAGCGCGACCGTGACCACCAGCCCGGTGGAGACGTCCCGCCCGGACCGCGCCAGGACCGCCAGCGGCAGGGCCGTCGCAACGAGAGCGACGACGGCGACGAGCACGCTCGCCGCCAGGATCCTCGTCCTCAACGCAGGCTCGCCACCGGGAACGCCGGCAGGAGTGCCCGCGTCATTCGCGCTCGAAGCGGAAGCCCACGCCTCGCACGGTCGTGATGAAGCGCGGGTTGGCGGCGTCGTCGCCGAGCTTCTTGCGCAGCCACGAGACGTGCATGTCGAGCGTCTTGGTGGACCCCCACCAGGCGGTGTCCCACACCTCGCGCATCAGCTGCTCGCGGGTCACGACCTTGCCGCTCTCACGGAGCAGCACCCGGAGCAGGTCGAACTCCTTGGCCGTCAGCGACAGCTCCTGCTCGTCGATCCAGGCCCGGTGCGAGTCGACGTCGATGCGGACGCCGTGGACGCCCTGGGCGATCTCGATGCCGCCGCGCCGGAGCAGCGCACGGACCCGCGCGAGCAGCTCGGCCAGCCGGAACGGCTTGGTGACGTAGTCGTCAGCACCCGCGTCGAGGCCGACCACCGTGTCGACCTCGTCGATGCGCGCCGTCAGCACGAGGACCGGCACCCCGCTGCCCTCGCCTCGCAGCCGGCGGCACACCTCCAGACCGTCCATGCCGGGCAACCCGATGTCGAGCACGACGAGGTCGACCGGCACTCCTCCGGTGGCCGACTCCAACGCGCCCGGCCCGTCCTCGCACACCTCGACCTCGTAGCCCTCGCGGCGCAGGGCGCGCGCGAGCGGCTCGGAGATCGCCTGGTCGTCCTCGGCCAGGAGCACGCGGGTCATGGACGCATCGTAGGCACAACGACGCTCACCGCATGGATGCCGTGCGGCGCGTTTCGCGACTCAGGACAGCCGGGCGACGTGCCGCCCGACCCGACGCAGGTCGCGGACCCGCTGCTCGTACGTCATCCCCGCGACGAGCAGCAGCAGACCGAGGCCCCCGATCGTGAGCCACCGAGGTACCACCTCGTACGCCGCGACCAGCAACGGCGTGAGCTGCACCAGCGCGTCGACTGCGAGCACCCCGGCGCCGAGCAGCAGCGGCGCCTGCAGCCGGCGGACCGCACCGGCGGCGACGACCCCGGCAGCCACGACCGCGAGCAGCAGCGGGCGGAGGTCACCCGCGTCGGTGACCGCCCGGAGCAGGCTCGGCACCAGGGCGAGGGTGAGCCCGCTGCCGTAGGCCTGCCACGAGCCGTACGCCGGGTCGCGCCGGCGGCGGAGGAAGCCGACCACCAGCAGCGCGACGCCGCCCGGCACCGTGTAGGCCTCGGGAGCCTCGACGTCCGAGAGCGCCAGCCGCACCCAGCTGCTGCCGGCGAGCACCAGACCCGCAGCCCACCCCACGTCATGCCGCTGCGGTGTGGTGGCCACGAAGGCGAGACCCAGCCCGACGGCGAGCAGGGCAACCCAGAGCCGGTCCCCGTCCAGCGCGGAGGCAGCGAGGGCGGGCCAGGCGGTCACCACCGACACCACCTGGACGGCGCCACGCACCGGCCGGCCGGTCGGCACGGGGATGGCGGTCGCGGCAAGGAGCACGCCCACCGTGCACGACGCCGCCAGCCCGCTCCCCGCGAGGGCCACGTCCCGCCAGAGCGCGACAGCGCCGGTGCCGGCGACCGCTGCTGTCGCCGCCGCGATCACCGCGGTGGTGTGCAGCGGACCCCAGAAGGCGTCGGTCGGCGCCGTGCGCAGTGCGAGCGCCGACGCGACGCCCACCCCGACGCCGACTGCGAGCACCAGCACGACCGACCACACGGCCGGCCAGCCGGCGCCACCGTCGCGGGCCACCGCGCCGGCCTCGACCAGGCCGAGCACGAGCGACCCGGTCACCAGGGCGACCCGCCACGGCCGCAGGGACTCGACGCCGAGGGCCGCAGCCGTTCCGGCGAGCAGGGCGAGGGCGGCGCCGGGGAGGGCGGCGATCGTCGCGGCGGGCAGGGCGAAGGACCAGGCGGTCATCAGCCCGACGGCGACCGCGCCGGAGCCGAGCGCCGCCCAGGACGGCTGCGCCTGGCCCCGCCGGTGGAGCAGGGCACCCGCGACGAGAAGAGCGGCGCCGAGCACCCCGAGCAGGCCGAGCTGCACCGCGTAGCCGGCGCCCGACGCCGGGCCCGCCAGGGCGGCAGCCGCAGCCAGGACCGGCACTGCAGCGACGCGACCGGCATAGCGCCGCAGTACGTACCCGCCGAGGACGAGCGCGGCGGCCACCGCCAGCAGCGACAGCACGTCCGGCCAGCCGGCCGCCCACGCCGCCGCAGCGGCGGTCCCGGCCCAGGGGCGCTCGATCGGCGTCAGCGCCTGCTCGGCCGCGTCCGCCACGGCGTCCGCCGCGGCGAGCAGCGGCACCAGCCCGGCTGCGAGGAGCACGCCGGCCGGGGCCTGACGGCGGGTGGCCGGCAGGGCCAGCGTGGCCGCGAGCAGGGCCAGCGCCGCCGCCCCGAGCGCCGGACCGAGCCAGCGGTCCGGGGTCCGGTCGACGACGGGCGCCCAGACGCCGGCCACGACCAGGGCTGCGGTGAGGCCGTCCAGCGAGGGCACGGCCGGGCGCGCCCGGGGCCGCCCGGCGGCGAGGGTCGCCGCGACCGCCAGGACACCGGCCAGGGCCAGCAGCAGCCCGGTGCCGACGACCAGCGAGCCGTCCTCGGTGTACGCCGCCGCGCCGGCCGCGAGCGTGGCCAGCAGGTGCGCCAGGCCGCCCCCGACCGCGACGACGACGCGAGCGTCGCGGGTGCGCGAGCCGCCCGGCCAGGCGGCGGCGATCCCGAGGTCGACGACGGCCTGCACGGCGAGAAGGGCGGCAGCCAGCGCGAGCGGCTGCGCGGAGTCGACGACCAGGTGGTCGGCCAGCAGGAGCAGCGGTATCTGGCTGAGCAGTGCGGCCGTCACCGGCAGCACCCGGGTGGGCAGGACGACCGCGAGCAGCGCGGTGAGAGCGGCGACAACGGCCAGGGCGCCGGCCCAGTAGACCTGGCCGTCGACCTCCGCGAGCCCGGCGAGTCCGGCGCTGCGGGCGCCGTAGCAGTCCAGGACGCCCAGCCCGACCGTCAGCAGGGAGAGCCACTCGGCGGTGGAGAGCAGCCCCCGCCGGTGCACCCGTACGGCAGCGAAGCCGGCGAGTCCGGTGAGGCCGGCCATCACGGCCGACCGGCCGCCCACGCCGAGGCGGTCCCAGGACACGGCCACGAAGATCACCGCCGCGACGCCGAGCAGGCCGACGCCCAGGGCGAGCAGGAGCTCCTGGACCCGGCGTGCGGACCATTCGGTCCGTGGCCGGACCGGGCGCGCCGTCCCGGCGGCCGCTGGCGTGGCGAACGGCGACCCGACGGACGACCCGGCAGACCGGTCGACCGGCTGCGCCGCGTCAGCCGCCCCCTGGGTCCGCAGCTCGGCGACCAGCCGGGAGCGCGTCCGCAGCAGCTCGTCGGCCTGCAGCGACACCTGCCAGAGACGACCGGCGAGGGGTCCGGTGAGCGGCAGCGCGCAGCCCGGGCAGACGTCCCGGGCCGCGGTCAGCGGCGCGCCGCAGTCCGGGCAGCGGGTCGGGTCGGCCAGCGCGGTCTCGTCGATCACCGCACCCACCCCCGCCCGTCCGGCGACGGGTAGCCCGAACGCACCCGCCCGCCCCTGCGGCTGCGCCGCAGGGTCAGCAGGGCCACCAGCCAGCAGGCGCCCCAGCCGGCCAGCAGTCCGAGCCCGGTGCCGGCGGCACCGGACACCCGGTCGGCGACGGCGGGCACCACCACGGCGCAGACCAGCAGGCCGAGCAGGGCTGCGGCCACCGCGGCCGGCCAGCTGCTGCCCGGGCCTCGAGCCGCCCGGCGCCGGCCAGCGGCGAGCGCGAGCGCGAGCCAGCCCGGCGCGGTCAGCACGACGACGACCCCGCCCCACAGCGCGAGGACGACCAGGGCATCGGTACCGGAGATCTCGGGTCCCATGTCCTGAGCATCGGCGCGGGCAGGCGCCGGGCGTACCCGTACAGGTACTCAGATCGCGGGACGAAGTGCCTAGCCACCCCAGCCGTCCGGCGTCGTGGCGGTGCCCGTGGCAGCCCCCTCGCCACCCGCTGCGCTCCGGTTGAGCGCTGCTGCGAGCACCCAGCAGGCCAGCCAGGACGCGAGGACCGCCACCAGCCCGACGGAGACGAACGTGTGCGGCACCAGCGCTGCCACCAGGGCACTGACCCCGGCGCAGAGCACCAGCCCGGTGGCGCAGCCCCCGACGACTGCCGGCCACGTCCGGCCGGTGCCCCCGGGGCCCCGGCCGAGCCGACGGCGGCGGAACGCCCACCCGACCATCGCCCAGCCCGGCGCCGTCAGGAGCACGAAGAGGACCGCGAGCACCGCGACGATCGCCATGATCTCGCCTGGGCTGAACTCGACCGGTCCCGCCAGCACTGTCGGCTCCATACCCGGGATCATCGGCGGCCGAGGCGGCGAACCGCACCCGTCGGCGTACTCAGATCGGCCGCCGGTGCCGTGACGCCCCGGGCACCTCAGACCGGGGTGACGCCGTGGCGGCGACGGGAGAAGTGCCGGTCCTTGCTCCGGTAGGTCCGCAGCCGACGCACCAGCTCGTCGCGCAGCCGGTCCGCAGTGACGATGTCATCGACCACGAGCTCGCTGGCCAACCGGACGATGTCGATGTCCTCGTCGTACTCGCGGCGCTTGGTCGCCACGAACTCGGCGCGCTCGTCGGCGTCCTCGATCGCGGCGATCTTGTTGGCGTAGACCGCGTTGACGGCGGCCTCGGCACCCATGACCGCGATCTTGGCGCTGGGCAGCGCGAGGGTGGCGTCCGGCTCGAAGCCGGGGCCGGCCATCGCGTACAGCCCGGCGCCGTACGCCTTGCGCACCACGACGCAGATCTTCGGGACCGTCGCCTCGGAGATCGCGGTGATCATCTTGGCGCCGTGCCGGATGATGCCCTGCTTCTCCACCACGGAACCGACCATGAAGCCGGGGACGTCGGAGAGGAACACGAGGGGAACGTTGAACGCGTCGCACAGCTGGACGAACCGCGTCGCCTTGTCGGCGGAGTCCACGAACAGGACGCCGCCCTTGAACATCGAGTTGTTGCCGACGACACCGACGACCTCGCCGTCCAGCCGGCCGAAGCCGACCGTGAGCTCACGGGCCCAGAGCGCGTGGATCTCGAAGAAGCTCCCCTCGTCGAGGAGGCCCTTGGCGTAGCGGCGCATGTCGAACGCCTGGCGTTCGCTGTCCGGCACGAGCGCGGCCAGGTCGATGTTCGCCGGGGCGGGCCTCGGCTCTGCCGACGGAGGCGTCCCCTCCCAGCTGGACGGCAGGTAGGACAGGTAGGCCCGGACGGTGTCCAGCGCCTCCTGCTCGGTTCCGACGAGGAAGTGCCCGACGCCGGACTCGGCGCAGTGCACCCGCGCACCGCCCATCTCCTCCAGCGTCGTCTTCTCACCGGTGACCATCTCGACCATCCGGTCCGACCCGAGGTACATCGACGCGTTGCCCTCGACCATGACGACCACGTCGCAGAAGGCGGGGATGTACGCGCCGCCCGCCGCCGACGGGCCGAACAGCGCACAGACCTGCGGGATCGACCCGCTCGCGCGCACCTGGTTCCAGAAGATCTTCCCCGCGCCGCGGCGACCGGGGAACAGGTCGATCTGGTCGGTGATGCGAGCGCCGGCGGAGTCGACCAGGTAGACCATCGGGACGCCGGTGCGGTAGGCGACCTCGATGATCCGGATGATCTTCTCCACCGTGCGGGCGCCCCACGAGCCGGCCTTCACCGTCGAGTCGTTGGCCATCAGCGCCACCGGGCGTCCGTCGACCGTGGCGGTGCCGGTGACGACACCGTCCGCCGGCAGGTCTCCGGCCGCGACGTTGGCATAGACGCCGTCCTCGACGAAGGACCCCTCGTCGACGAGGAGCCGGACCCGTTCGCGGGCGAACAGCTTGCCCTTGGCCGCGTTGCTCTCGTGGTACTTGGCGGCACCGCCGCGTTCCACGCTGGCACGCAGGTCGGGGACCGGCGGGTGCTCGGGGATCGGGTTGTGCTCCTGGGTCTGGACGGGCGACACGGGTTCACCTCGGGTGAGGGGGCTCGGGACGCCCGCGAGCCTAACGAGCGGCGGACCCGGCCCCGACCGGCGCACTGCCGCGGTCCTGCTGCCGCGCCTGGATCTGCCGGGCGACGTGGTCGGCGTCGCGCCCGGCACCCCCCACCAGCATCGAGGAGAAGGAGTACAGGAACGGCAGGCCGACGAAGTACAGGCCATCGACGCCGGTCACGACCCCGCGGTGCTGGGTCGGCCACCGACCGTCCCCGAGCGGCAGGTGGATCCAGTCGGTGTCCGGCCCGAAACCGGTGCACCAGACGACGTTGGCGACCTCGAGGACCTCGCCGTCGGCGAGCATCGGCCGGCCGTCCCGGGTGCCGACGACGCGCTGCTCGCTGTGCCGGACCCCGGCGGCGGCCAGGTGCGCCCGCTTGACCCGGATCAGGGGGCCGCCTCCGCCACGCACGTGCGCCTGGACCTTGCGACCCATCGGGGTGCGCTCGGTGAGGACGTGGTTCCAGACGAACCACAGGACGGGCAGGACCGCGTGCGCCCGCCGGCTCTCGATGTCGAGGGGGATCTGGCCCTGGACCCGGCCGGCCAGGTGCGTCTCGTGTGCGCCGGACAGCTCCAGGGCGATGTCGGCGCCGGAGTGGCTGGCACCGACGACGAGGACCGGGCCGGGCCGCAGCTGCGAGGGGTTGCGGTACTCCGCGGAGTGCATCTGCCGGATCGAGGGGTCCAGCTCGTCGGCGAACTCCGGCACCAGCGGGCTCTTCCAGGTGCCGGACGCGACCACCACGTTGTCCGCCGAGAAGACGCGGTGGCCGGACGTGACGACGAACCCGTCCCCGTCAGTCGCCCGATCGAGGCTGTCCACGCTCGTCCCGGTCCGGACCGGGAGCTCGTTCTCGGCGGCGTACGCCTCGAGGAAGTCGCCCATCTGGTGGCCGGACGGGAACTCCCAGCCGGGCAGCGGGAAGCGCCGGCCGGGCAGCCCGTCGTAGCGGGCGGGGGTGAAGAGCCGCAGCGAGTCGAAGCGGTTGCGCCAGACGTCCCCGACCCGGTCCGCCGCCTCGAGGACCACGCAGGCCCGGCCGCGGCGGGTGAGGTGGAAGGCGGTCGCCAGCCCGGCCTGGCCGGCGCCGATGACGACGGTCTCGACGTGCTCGGTGTCCATGGTCTGCTCCTGTCGCGGGGACTGCTCGTGCTTGCGACGCTAGGTCGGTGCACGGCGTCCCCGCGTCGGCAGAACTGTGCAGATCCGCGCCCTCAGACGAGGTCGTGCTCGTAGGCGTACGCGGTCGCCGCCGCGCGCGAGGAGAGGTCGAGCTTGGTGAAGACGTTGGCGATGTGCCGCGCGACCGTCTTCTCCGACAGGAACAGCTCTGCGGCGATGGCCCGGTTGGTGGCCCCGGTGGCCACCAGCCGGATCACCTGGACCTCCCGCAGGGTGAGGCCCCCGGGGGCGGCGGCCGGCCTGCCGCGCCGGGACAGGGCTGCGACCCGGGACAGGTCGGGTGCTGCGCCGAGCTGCTCGAACACCCACCGCGCCGCGGCCAGCTCCATCTCCGCCGTGTCGTCGTCGCCCACCGCGCGGCAGGCCAGCCCGGCCAGGACCCGGGTCCGGGCCGCGTCGTACGGCGCCCCGATGTCCTGCCACACCGACCACGCCCGACGCAGGGTCAGCAGGGCCTCGCGCGGGTCGCCCTCGGTCAGCAGCACGGCGCCGCGGGCCTGCAGAGCGGCCGCGGTGAGCTGCGGGCTGTCCCGGCGGGCGGCCGCCTCGGTGAGCTCGTCCGCGGCCAGCCGGGCGCCGGCGGCGTCTCCCGCGGCCACCGAGACCTCGACGTACGCCGGCAGCAACCGGGTGCGGCCGCGGAACTCCGGTGCCTCGTCCAGCGCGCGCCGGATCGAGGCGGCCGCGGCGTCGACCTGGCCCTGCGCCAGCCGCAGCAGGGCGAGGCCAGGCTGCGGGTCGTGCCCGTGCTGGGACGCCTCCCGGTAGCACGTCTCGGCCCGGGCGGCCTCGCCTCGCAGCCGGTGCATCTCGCCCCGCTGGTAGACGGCCATGCCCTCGGCAAGCTGTCCGGGCGGCCGCCGCAACCGTTCCCAGGCCCGCTGCGCCTCGGCCGTTGCATCAGGCCAGGACCCGTGCAGCTGCAGGATCTCCGCCCGGTGCACCAGGCACTGCCCCCGGTAGGGCACCAGGTCGGGCTGCGCGGCGCACCACCGGCTCAGGGCGTCGGTCCACTCGCGGCCGCGGCGCAGGTCGAACCGGTCGCGGCAGGTCTCGATCACCGCGCAGTAGACCAGCCCGACCACCTGCGGGGACACGTCACCGGTGGTGACCGCCACCATCACCTCGTCCAGCTCGGCCAGCCCGGCCCCCTCGTCCCCCGCGGCGACCAGCGCCTGGCCGTGGCCGTGCCGCGCGAGGGTCATCAGGTCGGCGTCCCCGTACCGTTCGGCGACCGCCAGCGCACGTTCGTGCCGGGCGATCGCGCCGGCCAGGTCACCCGTGAACAGCAGCTGCATCGCCTGCGCGACCAGCAGGTAGCCGCGCCAGACCGAGTCCGGCCGGCCGCCGTCGTCCAGGACCCGCTCGACCCTGGCGAACCACCCGGCCCCCCGGGTCTCCTCCCCGCGCAGCGTCAGCGCCAGGGCCAGCCAGAACGCGACCCGGGCGGCCCCGTCGGCGTCCCCGGCCGCGACGTGGTCGTGGTGGGCTCGCTCGCGCGCCGCGTCGGACTCCGGCTCGTGACCGGTGAGGAAGGCCGCCAGGGCGAGCAGCTCGCGGTCGAGCGGGGCGAGGGCGTCGCCGGCGTCCGCGGCGAGCAGGTCGGCGTACGCCGACGACCAGGACCGGGCGGTGGCATGCGCCCGGCCGCTCGCCAGCCGCGGGGACGTCACGGCGGCCAGGGCGCCCCGGTGCCGGGTTCGTCGGCGGCCCCGCTCACGGCCACCGCCACCAGGGCGCGGAGCACCGGCTCGAGGTCGTCGGATCCGAGGCTCAGCGAGTCGCTGAAGATCTCCACCAGCCACCCCGACGACGCGTTCGAGGCGCCGGCGGCCAGGACCGCCCGGTAGCCGGCGACGACCAGCGCAGCCTCCTCGTCCGGGTCGTTCTCGGGCGCGCCGAGCTCGACGTAGAACGAGCCGGCGGAGCGGACCGCCCGCGCCGTCTCGGGGTAGTCCGCCAGGTCGAACGTGGCGCCGAGCTGGGCGAACTCCTCGTACCGCGGGTCGGTCGCGTCTCCCTCCCGCTGCACCGAGCTGCTCACCGACACCAGCCGGTCACCGTCGGCCGGTACCTCGGAGACCCACCAGCCGGCAGCGTCGGCCACCTCGGCCATCAGCGCCGCCACCGCCTCGACCCGGGCACGGGCACCTTCGCCCGGCAGGTGGTCGAGCAGCGCCAGACCGGCGTCCAGCACCTGCGGCACCCGCTCCGAGGACCCGCCGCGACGGGTGCGCCGGTCCATGCCGCTCGGATCCGCTGTCTCTGCCGAAGCCTGACCAGCGACCACAGGGACGCGCGACCGGGCCCGCTTGGCGCGGTACTGGGCGGCATCGGCCAGCCGCAGGAGGCGGACAGGGGTGTCGATCGGACCCACGGCCGAGTCGGAGGAGGCGACCCCGCAGGACACCCCGGTGCTCATCGGCAGCTGGTCCACCAGGCGGCACAGCTCGTCCGCCACCTGCACCGCGGCCGATCCCGGGACCCCGTTGACGACCACGCAGAACTCGTCCCCGCCGATGCGGGCGGCCAGGCTGCCCGGGACCAGGCCGGCTGCCCGGCTCACGGCGTCGCCGATGGCCATGATCGCCCGGTCGCCGGCCTCGTGGCCGAAGGAGTCGTTGACCTGCTTGAGCCGGTTGATGTCCGCCAGCACGACCGAGACGGGGGTCCGCGACGCGGCCTCGGGCCCGAAGTCGGCCTCCAGCCGGTCGTCGACGGCGCGTCGGTTGGCCAGCCCGGTGAGCGGGTCCTGGAAGGCGAGCCGTTCGATCCGCGCCACGTAGTCGGCCTGCACCACGCCGGCCGCCACCTGGGTGGCGACGGCGTTCGCGAAGTCGATGTCCGCCTCGGCGAACCGGGGCTGGCCGGGGAACCGGGTGGCGTAGATGGCCCCCCACACGCTGGCGTCCACGACGATCGGTACCCCCAGGCAGGAGTCCTTCTGCAGCCGGGCCAGCAGCTCCGCCTCCTCGTCCCCGTCGTCGACCGACGCCACGTAGCCGCGACGGCCCACGACCAGGGTGTCGGCGTGCCGGTAGCGCGCGGCCGGGTAGATCTCGTCGATGGGGAAGCGCACCTCGCCCGGTGCCAGCATCCCGACGTTGACAAGCACGCGGAGCGAGCCCTGCTCGCCCTGCCAGCGGGTGATGGACAGGGAGGCGGCGTCCAGGGCCCGGCGGGCCTCCTCTGCCGTGAGCTCCACCAGGTCGTCGAACCGGCGGGCCGCGCCGACGACCTTGGCGACGTCGAGCAGGCTGCGCAGCCGCACGGCGTCGTCGGAGGTGGTCACAGCTCCCGATGTTGTCGCATCCGCCCCGGCCGTGCGACAGATGCGCCCGAATCAGGCGCCTCCGGCTAGGGCAACGAGACGAACCCTCGGCGGTTCTTCCAGAGGAAGTACTTCTCCAGGCCGACCTTGAGCGCGTGGTTCTGCGGTCCGGGCACCAGGAGACCGGCCTTGCGCGGCGGGAGCATCTTGTCCGCCAGGATCATGACCCCGTTGTTGCCGGCGTCCATGACGCAGACAGCCGGCATGTCGGCGAACGCCTGGCTGCGGGTCGGGGTCTCCCCGCGGACCTGCGCCGAGATGTTGGTCGCCGCCACGTGGGCCATCCGCTCGGTGGGGAATCCAGTCTTCGGCAGGCCGGTGGGCACCTGGGTCTGCCAGGGCACCGGCACGTCCGCTGCGATGCCCACGGCGTAGACGTTCTCGTGGTCCCGGCTCTGGTAGGTGTCGCGCACGTGCACGTAGCCCTTCGGGTTCGCCAGGTCGTTCGACCGGGTGAGGAAGTCCTGCCCGAGGAACGGCGGCACGATCATGGCGTACGAGTTGCGGATCTCGGTCCCGTCGGCCAGCCGTACCAGACCCGGCTCGATCGACTCCATCGCGACGCTCATGTGCGCCTCGATGCCCTCCTTGCGGAGGAACAGCTTCAACAGCGGCTCTCCGCCAGCCAGCCCGCCGATGCCGAAGTGGCCCAGGAACGGCTCGCTCGACACGTAGTGCAGACGGACCCGCTTGCGCAGGCCAGCCTTCTTCAACCGGTACGACGTGTTGAACAGGAACTCGTACGCCGCGCCGAAGCAACCGGCGCCCTGGGTGGCTCCCACCACGATGTCGCCCGGCTCGTCCAGGTATCGATCCCACGCCTCCTTCGCGCGCAGCGCGTCCGGAAGAGTGGTGATGGTGACGCTGTTCTCGCCCAGGCCCGGGACCGCCGTCATGTCGTTGCGGTAACCGGTCGCCACGACCAGGTAGTCGTACTCCTCGACACCCTTGCTGGTCTCGACCTTCTGGTTCGTGGGGTCGACGGATGTGGCCTCGGCGTGCACGAAGTCGATGCCGCGCCGATCCAGGGTCGGCTCGACCGGGAAGGTGATGTCCCAGCGGTTCCGGGCGCCGAAGGGCAGCCAGATCAGCGAGGGGTTGTAGAGGAAGTGCTCGGACGGCGAGACCACCGTCACGTCGACGTCGCCGTGCAGCTCCTTCTTCACCGCCAGCGCGGCCGTCAGGCCGCCGAAGTTGGAGCCGAGAACCAGGACCTTCTTGCGCGTCATGTCATCCTCCGTAGTCGCTCGCCCACCTCTCCGACATACGGTAGGGGGTATCCGAGGCGACGGCGCGGGTCAGTCAGCAGGTATCGTCCGGGACCTAGGTCCTGCCCGCAGCACCTGGCTGGGCAGGGTCCGCCCGACCAGGGTCTCGGCCTGGGCGGCCACGTCGATCATCGCCTCGAGGTCGACACCGGTGGCCACCCCCATGTCCTCCACCATGTGGACGAGCTCCTCGGTGGCGATGTTTCCGGTGGCGCCGGGGGCGTAGGGGCAGCCGCCGAGGCCGCCGACGGACGCGTCGAAGTCGCTGACGCCCAGCTCGAGCGCGGCCAGCACGTTCGCCAGCCCGGTGCCGCGGGTGTTGTGGAAGTGCAGGTTGAGCGCGGCGTCGGGCAGCGCCGACCGGGTCTCCCCCACCAGCCGGGTGACCCGCCCGGGGGTGGCCATGCCGGTCGTGTCGCCGTACGACAGCGAGTCGGCGCCGTCCGCGACGGCCCGGCGGGCCACCATGAGGACGCGCTCGACCGGAACGTCGCCCTCGTACGGGCAGCCCCAGGCCGTGGAGACGATCACCTGGACGGTCGCCCCGCGACCGTGCGCCAGGTCGAGGATGCCGGCGACGTCGTCGAGCGACTCCTCGGTGGAGCGATTGACGTTCTTCTTGTTGTGCGTGTCCGACGCGGACACCACGACCTCGATCTCGGCGAAGCCGGCCGCGAGTGCGCGCTCCGCGCCCTTGAGGTTCGGGACCAGCGCGGAGTAGCGCACGTCCGGGTTGCGACGCACCGCAGCCCAGACCTCGGCCGCGTCGGCCATCGACGGGATGGCCTTCGGGTGCACGAAGGAGACGGCCTCGATCCGGCCGACACCGGTGCGGGACAGGGCGTCGACGAGCGCCACCTTGCCCTCGGTGGGCACCGGTGCCTCGTTCTGCAGGCCGTCCCGGGGGCCGACCTCGCGCAGCGAGAGCCGTGTCGGCAGGTCGCTCATGTGCTCGTCCTCGCTTCCTCGGCCACGGTCACCTGCCGGGCCAGTCCGGCCGGCGTTTCTCGTTGAACGCGGCCACTCCCTCGGCCCGGTCGCCCGAGAACGCCGTCGCCCTCCAGGCCCCGTCCTCGATCTCCAGCCCGGCCGTCAGGTCGACTCCACTGCTTGTGCGCAACGCCCGCTTGGCGTTGCGCAGTCCCACCGGGGAGTTCGCGGCGATCTGCTCGGCCAGCCCCAGCGCGACGGCGCGGTCCTGCCGAGCCGCCGTGCGGCGGTCGACCAGCCCGAGCCGCTCCGCCTCGTCCAGGTCGATGCGTCGCCCGGTGAAGATGAGGTCGGCCGCCCTCGAGGCCCCGATGCGGCGGGTGAGCAGCTGGGTGCCGCCGCCGCCGGGGATGACGCCGACCGTCACCTCGGGCAGGCCGAGGACCACGGTGGAGTCGCAGACGATCAGGTCGCAGGACAGTGCCAGCTCCAGGCCGCCGCCCAGCGCGTAGCCGTGCACGGCGGCGATGGTCGGTACCGGCAGGTCGAGGACTCCGGTGAAAGCCGCCCGGAAGTGCGGCCGCTGAGCCATCAGGTCGGCGTCGGTGAAGGAGTTGCGCTCCTTGAGGTCGGCTCCCACGCAGAAGGACATGTCCGCGGACGAGGTCAGGACGACGGCCCGGACCTGCCGGTCGGCCGCCAGCTCCGCAGTGGCGGCCGCGAGCTCGCGCGCCATCGCCGTGGACAGCGCGTTCTGTGCCTCCGGCCGGTCCAGCACGAGCTCGACGACGTGGCCGCGCTCGTCGTGCCGTCGCACCGACACGTGGTCGTACGCCGGTCCGCCGGTCTCCGAGGAATCGTCAGCCACGCGGGCGAGGCTAACGGGTGCGGCGCACGACCCCGGGGCGTACCAGTCCCAGACCGCGCACGGCGCGGGTGCGGCCGACGTCGAGCGCGAACCCGTCGACACCGTCGAGGGCGTCGGCGGTCGCACGGTCGACGAGCACGGTGCCGGGAGCGGCCAGCGCCGTCAGCCGGGAGGCCAGGTTCACCGTGGTACCGAACACGTCGCCCATCCGCATGACGACCGGGCCGGTCGCGATGCCGACCCGGATGTCGGGGAGCATCGGGTCCTCGGCGGTCGCCTCGACCAGCTCGAGCCCGATGGTGGCTGCGGCCCGCGGCGCGTCGGCCACGAAGAGCACCTCGTCGCCGACCGACTTGACCAGTCGCCCGCCGCCGGCGGCGATGACGTCGGCCGACCGCTGCTGGAACCGCTCGACCAGTGCGGCCAGCTCACGCTCCTCGAGCTTCTGCGACAGCCGGGTGTAGGACACCAGGTCGGCGAACCCGACCGACCGCCGGCTGGTGACGGCCTCGCTCTCGGCCGCAGCCAGGACGCGGCCGGCCACCGACGCCAGCTGCCGCCGCCAGATCGCCAGCAGCAGCTGCTCGAACTCCTCGAGGTGGTCCGCGGACTGCTGGGCGGCCAGCCGGTTGGCCTCCTCCGGAGGGTGGCCCTGGTCGAGCAGGTGCTCCACCAGAGCGTCGAACTGCCACTCCGCCAGCCGCGCGGTGTTGTGCCCGATCGCCCGGGTCACGCTGACGGCCAGCTCGTCGTCCAGGACGCCGGAGTCGATCAGCGACCGCAGGCGGTGGATCGCGGCCAGGTCGCCGTCGGTGAACGCCAACGGGGCGTCGCCGACGTCGGCGAACCCCACCGCCCGCCAGAGCCTGCGGGCGTACTCCACGGACAGGCCGGCGCGGGCCGCGAGCTCGTCGCGCCGGTACCGGCGCGGCCCCCCGAGGATGCGCTCCTCGATGCCGGCGGGCTGCGGGCCCTCAGGTCCCGTCGTCATCGCCAGCGCGGCGGCGCTCCTCGTCCGCCTCGGCAAGCCGGTAGACGTCGCGCTGCACCTCCTCGACGTGCGGGACGTCGCGCAGCACGAGCTGGCCACGCTCGCCCGCCGACTCGATGACCAGCGTCCCGCAGCCGAGCATCCGCTCGAGGATGCTGCTGTGCTCGAACGACACGTCGTTGATGCGCGAGATCGGCATGTCCCGGCCCTGTCGGGCGATGACGCCCACCCGGGTGATGATGCGGCGGTCGGTGACGACGTAGGCCGTCGTGATCCATTTGAGGAACGGCCAGACGGTGAGCCGCAGCACCAGCAAGGCGGCGACCACCGCCACCGCGATCCGCAGCGCCGTCTGTGCGCCGCTCTCGGGGATCACGGTCGCGACGTAGGTCGCCACCGGGGAGACGACGAGCAGCACGACGACCGGCCAGACCATCTCCTTCCAGTGCGGGCGCAGGGCCATCACGACTTCTTCGTCGTCGGCGAGGAGACGCTTCGGGATGCCGGTCACGCCGTGATCGTGCCAGTTGCAGGGCGGCTAACGCAGGTGGACGACGTCTCCGGCTGCGAGTGTCGTGTCGCCGTCTCCGGTCCGGAGCACCAACCGGCCGGCCTCGTCGACGTCGACCGCGTCGCCCTCCAGGTGACCAGCGGGCAGCTCGACCCGCACCCGGCGGCCGAGGGTGGTGCACGCGGCGCGGTAGGCGGACAGCAGGCCTGCGGCGGACGCATCGCCACCGGCGGCCTCGAAGTCGCGGTACCGCTCACCGAGGCTGCGGAGCACCGCGCGCAGCACCGGGTCGCGGTCGACGACCTCGGCCCCCTCGAGCACCAACGACGTCGCCGTGGGAACCGGGCGTTCGTCCGCGTGCAGCGAGACGTTGAGTCCGATGCCGACCACCACGGCGTCGTCGACGACCTCGGCGAGCAGGCCGGCCAGCTTTCGCTCGCCGTCGACCAGCACGTCGTTGGGCCACTTGAGGCCGAGGTCGAGGCCGGACATCGCCGCGAGCGGGCCGACCACGGCAAGACCGGTCAGCAGGGGCAGCCATCCCCAGGTCTCGCGCGGTGCGGTGGGCCGCAGCAGCACCGAGACGGCGATGCCGGAGCGGGCGGGAGCGTGCCAGACCCGGCCGGCCCGGCCGCGGCCGACCGTCTGTACCTCGGCCGTCACGACCAGGCCCTCGGCGGCACCGGCACGGGCAGCGGCGGCGACGTCGGCGTTGGTGGAACCGGTCTCGTCCAGCACGCGGACCTCGGTCCACGGCGACCCCGGCGCCACCAGCGCTGCCCGCAGAGCCGCCTCCCGCAGCGGGGGGCGGTCCAGGTCCCGCCACGGGCTGCCGGTCATGCGTCACTACGCTACGGCCGCATGAGCGCTGAGCCCGACAGCAGCCCCAGCTCGAGCCCGGTCGGCACCGAGGTGCCCGGGGACGTGGACATGCGCACCACCGCGGGCCGGCTGGCCGACCTGCACCGGCGCAACGACGAGGCGGTCCACGCCGGCTCGGAGCGGGCGGTGGAGAAGCAGCACGCCAAGGGCAAGATGACCGCGAGAGAGCGGATCCACGCTCTGCTGGACGAGGGGTCCTTCGTCGAGACGGACGAGCTGGCCCGGCACCGGTCCACCGCGTTCGGGCTGGACCGGACCCGGCCCTACGGCGACGGCGTCGTCACCGGGTACGGCACGGTCGACGGCCGTCAGGTGTGCGTCTTCTCCCAGGACTTCACCGTGTTCGGCGGGTCCCTCGGCGAGGTGTTCGGCGAGAAGATCGTCAAGGTGATGGACCTGGCGATGAAGATCGGCTGCCCGGTCGTGGGCATCAACGACTCCGGCGGCGCGCGGATCCAGGAAGGCGTGGTGTCGCTCGGCCTCTACGGCGACATCTTCTACCGCAACGTGATGGCCAGCGGCGTGGTCCCGCAGATCTCGCTGGTCATGGGCCCGTGCGCAGGCGGTGCGGTCTACTCCCCCGCCATCACCGACTTCACCGTGATGGTCGACCAGAAGTCGTACATGTTCATCACCGGTCCCGACGTCATCAAGACCGTCACCGGCGAGGACGTGACGCAGGAGGACCTCGGCGGTGCCCGCACCCACAACACCAAGTCCGGCAACGCCCACCACCTCGCGGCCGACGAGGCCGACGCCATCGACTACGTCAAGGCGCTGCTGGCCTACCTCCCGAGCAACAACCTCGAGGACCCGCCGTCCTACGACGAGCCTGCCGTCCTCGAGGTCACCGACCAGGACCGCGAGCTGGACGCCTTCGTCCCCGACTCGGCCAACCAGCCGTACGACATGCACACGGTGATCGAGCACGTCCTCGACGATGGGGAGTTCCTCGAGGTGCAGGCGCTGTTCGCGCCGAACATCCTCTGCGGCTTCGGCCGGGTCGAGGGGCGGTCGGTCGGAGTGGTGGCCAACCAGCCGATGCAGCTGGCCGGCACCCTCGACATCGACGCCTCCGAGAAGGCCGCGCGGTTCGTCCGGACCTGCGACGCGTTCAACGTCCCCGTGCTGACCTTCGTCGACGTCCCTGGCTTCCTGCCCGGCACCTCGCAGGAGTGGGACGGCATCATCCGGCGCGGCGCGAAGCTCATCTACGCCTACGCCGAGGCCACCGTGCCGAAGGTCACCGTGATCACCCGCAAGGCCTACGGCGGCGCGTACGACGTCATGGGCTCCAAGCACCTCGGCGCCGACGTCAACCTCGCCTGGCCGACGGCGCAGATCGCCGTCATGGGCGCCCAGGGTGCGGTCAACATCCTGTACCGCCGCGAGCTGGCGGACGCCGGCGACGGCGCTGCGGACAAGCGCACCCAGCTCGTGCAGGAGTACGAGGACCACCTCGCGAACCCCTACATCGCCGCCGAGCGCGGCTACGTCGACTCGGTGATCCCGCCCTCCTACACCCGCTCGTACGTCGTCAGGGCGCTGCGCGCGCTGCGGACCAAGCGCCAGGCCCTGCCCCCCAAGAAGCACGGGAACATCCCGCTGTGAGCACGGCCGGGAACGCCGACGACGCGCCGCGGACCCTGCTGCGCGTGGTCCGTGGCGACCCCACCCCGGAGGAGCTGGCCGCGCTGGTCGCGGTGGTCGGAGCCCGCGCCGCCGCGGCGCCGGACGATGCCGTTGCCGTTGCCCCGAGCCGCTCGGCGTGGAGCGACCCCGCCCGAGCCGTCCGCACACCGCTGCGACCCGGCCCGGACGGCTGGCGCCGCTCGGCGACGCCCCGCTGAGGCCGGCGTCTAGCCCTTCACGTAGCTGAGCTTCTCGAAGACCAGCCCGTCCCGGACCCGCATCACGTCGGCACCGCGGACGTGACCACGGCTGCCGTCGCCGTTGCCCCACGAGAACACCCAACGCGCGGTGGCGCGGTCACCGGAGACGAAGGACTCCTCGAAGCGGAACTCCGGGTCGCGGGTCGCGGCGAACATCGCCGACCACTCGGCGCGGATCGCCGCCATGCCCTCGAGCCGCACGCCGTCCGGCGCCGGTGCGGTCGACTCGAACACCGCGTCCTCGGCCATCAGGGCCAGGATCGCCTCGAGGTCCCAGGCCTCCCACGCAGCGCCGAAACGGGCGACCACGTCCGCGACGAGGGCGACGTCGGCGACGGTCCGGACGTCGGTCACGGGGTCCACCCCGGATCCCGCCCGAAGGAGCCGATCAGCCGGTCCTGGGCCGAGGCGCCCGGGCCGACGTCCACGGGGGCCGCGACGGCACCGGCGCTGCGGTAGCTCTCGGCCCAGTCGCCCCACCAGCCGGCGGCCGCCTCGACCAGCTCCGGGTCGAGGGCCCGGTCCGCGCCGGAGCCGGCCAGCAGGTCCCAGGTGTGCACCACGTGGTCGACGAGCACCTGCCAGGCGTAGTCCTCGGCGGTGAAGTCGCCGAACGACAGATGGACCGTGCGGTCCAGCGCGCCCGGCTCGCTCAGCGCCGCCACGGCGCCCTTCGTGGCCGTGGACGCGGCCTCTGCCGGAGCCGCGCCGAGCAGGTCACCGTCGAGGGCGTCGCCGACCTCGGCGATGGTGCGCCCCTCGACCAGCGGCACCACCCAGCGGTCCTCGCCGACGACGTGGTTGGTCAGTGCCCGGACGTCCCAGTCGGTGCACGGCGTCGGCGCCGACCACCGGTCGCCCGGCACCCCGCCCACCGCTGCGGCGAACCGGTCCGCCGCCTTCGCGTACAGATCCACTACTCCGCTTGCTGCTGCCATAGCGCCTCCCTGAGCTGCCCCTAGCTGATCGTGCGCTCCCGGACGGACGCCGTCGAGGGACGTATCGGGCGACGTCGTACGGTGCCCACCGTGAACCGGCGCCTCGTCCTCGCTTCCGCCTCACCGGCGCGGCTGTCGCTGCTGCAGCAGGCGGGCCTGCGGCCGGAGGTCGTCGTCAGCGGTGTGGACGAGAGCGACGTGACCGGACCGCCGTACGACGTGGCGCTCACGCTCGCGGTCCGCAAGGCGATGGCCGTGGCCCCCGGTCAGCCGGACGCCCTGGTGCTGGGCTGCGACTCGGTGCTGGACCTGGACGGCGTGGCGTTCGGCAAGCCCGCCGACGCCGCGGAGGCCGTGCACCGCTGGCGCCGGATGCGCGGGCGCAGCGGGGTCCTGCGCACCGGCCACTGCCTGGTCGACACCAGGTCCGGCCGCGACGCGGCCGAGGTCGCCTCCACCACGGTCCACTTCGGCGAGGTCACCGACGAGGAGATCGACGACTACGTCGGCACCGGCGAGCCGCTGCGGGTGGCCGGCGCGTTCACGATCGACGGTCTCGGCGGCCCCTACATCGACGGGGTGGACGGCGACCCGCACACCGTCGTGGGCCTCTCGCTCCCGCTGCTGCGCCGGATGCTGCTCGACCTCGGCATCTCTCTCGCCGATCTGCGGGCCTGAACGCCACCTGACCAGATGTGCCACACCAGGCGACCAGGGGCCCTCGACCGGCTGCCTCCCCCGTACCGTGACCGGGTGCCACTGTCCCGTCGCGACCTGCTGCGCGCGTCGGCAGCGGCAGCCCTGACGGCCGCCTGCAGCCCGGCCGGCAGCGACGTCTCGGCCCCCAGGAGCCCGACCCCGGCAGCGAGCAGCACCTCACCGGCTGCCGGCAGCGCCTCGTCCTCGACCGCCGCGGCGCCGAGCCCGGAGTCACCCGCACCGCTCGGGCCGGCCGCAGAGGTCGGGCACGGTCCCCGGACGGGCCGGCTGGTGGCGCTCACCTTCCACGGCAGCGGCGAGCCGGCCCTGGCGAGGAGGCTGCTGGCGGTGCTGGCCGCCCACGACACCCCGGCCACCGTGCTGGCGGTCGGCACCTGGCTGCGGGACGAGCCCCGGATGGCCGGTCGGATCCTCGACGCCGGCCACGACCTGGGCAACCACACGCTGCACCACTACCCGATGCGTTCCCTGTCGCCGACGACCGCGTTCCGCGAGATCCGCGGCTGCGCACGCACCCTGCAGCAGCAGACGGGCTCGCCCGGGGTCTGGTTCCGGGCCTCCGGCACCCAGGCCACCACCGCCACGATCCGCCGGGCGGCGGGACGCGCGGGCTACTCCCGGTGCATCTCCTACGACGTCGACGGGCTGGACTGGCAGGACCCGCCCGCGACCACCGTGGAACGCGCCGTGCTCGACCGGGCCCGGCCGGGCTCGATCATCAGCCTCCACCTGGGCCACGAGGTGACCGTCGCGGCGCTCCCGGCCGTGCTGGCGGGTCTGCACCGCCGCGGGCTGCGGCCGGTCCGGCTCGCGGAGCTGCTCGCATGACCCGGCGTCTTCTCCGCCTCGGCGTCGCGCTCGCCGCCGCGGGTCCGGTGCTGGCCGCCGGGTGCACCGGTTCGGGTCCGGTCTCGTCGACCCCGACCGGCTCGGCCACCGGTGCGCCGGTCTCCCCCTCCACTGCGGGCGCCGGGGCCAGCCGCACGACTCCCACCGGTACGCCGTCGCCGACCGCCGACGGGCTGCCGGGGATGCCCCCGCCGCTGGATCCGGCCGACGTCTGGGCGGCCGACCGACCGGGCCGCGTCTCCCCCGTCGCGGCGGGCTTCCGCGACCTCGTCTACGTGCCCAACTCCAAGAGCAACACCGTGACCGAGATCGACCCGCACACCTTCACCGTGGTGCGCACCTTCCGGACGGGGACCGAGCCGCAGCACGTCGTCCCCTCGTGGGACCTCAAGACGCTGTGGGTCAACAACGACCTGGGCAACTCGCTCACCCGCATCGACCCACGCACCGGCAAACCGGGCAAGCGGGTGCCGGTCCACGACCCGTACAACCTCTACTTCACGCCGGACGGCAAGTTCGCCGTGGTCATGGCGTCGATGGACCGGCAGCTCGTCTTCCGGGACCCGCAGACCATGCGGGTGCGGCACCGCACGCAGGTGCCCTGCTACGGCGTGAACCACGCGGACTTCTCCGCAGACGGCCGCTACTTCGTCGTCTCGTGCGAGTTCTCCGCCCAGCTGCTCAAGGTGGACACGCAGACGTTCCAGGTCAGTCGGGTCCGGAGGCTGCAGCCCCGGCCCGGGCACGGCATGCCGATGCCTCAGGACGTGAAGATGTCACCGGACGGCGGCACGTTCTACGTCGCCGACATGAAGAGCGACGGAGTCTGGCTGGTGGACGGGCCGACCCTGCGGGTCCGCCGTTTCCTGCACACCGGAAAGGGTGCACACGGCCTGTACGTCACGAGGGACTCGAAGCACCTGCTGATCACCAACCGGGAGGAGGGCAGCGTCTCCGTCCTCGACTTCGCAACCAACCGGCTGGTCGACCGTTGGCGGATCCCGGGCGGCGGCAGCCCGGACATGGGCGGCCTGTCCAGCGACGGGACGGTCTTCTGGGTGAGTGGCCGGTACGACGCCGAGGTGTACGCCATCTCCACCGTGGACGGGCACCTGATCAAGAAGATCCGCGTCGGCGCCGGCCCCCACGGGCTGTGCGTGTACCCGCAGCCCGGGCGGTACTCGCTGGGCCACACCGGCGTCTTCCGCTGACGGTCGTCCGCGACGTCGGGCCGCCGGTCCCCTCCGGGCGACCCGACCGCGCGGGACGAGCCCTACATGGGCATGAGCTCGAAGATCTCCACGGCGAAGCGTCCCTTGCCCTCGGAGAGGAACGGGTGCTTCTCGAAGAGCCCCTTGGCAGCGCCGAGATCGGCCGCCTCCACGATGCTGTAGCCGTTCTGGTCGCTCGGCTCGGCGGTGCTGCCGTCGTCCTTGAGAGCGGTACGGGGCCCGCAGGGCTGGCCGGGGTCGACGAGCGCGGAGCCGAGGTTCTCCATCCAGGTCTGCCACTCCGCCATCACGGTCTTGACAGCTTCCTCGGTCATCTCGCCGGGCGGGGTGGCCGGGCCGCGGTACAGGGCCAGGAACTTGCTCATGGCGTGCCTCTCTCGACGTGGAGGGCGGCGATCCGACAGGGGCGGGACGTCCGCGGCCTCCTCATCTCTACGACGTCCGGCCCAGCAGGGAATCGACAGCCCGTCGAGGTCGACCTCTAGACTTCCCGGCCGAGCCGACGTGAGGGAGTTGCAGCGTGCACAAGGTGCTGATCGCCAACCGCGGCGAGATCGCCGTCCGGATCGCCCGGGCCTGCCGGGACGCCGGGCTGGCGAGCGTGGCGGTGTACGCCGACCAGGACCGGGACGCGCTGCACGTCCGAGTCGCCGACGAGGCGTTCGCCCTCGGCGGGAGCGCACCCGGCGACTCCTACCTGGTCGTGGACAAGATCCTCGACGTCGCCCGCCGCTCCGGCGCCGACGCGGTCCACCCCGGCTACGGCTTCCTCGCGGAGAACGCCGGCTTCGCCCAGGCCGTGACCGACGCCGGTCTCACCTGGATCGGGCCGCCGCCCTCGGCCATCGACTCGCTGGGCGACAAGGTCAAGGCGCGGCACATCGCCGAGCGGGCCGGCGCGCCGCTCGTCGCCGGCACCAAGGAGCCGGTCGCCGACGCCGAGGAGGTGGTGGCGTTCGCGAAGGAGAACGGCGTACCGGTCGCGATCAAGGCCGCGTACGGCGGCGGTGGCCGCGGTCTGAAGGTCGCCCGCACGCTCGAGGAGATCCCGGAGCTCTACGAGTCGGCTGTCCGCGAGGCCGTCGGGGCGTTCGGCCGTGGCGAGTGCTTCGTGGAGAAGTACCTCGACAAGCCGCGTCATGTCGAGACCCAGTGCCTGGCGGACACCCACGGCAACGTCGTGGTCGTGTCCACCCGCGACTGCTCGCTGCAGCGCCGCCACCAGAAGCTGGTCGAGGAGGCCCCCGCGCCGTTCCTCACCGACGAGCAGAACGCCGAGCTGTACCGCGCGTCCAAGGCGATCCTCGCGGAGGCCGGCTACGTCGGGGCCGGCACCTGCGAGTTCCTCGTCGGCCAGGACGGCACCATCTCCTTCCTCGAGGTCAACACCCGCCTGCAGGTCGAGCACCCGGTGAGCGAGGAGGTGACCGGGATCGACCTGGTCCGCGAGATGTTCCGCATCGCCGACGGGGAGGCGCTCGGCTACGACGACCCGCCGGTCCGCGGCCACGCCATCGAGTTCCGCATCAACGCCGAGGACGCCGGTCGCAACTTCCTGCCCGCCCCCGGGACGCTCACCCGCTGGCACGCGCCCTCCGGGCCCGGCGTGCGGCTCGACGGCGGCTACGACGCCGGCGAGACCATCCCGGGGTCGTTCGACTCCCTGGTGGCGAAGCTCATCGTGAGCGGCGCCTCGCGCGAGCAGGTGCTGCAGCGGTCGCGGCGGGCACTCGCCGAGTTCCACGTCGAGGGCATGCCCACCGTCATCGCCTTCCACCGCGCCGTGACGGCCGACCCGGACTTCACCGACGAGCCGTTCCGGGTGCACACCCGCTGGATCGAGACCGAGTTCGACAACACGATCCCTCCCTACGAAGGCCCGGGCGCCGAGGGCGCCGAGCCGGCTGAGCGGGAGCGCGTCGTGGTCGAGGTGGGCGGACGCCGGCTGGAGGTCGTGCTGCCGGCCGGTCTGGGGGCGGCGGGCGCTGCCGCGACGAGGGCGCGGCCCGCCAGGCGGACCAGCGGCACGAAGGCCGGTGCGGCCGCTGGTGGCGACAGCCTCACCAGCCCGATGCAGGGAACCATCGTCAAGGTCGTCGCCGAGGACGGCCAGCAGGTCGCGGAGGGCGACCCTGTCGTCGTGCTCGAGGCGATGAAGATGGAACAGCCGCTCAACGCCCACAAGGCAGGGACCATCACCGGCCTGACCGCCGAGGTGGGTGCGGCCGTCACCAGCGGCGCGGTCATCTGCGAGATCAAGGACTGAGCGCGCCCCCGCGACTAGGAGGCGGCGCCCTCGAATCAGCGACTGGTCACCATGAACCATCCGTAGACGTTGTCCAGGTTCGACAGCAGCTGTGGGAAGGCGTTGAACGTCTTCAGGCAGTACCCGACCCGCCAGGTCCCCTCGCCGGGAACGACCGTGCCCGTCGCGGTGTCCACCTGCTGCGAGGTTCCCACCCCGTGGAACAGCGGTTGCTGAACTGTCTCCGGGCGGAACGGCTGCGGCGTGCCACCGCTGTCAGACGCGAGGCACAGCGCTGTCATGACATGGACCACCTCGCTGCTCCCCTGCAAGGCAGCCGTGCTGACTCCGGTGATCCGCTGCCCTGCGGACACCGTGATCCGCGCATAGTTCGATCCGAGGAACGACCAGCCAGCGGGTGCGATGGGCGGCACCTGGCCGCCGTACTCGTAGAACGTCGGCGCCCCACCCGCGGCGAGCAGGTCCTCCGCTCCTAGGCCATCCACCGTGTCGGCGTTGAGGTTCTTGACCTTGGTCCTCGATGTCACCTTGAGCGGAGCCTTGGAAGTAGGGCCAGCCAGCGCCAGCGGGGTTCCGACCGGATTGGTGAGCACGCTGGTGGCCCGGGCTCGGTTCCGCTCACCCAGAAGAAACGTTCCCCCGGTGGCGGCAACGGCCGTTCCGCTCAGCGCGACGAACAGGGCGACGTAGGCGACCACCGTGGCGTGCGACGGCAGAGGAAACCGAAACCTCATGACGACCTCCCGTTCGACCGTCGCGGTGGACAGTCACGCACCAAGGATGCGCCGACGGCGCGATCGGTTCAGGCGGTCCCGAAAGGGGCGGAGGAAATCCGGACTTGTCCACCCGCCTGTACGTCGAGCACCCGGTGACCGGGATCGACCTGGTCAGGCGAGATGTTCCGGATCGGCGACAGCGCCGAGCGGCCTGGGCGAGAGCGCGTCGTCTGGTCGAGGTCGGCGGGCGTCGCGCAGGTTGGGGACAGCCTCGCCGGCCCGATGCGGGGCATCATCGTCGAGGTTGTCGCCGAGGAACGGCCGGCAGGTCGCCGAGTGCGATCCCCATGGTCGTGATCAAGGACTGACCGGTCACCCGAAGGAACCGCCGCCGGACGGCAGGAGTTGAGCCGCTATGGACCTGCTGATCATGCTCGTGGTGCTCGGCGCCGTACTCGCCTTCGTCGTCTCCCGCTCCCGGCGCCGCGAGCAGGAGCGCCAGGAGGCGGCGCTCGGGTATGTGCGCGCTGCCGCCGAGGAGGACGTGGTCCGGTTCGGCGAGGACGTCACGTTGCTCGGCACCGACACGGCCGGCCGGACACTCGACGAGGCGACCCGACAGGACTACCGGCGCGCACTGGACAGCTACGACGCCGCCAAGGCCGCCCTCGACCGGGTGCAGCGCCCCGATGACGTCCGCGGCGTCACCGGCATCCTCGAGGACGGTCGCTACGCCATCGCCTGCGTCGAGGCGCGGCTGGCCGACCGGCCGGTGCCCGCCCGGCTGCCGCCGTGCTTCTTCAACCCCCAGCACGGCCCATCAGGCGAGAACGTCGAGTGGGCACCACCCGGCGGTGTCCCGCGCCCGGTGCCGGCCTGCCCCGCCGACGCCGAGCGGGTGCGGCTCGGGGCCGAGCCCGACGTCCGCAAGGTCCCCGTCGGCGCCGGGCGGCAGCCCTACTGGCAGGGCGGCCCCGGCTACGGCCCCTACGCGCAGGGCTACTTCTCGCCGTTCGCCATGACCGGGCTGCTGCCCGGCCTGTTCCTCGGGTCGCTGCTCGCGGGCGGGGGCGGCGGGGGCGGCATGGACTCCTCGTCCTACTCCGACGGCTACCAGGACGGCCTCGACGCGGGCGGAGACCCGCAGTTCGGCGACGACGGCGGAGCGGACGCCGGCGGCGACTGGGGCGACGGTGGCGGGTTCGACGGGGGCGGCGACTTCGGCGGCGGGGACTTCGGCGGTGGGGACTTCTGACCCCTGCCCTGCGCCGCTCCCTCGCCCGCACCGCCCTGCGCCTGTCCCGCTGGCGCGCGGTGGGGACGGTCCCCCGGTCCGGCATCCTCGTCGGCGCCCCGCACACGTCGAACTGGGACTGGGTCGCGATGCTGCTGCTCACCTGGCGCGACGGCGTGCAGGCGCGGGCACTGATCAAACGCGAGCTGTTCCGCGGGCCGCTGGCGCCGCTGCTGAGGGCCACCGGCGGGATCCCGCTGGACCGCGCCGACCCCGGAGCGACGATCCGGGCGTCTGCTCGCTGCGGCCCGCGAGGACGAGGGATTCCTGCTCGTCGTCGCCGCCGAGGGGACCCGCGACAAGGGCGAGTTCTGGAAGTCGGGCTTCTACCGGATCGCCCAGCAGACCGGCCTGCCGATCACCCTCGGCTTCGTCGACGGGCCGAGCCGCACGATGGGGCTCGGCCCCACGATCACGCCGACCGGCGACGTACGGGCCGACATGGACGTCGTGCGCGCGTTCTACGCCGACAAGCGCGGCATCAGGCCCGACCGCCGGACCGAGCCCCGGCTGCGCGAGGAGCAGGCCGCTCCAGGTCCTGGCTCGTGACCACGAACCAGCCGTACCCGGTGCAGGCACCTGCGTCCCGGGCGTCGGCCGGCGGGTCACCCGGCTCGCTCAGCCGCGCCACACCTTCGTGTGCAGCTGACGAGCCGCCTCCGCCACCGACCCGCTGATGGACGGGTACACCGTGAACGAGTGCGCCAGCTGGTCGACGGTCAGCCGGCCGTCGACGGCCAGGGCCACCGGGTAGATCAGCTCGCTGGCGCGCGGTGCCACCACGACGCCGCCGACGACCGTGCCGGAGCCGGTGCGGGCGAACAGCTTGACGAAGCCCTCGTGCACGCCCTGCATCTTCGCCCGCGGGTTGGTCGCGAGGGGCAGCTTGAGCGTCACCGTCGAGGTCGAGCCCTCCTCGATGTCCTTCTCCAGCCAGCCGACGGTGGCGATCTCGGGGTCGGTGAAGACGTTGGACGAGACGGCCCGGATGTTCAGGGGCGTGACCGCGTCGCCGAGCAGGTGCGCCATCGCGATCCGGCCCTGCATGGCGGCGACCGAGGCCAGCATGAGCACGCCGGTGCAGTCGCCGGCGGCGTAGACGCCGGTCGCTGAGGTGCGGGACACCCGGTCCACCTCGACGAAACCGCCCTGGTCGAGGTGGACACCTGCCTCCTCGAGGCCGACCCCGGCGGTGTTCGGGATCGAGCCCACAGCCATCAGGCAGTGGCTGCCCTCGACGGCGCGCCCGTCGGCGAGCGTCACCACCACCCCGTCACCGGAGCGCCGCACCGCCTGGGCGCGCGACTGGGCCAGCACCGTCATGCCCCGACGGCGGAACACGCCCTCCAGCACGGTCGCGGCGTCGGCGTCCTCCCCCGGCAGCACCCGCTCGCGGCTGGAGACCAGGGTCACCTGGCTGCCCAGCGACGTGTACGCCGAGGCGAACTCGGCTCCCGTGACGCCCGAGCCGACCACGATGAGGTGCTCCGGCAGGCGGTCGAGGTCGTAGACCTGCTCCCAGGTCAGGATCCGCTCGCCGTCCGGCTCGGCGTCCGGCAGCACGCGTGGGTGGGCGCCCGTCGCGACCAGCACCGCGTCGACGTCGAGGGACTCCTGCGAGCCGTCCGGCGAGGTCGCGACCACCCGGCGCGGCCCGTCCAGGCGGCCGAGCCCGGGCAGGACCCGCACCCCCTCGCGCTCCATCCGGGCGGCGATGTCGTCCGACTGTGCCTGTGCGAGCGCCTTGACCCGCTCGTTGACGCGGCCCATGTCCACGCCCACCCGGTTCGGCGCACCGGCGGCACCGACGGAATCGCCCGAGCCGAGCAGCACCCCGAGCTCGCCCGACTCGGCCGCGTCGGTCATCACCTCGGCTGTCGCGATCAGCGTCTTCGACGGGACGACGTCGGTCAGCACCGCGGAGCCGCCCGGGCCGTCGCGGTCGACGACGGTCACCTCGGCGCCGAGCTGCGCGGCCACGAGCGCCGCCTCGTAGCCGCCTGGCCCGCCGCCGATGATCCCCACTCGCGTCACACGCGGCATTGTCCCGCACGCCCTCCACGGCCGGGCACGGCGCGGCCCCTACCCTTCCCCCATGGCCCTCTACGCGGCGTACGGCAGCAACCTGGACCCGAGCCAGATGCTGCTGCGGGCACCCCACTCGCCGCTGCGCAGCACCGGCTGGCTGGAGGGCTGGCGGCTCACCTTCGGCGGGGACGACCGCTCGTGGGAGGGCCCGCTGGCCACCGTGGTCGAGGAGCCCGGCCACCACGTGTTCGTCGCGCTCTACGACGTCACCGACGCCGATGCCCTGAACATGGACCGGTGGGAGGCCGCCGACCTGGCGCTGTTCACCAAGGTCCGGGTCCGGGTGCACACGCTCGACGGCGAGGTGCTGGCCTGGATGTACGTGCTCGACGCCTACGAGGGCGGGCTGCCGTCGGCGCGCTACCTCGGGCTGGTCGCGGACGCCGCGGAGGCCGCGGGCGCCCCGGACGACTACGTGGCCGAGCTGCGGGCCCGACCGTGCCAGTCCGTCGGGCCGTGAGACGCACAGCCGCCTGACAGGCGGAGTTCTCCAGTCCGCAACCTTGGCTGCCGATAGTGCAGGCATGTGGTTGATGCGGGCGCCGCGGCCGGTCGAGGACACCGTCCTCGCCGCTCTGCGCGCGTGCCCGCCCTCGCAGCTGGTCAGCCTGGTGCTCAGCGCCTCCACCAGCCGCGGCCGCCCGTCGATCACCGACCTGCTGCGCGCCGAGGCCGGCGCCCAGCACTGCCGGATCGCCCTGGCCGAGACCCGCGGGGTGGTCGTCCGCTGGGTCGACGGGATCGTCACCGGCACCGTCGAGGACGTGCTCGCCTTCCTCGTCGCGAGCGGGCCGGTCCTCGACCGCTGCCACGGCCGCGCCGAGCTCGCCGCCGCCTGACCTGACCGGCTGGCACCAACGACGGCAGAAGCGCCCGGCCGGGCTGCTGGGTTCGGTCTGCAGCCGGTTGTGCCGTCGTTCGTGCCGGAGAGCTGCTGCGGCGGCCCGTACTAGGGTCGCGGCCGTGAGCACCTCGACGAGCGACCCGTACTCCCTGGCCCGGGACGCCGCCGCCCGGCTGCGCGAGGCCACCGGCGCGGACACCCACGAGGTGGCCCTGGTCATGGGCTCCGGCTGGGTGCCAGCGGCCGAGATGCTCGGCGAGACCGCGACCGAGCTGCCGGTGACCGATCTGCCCGGCTTCCACGCCGCGGCGGTGGCCGGCCACTCCGGGACGGTGCGCTCTGTGGTCGTCGGCGACCGGCGTGCCCTGGTCTTCCTCGGCCGGACCCACCTGTACGAGGGCCTCGGCGTGGCCTCGGTGGTGCACGGGGTACGGACCGCGGTGGCCGCCGGCGCCCGGGTGGTCGTGCTCACCAACGGCTGCGGCGGTCTGCGCCCGACGTACTCCCCGGGCCAGCCGGTCCTGATCAGCGACCACATCAACCTCACGGCGACCTCACCGATCGTGGGCCCGACCTTCGTCGACCTCACCGACCTCTACTCCCCGCGGCTGCGGGCGCTGTGCCGGGAGGTCGACCCGTCGCTCGAGGAGGGTGTCTACGTCCAGCTCCCCGGGCCGCACTACGAGACGCCGGCGGAGATCGGCATGGTCCGCGCGATCGGCGGCGACCTGGTCGGCATGTCGACCACGCTCGAGGCGATCGCGGCCCGCGAGGGCGGCGCCGAGGTGCTGGGCATCTCGCTGGTGACCAACCTGGCGGCCGGTATGACCGGCGAGGCGCTCGACCACGCGGAGGTCCTCGAGGCGGGAAAGGCGGCGGCTACCCGGATGGGAGGGCTGCTCTCGCGAGTGGTCTCCCAGCTGTGACCGAGCACCGGCACAGCGCCGACACCGTCGACGCGGTCAGCGTCGCCCAGGCCTGGTTGCTCGAGGACCCCGACCCGGACACCCGGGCCGAGCTGCAGGCCCTGCTCGAGGCCGGTGACACCGCCGGTCTCACCGACCGGTTCGGCAGCCGGCTCGAGTTCGGCACCGCCGGCCTGCGCGGTGCGCTCGGCGCCGGCCCGAACCGGATGAACCGGGTGGTCGTCACCCGGGCCGCGGCCGGTCTGGCCGCCTACACCACCGGCCACGACGGCAGCTCGGTCGTCGTCGGGTACGACGCCCGCCACAAGTCCGACGTGTTCGCGCGTGACACCGCCGAGGTGATGAGCGGCGCCGGGCTGCGCGCCTGGGTGCTGCCCCGGCCGCTCCCGACCCCGGTGCTCGCCTTCGCCATCCGGCACCTCGGTGCCGACGCGGGCGTGATGGTGACCGCGTCGCACAACCCGCCGCAGGACAACGGCTACAAGGTGTACCTCGGTGATGGCTCGCAGATCGTTCCGCCCGCCGACGCGGAGATCTCGGCCGCCATCGCTGCCGTCGGACCGCTCGCCGCCGTCCCGCGCAGCGACCGGTGGGAGACCCTGGGCGAGGACGTGCTGGACGCGTACCTCGACCGGGTGGCCTCCCTCGTCGACCCGGCGTCCCCGCGCGACCTGCGGATCGTCTACACCCCCCTGCACGGCGTCGGCCGCGACGTGGTGCTGGCCGCGTTCGACCGCGCCGGGTTCACCGCGCCGACCGTCGTGACGGAGCAGTCCGACCCCGACCCCGAGTTCCGCACGGTCGCCTTCCCCAACCCGGAGGAGCCCGGGGCGATCGACCTGGCGCTGGCCGCCGCGGTGGAGCACCGGGCCGACCTGGTGCTGGCCAACGACCCGGACGCCGACCGGTGCGCGGTGGCGGTCGCCGACCCCGCTTCCGACAGCGGCTGGCGGATGCTGCGAGGGGACGAGGTGGGCGCGCTGCTCGGTGCCCACCTGGTAAGCCGCGACCCCTCGATCAGCGGCGTCTTCGCCGCGTCGATCGTGTCGTCGTCGCTGCTGGGCCGGATCGCCGCCGCCCACGGCCTCGGGTACGCCGAGACCTTGACCGGCTTCAAGTGGATCTCGCGGGTCGAGGGCCTGCGCTACGGCTACGAGGAGGCGCTCGGCTACTGCGTCGACCCGGCCGGCGTGCGCGACAAGGACGGCGTCTCGGCCGCGCTGCTGCTCGCCGAGCTCGCCGCCACCCTCAAGGCCGACGGCCGCACGCTGCTGGACCTGCTCGACGACCTGGCCCGCGAGCACGGCCTGCACGCCACCGACCAGCTCTCCGTCCGGGTCGAGGACCTGGCGCTGATCGAGGGCGCGATGGGCCGGCTGCGCGCTACCCCGCCGGCCACACTGGGGGGCCGCGCGGTCGAGCAGGCCGAGGACCTGGCCGAGGGCACGGCCGAGCTGCCCCCGACCGACGGGCTGCGCTACCGGCTGGCCGACGGCGGTCGGGTGGTGGTGCGTCCGTCGGGGACCGAGCCGAAGCTCAAGGCGTACCTCGAGGTCGTGGTGCCGGTGCCCGACGGCGACGTCACGGCCGCCCGGCGGACGGCCACCGCCGATCTCGCGGCCATCAAGCGCGACGTCGACGCGGCGCTCGCGCTGGGCTGACCCCGCACGCTGCGGGAGGTCGCTAGACGCGCTCGCCGGCGCGCTCGGCGCTGCGCCCCGCCGGCAGCGAGACCTGGCGCACCGGCAGCGGCACCTCCGGGACCGACTGCACTCCCAGGCCCGCCAGGATGGTGCCGGCCGCCAACTCCAGGGCGGCTGCGGCCGGACTGCCCACGACCCGCTCGACCCGGGCCCACTCGTGCAGGGTGAGCGCCAGCTCGAAGTCGGCGCTGGCGGCGGTCGCCCGGCCGCGGCTGGACAGCAGCCGCTCCAGCCCGGCCGCGCGGTCGCCGACCTGCACCAGCGCCAGCCCGTGCAGCCGGTCCAGCATCGCCAGCACGACCGGGATCCCGCCGAGGGCTTCGGCCCGGGCGGTCGCGTCCCGGACCACCGGCAGGGCCGCCTCCCCCTCGCCGAGGAACACCAGCTTCTCGGCCTCCCGGCTGTCCAGCTCGACGAGGAACGCGTCGGCCCCGATCCGGGCGAAGTGCCGCCGGGCCTCGGCGAAGAGCTCGTCCGCGTCACCGAAGCGACCGGCCCGCGAGGCGACCCGGCCCAGGTTGCTCAGGCACAGCGCGAGCCCGACCGGGAACCGCACCGACCGCCAGATGGCCAGCGCCTCCCGGAAGACCGCCTCGGCATCGGCCAGCCGGCCCTGGTCGGAGAGGATCTCGCCGATGTTGTTCAGCGCGGTGCCGTCCATCGTCACGTTGCCGGAGCGGCGGCAGACGTCGCGGCTGCGTTCGAGGAACGTCCGGGACAGGTCCCAGCGCCCTTCGTAGTAGGCGTCGATGCCCAGGTTGTTCAGGACCGTCGCCTGGCCGACCAGGTCGCCCAGCCGCTCGTAGATGGGCAGCGCCTTCTCGCGGTACTCCGCCGCCTCCGGGCGACCGAGGTCGGTGAGCGCCCAGTCGAGCAGGTAGTAGGCGTGTGCGAGGGTCGGCTCGTCCTGCAGCCGCTCCGCCTCTGCCGCCGCCCGGTGCAGGTAGGGGAGGCTCGCGGCGTACTTGCCCTGCCGGGCCCGCGCTGCGCCGTACGCCATGGTGAGCTGGGCGTGCAGCGCGGCGGCCGCCTCACCGTCGCGCGCGTCGGGCCCGTCCAGGCGGCGCAGCGCCCGGGTGTACCAGGACAGCGCGCTGCTGTAGCGGCCGGAGCGCTCCCGGAGCCAGCCCTCCTTCTTCATCAGGCCCACCAGCCGCAGCCCGTCGTGCTCGACCGCCCGCCGAGCGGTGGCGAAGGCGCGGCCGGCGTCGTCGTAGCGGCCGTCCAGCTCGAGCACGTCCCCGAGCGCCTCGCCCACGTCGGCGCGGTCCTCGGCGGGTACGTCGGGCAGGTGCCCGGCGGCGTCCAAGGCCCAGCGGTAGAACCGGGCGGCCTGGACCGGGGCAGCGGCCTGCCGGGCCCGCTCGCCGGCAGCCCGGGCGTACCGCCAGGCCTCGGCATGCCGGTCGGCGGAGCGGTAGTGCAGGGCGAGCAGGTCGACCAGCGCCTCGTGGTCGGCCAGCCGCGGCGCGAGCACGTCGCCGGCCCGCCCGTGCAGGACCCGCCGGCGACGGAACGGAAGCCCCTCGTAGGCGACGTCCCGCACCAGCCCGTGCAGGAACCGCATCGTGCCCGGCCCGTCGGCGGAGAGGAACCGCCCGATCCTGGCCAGCCGGGTCGAGACGGTGTCGACCGGCTGACCGAGCATGGCCGCCAGGGTGTCGACCTCGAACCGCGAACCGAGCACCGCCGCGACGCGCAGCAGCTCCCGCTCCGCGCGGTCCAGCTGGTCGACGGTGGCGCCGATGACCTCCTCGAGGGTGTCGGGCAGGACACCGAGGTCGGTGCCGTCGCCGCCGTCGGCCACGGCGTCCAGCAGCTCGCGCAGGAACAGCGGGTTGCCCGCCGCGCGGGCAGCGAGCACCGAGCGCGCGCTGGGGACGAGCGGCCGCTCGTCGGCGACCGCGCGGAGCAGCTGGGCGCTCTCCTCGTCGGAGAGCGGTTCGAGCGCGAGCTCGACCGGGTCGACGCTCGGGTCCGGTCGCCACCCCTGGTCGCCCGGGCGCCGCGAGACGCAGACCAGCCACGGCCGTTCTGCCACCTGGGCGGCGACGTGCCCGAGCAGGTCGCAGGTGGCCTCGTCCAGCCAGTGCGCGTCGTCCACCAGCAGCACGGTCGGGCCGGGCAGCGCGTGCGCCAGCAGCCGGGCCGCCTGCTGGTGCCGGACCGTGGCGCGGAACTCGGCGCCCAGCTCGGCCACCTCCGGGGTGTCCGGCAGGTCGACGCCGAGGATCGTGCCGAGCAGCGGCAACCAGGGCAGCACGTCGGGCTCGGCCCGCTGGACGGCGGTCCGCAGCCGGTCGGCGACGGTGGCGTCGTCGTCGCCGAGCCCGGCACCGACGAGCGAGCGCAGCGGTGCCCTGACCGCGAAGTACGCCGTCGCCGCGGCGTAGCGGCCGCCCTCGACGGTGAGGACCTCGACGCCCTCCGCCGCATCGAGCAGCTCGCTCACCAGCCTCGACTTGCCGATGCCCGCCTCGCCGGTGAGCACGACCACGCTGCCGCGACCGGCGCGGGCGGCGGCCAGAGCGGAGTCGAGCACCGCCTGCTCCCGGTCGCGGCCGACGAACGGCAGGTCGTGGGAGCCGACGTCCCGCCGGCCGGTCGGCGGGCCGACCACGCCGGCCAGCACCGGGAGCGACTTGCCCTTGACGTGGAACGGCTCCAGCAACGTCACGTCGAACCGGCCACCGACGTGGTCGAGCAGCGCCTTGGTCGCCAGCACCTGCCCGACCTCGGCCTTGCCCATCACCCGCGCGGACAGGTTGGTGGCGTCGCCCATCACCGCGTAGGTGCGCCGCTCGTCGGTGCCGACGTCGACGGCGAAGGCCCGGCCGCGGCTGGCCCCGGCCCGTACCGCCAGAACCTGGTGACCCTCGACCGCGGCGCGCAGGGTCAGGAGCATCCGCTCCTCGTCGCCCTCGCCGACCCGCGGTGCTCCCGCCACGAAGAGGATCTTGCCGCCGTCCACGTCCACGTCGGTGGCGAGGAAGGTGACGTCGTGGGCGACGCAGGCGCGCTGCGCGGCGACGACCACCTGCTCCATCTCGGCGGCCACGGCGTCCAGCCCCGCCTCGGCCAGCAGCCGGTCGGTGCCGCGCACCTGGAGGAACGCCAGGCTCGCCACCCGGTGCTCGCCGTCCTCGCGGCCGGCACTGAGGTGCCGGCGCAGCATCGGCGGGACCCCCTCGGCAGCCCCGTCGTGGGACACAGCGACAGTCGCGAGGTCAGGGACCGTCGGGGCCCGCAGCAGCAGCCGGGCGCCGTCGTCGTCCGGGCCGACGAGCCCGGCGTCCAGCGCTGCGGCGGCAGTCGGGCCGACCAACACCTGGCCGCCGACCGCGCGGTTCTCCAGGCCTACCGTCGCCGAGACCACCGGGCCGACGGCGAACAGCTCGCGGTGCGTCTCCCCCACCAGCAGCAGGTGCACCGGGCCGGACTCCAGCCCGATCGACATCGTCAGCCCGACCCAGCCGCCGCCGGTCCGGAACCGCTTGAACGGCCGGAGCGCGTCGAGCAGACCGGCCGCGCCGGCCGCCGCCCGCGCCACGTGCCCCTCGCCGGTGAACAGCAGCAGCAGCGCGTCGCCGCCGAACTTGACCAGGTCGCCGCCGTGGGAGTCGGCGACCCGCAGCAGCCGGCCGAACACGTCGTTGAGGACGTCGGTGAGCTCCTCGGCCCCGACCTTGCCCTGGCGGGCGAGCTTCTCGGTCAGCGGGGTGAAGCCCGAGACGTCAGCGAAGACGACCGTCCCGTCCACCGTGCGGCTGCGCGGCGCGGGGTCGGTGGCGAGCCAGTCGAGCGCCACCTTGGCCACGTAGGGGGCGAGCGGGTCCGCCGCTCGTGCCGTCGCTCGTGTCACCTGGCGGTCCCCTCGTGGTCGGTTGCGCCCGAGTCTGGCCGGTCGCTGTCGCCGCGTCGACCATGATCGCCGACTTCTCGCGCGCTGGAGGCGGCGCACTACTCGGCGTCAGCAGTACCGGGCAGTAGTCCTCCGATTGGGTGATATCCCGAAGATCGACAACAGGAGGATGCTCGGACACCGGTCGGGCCCGGAGAGGTCCCTTGTTGGGGGTTCAGATGTCACGTCGTCCTCGGTGGGTCAGTTCCGTGCTGGCTCCGCTCCTCGTCGTCACCCTCGGTGTGGGCCTCCAAGCCGGTGTCGCGGCCGCCGACCCGCCCGAGACCGGCCCCGGCTCGCTGGACTCGTCGTTCGGGGACACCGGCCGGGTGCAGTACGGCAACGGCTTCCGGGACTCGTTCGACTCGGTCGTGGTGCAGCCGGACGGCAAGATCGTCGCTGGCTTCGTCACCGCCGGTGGCGGCGGGATGTACATCTACCGGCTCCTGGCGAACGGCTCGACGGATCCAGGCTGGAATGAGGGCTCGCCCTACTACTGGCAGGCCTCCACCCCGGCGGACGCCCCCAAGGCCGCGATCGCCCAGGACTCGCTCGGCCGCACCTACGTCACCTCTGCCGTGGACAACGACGGGACCGAGCTCGGGGTCCTGCGGCTGACCGCGGCCGGCCAGCCCGATGACACGTGGGCGACCGGGAACACCAGCTTCGAGACCGGCGTCGTAGCCCTCTATCTCGGGCACCGCCCGAACGACCACGGCAGCTCCTTGGTCATCGACGAGAGCCGCAACCGGGTCTACGTCGGTGTGTGGGTCGGCCAGTCGTCCAACACTTCCCTACTCGACTTCGGCATCGTCGCCCTGGCCATGGACGAGTCCGACGACTACTACGCCGGCGAGGTCGACGAGTCGTTCGGCGGCGGCACCCCGAGCCTCGACTTCAACGGCGACGACGACAGCGTCCGCGACATCGCCCTGATGCCAGACGGCGACGTGCTGGCCGTCGGCTACGCCACCAGCGAGCCCGGCGACCCGGTCGCCGGGCTGTGGCGGCTCAACCCCGACGGCACCCCGGACACCGCCTTCGGCTCCGACTCTGAGCGGCCCGGCGTGGTCGAGTACGCCGGCGCCACCAACAACGTCGTCGGTGCCAGGTCGGTGGCGGTCGACCCGGCGAGCGGCCGGATCTATCTCTCGGTCCGATACGACAACGGCGAGTCGACGACCGGCGGCGTCGTCGCCCTGAACGACGACGGCACGGTCGACGAGAATTTCGGCCGTCGCTCCGCGGCGACGGGTGACGGGCTGGTCCTCACCGGTTTCGGCCCTGACGGCGACAACGCCGGGATCGCCGTGGACAAGGCCGGACGAGCGGTCGTCGTGGGCGGCGCCGGTGCTCCCACCGTGGCCCGGCTGGTCGGCGACAGGTACGCGCAGGACACCACCTTCAACGGGTCCGGGTCCGAGACCCTCACCTGCCCCGGCGGCACCGCCGGGGCTGCCCAGGGCGTCGCGGTCCAGCTGGACGGTCAGATCGTCGTGACGGGCACCTGTCCCGAGGCCGTGGCACCGCACTACGCTGACGTCAACGTGGTGTGGCGGCTCAACGGGGGTGACACCGTCCCGCTTCCCGCGACGCCGGTCGGCTTCCAGGCGACGTCGAACCAGTCCGAGCTGACCGCCAGCGGCATCTCGGTCAACGGCCAGGGGCGCTCGATCACCGTCGCGCCCGGAGACAGCCTCGCGCTGAGCTTCACCTGGACGTTCGCGGGTCTCGACGGCGGCCAGGACAACTGTGATGCCGCCTGCATCGAGCAGGTGATCGCGGGCTTCGTGAACCGAGGGCCGGAGCTGTGCGCCGAGGCAGGGACGCCGGAGAGGTTCGGCGCCACCGGGACCCTTGCCGGGTCGCTCAACGCACCGACGACACCGGGTCGCTACTACATCGCCTTCGGCAAGGTGCAGGAGTTCACCTGCGGGAGCAGCGGACCCGGCCACTGGACCTTCGACGGCAAGTTCTGGGGCAACAACGCCACGCCGGTGCCGGCCTCCTACCTCGTCGCGGTGGATGTCACCGACACCCCCGAGGTCCCGGAACCGACGCTCACCGCTGACAGCCCGACCGTGGACGCCGGGCAGCGGATCGTCGCGGTCGACGACATCTCCAAGGACGACCTGACCGGGTCGCTGAACGCGCTGCAGTCGGCCCCGCTGCGCGGCTCGATGCTGCGCGGCTCACCCCTGCGCGGGTCCATGCTGCGCGGATCCCCGCTGCGCGGGTCCATGCTGCGCGGATCGCCCCTGCGCGGCTCGATGCTGCGCGGGTCGCCGCTGCGCGGCTCCCCGATCCCGCTGTCGGAGGTCCCCCTGGACCAGCCGAACTCCTGGGCCGCGGTGCTGGCCGGCACGATCTACGCCAGCCAGCCGCTGCAGAACGTCACCCTGCAGCAGGTGCTGGAGCTGGACCCGCCGGGGCTGGCCGGCCTCACCCTGGCGGACATCGACATCGCCCGCACCCCGCTGCGCAACGCCAGCCTGGCCGCCATCATGCTCGGCAGCACGCCGGTCTCCGCACTCCGGTCGGGCGAGCGCCCGTCGCTCCCGGCCGGCACCGACCCAGCGACGACGACACTGCTCGGGCTCGAGCTCGGCGGCCGCGACCTCACCTCCTTCTACTCCAGCGGCCTGCACCTGCGCGGCGTCTCGTTCGTCGACGCGCCCGTGGCCACCGCCCGGCTCGGCGACATTGCCCTGGACCAGACGCCTCTCGGCGCCGTGCCGCTGGCCCAGCTGCCCGGCAGCTGGTACGACAGCAGCGGCTGTGCCGCGCCCTGCACCACGCTCGGGCAGCTGCAGCTCGCGAAGCCCGCTGACGGCATCAAGGACGCCGCCACGGTCGGGGCGCTGCTCTCCCTTTCACCGGCCGTCGGTGGCGACCCGACCATCGGCCAGCTGCTCCCGGGCCTGGTCGACCTGGACCAGCTCGGCTACGAGAACGTGCCCACCGACCGGCTCGCGGCCGCCGCGCCGCTGCCGGCCAGCGGGGTCACCTACACCGCGACCTTCACCCTCGACTGCAGCGATGCCCCGGCCGACCTGACGGCCGCCTTCACCCTGCCGGCCGGCTTCCGGCCGATCCCGGCCACCGCGTCGATGACGCAGGGCGAGTCGTCGATCCCGGGTGTCACCGGGGCGCCGGACGGCGAGGGCAACTTCGTCGTCACCGCCGTCGGCTACGCCTGCGAGGGGACGCCCACGGTGCAGGCCAGCGTCGACGCCGAGCCCGGCATCGCCCTCGGCCCGACGACCGCCTCGGTGACCGTCGGGTTCGGCGAGTTCAGCACCTCGGTCCCGGACTCGGCGCCGGTCACGGTCGTGGACCCGAGTGAACCCACCCCCGTGCCCACCGACAGCTACGGCCCGGTCGCCACCGTGTTCCTGGGCTACGTGTCCTCCGCAGGCGACCAGGACGTCTTCACGCTGCCCCACCTCGACGCGGGCAGCCAGCTGACCGTCCGGCTCGGGCACGTGCCGGCCGGCCACGACTACGACCTGTCGGTCTTCGGCCCCGGCACCGCGCCGCTGCACAACTCGGCCGAGGGTTCGCCGCTGCGCGGGTCCATGCTGCGGGGCTCCCCGCTGCGCGGGTCCGCGGTCGACGACACGCTGCTCGACCCGGCCACCGACGCCGGGACGGCCGCCACCGAACCGCAGCCCGACGTGCCGGTGCAGCCACCCACCGGCAGCAGCGTGCTGGGAATCTCCGCGAACCGCAACGACGCCGGCGAGTCGCTGGCGTACACCGTGCCGGACGGCGTCTCGACCGGCGGCACCACGATCGTCGTGAGCGGCTACAACGGCTCCAACAGCACGACCGCGCCGTACTCGCTGCTGGTGTCGGTGACCCCGCCGCCGGGCGCACCCAGCTGCGCGACGCCCTCGTTCCCGTCCGCGGGCCAGGGCGCCCGCGGCGCTACCGTCTCCTCGCTGCCCGCCGGCACCGAGACCGTCATCCTCACGAACAAGAAGCGGCTCGGCGACCTCTACGGGTCGGCCGCCGCGACCGGGGTCATGGCCAAGCTGGGCACGCTCGCGGCACGCACCGACGTCAACGGCGTGGTGGTGCCGGTCGACGGCAACAGCGCCGTCCAGGCCGCCTTCGACGCCTGGGACGCCGACTCCTGCTCGCCGGCCAGGGCCAACGCCGTCGTCACGGCCATCAACGCCTACGTCGACAGCCTCCGCGGCTCCGCGCCGAACCTGAAGTACCTCGTCATCGCGGGCAACGACCTGGTCGTCCCGATGGGCCGGGTCAGCGACCGGATGGACCTCGAGAACGAGTCCGGCTACGCCCAGGACCAGGTGTACAGCGGCGAGGAGAACCCGTTGTCGGCCGCGCTGCGCGGCAGCTACCTGCTCACCGACGACGTCTACGGCGACCTGAACCCGATCCCGTGGCTGGACAGCTACGCCTACGTCCCGGACCTGGCGGTCGGCCGGCTGGTGGAGACCCCGGCCGACATCACCAAGGCGGTCGACCAGTTCGTCTCGTCGAACGGGCGCCGGTCGCCGACCAAGGCCTACACCGCCGGCTACGACTTCAACGCCGACGGTGCCCAGGCGGTCGCCAACACCCTGGCCGGACGCCTGCCCGCCGGCGCGTCCACGACGTCGATCAACGGCACCTGGACCCGGGACGACGCGATCGCCGGGCTGGCCGCCGCCGCCAAGGGCTACGTCTCGATCAACGCCCACTACGACGCCTACCGGGCCCTGCCGGCCAACGAGTTCAGCGGCGGCACCCAGAACCAGCTGCTCACCAGCGCCGACCTGCCGGCCGACCTGACCGGCGGCGTGCTCTTCACCATCGGCTGCCACGCCGGCCTCAACGTTGCCGACACCTTCGTGGCCTCGCCGACCGAGGCTGTGCGCAAGGCCGACTTCACCCAGACCATCGCCAACCGCGGCGGCGTCTCCGCGGCCAACACCGGCTACGGCTACGGCGACACCGACGCCGTCGCCTACTCCGAGAAGCTGATGGCCGACTTCGCCAAGAACCTCGACGGGTCCATGACCGTCGGGCAGGCGCTGATGTTCGCCAAGCAGTCCTACGTGCACCTGCCGCTGTCCGTCGTGGACGCCAAGGTGATCCAGCAGGCGACCTTCTACGGGCTGCCGATGTACAAGATGGGTGCGACCGGCACGGCCGCACCGGCGACGCTGCCGTCGGTGCCCGGCGCCGACGGAACCCAGACCGACACAGGGACCCTGGTCACGGCAGCGTTCGACGGGACCGGCCCGCGTTCCCTGGCGGTCCAGAACACCGGCCGGGGCACCTGGTTCGGCGTCAAGGCCGGGTCCGCCCCGGTGCAGGCGCCGCTGGCGATCCCGGGTCGGCCGCTGCAGCCCGAGACCAGCGACGAGTACCCGCAGCGCACCGATGGCAAGACCGCCCACGGGGTCCTGCTGGAGACCCTGAGCACCAAGGTCACCGCCGCCAGCGGCGGCTTCGACCCGGTGTACTCCGCGGCGGTGCCGGACTCGAGCACCACGGCCCCCGAGCCGCCGACTGTGGGGGCGTTCTTCCCGTCGACCCTGGTGAACCTGGTCGAGCGGGCCACCCCGCAGGGGCTGCGCGACGTCGTCGTGCTGCACCCCGGCCAGTTCCGCAGCGCCGGCCCGAGGACCGGTCTGGGCTACCAGCAGCTCGCGGACTCGATGGGCTACCGGATCCTCTACTCCGACTCCGCGGACGTGACCCCGCCGGCCATCGGCACGGTGGACGGCTCGGTCAGCGGAGGGCAGGTCACGTTCACCGTCACCACGCCCGACAGCGACGCGGCCAGCGCCACGGTGCTGTACCTGGCCCGGAGCAGCACGTCGTACCAGCAATGGCAGCAGGTCACCCTGACCAGCACCGACGGCGGGCACACCTTCACTGGGAGCGACGCCGTCTCGACCGACACCGTCGAGCAGTTCTTCGTCCAGCTGGTCGACTCGGCCAACAACGTCTCGACGTCGAGCAAGAAGGGCCAGGACTTCCAGGCCCCCGCGCAGCCGGTGGCCGACGCCCCGGTCCTGCAGGTCACCGGCACTCCGGTCAACGGCTCGTACACCGGCGCTCAGGAGGTGGTGATCACCGGTCAGGCACCGGTCACCTACTCCGTGGACGGCGGCGTCGTGGAGCCCTACACCGGACCGTTCATCGTCAGCGGAGTCGGTCCGCACACCGTCGCCGCCAGTGACGCCGGTGGCAGCGCCGAGCTGCGTTTCACCATCGCGGCGACTCCCGCCCCGACGGTGAGCATCAGCAGCCCGTCGGCCACCACGTCCTACGTCGAGGGCGACGCGATCCCCGCGTCGGTCGTGTGCGCCGGGTACGACGTCACGTCCTGCACCGGCTCCCCGGCCACACCGGACAACAGCCTCGGGACGCACACCTTCACCGCGACGGCGAAGGACGCCGCCGGCCGGACCGGGACCGCCTCGGTCACCTACACGGTCCGCAAGGCGCCGTTCGTCGGCTTCCTCTCGCCGGTCAACGACCCGCCGGGCTCGAAGGGGAACGAGTACAAGCGGAACTCGACCATCCCGCTCAAGTTCCAGCTCGTCGACGCCAACGGGGCGACGATCCCGGACGCCCGCGCGGCAGCTCTCGCGGCGTCGTGTGACGCCGTCCTCTCCTACGCGGACGCCGGGACCCCGACGGCACCCATCGTCAACCCGGTGTACGTCACGGCCGGGTCCGGCGGCTGCTTCGGGTACTCCGGCAAGAGGTTCCAGTACGACCTCAAGACCAAGGACATGCTGGCCGGGCACGACTACCTGCTCCGGGTGCGCTTCACCTCGGGCTGGACGTCGGACCACGTCCTGCGCATCACGCTCCGGTGAGCCGCCTCCCGAAGTAGCCGGGCCGCTGAGGACCGGCTCGGGACTTCGGTCCCTGTGCGGGGCCGGCCGGCTGCGGCAGGCTGGCTGCGTGGCGGACCTGCGCGCAACGCCGGTCGACGTGGCCGCCCTCGTGGAGCGGTGGACGCGAGAAGGGCTGCTGACCCGTGACCAGGCCCAGCGCATCCTCGAGTCCGAGGGCGTGCTGGCACCGGCCACGGCCGAGCGGTCCCGGCGGCAGCTGGCCGTCGAGGCGCTCGGGTACTTCGGCGGGGTGCTGGCACTCGCCGCGGCCGCGCTGCTGGTGCAGCTGGCGTGGGACGACCTCTCGACCGGTTCGCGGCTGGCCATCCCGCTGGTCGCGACGGCTCTCCTGCTGCTGGCCGGGTCGCTCGTCCCCGTCACCGGTCTCGGCCACGACGGTGCGGCCCGGCTCCGGTCGGTGCTGTGGCTGCTCGCCGTCGGGTCCTTCGCCGCCTCCTTCGCCGTGCTCGGCGACCAGGTGATCGACACCGACGCGCAGAACACCTGGCTGCTCGTCGGGCTCGGTGCGATGGCCCTTGCACTGCCGCTGTACTACGACAGCCATGAAGCGGCCCAGCAGCTCGGTGTGTTCCTCGCGGCGGTCGCGGCGGCCGGCGCGCTGGGCGCCCGGCCGGACTGGGACGAGCCGACCCTGGTGGGGCTCGGCGGCTGGCTGGTGTCGGCGGCGTGGTTCGTCCTCGGCGAGCGGGGCGCGCTACGGCCCCTCCGGGCGGCCCGCTACATCGGGGCGGTCGGGATGGTCGCCACCATGACGCTGATGGCCGGGTCCTTCGGCGGTCAGCTGGTGGCGCTGACCACCATCGCGGTGCTGTTCGGCTGGGGGGTGCACCGGGACCGGATCGAGCTGCTGGTCGTCGCCTCGGTCGGCACGCTGTTCGCCGTCCCCTCCGCCGTCCAGTTCTTCTTCCCGGACCAGGCCGGCGTCGTCATCCCGCTCGCGCTGCTCGCCACCGGCGGCATCCTGGTCGCCGCCGCGGTCACCGTCGCGCGGCGGCGGGCCGGGGACGCGACGACCGCGGAAACCGGCGCTGTCCGACGGCGCTAGACTCGGGCGGTGACTGCGACCGCTCCCCCGTCGGTCGACCCGGTCCTCAGCGGCCTCGACGTCGCCGGGATCACCGCCTCCGACGCCTCGCTCCGACGGTTCCTGCACGGCCTGCCCGGCGTCGACCAGGTGGGCGCCGAGGCCCGGGCCGCCACGCTGGCCACCCGGTCGATCAAGACCTCGGCGAAGGCCTGGGCCATCGACCTGGCGATCCAGATGATCGACCTGACCACCCTCGAGGGCCAGGACACCCCCGGCAAGGTCCGGGCGCTCTGCGCGAAGGCCATGCGACCCGACCCCGCCGTGCCCGAGACGCCCCGGGTGGCGGCCATCTGCGTCTACCCGGACATGGTCCCGGTCGCCGTCGAGGCGCTGCACGGCAGCGGCGTGAAGGTCGCCAGCGTCGCGACGGCGTTCCCCAGCGGGCGCGCCAGCCTCGAGGTCAAGCTCGCCGACACCCGCGACGCGGTCGCCGCGGGGGCCGACGAGATCGACATGGTGATCGACCGCGGCGCGTTCCTCTCCGGTCGCTACCTCGAGGTCTTCGACGAGATCGTGGCCACCAAGGCGGCGTGCGGCGACGCGCACCTCAAGGTGATCCTCGAGACCGGCGAGCTGGTGACCTACGACAACGTCCGCCGCGCCTCGTGGCTCGGGATGATCGCCGGCGGTGACTTCATCAAGACCTCTACCGGCAAGATCGCGCCGGCGGCGACCCTGCCGGTGACGCTGGTGATGCTCGAGGCCGTGCGCGACTTCCGCGCGACGACCGGTCGGCAGGTCGGCGTCAAGCCGGCCGGCGGCATCCGCACCACCAAGGACGCGATCAAGTACCTGGTCCTCGTCAACGAGACCGTCGGTGACGACTGGCTCGACCCCGACTGGTTCCGCCTCGGCGCGAGCAGCCTGCTCAACGACCTGCTCATGCAGCGGACCAAGATGACCACCGGCCGCTACAGCGGCCCCGACTACTTCACGCTGGACTGAGGCTGATGACCGGCAAGAAGTTCGAGTACGCCCCGGCGCCGGAGTCGCGCGCGATCGTCGACCTCAAGCCGTCCTACGGCTTGTTCATCGACGGGCAGTTCGTCGACACCACCGACGGGCGCACCTTCAAGACCGTGAGCCCGGCCTCGGAAGAGGTGCTCGCCGAGATCACCGAGGCCGGCCCCACCGACGTCGACCGCGCGGTGGCCGCGGCCCGCAAGGCCTACGACCGGGTCTGGTCCAGGCTGCCTGCGCGCGAGCGCGGCAAGTACCTGTTCCGGATCGCCCGGATCGTGCAGGAGCGGGCCCGCGAGCTCGCCGTGCTGGAGTCGCTGGACAACGGCAAGCCGATCCGCGAGTCGCGTGACGTCGACATCCCGCTGGTCTCGGCCTGGTTCTTCCACTACGCCGGCTGGGCCGACAAGCTCGAGCACGCCGGGTTCGGCCCCGCTCCGAAGCCGCTGGGCGTCGCGGGCCAGATCATCCCGTGGAACTTCCCGCTGCTGATGCTCGCCTGGAAGATCGCCCCCGCCCTGGCCTGTGGCAACACAGTGGTGCTGAAGCCGGCCGAGACCACTCCGCTGACGGCGCTGCTGTTCGCCGAGATCTGCCAGCAGGCCGACCTGCCACCAGGGGTCGTCAACATCCTCACCGGCGCCGGCGACACCGGGCGGGCCCTGGTCGAGCACGAGGGAGTCGACAAGGTCGCCTTCACCGGCTCCACCGACGTCGGCAAGATGATCGCCCGCTCGACCGCGGGCTCGGCCAAGAAGGTCACCCTCGAGCTCGGCGGCAAGGCCGCCAACATCGTGTTCGAGGACGCCCCGGTCGACCAGGCGGTCGAGGGCATCGTCAACGGCATCTTCTTCAACCAGGGCCACGTCTGCTGCGCCGGCTCGCGGCTGCTGGTCCAGGAGTCGGCGTACGACGAGGTCCTCGACTCGCTCAAGCGTCGGCTCGGCACCCTGCGCCTCGGCGACCCGCTGGACAAGAACACCGACATCGGCGCCATCAACTCGGCCGAGCAGCTGGCCCGGATCCGGGAGCTGTCCGCGGTCGGCGAGTCCGAGGGCGCCGAGCGCTGGTCGCCGGCCTGCGAGCTCCCGGAGAAGGGCTTCTGGTTCCCGCCGACGGTCTTCACCGGCGTCTCCCAGGCCCACCGGATCGCCCGAGAGGAGATCTTCGGCCCTGTGCTGTCGGTGCTGACCTTCCGGACCCCGCAGGAGGCCGTCGAGAAGGCCAACAACACCCCGTACGGCCTCTCGGCCGGCGTCTGGACCGACAAGGGGTCCCGCATCCTCTGGATGGCCGACCAGCTGCGGGCCGGCGTCGTCTGGGCCAACACGTTCAACCGCTTCGACCCCGCGTCGCCGTTCGGCGGCTACAAGGAGTCGGGCTACGGCCGCGAGGGCGGCCGCCACGGGCTGGAGGCCTACCTTGCCGTCTAGGGAGATCTCCGAGCGTCTGGACGTCCGCAAGACCTACAAGCTCTTCATCGGCGGCACGTTCCCGCGCTCCGAGAGCGGCCGCTCCTACGAGGTGGCCGACGCCAAGGGCCGGTTCGTCGCGAACGCCGCGATGGCCTCCCGCAAGGACGCTCGCGATGCCGTCGTCGCGGCGCGCAAGGCGTTCCCGGGCTGGGCCGCCGCCACCGCGTACAACCGCGGCCAGGTGCTCTACCGGGTGGCCGAGCTGCTCGAGGGCCGTCGCTCGCAGTTCGTCGACGAGGTCGCCCAGGGCGAAGGAATCTCGCGCAGCAAGGCCGAGGCAGTCGTCGACGCCGCCGTCGACCGCTGGGTCTGGTACGCCGGCTGGTCGGACAAGCTGGCACAGGTGATGGGCTCGGCGAACTCCGTCGCGGGGCCGTACTTCGACTTCTCGGTCCCCGAGCCGACCGGCGTGGTCGCCGCCGTCGCCCCGCAGGACTCGTCCCTGCTGGGCCTCGTCTCGGTCGTCGCGCCGGCCATCGTCAGCGGCAACACCGTCGTGGTCCTGGCCAGCGAGCTCCGGCCGCTGCCCGCCGTGACGCTGTCCGAGGTGCTGGCCACCTCCGACGTCCCCGGCGGCGTGGTCAACGTGCTGACCGGCGTCACCAGCGAGGTGGCGCCGTGGCTGGCCTCGCACATGGACGTCAACAGCATCGACCTGGCCGGCGCCGCGGAGTCCGACGCGACCGACCTGCAGGTCGCCGCCGCGGACAACCTCAAGCGGGTGGTCCGCCCCGGCCGGACCGACTGGACCCGGACACCCGACCTGGCCCGGATGCGCACGCACCTCGAGACCAAGACGGTCTGGCACCCGGTCGGCGTCTGACCCCCGTCCCGGTAGCCTCCCGCGGGTGAGCCTGCCGCCCGCCCGCCTCGTGCTGCTGGCGGGTCCGTCCGGGTCCGGCAAGACCCACCTGGCCGAGGAGTCCGGCCTGCCGATCCTGGACCTGGACCACTTCTACAAGGACGGCGCGGACCCCACCGCGCCACGGCACCCGGTGCTCGGCATCGTGGACTGGGACGACCCGTCGTCCTGGGACGCCGAGGTCGCCCTGGCGGCGCTGGAGCAGCTCTGCCGCTGCGGAAGCGCGGTGGTACCGGTGTACGACATCTCCCGGGACGGCAGGGTCGGCACCCGCCGGTTCGACATCGGCGACTCCCCCGCGTTCGTCGGGACCGGCATCTTCGCGGCCGAGCTGGTCGCCGCCGCCCGCGAGCGCGGCCTGCTCCGTGACGCCGTGGTCGTCCGGCGGTCCCGGGCAAAGAACTTCCTCCGCCGGCTGGGCCGGGACCTGCGCGAGCACCGCAAGCCCCCGCTCACGCTGCTCCGGCGCGGGATCGCCTTGTTGCGCGCCGAGCCGGCGGTCGTGGCCCGGCAGGTGGCGCTGGGCTGCCGGCCGTGCGACCGGGCGCAGACCATGGCCGCACTCCGGGCCGCACTCCGGTCCGACGCCGACCGGGCCTGACGGGCTGACCAAGGCTGACCAGCGATCGGCTAGCTGCCGGTCGCTCGCTCCCAGTCCCGGCTCACCTCGGCACACACGTCGACGGCCAGCTCGACGAACTGCTCGACGTGCGGGGAGGGCTGCCGGTCCGAGTGCCAGACCAGCGCCAGGTTGCGCGGCGGGAGGCCGGTCACCGTGGGGACGACCGACACCTCGGGGTCGTCCTCGTCCACCGTCAGCCGGGGCATCAGCGCGTAGCCGAGCCCGGCCGCCACGAACCCCTGGATGGTCGGGTTGTCGTTCGAGCGGAAGACGAACGACGGCTCGATGCCGGTCCGGCGCAGGTAATAGACCAGGTCCTCGTTCTCCTGCGGGTCGCTGAAGCCGATCAGGGGCAGCCGGGCGGCGGCACGCAGGGCGATTGAGTCGCTCCCGGCCTCCGGGGCGTCGGCGGGCGTGAGGAGCACGTACGGGTCGTCCAGCACCCGGCGGACCGAGAACGGGCCCTCGGGCAGCGGGAGCTGGGCGAAGGACAGGTCGAACCGGCCGTCCTCCACCGCCGCCGCCAGCTGCTGCATGTCCCAGGTCTCCTGCGGCAGCAGCTCGAGGCCGGGGTGCCCCTCCCGGTAGCGCCGGAGCAGCCGCGGCAGGACCTTGGTGCCGATGCTCTGCATCGTCCCGACTCGCAGGCTGCCCTTGGTGCCGGCCCGGACGGCGTCGATGTCGGCCGCCGCCGCGTGCAGCCGGGCCACGATCGTGCGGGCGTGCCCGACCAGGACGTCCCCCAGCGTGGTGAGCCGGACGTGGCTGGGCCCGCCCGGGCGGTCGAACAGCCGGGCACCCACCGCCCGCTCCAGCCCGGCGACCTGCTGGCTGACCGCGGACTGGGTGTAGCCCAGCTCGTCCGCGGCCGCGCTGAAGGTCCCGGTGTCGACCACCGCCAGCAGCGCCAGCAGCTGCTTGGTGTCGAAGGCAGGAGCATAAGGTCTGCTCATAGTGATCCTCAGAAATAGTGGTTGGACTTATGATGGCACGATGCCGACCATAGAGACATGTTCCTCACCGACTGCCTCGAGTGCGGCCTGCGCGAACTGCGCGGCGCGCGCTCCATCGAGACCATCGTCAGCACCGAGCAGGGAGTCTCCCTGGTCTACCGCTGCACCCGCTGCGCGACTGTGAACCTGCTCGCCCCGCAGGGCAGCGCCACCACCTCCCGCGACGCGGGGCTGGCCGCCCCCGTCGCCGCCTGAGGCCCGACCTCGACGGATGCCGGCCACCGGACGGTGGCCGGTGTCCGGCTCAGGCCAGGGCGGCGTACCCGGGCTTGACGACGCCCTCGATGATCGCCAGCCGCTCGTCGAACGGGATGAACGCCGACTTCATCGCGTTGATCGTGAACCAGCGGAAGTCGTCGAAGCCGTAGCCGAACGCCTCGGCCAGCTGCACCATCTCCTGGGTCATCGACGTCCCGCTCATCAGCCGGTTGTCGGTGTTGACCGTGACCCGGAAGCCCAGTCGGCGCAGTAGCCCGATCGGGTGCTCGGCGATCGAGGGCGCCGCCCCGGTCATGACGTTGGACGTCGGCGCCATCTCGAGCGGGATCCGCTTGTCGCGGACGTACGCCGCCAGGCGGCCCAGCGTCGCGGTGCCGTCCTCGGCGACGGTGATGTCGTCGATGATCCGCACCCCGTGCCCGAGCCGGTCGGCACCGCACCACTGGATGGCCTGCCAGATCGACGGGAGGCCGAACGCCTCGCCGGCGTGGATGGTGAAGTGCGCGTTCTCGCGCTGGAGGTACTCGAAGGCGTCCAGGTGCCGGGTCGGCGGGTTGCCCGCCTCGGCTCCGGCGATGTCGAAGCCGACCACCCCGGCGTCGCGGTACCGCACGGAGAGCTCGGCGATCTCCTGCGACCTGGCCGCGTGCCGCATCGCGGTGAGCAGCGCGCCGACCCGGATCGGGTGACCCGCGGCCGCGGCAAGCCGCTCCCCCTCCCGGAACCCGGCGTTCACGGCCTCCACCACGGCCTCGAGCGTCAGGTCCTGCTCCACGTGCAGCTCGGGGGCGTAGCGGACCTCGGCGTAGACCACCCCGTCCGCGGCCAGGTCCTGGGCGCACTCGGAGGCGACCCTCACCAGCGCCGCTTCGGTCTGCATCACGCCCACCGTGTGGGCGAAGGTCTCGAGATACCGCTCCAGCGAACCCGAGTTCGCGGCCTCGACGAACCAGGCGGACAGACCCTCGACGTCGGTGGTGGGCAGGGCCCCGTAGCCTGTGTCGCTGGCCAGCTCGACGACGGTCCGAGGCCGCACTCCGCCGTCCAGGTGGTCGTGGAGGAGGACCTTGGGCGCGGGAAGCAGGTCATCTCGGGTCAAAGAGTTGGTCACGTGGGCACGGTACCGTCTGCGAGACTCTCAACTCCGACCCCGGCGAGCACGATGAGAGAGGTATGAAGGTGGGCGCACGCGAGGACGTCCGGATCATCCGCCCGGCCGCCATCCTGGACGAGCGCGCCGCTGCCCAGGTTCTTCAGCAGCTCCGTCGGCTGGATGTGTCGGCCGGGGGCATCTGGAACGCCACCTCCTCCCTCTGGCAGCGCTACGACGCGCCCTGGGACGGCGTCGGCGGAACCCGTGGCGAGGCCAAGCTGCTGGGCTCGATCGCCGTCATGTACGACTCGCCGCACCGCCACGAGATCACGATCTACAAGGTCACCGTGAGCGAGAACGGCCTCGACCAGGGCTGGACGGTCGAGAGCCTCTGCGACGACGCACTCATCTGGGCGGGGCTGACCATCGCCACCTGCCCGCGCGCCGAGCTTGCCTCCCCGCCGGCGGCCGACCCGTTCAAGGCCCCCGAGGACCGCAAGCCCGGCTGACAGTCCCTCCCTCGGCCCTGACCGGCCGGGTCAGTCCTCAGGGTCGCGGTGGGCCAGGTCCGGGTCGAACGCCGGGAGGCAGACCGCGACGTACTCGGCGCCCTCCGCGCCGACCAGGTAGCGCACCCGTTCGCCGCCGCGGGTGATGACCGCCTGACCGGCGGGCACCTCGAGGCGGCCGCCGTCGTGCTCCACCACGACCGTCCCGCGCAGCACCACGGTGACCTCGTCGAAGTCCGGCGTCTGGGCCGGCTCGGACCAGCCCGGCGGCGCCTGCATGTGCGCCACCGAGACGGCGCTCGTCTGCGACGTCACCCGGCCGACGTACTCGTCGATGAGCTTGCCGCCCGGCACCGGGATCCGGGTCGGGGCGGCGATCAGCCGCGGAGCCATCTCAGCCCACCCGGTCGAGCACGAGCGGGGAGACGTCGACCGCGCTGCCGACGGGGTCCGTCCGGACCGCGTCGGCCAGGGTGCGCTCGGCCGCCTCGAACCGGTCCGGCTCGTCGGTGTGCAGGGTGAACAGCGGCTGCCCCGCCCGCACCTCGTCACCGGGCTTGGCGTGCATCTGCACACCGGCGGCCGCCTGCACCGGGTCTTCCTTGCGGGCCCGGCCGGCACCCAGCCGCCAGGCCGCGACGCCCACGGCGTACGCATCGAGGCCGACGAGGACGCCGTCGGACTCGGCGAGCAGCTGCTTCGTCTCGCGTGCCGTCGGGAGGGGCGCGTCGGGGTCACCGCCCTGAGCGCGGATCATGCGCCGCCACACGTCCATCGCCGAGCCGTCGGCGAGCCGGTCGGCGGGGTCGACCCCGTCGAGGCCGGCGGCGGCGAGCATCTCGCGCGCCAGGGTCAGCGTGAGCTCGACGACGTCGGCCGGGCCGCCACCTGCCAGCACCTCCACCGACTCGCGCACCTCCATGCCGTTGCCGGCGGTGAGCCCCAGCGGGGTGGACATGTCGGTGAGGAGGGCAACCGTGCGGACGTCGTGGTCGGTGCCCAGGGCCACCATCGTCTCGGCCAGCTCGCGCGCCGCGTCGACGTCCTTCATGAACGCGCCGGAGCCGACCTTGACGTCGAGCACGAGCGCCCCCGTCCCCTCAGCGATCTTCTTGCTCATGATCGAGCTGGCGATCAGCGGGACTGCCTCGACGGTGCCCGTCACGTCGCGCAACGCGTAGAGCTTCTTGTCCGCCGGCGCCAGGTCGTCGCTGGCGGCGCACACGACTGCGCCGACGTCGCCGAGCTGGGCGAGCATCTCCTCGCGGGTCAGGGTGGCCCGCCAGCCAGGGATGGCCTCGAGCTTGTCCAGGGTCCCCCCGGTGTGGCCCAGCCCCCGCCCGGACAGCTGCGGGACTGCCGCGCCGCAGGCTGCGACCAGGGGGGCGAGCGGAAGGGTGATCTTGTCACCGACTCCGCCGGTGGAGTGCTTGTCGGTGGTGCGCCGGCCGCCGAGCGCCTCGGCCGGGAATGACATCCGGATGCCGGAGGCGATCATCGCGTCGGTCCACCGCGAGATCTCGTGCCGGTCCATTCCGTTGAGCAGGATCGCCATCGCCAGGGCGGACATCTGCTCGTCGGCGACCTCGCCGCGGGTGTAGGCGGCGATCACCCAGTCGATCTGCTCGTCGGTCAGGCCGAGGCCGTCCCGCTTGGCCCGGATGACGTCGACGGCGGAGACCGCGCTCATCGCCGCGCCTCCAGGTCCTCGGGGCCGAACGCGTCCGGCAGCACCTCACGCATGGGTCGGATCCCCCTGACGGTCTCGAGCAGCATGTCCGGGCCGCCGCTCTCCCAGAGCAGCTGCCGGCACCGGCCGCACGGCATCAGCGTGTTGCCGTGCCCGTCGACGCAGACCACGGCGACCAGCCGGCCACCGCCCGAGGCATGCAGCGCCGAGACCATCCCGCACTCGGCACACAGGGCCACGCCGTACGCCGCGTTCTCGACGTTGCAGCCCGCGACGACCCGGCCGTCGTCGACCAGGCCGGCGGCTCCGACCCGGAACGAGGAGTACGGCGCGTACGCCCGGGCCATGACCGCGGTGGCCTCCTCGCGCAGGCGGGACCAGTCGGCGTCGCCGACCTCAGCCACCCTGGCCTCGCCGGTAGGGCTGCCCGTCGGCTGCGGGCATTCGTAGCCGTTGGGCGGCCAGGGCCAGCACGAGCAGCGTGGTGACGTACGGCGCCATGGTGGTGAACGCGCCGGGCACCTCGTCGGTGGTGGCGAACCAGACCAGCGCACCGATGCCGGTCAGCCCGGCGACCAGGGCCGCCACTGGTCGCCGGCGCACAGCAAGCCACACCGCCGTGACCAGCAGGAGCACCCCGACGAGCAGCAGCAGGGCGTGCACCGACTCACCGCCGCGCCGCAGCTGCAGCGAGTCGGTGAAGCCGAAGAGCCCGGCTCCGGCGGCCAGGCCACCTGGCCGCCAGTTGCCGAAGATCATCGCAGCCAGGCCGATGTACCCGCGGCCGGCCGTCTGGCCCTCGCGGTAGCCGTTGCCGGCCACCACCGCGAGGAAGGCGCCGCCCAGGCCCGCGAACGCGCCGGAGGCGACGACCGCGGAGTACTTCATCAGGTAGACGTTGACACCGAGCGACTCGGCGGCGGTCGGGCTCTCACCGCAGGACCGCAGCCGCAGGCCGAACGGGGTCCGCCACAGGACCACGTAGGTCAGCACCACCAGGAGGATCGCCACCACGGTCAGCAGCGAGACGTCGGTGAGCAGCCCGCGCAGGATGCCGGCCAGGTCCGAGGCGAGGAACCACTCCTTCTTCTGCAGCGTCAGGAGCGGGTCGGAGATCCATGGGATGCCGACCCGGGTGATGTCGTCGATCGGCGGCGACTGCGACTCGCCACCACCTGGAGTGCCCTCCAGGGCGACCACCGACAGGAACTGGGTGACCCCGAGGCCGAGGATGTTGATCGCTACGCCGGACACGATGTGGTCGACGCCGAAGGTCACCGTGGCCAGCGCGTGCAGGAGGCCGCCGGCGGCACCGAACAGGGTCCCGACCAGCACCCCGGTCCAGGGCCCCCACTGCCAGCCCGCCCAGCCCGCCCCCCAGGTACCGAGGATCATCATCCCCTCGAGGCCGATGTTGACCACGCCGGCCCGCTCGGACCAGAGGCCGCCGAGACCGGCCATGCCGATCGGGACGGCCAGGGCCAGCGCGGCGCCGATGGTGCCGCTGGAGGTCAGGTCGCTGGCTCCGCTCGCCACCCTGACGACGCTGAGCAGGAGGATCAGGACGGCCACGCCCAGCAGGACAGCGGGTAGGCCTGCGGTGGGCAGCCGCCGCCGGGCAGCAGCCGTCTTGGTCTCCGGTGCGGACCGGTCGGCGAGGCTCATGCGGTCACCCCCGTCGGGGCACCGGGCCGGCCGTTGCCTGGCCCTACCTGGTCAGGATCCAGCTCCCGGCTCACCCGGCGCTGCTCGGCCACGATGCCGTAGCGGCGCACGAGCTCGTACACGACGACGACGGAGAGCACGATCGTGCCCTGCATGATGAGCACGATCTCCTTGGAGATGTCGTTGATGTCGAGGATGATCGACGACGAGTCGAGGAACGAGAACAGCAGGGCGGCAAGCGCCATGCCGAAGGCGTTGTTGCGACCGAGCAGGGCGATCGCGATGCCGGTGAACCCGAGCCCGGCCGGGAAGTCCAGGCTGTAGTTGCGGGTGTCGCTGCCGAGCAGCTGCGGCATCCCGACGAGGCCGGCGACGGCGCCGGACAGCAGCAGCGAGATGACCACCATCCGCTTGACGTTCACGCCGCTGGCCACCGCCGCCGACTCCGAGCTGCCGGTGGCGCGCAGGTCGAACCCGAACCGGGTACGGCCGAGCACGACGGTGTACGCGACGCCGGCGAGGGCAGCGACGATGATGAAGCCGAACACCGGCAGGGGGCTGTTCGGGATGATCGACAGGCCTGGGAATGCGCCGGACTCGGCGATCGGCTTGGTGCCGATGTTGTTGCTGCCCGCCACGTCCACGGCCACCTTGCGCAGCAGGTAGGCGATCAGCGAGGTCGCGATCGCGTTGAGCATGATCGTGGAGATCACCTCGCTGACTCCCCGGGTGGCCTTCAGGAGGGCGGCGATGCCGGCCCACATCGCGCCGACCAGCATCGCTGTGAGCACGATCACGAGGATGTGCAGCGGCTTGGGGAGGCTCACTTCGCTGCCCACGACGGCAGCGGCGAAGGCTGCCAGCCGGTACTGGCCGTCGACGCCGATGTTGAAGAGGTTCATCCGGAAGCCGATCGCGACCGCGAGCGCCGAGAGGTAGTAGACGGTGCCCTGGTTGAAGGTCAGCGCGATGACCCGCGGCTGCGAGCCGTAGTCCCAGACGACCTGGGCGGTCGACCACACCGGGTCGCCGGTCGAGACGAGCACGAGGGCGGTGACGACCAGCGCGAACGCGAGCGCCACGGCCGGGGCGGCGACGGCCAGCCCGACCCGGTGCCAGTTGACGCTCATGACGCGCTCCCGCGGTCGCCGGCTCCGGTCATGGCCGCGCCGAGGTCCTCCGGTGTGACGTTCGACGGGTCCACATCAGCAACGAAGCGGCCGCGGAGGATCACCTTGATCGAGTCGGAGAGGCCGATCAGCTCGTCCAGGTCCGCGGAGATGAGCAGGACAGCGAGCCCTTCACGGCGCGCGGTCCTGATGTGGTCCCAGATCGCTGCCTGGGCGCCGACGTCGACACCGCGGGTCGGGTGCGAGGCGATCAGTACCCGCGGTGTGCCGCTCATCTCGCGTCCGACGATGAGCTTCTGCTGGTTCCCGCCGGACAGCGACGAGGCGAGCACGTCGATCCCGGGGGTCCGGACGTCGTACTGCTCGACGATGCGCGCCGTGTCCCGGCGCGCGCCCCCGCGGTCGATCCAGGGGCCGCTGACGTTCGGTTCCTGGGTCTGGTGCCCCAGCATGCGGTTCTCCCAGAGCGGTGCGTCCAGCAGCAGCCCGTGCCGGTGCCGGTCCTCGGGGATGTAGGCGATGCCGGCTTCCCGGCGCTGGCGGGTGGACCAGCTGGTCAGGTCCTCCTCGCCGAGGTGCAACGAGCCGGCCGCGAGCGGCCGCATGCCCATGACCGCCTCGACCAGCTCTGCCTGGCCGTTGCCCTCGACACCGGCGATGCCGAGCACCTCACCCCGGTGGATGGTGAAGGTGATGTCCTCGACCAGTGCTCGACCGTCGGTCGAGCGCACGGTCAGCCCCTCGCTCTGCAGTACGACCTGGTCGGTGACCGTGGACTCCCGCGTCTCCGGAGTGGGCAGCTCGCTGCCCACCATGAGCTCGGCCAGCTCGCGGGCAGTCACGTCGGCCGGCTGCACGGTCTGCACGGTGGTCCCGCGCCGGATCACGGTGATCTCGTCGGCGACCTCGAGCACCTCGTCCAGCTTGTGCGAGATGAACAGCACCGTGAGCCCCTCGCTCTTGAGCTCACGGAGGTTGTCGAAGAGCTCCTCGACCTCCTGGGGGACGAGAACCGCGGTGGGCTCGTCGAGGATGAGGATCTTGGCGCCGCGGTAGAGCACCTTGAGGATCTCCACGCGCTGCCGGTCGCCCACGCCGAGGTCCTCGACGAGCTCGTCCGGATGGACGTCGAGCCCGTAGGAGTCCGAGATCTCCTGGATCCGCTGCCGGGCAGCGCCGAAGTCGATCAGGCCGCGACGGCTCGGCTCGCTGCCGAGGACGACGTTCTCCAGCACGGTGAGGTTGTCGGCGAGCATGAAGTGCTGGTGCACCATGCCGACGCCGACGTCGATCGCGTCGCCGGGCGAGTGGAAGGTCACCCCCTGCCCGTCGATCGTGATCGTGCCTTCGTCCTGCCGCTGCATGCCGTAGAGGATCTTCATCAGGGTCGACTTGCCGGCGCCGTTCTCACCGACGATCGCGTGGACGTGACCGCGGGTGACCACGATGTTGACGTCTCGGTTGGCGACCACACCCGGGAACCGCTTGGTGATGCCGCGCAGCTCGACGGCCACCTCGCTCGGCGCCGCCACCGGCGGCTGGGCACTCGTCGTGGTGATGAGGCACCTTCCTCGAGCCGGACGCCGTCGGCGTCGCTGGAGCGGCCGGACAGGAGGCCCGGCTGGGGTTCAGGCCTGCACGCTAGCGTGACAGGCCGCAACGTGACGACCGGGCCCGGGAAGACGTTGCCGCCTCCCCGGACCCGGTCGCAGGGTCACGCCGTGGCCAGGCTGCGCGCGCGTCGACGCGCGCCGCCCGACCGGCCGATCACTTGTCCGGGACCGTGATCTCGCCCGAGACGATCTTCGCCTTGTAGTCCTCCAGCTGGGTGACGATGTCGTCGATCTGGCCGCCGCTGGTGGAGTAGCCCACGCCGTCCTTGGCCAGGTCGTACCGCAGGGTGCCGGAGGTGAAGTTGCCCTCCGAGACCGACGTGATGAAGTCGAACACCGCGACGTCGACCTTCTTCAGCATCGAGGTCATGATGACGTCCTGCACCTTGGGGTCGGCCGTCTTGTACTGGTCGGAGTCCACGCCGATCGCCTTCGCGCCCGCGGCCTTGGCAGCCTCGAACACACCGCCACCGGAACCGCCGGCAGCCTGGTAGACGACATCGGCACCGGCGTCGAACATGCCGGCCGCGGCGGTCTTGCCCTTGGCCGGGTCACCGAAGCCCGAGAAGTCCGGCGGCTGGGTGAGGTACTTGACCTGCACCTTGATGTCCGGGTTGACCGCCTTCGCGCCTGCCTCGTAGCCGGCCTCGAACTTGTGGATCAGCGGGACGTCGACGCCACCGACGAAGCCGATGTTGCCGGACTCCGACTTCAGGGCGGCTGCCGCGCCGACCAGGAACGAGCCCTGCTCCTCGGCGAAGACCAGGTTGGCGATGTTGTCGCCCACCGCGGCCTCGTCGTCGATGATCGCGAAGTTGGTGTCCGGGAGCTCCTTGGCAACCTTCGCCAGGGCCGCCGAGTAGGCGAAACCGACCGCGATGACCGGGTTGAACCCCGCGTTCGCGAGGACGCGCAGGCGCTCCTCCTTGGCGGAGTCGGGCTCGCCGTTGCTGGCCTCGGCTTCCTTGGCCTCGATGCCGAGCTCGGCCTTGGCCTTGTCCAGACCGGCCGCAGCCGCATCGTTGAACGACTGGTCGCCGCGCCCGCCGATGTCGTACGCCAAGCCGACCTTGAGGTCGCTCTTGGGGGACTCGCTGCCGGACGATGTGGGGGTGTTCGTACCGGTTCCTGCGGTGTCGCTGCTCCCGCCGCATGCGGTCAGGACGAGAGCCCCGGCGATCAGCGCCGAGGCCAGAGTGGTCACCCGTCGCAAAGGGTGTCTCCTTCCATGGGGTGGGCCACGACCCAACACGGCCGCCGAGCCCGGGCTGGCCGTCGTTCGGCCAGGCCTCGGCACTCTAGCGGGATCGAGCGGCCGCGTCGGACGTCTGCGCCCGAAGTCACCAGGCCGTTATCAGACCGAGAGCAAGGCGCCGTACGTGACGGCGACCAGCACCCGGGCGCCCACCGAGATGGCCCGCTCGTCCACGTCGAACCTGCCCTGGTGCAGGTCCATCCGGTCCCCGACGGGTACCTCAGGAGCGGCGGTCCCCAGGCGGGCCAGCGCACCCGGGACCCCTCTGAGGTACCACGCGAAGTCCTCGCCGCCGAGGCTCTGCTCGGTGCCCACCAGCGCGTCGTAGCCCTCCGTGTCCCGCACGGCGTCGGCCAGCAGCTCGACGCTGGTGGCCTCGTTCTCCACCGGCGGCACGTTGCGGGTGTAGCCGACCTCCGCCTGCACGCCGTACGGGGCGACGATCTCGCGGACGAGCTGCTCGACCAGCCGGGGAGCGTCCTGCCAGGCGGCGGAGTCGAGGCAGCGCACGGTGCCCTCTGCCTCCCCCGAGGTCGGGATGGCGTTCGCGGCCCGCCCGGACGCCACCCGGCCCCAGACCACGCTGAGCGCCGCACGCGGGTCGACCCGCCGCGAGAGGGCCGCCGGGAGGTCGGTGACCACCTTGCCCAGCGCGTAGACGACGTCGGCGGTGAGGTGCGGCCGCGCGGTGTGCCCGCCGGGGCCGAAGAGCCGGACCAGGAGCTGGTCGGCCGACCCGGTGATCGCCCCCACCCTCAGGCCGACCCTGCCGACCTCCTCGCGGGGGGCGCAGTGCAGGGCGAAGACCCGTTCGAGGTCTGCGGTCTCGCCCGCCTCCACCACCGCGAGCGCCCCGCTGCGCACCGACTCCTCGGCCGGCTGGAAGATCAGCCGCACCCGACCGGGGAGGCTGCCCTCCTGGGCGAGCTCGGCCAGCACCAGGCCGGCCCCGAGGACGGCCGCCGTGTGCACGTCGTGCCCGCACGCGTGGCAGGCGCCGGGGACCGTGGAGGCGTACGGCACGTCCTTGAGGTCGACGATGGGCAACCCGTCGATGTCGGCCCGGAGGCCGACCACCCGGTCGCCGTCGCCCACGTCGCAGACCAGGCCGGTCCCGCCGGGGAGCGCCCGCGGTGCGAGGCCCGCCGCCAGCAGCCGGTCACGCAGGAGCGCGGTGGTGCGCACCTCGGCCCAGGACAGCTCGGGATGCGCGTGCAGGTCGCGGCGCAGCGCGACCAGCTCGTCGTGGTGCGCCTTGACCCGGGCCGCGACGTCCGCCGGGACCACCGAGCGGTGGTGCGGCGACGGGGACGGCGGGGTCACAACGGGCGACCTTACCGCTGCCCCCCTCCCGCCCCACCCCAGCGGATCTTGAGACGACGCGCGGGGTTCGTACCGGTGTGTCGTCTCAAGATCCGAGGGTGGGAGGGGCCGGGGGGTGGGGTGGTCAGAAGGCGTCGGCAGGGACGTGGGTGCCCCAGACGTCTCGCAGGACGTTGCAGACCTCACCGACGGTGGCGCGGGCCCGCAGCGCGTCGTGCATCGGGTACAGCACGTTGTCGGTGCCCTCGGCGGCCGCCCGCAGCGCGTCGAGGCAGCGCCGCAGCTCCGCGTCGTCGCGGTCGGCCCGCAGGGCGGCCAGCCGGTCGCGCTGGGACGCCTCGATGGTCGGGTCGACCCGCAGCGGTTCGTACACCTCGTCCGCATCGCGCTGGAACCGGTTGACGCCGACGACCGTGCGGGACCCGTCCTCGACCGAGGTGACGACGTCGTACGCCGACTGCTCGATCTCGCGCTTCTGGTAGCCCGCCTCGATGGCCGCCACCGCACCGCCGAGCTCCTCGACGTTGGCCATCAGCTCGCGGATCTTCTCCTCGATCTGGTCCGTCAGCGCCTCGACGGCGTACGAGCCGGCGAACGGGTCCACGGTCGCCGTGAGGTCGGACTCGTAGGCGATCACCTGCTGGGTGCGCAGCGCGAGCCGGGCCGCCTTCTCCGTCGGCAGCGCGATGGCCTCGTCGTAGGAGTTGGTGTGCAGCGACTGGGTGCCGCCGAGCACCGCGGCCAGCGCCTGCACGGTCACCCGCACCAGGTTGACCTCCGGCTGCTGCGCGGTCAGCTGCACCCCGGCCGTCTGGGTGTGGAACCGCAGCATCAGCGACTTCGGGTCGGTGGCCCCGAGCTCGTCGCGCATCATCCCGGCCCAGATCCGCCGGGCCGCGCGGAACTTCGCCACCTCCTCCAGCAGCGTCGTGCGGGCCACGAAGAAGAACGACAGCCGCGGCGCGACGTCGTCGACGCCGAGCCCCGCGGCGGTCGCCGCCTGGACGTACGCCCGGGCGTTGGCCAGCGTGAACGCCACCTCCTGCGCCGGCGTCGCCCCCGCCTCGGCCATGTGGTAGCCGGAGATCGAGATCGTGTTCCAGCGCGGGATCTCCTTCGCGCAGTAGGCGAACACGTCCGAGACCAGCCGCAGCGAGTGCTTGGGCGGGTAGATGTAGGTCCCGCGGGCGATGTACTCCTTGAGGACGTCGTTCTGGATCGTCCCGGTCAGCCGTGACGGGTCGACCCCCTGCTCCTCCGCGACGAGCTGGTAGAGCAGCAGCAGGACCGCCGCCGGTGCGTTGATGGTCATCGACGTCGAGACCTCGCCCAGCGGGATGCCGTCGAAGAGGGTGCGCATGTCGTCGAGCGAGTCGATGGCCACGCCGACCTTGCCGACCTCGCCGTGCGCGATGGGGTCGTCGGAGTCGTAGCCCATCTGGGTGGGCAGGTCGAACGCGACGGACAGTCCGCCGGTGCCGGCCTCCACCAGGCGGTGGTAGCGCTCGTTGGACTCCTTGGCGGTGCCGAACCCGGCGTACTGCCGCATCGTCCACGGCCGGCCGGTGTACATCGAGGGGTAGACGCCACGGGTGAACGGGTAGCTGCCCGGATCGCCCAGCCGGACCGACGCGTCCCAGCCGTCCAGGACCTCCGGCCCGTAGACGGGCTCGATCGGCAGCCCCGACTCCGAGAACCGACCTGGACCCGACTCGCGCGACATGCCCCGGATGCTAACGAGCCGGGCAGTCGGAGCCGTTAGCCTGCCCTCGATGAGCTCCCTTCGCGCGGTGCGGACCCGCAGTCGGCTGCTCGCGTGCGCCGCGTCGGCCGTCCTGCTCGGCGGGGTCGTGTCTGCCGGTACGGCGACCTCGGCGGGTGCCGCCACCGTGGGCGGCGAGGGACTCGCCACCACCGGCATCGCCGTGGACGCTCCTGGCGCCGGCGCCCTGCCCGAGGTCAGCGCGTCGGCCTACCTGCTGGCCGACCTCGACACCGGCGAGGTGCTGGCGGCCAAGGACCCGCACGGCCGCTGGCGACCGGCCAGCACGCTGAAGGTCCTCACCGCTCTGACCCTCCTGCCGACGCTGGACCCGTCGACGGTCTACACGGCCCAGTGGGAGGACGCGAACGCCGAGGGCAGCAAGGCCGGCATCGTCCCGGACGCCACCTACACCGTCGACCAGCTCTGGCAGGCGCTGTTCCTCGTCTCGGGCAACGACGCCGCCAGCGCTCTGGCCCACGCCGCCGGAGGCGTCCCGGAGACGGTCGCGGCGATGTCGCGGACCGCACGCGAGCTGGGCGCCCTGGACACGACGGTGCGCAACCCGAGCGGGCTGGACGCGCCGCGCCAGTACACCTCGGCGTACGACCTCGCGGTCATCGCCCGCGCGGCCATGGCCAGGCCGGACTTCCGCGCCTACGCCACGACCGTCAAGTCGCAGTTCCCCGGCAAGATGCCCAAGCCCGGGAAGGTCCGCAAGACGTTCGAGATCTACACCCAGGACCGGTTGCTGCTGAACTACCGCGGCGCGATCGGCATCAAGACCGGCTGGACCACCAAGGCGCGCGGCACGTTCGTCGGTGCGGCCACCCGCCGCGGGCACACGCTGGTCGCCACCGTGCTGCACAGCCAGCAGGACTCCTGGAAGGACTCGGCGGCGCTGCTCAGCTGGGGCTTCCGCCACCGAGCGCTCGCGCAGCCCGTCGGTTCGCTCGACGCCGTGCCGCGAGCCGTCGTGGGCCCATCGACCGGGGCTGCCCCCGCGGGGGCCGACGGCGCCGGAGGCACCCGAGAGGCTTCCGCCGCCGGCACCGGGGGCGGTCTGCCGTGGTGGCTCGACGTGGTGGCGCTCCTCGCGGTGGCGCTCGCCCTGCTGCGGGCCAGGGTGCTGGTACGACGCCGGGTCCGGCGCCGGCGGACGGGCCACCGGCCGGGCGTCGCCGGGTTCCCTCAGCCGCGCGTGGACCGCCGGGTCAGGACTCCGGCGAGGCCGGCGCCGACCGCGGCACCCACCGCCACTCCGCGCAGCGTGCGGATCCTGCCTCGCGGCGAGGCGACGTCCGAGTCGACCTCCACCGGCACCGGCTCGTAGTCGGCGGGGGCCACCGCCAGCACGGGGTCGGTCGCCGCGAAGATGCCGCCCCCTCGCCCGGCTCCGGGCTCGCCGATGCCGCCCGGCTCCAGGGAGTACGCGTCGGTGGCCGTCCAGGCGGCGGCGTACACGAGCAGTCTCGACACCAGGTTGATCCACACCAGCAGGCCGACGACGACGCCGACCGTGGCGTACACGGGGTTGTCGGTGGTCCTCGCGATGAGGAAGGTGCCCAGCAGCTTGAGCAGCTCGAAGCCCACGGCGGCCAGCATGGCGCCGCTGCGGATCTGACCCCAGGGCCGGCGCTCGCCCGGCAGTCGGGTGAGCAGGATCGCGAACAGCAGCGTGTCGACGACGAGCGCGAGGCCCACCGCGACGACCTTGAGCAGCACGGTCGCGACCAGCGAGTCGTCGAGGTCGACTGTGCCCAGCACGTACGACGTGGCGCTGGTGGCGAAGCTGGTGACCGCCACCGACGCGACCATCGCCGTGCCCAGCAGCACCAGCACGACGAGGTCGACGCCCTTCTTGCGCAGGAACGACGGCCGGTCGTCGAGGGTGCCGAAGACCCGGCGCAGACCCACCCGCAGGGCATCGACCCACCCCAGCCCGGCAGTACAGCAGTCCGACCAGGCCGACGATCCCGGCCCCGGCCTTCGCTGCTACCACGTCGTCGATGTTGATCTGGCTCGGTCCGCTGCCGAGCAGACCGGGAAACGCGTCCTGGATGGCCGTGGTGATGGCGTCGCGCGCCCCGGGGTAGACCCCGCTGAGATAGCCGACCACTGCGAAGGCCAGCGCGAGGAGGGGAAAGAAGGACAGGAAGCCGAAGTAGGTGATGCCGCCGGCGATCTGGCCGCCGACGACATCGCTGTGCCGGTCCTGCGTTCGCGCCGCGTGGTCGACCCACGCGTACCGCGCCCGTGCCGAACGGACCCCGTGGTGCACCCGCTGCATGACCGGCATGTGATGTCCCGTGCCCGCGGCGACCCTCGGCTACACGTTCCGCGGACCGGGAAGGGGCTGCCCGAGCGGGAAGTCGCGCTGCGGACGCCACACCCTGTCCTGGCCGTGCTCGTACAGGCTGAACCCCCACACCTGGAACCGGACGTCGTAGCCGGCCAGCTCGTCGAAGGCCCGCATGAGGACGTCGTGCGGCAGGTCGTGCGCCACGGTCACGTGCGGGTGGTAGGGCCAGGAGAGCTCCCGGGCCAGCGGGCCGGAGCGGACCCGGGACTCCACCCGCTCGCAGCCGCTGATCCCCAGCACGACGGAGACGAAGACGACCGGTGACACCGGGTGGAAGGTGCCGGTGCCGCGCAGGTGGATGTCGAACGGCTGCTCGGACTCGGCGATCGTCCGCAGGTGCTTGTCGATCCGCTCGAGGTCGTCGGTGTCGACCTCGGTCGGCGGCTGCAGGGTGATGTGCGTCGGGATCGACCGGGCCAACGGGTCGCCGTAGGACTCCCGGACGTCCTGGAGCTCGCTGCCGTAGGGCTCGGGGATCGGGATCGCGACACCGATGGTGCGGGTGCTCACCGGCCCGGCGCCGCGGGCAGGAAGCCGACCTTGTCGTAGACGTCGGCGAGCGTGCCGGCAGCCACCTCGCGAGCGCGCTCCGCGCCACGGGCGACGAGGGCGTCCAGCTCGCCCGGGTCGGCGAGGTGCTCGTGCAGGCGCTGCCGGAACGGCCCGATGGCGTCGAGCACCACCTCGACGACGGCCTTCTTGAGGTCGCCGTAGCCTGCCCCGGCGAACCGCGACTCGAGGTCGACGATGCCCTCACCGCCGAACGCGGACAGGATCGCGAGCAGGTTGCTCACGCCCGGCTTGCCCTCGGGGTCGAAGGTGACCTCGCGGCCGGTGTCGGTCACGGCACTCTTGATCTTCTTCTCGACCACCTTGGGGTCGTCGTCGAGCCACACCACCCCGCTGCCGCCGACGCTGCTGCTCATCTTGGCGCCCGGGTTCTGGAGGTCGTAGATCTTGGCGACCCTGGTGAGGATGTGCGGCTCTGGGACCACGAACGTGTCGCCGAACCGGCCGTTGAAACGCTGGGCCAGGTCCCGGCTGAGCTCGAGGTGCTGGCGCTGGTCCTCACCGACCGGCACGCGATCCGGGCGGTAGAGCAGGATGTCGGCCGCCTGCAGCACCGGGTAGGTGAACAGCCCGACCGAGGCGTTGCCACCGCGCGCCACCTTGTCCTTGAACTGGGTCATCCGGCTGGCCTCGCCATAGCCGGTCAGGCAGCCGAGCACCCAGGTCAGCTGGGCGTGCTCGGGCACCTGGCTCTGCACGAACAGGGTGGAGCGACCGGGGTCGACGCCTGCAGCGAGGTACTGCGCCACGTTGACGCGGGTGCGCCGGCGGACCGCCTCGGGGTCGATCTCCATCGTGATCGCGTGCAGGTCGGCGACGAAGAAGAACGTCTCGAAGGCGTCCTGGAGGTCCACCCACTGGCGAAGCGCACCCAGGTAGTTGCCGAGGTGCAGCGAGTCCGACGTCGGCTGCATGCCGCTCAGGACGCGGGGGCGGGACGAGTCGGGCATGCGGGCATTCTGCCAGGGCTGGGCGTCCCGCCGCCCAGTGCGTACGCCTCAGCCGCAGGCGCGACGACCCGATCCCCCCGAACGCTCGTTTGCGACCTGGGTCACCGACACGCCGCTGTATCAGCGGCGTGTCGGTGACGGATGTCGCAAACGAGCGGAGGGGGGGCGCCGGTCAGGGGTTGCTGTGGGCGGGGTCGTCGACGTCGGCTTCGAGCGGCGCACCCGGCTCGGCGTCGCCGGGTCCCTCGACGGTGAGGCGGACCCGCGCGATCCGGCGGCCGTCCAGCTCGGTCACGGTGAAGCGGCGGCCGAGCGCGAGGATGCTCTCGTCCAGCTCGGGCAGCCGCCCGAGCTCGTTGATGACGAACCCCGCCACCGTCTCGTACGGGCCGTCGGGCAGCTCGAGCCCGGTGCGGTCCTCGAAGTCCTCGAGGTTGAGCAGGCCGTCGACCTCGACGTCCCCGTCGACCAGCGCCCGGGCGGGCTCCTCGGCGACGTCGTACTCGTCGTGGATCTCGCCGATGACCTCCTCCATGAGGTCCTCCATGGTGACGATGCCGTCTGTGCCGCCGTACTCGTCGACCACGATCGCCAGGTGGTGGCCTTCCCGGCGCATCTCGGACAGCGCCGAGAGGACTCGCTTGGTCCCGGGCATCAGCTTCACGTCCCGGGCGATCTCGCCCACCCGCACCGCCGAGCCGTTGCGCTCCGGCGCGAACAGGTCGCGCACGTGCACGAAGCCGACGACCTCGTCGTACGAGCCGCGGACGACCGGGTAGCGGCTGTGCGGGTTGGTCGACGACAGCCGGACCGCCTTGTACACCGGCGTCGACGCATCGAGGAAGTCGACCTCGGTGCGCGGCACCATCACCTCGTGCAGCTGACGCTCGCCGGCCTCGAAGACGTCCTCGATCAGCTGGCGTTCCTCGGGACCGAGCGTCTCGTGGCCGGCGACGATGTCGCGCAGCTCCTCCTCCGAGATCGTCTCGCGGCCGGCTGACGGGTCGCCGCCCAGCAGCCGGACCACGCCGTCGGTCGACCGGGACAGCAGCCAGATGAGAGGTCGCGACGCCCGGGCGACCCGGTCGAGGGTGGGGGCGACGAGCAGCGAGATGCGTTCGGCCCGCTGCAGCGCGATCCGCTTCGGAGCCAGCTCGCTGATCACGAGCGACAGGTAGGTGATGACGAGCGTGACCGTGATGAAGGCGACCCAGTACGCCGCGTCGTGGTCGTTGGCGGTGCCCCCGGACGACAGCCCCCACCGCCGCAGCACCGGAGCCAGGTCGTCCGCGAAGGCGGCGGCGCCGAAGGCTGCCGACATGAACCCGGCCAGGGTGACGCCGATCTGGACGGCGGCAAGGAACCGGTTCGGGTCGGCGTGCAGCTCGGCCACCTTGGCCCCGCGGCGGCCGCGTTGGGCCAGCGACCTCACCTGGCCCTCGCGCAACGAGACCAGCGCGATCTCGGAGCCGGAGAAGACGCCGCCGATCAGCAGGAACAGCCCCACGAGCAGGGCGTTCGCGATGGTTCCGTTCACGGCGTACCGGCAGGTCGCGGGTACGCCTGTCTAGAGCAGCCGTCCATGCCGACCAGGGTAGTGCCCGCTGAGGCGGGCTCAGCTCCGGGCGAGGTGCAGCACGACCGCCTGCTCCGGCCCGAGGACCGGGAGCTGCAGCCCAACCTCGGCGAGGAAAGCGCCCGGCAGCAGCGTGGCAGCGCCCGGTTCCGGCCACCACGGGGGGCCCTCGTGCTGGACGGCGAACACGTCGCCGCCCGTGTCGACCACCGTCAGCCGGTAGTCCGCACCGGGGTCGAGACCGGGGAGGCGCACCGGCACCGGCACCTCGGACGGCTGGCTGGCCACCGTGACGCACGCGATCAGCGCCTCGGACCGGTCCGGGGCGACCACCCCGTGCACCAGCACCGCGGGGTCGGCGTGATCGGCGTGCACCACGTCCCCGCTGTGCAGGAGCGCCCGGTGCGTCTTGTACGTCGCCACCAGCCGGCCCAGTGCCGCCCGCTCCCCGGCGTCCAGCCGGGTCACGTCCCATTCGACCCCGAGGTGCCCGAACAGCGCGGTCGCGCCGCGGAACGACAGCCGGTGCGTCCGTCCCGTGGTGTGCGCGGTCGCGGGGCCGACGTGGCTGCCGACGAGCTCGGGCGGGAGCAGCAGCTGGGTCCAGCGCTGGATGGTCTGACGCTCGAGCGCGTCGTTGGTGTCGCTGGCCCACACCCGGTCGGTGCGCGCCAGGACCCCGAGGTCGACCCGGGCGCCGCCGGAGGCGCAGGACTCGATCTCGAGACCGGGGTGACGGGCGCGCAGCTCGTCCAGGAGCCGGTAGACAGCCAGCGTCTGGGCGCGGATCCCCGGCCTGCTCCCGTGACCGGCGTCCAACAGGTCCCGGTTGTGGTCCCACTTGAGGTAGGCGATGTCGTGCTCGGACAGCAACGCGTCCAGCTGGCCGAGGACGTGCTCGTAGGCGTCCGGGACGGCGAGGTCGAGGACCTGCTGGCCCCGCCAGGGCACCGGCAGGTCCGCGCCGGCACGCAGCACCCAGTCCGGGTGCGCCCGGTACACGTCGGAGTCCACGTTGACCATCTCCGGCTCGACCCAGAGACCGAAGTCCATCCCCAGACCGCGGACGTGCGCGATCAGCGGGGCCAGGCCCTGCGGCCACACGGTGGTGTCCACGACCCAGTCCCCGAGGCCCGCGCGGTCGTCCCGGCGGGCGAGGAACCAGCCGTCGTCGAGGACGAACCGTTCGATGCCCATCTCGGCGGCGACGTCGGCCAGCTCGGTCAGCCGGTCCAGCCGGTGGTCGAAGTACACCGCCTCCCATGTGTTGAGGATCACCGGCCGCGGACGGCGAGGGTGGCCGGGCCGGGCCCGGACGTGCCGGTGCAGCCGCCTGCTGAGCCCGTCCAGGCCGGCGTCGGACCAGACGGCCAGGAGGTCGGGCGTGCGGTAGGACTCCCCCGGCGCGAGGACGACCTCGTCCGGACCCAGCAGCTCGCCGCTCGCGAGGACGGCTCGCCCGTCGGGTCGCCGCTCGGCGTACGACGTGTGGTCGCCGCTCCAGGCGAGGTGCAGGCCCCACACGGAGCCCTGCCGGTTGCCGAACCCAGGAGTGCCGGCCACCAGCAGCAGCGTGGCGTCGTGACCGGTCCGGCCGTGCCGGCCGTCCCGGGTCCACGTCCCCTGCGCGTCGAACGGGAGCCGCTGGGGGTGACGTTCGCGACACCAGCGGCCGGTCAGGTCGAGCAGCTCGCGGGCGTGCGCGGGCACCGGCAGGACGACGGTGAGGCCGTCGAGCCGGTACGGCGCCGAGCCCGCGTTCGTCAGCTGGTGGGTCGCGCGCAGGACCCCCTCGGCGTCGAGCTCGAGATCGGTGACGAGCTCGAGCCCGGCGTCGGCCGCCAGGCAGGTGGCACGTACCCGGTCGGCGTCGTGATCGAGGGACTGCAGCTGCCAGTGCGGGGCCCAGGCCGGGCCACCGCGCAGCGCCGGCGCGTGCTGCGTGCCGCCCACGCCGCCGGCCAGGAGGGTCAGCGGCGGCACGACGTCGGTGGCGCTGTGCGGCCGGGCGGACCGCCACGCGGGGGGCTCCGGGACCCGCTCGCCGAGGTCGCCGCCCCAGTGCAGCACGGACGGGACTCCAGGCGCCGAGGCGTCCAGCACGACCGAGACACCGGCGCGCCGGAGCAGCACGACGCCCGGCGGTGCCGCGGCCGGGTGCCCCCGCTGGTCGGGACCGCTCATCCCTTGGTGGCACCCAGGGTGAGGCCGGAGACGAACTGCTTCTGCAGGATGAAGAAGATGATCAACGGCGGCAGGGCCACCACCATCGAGCCGGCGGCCACGAGGTTGTTGTCGGTGAAGAACTCGCCCCGGAGGTTGTTCAGCGAGCTGGTGATCGGGAACTTGTCCCCGCTCTGCAGCAGCACGGTGGCCCAGAAGAACTCGTTGTAGATCCAGGTGACCTCGAGGGTGGCCAGCGCCGCCAACGGCGGCCGGCACAGCGGCAGGGTGAGCTGGAAGAACTGCCGCAGCACCGACGCCCCGTCGACCTGGGCGGACTCGTAGAGCTCCTTGGGGAGCGTCTTCATGTAGTTGCTCAGCACGAAGGTGCAGAAGCCGGTCTGGAAGGCCGTGTTGACCAGGATCAGTGCCCAGAAGCTGTTGAGCATCGACCCGGAGTCGCTCAGGTAGGTGGGCAACGGGATCTCGCGGAACATCCGGAACAGCGGGATCAGCAGCGCCTGCTGCGGCAGCAGGTTGGCGGCCAGGAAGATGCCGAGCAGGGTCAGGTTGAACTTGAAGCTGAACCGGGCCAGCACGAACGCCATGCACGACGAGAGGAAAAGCGTCAGCAGCACCGCCGGGACGGTGATGTAGATGGTGTTGACGAAGTGGCTGGTGAAGTCGGCCCGCTGCCAGGCGTCCGTGTAGTTCTTGAACGTCCAGCCGCCCAGCGACAGGTAGCCGTTCTCCTGGGTGTAGGCGTAGGTGCGGACGCTGCTCAGGAGGGCGTATCCGATGGGGAACAGCCACAGCACTGCGATCACGCTCAGGAACACGTGCAGGAGCACCCGTCGTCCCCGCGGCCTGGGCGCTGGTGTGTTCATCGCCCGAGCGACCACCGGTCCTTCGTGCGTCACGGTGGCGCTCATGAGTTGTCCTCCTCGCGCAGGGCGATCCGTACGTAGATCGCGACGAACACGGACGAGATGGCGAGCATGATCGTCGCGAGGGCCGACCCGAAGCCGACCCGGCTCGCCTCACCGACGATGTTCTGGGTCACCAGCGCGGAGATCAGCTCGAGGCCGTTGCGGCCCTTGTTGATCACCCAGACGATGTCGAAGGCACGGAGTCCCTCGATGAAGGTGATGACCAGCACGACGACGTTGATCGGACGCATCACCGGGAAGACCACCCGGAAGAACGTCTGCACCTCGCTGGCGCCGTCGACGGTCGCCGCCTCACGGAGAGTGGGGTCCACCGCCTTCAGGCCGGCCAGGTAGAGCAGCATCACGTAGCCGGTCTGCTTCCAGCAGACGGCGACGAGGACGGCCCACAGGTTGATGTTGGGGTCGCCGTACCAGTCCGTGGACCCGCCGGTGATCTGGTTGATGAGGCCCTGGTCCGGCGAGTAGATGAGCTGCCACATGAACCCGACCAGTGCCAGCGAGAGCACTACGGGGATGAACAGCGCGGTCTGGTAGACGCGGTTGAACCTCATCTCCTTGTCCAGCAGCACCGCCAGGAAGATGCCCAGTGGCGTCGGGATGAGGAAGAGGGCGACCAGCCAGATGACGTTGTGCTCGATGGCCGGCCGGAACGGCGGGTAGTTCGTGAAGATGTTGTGGTAGTTGGTCCACCCCGTCCAGCTCGCGGTGTCGAAGCCGCCGACACCGTCCCAGCGGAAGAAGCTGAGCACCACCGACGCGACGCCGGGCAGCCAGACCAGCCAGAGCACGAGCAGGGTGGGCACCGCCGCCATCACGAAGACGGTGATCCGGTCGGCTCGTGACAGCCGGGAGAGCTTGCTCCTCGGCTTCTTCGGCCGGCCGCTCAGCGGTGCGGGCACCACCGGCGGCGCCTCGGACGTGGCCATGGCTCACCTCTCCTCGATCCGTGCGCGGGCGGGCCCTTCGGGCCTCTCCGGGCCGCAACGGGCCCCCGGCGCCACCGGCGGCACCGGCGGCACCGGGCGCGGACGGTACGACTTTCCGCGCCCGGTGACCGGGCGTCAACGCGGGGCGCCGACCTGCTCAGACGAAGATGGACTTCTTCTGGCTCTCGATGCTCTTGGTGAGCCCGTCGATGTCCTTCGGGTTCTTGATGAACTCCTGCAGGGCCGGGATCATCACCGTCGAGGCGAAGTCGGGCCGGGTGTCCCGGTCGAGGAACTGGGCGATGTTCGCCGTCCCGCCGATGATCTCGGCCGACTTCTTCTGCACCGCGTTGTACCCGGAGGTGTCGACGTTGTTGTTCGCACCCACGTCACCCGGGTCCGTCTTCAGGTAGATGTTCTCCGCGTCTGCGGAGCCCAGGTACTCCAGCAGCGCCTTGGCGCCGGCCTCGTTCTTCGGCTTGCTCGACATCATGAACCCGTCGATCGGCGCGTCGATCGAGTCGATGCCGTGCTCGGAGGCGATCTCCGGGAAGGCCACGAAGTCGAGGTCTTCCAGGTCGGCACCCTCGAACTGTTGCGAGGCGAAGGTGCCGAGCAGGTACATGCCGGTCTTCTTCTGCACCAGCGACTGGGCGGCCTCCTGCCAGGTGCGGCCCAGTGAGCCCGCCTGGTGGTAGGGCAGCAGCTCGGCCCAGGTGCTGAAGACCTGCTTGACCTTGGCGTCCTCCCACGACTCGTTGCCGGCCATCAGGCTGACGTGGAAGTCGTAGCCGTTGATCCGCATGTTGAGGATGTCGAAGGTACCCATCGCCGGCCAGCCGTCCTTGTCGGCGAAGGCGATCGGCTCCAGGCCGTCCTTCTTCATGGTGTCGCCGAGGGACTTCAGCTCGTCCATCGTGGTCGGCGGCTGGTAGCCGCGGTCCGCGAACAGGCTCTTCCGGTACATCAGGACCCACGGGTAGTTGTACAGCGGGACGAAGTACTGCTTGCCGTCGTCGCCCGTCGACGCCTTCTTGAAGGAGTCGCTGAAGTCGCCTCCGATCTTGTCCCACACGTCACTGATGTCACCTGCCAGGCCCTGCGAGGCGAAGAACCGCATCCGGTATCCCGCGAACCAGGTGAAGATGTCGTCCGGGCTGCCTTGCAGGTAGTTGTTGATCTGCTCCTGGAAGGTGTTGTGGTCGACCGTGTTGACCTTGGTCTTCAGCTTCGGGTTGGCCGTCTCGAACGCGGCGAAGACGTCGGCGAAGGCCTTCTTGGGCACGTCGTCAGAGGCGTTGGAGCCGATCGCGACCGTCCCGCTGGGTGCGCCCCCGCCGCTGGAGCCGGACGTGCCGCCGGAGCTGCCGCCGCACGCCGCGAGCAGTCCGGGCAGGGTCAGGGCGGCGCCGGCTCCGGCGGCACCCTTGAGGAAGCCGCGCCGGCCGACACCGCCGCCGGCTGCGGCCGCCGTCACTCGCGCGGACGGCGGGACGAGACTGGCGAGGTAGTGGTCCTCTGTCTCGAAAGTGGGCATCTGTCCCCTCCTCGGGGTGTGGATGACGCGCGGGGAGAGCAGGAGCGGGTCGCCGCGCACCGGAACGACCTTCCAACATGAACGAACACATCCGAACAGCACTGAGACACAGGGTGATGTGACCCAGTTCACCTGTCAAGGGGTTGGTCGAAACCGGCGGGTTCCATTTTGGGCACGACACAGGCGCAGAAAGGGATCAGGTACGGCGTCGAGCAGCTGTTTGATGCGCACAGTTTTCCTGGTCTGCTTCGTCGGTTTCTGTTGACTTTTCTCGGCGCCAGGTCCACGCTCCCAGCCATGACGGCCTGGCCAACCCACCCGGACGGCAGCCGGCTGGCGGGTGTCGCGTACGGCGGGGACTACAACCCCGAGCAGTGGCCGCGCGAGGTCTGGGCCGAGGACGTCCGGCTCATGCGGGAGGCCGGCGTCACCGTCGCGACCGTGGGGGTCTTCTCCTGGGCACTGCTCGAGCCGGAGCAGGACACGTTCGAGCTGGACTGGCTCGCCGACGTCCTGGACCTGCTGCACGGGGGTGGCATCGCTGTCGACCTGGCGACCGGGACCGCGTCACCGCCCCCCTGGCTCTCCCACCGGTACCCCGAGACGCTGCCCCACCGGGCCGACGGCACCGTGCTCTGGCCGGGTGGCCGGCAGGCGTGGTGCCCGAGCTCCCCGGTCTTCCGCGAGCGGGCGCTGGCCCTCGTGACCGCCTTGGCCGAGAGATTCCACGACCATCCCGCACTCGTGATGTGGCACGTCTCCAACGAGCTGGGCGGGCACAACAGCCACTGCTACTGCGACGCGTCCGCCGCGGCCTTCCGCGTCTGGCTGCGGGCGCGGTACGGCGACCTCGACGCCCTCAACGAGGCCTGGGGGACGGCGTTCTGGAGCCAGCGGTACGGCGACTGGGAGCAGGTGCTGCCACCGCGCAGCGCGCCCACCTTTCCCAACCCGACCCAGCAGCTGGACTTCGCGCGGTTCAGCTCCGACGCCCTGCTCGCCTGCTTCGTCGCCGAGCGCGACCTGCTGCACCGGCTCAGCCCGGGCATCCCGGTGACGACCAACTTCATGGTGATGTCGCACGTGCGCGCCATGGACTACCTGCGCTGGGGACCCGAGCTGGACGTCGTCTCGCAGGACCACTACCTCGAGGCGCACGACCCGGAAGCGCACGTCGAGCTGTCCTGGTCCGCCGACCTCACCCGCGCTACGGCTGACGGGCGGCCCTGGTTCCTCATGGAGCACTCCCCGAGCGCGGTCAACTGGCAGGCCCGCAACGTGGCGAAGTCCCCCGGCCAGATGATGCGGAACAGTCTCGCCCACGTGGCGCGCGGCTCCGACGCGGTCTGCTTCTTCCAGTGGCGGGCATCGCGGGCCGGTGCGGAGAAGTTCCACTCGGCGCTCCTCCCGCACAGCGGCACCAGGACCCGGCTCTGGCGGGAGGTCGTCGAGCTCGGTGCGACCCTGCGAGCGATCGGCGAGGTGGCCGGCTCGACAGTGCGCGGCGACGTGGCCATCGTCGTGGCCTGGGACGCACGCTGGGCCGCCGAGCTCGACAGCCATCCCACCCGCGACCTGTCCTACCTCGACCGGCAGCAGGCGCTCTACCGGGCGCTCTGGGACGCCGGGGTGACCGTCGACATGGTCCGGCCGGACGACTCCCTCGACGGCTACCGGCTGGTCCTGGTCCCGACCCTGTACCTCACGACCGACTCCGCGGCGGCCAACATCGCCGGCTACGTCGAGGCCGGGGGGACGGTGCTGGTCACCTACTGGAGCGGCATCGTCGACCAGGACGACCACGTGCGGCTGGGCGGCTACCCCGGCGCCTTCCGCGACCTGCTCGGCATCACCACGGAGGAGTTCTACCCGCTGCGGGAGACCGAGTCGGTGCGCCTGGTCGGTGGGGTGCTCGACGGCTCGACCGCCGACGTGTGGACCGAGCTGCTGCACCCGGTCGACGCCGCGGTCGTCAGCAGCTACGCCGACGGTCCGTTGCCAGGCGTACCCGCGCTCACTCGCCGGCAGGTCGGCGACGGGGCCGCGTGGTACCTCGCGACCCGGGTCGACGCGGCGGGCACAGCCGCCCTCACCCGGCACCTGTGCGCAGCGGTGGGGGTCGAGACCCACGACCTGCCGGGCGTCGAGGTGGTCCGGCGCCGCCGCGACGACGCGTCGTACCTGTTCGTCATCAACCACACCGACGCCGATGTCCAGGTCCGGGCGACGGGAGTCGACCTGGTGGCCGACCAGCCGTGTGCCGGTACCGTCTCGGTCGCGGCCGGGGGCGTCGCCGTCGTGCGGGAGGGGGGAAGCTGAGATGCTGGCGCGAGAACGGCAAAGCTACATCCTGGACCGCGTGCGCCAGCGCGGCGCCGTGAAGGTGAGCGACCTGACCCGCGAGCTGTCGGTGTCGGACATGACCGTCCGGCGCGACCTCGACCTGTTGGCCCGCCAGGGGTTCATCGACAAGGTCCACGGCGGCGCGACGTCCCCTGCGCTGGCCAGCACCGACGAGCCGGGCTTCGAGACCAAGTCGTCGCGCGAGCGCGCCGAGAAGGACGCCATCGCGCGCGCCGCGGTCGCCCTGGTGCGGCCGGACTACGCGGTCGGACTGTCCGCGGGCACCACCACGTGGACGGTGGCGCAGCGGCTCCGCGAGGTCCCCGGCATCACGGTCGTGACCAACTCGGTGCAGATCGCCACGGTGTTCTGGTCGGCCCCCGGCCCCGGCCAGACCGTTGTCCTCACCGGCGGCGTCCGCACGCCGTCCGACGCGCTCGTCGGCCCCCTGGCGGTCGCCGCACTGCGCAGCCTCAACCTCGACATCGTGTTCCTCGGCGTGCACGGGATGGACCAGCGGACCGGCTTCACCAGCCCCAACCTGCTCGAGGCCGAGACGAGCAGGGCGCTGGCCAGGTCGGCCCGCCGGCTGGCCGTCGTGGCCGACCACACCAAGTGGAACGTCGTCGGCATCAGCACGATCGCCACCCTTCCGGAGGCCGACGTCGTCATCACCGACGCAGGGCTGGACCCGGATGCCGTCGCGGTCCTGCGGGACCAGGTCGGCGAGGTCACGGTCGTGCCCGTACCTCCGCTGCTGACCGGGACGGACAACCGGTGAGGAGGTCCGAGATCCGCCTTGCGGACGGTCGGGAGCTGTACTTCTTCGACTCCGACGGGACCGCGGCGACCGTCGACCGCCACGGCGTGCAGGACGCCCGCGACCTGGAGCCGACCACGACGGCGTCGGAGATCCGGTACGACGCCGTCGTGGACGAATGGGTGGCCATCGCCTCGCACCGGCAGTCCCGGACCCATCTGCCGCCGGCCGACGAGTGCCCTCTGTGCCCGTCCCGGGACGGACGGACCACCGAGGTCCCGGCCGACGACTACGACGTCGTCGTCTTCGAGAACCGGTTCCCGTCCTTCGCCGACCACGTGGACCCGGACGCCGATGTCCCGGACAGTGCCGACCGGCGCCCCGGGCTGGGCCGGTGCGAGGTGGTCTGCTTCACCAGCGACCACAACCTCCCGGTGAGCCGGCTCACCCCGGAGCGCGTGCGCCTGGTGCTCGACGCCTGGATCGACCGCAGCAACGCGCTGGCCGCGCTGCCGTACGTCGAGCAGGTGTTCTGCTTCGAGAACCGGGGCGAGGAGATCGGGGTGACGCTCAGCCACCCGCACGGTCAGATCTACGGCTACCCGTTCATCACTCCGCGCACCCGGACGATGCTGGACGCCGCGCGCCGGCACCGTGAGCGGACCGGTCGCGACCTGTTCGCCGACCGGCTGGAGCAGGAGCTGGCCGACGGATCCCGGGTCGTCACCGCCAGCGAGCACTGGGTGGCGTTCGTGCCGTTCGCCGCTCGCTGGCCGGTCGAGGTGCACCTCTACCCGAGACGCGGCGTGCCCGACCTGGAAGCGCTGGACGACGCCGCCCGCGACGACTTCCCCGACATCTATCTCCAGCTGCTGAAGGCGCTGGACGGCCTCTACGACGCCCCGCTGCCCTACATCTCCGGCTGGCACCAGGCGCCGGTCCGGGTCGACCGCGACCTGGCGTCGCTGCACCTCGAGATCTTCTCGATCAAGCGGGCTGCGAACAAGCTGAAGTTCCTCGCCGGCTCGGAGTCCGGCATGGGCGCCTTCATCAACGACATCCCGCCGGAGCGGACCGCGGCGATGCTGCGCGACGCACTGCAGACATGACGGACCCGGACGGGGAACGGTCGGTCGTCGCCGCGTTCGCGGATCTCGCCGGCGTCGACCCGGAGGGTGTCTGGTCCGCACCGGGGCGTGTCAACCTGATCGGCGAGCACACGGACTACAACGACGGCTTCGCGCTGCCGTTCGCCATCGCCGCCCGGGCCTGGGTCGCCGCCCGCCGACGCGACGACGGGCTCCTGCGGATGCGCTCGGTGCAGCTGCCGGACGGCGACCTCACCGTGCCGGTGGACGACATCAAGCCGGGCTCGCCGCGCGGGTGGGCGGCGTACGTCGCCGGCGTCGTCTGGGCCGCGCGGAAGGCCGGGCACGAGGTCGGCGGGCTGGACGTGGTGGTCGACGGCCGGGTGCCGCTGGGCAGCGGGCTGTCGTCGTCGCACGCCCTGGAGTGCGCGGTCGCCGCCGCGGCGACAGGGCTGCACGGTGCCCGGGTGTCCCGCGACGACCTGGCCCGGCTCTCCCTGGTCGCCGAGAACGACTTCGTGGGGGCCCCGACCGGGATGCTGGACCAGCTTGCCTCGCTGCACTGCACCGCCGGGCACGCGATCTTCCTCGACAACCGCAGCCTGGAGATCGAGCAGGTCCCGCTCGACGTGGCGGCCGCCGGGCTGTCGTTGCTCGTCCTGGACACCCGCGTGCACCACGACCACGCCGAGGGCGGGTACGGCGAACGGCGCGCGTCCTGCGAGCGCGCTGCCGCGGCTCTGGGTGTCGCCGCGCTGCGTGACGTGGACGCAGCCTCCCTGGACGCCGCGCTGGACCGACTGCCGGACGACGAGCTGCGTCGACGGGTCCGGCACGTCGTCACCGAGGACGCCCGGGTCGTCGACGCGACGGCCGCACTGCGCGGCAGGGACTTCGAGACGCTGGGCCGGCTGATGGACGCCTCCCACGTCTCGCTGCGGGACGACTACGAGGTGAGCTGCGAGGAGCTGGACGTGGCCGTCGACGAGGCCCGGCGGGCGGGGGCGCTGGGCGCCCGGATGACCGGCGGCGGCTTCGGCGGGTCGGCGATCGCCCTGGTCCCCTCACCCGGTGTGGATGTCGTGCGCACGGCCGTCACGTCGGCGTTCGCCGGGCGCGGCTGGACCGAACCGGTGGTCTTCGAGGTCGCGCCCTCCGAGGGCATGCGCCGGGACCGCTGACGCGCCGGCCCGTTCAGGTGGCTCAGGGCCCGAGCGGCCGCGCGGGTGATTTGTCCGGAAGGTCCGATCCCTGGTAGGACCTTCCGGTGACCCCCCTCCCCTCGGGCGCCACGCCCACCTCCCAGGACCGCCACCGGCCCGGCTCCGACGGCGAGCACCGGCTGCAGCGCGAGCTCGGCACCACTGCGCGCGCCGACCGCTTCTACGACGACCAGGTCCGGGACCACCTCAACCCGCAGATGCGCGACTTCGTCCGCCGCCAGCAGATGTTCTTCCTGGCCACGGCGGACCGCACCGGGGCGTGCGACAGCACGCTGCGGGCCGGGCCGCCCGGCTTCCTGCAGGTGCTGGACGACAACCGGCTGGCGTGGCCGGAGTTCAGGGGCAACGGGGTGATGGCCAGCCTGGGCAACATCCGCGAGAACCCCCAGGTGGGTCTGCTCATGGTCGACTTCGTCCGGGACACGGTCGGGCTGCACGTGAACGGCTCGGCCCGGCTGGTCGAGCCGGCCGCTGCCGCTCTGGGCGGCCTCGAGGCGCCCTCCCCCGCCGGTCAGGGGGCGCCGCTGTGGGTCGTCGTCGAGGTCGAGGAGGCCTACATCCACTGCTCGAAGCACATCCCCCGGCTCGCGGAGGTCCCGGCCGCCGACGCCGCCGGCGTACGGCGGGCCAAGACGGTCGACTACTTCGGGACGGCCGCGTCCCGTCGGGCCACGGCCACCGACACCGACACCGAGGCCGCCTCCTAGCCCCTGCCCCCCCTCCCCCCTCGCGGATCTTGAGACGACGCGCCGCCGCCGGACGGCGCGCCGGTCTCAAGATCCGAGGTCGTCAGGCGAGGGCGGCGGCGAGGTTCTGGTCGAGGGCGGCGAGGAAGTCCTCGGTGGTCGCCCACGCCTGGTCCGGGCCGACCAGCAGCGCCAGGTCCTTGGTCATGACGCCGGACTCCACGGTCTGGACGCAGACCCGCTCGAGCGTCTCGGCGAACCCGACGACCTCCGGCGTGCTGTCCAGCTTGCCGCGGTGCTCGAGCCCGCGGGTCCACGCGAAGATCGAGGCGATCGGGTTGGTCGAGGTCGGCTTGCCCTGCTGGTGCTGGCGGAAGTGCCGGGTCACCGTCCCGTGCGCCGCCTCGGCCTCGACCTTGCCGTCGGGGGTCATGAGCACCGAGGTCATCAGCCCAAGCGACCCGAAGCCCTGCGCCACGGTGTCCGACTGCACGTCGCCGTCGTAGTTCTTGCAGGCCCAGACGTAGCCACCCTCCCACTTCAGCGCGGCCGCGACCATGTCGTCGATCAGCCGGTGCTCGTAGGTCAGCCCGGCCGTCTCGAAGTCGGCCTTGTACTCCGCCTCGAACACCTCCTGGAAGAGGTCCTTGAAGCGGCCGTCGTACGCCTTGAGGATGGTGTTCTTCGTCGACAGGTAGACCGGGAACCGTCGCTCGAGGCCGTACCGGAAGGACGCCCGGGCGAAGTCCCGGATCGAGTCGTCGAAGTTGTACATGCCCATCGCGACGCCGCCGCCGGGAAACTTCGCGACCTCGAACTCCATCGGCTCGCCCTCGCCCTCGGGCGTGTAGGTGATGGTCACCGTCCCGGGGCCGGGCACCACGAAGTTCTGGGCCTTGTACTGGTCGCCGTGGGCGTGGCGGCCGATGATGATGGGCTTGGTCCACCCGGGCACCAGCCGCGGGATGTTCGAGATGACGATCGGCTCGCGGAAGATGACCCCGCCGAGGATGTTCCGGATCGTGCCGTTCGGCGAGAGCCACATCTTCTTGAGTCCGAACTCCTCGACCCGCGCCTCGTCCGGCGTGATCGTCGCGCACTTCACCCCGACGCCGTGCCGCTTGATCGCCTGGGCGGCGTCGACGGTGACCTGGTCGTCGGTCGCGTCGCGGTGCTCGATGCCGAGGTCGTAGTAGTCGAGCTCGACGTCGAGGTAGGGGTGGATCAGGCGGTCCTTGATGAACTGCCAGATGATCCGGGTCATCTCGTCACCGTCGAGCTCGACGACCGGGTTCTGCACCTTGATCTTGGCCACGGGGTTGCTCCTGGAGGATGGAAGGGTCGGTCGAGCAGTCGTACGCCGGGTCGCCCGGGTCAGACGAGCCCGAGGCCGCGGACCGCCTCGCGCTCCTCGACCAGCTCGGCCACCGAGGCGTCGATCCGGGTGCGGGAGAAGTCGTCGACGTCGAGGCCCTGCACGATCTCCCACTCGCCGCCGGAGGAGGTCACCGGGAACGACGACACGAGGCCCTCGGGCACGCCGTAGGAACCGTCGGACACGACCGCCGCCGACGTCCAGTCACCCTCGGGCGTGCCCTTCACCCAGCTGAAGACGTGGTCTACCGCCGCGTTCGCGGCCGAGGCGGCCGAGGACGCCCCGCGGGCCTCGATGATGGCCGCGCCCCGCTTGGCGACCGTCGGGATGAAGTAGTCGGCGATCCACGCGTCGTCGTCGAGAACCTCGCGGGCCGGCTTGCCGCCGACGAGCGCGTGCGAAAGGTCGGGGTACTGGGTCGCCGAGTGGTTGCCCCAGATCGTGAGCTTCTCGATCTCCGACACCGGCGTGCGGGTCTTGTTCGCCAGCTGGCTGAGCGCGCGGTTGTGGTCCAGCCGGGTCATCGCGGTGAACCTCGACGAGGGCACGTCAGGTGCGTGCGCCGCCGCGATCAGAGCGTTGGTGTTGGCCGGGTTCCCGACCACCAGCACCCGGACGTCGTCCGCGGCACCGGCGTTGATCGCCTCGCCCTGCGGCTTGAAGATGCCGCCGTTCGCCTCGAGCAGGTCGCCGCGCTCCATGCCGGCGCTGCGCGGCCGGGCGCCGACGAGCAGCGCGACGTTGACCCCGTCGAAGGCCGCGCGCGGGTCGTCGGTGATGTCGATGCCGCGCAGCAGCGGGAAGGCGCAGTCGTCGAGCTCCATGGCGGTGCCCTCCGCGGCCTTGAGGGCCGGGGGGATCTCGAGCAGCCGGAGCCGGACCGGCACGTCCGGGCCGAGCAGCTGACCGGACGCGACCCGGAACAGCAGGGCGTAGCCGATGGCCCCGGCGGCTCCTGTGACGGTGACGGTGGCAGGGCTGGTGGCCATGTGCGGCGCTCCTTCGTCGGCGGCTGCGGTGCTCCACAGGTCTCTCGTCATCAAGAGACTTTCTCGTGCCGAGGCTATCCCAGCACGCCGCGGGCCGGACCGGGAGGGGCAGCGGGCCTACCGCTGGGTCGGGACGATGCTCGCGAAGACGACCAGCGCGACGCCCATGCTGGACAGGACGACGACGTCGAACGCCCGGCTCCGGACGACCAGCAGCCCCACCCGGCGTGCCGGGAGCGCCACGCGTGCGGCAGCGGCGAGCAGCACCCCGACGCCCAGCAGCAGGCAGCCGCTGCGGAAGTGGTCGAGCGCGACCGCGCCCAGTCCGATGACGCCGAGCCCCAGGACCGAGAGCAGTGGCCACTGCCGGCCCACCCAGCCGCCACGGATGGGCGGCCGGTCGTCTACTGCGCGCGGGGCTGCGTCGCCACCGCTCATCGCACTCACACCCGCGCTGCGGCCGGGCCCACGAGTGACCGCTCGGCGCTCTCGACGACGTTGAGCAGCAGCATCGCGCGGGTCATCGGCCCAGCACCACCGGGGACCGGTGCGAGGTAGCCGGCCACCTCTGCGACCTCGGGTGCGACGTCGCCGACCAGGCCGGCGGAGGTCCTGGTGATGCCGACGTCCACCACCGTCGCACCCGGCTTGACCATGTCCGCGGTCACCAGCCCCGGCACGCCCGCGGCTGCGACCACCACGTCGGCGCGGCGCAGGTGGGCCGCCAGGTCACGGGTGCCGGTGTGGCAGAGGGTCACGGTGGCGTTCTCGGTCCGGCGGGTGAGCAGCAGGCCCAGCGGGCGTCCCACGGTCACCCCGCGGCCGACCACGGTCACGTCCAGGCCGGCCGGGTCGATGCCGTACTCGCGCATCAGCAGGACGATGCCGCGGGGGGTGCACGGGAGCGGTCCGGGCTCGCCGAGGACCAGCCGGCCCAGGTTGGTGGGGTGCAGTCCGTCGGCGTCCTTGGCCGGGTCCATCCGCAGCAGGGCGGCACCCGCGTCCAGCCCCCCGGGGAGCGGCAGCTGCACGATGTACCCGGTGCAGTCGGGATCGGCGTTGAGCTCGTCCACAACTGCCTCGACCTCGGCCTGCGTGGCGTTGCCGGGCAGCTCGCGCTGCAGCGAGGTGATGCCGACCTCGGCGCAGTCGCGGTGCTTGCCGGCGACGTACGACCGGCTGCCCGGGTCGTCGCCGACCAGGACGGTGCCCAGGCCGGGGACCACGCCGCGCTGGCGCAGCTCGGTCACCCGGGCGGCGAGGTCGGCCCGGATCGCGGCCGCGGTGGCCTTGCCGTCGAGGATCGTTGCGCTCACACCGAGGAGTCTGTCAGGTGCCGTCGAGGGCGCCGACCGGCGTCTCCCGGCTCAGCTCGTACCTGTTGCGACCGCGAGCCTTCGCGCGGTACATGGCGGCGTCGGCCTCCCGCAGCACCGAACGCGCGTCGGCGTCCGGGCCGGCCTCGGCGACGCCGATGCTGGCGCCGGTGCGGACCTCCCGCCCGTCGACGCGCACCGGCTGGTCCAGCACCGCCTGCACCCGGGCGGCGAGCGCGTGCTGCTGGGAACCGGGCACCGACTCGGCGACGACCACGAACTCGTCCCCGCCGAGCCGGGCGACGGTGTCACCCGGTCGCATCGCGGCACGCAGCCGGTCGGCCATGGAGACCAGGACACGGTCACCGGTCTCGTGGCCGAACGTGTCGTTGACGTCCTTGAAGTGGTCCAGGTCGCAGAACATCACCAGGGTCCGGCTCCCGGTGCGGGCCGAGCGGGCCAGCGCATGGGCCAACCGGTCCATCAGCAGGTCCCGGTTCGCCAGGCCCGTCAGCGGGTCGTGCAGCGCCTGGTGCTCGAGCTTGGCCCGGTCGGCACGAGCGGCGGTGATGTCCTGGACCTGCGCGACGTAGTACGCCGGCTCCTCGTCGTCGCCGCGGGCCATCGAGACGGACAGCTGCACCCAGACGACGTCGCCGTCACCGGTGAGGTAGCGCTTCTCCATGGAGTAGTGGTCGACCACCCCCGAGGTGAGCATCGCCAGGTTGTCGAGGTCGGACTCGAGGTCGTCGGGGTGGGTGATCTGCTGGAAGGTCCGGCCGAGCAGGTCCGTCTCCTCGTACCCCAGCAACCGGCAGAGGGTGTGGTTGACGTCCATGAACGTGCCGTCCAGGGCCACCAGGGCCATGCCGACCGGCGCGTGCGCCATCGCCGAGCGGAACCGCTCCTCACTGCGGGCCAGGGCGCGGGCAGCCGTCCGAGCGTCGGTGACGTCGGTGAACGTCGTCACCGCACCGATGACGACCGGCAGCCCGTCCGGGCCGGCGGCGTCGTGCATCGGCTCGCTGTTGACCTCGAGCCAGCTCAGCCGGCCGTCGGCATGGCGGACCCCGACCAGGACGTCGCGCACGGGGACACCGCTGTCGAGCGCCCGCTGCCCGGGCAGCTCCGCGAGCGGGAACGGCGTCCCGTCCTCGCGCACGACGTGCAGCCCGGCGAGCCGGGGCCGACCCTCTCCCAGGGCGACCGGGTCGATCCCGAGGATGCGCGACGCGGCCTGGTTGACGGTCACCAGCCGGCCACGGACGTCCTGCAGCACGACGCCCTCGGCCATGGTCGCGACGACCGACCGGTAACGGCGCTCGGACCTCTGCTGCCGCCGGGACGCCTCGACCTGCTCGGTCACGTCGGTCACGCTGCCCAGCCAGCGGTCGACGCCACCGTCGACGCGGCGGATCGCCGTGGTCGCGGTGTCGACCCAGCGGACCGTGCCGTCGGGACGCTGGTAGCGGTACCGCCCGGCGTACGGCTCCCCGCGCTCCCTCGCCGCGGTCCACTCGGCAGCAACGCGCTCGCGGTCGTCCGGGTGCAGGGCCTGCGTCCAGTCCTGCCCGCCGACCTCGTCGGTCGTCCCGGTGAGCTCCCGCCAGCGGGCGTTGACGTAGGTGCGCCCGCCGTCGGCATCGGTCTCGAAGATGCCCACGGGGGTCCCGTCCAGCAGGTACCGCAGCCGCTCCCGGTCGGCAGCCGCCGCGAGGTGCCGGTCCGCCCGGGCTGCCACCCGGGCGCCGAGCACGATCGCGGTGATCGCGCCGGCGGTGAGGGTGAGGACCATCAGGCTCTGGCCGTACGCCGGGTCGAACAGGCCGGCCCGCTCGCCGGCGACCACCGCCCACCCGACCAGGACCGGCACGAGCAGGGCCCAGGACAGGCTGGCGCGCACGAGGGCGCCCCCGGTGCCGGGGGCATGGACGGCTCGTGCCGCGGGGAGGCCCGGCCGTTCGAGCAGCACCGCGATCGCGGCGCAGAACGTGATCGGCACCGTCGGGGGGGCCATCGCGACCGCGGACTGCACCGACGAGAGGTTCTCGGCGCCGTAGAGGTGCCCCACCAGGCTGACGTAGCCCACGCCGAAGGCGAAGCAGCCGAGCGTGGTGGCGACGGCCGGCCGGGCCCGGCTGACGGCCAGTGCCAGGGCGAGCGACAGCAGCACCAGGGCCGATGCCACCGCCATCTGGCCGTCCGGCAGCACGGTGTCCCAGCGGTCGAGGAAGAGCACCCGGGCCGTCAGCAGGGGGCGCCCCGTCACCCCCGCCGCCAGCCGTTCGAGCGCGATCGCGGCAACGCCGGCCAGCAGCACCCGCCGGATCGCGGGCCGCGGCCGCAGCCCGAGGACGGCACCCAGCAGGAGGAAGCCGACGACGGCGGAGGGCCGGGTCGGCGTCCGGTTCAGAGCGACCGCGGGCAGCGCTCCTGGCGCCGCCAGCCACAACGTGACGGCGACGGCCTCGGACCCGAGCAGCACCCGTCCGAGCACCACCGGGAGCCGGCCGAACCGGTCCACGCTCATCGATCTCCTCCACCGGCCGTGCGGGGGCCTGTGCTGTCCTCTTCGGCAGACCGGCCGTGAGGAAGCAGCGTCACCCGAACGCCTTGACCGAGACTTTGCCGCTGTGACCAGAGGGGCGCGAGGGACGAGAGGGACGAACCGGGTCCTCAGTGGGCGAAGTGCCGCACGCCGGTGAGGTACATCGTCACGCCGGCCGCGGCCGCGGCGGCGACGACCTCCTCGTCGCGCACCGACCCGCCGGGCTGCACGACCGCCCGGACCCCGGCCTCCAGCAGCACCGCCAGCCCGTCGGCGAAGGGGAAGAAGGCGTCCGAGGCGGCCACCGACCCGGTGGCCCGGTCGCCGGCGCGTGACACGGCGAGCCGGGCCGAGTCGACCCGGTTCACCTGCCCCATCCCCACGCCCACGGTGGCACCGCCCGACGCGAGCAGGACGGCGTTGGACTTCACCGCGCGGCAGGCCCGCCACGCGAACGCCAGGTCCGCCAGCGTGGCGTCGTCCGCCGCCTCCCCTGCCGCCAGGGTCCACGTCTTCGGGTCGTCGCCGTCGGCGTCGACCCGGTCCCGGGTCTGCACCAGCACGCCGCCGGAGACCTGCCGCAGCTCGACGTTGTCGCGACGGTAGCCGTCCGGCAGCTCGAGCAGCCGGACGTTCTTCTTCCGGGCCAGCAGGGCGAACGCGTCGTGGTCGAAGGCCGGCGCCACCACCACCTCGGTGAAGACCTCCGCGACCTGCTCTGCCATCGCGAGGGTCACCGGCCGGTTGGTGGCGATGACGCCGCCGAACGCCGATACGGGGTCGCAGGCATGCGCCCGGCGGTGCGCATCGGCGACATCCGCGCCGACCGCGACCCCGCACGGGTTGGCGTGCTTGACGATCGCGACCGCGGGCTGGTCGAAGTCGAACGCCGTGCGCAGCGCGGCGTCGGCGTCCACGTAGTTGTTGTACGACATCGCCTTGCCGTGCAGGACGGTCCCCTGCGCGATCCCGGGTGCCGCCTCGAGGTCGACGTAGAGCGCGCCCTTCTGGTGCGGGTTCTCGCCGTACCGCAGCACGTCGGCGCGCTCCAGGGCGAGGCCGGCGTACGCCGGCCACCACGACTCGTCGGCCGCCAGCTCCCGGGCGCACCAGCCGGCCACGGCCGTGTCGTACGCCGCGGTGTGCGCGAAAGCCCGGGCGGCCAGCCGCCTCCGGGCGGCCAGGTCGAAGCCGCCGGACCGGACCGCCTCGAGCACGTCGCCGTACGCCAAGGGGTCGACGACCACGGCGACGCTGGGGTGGTTCTTGGCGGCGGCCCGGACCATCGACGGGCCGCCGATGTCGATCTGCTCGACGACCTCGTCGCTCCCGGCGCCGGAGGCGACGGTCTCCCGGAACGGGTACAGGTTGCACACGACGAGGTCGAACGGCTCGACCCCCAGCTCGTCCAGCTGGCGCACGTGGTCGGGCCTACGACGGTCGGCCAGGATCCCGGCGTGCACGAAGGGGTGCAGCGTCTTCACCCGGCCGTCCAGGCACTCGGGGAAGCCGGTGAGGTCCTCCACCGCGGTGACCGGGACGCCCGTCTCGGCGATCCGGGCCGCCGTCGAGCCGGTGGACACCAGCGCGACGCCGGCGGCGTGCAGACCCGCGGCGAGCTCCACCAGCCCGGTCTTGTCGTAGACGCTGAGGAGCGCGCGGCGCACCGGCACGACATCGCCGACTGAGGCTGCGTTCACGGGACCGTGACCTTCCGTCCGGTGACCGTCCAGCCCGATCGGGCCATCCGGCCGACGACGTCGACGAGCAGGATCCGCTCCTCGACCTTGATGCGCTCGTGCAGCGACCCCTCGTCGTCGTCGTCGCGCACGTCCACCGCGCGCTGGGCGATGATGGCGCCGGAGTCGACGCCGGCGTCGACGACGAACAGGGTGGCTCCGGTGATCTTGACGCCGTGCTCCAGCGCGTCCCGCGGGCCGTGCATGCCGGGGAACGACGGCAGCAGCGCCGGATGGCTGTTGACCACCCGGCCGCCGAAGCGGTCCAGGAACGCCGGCCCGAGCAGCCGCATGAAGCCGGCCGACACGACCAGGTCCGGCCGGTAGCCGCCGACCGTCTCGGCGAGGGCCGAGTCCCAGGTTGCACGGTCGGGATGGTCGGCGACGGGGCACACGAACGTCGGGACGCCGGCCGCCGCTGCCCGGTCGAGCGCGCCGGCACCGGGCCGGTCGGCACCGACCGCGACCAGCTGCACGCCGTAGCCGGGGTCGGCCACTGCGTCCAGCAGCGCCTGCAGCGTGGACCCGCCGCCCGAGGCCAGCACCACCACGCGCGGTCCGGGCCCGAAGTGCACGCGACCGACCCTACTGGCGGCTCGGCACCCTCCTACGCCGCGTCCCACCGGCCGGAGGTCAGGCCCGGCGACGCAGGAGGAACACGGTCAGGGCCGCGACGACGGCGATCTCGAGCCCGGCGACCGGGGCCACGACCCACCACTGCGGGCCGGTCTCCGCCAGCCGACCGGGCCCGCCCGGGCCCGAGGCGAGCAGCGCCAGCACGGCCATGGCGGCAGCGACCAGACCGCCGACCATGCCGACGACCTCGGCGAGCGGGCGCCACCCGTCGGCGCTGACCGCCCGGGAGCGGTGCGCGAGCAGGCCGGCCAGAGCGCCGGCGGCCACCGGCACCAGCAGGACGAGGGTGCCCCAGGCCGGACCCGGCTCCTGCGGCAGCGCGGCGAGCAGCGGCATCGCGGGCACCGCCCCGAGGTCGACGCCGTACGGCGACACCGTGGTGCCGACGCCGACGGCGAACCCCGGCCCGGCGACGTACGCCGTGCCCCAGACCACCGCGGTGGGGACGTAGAGCAGGCAGAGCAGGCCCAGGAGCAGGACTCCCCCCGCGCCGGCAGCCATCCCGTCGGCGAGGCCCGCCGCCCGCTCACGGTGGGTCAGCAGGGCCGCGCCGGCCAGCACCGCACCACCTGCGAGGAGCACCGCCAGCGCACCCGCGGCCGCCGGCAGGGCGGCCCGGACCAGCGGGTGCAGCCGTCGGGAGACCCCGGACCAGGTGCCGGTCGCGCGGACCGCACCGGTGCCGGCGCCGAGCAGCGCCACACCGGCCGCGCCGACGAAGGCACTGACCGGCAGCGCCTGCACCTCGGCGGTGCGGGCCACCAGGGCGACGAAGGTGGCGAGAACGGCGTAGGCGGCGGTGGCGGAGGCGGTCAGCGCCAGCACTGCCGACCGGCCCCGCACCGCGGCGGCCCGGCCGGCCCGCACCGTTGCGGCGTGCAGCAGCGCGACCGGGAGCGCTGTCAGACCCAGCGGGACGAGAGCGAGCTCTCCCCCCGGGACGGCGAGGTGGGCGTGGTGCCCGACCAGCCAGGCCATGAGCGCGGTGACCACGGCGTCGGTGGCGCCCGCGCCGCTGTCCGCAGCGGTGGCCCAGGCGACCAGGACGACGACCATGACGGCCAGCACGCCGAGGCCGGCGCAGCGCAGCGCGACCGCGATCCCGGCGACCGTGAGCGACCGGGTCGTCGGCGCCGGGCCGGCGGCCGCCCGCTTCCGGGTGCCCGCGACGCGACCGGCTCCCCCCGGCGGGCGGGACGGCCGGGACGGACGGGACAGGAGCTCGGTCATCGCGGTCCATCGTCTCCGCTGCCGGGCGCGCGGCCCGGCACCCGCGGCTCCTCGGCGGGTCGCCGGGTCCGCGAGAGTTCCGCGCCGGGATGCAACCTGTCACGCTGCTCGCGAGTGATCCTTCGTGACAGCGCACCGGTGGTCCGGTGCCCGGACGCGATCGGAGGGAGGGCGCGGTGAGGGACTCGACCGGGTTCGACGCCTTCTACGCCGCCACCCACCGGCGGGTCCAGCACCAGATGTACGCCATGACGAGCAACCTCGCCGACGCGCAGGAGCTCACCCAGGAGGCGTACGCCCGGGCCTGGCAGCGCTGGTCGACCGTCGAGACGTACGACGACCCGGAGGCCTGGGTCCGCACCGTCGCCTGGCGGCTGGCCGCCAGCCGGTGGCGCAAGGCCAAGAACGGCGTCACCGCGATGCTGCGCCACGGCCCGGCCGAGCCCACGCCCGAGCCGAGCGTCGACAACGTCGCCCTCGTCGCGGCCCTCCGGCAGATCCCGGACGCGCAGCGCCGGGCCATCGTCCTGCACCACCTCGCCGGCCTGTCGGTCGCCGAGGTCGCCCACGAGGTGGGAGCGCCCGAGGGCACGGTCAAGGCGCGTCTGTCGCGCGGCCGGGCCGCCCTCGCCGAGCTGCTCGCCGACCACTCGCTCACGGAGGTGAGCCCCCATGTCTGAGAACCACGACAAGCTGACCATGACGCTGGACGCACTGCGCTCGGACCTCGAGCGCAACCCGCTGGCCGACTCCCGGGCCGTGCGCCGCCGCGGCGACCAGCGCACCCGCCGGCAGGCGGTCGGCGGAGCGCTTGCGGTCGTCGCCCTGGTCGCCGGTGCAGCCGGTGTCCTCGGCGGCACCGGTGGCTTCGACCGCGCCGACGCGCCGCCTGCCACCAACCGCCCGACCGCCAGCACCGCGGTCGAGGAGCCGCTGGCGCTCGCTGCCTCGCCACAGTTCCTCCCGGAGGACCTCGGCCCCGTCGGCCCGTACGACGCCTGGAGGGTGAACCCCGACCCCGTGCCGTCAGACCAGCTGCCGTCGCTCTGCGTCCCGGACCCCGGCACCCTCGGGGCGCTCGAGTCGCGGAGCCGGCTCCTGTACGGCGACCTCGAGGCGGTCGCCATCGAGCACGTCCTCCGGTTCTCCGACACGGCTCGCGCCCGGGCGGGGGTCCAGGCGCTGACCTCGGCCTTCGCCACCTGCGATCCCGGTGACCCGTCGCAGGACACGGTGGTGGACCGCGGGCCCGAGGTGGTCCTCCCGACCGTGGGCGACGAGGCCGTGCACGCGTCCCGGACGGCTACCCCGGTGCGGGCGTCCGAGATCAGCTACTACGAGCTCGGGATCGCCCGGTCGGCGAACGTGGTCGTCGTGCTCCAGTGGCGGGCCGGCCCGGTGGCGGAGGTCGACTGGGTCTGGGACGCCGACCGTCTCACCGCTGCGCTGGACCGCGCCGTCGGCTGACCCCTCGACGTTCCGGCACGGTGCGGCGCGCGCACACTGGACCCGAGGTGACGATGCCCGGAGATGCGCGCGACGTCCTGCAGTCGCGGGACAGCTCGAGGCCGGCGCCGACGACGCCGGGCTGGTTGCGCCGGTTTCCCCGGCGCCCGCGCCTGGGTGCCGGTCTGGCCATCGTGACGGCGATCGCCGTGGCCGGCCTGGGCGGCGGCTCGTCCCTCCTGAGGGGCGGCAGCCCGGCCGGAACCCCGACTCCTCAGCCGACCGTGACCGCGGACCGGCCGGCCATGGCGGCGGCCGGTCCCGCGAGCACCCTGCTGGCCGCTGCCTTGCTGCGACCCTCGGACGTCTACGACCACGGCACGGCGCGGAGGGGCGCGTCGGTGCGGGACTCCGTGTCGTCCCCACGGTTGCACCGCTGCGACGTCCGTCGCGGTGGCGCCGTCGCCGCCACCCGCACGCTCGCGGGTGCGGCCGGAGCCGGCGTCGCGCAGCGCGTCCTGGTGGGCCTCGACACCGTCGCGGCCGAACGGCTCTATGCCGACCAGGTGCAGGCGCTGCGCAGCTGTCCCGATGCCTACGTCGCGCCGCCGCGACGCTCCACCCCGTCGCTGAGCGACATGACCGTGTTCCAGACGGTCTCCGCGGGCGGCTCCGGGGCCGCAGTCGCCGTGATCCGGGTCGGGGCGGTGGTGAGCCAGGTCGTGCGGCATCCCGGAAAGGGTGCCCCGGCCGAGGCCGCCCCCATCGCTGCGCTGGCCGCTCGTGCCGTCGCGCGCCTGCGCACCGGCCTCCCGGTCGACACGGGCGCCGGACCGCCGGTCGCCACCGCCGCCGTCACCCGGATCCCGGCCGGCTTCCGGTTCGGCGAGGAGCACGGCCCGGCTGCGCGCACCGCTACAGGGCAGACCAGCAGGCAGCGCGGCCGGCGTACCGCCTGGGAGCTCGGTGCCTGCCCCGGCACGACGACGGCGGTCGGCACCCTGCCGTCGACGATGCTGACGGTGACCCGCCGGAGCGAGACGACCGGTGTCCAGGTGCTGCAGCTGGCCCTCTTCGCCGATGCCAGGACAGCCACTCGGGCCTGGGCCGGGTTCCGCTCCACCGTCATGGGCTGCGCGCTCGGCCGGCCCGGCAGCGGTGCGGGCACCGACGAGCTGTGGACCTCCCGGCCGCTGGCGCTGGGCAGCCAGGGGCTGCTGGCCGTCGGCCGGTACCGCCTGGACGGGCGGCCCGTGAGCGGTACCGCACGGGCGGCTGCGGTACGCGTCGGCAACGCCGTCTACCTCCGCGTCGAGTACCGCGGCGGGCTCCCGGGCCAGCCGGACCCACTGACCGGAGCGGCCGTCCGGGCCGCGACGGCCGACGTCGGACGGGTGTGCGCGCTGGTGCAGAGCTGCGGCTGACGGCAGGCGGGCGGGGTCAGCGGGAGGTCATGAGCTCCCGCATCAGGCCGGCGGTCTCGGACGGCGTCCTGCCCACCTTGACCCCGACCGCCTCGAGCGCGTCCTGCTTCGCCTGCGCGGTGCCGGACGAGCCGGACACGATCGCCCCCGCGTGGCCCATCGTCTTGCCCTCGGGCGCGGTGAAGCCGGCGACGTAGCCGACGACCGGCTTCGTGACGTGGTCCTTGATGTACGCCGCCGCGCGCTCCTCGGCGTCGCCGCCGATCTCGCCGATCATCGCGATCGCGTCGGTCTCCGGGTCGGCCTCGAAGGCCTCGAGGCAGTCGATGTGGGTGGTGCCGATGACCGGGTCGCCGCCGATGCCGACGCAGGTGGAGAAGCCGATGTCCCGCAGCTCGTACATCATCTGGTAGGTCAGCGTGCCGGACTTGGACACCAGGCCGATCCGCCCCGCCTTGGTGATGTCGGCCGGGATGATGCCGGCGTTGGACTTCCCGGGGCTGATCAGGCCGGGGCAGTTCGGCCCGATGATCCGGGTCGTCCCCGAGTTCACGGCGTGCCGGTAGAACGCGGCCGAGTCGTGCACCGGGATGCCCTCGGTGATGACGACGCACAGCGGGATGCCGGCGTCGACCGCCTCGACGACGGCGTCCTTCGCGAACGCCGGCGGCACGAAGACGACCGACACGTCGGCGTCGGTCTCCTTCATCGCCTCCGACACCGAGGCGAGGACCGGCACCGAGACACCCTCGACGTCGACGGTGCTGCCGGCCTTGCGCGGGTTCACGCCGCCGACGACCTGCGCACCGGAGGCAACCATCCGCCGCGTGTGCTTGGTGCCCTCGGAGCCGGTGATGCCCTGGACGATGATCCTGGAGTTCTCGGTCAGCCAGATGGCCATGTCTGTAGTCCCTCGTCCCTTACGTCGCCGTCTAGTTGGCCGCGGCCAGCTCGGCCGCACGAGCCGCCGCGCCGTCCATGGTGTCGACCTGCTCGAGCAGCGGCAGCGCCGCGTCGGTGAGGATGCGCCGCCCCTCCTCGGCGTTGTTGCCGTCCAGCCGCACGACCAGCGGGTGGGTGATCTCGTCGCCGCGCTCCTGCAGCAGCGCGAACGCCTGCACGATGCCGTTGGCGACGGAGTCGCAGGCGGTGATGCCGCCGAAGACGTTGACGAACACCGACTTCACGGCCGGGTCGCCGAGGATGATCTCCAGGCCGTCAGCCATCACCTCGGCCGACGCACCGCCACCGATGTCGAGGAAGTTGGCCGGCTTGACGCCGCCGTGCTCCTCGCCGGCGTACGCCACGACGTCCAGCGTGGACATGACCAGACCGGCGCCGTTGCCGATGATCCCGACCTCGCCGTCGAGCTTGACGTAGTTGAGGTCCTTGGCCTTCGCCTTCGCCTCGAGCGGGTCCGCGGTGAACTGGTCCTCGAGCCCGGCGTGATCGGCCTGCCGGAAGTCCGCGTTGCCGTCCAGGGTCACCTTGCCGTCGAGGGCGACGACCCGGCCGTCCGCGGTCTTCACCAGCGGGTTGACCTCCACCAACGTCGCGTCCTCGGCGACGAAGACGTCCCACAGCCGCTGCACCGCGGCGCTCACGTCGTCGGCCAGCTCGGCGGGGAAGCCGCCCTTCTCGACGATCTCGCGGGCCTTCGCCTCGTCGATGCCCTCCAGGGCGTCGACCTCGACCCGCGCCAGCGCCTCCGGCTTCTCCACCGCCAGCTGCTCGATCTCCACGCCGCCCTCCCGCGAGGCCATCGCCAGGTAGGTGCGGTTGGCCCGGTCGAGCAGGACGGAGAAGTAGTACTCCTCGGCGATGGCCGCGGCCGGGGCGATCATCACCCGGTGCACCGTGTGGCCCTTGATGTCCATGCCGAGGATCTGCGCGGCGACCTGCTCGGCCTCCTCGACCGAGGAGGCGAGCTTGACGCCACCGGCCTTGCCCCGCCCGCCGGTCTTGACCTGGGCCTTGACCACCACCTTGCCGCCGCCCTCGGGCAGCAGCCGCTCGGCCGCCGCCCGCGCCTCCTCCGGGGTCTCGGCGACCGCGCCGCCCAGCACGGGTACGCCGTGCTTCTCGAAGAGGTCGCGCGCCTGGTACTCGAAGAGGTCCACGGGTCAGTCCTCGCGTGTCTGGGTCGGCTCCGGAGAGTGGTCGCAACGGCCGGATCGGGATCCAGGGGCAGGGACGGACCGGTCACGGGCGCGGTACGGGAGCGTAACCGGAGCACCAGGCGACCGTTGAACCGGGCGAACCCCCACGATCCGAAAGGCACCGCCGTGCGCCAGTCCCGAACCGCCGCCGCTCTCGGCGCCCTCACGCTGACGGCCGGGCTCGTCGCCGCGCTGACCACCACGGTCGCCGGCCCGGCGCGGGCCGCCGCGGTGTCTGTCGCCAGCCGGAGCATCGACGTGACCGTCGGACCCGCCGGAGCCAGGCAGGTGTGCACGGTCGTGTTCGACCTGTACCGCCCGGCGGGCGCGACCAGGGCGCACCCGAAGCCGGCGATCCTCACCACGAACGGCTTCGGCGGCTCCAAGGACGACCAGGCAGACCTGGCCCAGGCCTTCGCCCGGCGGGGGTACGTCGTGCTGTCCTACTCCGGCCTCGGCTTCGGCGGCTCGGACTGCAAGATCACCTTGGACGACCCCGACTGGGACGGCCGCGCGGCGAAGCAGCTGGTCACCTACCTCGGCGGCGGCCGTCGGGCGAACGACGGCAGCCGGGTCCGGTTCGTGCGCAAGGACGCGGTGGCGCACGACGGCCGGCACCGCCGGCACGACCCTCGGGTCGGCATGGTCGGCGGGTCCTACGGCGGCCAGGTGCAGTTCGCGGTGGCCGGCATCGACCCGCGCGTCGACACGATCGTCCCGATCATCACCTGGAACGACCTGTCCTACTCGCTGGCGCCCAACAACACCGACTTCACCACCGCCGACGGGCACGGGGTGCGGTACGGCACCCCGGGCACCGAGAAGGTCGGATGGACGTCATTGTTCTTCGGCGTCGGCATCGCCGACGGCGCGGAGCACGCCACGACCGACCCGAGCCGGATGACCGGGTGCCCCAACTTCACCGACCAGGCCTGCACGGCGAAGGCCCAGATGGACGCCCTCGGCTACCCGACAGCCGACACGCTCCACCTGGCCCGGCACGCCAGCGTCTCGTCGTACGTCGGGAGGGTCCGGGTCCCCGTCCTGCTGGTGCAGGGAGAGAACGACACGCTCTTCAACCTGCAGGAGGCGGCCGCGACCTACCGCGCACTTCGCGCGAACGGCACGCCGGTGAAGATGATCTGGCAGTCGTGGGGCCACAGCGGCGGCACGCCGGCACCCGGCGAGCTCGACCCGGCGCGTCCACGGTCGAGCTACGAAGGCCGGCGGATCAGCAACTGGTTCGACCACCATCTCAAGGGCCGCGCAGTCGGCACCGGCCCGCGGTTCAGCTGGTTCCGCGACTGGGTGACCTACACCGGCATCGCGACACCCGCCTACGGTCGTTCCTCGACCTACCCGGTCGGGACCACCCAGGACCTCTTCCTCTCCGGCGCGGACGCGCTGGTCGTGTCGAGGGCCACGGTGCAGCCCGGCAGCGCGACCTACGCCAACGTGGCCGGCGAGGTCCCGACCAGCTTCAGCGAGGTCTCGGCCCTGCAGGGCTCACCGGTCCCGGACGCCGTCACCCCGCCGTACGACACCCCCGGAACCTTCGCGTCGTGGACGACCGCGCCGCTGGCGGCACCGGTCGTGTCCGTCGGTGTGCCGACGCTGACACTGCGGCTCTCGTCACCGGTGGTCGAGCGAACCCAGGCCGCCGGTCCAGCCGGCCAGCTACTTCTGTTCGCGAAGGTCTACGACGTGGCGCCGGACGGCAGCAGGACCCTGGTCCACCGGCTGGTGTCCCCCACCCGGGTCCCCGACGTCACCCGGCCGGTGACCATCGAGCTGCCCGGTATGGCGCACCGCTACGCCGCCGGGCACCGGCTCTCGGTCGTCGTCGCCGCCACCGACGCGGCGTACCGCAACAACAAGGCGGTGCAGCCGGTCACCGTGCTCACCGGACCAGGCGACCCTGGTGTGCTGCGGCTGCCGGTGCTCGGCTCGGCGGTGTCGTAGCGCGCGGCGGAGCCGTGCGGCTCAGGACGCGGCGGCGGCGCCGAGGTTGTCGCGCACCCAGCCGATGATCTCGCCGGTCGTCGCACCCGGCGTGAAGATCTTCGCGACGCCCATCTCGGTCAGCGCCGGCAGGTCTGCCTCGGGCACGATGCCGCCGCCGAAGACCACGATGTCGCGGGCGTCCCTCTCGGCGAGCAGGTCGAGGACCTTGCGGAACAGCGTCATGTGCGCGCCGGACAGCACCGACATGCCGATGGCGTCGGCGTCCTCCTGGATCGCCGTCTCGACGATCTGCTCGGGAGTCTGGTGCAGTCCGGTGTAGACGACCTCGACGCCGGCGTCGCGCAGTGCGCGCGCCACCACCTTGGCGCCGCGGTCGTGGCCGTCGAGACCGGGCTTGGCGACGACGACGCGGACGGGTGCGGAGGTGCTCACGGGGCCGAAGCGTAGTCCGGACTCGTCGGCCGCGTCCCGGAGGCCGCCACGGGGTAGGAGAGCTACGGTGAGGTGAGGTGCTCAGGTGCGGGCGCCGCACGGCCGACGACAGACCATGGAGGTCGGACAGGTGCGCGAGCGGCTGGGGCGAACGGGTGCCGGCGTGCGCCGCGGGGCGGCCAGCCTCCTCACCCCCACCGGCCTGCGGGGCGCGGCAGTCGAGATCGGCTGGGTCGCCACGCACGCGGCGCTCTACCCGCTGGGCGTGGTCACCGACCGCGCTGGAGCCCGCGCCGACGCCCAGCGCGACCTGGCCGGACTCACCCCGGTGCAGCGCGGCCTGATGGTCGGCGACGTCGAGGCCGCCGGGACGCCGATCCTCCTGGTGCACGGGATGGTCGACAACCGGTCGGTCTTCACGGTGCTGCGCCGCGCGCTGCGGCGTCGCGGCTTCCGGCGCGTTCTCGGCATCAACTACAGCCCGTTCACCCGCGACGTGCGGCTGGCCGCCACCCAGCTCGCCACCCGGGTGGAGCGGTTGTGCGAGCAGACCGGCTTCGAGCGGATCCACGTCATCGGGCACAGCATGGGCGGGCTGATCGCGCGGTACTACGTGCAGCGCCTCGGTGGCGACGCCCGGGTGCACACGCTGGTGACGCTCGGGACGCCGCACGCGGGCACCCTGCCGGCCTATCTCGTGCCCCACCGACTTGCCCGGCAGCTGCGTCCGGGCAGCGACCTGGTCGACGAGCTGGCTCAGCCCGCGCCGCACTGCCGGACCCGGTTCCTCGCCGTCTGGAGCGACCTCGACCAGATGATCGTCCCCAAGCGCGCGGCCCGGGTCGACCACCCTGACCTGGAGGCCCGCAACGTCTTCGTCCGCGGGGTCGGGCACATGTCGCTGCCGATCCACCGCCGGGCGGTCCGCGAGATAGCGGCCACGCTGGCCCAGCTCGACTCCCACGGAAAGACGGTGACCCCCGGGGTCACCGCCATCGGGAGCGACCGCGGCGAGCGGCGTGGCTCGGCGAACGGCTCAGCGAACGGCTCGGCCGTCTGGCCGCGGTCGGCCCGATCGTGATCGGATCGTGACACGCCGGGAGCCGACTGTGACCCAGGTCACGGACACGCCGGGCAACCGACGGGTTTCCGGACACGTCTCCCGGACAAACGGCCTGTGACGCCGCCGGAAACAGGGACCCTTCGTCGGCCGACGCTCACGGCGAGTGGTTGAACAACCTTTGGACAGCACGGGAGTTGGCCCTCCCGGTAACCCCTTCGTTACTGTCGCCCGCGTCCCTGCCCCCCGACGACGAGGCGATTCCTTCCGTGCCACCTCGCCGCAATCGCGGACGACACCGCAAGCCCACGCAGCACAGCGGTCCCGCATACGTCACTGCCGCCACCCTGGCAGCCTTCACCGTCAGTGGTCTCAACGTGCCCGGCGCCATCGGCGCGGCCCGGGAGACCACGTCGGACGCGACCACCCAGCAGCTTCAGCAGTCGCGCACCATCGCGGCGAGCCAGCTGCGGGCCACCCTGGTCAAGCAGGACACCGAGCGCGCCAGCCGGCTGCGGGCGGCGCGGACCACGATGGTCGAGCAGGTCCAGAGCGCGGCCGAGGCCGAGCGCAAGGCCCGCGAGGCGGCCCGCCCGAAGTGGGTCCTCCCGGTCGACCACTTCCGCCTCACCGCCGGGTTCGGCGACCACGGCCTGTGGGCCAGCGCCCACACCGGCCAGGACTTCGCCGCCCCCACCGGCACCCCGATCCACGCGGTAGGCGACGGCCAGATCATCTTCGCCGGGTACGACGGCGCATACGGCAACAAGATCGTCGTCCAGCACGCGGACGGCACCGTCACCTGGTACGCCCACATGTCGTCCTTCGTCCAGACCAGCGGCTCCGTCAAGGCCGGCGACGTGATCGGCCGGATCGGCTCGACGGGCAACGTCACCGGCCCGCACCTGCACCTCGAGGTCCGGCCGGGCGGTGGCGACCCGGTCCCGCCGCTCACCTGGCTGCGCGAGCACGGCATCAAGATCTGACCCCCACCCCGATCGCGATGACGAGCCCCTGCCCCGGCGGGGGCTCTCGTGCGTCCGGCCCCGACCACCGTGTCGACCGGACCGCGGTCGCTCGCTCCCGGCCTGCCTCGGGCAGGGCTAGAGCTTCTCGACCGGGGCGTAGCGCAGCAGCAGCCGCTTGACGCCGCCGGTCCGGAAGTCGATCGAGGCGACCGCGCGCTCGCCCGCGCCCTCGACCGCAACCACCGAGCCCATGCCGAACGTGTCGTGGGTGACCCGGTCGCCCGGCTCGAGGTGGATGACCGTGCGGTTGCCCGGCGACCGCACGCCGGGGCGGGCCGCGACGGCCGCGATGGCCGGCGCACTGCCCACCGTGGACTCGAGCCGGCGCCAGTCGAGCAGTGCCTCGGGGATCTCCTCGAGGAAGCGCGACGCCGGGTAGGCCTGCGGCGCGCCCCAGGCGCTGCGCACCGTGGAACGGGACAGGTAGAGCCGCTGCTGCGCCCGGGTGATGCCCACGTAGGCGAGCCGGCGCTCCTCCTCCAGCTCGGTCGGGTCGGCCAGCGATCGCTGGTGCGGGAACACGCCGTCCTCCAGCCCGGTGAGGAACACCACCGGGAACTCCAGGCCCTTGGCGGTGTGCAAGGTCATCAGCGTCACCACACCCTGCGCCTCGCCGTCCCCGTCCGCAGGCTCGTCCGGGATCTCGTCGGCGTCGGCCACCAGCGCGACCTGCTCCATGAACTCGACCAGGCTGCCGCCCGGGTTGGCCTCCTCGAACTCCCGGGCGACCGAGACCAGCTCCTGGAGGTTCTCCAGCCGGGTCTGGTCCTGCGGGTCGGCCGATCCGGACAGCTCGGCGGCGTACCCGGTGCGGTCCAGGACCGCCTCGAGCACGGTCGCCGGCGGCGTACCCGCCTCGACCAGGGTGCGCAGGTCGTCCATCAGGGTGCGGAACGACTGCACCGCGCTCAGCGAGCGGGTCGCCAGGCCGTAGGCGTCCTCGCAGCGGGACAGCGCGTCGTTGAAGCTGATCGACTCGCGCTGGGCCAGCGCCTCCAGGCACGCCTCGGCCCGGTCGCCGATGCCGCGCTTGGGCACGTTGAGGATCCGGCGCAGCGACACCGCGTCGGCCGGGTTGGCGAGCACCCGCAAGTAGGCCAGCGCGTCACGGACCTCGCGGCGCTCGTAGAACCGGACACCGCCGACCACCTTGTAGGGCAGCCCGACCCGGATGAACACCTCCTCGAACACCCGGGACTGCGCGTTGGTCCGGTAGAACACGGCGACCTGGGAGGGCAGCACGCTCTCGTCGTCGGTGAGCCGGTCGACCTCGCCCGCGACGAAGGACGCCTCGTCGTGCTCGTTGTCGGCGACGTAGCCGACTATCGGCGGCCCGTCCCCCGCGTCGGACCACAGGTTCTTCGGCTTGCGGCCGGCGTTGCGCGCGATCACCGCGTTGGCTGCGGACAGGATCGTCTGGGTCGAGCGGTAGTTCTGCTCGAGCAGGATGGTGGTCGCGTCGGCGTAGTCGTTCTCGAAGTCGAGGATGTTGCGGATCGTCGCACCGCGGAAGGCGTAGATCGACTGGTCGGCGTCACCCACGACGCACAGCTCGGCCGGCGGGACCCCGAGGGCCGGGTCGCCACCGGCGGTCAGCTCGCGGACCAGGACGTACTGCGCGTGGTTGGTGTCCTGGTACTCGTCGACGAGGACGTGCCGGAACCGGCGCCGGTAGTGCTCCGCCACGTCCGGGAAGGCCTGCAGCAGGTGGACCGTGGTCATGATCAGGTCGTCGAAGTCGAACGCGTTGGCCTCGTGCAGGCGCCGCTGGTAGAGCGCGTACGCCTCGGCGAGGGTCCGTTCCAGGTGGGTCTCGGCGCGCCCCGCGAAGGTCTCGTGGTCGACCAGCTCGTTCTTGAGGTTGCTCACCTGGTGCGAGAACGACCGCGGCGGGTAGCGCTTCGGGTCCAGGTCGAGGCCGCGGCAGACCAGGGTCATCAGCCGCTGGGAGTCGGCGGCGTCGTAGATCGAGAACGACGACTTCATGCCCAGGTGCGCCGCCTCGCGGCGCAGGATCCGGACGCAGGCCGAGTGGAAGGTGCTCACCCACATCGCCTTCGCCCGCCCCCCGACCAGGGCCGCGACCCGTTCCCGCATCTCGCCGGCCGCCTTGTTGGTGAAGGTGATGGCGAGGATCGCGCCGGGATGCACCGAGCGCTCGTGCAACAGGTAGGCGATCCGCTGGGTGAGCACCCGGGTCTTGCCGGACCCGGCGCCCGCGACGATCAGCAGCGGGTTGCCCTGGTGGACCACGGCGGCACGCTGCTGCGGGTTCAGCCCCTCCAGCAGCGCGGCGGCGTCGCGGTGCGCCGGCCCGGAGGCCGACCGGCCGCCCGGCGGGCCGGGCAGCGGGAGGGCGTCGTCGAAGAGGGTGCTCATCTCCGGGCAAGTCTAGGAGCAGGTCCGGACGAGCCAGGCCCGCGCGCCGGAAGCGCTCAGGGCCGCTCAAGCCGCGGCGCCGCGCGATGTGTCGGGCCTCAGGCGACGGACGCGGCGACCGGGTCGACCGGCGGGGTCGGGGCTGCGACGTAGCCGAGCACGTCGGCCCGCAGGTGGGCCATCGCCCCCGCGAGCTGCAGGCTGATCTGGCCGCCGGCGCCGAGCGGCACCGTCACCTCCGCGACCTTGCCGGTCGCGTCGGTGAGCACCGGTTCGGCCGGTGTCGACGCGCCGGCCGGCCAGGCTCGCAGCTGGAACGAGGCGTCGGGGCGGACGACGCGGACCCGGAGCACCACGGCAGCCACTCCTTCCAGCGGCACACCACCCTGGCCGCCCACGGCCAGGTCGAGCCGGACGTCGGGGTGCACCCGGCAGCGCCCGGCTGGTGTACCGGTGCCGAGCTGGGTGCCCAGGACCCGGGCGGGGGTCAGCGGCAGCACCGGCCCCGTGACGGGAACCGTGACCGGCACCGTGACCGGCACTGCAGGCGGGACGGGGCCGCCCGCCGGGGGCAGGCCCGGGACCGGGACGGGGACCGGCAGGGGTGCGGGGCAGGCGACGTAGCCGGAGTAGTACGACGTGCGCTTGAGCGCGCCGTCCCAGGTGAAGCTGACGTGGACGTGGTTTCGGTGGCAGAAGGTGTCCATCGCCTTCCTGCGCTTCTTCTTCTTCAGGCAGCCGTTGTACTCGGTCCAGCCGCGCGACGGGTCGAACGCACGCCAGGTCCGGTTGTTCCAGATGACGTAGGAGATCCCGAGCCGCCGGGCCATCGCCTCGGGGTTGCCGTAGCCGTCCGGCGCCTGCAGCCAGGCGACGAACGCGTCGCCCATCGCCTTCTGCTCCGGTACCCGGACGCTGACCATCCAGTCGATGGCGCGGCCCTCCTCGTGGCCCGAGTCGGCCGCCGAGCAGCGGCGGACGATGTTGGACGACACCGGTCCGTACGTCGCCGTCAGCAGCCGCCGGACGTACTTCGCGCCCGGCTTCTCGACCGGGTCGCAACCGCTCTCGCGCTCCCACCGGGGATAGGCGTCGATCGCGGTGCTGAACGACTTCTCGGTCGGTGTCACCGCGACGGCGGCAGCCGGACCGGCCTGCGCGAGCCCCACTCCGAGGGAGGAGGCGGCCAGGGTCACCACGAGGGCGACGCGAGGGAGCCAGGTGCGCGCGGTCATCCCTCTCTTGTCGACGCCGCGGCACCCCGTCTTGAGCGCCCACCTACGATGACCGCCTGGGCGGACCACCCGCCGCCGAGAGGAGCGCGCGTGCTGCAGGACAGCGAGGTCGAGCGGGTCCTGGTGGTGACGGCGCACCCGGACGACGTGGACTTCGGGGCAGCGGGGACCATCTCGACGTTCACGGCAGCAGGGGTCGAGGTCTCCTACTGCGTCTGCACCGACGGTGACGCCGGCGGGTTCGACCCGGCGGTCCCCCGGTCGGAGATCCCCGGCATCCGGCGGGACGAGCAGGTCGCGGCCGCGGCCGCTGTCGGCGTGACCGACGTGCGGTTCCTGGGCTACCGGGACGGGTCGCTGGAGCCGACCCAGGAACTGCGGCGCGACATCAGCCGGGTGATCCGCCAGGTCCGTCCGCAGCGCGCGCTGATCCAGAGCCCGGAGCGCAACTGGGCCCGGGTCGGCGCCAGCCACCCCGACCACCTGGCGGCCGGCACAGCGGCGATCGCCGCCATCTATCCCGACGCGCGCAACCCGTTCGCCCACCCGACGCTGCTCGGCGACGAGGGGCTGGCGGAGTGGGCGGTGGCCGAGACCTGGCTGATGGCGCACCCCACCAGCGACCACGCGGTCGACATCACCGAGGTCTTCGACCGCAAGCTCGCTGCGCTGCGGGCGCACGCGAGCCAGACGGCCCACATGGACGACCTGGAGTCCCGGCTGCGCGACTGGGGTGGCATGAACGCCCAGGCCGCCGGCCTGCCCGACGGCCACCTGGCCGAGCGCTTCTTCGTGGTCAGCACCGCGTAGGCCGCCCGCTCCGTCGAGTGGCGCGTAGTGGCTGCTCCGGGCGGCCGAACGCAGCCACTACGCGCCACTGGACGTGGGGCGGTCAGGCAGTCGCGGCCAGGTGCCAGAGGCAGGTGGCAGGTGGCAGGTGGCGTCCGGGCAACGGGGAGGTCACGGCTCGGACACAGAGCACGTTCCTGGAAGCGCGGCCGATGCCGGTCTCCGTACCGTCCCGCTGCCCGGACGGACGGGCGGACCGCACGCTGTGCGTCGAAAGGGACGGAACGGATGATCGGTTACCTGGCCCGCCGCCTCGTCGCGATGGTCATCACCCTCATCGCCCTCAGCATGATCGTCTTCCTCATCTTCAACGCACTGCCCGCCGACCCGGCCCGCCTCACCTGCGGGAAGTCCTGCAGCCCGCAGGTCGTCGAGGCCAACCGGCACCGGCTGGGCCTGGACAAGCCGCTGGTGCAGCAGTACGGCGACTTCGCCAAGGGCATCGTGGCCGGCCGGACCTACGGCACCGGTCAGGCGACCTTCCAGTGCCCGGTCCCGTGCCTGGGCTACTCGTTCCGCAAGGGCGACAACGTCACCCACCTGCTGCTGAGCCGCTTCCCGGTCACGGCGCAGCTGGCGCTCGGCGCGTTCGTGCTGTGGATCATCCTCGGCGTCAGCGTGGGCGTCGTCGGCGCCCTCAAGCGGGGCAAGTGGCAGGACCGCGCGATCATGGCCGGCGCCATGGTGGGCTACTCCTTCCCCGCCTTCTTCATCGGGCTGCTGCTCGTGTTCTTCGTGCAGATCAAGTGGGGTCTGATCGGGTTCGGCGGCTACGTGCCGTTGGTGCAGGACCCGGTCGGCTGGCTGTCCGGGTTCGCGCTGCCGTGGATCGCCCTGGCCCTGCTGTACGCCGCGCTGTACGCCCGGCTCACCCGCAACCAGATGCTCGAGACGATGAGTGAGGACTACATCCGCACCGCCCGCGCGAAGGGCCTGCGCGAACGGACCGTCATCGCCAGGCACGGGCTGCGCGCCTGCCTGACGCCCATCGTCACCGCGGCCGGGCTGGACCTCGCGGGGCTGCTCGGCGGGGCCATCATCACCGAGCAGGTGTTCGGACTGCCCGGGATCGGCCGCCTCGCCGTGGACTCGGTCACCGACGCCGACCTGCCGGTCATCACCGGGACGGTGCTGGTCGCGGCCACCTTCGTGATCCTCGCCAACCTTGTCGTCGACGTGGCCTATGCCTTCATCGACCCCCGCGTCCGGCTGACCTGACCGAGACGGACGCACCCTCGTGACGTTCCCCGACCCGACAGGTGGGATGACATGACCGCAGCCCTGTTCGAGGACACCGGCACCGCCGGTCTCCCGGTGATCGACGGCCGGCGCGTCGCCGAGCCGGACCGCGCGCAGTTCGACTTCTGGCTCGGCAGCTGGCGGGTGCACCAGCTCGACGGCGAGCCGGTCCGCGGCCGCAACGAGGTCGCCTGGACCCTGGACGGGAAGGTCCTCTGGGAGCAGTTCTCGGCCGGTCGTGACCCGTTCACGGGCTGGAGCTTCTCGGTGCCGGTGGTCGGCCGTGGCTGGGTGCAGACCTGGGTGGACAACAACGGCGCCTACCTCGACTTCGTCGGGGGCTGGCTGGCCGACCCCGCCGGCGGCCGGATGGTGCTGGAGCGCAGCACCGGGCGGCCGACGCCGGCCCGCCAGCGGATGACCTGGCACTCGATCACCGCCCGCGGCTTCGAGTGGGACTGGGCCTCGCAGCGGGCGGGCGACCCGGACGGCTCCTGGGACCTGATGTGGAGATTGCGTTACGACCGTCGCCGCTAGGGAGCAGGAGGTCGTACCGTGCGATCAGCTCGTACGGCAGCGTGGTCCGGCTCCGGGGACGAGGAGGGCGTGATGGGCGTGGCGGGCGCGACCGTGACACCGATCCTCGAGGTGCCCAGCCTGCGGCTGGGCCGGTTCCGCTGCCCGCCCTCCGAGGTCGCGTGGAGCAGCGAGAACGAGATCGGGCCCCTCGCCCACGTCGTCTTCCCCGAGCGCCCGGTCACCATCACCCGCTCGGCCACCGGCCCGCAGCTCGGCGACCGCAACTGGGCCCTGCTCTACCGTCCCGGCCAGCGCTACCAGCGCGAGCTCGTGGACCCCGACGGCGACGAGTGCACCTTCGTCGCCCTCTCGCCCCAGCTGTACGGAGACCTGCTCGACGGCGACCCGACCCGGGACTCCGCCTTCGGGGCGGGCCGGGTTCTGGTCGAGGACTCCGCCTGGCTCGGCTACCAGGAGTGCCTCGCCACAGCCCAGGTCGGGCACGACCGGATGGTCGAGCGGCAGCTGCGCGCCGTGCTGCAGGAGGTGCTGGGCCGTCCGACGCCGTCCCCCGGTGCGGACGGTCCCGACGACGCCGGCGAGGCGGAGGTCGGCCCCGCGTCGGCGCCGCCCGGAACGGACCGTCGGGTGCACGAGGCCTGCCGGATCCTGGCGACCCACCTGGACGAGCGGATCACGCTGCCCACCGTGGCCGAGGCCGTCGGGCTGTCGACGTACCACTTCTGCCGGCTGTTCCGGGCCACCACCGGCCTCACCGTGCACGCCTACCGCACGCGGTTGCGGCGGCGGACCGCGTTCTCCAGCTGCGCGTCGCTCCTGGACGGCAACCTCAGCGAGGTGGCCATGTCGGTGGGCTACGCCTCGCACAGCCACATGACGACCGACTTCCAGTCCGCGCTGGCCATGACCCCGTCGGGCGTCCGGGACCGGTACGCCCGGGGCAGCGCCGAGGCCGGCATCTTCAACCTGCGCTGACCTGCCACGGCCGGACGTCGTCGAGCACCGAAGGCGGCAGAACGGGTGGCAACGGCCCCGCTGCCGCCGCCACCGCGTCGTCGTGCCGTCGTCCGGGTCCGGTCGGAGCCGCCGGGCGGCGGGTCAGGCCGGTGCGGCGGAGCCCGCGGCGCGGGTCACCCGGTCGAGCAGTGCCACCGCCTTGAGGCCACCGAGGAGGTCAGCGGCCTCGGCCAGCGGCTGCTCGGCCTCGTCGGTCCGCCCCTGCGCCACCAGCCACTCACCCGACTCGAGCAGGACGGTGGCCAGGCAGAACGGGTAGCCGAGGTCCCGGAACGAGGTCGTCGCACGGTCGAACATGGCGTCGGCCTCCGGGTCGCCGCGGACCGCAGCGAGCCGGGCGTGGAACCGCTCGCACTGCGCGCGCAGGAACGGCGACGAGTGACCGACCGGCAGCGCGTCGACAAGAGCGAGCAGCTCGTCGGCGCGGCCGGTGTCCCCCAGGGCGAGAGCGCTGTCCAGGCACACGACGAACGCCTCGCGGACGGCCTCGAGGTTGATCCCCATCGCGTGCCGCGCCTCCAGCGCCTGCGTCGCGGAGTCGAGGGCGTCCCGGAAGCGGCCGTCCGCGAAGCAGAACGCGGCTTCGGCGAGCCGACCCTGGGAGAGCTCCTGCATGTCCGAGGAGGTCTCCAGCTCACCGAGGATCCGCTTGAACGGCTCGGCGGCCTCGAGGTGGCCACGATGCAGCAGCGCGGGCACGATCGAGGTGAGCAGCGTGCTGAACGCGATCCGCACCTGGGTCCAGTCGTTCGCCGGCAGGCCGTCTGCACGGGCGACGACGTCGTCCCAGTCGCCCAGCACGTAGGACGGGTAGGCGCACCCGAGGAAGGACTGCTCCCAGTACCGGTTGCCGACCTTGCGGGCGAGCTCCAGCCCGTCGCGCACGAAGGCCGCAGCCTCGACGGCCCGGTCCAGCTGGGAGCACAGGTCGGCCAGGTTGTAGTACGCCCGCAGTGCCGCGGACGGCTTGTCGTGCTCGAGGGCGATCTCCAGCGCCTTGCCGATCAGCCCGATCCCCTCGACCGGGCGAGCCCGGGTGCTCAGCAGGACACCCTTGGTGTTCAGTGCCTGGGCCAGCGTCTCCGGGAGCGCCAGCATCTCGGCGACCTCCAACGCGCGCTCCAGCCGCTCGTAGGCCAGCTCGCCCTGGCCGGCGAAGAGCATGAAGCGACCGATCTGCGCCGCCAACGCGGCGAACGCGGCATCGGGTTCCTCCTGGGAGAGCACCGAGAACGCCCGGTCCATGCTCTCGAGGCCCTGCTCCAGCCGCCCCCGGTCCCAGGCGATCTCCGCCGCCCGCGCATTCACCCGCGCGGCGGGGTGGCTGGCGCCGACCGACTCGAACAGCTCGATCGCCCGCTCGAAGGCGGTGGCCGCTGCGTCGGCCCGGTTGCCGACGTACGCCGCCGTCCCTGCTCGCTCGAGCAGCTCGGCCCGGCGCAGCTGGTCGTCGGTCAGCTCGCTGGCCCGCACGAACGCCCGCTCGGCCTCGCTGGTGGCGCCGAGAGACGCGGCCCGCTCGGCCGCGCGCACGAGCATCTCGAAGGCCTTGTCCTTCAGCTCGACGGCGTCGTCGTCCTCGGGCGCGCTGGCATAGGCGTCGAGGTAGTGGGCCGCGACCAGCTCGACGATCTCGTCCTCCTCGGCGCTCCAGGCCGAGGAGAGGAAGCGCGCGGCTGCCAGGTGCTTGGCCTTGCGGTCACGCTTGGAGATCGTGTCGTACGCCACCCGCTTCACGATGTCCTGCAGGAACGAGTACTGCCCTCTCTCGGGCGAGCGCGGGTCGGCCTGGACGGCGAGGATCTCCTTGCTGAGCAGGCCGGCCAGCAGCCGGTCGAGGTCGGCCTCTGCCACGCCGCTGACGAAGGCCACGCCCTGCCGGGTGAACGTCTTGCCAAGCACGGCCCCGCACTCCACCACCCGGTGCTCCTCGGGCGGCAGAGCGTCGAGGCGGGCGGCCACCAGCGACTGCAAGGTGCCGGGGATCTCGAGGTTGTCGACTGCCCCCGTCGCCCGGTACACGTGACCCTCGCGGGTCAGCAGGCCGCGGTCGAGCAGCATCCGCACCGTCTCCACCGCGTACAGCGGCACTCCCTCGGACTGGTCGAGGATCCGCTGGTGCAGGTCGTCAGCGAGGCCTGGCACCAGCCCGGAGAGCAGCTGGCCCATCGCGGCCGTCGGAGAGCGGTTCGAGGTACAGCGAGCTGAAGCTGCGCTTCCCCACGCCCCAGCCCGGACGGCGCTCGGCGAACTCCGGCCGGGCCAGGGCGAGGACGAACAACGCCTGGCCGCGGGACCAGTCGAGCAGGTACTCGAGGAAGTCGAGCAGGCCGCTGTCGGCCCACTGGAGGTCCTCGAAGACGAGGATCGTCGGTGCCTGCTCCGCCAGCCGCTCGAACAGCGTGCGCCAGGCGGAGAACAGGTTCTCCTGGTCGCCGGGGACGCCCTCCTCCAGCCCCAGCAGGTGCGCGAGCCGGGGCTCGACCCAGCGGCGCTCGTCGGAGTCGCGCAGGTGCGTCTCGAGGGTCTCCCGGAGCTTCACCAGGGCGGTGGCCGGTTCCTCGTCCTCGGCGATGCCGCAGCGCATCCGGACCATCTCGGCCAGCGCCCAGTAGGCCACCCCCTTGCCGTAGGACAGGCAGCGTCCCCGGTGCCAGAAGACCTCGCCCACCAGCCCGTCGACGTACTTCTCCAGCTCCCAGGCCAGGCGCGACTTGCCGATGCCCGCGATGCCGGTCACCAGGGCGAGCTGCGGGCGCTGGTCGTCGGCGGAACCGTGGAAGAGCTCCTTGACCAGGCGCAGCTCCCGGTCCCTCCCGACGAAGGGGGCCTCCAGCCCGCTGGACCGCTGGGCCCCCTTGACGCCGGCGACGATGCGGGTGGCGCGCCAGGTGCGGACCGGTGAGGCCTTGCCCTTGAGCTGGTGCTCGCCGGCGTCGTCGTAGGCGACCGCCGCCTCGGTCGCCTCCTTGGTGGACTCCCCCACGAACACCGTGCCGGGTGTGGCCACGCTCTGGATCCGCGAGGCGGTGTTGACCAGGTCTCCGGCGACCATCCCCTGCCCCTGGGCGCCCACGGTGACCGCGGCCTCCCCGGTCAGGATCCCCGCCCGGGCCCGCAGGTCCGGGTCCAGCGTCTCGACCGACCCGACGATCTCCAGGGCGGCCCGGACGGCGCGCTCGGCGTCGTCCTCCTTGGCCGTCGGGGCTCCCCACACGGCCATCACGGCGTCGCCGATGAACTTCTCCACGCTGCCGCCGTACCGCTCGATCGTCTTGCGGGCGACCTCGAAGTAGCGGGTCAGCAGCTCGCGGGTGTCCTCGGCGTCCCGGGACTCCGAGGCAGCGGTGAAGCCGACCAGGTCGACGAACAGCACCGACACGATCCGACGCTCGGAGGTCCGTTCGTCGCCGGTGGCGGCCGTCGCGACCGCCCGGCGCGGCGCCTCGGCCAGCAGCGCGGTGCCGCACTCGCCGCAGAACTTCCGCCCGGGCTCGACCACGGCGGCACAGGTCGGGCACGAGGCCGCGAGCGGGGTGCCGCACTCCCCGCAGAACTTGGCGCCCGGCCGGTTCTCCCCGCCACATCCCGGACAGATCGTCACGCCAGGACCGTATCCCTCACGCGGGTTCCGCGGGAGGGATCCGCAACCCGCGCGACTACTCCCACTCGATGGTGCCGGGTGGCTTCGACGTGATGTCGAGCGTCACCCGGTTGACCTCCCGCACCTCGTTGGTGATGCGGGTGGAGATGCGGGCGAGCACGTCGTAGGGCACCCGGGTCCAGTCGGCGGTCATCGCGTCCTCCGACGACACCGGCCGCAGCACGACCGGGTGGCCGTAGGTGCGCTCGTCGCCCTGGACGCCGACCGACCGGACGTCACCGAGCAGCACCACCGGGCACTGCCAGATCTCCCGGTCCAGCCCCGCCGCGGTGAGCTCCTCGCGGGCGATCGCGTCCGCCTCGCGCAGGACATCGAGCCGCTCGCCGGTGACCTCGCCGACGATGCGGATGCCGAGGCCCGGCCCGGGGAACGGCTGGCGCCACACGATGGCCTCCGGCAGGCCGAGCTCGAGCCCGACCTTGCGGACCTCGTCCTTGAACAGCGTGCGCAGCGGCTCGACCAGGGCGAACTGCAGGTCGTCGGGCAGGCCACCGACGTTGTGGTGGGACTTGATGTTGGCCGTGCCGGTGCCGCCACCGGACTCGACCACGTCCGGGTAGAGCGTGCCCTGCACGAGGAAGTCGACGGTCTCGCCGTCGGCGCCGGCCTCGGCGACGACCTCGCGGGCAGCCTCCTCGAAGACCCGGATGAACTCCCGGCCGATGACCTTGCGCTTGTCCTCGGGGTCGGTCACCCCGGCCAGCGCGTCGAGGAACTGCTTGGCCGCGTCGGCCACCTTGAGACGTACGCCGGTGGCCGCGACGAAGTCGCGCTCGACCTGCTCGGCCTCGCCCTTGCGCAGCAGGCCGTGGTCGACGAACACACAGGTGAGCTGGTCGCCGACCGCGCGCTGGACCAGGGCGGCCGCGACCGCCGAGTCCACCCCGCCGGAGAGCCCGCAGACGACCCGCCGGTCACCGACCTGCGCGCGGATCGCCGCCACCTGCTCGTCGATGACGCTGTCCATCGTCCAGGTGGGCTCGAGCCCGGCGACCTCGTAGAGGAAGTGCTCGAGCACCGCCTGCCCGTGCTCGGTGTGCAGCACCTCGGGGTGGAACTGCACGCCGGCGAGCCCACGGGCGGCGGCCTCGAAGGCCGCAACGGGGGTGTCGGTCGTGCGGGCCACGACGTCGAACCCCTCGGGCGCGACCGACACGGCGTCGTTGTGCGACATCCACACCGACTGCTCGCGGGGCAGGCCGTGGAACAGCGTCGGGTCGCCGCCGACCACCTCGAGCGAGGTCCGGCCGAACTCGGCCGCGCCGGTGCGGGCGACCGTGCCGCCCAGCGCCAGCGCCATGGCCTGGAAGCCGTAGCAGATGCCGAACGCCGGGACGCCGGCCGTGAACATGGCCGGGTCGACGGCGGGAGCGCCGGGGGCGTAGACCGACGCCGGGCCGCCGGAGAGCACGATCGCGGCCGGCTTCCTGGCCAGCATCTCGGCCACCGGCATCGTGTGCGGGACGATCTCGCTGTAGACCCGGGCCTCGCGCACCCGCCGTGCGATGAGCTGGGCGTACTGGGCGCCGAAGTCGACGACGAGGACCGGGGCGGGCGTCGCTGTCACGCGCCGATCCTCCCACGGGGGCGCCCACACGCCGCGAGGCGAAACCCGGTGTCGCGCTGACGGTGGGACGACGTACCGTCGACCACCGTGCGGCGCCTCCCTTACGACGACCCCGGGACCCCGGACCTGAGGTCGCCGGCGCGCTTCCTCGCCTGGACCGGGCGCCGCCAGCTGGACACCCTCGCGGTCGGCGTCGTCTTCGGCGTCGTCTGGATGGTCGCCCAGGCCCTGGTGCCGGCCGCCATCGGCCGCGGGCTGCAGTCCGGCGTGGCGGACGGGGACCTCGCCAGCGCCGGGCGCTGGTCGCTGGTCGTGCTCGGGCTGGCCGTCGTCCAGGCCGTCTTCGGCATCCTGCGGCACCGGATGGCGGTGACGAACTGGCTGTGCGCGTCCTTCCGGTCCATGCAGCTGCTGGGCCGGCACAGCGCGCTGGTCGGTGTCGCCATCCGGGGGCGCCTCCCCACCGGCGAGGTGGTCTCCGCGGCCACCAACGACGCCTTGCACATCGGGGGCGCGTTCGACGTCACCGCCCGGTTCGCCGGCGCGATCGTGTCGTACGGCGTGGTGGCCGTCATCCTGCTCCGCACGTCGGTCCTGCTGGGCACCGTCGTCCTGCTCGGTGTGCCTGCGATGGTGCTGCTGCTCGGACCGCTGCTGCGGCCGTTGCAGCGGCGGCAGGCGGCCCAGCGCGAGGTGGCCGGCAAGCTCACCGCGCTGGGCGCCGACACCGTTGCCGGGCTGCGGGTGCTGCGCGGCATCGGCGGCGAGCCGGCGTTCCTCCAGCGCTACCGCACCCGCTCCGCGGAGCTGCGCCGGGCCGGCATCCACGTCGCGAGCCCCCAGGCCACGCTGGACTCGGCCCAGGTGCTGCTGCCGGGGGTCTTCCTCGTCGTGGTGACCTGGCTCGGCGCCCGGCTCGCCCTCCAGGGGAAGGTCGACGTCGGCGACGTGGTGGCGTTCTACGGCTACGCCTTCTTCCTCGTCGTCCCGATCCGGACGGCTGTCGAGTTCGCCGACCGGCTGACCCGCTCCCTGGTCGGCGCCAAGCGGATCGTGGCCGTGCTGCAGACCCAGCCCCTGATCACCGACGCGGCCCGGCCCGCCGACGAGCCGCCGTACCGCGTCGCGGTCGACGACCCGCGCTCCGGGCTGCACGTGACGCCCGGCACCCTGCTGGGCCTCGTGAGCGCGGACCCCGACGACTCCGCCGCCGTCGCCCTGCGGCTGGGCCGGATGACCACTGACGACGAGGTGTCGCTGGGCGGCGTCCGGCTGGCCGACCTGCCGCTGCGGACCGTACGCCGACGGGTGCTGGTCTCCGAGGCCGAGCCCCGGCTGTTCACCGGCCCGCTCCGGGCCGAGCTGGACCCGTGGGGCCGCTCCCCCGAGGACGCCACGCTGCTCGCGGCGGTCGAGGTGGCTGCCGCCGGGGACGTGCTCGAGGCGCTGCCCGAGGGCCTGTCGGCGCAGGTCGACGAGGCCGGCCGGGGCTTCTCCGGCGGCCAGCGGCAACGCCTCGCGCTGGCCCGCGCGCTGCTCGCCGACAGCGACGTGCTCGTGCTGGTCGAGCCGACCAGCGCCGTCGACGCGCACACCGAGGTCCTCGTCGCAGAGCGGCTCCGCGCCGCCCGGCACGGTGACGGCCGGACGGACCCGCCGACGACGGTCGTGACCACCGCCAGCCCACTGGTCCTGGACCGCTGCGACGAGGTGGCGTTCATGGTGTCCGGCCGGGTCGTCGCGACCGGCAGCCACCGTGACCTGCTGGCCACCCACCCCGGCTACCGCGAGACCGTGACCCGGGGTGAGGACGCATGAGGTTCCCCGGGACCGACCGGCCGCCCCTGCGCCGGCACCAGCCGACCGCGACCCTGCCGGTCGCCTCGGCGGTCCAGGTCCGCGAGCAGGCCCGGCTGCTGCTCGCCGGCTACCGCCGGCCGCTGCTCGGCATGCTCGCCCTCAACGGGCTGGCCGCGGTCGCCGCGCTGGCCGGCCCCCGACTGCTGGGCGACGTCGTCGAGTCGGTCCGCCGGGGCACGACCGAGTCGCACATCGACCGGCTGGCGCTGCTGCTGGCGGCGGCCCTGGTCGCGCAGACCGCCCTCACCTGGTGGGCCCGCCGGTCGGCGTTCGTGCTGGGCGAGACGGTGTTCGCGTCCCTGCGCGAGCGCTACCTGGAGCGGGTGCTGGCCCTGCCGCTGAGCGCCGTCGAGCGGGCCGGCACCGGCGACCTGGTGACCCGGAGCACCGGTGACGTCGAGGCGCTGGCCCGGACCGTCCGGTTCGCCGTCCCCGAGGTGCTGGTGGCCGGGCTGACGGTGCTGCTGACGGGCGTGGCCGCGTTCCTCACCGCCCCGCTGGTGGCGCTCCCGCTCCTTGCCGGTGCCCCGCTGATCGCGGTGGGCACCCGCTGGTACCTGCGGCGGGCGCCCGAGGGCTACCTGGCCGAACGCGAGTGCTACGCGGCGTTCAACGGGACGCTGGCCGAGACGGTCGACGGGGCCAGCACGGTGGAGGCGCTCGGCCTGGGCGAGCGACGGATCGCGCGGCTCGAGGACGACCTCGCCGACGCCTACGGCGCCGAGGTCTACACGCTGCGGCTGCGCACGGTCTTCTTCCCGACGATGGAGCTGGCGTACGCGATCCCGGTGACGGTGAGCCTGCTCTGGGGCGGCTGGCTGGTGTCCACGGGGCACGCCTCGCTCGGCGCCGTCACCACCATCACGCTGTACGCCGTGCAGATGGTCGACCCGGTCGACCGGCTGGTCTCGTGGCTGGACGAGGTCCAGGTCGGTGCCACCGCGCTGGCCCGGATCCTCGGCGTCGAGCAGGTGCCGGACGACCGGGTGGCGGGCGACGCCGTCCCGGTGGACGAGCACGTCCGGGTCCGTGACGTCCGGTTCGCCTACCGGGACGACCGCGACGTCCTCAACGGCATCGACCTCGACCTGCGCCCCGGTGAGCGGCTGGCCGTCGTCGGCCCCTCCGGCGCCGGGAAGTCCACCCTGGGCCGGCTGCTGGCGGGAATCCACCCGCCGCGCACCGGTGCCGTGACCGTCGGCGAGGTCCCGTTGGTCGACCTCCCGCTGGACCAGCTGCGCGGCCACGTCGTCCTCGTCACCCAGGAGCACCACGTCTTCGTGGGGACGGTGGCCGAGAACCTCCTGCTCGCGCGCCCCGACGCGGACGAGGGGGAGCTGCGGTCCGCCCTGGCTGCCGTCGACGCCCTGGGCTGGGTGCTCGCCCTCCCGGACGGGCTGGCCACCGAGGTCGGCTCCGGCGCACTGGCGGTGACCCCGGCGCAGGCGCAGCAGCTGGCCCTGGCCCGGCTGGTGCTGGCCGACCCGCACACCTTGGTCCTGGACGAGGCAACCTCACTGCTCGACCCCCGTGCAGCGCGTCACCTCGAGCGGTCGCTGGCCGCCGTCCTGCACGGGCGCACGGTCGTGGCCATCGCGCACCGCCTGCACACCGCGCACGACGCGGACCGGGTCGCCGTGGTCGAGGACGGCCTGGTCAGCGAGCTGGGCAGCCACGACGAGCTGATCGAGGCGGGTGGCGCCTACGCCGCGCTGTGGGACTCCTGGCGGGCGACCGCCCCCGACGCCGCCGGGAGCCACTGAGGCTGCCCGGCATTTTCTTCGCCGACCGGCAATCCGAACCGGCACCTCCTTGCGAAGTACAGGTGGGCGGGGGTCGGCGATCGGAGCAGGGGAGCCGGCCCTCGCCCGTCACACCCTTGACGACGCCCCGGACCGCGTCGATGCTCGCAGCGTGTCGACCTACTCGCTGCGGCTCAGCGAAGCCGAGATCGGCCGGTACCGGATGATGGCCGAGGTCGCGCGGGAGGCCGAGGCGGACCTGTGGTCCGCGGCGGGCATCGGGCCCGGCGCCGCGGTTGCCGACGTCGGGTGCGGCCCGGGTGCCGTGCTGGTGGTCATGAGCCGCGTGGTCGGGCCGGACGGCCGGGTGAGCGGCGTCGACGGTGACCCGGAGGCCGTCGACCAGGCCCGTGCCGCGGTCGCGGCCGAGCAGTCGGCCGGTGGTGGCCCGGCCGACGTACGGCTCGGGTCGGCGCAGGCCACCGGCCTCGAGCCGGGCAGCTTCGACGTCGCCGTGCTGAGGCACGTCCTGGCGCACAACGGCGGTGCGGAGCAACAGATCGTCGACCACCTGGCGACGCTGGTCCGCCCGGGCGGGTCCGTGTACCTCGTCGACGTGGACCTCACCGCCATCCGGCTCCGACCGGTGCCCGACGACCTGGCCGACCTGATGACCCGCTATGCCGAGTTCCACACGCGTCGGGGGAACGACCCGCAGGTCGGCACCCGGCTGGGCGAGCTCGTCGAGGCGGCCGGGCTGCAGCTGGAGGCCTTCCGCGGCTGGTACGGGATCATCGAGGTGCCGCCCGGGATGCGGCCGCCGTCCTGGGCCGCGCGGGACGCGATGGTGGAGTCCGGGGTCGCCACCCCGGCCGACGTGGCCCGGTGGGGAGCCGCCATGGAGGCACTGGACTCGGTCAGTCCCCGGCCACGGATGTTCGCGCCGACCTTCGTGGCGATCGGGCGGCGCGCTCCCTGACCTCAGGGCGACCAGGCGGCGACGTACAGGGCGTCGAAGCTCACCCCGGTCAGCCGCTCGGACTCCGCCCACAGCTGCGCGGCCACGGTATGGTCCCGGGCCGCCTCGGAGCGCCGGGCGGTCACCGGCAGCCCACGCCAGCCCAGCAGCCGCGGACCAAGGTAGTCGCCACCTTCGACCGAGGGGTCGGTCGCCGCCCGTAGCTGAGGGAGGGCGCCGGTGCGGGCGCCCTGCCCGACCAGCACCGTCCCGGCACGGACCAGCGCACCGGCGACCGGGTGGCCCTGCGCCGGGCCGTTGGCCACCAGCCGGGTCCGGGTGTAGCCGGGGTGGGCGCCCACGCTGAGCAGGTCGGCCCCCGCAGCCCGCGCGAACCGGTCGAGCTGCTGCACGAAGAGCAGGTTCGCCAGCTTGGACCGGGCGTACGCCTGCCACGGGTCGTACCGCTGCTCGCTGTGCAGGTCGGCCAGGCTCATGGCGCCGGTCCAGTGCACCATGCTCGACACGGTCACGACGCGGGCACCCGGCCGGGCGAGCAGGGCCGGCAGGAGGAGACCGGTCAGGGCGAAGTGACCGAGGTGGTTGGTGCCGATCTGGCGCTCGAAGCCGTCCAGGGTCACCTCCCGGGTCGGGAGCGCCATCACCCCGGCGTTGTTGACCAGCAGGTCCAGCGGCGGCTGACCCGCGGCGAAGGCCCGCACCGAGTCGAGGTCGGCCAGGTCGAGGTCCGCGACGGCGACCTGCGCGCCGGGCACGGCGGCGCGCACCCGGCGCACCGCGGCCTCCCCCCGGCTACGGTCCCGGGCCGTCATCACAACCGACGCGCCGTGCGCGGCCAGCGCCCGCGCGGTCTCCAGACCGAGTCCGGAGGTCGCGCCGGTGACGACGGCGCGGCGGCCGGTCAGGTCGGGGATGTCGGACTCGGACCAGCCGGGGAGGAGTGTCACCCCAGGGTCATGCCCGGAACTGCCGGGTGCGACCCGCCGAACCCGGACCCGACCACCACGACGTCGTCGTCCGGCGCGCCGACGGCACGCTCCGCGGTCACCGCCGGCCGATCGCCTTGAGGACGCGCAGCGACGTGGTGAACCCCAGCGCCCAGCGGTCCCAGGACACCGTCCGCGGCGGCGCGAGGCCGGTCAGCCGCTGCACCGCGACGGTCTGCGGCTCGGTGTACTTCACGATCCCGTCGCGACCGTGCCGCCGGCCCATCCCGGAGTCCTTGACGCCGCCCATCGGTGACCGGGTCGCACCCCAGGCCGCGGCGTAGGTCTCGTTGATGCTCACGGTGCCGGTGCGGACCCGGGCCGCGACCCGCCGCCCCCGCCCCACGTCACGGGTCCAGACCGAGGCGTTCAGGCCGTAGACCGAGTCGTTGGCGAGGCTGACCGCCTCGTCCTCGTCCTGCACGGCCCGGACGGCGACCACCGGGCCGAACGTCTCGTCCCGGCACAGGGCCATGTCCTCGGTGACGTTGGTGAGCACGGTCGGCTCGTAGAAGTAGGGCCCGAGGTCCGGCCGGGCCCGGCCGCCGGCGAGGACCTCGGCCCCCTTCGTGACGGCATCGTCGACGTGGGCGCTCACCCGCTCGAGCTGGGCTCCGGAGATGAGGGTCCCCATGTCGGGGCCGTAGTCGAGGTCGGCCCCGAGCCGGAGGGCGCGGGTCCGCCCGACGAACCGGTCGACGAAGGCGTCGTGCACGGAGTCGACGACGTAGATGCGCTCGACCGAGACGCACAGCTGCCCGGCGTTGCTGAAGCAGTCGCGGACCGCCCCCTCGGCGGCCCGGTCGAGGTCGGCGTCGGCCAGCACGAGCATCGGGTTCTTCCCGCCGAGCTCGAGCGAGCAGCCGACCAGCCGCCGCGCGCAGCGTTCGGCGACCTCCCGGCCCACCGGCGTCGAGCCGGTGAAGCAGACGAAGTCGCCGCCGTCGACGACGGCCCGGCCGACGACCGGCCCGTCCCCCACCACGATCTGCCAGAGCTCCGCCGGGAGTCCGGCCTCGATCGCGAGGGCGCGCACCCACAGCGCCGTCAGGGCGGTCTGGGTGTCCGGCTTGTGCACCACGCCGTTGCCGGCGATGAAGGCCGGGACCGCGTCGCTCACGGCGAGCGTGAGCGGGTAGTTCCACGGGGACACGATGCCGACGACGCCCTTCGGGTGGCGCAGCTCGTGGGCCACCGACAGCAGCGGGGCGACGCCGGCGTGCCGGACGGGTGCGAGGTAGCGCCGCGCCGACCGCGCGTAGTGCCGGGCGGTGAGGGCGACGTCGAGCAGCTCCTCGAGCGCGTGCCGGCGGGCCTTGCCGGACTCGCGCTGGACCAGGTCCAGCGCCTCGACCTGCCGGTCGAGCGCCAGGTCGTGCAGCCGCAGGAAGACGGCGCACCGGTCCCGCAGCGGCCGGCGGGCCCAGTCCTGCTGGGCCCGCCGCGCCACGTCGTACGCCCGCTCGACGTCCTCCGGCGTGGAGGTCGGGAGGTCCGCGAGCGGCTCGCCGGTGAAGGGCTCGACGGTTGTGCTCCGCACGGCGTCCGGCCCGGCGACGACGTCGGCGGTGAGCGCCGCGTGGGCGGTCGGCAGCCCCATGCCCGCGATGTTACCCGCGAGTAGTCCGCCTCAGGCAGCGCCGCCACCCCTCCCTGCGCGCGGAGGGGCGGCGGCGCCGCGGACCGGACCGACCGCTCAGGCGGTCGTCACCGACACGTCATCGACGTAGAAGCTGGTCGCGAGCGAGCCGTCCTCGACCCCGAGGAACTTGATCGTGACCGTCTTGCCGACGTACGGCGTCAGGCTGAACGTGCGCTGGGTGTAGGACCCGGCGTTGGCGTTCGAGTAGGTCCCGAGCGTCGTGGTGGTCGAGCCGTTGACGACCTGGACCTTGAACGTGTCGTACGGCGTGCTGCCGGACTCGCTGGTCGTCACCTTGAGCCACAGCGACAGCGTCGCGCTGCTCGCCGACGGGATGGTCACCGACTGCGACAGCGTGTCCGTGTGCGTGCTGCCGTAGCCGTCGAGCCAGCCGAGCCACGAGCCGGCGTGCGCCTTGGTCGCGTCGCTGGTGATGACCCCGCTGGTCTGCGACCAGGAGGTGGCGCCCGACTCGAAGCCGGGGTTGGCCACCAGGTTGCTCCCACCTCCACCGCCGCCAGTGGTGCAGGTGGTCCCGCTCACGCTGATGGCGCTGAAGGCGGCGGCCACCCCGGCGCACTGGCTGGAGCTGGCACCGTAGAGGTCGGTGGCGGCCTGGACCGCTGCGGTACGCGCCCCGGCGTAGTTGGTGTTCGAGGTCATGTACACCGACAGCGCGCGGTACCAGATCTTGGTGGCGGCGTCGCGCCCGATGCCCGTGACCGTCGAGCCGTTGCACGTCGGGCTGTTGTAGCTGACCCCGTTGATGGTCTTGGCACCGGAGCCCTCGGACATCAGGTAGAAGACGTGGTTGCCCGGCCCGGACGAGTAGTGCACGTCGAGGTTGCCGACGCCGGAGTACCAGCAGTCGGCGGAGCCGCCGTCCTTGCTCGGCTTGTCCATGTACCGCAGCGGAGTCCCGTTGCCGTTGATGTTGATCTTCTCGCCGATCAGGTAGTCGCCGACGTCGCTGGGGTTGTTCGCGTAGAACTCCACGGCGGTGCCGAAGATGTCGCTGGTGGCCTCGTTCAGCCCGCCGGACTCACCGGAGTAGGTCAGGTTCGCCGTGTTCTCGGTGACGCCGTGGGTCATCTCGTGGCCGGCCACGTCGAGCTCGGTCAGCGGGTGGGTGTTCCCCGACCCGTCGCCGTAGGTCATCTGGGTGCCGTCCCAGAAGGCGTTGACGTACGCGTTGCCGTAGTGGACGCGCGACCGCACGCCGGTGCCGTTGTTGAACACGCCGTTGCGGCCGAGGACGTTCTTGTAGAAGTCCCAGGTCTCCTGCGCGCCGTAGTGCGCGTCGACGCCTGCGGTTGCCCGATCGCTGGTCGAGCCGTTGCCCCAGACGTTGTCGGCGTCGGTGAACGTCGTCCCGGTGCCCGACGTGGCGCCCTTGAGGTCGGTCGTGTAGTTGCCACCGCGGGTCGAGTCGCTCATGGTGTACGACCCGGCGCTGCCGCCGGTCCCGATGGTCACCGTGCCGGAGTACATCGAGTTGCCCGTACCGGTCTTGATCTCGTCGGCCGATCGGCGCACGGCGCCGCTGGTGGCATCGACGACCACGTGCAGGACCGACGGTGTCCCGTCCGTCCGGGTGCCCTGGACAGTGACCTCCCAGGCCGACGCCGGGGACGTCCCGAGTGCGTCGACGACCCGGCGGGCGTCGGTGGCCTCGACCGTGCCGTCGAAGCCGCGGGTGGCCGAGGCGATCGCGGCCGCGCGGGAGACCTTCGCCGCGGTGCCGAGAGCCAGCGGCCGCTGCAGCGTCAGGGAGGAGCCGTCGTACGCGCCGTCGGGGGCGACGTGGACCACCACGTCGCCGCCGAGGACGGGAAGCCCCCGGTAGGTGCGGTCGTAGCGCACGTGCGCGGCGCCGTCGGGGTCGACGACGGCCTTGCCTCGGGCGGTGAAGGTGTCGTCGGCGGACTCGCGGACGGCCTTGCCATGGGAGTCCAGGGCGGCCCGGGCCTGGTCACGCGCGGACTCCTGCCGGGTCTCCGGGGCGGCCACGGCGGAGGGTGCACCGAGACCGGTCGCCAGCAGGGCGGTGGCGGCCATGACACAGCTGGTCACGAGAACGCGGCTGCCGACCACCTGGTGGCGGGGACGGGATGGGTGGGTCATCGATCTCCTCGACGGAACTGCGGTTCGGCCCGCTCTGGGCCGCCGAGGAACCTCGCGTGACGCCGGTCACACCGTCAAGAGCCACCGGTGTCACAGGGCGCGCAAATAACCCGTGTGAGGGCAAAACATGACCAACCCGATACGTTCCGCCGCGCCGGACCGGTCAGGGGGCGACCGTGACCTCGACCCGCTGGAACTCCTTGAGGTCGGAGTAGCCGGTGGTCGCCATCGCCCGGCGCAGTGCTCCGACGACGTTCATCGAGCCGTCCGAGACCCGGGACGGGCCGAGCAGGATCTCCTCCAGCGAGCCGATCGTGCCGACCCGGACGCGCTCCCCGCGCGGCAGCTCGCCGTGGTGCGCCTCGGACCCCCAGTGGAAGCCGCGGCCGGGCGCCTCGGTGGCCCGGGCCAGCGGCGAGCCCACCATGACGGCGTCCGCACCGCAGGCGATCGCCTTGGAGACGTCGCCGGAGAGCCCCACCCCGCCGTCGGCGATGACGTGCACGTACCTGCCGCCGGACTCGTCGAGGTAGTCGCGCCGGGCCGCGTGCACGTCGGCGACGGCCGAGGCCATCGGCACCGACACCCCGAGGACGGTGCGGGTCGTGTGCGAGGCACCGCCGCCGAAGCCGACGAGCACGCCGGCCGCGCCGGTGCGCATGAGGTGCAGCGCAGCCTGGTAGGTCGCGCACCCGCCGACGACGACCGGGACGTCGAGCTCGTAGATGAACTGCTTGAGGTTCAGCGGCTCGGCCCGGCCCGACACGTGCTCGGCGCTGACCGTCGTACCGCGGATGACGAACAGGTCGACGCCTGCGTCGACGACGGTCTTCCAGAGCTGGGCGGTCCGCTGCGGCGAGAGGGCAGCGGCCACGGTGACCCCGGCGGCGCGCACCTCGGCGATGCGGGCGGCGACCAGCTCGGGCTGGATCGGCGCCTCGTAGATCTCCTGCATTCGGCGGGTGACCTCGGCGTCGTCGAGACCGGCGATCTCGGCCAGCAGCGGTTCGGGGTCGTCGTACCGCGTCCACAGCCCCTCGAGGTTGAGGACCCCGAGCCCGCCGAGCCTGCCGAGCGCGATCGCCGTGCTCGGCGAGACGACGGAGTCCATCGGCGCGGCGAGCACAGGGATCTCGAAGCGATAGGCGTCGATCTGCCACGCGACCGACACCTCCTCCGGGTCCCGGGTCCGCCGGCTGGGGACGATCGCGATGTCGTCGAAGGAGTACGCCGTGCGGCCGCGCTTGCCCCGACCGATCTCGATCTCTGTCATGTGCTCGCCATCTGGAGGTGCCTGCTCCTCAGCGGGACTGGTAGTTCGGGGCCTCGACGGTCATCTGGATGTCGTGCGGGTGGCTCTCCTTGAGCCCGGCGGCGGTGATGCGCACGAACCTCCCCCGCTCCTGCAGCTGCGGGATGGTGTGCGCGCCGACGTAGAACATCGACTGCTGGAGGCCGCCGACCAGCTGGCCGGCCACGGCGTGCAGCGGCCCGCGGTAGGCCACCTGGCCCTCGATGCCCTCGGGCACGATCTTGTCGTCGTTGCCGACGTCGGCCTGGAAGTACCGGTCCTTGGAGTAGGACACCTTCCCGCGCGAGGCCATGGCACCGAGCGAGCCCATGCCCCGGTAGGACTTGTACTGCTTGCCGTTGACGAACACCAGCTGGCCGGGGCTCTCGTCGCAGCCGGCGAGCAGCGAGCCGAGCATGACGCTGTCGGCGCCCGCGACGATGGCCTTGGCGATGTCGCCGGAGTACTGCAGCCCGCCGTCACCGACGACCGGGACACCGGCCGGCCGGCAGGCGGCGGCGGCCTCCATGATCGCGGTGATCTGCGGCACGCCCACACCGGCGACGACGCGGGTGGTGCAGATCGAGCCCGGGCCCACCCCGACCTTCACGGCGTCCGCGCCGGCGTCGACCAGTGCCTGCGCGCCGGCGCGCGTCGCGACGTTGCCGGCCAGCACCTGCACGTGCCGGGTCGCGGGATCGGCCTTGAGCCGTCGCACCATGTCGAGCATCAGGCGGGCCTGGCCGTTGGCGGTGTCGGGCACGAGGACGTCGACCCCGGCCTCGACGAGGGTGGTCGCGCGGGTCCAGGCGTCGCCGAAGAAGCCCACCGCGGCGGCCACCCGCAGCCGGCTCTCGCCGTCCTTGGTGGCCCGGGGGTACTGCTCGGTCTTGACGTAGTCCTTGACCGTGATGAGCCCGGCCAGTCGGCCGGCAGCGTCGAGCAGCGGGAGCTTCTCGATCTTGTGCTTCGCGAGCAGGCCGGCGGCGTCCTCCGGCCGGATGCCGACCGGGGCGGTGATGAGCGGCATCGGGGTCATCAGCTCGCGGACCGTGCGCGCCTCGTAGTCCTCGGACGGCACGAAGAGCAGGTCCCGGTTGGTGATGATGCCGAGCAGCGTGCGCTCGGCGTCCACGACGGGCAGGCCGGAGACCCGGTACAGGCCGCACAGCCGGTCGAGCTCGGCCAGCGTCTCGTCCGGCCCGATCGTCAGCGGGTCGCTCACCATGCCGGACTCGGAACGCTTGACGATGTCGACCTGGTGGGCCTGGTCCTCGATCGAGAGGTTGCGGTGCAGGACGCCGATGCCGCCCTCGCGCGCCATGGCGATGGCCATCCGGGCCTCGGTCACGGTGTCCATGGCCGCCGAGAGCAGCGGGACCGCCACGGTGATCTCGCGGGTCAGCCGCGAGGTGGTGTCCACCTCGGACGGGATCACGTCGGTCTCGTCCGGCAGCAGCAGGACGTCGTCGAAGGTGAGCCCCAGGGGGGCGATCGGGTGGTGGTCGTCCGGCTGGCCCGTCACGCCGCCGATCGTACCGGCCGGTCAGCGGCCCGGAGATCGGCGCGCTCGGGTGCCGGTCGTCCGGTCAGCGCACCAGCCCCCACCGGAACCCCATCGCGACCGCCTGGGCGCGGTCGGCGGCGCCGAGCTTGCGGAACAGCCGGCGGGCATGGGTCTTGACGGTGTCCTCGGAGAGGTAGAGCTCCTTGCCGATCTCGTTGTTGCTGCGGCCGCGGCCCATGCCGCGGAGAACCTGCAGCTCGCGTTCGGTGAGGGCGGGCAGGCCGTCCGCGTCCTGGCGCGGGCGCGGGGCGTGCCGGGAGGCGATGTCGGCCAGGGCGTGCGTGACCATGGCGGTCAGCTCCTCCCGGGACGCGTCCTTCACGCAGTACCCGCGGGCACCGGAACCGATCGCCCGGGCCACCCCGTCGACGTCCTCGGCCATCGTCATCATGATCACCGCGGTCTGGGGCGCGGCGCCCAGGATGCGGCGGGCCGCCTCGACCCCGCCGATGCCGGGCATCCGGACATCGACCAGGACCAGGTCGGGCCGCTCGGTGCTGAAGCGCACCAGGCACTCCTCGCCGGAGCCGGCGACGAGCACGCGCTCGACCCCCGCGACCGTGGCGACGGCGCGGCGAAGTGCCTCGCGGGCCAGCGGCGAGTCGTCGCAGACGAGGACGGTGGACATGCCCGAGCGTCACCTCCCGCGCCGGGGCCGTCCCGGCGTACCCACTCCTCATCGGCACGAAGGGGCGCGAGCATGACCCATGGGAGCCAAATCGCTGCGGCCGGCCGCGGTGGGTCCCGGTAGGCGGTCCCGGCGGCGGGGCGGTGGGTCAGGACTGCAGGAGCGCCTCGACGTCGGGACGGGCGAGCCACTCGGCCCGCAGCGACTCGGGCAGGTCCCCCGCGATCGCGATGACGGCACGTCTGGCGGCAGCCAGCGCCTGCGCGCTCTCGTCGGGAGCATCCTCGGCCAGCAACGCTCCCAGCACGGCCCGGGCCGGCCACTGCAGCGGCAGGGTGCCGAGGCTCTCGGAGAGCAGGCCGGCCCGGCGGAGCACGGGAGCCGCCTCGTCGGTCCGGCCGGACTCGACCAGGGCCACGCCGAGGAACAGCAGTCCCTTGGCCACGTGGCGGGGAGCGCCGGACTGCTCGGCCAGGTCGACGGCGGCCTCGGCCGCGGTCGCGGCGTCCTCCGGGCGGCCCTCCAGCAGCGCCACCTCGGCCGACACCCAGCCCAGCCGGACCCGCTGCCGCCACCACTCCGACCGGTCGCCGGCGACGGCGGTGGCCTCGGCCAGCCGGGCCGACGCCGTCGCGGCGTCGCCCAGCCCGACGGCGTCGGCCGCCAGGCCGAGCAGCGCGTCGAAGCCGGCCTCGTCGCTGCCGCCAGAGCCGGCCAGGGCCTGCTCGTCGTAGCCCTGCGCCACCGAGTGCCGCCCGAGCTGGCGGTGCACGCTGGCGACGCTCGCCGCGGCGAGGGCGCCGAGCACCCGGCTCTCCGCGCTGCCGTCCCCCGCGACCAGCGGGTCGAGGACCTCGAGCGCGGCGCCGTACCGGCCCGAGGACGCGAGGCAGACGCCGAGCAGCCAACCCGCCCCGGCGGCCTCGGCGGTCAGACCGGCGTCGGTGGCGGCCTCGACGGCCCGGCGCAGGGGGTCGACACCCGCGGCCGGTCGCCCGTGGAAAGCCGCTCGCTCCCCGGCCACCAGAAGTCCCGGCAGGTCCTCCGCCACGGCCGTCCCCTCACTTCTGGGCCCGCCGGGACGTCCCGGCCGGATCCTCGGGCGTGAGGTTATCGCGGGTCGCCCGGGGCGGCCGCTCCGACGGCGAGCGCGGCCGCGGTGTCGGTGGCGGTGGCCAGGTCGGGGACCCAGGTGGCTCCCGGCGGGTCGTCGTCGGGGTCCCACCCCGGACCTCCGAGCAGGACCGCCGGGTGCGGCCGCACCGAGGACACCAGGCCGGGTGGCAGCCGGACCGATCCCGTCCCGGTGGCGCCCTGCGCCCACAGGAAGACGCCGAGGGCGCCGGTCCGCGCGACGGCGTCGGCAAGGGCCCGGGCCGGCAGCCGGACGCCGAGCAGCCGGGTGCCCACCCGCCGTTCCGTCAGCGCGGCCGAGAGCGCGACCAGCGGCAGCCGGTGGTCCTCGGGCTCGAGTGCGGCGAGCAGCAGGGGTCGGCTGTTGCGGGGCCGTCCGCCGGACGGCACGGCACGCAGCACCGACTCGGCACACTCGCTGAGCAGGTGCTCGACCTCGACCCCGGTGCCGGTGCTGCGCCACCGGTCGCCGACGCCGGTGAGCACCGGCAGCAGCACGTCGGTCCAGGTCGGGACGACACCGGTACGCCGCAGCGCCGTCTCCAGCAGCTGGGTGCAGGCGTCGGCGTCCAGCGCCATCGCGGCCCGGGCCAGGCCGCGGGCGGCCGGCCCGGCATCGCGCAGCGGCACCACCCGGCCGCCACCCCGGACGGGGCGGCGAGCACCGCGGGCCTCGGCCACGGGTGCCTCCGGCACCAGGTCGTCGGCGACGGGCAGGTCACCGGGGCGCGCGTCCGCCGCTGCCGCGGCGGCGTCGCCGGTGGCGACGCCCTGCAGCATCAGCCGGCGCATCAGCAGCAGCCGGCCCAGGTCGACGGTGGTGTACAGCCGCCGGGTCCCGGCCTCGTGGGCGCTGGGGCCCAGCCCGTAGCGCCGGTCCCAGGTCCGCAGCGTGCCCGTCGCGACCCCGAGCCGCCGGGCCACGGCGGCCACCCCGAGCAGCACCTCGGGTGCCGGCGCGGGCCGGCGGCGGATCGGCATGCCCCGATCCTGCCGCACCCACCGACCACCCCATCGACTGGCGGAAGTCTTCGGTTATCCCGCTCCCGGAACCGAAGACTTCCGCCAGTCAACGACTGCGGGTGTCAGCCGGTCAGTGGCTGTGGCCGTGGCCGTGCCCGTGGCCGTGTCCGGCCGACTCGGGCTCGTCCTCCTTCTTCTCCACGACGAGGGTGTCGGTGGTGAGCACCATCGCCGCGATCGACGCCGCGTTGACCAGCGCCGAGCGGGTGACCTTGACCGGGTCGAGCACACCCTGGGCGACCAGGTCGCCCAGCGCGCCGGTGACGCCGTTCCAGCCGGTGCCGACACCGGCCTCGCGGACCTGGTTCACCACGACGTAGCCCTCGGCGCCGGCGTTCTCCGCGATCCAGCGCAGCGGCTCGTCGGCGGCCCGGCGGACGATCGTCGCGCCGGTGGCCTCGTCGCCGGTGAGGCCGAGGTCGTCCAGCACCGCGACGGCGTGGACCAGGGCCGAGCCGCCGCCGGCGACGATGCCCTCCTCGATCGCCGCCCGGGTCGCCGACACGGCGTCCTCGATGCGGTGCTTGCGCTCCTTGAGCTCGACCTCGGTGGCCGCGCCGACGCCGATGACGCAGACGCCGCCGGCCAGCTTGGCCAGCCGCTCCTGCAGCTTCTCGCGGTCCCAGTCGGAGTCGCTGGCCTCGATCTCGGCGCGGACCTGACGGACCCGGTCCTCGACCGCGGAGTGCTCGCCGCCACCGTCGATGATCACCGTGTCGTCCTTGGTGACGACGAAGCGGCGGGCGGTGCCGAGCACCTCGAGCCCGACCTGGTCGAGCTTGAGACCGACCTCGGGAGCGACCACCTGGCCGCCGGTGAGCACGGCCATGTCCTCGAGCATCGCCTTGCGACGGTCACCGAAGCCGGGCGCCTTGACGGCGACCGAGCGGAAGGTGCCGCGGATCTTGTTGACCACCAGGGTCGACAGCGCCTCGCCGTCGACGTCCTCGGCGATGATCGCGAGCGGCTTGCCGGCCTGGATGACCTTCTCCAGCAGCGGCAGCAGGTCGGCGACCGCCGAGATCTTGCCCTGGTGGATCAGCACGTAGGCGTCCTCGAGGACGGCCTCCATGCGCTCCGGGTCGGTCACCATGTACGGCGAGATGTAGCCCTTGTCGAACTGCATGCCCTCGGTGAACTCGAGCTCGAGGCCCATGGTGTTGGCCTCCTCGACGGTGATGACACCGTCCTTGCCCACCTTGTCGAAGGCGTCGGCGATGAGCTCGCCCACCGCGGGGTCCTGCGCCGAGATGCTGGCGACCTTCGCGATGTCGTCCTTGCCGTCGACGTCGCGGGCCATCTCCAGCAGCCGGGCCGAGACGGCCTCGACGGCCTTGTCGATCCCGCGCTTGAGGGCGACCGGGCTGGCGCCCGACGCGACGTTGCGCAGGCCCTCGCGGACCATCGCCTGGGCCAGCACGGTCGCGGTGGTGGTGCCGTCGCCGGCGACGTCGTTGGTCTTGGTGGCGACCTCCTTGGCGAGCTGGGCGCCGAGGTTCTCGTACGGGTCGTCCAGCTCCACCTCCTTGGCGATCGTCACACCGTCGTTGGTGATCGTGGGGGCGCCCCACTTCTTGTCGATGACGACGTTGCGGCCCTTCGGACCGAGCGTCACCTTCACGGCGTCGGCGAGCTTGTTGACGCCGTTCTCCAGGGCCTTGCGGGCCATGTCGTCGAACTGCAGGGTCTTGGGCATCTGGTGGGTTCGTCCTTCGAAGTCTGGGGGAAGCCGACGACGCCCCGGCACCCGGCTCCCGGAGGAGCCGGGCGACCGGGGCGTCACACGCCTGCGGCGTGGTCAGGTCACACGGATGGTGACCAGGTGGTGCTGTTGAGCCGTCCTAGTTCTCGATGACGGCAAGGACGTCGCGCGCGGACAGGACGAGGTACTCCTCGCCGCCGTGCTTGACCTCGGTGCCGCCGTACTTGCTGTAGAGAACCTTGTCGCCGACCGCAACGTCGAGCGGCACGCGAGCGCCGTCCTCGAAGCGGCCCGGACCGACGGCGAGGACGGTGCCCTCCTGGGGCTTCTCCTTCGCCGTGTCCGGGATGACGAGGCCCGACGCGGTGGTCTGCTCCGCGTCGGACGGCTGGACCACGATGCGGTCCTCGAGCGGCTTGATGGCAACCTTGGTGGCCGTCGTCATGACTCCCTCTCGCACAGTTCTCGTGAGCGGATGGGGCGGGTGCGGGACCGGTCCGCCGTCGCGGGGGTCGGGCCGGGGTGCGACTCCGCCGTAGCTGCTCTGGCTGGCACACTCACCTCGAGAGTGCCAACAGCGAATCTAGGCCAGACCTGGCACTCGGTCAACCCGAGTGCTAAGGCTCGGCCCAGGAGAACCTGCGGCGACCGCTCCCGGCCGCCCGGGAGGCCTACGGCGCCGCGTCGGCCGACGCGCGGTCGGCGCTGCGGCGGGCCTTGTCGGCGAACATCTCGGCGTCCGCGCGGGCCAGCAGCGAGGCGACCTGGTCGCCCGGCCGGTACGTCGTGATGCCGAGGGCGGCTCCCACGGCCAGCCGGGCACCGCCGGCGGCCGTGAACGGCTCCTCCAGGCAGCCCCGGAGCCGCCGCAGCGCGGCGCCCGCGCCCGGGCCACCGGTGTGCTCCAGCAGCACCACGAACTCGTCGCCGCCCAGCCGGCCGACCGTGTCGACCGCGCGGGCGGTCTGGACCAGCCGGTCCCCGACCGCCCGCAGCAGCTCGTCGCCGGCGTGCTGGCCGAGGGTCTCGTTGACCTCGGTGAAGCCGTCCAGGTCCACCACCACGACCGAGGGCGTCCCGAGGCCGCGCTCCGCGCGGGCCACCGCGGCGGACAGGGCCGTCTCGACCCCCCGGCGGTTGGCGAGCCCGGTGAGCGGGTCGCGGCTGGCGGTCCGCGCCACGGCGGCCGCCAGCTGGCGCATCTCGAGCAGCGCCATCACCTGGTCGGCGATGTCGCGCAGCAGTCCCAGCTGGGTCGCGTCCAGCTCCCGGCTGGCCTCGTCGTAGACGCAGACGGTGCCGATCGAGAGGCCCTCGCGGGTGACCAGCGGCGCCGACGCGTAGAGCCGGACCTGGCCGAGCCGCCCGGTCACGAACGGGTTGTCGGCGAAGCGGGGCTCCGACCGGGCGTCGGGCGTGTAGACCACGTCGGTGCCGGTGATCGTGTGCTCGCCGAGCGCGTCGCGCCGGTCCACCTCGCCCGGCTCCATGCCGTACGCCGCAGCCTGCCACTGGCGGATGCCGTCGATGAGGTTCACGGCGGCGGTCGGTGTCCTGCAGACGTACGCCGCCAGCCTGGCCGCTGCGTCCAGGTCGGCCTGCCGGGGCTGGTCGAGGACCCCGAGCGCGTGCAGGGCGGCTACCCGCCGTGCCTCGTCCTCGGCCACCGGCACGTCGACGGGGATGTCGTCGCCGGTGGAGCCGTGCTGCAGTGTCGCGGTCATGCGGACCTCCCATGGGCTTCGTCCCCTCATCGGCAGGTACGGTCCGGACCCTTACCCCCGGCTGCCATGATCGGCGGGTGCCCGAGCCCGACGGGACCGCCGACGTCCGGGCGCTCCTGACCCCCGAGGGCGCCGCGCTGATGGCCCGGCTGCCGCCGTACGACGAGGCGCTGGCCCTGGGCACCAGCGAGCAGCTGCGCCGCGAGGGCGTGCCCGCGGGGCTGGCCGCCGCAGCGCTGACCCAGTCCCGGCTGCGGGCCCGCGCCCGGCCCCGGCTCGGCCCGGACGCCGACCGCCTGTGGCTCACCGAGGCGGGCCTCGAGCAGGCAACCCGGCGGGCGGTGGCCGACCGGCACGCCGCGCGGTACGCCCGGCTCGGGGCCGGGACGGTCGCCGACCTGTGCTGCGGCCTGGGCGGCGACCTGCTGGCGCTGGCGCGCTCCGGCGTGCCGCGGTCGCTGGGGGTGGACCGCGACCCGGTCGCCGCGGCGGTGGCGGCGGCCAACGCCGAGGCGCTCGGGCTGGCCGACCGGGTCGAGGTGCGCTGCGAGGACGTCACGACGACGTCCCTGGACGACGTGGACGCGGTCTTCGTCGACCCGGCCAGGCGGGGGGCGCGCGGTCGCGCGCTGGACCCGCGCGACTGGTCCCCGCCGTTCTCGTTCGTGCTGGCGGTGGCCGGCCGGGTCGCGGCCACCGGCGCCAAGCTCGCGCCCGGGGTCCCGCACGCGGTCCTGCCCGCCGACGCCGAGGGCGAGTGGGTGTCGGACGGGGGCGACCTGCTCGAGTGCGCCCTCTGGTGCGGGCCGCTGGCCACCGGCGTACGGCGCCGCGCGACGCTGCTGCCGTCCGGCGCCACGCTCACCGGGGACGGGACGCGCTCCGCCGCGGCCGGCCCGGTCGGACGCTACCTCCTGGAGCCCGACGGGGCCGTGATCCGCGCCCACCTGGTCGCCGAGCTGGCCGACCTGGTCGACGGCCGGCTGCTGGACCCGACGATCGCCTACCTCACGACGGACACCGCCCCGGCGACGCCGTTCGGGTCGGCGTACGAGGTGACCGACGTGCTGCCGTTCGGGGTCAAGCGGCTGCGCACCCTGCTCCGGGCGCGGGGGGTGGGTCACCTGACCGTGAAGAAGCGCGGCACCGCCGTCACCCCCGAGGAGCTGCGTCGCCAGCTCCGGCTGCGCGGCGACGGAACGGCGACCGTGGTCCTGACCAGGGTCGCCGGCGAGCAGACGGTGCTCGTGGTGGAGCCGCGTCAGGCGAGCAGGACCACGACGTAGGCCAGGTAGCCCGCCACCAGCAGCCCGCCGACCGGACGACCCAGGCGGCCGCCCCGGCTGGCAGCGACCACGACCAGCGGCAGCAGCGCGGCCAGGACCGCGGCACCGAGGATCCCGTCGGTGCGCAACGGCCGGGCGAGGGCCGCTGCGCCGAGGGTGGCGGTCGCGTTGTAGGCCGCCGACCCCACCACCCCGGCGACGGCGATCTCCGGCACGTCGTGGCGCACCGCCGCGAACACCAGGGCGAACAGCTCGGCCGTGGTGGCCAGCGCGAGGATCGTGAGCCCGACCGCGGAGTCGGTCCGGCCGAGGGCGTCGACCACCCGGCCGGCGCCGTTCACCGCCAGGTCGCCGCCGACCAGCATGAGCACGACCCCCACCACGGCCAGCCCCAGAGCGGCGGCCGGTGACCGCCGGGCGGCGTCGTCGGCGCCGTCGTCCTCCTCGGCGAGCTCGGCCAGCTCGCCCAGTGCCGGCGGCTCACGCTCACGCCACCACACGAGGCCGACCAGCGCGACGTACGCCGCCAGCAGCAGCCCGCCCTCGACCCGGCCGACGACCCCGCCGAGGAGCGTCAGGACGGCGAGCAGTCCTGCGACGGCCGCCAACCCCGCGTACTGCCGGACCCGCCGGCCGATCGCCAACGGCCGCACGAGAGCGGCCAGCCCGAGGCAGGCGGTGAGCATGGTCACGTTGGCGCCGATGGCGTCGCCGGCGGCCAGACCCGGCCGGTCCTGCAGCGCCGCGATCACGGCGGTCAGCAGCTCCTCCGGCTCCGCCCCCGCGAGCAGCACCCCGACGGCGATGACGGTGACCCCGAGCCGCCGGGCCGCTCCGGCGGCGTTCTCGACGAAGAGCTCCGCGCCACCGACGAGCAGCACGGCCGCCGCGACGAGGAACAGCCAGCCGAGCACGGTGCCGGCTCAGACCGCGACGACGAGCTCGACCGGCATCGAGGAGTCGGCCGGGAGATCCAGCGAGGACGCGGGCCCGCCGCGGGCGAGCAGCGCCGAGCCGAGCGCGGCCACCATCGCGCCGTTGTCGGTGCACAGGCCGGGACGCGGTACCCGCAACCGGATCCCCGCCGCGTCGCACCGTTCCTGCGCCAGGGCTCGCAGCCGGGAGTTCGCCGCGACGCCACCGCCGACGAGCAGGTGGTCGACGCCCTGCTCGGTGCAGGCGAGGACCGCCTTGCGCGTCAGCACGTCCACGACAGCCTCCTGGAAGGCGGCCGCGACGTCGGCGACGGGCACCTGCTCGCCGTCGCGCTGCCGGGCCTCGACCCAGCGGGCGACCGCGGTCTTCAGGCCGGAGAAGGAGAAGTCGTACCGGTGCTCGGCCAGGTCGCGGGACCCGGTCAGGCCGCGCGGGAACGCGACGTACGCCGGGTCGCCGGCCCTCGCCTCGCGGTCGATGTGCGGTCCCCCGGGGAACGGCAGCCCGAGCACGCGGGCCACCTTGTCGAACGCCTCCCCCGCCGCGTCGTCGACGGTCGCCCCGAGCGGACGGATGCCGGCCGTCACGTCGTCGACGAGCAGCAGCGACGAGTGGCCGCCGGACACCAGCAGCGCGATGCACGGCTCGGGCAGCGGACCGTGCTCCAGCTGGTCGACGGCGACGTGCGCTGCGAGGTGGTTGACGCCGTACAGCGGGCGGTCGAGCCCGACGGCGAGCGCCTTGGCGGCGGCGACCCCGACGAGCAGCGCGCCCATCAGCCCGGGGCCACTGGTGACGGCCACGGCGTCGACGTCGGCCAGCGTCACGCCGGCCGTCTCGCAGGCCCGCTGCACCGTGGGCAGCATCGCCTCGAGGTGCGCCCGGCTGGCGACCTCCGGCACCACGCCGCCGAAACGCGCGTGCTCGTCGACGCTGCTCGCGACCTCGTCGGCCAGCAGCGTGTGCCCGCGGACCAGGCCGACCCCGGTCTCGTCGCAGGACGTCTCGATGCCGAGGACCAGCGGCTGGTCAGCCACGATCACCACCGTCGACCATCAGAGCGCCGCCCGGATGGCGGTGGCGAAGCGCTCCGCGGAGGCGACGCCACCGGTGCCGTCCTGGACGAGGAACATCGACGGCTCGGCGAGCTCGAGCTCGAGCAGGACCGGGTCGCCGTCCTGGCCGGGAACCAGGTCGACCCGGGCGTAGACCAGCTGCTCCCGCGACGCCGGCGCGACCGTCGCGAGAGCGTCCAGGACCTGCTCGGCCGCGTCCGTCTCGGCCACGGTGGGCTCGCGCGGCTCGATGGTCTCCGGGGCGTACGCACCCGCGACCAGCTCCATCGCCGGCGTGAGCAGCGGCCCCTTCCGGACGGCGTGGCTGAACGCGCCGGCGAAGAAGAACAGCGCCGTCTCGCCGTAGGTGTCGACCTTTGTCAGGTACGGCTGCACCATCACGGTGCGACCGGCTCCGAGCAGGCCCTGCGCGTGCGCGGTCGCTCGCTCGTCGTGGTTCCCGGCGACGTAGCGGTTGGTGTCCCGGGAGCCGGCCGAGACGGCTGGCTTCACGACGTACTCGCCCACCTCGGGAGCGACGAAGACGTCGCCCGGGTCGAGCCACTCGGTCGGCACGACGGGCAGGCCTGCCTCCTGCAGGGTGCGCAGGTAGGTCTTCGTGGTGTTCCAGGCGAGGACGTCGGCGGGGTTGGCGAGACGCGTGACGGCCTCCACCCGGCCGGCCCAGTCGAGGAACTGGGCGTGGTGGTCGTGGTAGTCCCAGGTCGAGCGCACCACGACGAGGTCGTACGACGACCAGTCGACGTCCGGGTCGGTCCACACCGCCGGCTCCGCGACGACGTCGCGCGCGGCCAGTGCCGCCAGCAGGACGGGGCCGTCCTCGTCGAGGTCGGGGAACTCGGCGGCGGTCGCGATGGCGATGCGGTGCGTCACGGGAGGGGAGCCTAGTTGTGCCCGGCCGGTGCTCGGCGGGTCAGCCGCAGCCGCAGGACGAGCGCGTCGGTGCCCCCGGGCTGGTAGTAGCCCCGCCGCACGGCGATCCGCTCGAAGCCAGCGCGACGGTACAGGGCGAGGGCGGACTCGTTCTCGGCTCGCACCTCCAGCAGCACCTCTCCGGCCCGGCGCCGTCGGGCCTCGCGCACCAGGTCGTCGAGCAGCAGCCGGCCGACGCCGCGGCCCTGGGCGGCGGGCGAGACCGCGACCGTCTGGACGTCGGCCTGGTCGCCGCTGACCGCGAGCCCGCCGTAGCCCACGAGCGCACCGTCCTGCTCGGCGACGACGTAGTACCGCGTCTCGGGGACGTGCGCGAGCTCGGACCAGAACGTCTCCACCGACCAGGCGTCCGGGAACAACCCGGTCTCCAGCGCGTGGGCCTCCTCGACGTCCCACCAGCGGAAGCGACGCAGGGTCGGGCTCACGTCACAGCACCGGCTTGCGCGCGCCCGGCTCCACCGCGTCCGGCCGCCTCAGGTAGAGCGGGTCCGGCGGCAACGTCGGCAGCCCGCGGGCCACCCAGCGCGCGAGGTCGGCAGCGCTGGGGTGGACCGGTGGCCGGTGACCGGGGAACGAGTCGGCGTACAGCTCGGCGCCCGCGCCGACGGTCGGACCGCCCCAGGCGACCGCCGCCGGTGCGGCGACGTACGGTCCGTCGACCCGCTCCGGGCCGGGTGCTCCGGGCCGGTACGCCGCCCAGTGCACCTCGCGACGACGCGCGTCGGTGACCACCCGGAACTCCTCGTCGAGGTCGGCGCCCAGCGCGAGGACGTCCAACGTGCAGACGCCGAGGACCGGGATCACCAGCACCGCGCCCAGGGTGCGCGCGGTGACCAGCCCGACCCGCAGCCCGGTGAACGGTCCCGGCCCGACCCCGACCCCGATCGCGGTCAGTGCGCGCCGATCCACACCCGCCTCCGCGAGGACCCCGGCGATCGCCGGGGCGACCAGCTCGCCGTGCCGGCGGGCGTCGACGGTGGTGCGCTCGGCCAGCACCCGCTCGCCGTCCGCGAGAGCGACAGTGACCGCGGGCGTCGCGGTGTCCAGGGCGAGCAGCACGTCCGAAGGCTAACCAGCCACCCGCGACCTGCTGTCCCACCTCGCCGAGGTGCGCCGTCAACGCCTCCTCGAGGGTGCCTTCGCGGTCTGCGGTCGAGCCGTCGAAGGACACCTGTGGATGGCGAAATCCGTTGTCCCACAACGGTTATTGCTCTATCTCCGGTCGACCTGATGCGGTAGTATTCGAACATGTGTTCGAGTATGGCAAGGCCGGAAGCGCTGCCTGCCTGGCAGCTGTCCGACGACGCCATCGAGCAGTGCCTCGACGACCTGGTCGCCGGCGAGGCCCGGCTGGCGGCCCGTCGCGCCGAGCTGCTCCGCGAGGCGGAGATCCGCTGCCTGAAGGACCGCACCAAGGCGTCCTCCACCGAGCGGTGGCTGCGAGACCGGTTCCGCTGGTCGGCCCGGCAGGCGACCGCTCGGCTCCGCGCCGCCGACCAGGTGCTCGGACAGCCTGCGGTGCACGACGCACTCGCGGCGGGACGGGTCACGCCGGAGCAGGCAGCGGTGATCGCCGACACCCTGGACCAGGTGGACCGGCTCGACGGGGTCAGCAGCGTCGAGCGGGCCGACGCCGCCGACCTGCTGGTCGACCAGGCGGATCTGCTCGACCCACGCGACCTGCAGGTCGTCGGCCGGGAGCTCGTCGAGCACCTCACGTCCACGCCGTCCGTCGACAGCGCCGCCGATGCGGCAGCGGTGGCTCGCGAGCTGGCGGCCGCCGAGATCGCGGCGCAGCGCGCCGACACCAACACGCTCACCGTGCGCCGGCTGCCCGACGGGTCGGTGCGCGGTCGCTTCACCCTGCGCCCGGTCGACGCCCCGCTGCTCACCGGCTGGCTGAAGCAGGCAGATCTTCCGCACCCCGGGGCCGACGGGTTCGAGGACGACCGGCCGCGCGACCAGCGCCGCGGCGACCACCTCGCCGCCACGCTGCGCGACGTACTGGACTACAGCGCCGCGGACCGTGCCGCGGCCGAGCGCCCGGTCCGGGTCACGGTGACCGTCACCACCACCCTCGACGCGCTCCGCCTGGCAGTGGCCGGTGCCGGGCTGCTCGACTCCGGCGGAACCCTGTCGGCCGCCGAGCTCCGCCGACTCGCCTGCGACGCCGGCATCGTGCCCGCCGTGCTGGGCGGCCGCTCCCAGGTCCTCGACCTCGGTCGGGCCCGCCGGGACTTCACGCCCGCCCAGCGCCGCGCCCTCACGGTGCGCGACCGCGGGTGCGTGGCGCCGGGCTGCGACCGGTCACCCGCCTCCTGCGACGCGCACCACCAGCGCGAGTGGGACGACGGCGGGCCGACCGACCTCGGCAACGGTGCCCTGCTGTGCGAGTTCCACCACCAGCAGGTCCACCGGCAGGGCTGGCGCGTGGTCCTCGCGGCGAACGGTCACCCACAGCTCGTCCCGCCACCGACGATCGATCCCCAGCAGCGACCGCGGCAGCACCACCGGTTCCGGCTCCACGCCCTCACGTGCCGACGCCGACACTGAGCACGAGGGCATCGATCACCTCCGCGAACAAGGCGCTGGCCCCTGCCCTCGCTGAGTATCCGGCATTTCTTGGCGACCGCCCCGAACACGAACGACGGCACAACGGCGCGATAGGCGCCCGCAAGGCCTTGCGACGGTGTTGCGCCGTCGTTGGTGCTCGTCCACATCGAGTGAACCGCGCGTAGGTGCCGCTCCCGAGCGAACTGATCCGGCATCTTCGAGTGGTGGTCGATCATGGATGGAACCAAACGTGAGAATGCCGCATCCCATTGACATGAGACGTGCGCCCCTTCTGGCCGGGACAGCCCTGCTGATGCTTGCTGCGTGCGCCGGCACCGGCAAGTCCGATGAAGCAGGTCTTGCCTCGGCCGCCGGTGTCGTCGGTTGTGCAGACCTTGTTGTCTGGGCGACAGTCCTGTCGAGCGCGGAGGTCGGCAGGCACCTAAAGGTTCGTGTCGCCGTTGACGAGCACGTGCTACCAGCACGTGGCCAGTCTGAAGTGACCTTCACAGCCGACAGCCCTCGGCGGGAAGTAGGCGCACCGACATGGAAGACGGCGAAGAGACTGCTCGTGGTTCTGACCCCGGTCGCGCCCGCGTCGTACTACAACCCGGTCGAGGGTGAACGGCTCGTGCAGGAGTGGCGGCGGGCAGGGTCTCCTGTGATGTCAGACGACGAGTGCGCAGACGCGTGACGACCGCGCATAGGTGCCGTTAACGGGGCTGATCCTGATCTGACGCGCGGGTTCTGTCCGCGACTGCGTGTCGATCGGTGCGGCGGCTGGATGGTCGTCGCGGCGATCGCCCTACCCAGCGCGGTCATCCTGGTGTCGAACTGCGTCGACAGCTTGCTGGGGCTGTCGTCAGTGGCGACTTGAATGATCGAATTGGCTTTCAGAATCGTCTTCTTCTGCCGCCAGACGCGCCGCAGCCCGCAAGGTCCACGGGGCAGGCGCACGCAGCCGCGACGCGTGAGCCGCGCACGCCGCGACCAACCGGGTCGCGAAGTAGCCCAGAGGCCCGAGCGCGCTGTTCCGGCTCGGGACAACAGGTGCGGGCGCGTCGATCGACCCTGACCCGATCGACCTGGCCGCCAGAGGTAACGCGCCACAGTCGCACGAGCGCCCCCAGCCACTGCGTCCCACCGCCGGGTCGAGCGGCCGCGGGCGGACGAGTCCGAGCCGAAGCACCCCAGATACGTGGGCGGCCCACCAGTGCGAGAAGGTCACCGACAACACGTCCAATTCGGGCGCTGGCCCCGTCGACCACACGATCGATCGCGCGGTTTCGCCGAGTAGCGACGCTGACTTCGGCGACGGCGCTGACGACAAGCAGGCCAGACAGGTTCCCTTACCTGGTCGTCTCGAACTCATCGGTAATGCCGGCTCCGGGCCAAAGTGCGCACGCGGCTCCGCAGAGCCGGATTGCGAGCAGGGTCAGCCGTCGAAGCTGGAGATCGTGGCAGTGATGATTTCAGTGCGGCTGGGTTCATCTTCAGATGGGATGGTGGCGAGGACCGTGTCGTTCTCGAGATCGATGATCTGAGCGAGCAATCCCATCTCCCCGTCGATCCATGAAACGAGAAAGACGTCGGGGCGGATCTCTCGGATCTGCACTGGCTCGCGCAACTCACCTCGACGGGGGGTGTCGGTGACGCGAATGTGGCCCTCGAACGTATTGCTGAAGGCCCAGCCGTTGTCATATGTGTAGCTGATGGTTTTTCCATCGAAGCGAGCGATCGGATCGGGTTCAGTCACAGGCCACCTCTGTGGTGAGAGCGACATCGGATGCACGGTATCGAACCCGGCGCGACGGGCCACTGACTGATCGCGCCACCGACGTGCCGCTACGGGCGGTCCCGTTGCGCGATGGCGTGGACGACGGCGGCCATGTCCTGACCGCCGAGGCCCATCGCCTCGGCCTCGGCGAACAGCTCCTCGGACGCCGCCATCAGCGGGGCCGCGGTGCCGCTGGCTCTGGCCGCGTCGGCGACGAGCCTGCTGTTCATGAGCACGTCCGAGAGTGCGGCGGCGACCGGGAACTCGCCGGAGACCAGCATCGGCAGCTTGGCGCGCGAGATGGTGCTGGACATCTGGCCGGCGTCGATGACCGCTCGGAACGTGGCCAGGTCGACGCCGTGTCGTTCGGCGAAGTGGGCCGACTCCGCGAGACCGACGACCGTGGTGATGAGGTACAGGTTCACCGACAGCTTGGTCATCAGGGCCGCCGGCACCTCGCCGCAGTCAAAGGTCTCGCGGCAGGTGGCTGCGACGAGAGGCCGCACCACGTCGAGGTCCTCGGGGGCACCGGCCAGCATCCCGACCAGCTCGGCCGCCTCCGCCGGCCCGCGGGACCCGCTGACCGGCGCCTCGACGTAGCGGCCACCGGCGGCACGGACGTCAGCCGCCAGCGCCAGGGAGTACTCCGGGGACGTCGTGCCCATGTGGACGACGAGGTGCCGTGCGACCCGGCGACCGAAGGCCGGCGTCCCCCGACCGAGGACCTCGTCGAGCACGTCCCCGTTGGCCATCATGAAGAGCACCGTCGACGCCCGCGCGAGCACGTCGTCGACGGACGACGCCACCTCGGCGCCGGCTGCGACAAGCGGCTCGAGCCGGGCAGCCGTCCGGTTCCACACCACCAGTGGCACGCCGGCACGAGCCAGGTTCAGCCCCATCGGCTGACCCATCACGCCCAGCCCGACGAACCCCACGGGACTCCCGGTCATCGTCACCTCCACGCCATCGACGTCGAGTCGAGTGTGGACGGTGGCGACCGCACGGCGGGAGACCTCGTCCGGGCCCGACACCGTCGATTTTCCGCCAAGGGGTTCGTCCAGCAGCCGGCCGGAGCCGGCGCAGCCAGGTCAGCGCCGGGGCGGGCCGGCGGTGAGCTCGACCGGTTCGGCGATGACGTCGACGAGCGCACCGTTGCGCAGCACGGTCAGCGCCAGCGGGCGGCCGATCGCCTCGGCGAACATCCACCGCTGCAGCTCGGTCGCGGACGTGACGGGGACGCCGGAGACGGTGAGCAGCACGTCGCCCGCTCGCAGCCCGGCCCGGTCGGCAGGACTGCCCGAGATGACATCGGCCAGACGCACGGCGCTGCGCTGCCCGGTGCGCTCGGCGACGCGCGGCGGCACCGGCGCGGGGGCCATCACCAGGCCCAGGTAGGCGCGCCGCACCCGGCCCTCGGACATCAGCGCGGCGACGATGCGCCGGGTCGTGGCGTTGACGGGGACGGCCAGGCCGACCCCGATGCCGGCGACCGCCGTGTTGATGCCGACCACGGCGCCGTCCGACGTCGCCAGGGCGCCGCCTGAGTTGCCCGGGTTGAGCGCGGCGTCGGTCTGGATCACGTCCTCCACGACGCGCGCCGCCGAGCCGTCCCGGGTGGGCAGCGACCGCCCGACGGCGCTGACGACGCCGGCGGTGACGCTGCCGGCCAGCCCCAGGGGGTTGCCGACCGCCACGACCAGCTGCCCAACCCGCAGGTCCGCCGCATCACCCAGGACGGCGGGCGGCGGGGTCGGCCCGGCGACGCGCACCACCGCGAGGTCCGAGAGCGGGTCGGCGCCCAGGACCTCGAAGCTGCTGCCGGTGCCGTCCTGGAAGGCGGCCTGCCCGCCGACCGACTGCGCCACGACGTGCGCGTTGGTGAGCAGGTGCCCGTCGCCGGTGAAGACGACCCCGGACCCGGCACCGCGGACCTGACGGGCTCCGCGCAGCACGGCTTCGACGACCAGCGACGCCACCCGGGGCCGCAGCGCCTCCGCGACGGACACGACGACCCGCGAGTAGGCGTCCAGCGCCGAATCCCCCGTTCCCACCGGCTCGGTCATCGCGACCACCTCCTGCACAGGCAGCCTCGCGCGCCTCGGCGGGGACCGCCTCACGCGTCGCTACGCCGGTAGCGAATCGTGAACAGGTCAGCCCGCGAGCGGCCCGAGGTCGACGCCGGACCACCGGTCACCGACCGCCCGGACCGTGGCCGTGCGGCTCTCGTCGGACTCGTCGCTGCCCCGGTGCAGGGTCACCTCCAGCCGGTCGCCGGACAGGCCCTCGACCTTCCCCTCTCCCCACTCCACGACGGTCACCGACTCCTCGAGGGACGCGTCCAGGTCGAGGTCGTCCACCTCGGCCAGTGAGCCGATCCGGTAGGCGTCGACGTGCACCAGCGCCGGCCCGCCCGTCAGCGACGGGTGCCACCGGGCGATGACGAAGGTCGGGGACGTGACGGTGCCGCGCACCCCGAGGCCCTCGCCGATGCCGCGGGTGAGGGTGGTCTTCCCGGCACCGAGCTCGCCGGACAGCAGTATCAGGTCACCGGGCCGCAGCACGCTCGCCAGGCGACGCCCCAGGCCCGTGGTGTCCTCTGCGGTGAGCAGCTCGACCTCCAGCACGCTCACCCTCCCTGGGCCAGGAGACCGGCCACCCGCGACAGGTCGGCACGGAGAGCGGCGATGGGCTCGCCGCGCGGGCCGAACCGGATCGCCGCCGACGGGTGGTAGGTGACCAGGAGCGGGCGGCCGTCGTAGGACAACGGCTCGACCAGGCTGCGCGCGCGGAGCTCGCCGATCCGGGCCGACGGGCCGAAGAACCACGCTGCCGCGGTGCTGCCCAGGGCTACGACGACGCGCGGGTCGACCAGCTCCAGCTGGCGCGACAGCCAGGGCCGGCACCGCGCCACCTCGGCCCGGCGCGGGGTCCGGTTGCCCGGCGGCCGGCACTTGAGGACGTTGGCGACCGCCACCTGCTCGCGCCGCAGCCCGGCGACCGCGAGCAGCTCGTCGAGCAGCTGCCCGGACCTCCCGACGAACGGCACGCCCGTCTCGTCCTCCTGCGCGCCCGGCGCCTCGCCGACCAGCAGCACCTCGGCGCCGGGCGGCCGCTGGCCAGCGACCACCCGGGTGCGGGAGACGGCCAGCTCGTCGCAGGCGACGCAGCCCTGCACCCTCCGGACCAGGTCGTCCCACGACGTGGCCAGCGCCGCCGCAGCGACCGGGTCGACGGTCGTCACGCGGAGGCCGCGCGGTGCCGCAGCGCCCGCTCGACCAGGTCACGCAGGTGGTCGGTGACCACGTCGTGGTGCTCGAGCATCACCAGGTGACCCGCGTCGGGCAGGATCACCAGCTCCGCGCCCGGGATGCGGTCGACCATCTCCCGGCTGTGCGCGGCCGGGGTCATCCGGTCCTGCTCGCCGCCGAGCACGAGGGTCTCGAGCCCGTTCAGGACGTCGAGGGCGGCCAGCTTGTCGTGGGCGTCGAACGCCGGGAACAGCTCGGCGATGACGTCCAGCGGCGTGGCGTCGTGCATCCGGGACGCGAACAGCACCAGCGACGGGGGCACGTCGGTGGCGAAGGAGAACCGCTTGGTCAGCACGAACTCGATGTCCGCGCCGAGCGAGCGACTGTGCGCGACCAGCGCCGGCCGCCGGTTCAGCGCGGCGAGCGCCTTGGGCGCGGCCCGCCTCAGCGCCCGCCCGGCCGCCGCCGGGACGCCGAAGGTCACCTCGGCCAGCCGCCCGGGGGAGGAGGCGATCAGCGCGACCGCGACCACCCGGTCGCCGAACATCTCCGGGTGCTGCTCGGCCAGCGCCATCACGGTCATGCCGCCCATCGAGTGACCGACCAGGACGACCGGGCCCTTCGACGCCGTCGCCCGGAGCACCGAGTAGAGGTCCCGGCCGAGCTGGTCGATGGTGGCGTGCGCCGTGTCCCCGCGCCCCGACCGGCCGTGCCCGCGCTGGTCCCAGAACACCAGCCGCCCGCCGTTCTCGGCGATGTCGGCGAGGTCGCGCCGCTGGTAGTGCCAGCTGTCCTGGTTGAGCGCGAGCCCGTGGCAGAACACGACCGTCACCGTGGGGGTACGGCGGGACCCGACCGCCAGCCCCTCGACCTCGACCCGCAGCGGCACGCCGTCCGACGCCGTCACCGGGACCACCGTGCCGCGCAGCTGCCCGAACGGCTCCGCTGCGCCGCGGTCCTCGACCCGGCGGAACGAGCGGCCGACGGCGTAGCGCTCGGCCGCCAGGCCGACAGCCGCCCCCGCGGCGACCACGCCGGCCGCACCGGCCACGACCGCCGCCCGCTTGCCCCAGGTGGGCACCGAGGTCACGACGCCTCCCCGGGTACGGGTCGGTCGCCGTCGACGTAGACCCGGGGCACCCGTGGACCGACCCTGGCGACGATCTCGTAGGAGATCGTGCCGGTGGCCGCCGCCCAGTCCTGCGCGGTCGGGCCGCCGTCTGCGCCGTCGCCGAAGAGCACCACCTCGTCGCCGGCCGCGGCCGGGTCGTCCCCCAGGTCGAGCACGAACTGGTCCATGCAGACCCGGCCGGCGATGGTCCGGTTCCGGCCGGCAGCGCGCACCGGCCCGACGTTGCCGGCCGCCCGCGGGACGCCGTCGGCGTACCCGAGCGGGACCAGCCCGACCGTGGTCTCGCGCTCGGTGGTGTAGATGTGCCCATAGCTCACCCCGCTGCCCGCGGGCACCCGCTTGACGAGCACCAGCCCCGCCGCCAGCGTCATGGCCGGACGCAGCCCGTAGTGCTCGGGACCGGCGACGTCCGGCACCGGTGAGAGCCCGTAGACGGCCAGGCCGGGCCGGACCAGGTCGAAGTGCTGGTCCGGGGCCGTCAGCGTCGCGGCCGAGTTCGCGAGGTGCCGCACCTCCGGCCGCAGGCCGGCGCTTTCGGCGTGCGCGACGGCCTCCCGGAAGACAGCCGCCTGCCGGGCGATCGTCTCGTGGCCGGGCGCGTCGGCGTAGGCGAAGTGCGACCACACGCCGACGACGGCGACCGACCCGTCGGCCTCGGCCTTGCGCGCCGCGACGACCAGGTCGGGCCAGTCGGCCAGCGCGGCACCCCCGCGGGTCAGACCGCTGTCGACCTTGAGGTGCACCCGCGCGGTCCGGCCGGTCGCTGCCGCTGCCGCGACGACCTCGTCCAGCGCCCAGCGCGCGCTGACCGAGACGTCCACGTCGGCCCGCAGTGCGTCGGCCCACTGCTCGCCCGGTCCGATCAGCCAGGCCAGGACGCGCGGCGACGTGAGGCCGGCGGCCCGGATCTCCAGTGCCTCACCGACCAGGGCCGTGCCGAGCCAGGTCGCGCCGCCCTCGACGGCCGCCCGTGCCGCGGGGAGCAGACCGTGCCCGTAGCCGTCGGCCTTGACGACCGCGAGGACCTCGGCCGTGGTCCGCCCCCGCAGCGCGGCCACGTTGGCGCGGATGGCGCCCAGGTCGACCCGGGCGACGGCGTGCGCGCGGCTCACGCGGGGTGCCCGCCGGAACGGGGGCGTCGGCGGGCGATCCGCTGCGGTGTGCTCACGCCTCCAGTCTGCCAACCCCCGCGGTGGCACCCGGCGCCAGGACACGACCGAAGGCGCTCGGGATCGCGTCCAGCACGTCCCCGGCCGACACCGCGCGCCCGGCCGAGGACGCGATCCGCCCGGCCAGGCCGTGCAGCCAGGCCCCGCACGAGCCTGCGTCGAAGGGGTCGAGGCCCCCGGCCAGCAGGGCCCCGCACAGACCCGGCCAGGACGTCGCCCGATCCGGCCGTGGCCAGCGCGGAGGTGCCTGTGGGGTTCACCCGGACCCGGCCGTCCGGCCGGGCCACGACGGTGGTCGAGCCCTTGAGCAGCACCACGGCGCCGAGCTCCCGGGCAGCGGCCCGGGCGTGGTGCAGTCGCCGAGCCTCGACGTCGGCCCGCTCCGCGCCGGTGAGCCGGGCCAGCTCGCCGGCGTGCGGCGTGAGCAGCACGGGCAGGCCCGGGTCCCGGTGGTCGCGCACCGCGGCCAGCGCGTCCGCGTCCACGACCATCGGGACGCCGTCGCCCGCCGCGCGCTCCAGCCGGGTCGCGGCGTCCTCGCCGCCCCCCGACCCGACCGTCCACGCCTGCACCCGGCCGGTGCCGACGACGACCTCCGGCCAGCGGGCGCGCACCTGGGCGGCCGCCTCGTCGGCACCGACGTAGCGCACCAGGCCTGCACCCGACCGGACGGCCGCACCGACGCAGAGCACGGCCGCACCGGTGTACTGCGCCGAGCCCGCGGCGACGCCGAGGACGCCGCGGCGGTACTTGTCCGACTCACGGTCCGGCCGCGGCAGCAGGTCCGCGACGTCAGCGGCCTGCAGCACCTCGACGTCGGCCGGCGGCAGGGCGAGCCCGATGTCCACGAGCTCCACCACGCCGGCGTGTCCGGCGCCGGGGTCGACGAGCAGCCCGGTCTTCAGCGCGCCGAACGTCACGGTCACGTCGGCGGTAACCGCGACTCCGTCGACCTCACCGGTCGAGGCGTCGACGCCGCTGGGCAGGTCGGCCGCCACGACGGGGGAGTGGTCCGGGAGGCGGCGAACGACGTCGGCCGCCGGCTCGCGCAACCCGCCGCGGCCGCCGAGGCCGAGGATGCCGTCGACCACGAGGTCGACCGCGTCGAGGTCGGCAGGCAGGTCAGTGCAGCGGCGTCCCCCGGCGCGGACGAGCGCGGCGAGGCCGGCGGGGTGCACCTCCTCGACCAGCAGCAGCGCGTCCACCCGGGCGCCGCGGGCCGCGAGCGCGGCACCGGCGTAGAGGGCGTCGCCGCCGTTGTTGCCGGCACCCACGAGGAGCAGCACCCGGGCGCCGTAGACGCCGTCCAGCATCGCCGCGCAGACCCGGGCCAGCCCGGCCGCGGCCCGCGCCATCAAGGCACCCTCGGGGAGGCTGTCCAGCAGCGGCTGCTCCGCAGCCCGCACCGTGCCGGCGTCGTAGGCCGGGCGCACCGGTCAGCCCTCCACCACCACGACGGCCGAGGCGATCCCGGCGTCGTGGCTCAGCGACAGGTGGGTGGAGCGGACGCCGAGATGTTCGGCCCGGGCCGCGACGGTGCCGGTGACCGTGAGGTGCGGCCGGCCGTCCTGGTTCCGGTGCACCTCGGCGTCCAGCCAGCGCAGCCCGACCGGCGCCCCGAGGGCTTTGGCCAGCGCCTCCTTGGCGGCGAACCGGGCCGCGAGCGAGGCCGGCGGCAGCTGCTGCTCGGCGTCGGTGAACAGCCGTCCGGCCAGGCGCGGGGTGCGGGCCAGTGCCTGGGTGAACCGCTCGACGTCGACGACGTCGATGCCGACACCGATGATCACGGCGCCAGCCTCGCACGTCGGTGCGGAGATGTCAGACCCGCGCGACCAGAGGCCGCGCGGGTCCGACATGTCGACTGGTCGGGTCAGAACGCCCCGTGCTGCCAGGGTCCCCAGATGGCGAAGGTCCGGGCCGGCTCCTTGCTCATCTGCAGGTTGACGAACAGGGTGTGGCCGTTCTGGCTCCACACCGCCCCGGCGAACTCCTCCTTGGCGTCCATCGCGGTGACATTCTTCGCGAAGTCGAAGATGTCCCCCCGCGGGGTCAGGCCGCGCAGGTACTGGGTGGAGTCGTTGCCGTCCTCGCACAGGACGAACGTGCCGTGCGGGCTGACCCCGATGTTGTCGGGCATGTCGAGCGTGTCGGGGCCGGGCGACTCGTAGACCATCGTCAGCGTCCGCGAGCGCGGCTCGTAGGCCCAGACCTGGCCCTCGCCCTGGCCCAGACCACCCTTGGCGATGCCGTGGGACTCCCCGCCCTGGGTGGAGGTGAACCACACAGCGCCGTGGCTCCAGACCGCACCCTCGAGCCGGGAGAAGAAGCAGGCGCCCTGCGCCAGGCCCTGGTCGGCGACCGCCCGGATGGCCTGGTCGTTGGTGGTGCCGGCCGGGAACGTGGGGTCCGGGTCGTCGATGTCGACCCACCGGGTCCGGAACCGGCTGCCGTTCGCGACGTGACCGGTGAAGTCACGGTTCGGGTCGCCGACGATCGCGAGCATCTGCAACCGGCCGCCGTCGCGCAGGCGCTTGCGGCTGCGGGGGTTGCCGGGCGACCGGTACCGGTAGAAGCCGGACGGGAAGGCGAAGTCGTCCTCGGTCATGTAGACCGTGCCGTCGTGCGGGTCCACCACGGAGCCCTCGTGCGCGAACCGGCCCGCGCTCCTGATCGGGCCGTTCGGCGCACCTCCGTCGGTCGGCACCTCGTAGAGGTAGCCGTGCTTCTCGGCGAGCACCGAGTTGTCGCTGCCGGTGAAGTCGTTGCCGACGTCCGGCCCGTTGACGCTCTCCTCGTTGCTGAGGAGGGTGCCCCAGGGGGTGATGCCCGCCGCGCAGTTGCTCATGGTGCCGTTCAACGCCACCCAGCTGCGCACCAGGTGACCGTGCTGGGTGACCTCGAGCCCGACCACCCCGCCGCCGGTGGCGGTGTCGTAGTCGCTGCTCGCGCCCGGGCCGCCGAACAGCGGGGCGGCGTTCCCGATCTCGTGGTTGCGCAGCAGGATCGTCCGGCCGTGCCGGCCGCGGAAGGCACCAGAGCCGTCCGGCTTCCTCGGGATGACGGCCCCGTCGTCCGTCGTCGAGCCGGTCAGAGCAAAGGACCGGTAGGAGAAGCCCTCCGGGAGCGCGAGCCTCGGCTGGTTGTCCAGCAGGTCAGGCTTCGCACTGATCGGCCCGTAGTCGCGCGATCGGCGGCGGTGCTTGTGACCGTGCCGGTGCCCGCCCGACGCCTCGGCGCCGCCCGCGGTCAGCCCGACGATCGGTCCGCTCGCGGCGGCTCCACCGGCCACGACGGCGGCCCTGGTGAGGAAGTTCCTACGGTCCATCTCAGCCATGCGCGCTCGATCTCCTCTGCCCCGTGCTTGGTGTACAGGATTCCTTGTGCACCCTAGGCCACGGACGAAGCGGGAGAAAGAGGTCAGCAAGGCCCGTCGCTCGGCCGGCCGGCACCCCGTTGCCGGTGCGGCGCGCAGCGACGACGATCTGGAGCCGCGGTGGCTACTCGACCGTGACGGACTTGGCGAGGTTGCGCGGCTGGTCGACGTCATGGCCCCGGGCGGTGGCCATCTCGCAGGCGAACACCTGCAGCGGGATGGTCGACAGCAGCGGCTGGAGCAGGGTCGGCGACTGCGGGATGCGGATGATCAGGTCGGCGTGCGGCTCCACGTCCGTGTCGCCCTCCTCGGCGATCACGATGTTCCGCGCGCCGCGGGCCCGCACCTCCTGGAGGTTGGACACCACCTTGTCGTGCAGCACGCTGCGACCACGTGGCGACGGCACCGCGGTGATCACCGGCACGCCCTCCTCGAGCAGCGCGATCGGACCGTGCTTGAGCTCGCCGGCGGCGAAGCCCTCGGCGTGCATGTACGCGAGCTCCTTGAGCTTGAGAGCTCCCTCGAGCGCGGTCGGGTAGCCCACGTGCCGGCCGAGGAAGAGCACCGAGGTCGCGCCGGCGAGCTCGCGGGCCAGCGCGCGGACCGGGTCGAGCGAGTCGAGCACCGTCTGCATCTTCTCCGGCATGGCGCGCAGGTCGTCGACCACCTCGGCGATCTCGTCGCCGTACTTGGTCCCGCGCACCTGGGCGAGGTAGAGCCCCACGAGGAAGCAGGCGACGATCTGGGTCAGGTAGCCCTTGGTGGAGGCGACCGCCACCTCGGGCCCGGCGTGCGTGTAGAGCACGGCGTCGGACTCGCGCGGGATGGTGGAGCCGTTGGTGTTGCAGATCGCGAGGACCTTGGCCTTCTGCTCCCGGCCGTGGCGCAGCGCCATCAGGGTGTCCATGGTCTCGCCGGACTGGGAGATCGCGACGATCAGCGTCGAGCGGGTCAGCACCGGGTCGCGGTAGCGGAACTCGGAGGCGAGCTCCACCTCGCACGGGATGCGGGTCCAGTGCTCGATGGCGTACTTCGCGACCAGACCGGCATGGAACGCGGTGCCGCACGCGATGACGATGATCTTGTCGATCTCTCGCAGGTCGTCGTCGGACAGCCGCATCTCGTCCAGGACGAGTCGGTTGTCCTCGTCCAGCCGGCCCAGCATGGTGTCGGCCACTGCCCGTGGCTGCTCGTCGATCTCCTTGAGCATGAAGTAGTCGTAGCCGCCCTTCTCCGCGGCGGACAGGTCCCAGTCGACGTGGTAGTCGTGGGTCTCGGCCGGGCTGCCGTCGAAGCCGGTGACGGTCACGCCGTCGCGGCGGACCTCGACCACCTGGTCCTGGCCGAGCTCGGTCGCCTCGCGCGTGTGCGCGATGAACGCGGCGACGTCGGAGGCCAGGAAGTTCTCGCCGTCACCGCGGCCCACGACCAGCGGCGAGTTGCGGCGGGCGCCGACGACGACGTCCGGGGCGTCCACGTGGGTGGCGACCAGGGTGAAGGCGCCCTCCAGGCGCAGGCAGACCCGGCGCATCGCCGTGGCGAGGTCGACGACGCCGTCGTCACCGGCGCGGGACTCCTCCTCGAGCAGGTGCGCGACCGCCTCGGTGTCGGTCTCGCTGGTGAGGGTGTGGCCCCGCTCCTCGAGCTCGGCGCGCAACGCCGCGAAGTTCTCGATGATGCCGTTGTGGATGACGGCGACCGAGCCGGTGCAGTCGAGGTGCGGGTGCGCGTTGCGGTCGTTCGGGGCACCGTGGGTGGCCCAGCGGGTGTGGCCCATGCCGGTCGTGGCCGCAGCGAGCGGGTTCTCGGCCAGGGCGGCCTCGAGGTTGGCCAGCTTGCCGGCCTTCTTCTCGGTGGCGAGCTTGCCGTCGGTGATCAGGGCGACGCCGGCCGAGTCGTAGCCGCGGTACTCGAGGCGTCGCAGGCCCTCGATCACGACCCCGAGGGCCGACTGCTCACCGACGTAACCCACGATGCCGCACATGGGTGACAGGGTATCGGCCGTGAGCCAGCCCTCAGCCCCGGCGTCGGGCGGTCCCGCGCCGACCCCGCCCGCGCTCTCGCCGTACCTGAAGATCGACCGGGAGCGCTGGAGCACGCTGCGCGACACGACCCCGCTGACACTGGACGACGACGACCTGTCCCGGCTGCGCGGGCTGGGCGAGACCATCGACCTCGACGAGGTGGCGGACGTCTACCTGCCGCTCTCCCGGTTGCTCAGCCTGCAGGTCACCGCCGCCCACGAGCGGCACCTGGCGACCTCGACGTTCCTGGGTGAGAAGTCGGCCCGGGTGCCGTTCGTCATCGGGGTCGCGGGCAGCGTCGCGGTCGGGAAGAGCACGACTGCGCGGGTGCTGCGCGAGCTGCTGGCCCGCTGGCCGCACCACCCGCGGGTCTCCCTGGTCACCACGGACGGGTTCCTGCTGCCCAACGCCGAGCTGGAGCGGCGCGGCATCCTCGGCCGCAAGGGCTTCCCGGAGTCCTACGACCAGCGGGCCTTGCTGCGTTTCCTCGCCGCGGTGAAGTCCGGCGAGCCGGAGGTGGCCGCGCCGGTCTACTCCCACCTCGGCTACGACGTCGTCCCCGGCGAGACGGTGATGGTGCGCCGGCCCGACGTGCTGGTGGTCGAGGGACTCAACGTCCTGCAGCCGCCCCGCCCGCGCGCCGACGGCCGCAGCCGGATGAGCGTCTCGGACTACTTCGACTTCTCGGTCTACGTCGACGCCGCCACCGCCGACGTGCGCCGCTGGTACGTCGAGCGCTTCCTGCGGCTGCGCCGCACCGCGTTCGCCGACCCGGCGTCGTACTTCCGGCGGTACGCCGACCTCTCCGACACCGAGGCCCGCGAGACCGCCCTGTCCATCTGGGCCGAGGTGAACGAGCCCAACCTCGCGCAGAACATCCTGCCGACCCGCGGGCGCGCGACGCTCGTCCTGGAGAAGGGACCGGACCACGCGGTCCGGCGGCTCCGGCTGCGCAAGCTCTGACCTCGCAGCAGGACGGCCCATCGGCGAGGTGCGCGTCGGGGCGGCAGTCCTACAGGGCGAGCTCGGCCTGCACGACCTCGGCCAGCCGTGCCGCGACCGCGTCGGCCTGCGCCTTCTCCGGTGCCTCGACCATGACCCGCACCACCGGCTCGGTCCCGCTCGGCCGCAGCAGCACCCGGCCGGTGTCGCCCAGCTCGGCCTCGGCGGTGCGGACCGCATCCTGCAGCGGCGCGCAGCCGTCGACGCCGGCCCGGTCGACACCGCGGACGTTGACCAGCACCTGCGGCAGCCGGTCCATCACGGCGGCCAGCTCCTCGAGCGGCTTGCCGGTGGAGGCCAGCCGGGAGAGCAGCTGCACGGCGGTCAGCGTGCCGTCGCCGGTGGTCGCGTACTCGGAGATGATCACGTGCCCGGACTGCTCGCCGCCGAGACCGAAGCCGCCGGCCTTCATCGCCTCGAGGACGTAGCGGTCCCCCACACCGGTCTCGACGACCCGTACGCCCTCACGGGCCATCGCGAGCCGGAACCCGAGGTTGGACATGACCGTCACCACTGCCGTGTCGTGCGGGAGGTGTCCGGACTCGCGCAGCGAGAGCGCGAGGATCGCCAGGATCTGGTCGCCGTCGACGACCTCGCCGCGCGCGTCGACTGCGAGGCAGCGGTCGGCGTCGCCGTCCAGGGCGATCCCGGCATGGGCCCCGTGGGTGCGCACCGCCTCGCGCAGGCGGTCGAGGTGGGTGGAGCCGTAGCCGTCGTTGATGTTGAGCCCGTCAGGCCGGTCGCCGATCGCGATGACCTCCGCGCCCGCCCGGCGCAGCACCTCGGGAGCGACCAGGTGGGCCGCGCCGTGAGCGCAGTCGAGCACGACGGTGAGCCCGTCGAGCCGGTGCGGCAACGTCGTCAGCAGGTGGTCGACGTAGCGCTCGCCGGCGGTGCCGTCCTGCCGGACCCGGCCGACGGCCGTCCCGGTCGGCCGCAGCCAGGGCTCGCGCAGCCTGCCCTCGATGGCGTCCTCGAGCTCGTCGGCGAGCTTGTGCCCCCCGCGGGCCAGGAACTTCAGCCCGTTGTCGGGCATCGGGTTGTGGCTGGCCGAGATGACCGCACCCAGGTCGGCGCCCAGGTCGGCGGTGAGGAACGCCACCGCAGGCGTGGGCAGGACGCCGACGTCGAGGACGTCGACACCGGCGCTGGCCAGCCCGGCGACGACGGCCGCCGAGAGGAACTCCCCCGACGCCCGCGGGTCCCGCCCGACGACAGCCGTCGGGCGGTGACCCTCGAAGGCCCCGACGTCACCCAGGACGTGGGCAGCCGCCACCGACAGGTCGAGGGCGAGCTCGGCCGTGAGGTCCCGGTTGGCCAGGCCTCGTATCCCGTCGGTGCCGAAGATCCGTCCCACGCGCTGCGCGGTGCCCGTCAGCGCTTGCTGTACTGCGGCGCCTTGCGGGCCTTCTTCAGACCGTACTTCTTGCGCTCCTTGACCCGGGGGTCACGCGTGAGGAAGCCGGCCCGCTTGAGCGAGGGCCGGTTGCCGTCCTCGTCGATCTCGTTGAGCGCACGGGCGATCGCCAGGCGCAGGGCGCCGGCCTGGCCCGAGCTGCCGCCGCCGTGGATGCGGGCGACGACGTCGAAGCGCTCCTCGGCACCGAGGGTCACGAACGGGTCGTTCACCAGCTGCTGGTGGACCTTGTTCGGGAAGTAGACGTCGAGCGCCTTGCCGTTGACGACCCAGCGGCCACTGCCCGGCACCAGCCGGACCCGGGCGATCGCCTGCTTGCGGCGACCGGTGGCTGCGCCGGGGGCGGTGACGATCTCACGCGGCGTGACGGAGGTGAAGGTCTCCGCCGACGACTCCGTCGTGAAGGTCTCGGGCACCGACTCGGTGGCCTCGTCGGTGGTGGCGGTCCCGTCGGTGGGTGTGGACACGGTGTCTCTCAGCTTCTTCTCTGTCGATGTCTCGGGAAGGTCCGGCGCGGTTACTGCGCGACCTGGGTGATCTCGAACGGGGTCGGCCCCTGCGCCTGGTGCGGGTGCTCCGGGCCGGCGTACACCTTGAGCTTCCTCAGCATGGAACGGCCGAGGCTGTTGTGCGGGAGCATCCCCTTGACGGCCTTCTCGACCGCGCGCTCGGGGTGCTTCTCCAGCAGCACGCGGTACGGCATCGCCGACAGCCCGCCCGGGAAGCCGGAGTGGCGGTAGGCCAGCTTGGTCTCCCGCTTGTTGCCGGTGAGGGCGACCTTGTCGGCGTTGATCACGATGACGAAGTCGCCGGTGTCCACGTGCGGGGCGTAGATCGGCTTGTGCTTGCCCCGGAGGAGGGTCGCCGCCTGGGTGGCGAGCCGGCCGAGGACGACGTCGGTCGCGTCGATGACGTGCCACTGACGCTGGACGTCGCCGGGCTTGGGGCTGTACGTGCGCACGCTGAGGCCTTCTCGTTGTCGGTCGGGTCGATCGGGGTCGATCGGGTGGATCGGGATGGTTCCGTCTGGCTCGTGCCGCCACCCGACGGGTGGGCACAACGACCTCGCAGACTACCGTCCGGCTCCGGAACCGGTCAAAACCGAGCCGGCGCCCGGGCCACGGCGGGCTCACCCCGAGGCAGGAACCGTGGTGACGACGTGCGTCTCCGGGTCGTAGGAGAACGACACGGTGGTGGTTTCGGCCAGGTTCAGGCTGATGTTCCCCCCGTTCCGCACCCCGCCGGCCCCGTAGTTGACGTCCCACGAGTCGTTGATCGCGATCTTGAACTGCCAGCCGCCCGCCGGGATGCTGAACGACCCGGTCCACAGGCCGTCCGCTCCGAGGGAGAGGTGCGCCGCAGGGCAGTCCGGCGCCCAGTCGCCCGAGCAGCCGATCTCGCTGTTGAAGTCACCCGGAACGGTGACCGAGGTCACCGGAGGCTCCGCCACCGGCTTGGGATCGCCGACGACCCCGATCGTGGCGGTCGCCGAGAGGTTCCCGGACGAGTCCTTGAGCACGGCCCGGTACTCGACCATCGTCCCGCGGGGCAGCCCCGAGACGTCGTGGAAGACGCGGTACGGGGCGTTGTCGTCGGTGCCGAGGTAGGTCCAGTCCGCCGTGCCGTACGGCCGGTAGGCGAACGACACCTGGCTGAACGCGTCCGAGCCGGGGGTGACGCCGATCTCGGCGCGCTCGCCGATGTTGCTGCCGGCCTCGAGCGACGTGAAGGAGATACCGGGGGCGGAGCCGCGGGCGGCCAGTGGAGCGGCCGCCTTCCACACCCGTGCGGACAGAGGCGGCACGGTGACCGAGATGGTCCGGTCGCTGCCGGACCGTACCGTCCGAGTGTGCTTCGGCCACAGACCCTCGAACCGCATCCCCGCCGAGTAGGTCGGCACGTCCACCTGGCGCGGATCGCTGGAGTTGTTCAGCGCCACGACGTACTCGACCTTCTTGGACCGATCGATCCGGCTCACGGCGAACACGCCCGCCTGCCCCTCGGAGAAGCGCTGGATCTGCGCTCCGTCCTGCAGAGCCGGGTTCCGCTGCACGAGCTTCGCGAGGTCCCGGACGTAGCGGTACATCGCGGCGCCGCGGTCGTAGCGGTTCCGGCTTCCCGTGGCCCGGGTGCCGATCATCGGGTCGTCGTTGTAGCTGGCGACCTCGCTGGCGAACATGTCCTGGCGGGCGTCCTGGTCGCCCCCGTCTCCGACGAAGCCCTGCTCGTCGCCGTAGTACACGACCGGCTGGCCGCGGGTCAGGTACATCAATGAGTGCAGGAGCTGGTCGCGGCGCAACAGCTCGGACGGCGCCGCCGTGGCGTGGTCGGTCCGGATGAAGTACCCGACCCGGCCCATGTCGTGGTTACCCAGGAACGTGGGGAGCTGGTAGGCGTTGCTGTCGCTGTCGGTGAAGTAGTCGTCGTTGGCGAAGAAGTCGGCCAGGTCGCTGGTGCGCTTGCCCTGGTCGAACCTGCGGGAGCGGTCCTGGAAGCCGAAGTCCAGCGTTGCCGGCAGCCGACCGGTCGTCGTGTACTGCGACATGACCTCGGCGCTGGAGTCGTACACCTCACCGAAGGAGAAGAAGTCGTCGTTCCCGATCCGGCCGGCCTCCTGCTGGATCGCCGGCGCGAACTGCTGCCAGAAGCCCATGTTGACGTGCTTGACGGTGTCGATCCGGAAGCCGTCGATCCCGAAGTCGACCCAGGCCTTGTAGATGTCCTCCATGCCCTTCACGACGGCAGGCCGCTCGGTCCAGAGGTCGTCCAGCGCCGACTTGTCCCCGGAGGGGAAGTCGCCGTACAGGCTGTTCTCGCCGGAGAACGTGGAGGTGCCGCGGTTGTGGTACATCGTCGGGTCGTTGAGCCAGGCCGGGGTCTTGGCGGTCCGGTCCGCTTCGGAGAGGAACGTGGGGGTGTACGGGAACGACGTGAGGTCCACGTCGGGGAAGCCGTTGCCGCCGGTGGCGTAGTCCCGGTCGTCGAAGGGCGTGCCGTTGACGTCGGTGTACGGCCGGTCGGCCTTGCTCACGTACGGCACCGATCGACTCCCGGCGTTGTCGACGTACGCCGAGTCCGGGTAGCCGAGGACGTCGGCCGTGTGGTTGGTGATGATGTCGAAGAAGACCTTCATGCCCTTTGCGTGCGCCTTGCCGATGAACCGGCCGAGCTCGGCGTTGGTCCCGAAGTGCGGGTCGACCCGGGTGAAGTCGGTGACCCAGTAGCCGTGGTAGCCGGCGCTCTTGGCGTCGCCCGTTCCCTGTACCGGCCTGTTCTTGAAGGACGGCGTGAGCCAGATCGCAGTGGTGCCCAGACCCTTGATGTAGCCGAGTCGCTTGGTCAGTCCGGCGATGTCCCCGCCGTGGTACCAGCCCTTGCTCGTCGGGTCGTAGCCGGTGACGTCCCGGTCGCCCGTCAGCCCGCCGCGATTGTTCGCCGGGTCCGCGTCGGCGAACCGGTCGGCCATCACGAAGTAGAACCGCTCCCGGGTCGAGGCGGCCCGCAGGCTGTTGCGAGCCAGGGCCCGGTCGGCGGCGGTCGGCGTGTCCGCAGATGTCCAGCCCTGGGGCACCACCGTGGTCTCGTGCGTGGTGTGGTCGTACGTGAACACCAGCGGGGTCGCAGCGTCCAGGTGCAGCGGGTAGTTGGCGCCGTTCGGCGCGCCGTTGACCCCGTAGTTCTCGTCCCAGCTGCCGCCAAGGCGCACCTTGAACTCGAAGTCGCCCGCGGGCAGGGTGCCGGCCAGTCGGAACGACCCGGGTGCGGCGGCCACCGGCGCCATGTCGGTGGCCGCGCAGTCCCCGTCCCAGTCACCGCCGCAGCCGAGCTCGCTCATGAGCGACCCCATCAGCGTCACCCTGCCAGGCGTCGGCGTGTGGTCCGCGCTGGCCGGCGTGACCGCCAGCGGGACGCCCAGGCCCAGCAGCCCGAGAAGCAGCGCGAGGACGGCGACCAGGGCAGGGCGGCGGGTGGCACGGATCGGGGGCATGACGGACTCCAGACAGCGCCGGGCGAAAGATGCGGGGTCCGCACCGTAACGCCCAGGGGCAATGTCCGGGAAGGTCCCGGAAACGTCCGGACGCTGGAGGACCCCCGGACGGCCCGTCCGGTCCAGGTCAGCGGGTCGGGTCAGCGGGCCCGCTGCACCCGGCCCTCGTCCCAGACCGGCTGGTCCGACTCGTAGACGGAGCCGTCCGCGCCGAAGACCAGGAACCGGTCGAACCCGCGGGCGAACCACCGGTCGTGCGTCACTGCCAGCACCGTGCCGTCGAACGCGGCCAGCCCGTCCTCGAGCGCCTCGGCCGAGACGATGTCGAGGTTGTCGGTCGGCTCGTCGAGCAGCAGCACCGTGGCGCCGGAGAGCTCGAGCAGCAGGATCTGCAGCCGGGCCTGCTGGCCGCCGCTCAACGACTCGAAGGTCTGCTCAGCGGCGTGTGCCAGCTCGTAGCGGTCCAGCGCCCGGGACGCCGGCTCCCGGCCCATCCCCTCGCGGTGCTCGTCACCCCGCCACAGGATGTCCAGCAGCGTGCGACCTGCCAGCTCGGGGTGCTCGTGGGTCTGGGCGAACCAGCCGGGCCGGACCCGGGCGCCCAAGCGGGCGGTGCCCGTGTGCCCGACCGGGGCGATCACCAGGTCCTCGACCGGCCGGTGCTCGACGTCCGGGTCCGACCCACCGCGGGCCAGCAGCCGGAGGAAGTGCGACTTGCCCGAGCCGTTCGACCCGAGGACGGCCACCCGGTCGCCGTACCAGACCTCGAGGTCGAACGGCTTCATCAGGCCGGTGAGCTCGAGGTTCTCGCAGACGACGGCGCGCTTGCCGGTGCGAGCGCCGCGGAGCCGCATCGACACGTCCTGCTGCAGCGGGATCGCCTGCGGCGGGCCGGCCTCCTCGAACATCCGAAGCCGGGTCACCGCCGCCTGGTAGCGGGAGGCCATACCGTCGTTGTAGGCCGCCTTCTGCTTGTACATGAGCACCAGGGCCCTGATCTTGGCGTGCTCCTCGTCCCAGCGGCGGCGCAGCTCCTCGAGCCGCGTGAACCGCTCGGTCCGCGCCTGGTGGTACGACGCGAACCCGCCGCCGTGGGTCCAGGTCGTGTTGCCGCCGGCACCGAGCTCGACGGTGACGACCCGGGTGGCGGTGCGGGCGAGCAGCTCCCGGTCGTGGCTGACGTACAGAACCGTCTTCGGCGACTCCCGGAGCGCGTCCTCGAGCCACTGCTTCCCCGGCACGTCCAGGTAGTTGTCCGGCTCGTCGAGCATGAGCACGTCGTCCGGACCGCGCAGCAGTGCTTCCAGCACCACCCGCTTCTGCTCACCGCCGGACAGGGTCCTGACCTCGCGCCACTGGGCCTGCTCGAAGGGGATGCCCAGCGCCGCGACCGTGCAGGTGTCCCAGAGGACCTCGGCGTCGTAGCCGCCGGCGTCGGCCCAGTCCGAGAGCGCCTGGGCGTAGCGCATCTGGGTCTTCTCGTCGTCGGACTCCATCATCGCCAGCTCGGCGGCCTCCAGTGCCGCGGCGGCCGCGCGTACGGCGGGCGGTGCCACCGAGACGAGCAGGTCGCGGACCGAGGACCCGTCGCGCACCGATCCGACGAACTGCCTCATCACGCCGAGCCCGCCCGACCGGCCGATCGAGCCCTCGTGCGGGTCGAGGTCGCCGGCGACCAGCTTCAGCAGCGTGGTCTTGCCGGCGCCGTTTGCCCCGACCAGGGCGACCTTGGCCCCGTCGCCGACCCGGAACGCCACGTCGGAGAGCAGGCACCGCCCGTCCGGGAGGTAGTAGCTGATGCCGTTGACGTCGACGTGGCCCACGTGTCACGAGTGTGCGGCAGCGAGCCCCGACATGCGAGCCGGTTATCGTCCGGCGACATGGACGTCGTGTCGCTCGGCTACCGCACCGACCTCGCGCTGCTGCGGCTCGGCGGGAGCACGGTCGAGGACCGCGGCGACCATCTGGTGGTCCGCAGCCCGCACAACCCGACGTTCTGGTGGGGCAACTTCGTGCTCCTGGCCGCTCCTCCGTCCCGGCCCGACGCGGACCGGGCACTGCTGGCGTTCACCGACGCGTTCCCCGGGGCCGACCACGTCGCCATCGGCGTCGACGGCACGGACGGCGACCTCGGGGCGCTCCGACCTCTCCTCGGCCGCGGCCTCACCACAGAGACCTCGACGGTGATGACGGCCGGCCGCGTGCACCTCCCGCCGCGGCCCAACGACGAGGCCAGCTACCGGCTCTTCGCCACGGACGACGACTGGGAGCAGAGCATCGAGCTGGAGATGACCCTGATCGACGAGGGGAGCGACGCCGGCAGCCACCGAGAGTTCCTGCAGCGCAGGGCAGCGACCTACCGCGAGCTCACCCACGCCGGTCACGGCGGCTGGTTCGGCGCCTTCCTGGGCGACCGGCTGGGAAGCCACCTCGGCCTGCTGACCGCGAGCCCGGGACTGGCCCGGTTCCAGACCGTCGCGACCCACCCCGACGCGCGCGGACAGGGCCTGGCCGGGACGCTGGTCCACCACGCGAGCAGGTACGGGCTGGACGAGCTGGGCGCGACCACCCTCGTCATGGTCGCCGACCCCACCTACGTCGCGATCCGCGTCTACCAGTCGGTCGGCTTCGCCGGCACCGAGACCCAGCAGGGCCTGCAGCGGCGCCCCGCCGGGTCCGAGCCGGAGTGACGCGGCCGACGCCACCGGCCCGTCAGCTCAGCAGCCGTGGCGCCGTCGGGTCGGTGAGGTCGACCACGACGTCGGCGTGCGCCCAAGGGTCGTCCCGCTCCTGGTGCAGTGCCTCGGAGGCGAGGTACCGGCGCAGGTAGAGCTCGCGCACCTGCTCGGGGGTGCCGAGGTCGGCGTCGCGCACCAGGCCTCGCTCCAGCACCCGCTGCGGGTCGGCGACGACCATGACCGCGAGGTCCCAGCGACCGGCCAGGTCGGGCACCAGCAGGAACGACCCCTCGACCAGGACGATGCCGTCGGCCGGCACCGGCACGGGCTCCGGGTCGAGCGGCCGGTCCTCGGCCAGGTCGTAGGACGCGGGGGTCACCGCGGTCGCCCCGGCCGCCACCGGGTCGAGCACCAGCCGCCGCAGCGCGTCGGGGTCGAACGAGTCGTCCAGGTAGCCCAGGGCCGACGTGCGGCCCTGCCGGTGCCGCCGCTCGCTCGGGTGGTGGAAGTCGTCGTACGCCAGCGAGACGACCGGCCGGCCGGCTCCGTTCACGACCGTCGCCAGCTCGGCGGCCAGGGTGGTCTTGCCGGTGCAGCCCATGCCGGTCAGGGCGACGGAGCGCGGTGCGTCGTCCGGGAGGGCCAGCATGCGGGCGGCGAGGGAGACGACCAGCTCCTCCCGGGCCAGCGAGAGCGTCACGCGGTCACCTCCCGGCGTCGTCGGGCAGCCGCGGCCCGTTCGGCCAGCTCGACGTCGGAGGGGTACCGGACCTCCTCGAGGGTGAGCCCCTGCGGTGCGACCACAGCGACGTCCGGGCGACGCCGCCCGGCAGCCAGCACCTCGGCCGGCCAGCCGACGGCCCGGCGGCCCTCCCCCACGGCGATCGCCGCGCCCACCAGGGCCCGGACCATGTTGTGGCAGAAGGCGTCGGCCATCACCGTGGCGACGACCAGGCCGTCCGGCTCGCGGCTCCAGGCCAGCTCGAGCAGGGTGCGCACCGTGGTGGCGCCGGCTCGGGGTCGGCAGTACGCCGCGAAGTCGTGCTCGCCGACCAGGGCGCGGGCCGCAGCGTTCATGGCCTCGACGTCGAGCGTCCGTCCGTAGGCGAGCACGTCCCGGCGCCGGAGCGGGTCCGGGCCGAAGGGGTGCTCGCTTACCCGGTAGGCGTAGCGGCGCCACAGCGGCGAGAACCGGGCGTCGAAGCCGGGAGGCGCCTCGCGCAACGCCCGGACCGCGACATCGCTCGGCAGCACGCCGGCCAGGCGCCGACCCAGTGCGCGGAGGTCACCGTCCCATGCCGGCGCCGGCAGGTCGACGTGCACGACCTGACCGCGTGCGTGCACTCCTGCATCGGTCCGGCCGGCGCACCTGGTCCGCACCGCCGGCAGCCGCAGGACGACGGCCAGCGCGGCCTCGACCTCCTCCTGCACGGTGCGCTGGCCGGGCTGGGTCGCCCAGCCGGCGAAGTCGGTGCCGTCGTAGCCGAGGTCGATGCGCAGACGGACGAGCCCGCCGTCCCCGTGACGGGGGTCGGCGGGCTCGGTCACGTCGGAGGGCGAGTCGGTCAGGACTCGTCGTCCGCGGTCGCGCCATCGTCGGCGGCGGTCCCCTCGAAGCCCGCGGCCTCGGCTGCCTCGGCGCTGGCGAACCAGACCTCGGCAACCGTGCGGTCGTAGTAGGGGCTGTCCGGCGTGTGGTACTTCATCGAGTCGGCGTTGCCCTTGACCGGGAAGCCGTCGGGTGCAGCCGCCGGGTCCTCGAGCGGGGCGTGCGAGCCCTCGCCGAACGGGTGGTCGGTGCCCCAGCCGGTCGGCTCGAAGCCGGCCTTCTCGGCCGCGTCGGTCGTGGCGAACCAGACCTCGGCGTCGGTGCGGTCGTAGTGCGGGCTGCCCGGAACGTGGTACTTCATCGAGTCGGCGTTGCCCTTGATGTCGAAGCCGTCCGCCTGCACGGCCGACGACCCCTCGCCGTACGGGGCGTCGCCACCGTCGACGGCTGCCGGCGGCTGCACATCGGCGGTCTCGTCAGTGGCCGCCGTCTTCTTGGCCGCCGCCTTCTTGGCGGGAGCCTTCTTGGCCGCCTTGGTGGTGGCCGCGGTGGCCTCCTTGACGGTCTCGGCCTTGGCCGTGAGGGCCTCGACGAGCTCGATGACCGCCATCGGGGCGTTGTCGCCCTTGCGCGGCCCGATCTTGGTGATGCGGGTGTAGCCGCCGTGTCGGTTCTCGTAGCGCGGGCCGATCTCGGTGAACAGCTCGTGCACGACGCCCTTGTCGCGGACGACCGTCATCACCCGGCGTCGGGCATGCAGGTCACCGCGCTTGGCGAAGGTGATCAGCCGCTCCGCGAGCGGGCGCAGCCGCTTGGCCTTGGCCTCGGTGGTCGTGATCTTGCCGTGCTCGAACAGCGCGGTGGCGAGGTTCGCCAGCATCAGCCGCTCGTGCGCCGGGCCGCCGCCGAGGCGCGCTCCCTTGGTGGGCGTGGGCATGGTCAGGATTCTCCAGTTCTCGGTGAGCTACTGAGTGGGCGGTCGCTACCTAGGGCCGAGACCCCTCAGTACTGCTCGTCCTCGACGTAGGCGGTGTCGTCGTCGGAGCCGTAGTTGTCGACGGCGGCGCTCGGGTCGAAACCGGGCGGGCTGTCCTTGAGCGCGAGGCCCATCGAGTGCAGCTTGGCCTTGACCTCGTCGATCGACTTCGCGCCGAAGTTGCGGATGTCGAGCAGGTCGGCCTCGCTGCGGGAGACGAGCTCACCCACGGTGTGGATGCCCTCGCGCTTGAGGCAGTTGTACGACCGCACGGTCAGCTCGAGGTCCTCGACCGGAAGCGCGAGGTCGGCCGCCAGGGCGGCGTCGGTCGGGGAGGGACCCATGTCGATGCCCTCTGCCTCGACGTTGAGCTCGCGGGCCAGACCGAACAGCTCGACCAGGGTCTTGCCGGCCGAGGCCATCGCGTCCCGCGGGAGCATCGAGCGCTTGGTCTCGACATCGACGACCAGCTTGTCGAAGTCGGTGCGCTGCTCGACCCGGGTCGCCTCGACCTTGTAGGTCACCTTGAGCACCGGGGAGTAGATCGAGTCGACCGGGATCCGGCCGATCTCCTGGCCCTGCTGCTTGTTCTGCACGGCGGAGACGTAGCCACGGCCACGCTCGACCGTGAGCTCCATCTCCAGCTTGCCCTTGGCGTTCAGCGTGGCGATGTGCAGGTCCGGGTTGTGCACCTCGACACCGGCCGGGGGCGCGATGTCCGCAGCGGTGACCGGGCCGGGGCCCTGCTTGCGCAGGTACATCACGACCGGCTCGTCCACCTCGGAGCTCACGACGAGCCCCTTGATGTTGAGGATGATGTCGGTCAGGTCCTCCTTGACGCCGGGCACGGTGGTGAACTCGTGCAGGACGCCGTCCACGCGGATGCTCGTGACCGAGGCACCGGGGATCGAGGAGAGCAACGTGCGCCGGAGGCTGTTGCCGAGGGTGTAGCCGAAGCCGGGCTCGAGCGGCTCGATGACGAACCGCGAGCGGTAGTCGTCGACGACCTCTTCGGCCAGGGTGGGGCGCTGTGCGATGAGCACGTCAGTAGTCCTTCCCACGGGCGTCCGCCATATGACGCCTCGAGATGTGCGCCCCGGGGTGGCATCCGTCCGCCACCCCAGGGGTCGTGCTGGTCGTGCTGATTCTGCTGGGTCGTGCTGGTGGTGCTGGGTCGGGCCTACTTGGAGTAGAGCTCGACGATGAGCTGCTCCTGGACCGGCGTGTCGATGACCTGCCGGACCGGGAGGGAGTGCACGAGGATGCGCATCCGGTTGGGGATGACCTCGAGCCACGCCGGCACCGTGCGCTCGCCGACCTCGGCGCGCGCCACGACGAACGGCGTCATCTCGAGCGACCGCTCGCGGACCTCGACGATGTCGTTGGCGCTGACGCGGTACGACGGGATGTCGACCTTGTGACCGTTGACCAGGATGTGCCCGTGGCGGACCACCTGGCGGGCCATGTCGCGGCTCTTCGCGAAGCCGGCCCGGTACACGACGTTGTCCAGCCGGCTCTCGAGGATGCGCAGGAGGTTCTCGCCGGTCTTGCCCTGTCGGCGGTTCGCCTCGTCGTAGTACCCACGGAACTGCTTCTCGAGCACGCCGTAGATGCGGGCGCACTTCTGCTTCTCACGCATCTGGAGCAGGTACTCGCTGTCCTTGGTACGACCACGCCCGTGCTCACCCGGCGGGTAGGGCCGGATCTCGATCGGGCACTTCGGGGACTCGCACTTGGAGCCCTTCAGGAACAGCTTCATCTTCTCGCGGCGGCAGCGCTTGCAGTCCGCACCTGTGTATCGAGCCATGGTTCCTTCTCCTCCCGTCTCAGACCCGGCGCCGCTTGGGCGGGCGGCAGCCGTTGTGGGGGACGGGGGTGACGTCCTGGATGGTCCCGACCTCGAGGCCGGCCGCTTGCAGCGACCGGATCGCGGTCTCCCGGCCCGAGCCCGGGCCCTTGACGAACACGTCGACCTTGCGCATCCCGTGCTCCTGCGCACGGCGGGCGGCGTTCTCGGCCGCCATCTGCGCGGCGAACGGCGTCGACTTGCGTGAGCCCTTGAAGCCCACGTGGCCGGCGGACGCCCACGCGATGACGTTCCCGGAGGGGTCGGTGATCGACACGATGGTGTTGTTGAACGTGCTCTTGATGTGAGCGTGGCCGTGGGCCACGTTCTTCTTCTCCTTGCGGCGCACCTTCTTGGTGCCCGCGCCCTGGCGGCTCTTCGGAGGCATCGGTTTAAGGACTCCTGGTCAACTCGGCTGGGAAAGCTGTCGGAAGGTCGGGTGCGTCGCCCCGACCACTGGGGCGACTTACTTCTTGCCGACCTTCTTCTTGCCGGCGATCGCCTTGCGCGGACCCTTGCGGGTGCGGGCGTTGGTGTGCGTGCGCTGACCGCGGACCGGCAGGCCGCGGCGGTGCCGCAAGCCCTCGTAGCACCCGATCTCGACCTTGCGCCGAATGTCGGCCTGCACCTCGCGGCGCAGGTCACCTTCGATCTGGTAGTGGGACTCGATCCAGTCGCGGAGCTTGACGAGCTCGTCGTCGCCCAGGTCGCGGACGCGGGTCTCGGGGCTGACCCCGGTGTTGGCGAGGGTCTCGACGGCGCGGCTGCGGCCGACACCGAAGATGTAGGTCAGGGCGATCTCGACGCGCTTCTCGCGCGGGAGGTCGACGCCGACGAGGCGTGCCATCGGGCGGTTCTCCTTCGTGTCACCAGGTCGTGCCCGCCGCTCCCCCACCCGCCCGGGTGGATGGCCCCGGCCTGGTACCGGGGGTGACCCGTCGCCCGTTGCCGGGCGCCGGGGCGCGGCGCGCTTGTCGTGTCGGTCGCGAGGACCTGCAGCCAGTGCGGCTGCGTCAGGCCTTGATCAGCCCTGACGCTGCTTGTGACGTGCGTTGTCGCAGATCACCATGACCCGTCCGTGACGGCGGATCACCTTGCACTTGTCGCAGATCTTCTTGACGCTGGGCTTGACCTTCATCGGGTGTACTCAGCCTCGATCTGGGTGAACATCGGTGTGCGGAACGGCTTACTTGTAGCGGTAGACGATGCGGCCGCGGTTGAGGTCGTACGGGCTGAGCTCCACCACCACGCGGTCCTCGGGGAGGATCCGGATGTAGTGCTGGCGCATCTTCCCGCTGATGTGCGCGAGGACCTTGTGGCCGTTGGTCAGCTCCACGCGGAAGAACGCGTTCGGCAACGCCTCGACCACGGTGCCCTCGATCTCGATGACCCCATCCTTCTTGGGCATGTCCTCCGCAATCGTCTCGCCGGTCTGGTCGCCTGCTCGGCGTTCCGCCGGGCAGGGTTGTGCTGGTGGTGCGATCGTGCTCAGGTGGGCCCACTCGTGACGTGGTCGCGCCTGCCGTCCCAGCCGCGGGGCGTGCGTGACCGAGGCTCGTGAGCCAGCGAGTGAGTCTACGCCACGCCCGGCCGGAGCGCCAAAACGCCGGCCGGGCCGCATCGAGGCAGGTCAGCGCCTCAGCGGCGGCTGAACCGGCCGCTCAGGGTGCCCGCGAGCAGCACCGCCCCCCACGGCCCGGCGACCCAGGCCGGCCAGAAGTACACCCATTCCTGCAGCCCGAGGCTGACGATCCCCCAGATCGCCACGTTGACCAGGACGGCGGTCAGCCAGGTGCCCCAGGCCGCGGGCAGGGCGACCCCCCTGGGCCGCTCCCTGCGTGCCGGTGGCCGGGTGGTCGGCTCGTCACCGGTCCTGGCCGGGGCCTGGGTCGGCGCGGGCAGGTCGGTCGTGAGCCTCGCCAGGTCGGCCGTCGTCCGGGCCGCGAAGGCGGCGTCCAGCCGCTCGCCGAACTCCTCGACGCTCAGCCGGCCCTCTGTGTGCGCCGCCCGCAGCCGGTCGGCGACGGCGTCCCGGTCCGCGTCCGACGCCCGCAGCACGGGGTCCCTCTCCTCGCTCATGACGCGACCTCCACGCCCAAGGCCCCGAGCCGGTCGGCCCCGCCGTCCAGGGCCGTCAGGACCCACGGCCCGCGGTCGGTCAGGACGAACGTGTGCTCGAAGTGCGCGGCCAGGCCGCCGTCGACGGTCGACACCGTCCAGCCGTCGTCGAGCTCGTGGGTGAACCGCGCTCCCGTGGTGAGCATGGGCTCCACCGCCAGCGCCATTCCCTCGACCAGGGTGGGGCCCCGGCCCGGGCGGCCGTAGTTGAGCAGGTGCGGCTCCTGGTGCATCTCGGTGCCGATGCCGTGGCCGCCGTACTCCTCGACGATGCCGTAGTCCCCCTGGGACCGGGCGTAGCTCTCGATCGCGTGGCTGATGTCGCTCAGCCGGCCACCGAGCCGGGCGGCGGCGAAGCCGCGCCACATCGACTCCTCGGTCACCCGGAGCAGCTCACGCGCCTGCTCGCCGACCGCTCCGATCGGCACCGTGATGGCGGCGTCGCCGTGCCAGCCCGCCAGGATCGCGCCGCAGTCGATCGAGATGACGTCACCGTCCTGCAGGACCCGGGGCCCGGGGATGCCGTGGACGATCTCGTCGTTGACCGAGGCGCAGATCGAGGCCGGGAAGGGTGGGATCGACGGGTGCGGCTGGTAGTTGAGGAACGACGGGACGGCGCCGGCCGCGCGGATCGTCGACTCGGCCAGCTCGTCGAGCTCCTGGGTGGTGACGCCCGGAACCGCGGCGGCCCGTAGCGCCTCGAGCGTGCGCCCCACGACGAGCCCGGCCTCGCGCATCAGTGCGATCTCGGCGGCGTTCTTGATCTGGATCATGCGCTCGCGCTTCTTCCGGAACATCTCGTCAGCGTCATCTCGCTCGCGGGCCGGCTGTCAGTCGCCGAACCGGCGCAGCACGTTGATGGCACGGTCGGTGACATCCTCGACGGGGCCGGCCGCGTCGACGCCGCGCAACAGCCCCTTGTCGCCGTAGTAGCCGATCAGCGGGGAGGTCTGGTCGGCGTAGACCTCGAGCCGGTGCCGGATCGTGTCCTCGCTGTCGTCGTCGCGCTGGAACAGCTCCCCGCTGCAGCGGTCGCAGGAACCCTCGTGGGCGGGCGGGTCGAAGTCCACGTGCCAGACGTGGCCGCACTGACGGCAGGTGCGCCGCCCCGAGAGCCGCCGGACGACCTCCTCGTCGTCCACGACGAGCTCGAGCACCACGTCGACGGCCACGTCGAGCTCGTCGAGCATGCCGTCGAGCACCTCGGCCTGGTGGACGGTGCGCGGGAAGCCGTCGAGGAGGAAGCCCTCGCTCACGTCGTCCTGGGCCAACCTGTCCTTGACCATGCCGATGGTGACCTCATCGGGCACGAGGTCACCGGCGTCCATGTACTTGCGTGCCTCGAGACCGAGGTCGGTGCCCTCGCTGACGTTGGCGCGGAAGATGTCGCCGGTCGAGATCTTGGGGACCGCGAAGTGGGACGCGATGAACTGCGCCTGGGTGCCCTTCCCGGCGCCGGGCGGCCCGACGAGGACGAGTCGCATCAGGACTCCTCCCTGTCCGAACCGCTCCCGGGCATCGTCGGCGGCATGGTCGTCGGCGACGTCATCGCGGCCGGCACTACCGGAGGAAGCCCTCGTAGTTGCGCTGCTGCAGCTGGCTCTCGATCTGCTTCACGGTCTCCAGGCCGACACCGACGATGATGAGGATCGCCGTCCCGCCGAACGGGAAGTTCGAGTTCGCCTGGAACAGGGCCAGCGCCATGAGCGGGATGAGCGCGATCCCGCCGAGGTACAGCGCGCCCGGAAGCGTGATGCGGGACAGGACGTAGTCGAGGTACTCGGCCGTCGGCCGGCCGGCCCGGATGCCCGGGATGAAGCCGCCGTACTTCTTCATGTTGTCGGCGACCTCGGTGGGGTTGAACGTGATCGCCACGTAGAAGTACGTGAAGAACAGGATCAGCCCGAAGTAGAGGGCCATGTAGAGCGGGTGGTCGCCGCGGACCAGGTAGGACTGCACCCACGCGGCCCAGCCGGGCGGGTTCTGCTGGTTGGTGAGGTTCACCGCGAGCGCAGGCAGGTAGAGCAGCGACGACGCGAAGATCACCGGGATGACGCCGGCCTGGTTGACCTTGAGCGGGATGTAGGTCGACGAGCCGCCGTACATGCGCCGGCCGACCATCCGCTTGGCGTACTGGACCGGGATGCGGCGCTGGGCCTGCTCGACGAAGACCACCAGGGCCACGAGCACGAGTCCGGCGGCCACGACCACCGCGAACACGCCCCAGCCGCGGGTGATCTTGATCTGCCACAGCGAGGTCGGGAAGCCGGCGGCGATCGAGGTGAAGATCAGCAGCGACATGCCGTTTCCGATGCCGCGGTCGGTGATCAGCTCGCCCAGCCACATGATCACACCGGTACCGGCGGTCATCACGATGACCATGATCACGATGCCGAAGATGCCGATGTCGCTGTAGATGATGTCGTTCTGGCAGCCGCGGAACAGCTGTCCGGGCTGGCGGGCCAGCGCGATCAGCCCGGTCGACTGGAGGACCGCGAGTCCGATCGTGAGGTACCGGGTGTACTGCGTGAGCTTGGCCGTGCCGGACTGGCCCTCCTTCTTGAGGGCCTCGAACCGGGGGATCACGACCGTCAGCAGCTGGACGATGATGCTCGCCGTGATGTACGGCATGATGCCGAGCGCGAAGACCGACAGCTGCAGCAGCGCCCCGCCGCTGAAGAGGTTGATGAGGCTGTACAGGCCGGTGTCGGCGTTGTTGTCGATGCAGTCCTGGACCGCCTGGTAGGAGACACCGGGGGTCGGCATGACCGAGCCGATCCGGAACAGCGCCATGATCCCCATCGAGAAGAGGATCTTCGAGCGCAGGTCGGGCGTGCGGAACGCCCGAGCGAACGCGGTGAGCACGAGATCCTCCGATGGTCACGTTCGGTTCCCCGCGTGTGAGCGGGGCGCAAGGGCTTGCTGGACGCCGGCAGCGAGAGCCAGGGCCGAAAGGGACTCTAACAGCCTCGCGGAACGCGGCGAGTGGCGCGTAGTGGCTGTCTCCCGGTACCGGGAGCAGCCACTACGCGCCACTCGACAACGATCGGGAGGCGGTCAGAGGACCGTGGCGGTGCCCCCGGCAGCCTCGATCTTGGACTTGGCGCTGGCCGAGAACTTGTGCGCGCTGACCTGCAGCTTCGCGCCGGCCTCGCCGTCGCCGAGCACCTTGACGAGCTCACCCTTGCGGACCGCGCCCTTGCTGACCAGGGCCTCGACGGTCACCTCGCCACCCTCGGGGAACAGCGCCGTGAGCTTGTCGAGGTTCACGACCTGGTACTCGGTGCGGAACGGGTTGGTGAAGCCGCGCAGCTTGGGCAGCCGCATGTGCAGCGGCATCTGACCACCTTCGAAGCGGGCGGGCACCTGGTAGCGGGCCTTGGTGCCCTTGGTGCCGCGACCGGCGGTCTTGCCCTTGGAGCCCTCGCCGCGACCCACCCGGGTCTTGGCCGTCTTGGCGCCCGGGGCCGGGCGCAGGTGGTGGACCTTGAGGGTCATGACTAGTCGACCTCCTCGACGGTGACCAGGTGGCGCACCGTGTTGACCATGCCGCGGATCTCGGGGCGGTCCTCCTTGACGACGACGTCGTGGAGCCGCTTGAGCCCGAGCGTGCGCAGCGTCTCGCGCTGGTTCTTCTTGCCACCGATCCCGGACCGGGTCTGGGTGACCTTGAGCCGCTTGCCCATCAGGCGCCCATTCCGGCGGCACGCGCACGCAGGAGCGATGCGGGGGCGACGTCCTCGAGCGGCAGCCCACGGCGGGCCGCGACCGCCTCGGGACGCTCGAGGCCCTGGAGGGCCGCGACCGTCGCGTGCACGATGTTGATCGGGTTGGACGACCCGAGCGACTTCGACAGCACGTCGTGGATGCCGGCGCACTCGAGCACGGCGCGCACCGGACCGCCGGCGATGACGCCGGTACCGGGTGAGGCCGGCTTGAGCATGACGACACCGGCTGCCTTCTCGCCCTGGATCGGGTGCGGGATGGTGCCCTGGATGCGCGGGACCTTGAAGAAGTGCTTCTTGGCCTCCTCGACACCCTTGGCGATCGCCGCGGGGACCTCCTTGGCCTTGCCGTAGCCGACGCCGACGGTGCCGTCGCCGTCACCCACGACCACGAGGGCGGTGAAGCTGAAGCGACGGCCGCCCTTGACGACCTTGGCGACGCGGTTGATGGCGACGACGCGCTCGACGAACGCGGTCTTCTCGGCCGCACCGCCGCCTTGACGGTCGCGGCGGTCGCGACGGTTGCCGTCGCTGCCGCCGGCAGCGCCACCTCGACGCTGGGGTCCGGGCATCAGTGGTCCCTCTTCTCAGACAGATCGATGGTGCGGATGTGCGTGCGCGAGGCGGTCACAGGGCCAGCCCCGCCTCTCGGGCGCCGTCCGCGATCGCGGCGACGCGACCGTGGTAGCGGTTGCCGCCCCGGTCGAACACGACCGACTCGACGCCGGCGGCCTTGGCACGCTGACCGACGAGCTCGCCGACCTTGCGGGCCTTGGCCGTCTTGTCGCCGTCGAGGCCGCGCAGGTCGGCCTCCATCGTCGAGGCCGACGCCAGGGTCTTGCCCACGACGTCGTCGACGACCTGGACGAACACGTGCCGGCTCGAGCGGGTGACCACGAGGCGGGGACGCGACGTCGTGCCGGTCACCCGCTTGCGGACCCGGAGGTGCCGACGGGACCGGGCGACGTTCTTGTCGCCGCGGCGGATCTTGATTGCCAGCGACATGGCTACTTACCAGCCTTTCCGGCCTTGCGGCGGATGACCTCGCCCTGGTACCGCACGCCCTTGCCCTTGTACGGGTCGGGCTTGCGGAGCTTGCGGATGTTGGCGGCGACCTCGCCGACCTTCTGCTTGTCGACGCCCGACACGGAGAACCGGGTCGGGTTCTCGACCGCGAAGGTGATGCCCTCGGGCGCCTTGACGAGAACGGAGTGGGAGAAGCCGAGGGAGAACTCGAGGTCACTGCCCTTGGCGGCGACGCGGTAGCCCGTGCCGACGATCTCCAGGACCTTCGTGTAGCCCTCGGTGACACCCTGGACCATGTTGGCCACCAGCGTCCGGGACAGGCCGTGCAGTGCACGGTTCTGCCGCTCGTCGTTGGGGCGGGTCACCTGGAGGGTGCCGTCCTCGGCGCGAGCGATCTCGATGGGCTCGGCCACGGTGTGCTCGAGGATGCCCTTGGGGCCCTTCACGGTGACCGCCTGGCCTTCGAGGGTGACCTCGACGCCCGACGGCACGGTGATCGGGAGACGTCCGATGCGCGACATGTCAGCTGCCCCTTACCAGACGTAGGCGAGGACTTCCCCACCCACGCCCTTCTTGCCGGCCTGCCGGTCCGTGAGGAGGCCGGACGACGTCGAGATGATCGCGACGCCGAGGCCACCCAGGACACGCGGCAGGTTGGTGGACTTGGCGTACACCCGCAGACCGGGCTTGCTGATCCGCTTGATGCCGGCGATCGAGCGCTCCCGGTTGGGGCCGTACTTGAGATCGAGCACGAGGCTCTTGCCGACCTCGCCCTCGGAGGGCTCCTCGACGTGCCAGCCCCCGATGTAGCCCTCCTGCTGGAGGATCTCGGCGACGTGCGTCTTGAGCTTGCTGTGGGGCATGACCACCGTGTCGTGGTAGGCCGTGTTCGCGTTGCGCAGACGGGTGAGCATGTCTGCGATCGGGTCGGTCATCGTCATGGCTTGTGCCGCTTTCTCGCCGGGGTTTCCGCACCGCCACGGTGGGCGGGCGGACCTACGGCGTTCTGAGAGGTTGCGAAGGAGTTTCGGTTACCAGCTGCTCTTGGTGATGCCCGGGAGCTCGCCCGCGTGGGCCATCTCCCGGAAGCACACCCGGCACAGCCCGAACTTGCGGTACACCGAGTGCGGGCGGCCGCAACGCTGGCAACGGGTGTAGCCGCGCACCTTGAACTTGGGCTTGCCGGCAGCCTTGTTGACTAGGGCGGTCTTGGCCATGATCAGGCCTCCTTGAACGGGAAACCGAGGTGCCGCAGCAGGGCACGACCCTCGTCGTCGGTACGTGCGGTGGTCACGACCGTGATGTCCATGCCGCGGACCCGGTCGATGCGGTCCTGGTCGATCTCGTGGAACATCGACTGCTCGTTGAGGCCGAACGTGTAGTTGCCGTTGCCGTCGAACTGCTTCGGCGACAGGCCGCGGAAGTCGCGGATGCGCGGGAGGGCGAGCGAGAGCAGGCGGTCGAGGAACTCCCACATGCGGTCGCCCCGCAGCGTCACGTGGCAGCCGATCGGCATGCCCTCGCGCAGCTTGAACTGCGCGATCGACTTGCGCGCCTTGGTGACCTGCGGCTTCTGGCCGGTGATGGTGGCCAGGTCCTTGATGGCGCCGTCGATCAGCTTGGAGTCCTTGGCGGCGTCGCCGACACCCATGTTGACCACGATCTTCACCAGACCGGGGACCTGCATGATGTTGGCGAACTCGAAGTCGTCGCGCAGCTTGCCGACGATCTCCTCGCGGTAGCGCGACTTGAGCCGCGGCACCGAGGACACCGCCTTCTCGTCCGTTGACGTAGTGCTCATCAGATGTCCTCACCGGTCCGCTTGGCGTAGCGGACTCGCACGGTCTTCTCGCGGCCGTCCCGGTCGACCTTCTCGACGCGGTAGCCGACCCGGCTCCCGACCTTCTTGCCGTCGACCTCGACCACCAGCATCACGTTGCTGACGTGGACCGGGGCCTCCTGGGTGACGATGCCGCCGGTCTTGGCGCCCCGGGTGGACTGGCCCACCTTGGTGTGCTTCTTGATCCGGTTGACACCTTCGACCAGGAGCTTGCCGGTCTCCGGGTAGGCCTCGATGACCTTGCCCGTGACGCCCTTGTCCTTGCCGGTGACCACGATGACGCGGTCGCCCTTCTTGATCTTCATGAGTTAGAGCACCTCCGGCGCGAGCGAGATGATGCGCATGAAGCGCTTGTCGCGCAGCTCACGGCCGACGGGGCCGAAGATGCGCGTGCCGCGCGGGTCCCCGCCGTCCCTGATGATGACCGCCGCGTTCTCGTCGAAGCGGATGTACGAACCGTCCGGACGCCGCCGCTCCTTGCGGGTGCGCACGATGACGGCCTTGACGACCTCGCCCTTCTTGACGTTGCCGCCGGGGATGGCGTCCTTGACGGTCGCCACGATGACGTCACCGATGCCGGCGTAGCGCCGCCCGGAGCCGCCGAGCACACGGATGCACAGCAGCTCCTTGGCACCCGTGTTGTCGGCGACACGCAGTCGCGACTCCTGCTGGATCACTTCTCACTCCTGATCGTCGCGCCGGTTCTCTCGCGAGCCTTGCGGAACGGATGGGTCTGGGACGTAGTCCGGTGGACTACTTGGCCTTCTCGATCACCTGGACGACCCGCCACCGCTTGGTGGCGGACAGCGGACGGGTCTCCATCAGCAGGACCCGGTCGCCCACGCCGCAGGAGTTCTCCTCGTCGTGCGCCTTGAGGTTGCTCGTGCGGCGGATGACCTTGCCGTACAGAGCGTGCTTGACGCGGTCCTCGACGGCCACGACGACGGTCTTGTCCATCTTGTCGCTGACGACGAGGCCCTCGCGGGTCTTGCGGGGGTTGCCGCGCGTGGCGGTCTCGGTGCTCGTACTCATCTCTGCTGCCTTCTCACTCATGCGGTCGCGCTGCTGTCGTCGTCCGCCGACTCGACGGTGCCGATGCCGAGCTCACGCTCACGCATGATCGTGTAGATCCGGGCGATGTCCTTGCGGACGGCGTTCAGCCGGCCGTGGCTCTCCAGCTGGCCGGTGGCCGCCTGGAACCGGAGGTTGAACAGCTCCTCCTTGGCCTCCCGGAGCTTGGTGGCGAGCTCGTCGTCCTCCAGGGTGCGCATCGGGGCTGCGAGCTTGTTCGCGGCGCTGCTCATCAGACCTCCTCGCGCCGGACGAACCGGCACTTCATCGGGAGCTTGTGCATGGCCCGCCGCATGGCCTCCTTGGCGATCGGCTCCGGCACGCCGGACAGCTCGAACATCACCCGGCCGGGCTTGACGTTGGCCACCCACCACTCGGGTGAGCCCTTGCCGGAGCCCATCCGGGTCTCGGCCGGCTTCTTCGTGAGGGGGCGGTCCGGGTAGATGTTGATCCAGACCTTGCCGCCACGCTTGATGTGCCGGGTCATGGCGATACGGGCCGACTCGATCTGCCGGTTGGTGACGTACGCCGGCTCCACGGCCTGGATGCCGTAGTCACCGAACGTCACCCGGGTGCCGCCCTTGGCGGCGCCGGTGCGACCGGGGTGGTGCTGCTTGCGGTGCTTGACCCTGCGCGGGATGAGCATGTCCTAGGCCTCCGTCCCGGTCGTCGGCGCTGCCTCGGCCACCGGGGTGGCGGCCGGAGCCGGCTCGCTGGTGGCCGCGGCGGCCTCGACGGCTGCCGGTGCCGGGCCCGAACCGGCCTCGTCGCGGCGAGGGGGACGGGCGGTGCGAGCCGGCCGCTGCCGCTGGGCCATCCGGGCCGCTGCCTGGGCCGCGTCGCGCTCGACCTTGGTGCCGGCGGCGTCGCCCTTGTAGATCCACACCTTGACACCGATGCGGCCGAACGTCGTCTTGGCCTCGTAGAAGCCGTAGTCGATGTTCGCGCGCAGTGTGTGTAGCGGGACCCGACCCTCGCGGTAGAACTCCGAGCGGGACATCTCCGCGCCGCCGAGCCGACCCGAGCACTGCACCCGGATCCCCTTGGCGCCGGCCTTCATCGTGGTCTGCATCGACTTGCGCATGGCACGGCGGAAGGACACCCGGCTGGACAGCTGCTCGGCGACGCCCTGAGCGACCAGCTGCGCGTCGACCTCGGGGTTCTTCACCTCGAGGATGTTCAGCTGGACCTGCTTCTTGGTCAGCTTCTCGAGGTCGCCGCGGATGCGGTCGGCCTCGGCGCCGCGGCGGCCGATGACGATGCCGGGGCGAGCGGTGTGGATGTCGACCCGCACCCGGTCACGGGTGCGCTCGATCTCGACGCGGCTGATGCCGGCGCGCTCCATGCCCTTCGACATGAGCCGCCGGATCGCGACGTCTTCCTTGACGTAGTCGCTGTAGCGCTGGCCCTCCTTGGTGCTGTCGGCGAACCACCGGCTCTTGTGGTCCGTCGAGATGCCCAGGCGGAACCCGTGCGGGTTGACCTTCTGGCCCACTATCGGGTCCTCCTCTTCGTACTCGTGGTGGTCTTCTTGGCGTCCTCGGGACGCTGCGCGACGACCACGGTGATGTGGCTGGTGCGCTTGCGCACGCGGAAGGCGCGGCCCTGGGCCCGCGGCCGGAACCGCTTGAGCGTCGGGCCCTCGTCGACGTAGGCCTCACGGACGACCAGCTGCTCGACGTCGAGGCGACGGCTCTCCTGCTCGGCGGCGTGCCGGGCGTTGGCGACCGCGCTGGCCACCACCTTGTAGACCGGCTCGCTGGCCGCCTGCGGCGAGAACCTCAGCACGGCGAGGGCCTGGTCGGCCGACATGCCGCGGACCAGGTCGATGACCCGGCGGGCCTTCATCGGGGTGATCCGCACGTAGCGGGCCTGGGCCCGGGCGGTGGGGAGCTCCTCGAGGTCACTGACGTCGCGGTCAGCCACGGCGCGACCTCCGGTCGTCCTTGACGTGGCCCCGGAAGGTCCGCGTGGGGGCGAACTCGCCGAGCTTGTGGCCGACCATCGCCTCGGTGACGAACACCGGGACGTGCTTGCGACCGTCGTGGACGGCGATCGTGTGGCCGAGCATGGCCGGCACGATCATGGAGCGCCTCGACCACGTCTTGATGACGTTCTTGGTGCCCTTGTCGTTCTGGCCGTCCACCTTCTTCATGAGGTGGCCGTCCACGAACGGGCCCTTCTTCAGGGAACGCGGCATGGTTCCAGTACTCCGATCAGCGCTTCTTGCCGGTCTTGCGGCGGCGGACGATCATCGCGTCGCTGGCCTTGTTGGCCTTACGCGTGCGCCCCTCTGGCTTGCCGTTGGGGTTCACCGGGTGGCGACCACCGGACGTCTTGCCCTCACCACCACCGTGGGGGTGGTCGACGGGGTTCATGGCGACACCGCGGACGGTCGGGCGCTTGCCCTTCCACCGCATCCGGCCGGCCTTGCCCCAGTTGATGTTGGACTGCTCGGCGTTGCCCACCTCGCCGACGGTCGCGCGGCAGCGCAGGTCGACGTTGCGGATCTCGCCCGACGGCATCCGCAGCTGGGCGTACGGGCCGTCCTTCGCGACGAGCTGGACGCTGGCGCCGGCGGAGCGGGCGATCTTGGCACCGCCGCCGGGCCGCAGCTCGATGGCGTGGATGACCGTACCGACCGGGATGTTGCGCAGCGGCAGGTTGTTGCCCGGCTTGATGTCGGCCCCTGGCCCGTTCTCGATCCGGTCGCCCTGCTTGAGGCGGTTCGGCGCGACGATGTAGCGCTTCTCGCCGTCCGCGTAGTGGAGCAGGGCGATGCGGGCGGTGCGGTTGGGGTCGTACTCGATGTGGGCGACCTTGGCGGGCACGCCGTCCTTGTCGTGGCGACGGAAGTCGATCACCCGGTAGGCGCGCTTGTGGCCGCCGCCCTGGTGCCGGGTCGTGATCCGGCCGGCGTTGTTCCGGCCGCCCTTGCTGTGCAGCGGGCGGACCAGGGACTTCTCCGGCTCGGAGCGCGTGACCTCGACGAAGTCGGCGACGCTGGACCCGCGGCGCGCCGGGGTCGTCGGCTTGTACTTGCGGATACCCATTAGGAGACCGGCCCCCCACTGTGCTTGTCGCTTCGGTGGGCCTGCATCGACCCGTTGACGGTCAGCTCGCTCATGACACCGGCCCACCGAAGATGTCGATGCGGTCACCCTCGGCGACGGTCACGATGGCGCGCTTGGTCGCCTTGCGGCGGCCGAACCCGGTGCGGGTGCGCTTCCGCTTGCCCTCACGGTTGAGCGTGTTGACACCGTTGACCTTGACGCCGAACACCTGCTCGACCGCGATCTTGATCTCGGTCTTGTTGGCGTCCGGGTGCACCAGGAACGTGTACTTGTTCTCGTCGAGGAGCCCGTAGCTCTTCTCCGAGACGACCGGCGCGAGCAGGACGTCGCGGTGGTCCTTGTGGATGGACGACATCAGCTCTCGTCTCCGATCTGGGCTTCGCTCTCGGCGGCGCTGGCCTTGACCGAGCGGCCCTTGGTCGGACCGGCGAGGAACTCGTCGAGGGCGCCGCGGGTGAAGACCACGTCGTCCGACACGAGCACGTCGTAGGTGTTCAGCTGGTCGGCCGAGAGCATGTGGACCTGCTCGGCGTTGCGCAGGCTCTTGTGCGTCAGCACGTCGTCGCGCTGGACGACCACGAGCACGTGCTTGCGCTCGGAGAGCCGGGTGAGCACGGACAGCGCCGTCTTGGTCGACGGGACGTCGCCGGAGAACAAGGCGCTCACCACGTGGATCCGGTCGTTGCGGGCCCGGTCGGACAGGGCGCCACGCAGAGCGGCGGCCTTCATCTTCTTCGGGGTGCGCTGGGCGTACGACCGCGGCGTCGGGCCGTGCACCACGCCACCGCCGGCGAACTGCGGCGCGCGGGTCGAGCCCTGGCGGGCCCGGCCGGTGCCCTTCTGCCGGTAGGGCTTGCGACCGCCACCGCGGACCTCGCCGCGGCTCTTGGTCGAGTGCGTGCCCTGACGGGCGGCGGCGAGCTGGGCCACGACGACCTGGTGGATCAGCGGGATGTTGACCTGGACGTCGAACACGGCCGCCGGGAGCGTCACGGTGCCGTCGGTCTTGCCGTCCGGCGTGTGCAGGGGCACCTCGCGGTCGGTGGACTCGAGGTCGACGACCTCGGGGGCGGTGCTGCTCACTGGTCGGCTCCCTTCGCTGCGGTGCCCTTGGCGGCGGTGCGGACGAGCACGAGGGCACCCTTGGGGCCGGGAACGGCGCCCTTGATGAGCAGCAGGCCCTTCTCGGCGTCGACCGCGTGGACGGTGAGGCCCTGGGTCGTGGTGCGGACACCGCCCATCCGGCCGGCCATCCGCATCCCCTTGAAGACCCGGCCCGGGGTGGCGCAGCCGCCGATCGAGCCCGGCTTGCGGTGGTTGCGGTGGGCACCGTGCGAGGCGCCGACGCCGTGGAAGCCGTGCCGCTTCATGACACCGGCGAAGCCCTTGCCCTTGCTGGTGGCGCTGACGTCGATGCGCTGGCCGGCCTCGAACAGCTCGGCCGTGATCTCCTGGCCCAGCGTGTACTCGGTGGCGTCGTCGGTGCGCAGCTCGACCGTCACGCGGCGCGGCGTGACGCCCGCCTTGGCGAAGTGGCCGGCCTCCGGCTTGTTCACCTTGCGCGGGTCGATCGCGCCGTAGCCGATCTGGACCGCGGCGTAACCGTCGAGGTCCATCGAGCGCACCTGCGTGACCACGCAGGGGCCGGCGGCCACGACGGTCACCGGGACCATCCGGTTGTTCTCGTCGAACACCTGGGTCATGCCGAGCTTCTCGCCCAGCAGGCCCTTCATCTGCTTACCCATGTCTGATGCGTCCCTGTCGTGTCTCTGATGAGTCAGAGCTTGATCTCGATGTCGACGCCGGCCGGAAGGTCGAGTCGCATGAGCGAGTCGACGGTCTTCGGGGTCGGGTCGATGATGTCGATCAGCCGCTTGTGGGTGCGCATCTCGAAGTGCTCGCGGCTGTCCTTGTACTTGTGCGGCGAACGGATGACGCAGTAGACGTTCTTCTCGGTCGGCAGCGGCACCGGGCCCGCGACCGTAGCGCCCGTCCGGGTCACCGTGTCGACGATCTTGCGCGCCGACGAGTCGATGACCTCGTGGTCGTAGGCCTTGAGCCTGATGCGGATCTTCTGTCCCGCCATGGCTTCGCTTCGTTCCTTCTCGTTCGTACCGCTGCGGCGGGCCTCCCGGCGGTTCCCGCGGTGGCACCGCGGGGCCGTCAGGCCCAGGACTGTCTCCGACCCCCGAGGTCGGGCGTGTCGCGGCCCCGCGGAGTTCCAGGGTGCGCACGAGCAGTAGGGGTCAGGTCACACGCGGGGGCCCGGAGCGGGCCACCTGCGCGCGGCGGGGACGGCCGGAGGGCTCTCCCGGAGGAGGCCCGTGCCCGGCCGTCCCGCCGAACAACGCCAGCCAGTATGCCGCAGCAGGTGCGGCCCTGGCCAATCGAGGTCCCCGCAGGCTGTGCGGGGACCCCGTCATACGGGAACCTAGGCGAGGATCTTCGTGACCCGGCCGGCGCCGACGGTGCGGCCGCCCTCGCGGATGGCGAAGCGCAGCCCCTCCTCCATGGCGATCGCGTGGATCAGCTCGACCGTCATCTCGGTGTTGTCGCCCGGCATGACCATCTCGGTGCCCTCGGGCAGCGTGACGACGCCGGTGACGTCCGTGGTGCGGAAGTAGAACTGCGGACGGTAGTTCTGGAAGAACGGCGTGTGCCGGCCACCCTCGTCCTTGGACAGGATGTAGACGTTCGCCTCGAACTGGGTGTGCGGGGTGGTCGTGCCGGGCTTGATCACGACCTGGCCGCGCTCGACGTCCTCGCGCTTGGTGCCACGCAGGAGCAGACCGACGTTCTCGCCCGCCTGGCCCTCGTCGAGCAGCTTGCGGAACATCTCGACGCCGGTGACCGTCGTGGTCTGCTTGTCCGGACGGATGCCGACGATGTCCACGGTCTCGTTGACCTTGACCACGCCACGCTCGATCCGGCCGGTGACCACGGTGCCACGACCGGTGATCGTGAACACGTCCTCGATCGGCATGAGGAACGGCTTGTCGATCTCGCGCTCGGGCTGCGGGATCGACTCGTCGACCGCGTTCATGAGCTCCATGAGCTTCTCGCCCCACTCGGCGTCGCCCTCGAGCGCCTTCAGCGCCGAGACGCGCACGACCGGAAGGTCGTCGCCCGGGAACTCGTACTCGGAGAGCAGCTCGCGGACCTCGAGCTCGACGAGCTCCAGGATCTCCTCGTCGTCCACCATGTCGGCCTTGTTCAGGGCCACCACGATGTACGGGACGCCGACCTGGCGAGCCAGGAGGACGTGCTCCTTGGTCTGCGGCATCGGACCGTCGGTGGCGGCGACGACCAGGATCGCGCCGTCCATCTGGGCCGCACCGGTGATCATGTTCTTGATGTAGTCGGCGTGACCAGGGCAGTCGACGTGCGCGTAGTGGCGCGCCTCGGTCTGGTACTCGACGTGCGCGATCGAGATCGTGATGCCGCGCTGCTTCTCTTCGGGCGCCTTGTCGATCTGGTCGAACGCCGAAGCCTCGTTGAGGTTCGGGTACTTGTCGTGCAGCACCTTGGTGATCGCCGCGGTGAGCGTCGTCTTGCCGTGGTCGATGTGACCGATGGTGCCGATGTTGACGTGCGGCTTAGTCCGCTCGAACTTCGCCTTCGCCACTGGGGTCCTCCTAGGACTTGGGTGTGTTACGCCGTACGACGTCTGGGCTGTCTCTCAGGTGCTGTGCAGGTCCTGCCGGGAGCAGTCGCTGCGCGGTTGCTCGCGGCTACTCGCCCCGGGCCTTCTTGATGATCTCTTCCGCCACGTTACGCGGGACCTCGGCGTAGGAGTCGAACTGCATGCTGTAGCTCGCCCGACCCTGGGTCCTGCTCCGGAGGTCTCCGACATAGCCGAACATCTCCGAGAGGGGGACGAGCGCGTTCACGACGCGGGCGCCGGAACGCTCCTCCATGGCCTGGATCTGGCCGCGGCGGGAGTTGAGGTCGCCGATGACGTCGCCCATGTAGTCCTCGGGCGTCGTCACCTCCACCGACATCATCGGCTCGAGGATGACGGGGTCCGCCTTGCGGGCCGCCTCCTTGAAGGCCATCGATCCGGCGATCTTGAAGGCGAGCTCGGACGAGTCGACCTCGTGGTAGCCGCCGTCGAGCAGCGTCACCTTGATGTCGACCAGCGGGTAGCCGGCCAGGACGCCGAACTCCATGGCCTCCTGGCAGCCGGCGTCGACCGACGGGATGTACTCCCGCGGGATGCGACCACCGGTGACCTTGTTCTCGAACTCGTAGCCGCCGTCGCCGGCGCCCGTCGGCTCGATCGCGATCTGCACCTTGGCGAACTGGCCCGACCCACCCGTCTGCTTCTTGTGGGTGTAGTCGTGCCGCTCGACCTTCTTGCGGATCGTCTCTCGGTAGGCGACCTGCGGCTTGCCGATGTTCGCCTCGACGCGGAACTCGCGCTTCATCCGGTCGACCAGCACCTCGAGGTGCAGCTCGCCCATGCCGGCGATGATCGTCTGCCCGGTCTCCTCGTCGGTCCGGACCTGGAAGGTCGGGTCCTCCTCGGCGAGCCGCTGGATGGCGGTGCCGAGGCGCTCCTGGTCGCCCTTGGACTTCGGCTCGATGGCCACCGAGATGACCGGGGCCGGGAAGTTCATCGACTCGAGGATGACCGGGGCCTCAGGACCGCACAGGGTGTCGCCGGTCGTGGTGTTCTTCAGGCCCATCACCGCGACGATCTGGCCCGCGGTGGCCTTCTCGATCTCCTCGCGCTTGTTCGCGTGCATCCGGTAGATCTTGCCGATCCGCTCCTTGTTGCCCTTGGTGCTGTTGAGCACCTGGGAGCTGGTCGTGAGCGTGCCGGAGTAGATCCGGATGTAGGTGAGCTTGCCCAGGTGCGGGTCGCTGGCGATCTTGAAGGCGAGGGTCGACAGCGGCGCGTCCTTGTCGGGCTCACGGCTGAGGATCTCGTCCTCCTTGCCGACGGCGTGGCCCTCGATGGCGCCGACGTCGATGGGCGACGGGAGGTAGCGCACGACCGCGTCGAGCATGGGCTGGACGCCCTTGTTCTTGAAGGCCGAGCCCGTGACCACGGGGGTGATCTTGCTGGCCAGCGTCGCGCGGCGGATGCCGGCGATCAGCTGCTCCTCGGTGGGCTCGGTGCCTTCGAGGTAGAGCTCCATCAGGGCGTCGTCGTTCTCCGCGGCGGTCTCGACCAGACGGTCGCGCCACTCGCGGGCCGCGTCGGCGTGCGAGGCCGGGATCTCGACGGTGTCGTACATCTCGCCCTTGGCGGTGTCGTCCGGCCACAGGAGCGCCTTCATCGCGACCAGGTCGATGACGCCCCGGAAGTCCGCCTCGGTGCCGACCGGGATCTGGAGCACCAGCGGCACGGCGTTGAGCCGGCTGACGATCATCTCGACGCAGCGGTGGAACTCCGCGCCGGTGCGGTCCAGCTTGTTGACGAAGCAGATGCGCGGCACGTGGTAGCGGTCGGCCTGCCGCCAGACGGTCTCGGACTGCGGCTCGACGCCGGCGACACCGTCGAACACCGCGACCGCCCCGTCGAGGACGCGCAGCGAGCGCTCGACCTCGACGGTGAAGTCGACGTGGCCGGGGGTGTCGATGATGTTGATGGTGTGGTCGTCCCACTCGCAGGTGGTGGCGGCGGACGTGATCGTGATGCCGCGCTCCTGCTCCTGCTCCATCCAGTCCATCGTGGCCGCGCCCTCGTGGACCTCACCGATCTTGTAGTTGATGCCGGTGTAGTAGAGGATCCGCTCGGTCGTCGTGGTCTTGCCCGCGTCGATGTGCGCCATGATCCCGATGTTGCGGACCTTGGCGAGGTCGATGATGGCGGTGTCGAGTGCCACTGCTAGCTCAGTCTTCTCTCGTCGTCGTGGTGCTGCGATGTGTGGGCGCCGACCGGGCGGAGCAGGCGCCCGGGCACGTCACCAGCGGTAGTGCGCGAAGGCCTTGTTGGACTCGGCCATCTTGTGGGTGTCCTCGCGTCGCTTGACGCTGGCGCCCAGGCCGTTGCTGGCGTCGAGCAGCTCGTTCATCAGCCGCTCGGTCATGGTCTTCTCGCGGCGGGACTTGGAGTAGCTCACCAGCCAGCGCAGGGCCAGGGTGGTCCCACGGTTGCCGCGGACCTCGACCGGCACCTGGTAGGTGGCGCCACCGACGCGGCGGCTCTTGACCTCGAGGGCCGGCTTGACGTTGTCCATGGCGCGCTTGAGCGTGATCACCGGGTCGGTGCCGGTCTTCTCGCGGCAGCCCTCGAGGGCGCCGTAGACGATGCGCTCGGCGACGGACTTCTTGCCGGCCGAGAGCACCTTGTTCACCAGCGAGGTGACCAGGGGCGAGTTGTAGACCGGGTCGACGATGATCGGCCGGGCGGGAGCGGGACCCTTGCGGGGCATGTCAGCTCTTCTCCTTCTTGGCGCCGTAGCGGCTGCGCGCCTGCTTGCGGTTCTTCACGCCCTGGGTGTCGAGTGAGCCGCGGATGATCTTGTAGCGCACGCCCGGCAGGTCCTTCACGCGGCCGCCGCGGACGAGCACGATCGAGTGCTCCTGCAGGTTGTGACCGACGCCGGGGATGTACGCCGTGACCTCGATGCCCGAGGTGAGCTTGACGCGGGCGACCTTGCGCAGCGCGGAGTTCGGCTTCTTGGGGGTGGTCGTGTAGACGCGGGTGCAGACGCCCCGCCGCTGCGGGCTGCCCTTGAGGGCCGGCGTCTTGGTCTTCTCGACCTTGTCCTGGCGGCCCTTGCGGACCAGCTGCTGGATGGTGGGCATGAGCCGCCTTCAGTCTCCGTCTCGTGCTGCGCTGTGGTGGGTGGTGCGGTGGTGTGGGTCCGGACCCGGGCTTCCCGACCCACGCGGTCGGGCGTGTCGCCCTGGTCCGACCGGTTGCGGCTCGAGGCCGTACCGGATCGGTCCTGCTGCTCCCGCGGCGCCGTTCCGAACCGGTCGCCCCCGGCCGGAGCCGGTCGGCGAAGCGCACACGCGAGGGCCCGGGGACTCCCAGGCACGGGGAGAGAGACTACCCAGCGCCTGCGCAGAGGTCAAAAGCGCTTCCCCTGGCCCCGGGGGCCACAGCGGATCCGTGCCGATGCGGCGACGGGTCCGCTGTGGACCACCACGGGTCAGCCCCGGAAGGGCCCGTAGTCGAAGTCCTCCAGGGGGACGGCCTGGCCGGCGCCGGAGGTGAACGGGCTGTAGTCGAACGCGTTCGCGTCGGCGTCGTACCCGCCCATCGTGTACATCGCGGCCTTCGCCTCCTCGGTCGGCTCCACCCGGATGTTGCGGTAGCGGGGCAGCCCCGTACCGGCCGGGATGAGCTTGCCGATGATGACGTTCTCCTTGAGGCCCAGCAGCGGGTCGGACTTGGCGTGGATCGCCGCGTCCGTGAGCACCCGCGTCGTCTCCTGGAAGGAGGCCGCCGACAGCCACGACTCGGTCGCCAGCGAGGCCTTGGTGATGCCCATGAGCTCCGGGCGACCGGAGGCCGGGGTGCCGCCCTCGGCGACCACCCGACGGTTCTCCTCCTCGAAGCGGGACCGCTCGGCCAGCTCGCCCGGGAGCAGCTCGGCGTCGCCCGACTCGATGATCGTCACCCGCTTGAGCATCTGGCGGACGATGACCTCGATGTGCTTGTCGTGGATCGACACGCCCTGCGAGCGGTAGACCTCCTGCACCTCGCTGACCAGGTGCTGCTGCACCCGGCGCGGGCCCAGGATCCGCAGGACCTGCTTCGGGTCGATCGCCCCGACGATGAGCTGCTGCCCGACCTCGACGTGGTCGCCGTCGCCCACCAGCAGCCGGGACCGCTTGGAGATGGTGTACGCCGTCTCCTCGGACCCGTCGTCGGGGACGACGACGATCTCGCGCTTCTTGTCGGTCTCGTCGATGCGCACCCGGCCGGCCGACTCGGAGATCGGCGCGACGCCCTTGGGCTGACGGGCCTCGAACAGCTCGACCACGCGCGGGAGGCCGTGGGTGATGTCGTCACCGGCCACACCACCGGTGTGGAAGGTACGCATCGTGAGCTGGGTGCCGGGCTCGCCGATCGACTGGGCCGCGATGATGCCGACAGCCTCGCCGACGTCGACGACCTTGCCGGTCGCCAGCGAGCGGCCGTAGCAGGTCGCGCAGGTGCCGACCTTGCTCTCGCAGGTCAGGACGCTGCGGACCCGGACCTCGCCGACACCTGCGCCGATGAGCGCGTCGATCAGGACGTCGCCCACGTCGCTGCCGGCCGTACCGACCGTCTCCTTGCCGACGACGACGTCCTCGGCGAGGTTGCGGGAGTAGACGCTGGTGTCGATGTTGTCCAGGCGGACCAGTCCGCCCTTCGACCCCTCCTTGGCGATCGGCATGAGGATGCCGCGGTCGGTGCCGCAGTCCTCCTCACGGATGATGACGTCCTGCGAGACGTCTACCAGCCGGCGGGTGAGGTAGCCGGAGTCGGCGGTCCGCAGCGCGGTGTCCGCCAGACCCTTCCGGGCCCCGTGCGTCGAGATGAAGTACTCGAGCACGGACAGACCCTCGCGGAAGTTCGACTTGATCGGCCGCGGGATGATCTCGCCCTTGGGGTTGGCGACCAGGCCACGCATGCCGGCGATCTGCCGTACCTGCATCCAGTTGCCGCGCGCGCCGGAGTTGACCATCTGGAAGACCGGGTTGGTCTTCGGGAAGGCCTCCTGCATCGCCTCGGCGACCTCGTTGGTCGCCTCGGTCCAGATGTTGATGAGCTCCTGGCGGCGCTCGTCGTCGGTGATCAGGCCACGCTCGTACTGGCTCTGGACCTTCTCGGCCCGGGCCTCGTGGCGCTCCAGGATCCCCTGCTTCGCCTCGGGCGTGACGACGTCCTCGATCGAGATCGTCACGCCGGAGCGGGTCGCCCAGTGGAAGCCGGCCGACTTGAGGGCGTCCAGGGTCGCCGCGACGGTGACCTTCGGGTAGCGCTCGGCGAGGTCGTTGACGATCGTCGAGAGCTCCTTCTTGTCGACCGGCTTGTCGACGAAGGGGTAGTCCTCCGGCAGTGCCTCGTTGAGCAGCGCCCGGCCGAGGGTGGTCTTCAGGGTGACCGGGTCGCCCTGCTCCCAGCCCTCCGGCGCCTCCCACTCGCGCGGCGGCACGACGTCGTCGTCCAGCCGGAGCGTGATCGGGGCCTGCAGGTCCAGCTGGTGCTGGTCGTGCGCCATGACGGCCTCGGCGACCGAGGCGAAGGCGCGACCCTCGCCGGCCATCCCCTCGCGGGATGCGGTGAGGAAGTAGATCCCCAGCACCATGTCCTGCGTCGGCGAGGTGATCGGACGCCCGTGGGCCGGTGACAGGATGTTGTTCGAGGACAGCATCAGGATGCGGGCCTCGGCCTGGGCCTCCGCGGACAGCGGCAGGTGAACGGCCATCTGGTCGCCGTCGAAGTCGGCGTTGAACGCCGTGCAGACGAGCGGGTGGATCTGGATGGCCTTGCCCTCGACCAGCTGCGGCTCGAAGGCCTGGATGCCGAGGCGGTGCAGCGTCGGCGCCCGGTTGAGCAGCACCGGGTGCTCGGCGATGACCTCCTCCAGGACGTCCCAGACGTGGCCGTACCGGGCGTTGTTGCCGCCGGCTCGCTCGACCATGCGCTTCGCGCTCTTGATGTTCTGCGCGTGGTTGAGGTCGACCAGCCGCTTCATGACGAACGGCTTGAACAGCTCCAGCGCCATCTGCTTGGGCAGACCGCACTGGTGCAGCTTGAGCTGCGGGCCGACCACGATGACCGAACGGCCGGAGTAGTCGACGCGCTTGCCCAGCAGGTTCTGGCGGAACCGGCCCTGCTTGCCCTTGAGCATGTCCGAGAGCGACTTCAGCGGGCGGTTGCCCGGGCCGGTGACCGGCCGGCCGCGGCGGCCGTTGTCGAACAGCGCGTCGACGGCCTCCTGCAGCATCCGCTTCTCGTTGTTGACGATGATCTCGGGGGCACCGAGGTCGAGCAGCCGCTTGAGGCGGTTGTTCCGGTTGATGACCCGGCGGTACAGGTCGTTGAGGTCCGACGTCGCGAACCGGCCGCCGTCGAGCTGCACCATCGGGCGCAGGTCCGGCGGGATGACCGGGACGCAGTCGAGGACCATGCCCATCGGCGAGTTGCGGGTGTTGAGGAACGCCGAGACGACCTTGAGGCGCTTGAGCGCCCGGGTCTTCTTCTGGCCCTTGCCGGTGGCGATGATCTCGCGCAGCGACTCGGCCTCTGCCTCGAGGTCGAAGGACTCGAGACGCTTCTGCAGCGCGGCCGCGCCCATGCCGCCCTGGAAGTACATGCCGAAGCGGTCGCGCATCTCGCGGTAGAGGATCTCGTCGCCCTCGAGGTCCTGGACCTTGAGGTTCTTGAACCGGTCCCACACGGTGTCGAGCCGCTCGATCTCGGCGTCGGCGCGCTTGCGGATCTGGTTCATCTCGCGCTCGGCCGACTCGCGGACCTTGCGCTTGGCGTCGGACTTGGCGCCCTCGGCCTCGAGCGCGGCGATGTCGGCCTCGAGGACCTTCTGCCGGGACTCGACGTCGGCGTCGCGACGGGACTCGACCTGCTTGCGCTCGACGCCGATCTTCGCCTCGAGCGAGGGGAGGTCGCGGTGCCGCTCCTCCTCGTCGACCGTCGTGATCATGTACGCCGCGAAGTAGATGACCTTCTCGAGGTCCTTGGGCGCGAGGTCCAGCAGGTAGCCCAGTCGCGACGGGACACCCTTGAAGTACCAGATGTGGGTGACCGGGGCGGCCAGCTCGATGTGGCCCATCCGCTCACGTCGCACCTTGGCGCGGGTGACCTCGACGCCGCAGCGCTCGCAGATGATGCCCTTGAAGCGGACCCGCTTGTACTTGCCGCAGTAGCACTCCCAGTCCCGGGTCGGACCGAAGATCTTCTCGCAGAAGAGCCCGTCCTTCTCCGGCTTGAGGGTGCGGTAGTTGATGGTCTCCGGCTTCTTGACCTCACCGTGCGACCACTGACGGATGTCGTCCGCGGTGGCGAGGCCGATGCGCAGCTCGTCGAAGAAGTTGACGTCGAGCAAGATTTCCTTCTTTCAGAGTTCGAACTCTGTGGTGCCTAAGGGGGGCCCTGCACCGGGACCGCCTCCTCGCGGGTGGCGGCCCCGGCCGGGGGTCAGACCTCTTCGACGCTGCTGGGCTCGCGCCGCGACAGGTCGATGCCGAGCTCTTCCGCAGCACGGAAGACGTCCTCGTCGGTCTCGCGCATCTCGATGGACATGCCGTCGCTGGAGAGCACCTCGACGTTGAGGCACAGCGACTGCATCTCCTTGATGAGCACCTTGAAGGACTCGGGGATGCCGGGCTCGGGGATGTTCTCGCCCTTGACGATGGCCTCGTAGACCTTGACGCGGCCGAGCACGTCGTCGGACTTGATGGTGAGCAGCTCCTGCAGGGCGTAGGAGGCGCCGTAGGCCTCCAGGGCCCACACCTCCATCTCGCCGAAGCGCTGGCCGCCGAACTGGGCCTTACCACCCAGCGGCTGCTGCGTGATCATCGAGTACGGGCCGGTCGAGCGGGCGTGGATCTTGTCGTCGACCAGGTGCAGCAGCTTCAGGATGTAGATGTAGCCGACCGCGACCGGCGCCGTGAACGGCTCGCCGGAGCGACCGTCGAAGAGCGTCGCCTTGCCGCTCTCGCCGATCAGCTGGACGCCGTCCCGGTTGGGCAGGGTCGAGCCGAGCAGGCCGGTGATCTCCTCCTCGCGGGCGCCGTCGAAGACCGGGGTCGCCACGTTGGTGCCGGGCTCGCCCTTGTCCGCGCCGATCCGGGCGAGGCTCTGCTTCCAGCGCGGCGCGTTCTTCGCGTCGCCACCGGTCGCGTCCCAGCCCGTCTTCGCGACCCAGCCCAGGTGGGTCTCGAGGACCTGGCCGACGTTCATGCGGCCGGGCACGCCCAGCGGGTTCAGCACGATGTCGACCGGGGTGCCGTCCTCGAGGAACGGCATGTCCTCGACAGGCAGGATCTTCGAGATGACGCCCTTGTTGCCGTGCCGGCCGGCGAGCTTGTCGCCGTCGGTGATCTTGCGCTTCTGGGCGACGTACACGCGGACCAGCTGGTTGACGCCGGGCGGGAGCTCGTAGCCCTCGTCCCGGTCGAAGACCTTGACGCCGATGACCTTGCCGGACTCGCCGTGCGGCACCTTCAGCGAGGTGTCACGCACCTCGCGCGCCTTCTCGCCGAAGATCGCGCGGAGCAGGCGCTCCTCGGGGGTGAGCTCGGTCTCGCCCTTGGGCGTGACCTTGCCGACCAGGATGTCGCCGGGGACGACGTCGGCGCCGATCCGGATGATGCCGCGCTCGTCGAGGTCGGCGAGGACCTCCTCGGAGACGTTCGGGATGTCCCTGGTGATCTCCTCGGCACCCAGCTTGGTGTCCCGGGCGTCGACCTCGTGCTCCTCGATGTGGATCGAGGACAGGACGTCGTCCTGCACGAGGCGCTGCGACAGGATGATCGCGTCCTCGTAGTTGTGGCCCTCCCAGGACATGAACGCCACGAGCAGGTTGCGCCCGAGCGCCATCTCGCCGTCGTCGGTGCACGGACCGTCGGCGATCACCTGGCCGACCTCGACGCGGTCGCCCTCGTCGACGATCGGCTTCTGGTTGAACGACGTGCCCTGGTTCGACCGGCGGAACTTGGCCAGGCGGTGGGTCGAGTAGGTGCCGTCGTCGTTCATCACCGTGATGAGGTCGGCGGACACCTCCTGCACGACGCCGGCCTTCTCGGTGATGAGGACGTCACCCGAGTCGACGGCCGCGCGGAACTCCATGCCGGTGCCCACGAACGGCGCCTCGGAGCGCAGCAGCGGCACCGACTGGCGCTGCATGTTGGAGCCCATCAGCGCACGGTTGGCGTCGTCGTGCTCCAGGAACGGGATCATGGCCGTCGGGACCGACACCATCTGGCGCGGGGAGACGTCCATGTAGTCGACCTCGTCGGCCGGGATGAACTCGACCTCGCCGCCCTTGCGGCGCACCAGCACCCGGGCCTCGGCGAAGCGCTCGTCATCGGTCAGCGGCGCGTTGGCCTGCGCGATGACGTGCTCGTCCTCCTCGTCCGCGGTGAGGTAGTCGACCTGGTCGGAGACCTTGCCCTTGATGACCTTGCGGTACGGCGTCTCGACGAAGCCGAACGCGTTGATCCGGCCGTAGGTGGCCAGCGACCCGATCAGGCCGATGTTCGGGCCCTCGGGCGTCTCGATCGGGCACATCCGGCCGTAGTGGCTGGTGTGCACGTCGCGGACCTCGAAGCCGGCCCGCTCGCGGGACAGACCACCCGGGCCGAGTGCCGACAGGCGGCGACGGTGGGTGAGCCCGGCCAGCGGGTTGGTCTGGTCCATGAACTGGCTGAGCTGGGAGGTCCCGAAGAACTCCTTGATGCTCGCCACCACGGGGCGGATGTTGATCAGGGTCTGCGGCGTGATGGCCTCGACGTCCTGGGTCGTCATCCGCTCGCGGACCACGCGCTCCATCCGGGACAGGCCGGTGCGGACCTGGTTCTGGATGAGCTCGCCGACCGTGCGCAGGCGCCGGTTGCCGAAGTGGTCGATGTCGTCCACCTCGACGCGCACCGTGCGCTTCGGGTCGGCGACGGCCGGCATCTCGGTCTCGCCCGCGTGCAGCTTGACGATGAACCGGATGGTCTCGACCACGTCGTCCAGCGTGAGGACGCTGGAGCGCAGCGGCAGGTCCAGGCCGAGCTTCTTGTTGATCTTGTAGCGGCCGACCTTGGCAAGGTCGTAGCGCTTCGGGTTGAAGTAGAGGTTGTCCAGCAGCGTCTGGGCCGCCTCGCGCGTGGGCGGCTCGCCCGGTCGCAGCTTGCGGTAGATGTCGAGCAGGGCGTCGTCCTGCCCGGTGGTGTGGTCCTTCTCGAGGGTGGCCCGGATCGACTCGTAGTCGCCGAACTCCTCGAGGATCTTGGCGTCGTCCCAGCCGAGCGCCTTGAGCAGGACGGTCACCGACTGCTTGCGCTTGCGGTCGACCCGGACGCCGACCTGGTCGCGCTTGTCGATCTCGAACTCGAGCCAGGCGCCGCGGGACGGGATGATCTTGGCGCCGTAGACGTCCTTGTCGGAGGTCTTGTCGACGCTCTTGTCGAAGTAGACGCCCGGCGAGCGGACCAGCTGGGACACGACGACACGCTCGGTGCCGTTGATGATGAAGGTGCCCTTGTCGGTCATGAGCGGGAAGTCACCCATGAACACCGTCTGGCTCTTGATCTCGCCGGTGGTGTTGTTCATGAACTCGGCGGTGACGAACAGGGGCGCCGAGTAGGTGATGTCGCGTTCCTTGCAGTCCTCGATCGAGTACTTCGGAGGCTCGAACCGGTGGTCGCGGAACGACAGGGACATGGTGCCCTGGAAGTCCTCGATCGGGCTGATCTCCTCGAAGATCTCCTCGAGACCGGAGGCGGTCGACACGTCGTCGCGGCCGCTCTTGGCGGCCTGCTCGACCCGGGTCTTCCAGACCTCGTTGCCGAGCAGGGTGTCGAAGCTGTCGGTCTGGAGTGCCAGGAGGTTCGGGACCTCGAGCGGCTCGCGGATCTTCGCGAACGAGATGCGGCGGGGGGCGACGCCGGTGGAGCGGTGCTGGGTGGTGCTGTCGTTGGGCTTGCTGGCGGTGCGCGAGGCGGCCAAGAGGGGTCCTTCCGAGGGCTGCCGGACTCTCTGTATGCGCGCATGCCGGACGACCCCGGGCAAAGGCCCTGGGTCAGGTCAGGTGGCAGCGCAAAGCGACAGCATACTCGGTGGCCGGGCAGCCTGCAAAGGCCCCCCTCGGCCGTCAGCGGCCGGGAGCCTCCGCCGCAGGATCCCTGCGGGCAACCCCTCCGTTTGTCACAGCCCGAGCAGGATGGACCCCCCAGGGCCCAGCGTCAAGGCTCTCCGGGGATCCCGGGTGTGTCCGCCGCCCGGTCCCGGGGCCGGTGGCCCGCCCGGGCGGCGGGTCGGACCACCCGGGGGTACGCGCAGGTCAGAGGGCGGTGACGGCGCTGACCTTCCAGTCGCCGCCGACCTGCTGCATCGTCATCCGGACCCGGTTGAGGTCGATCTGGGGGCCGTCGACCCGGGTCGAGGTCGTGGTCTGGTTCACGAACAGCAGCACCACCACCCGGTGCTGCCCGGCGCGGACGACCGAGGACGCCACGACGTCCGCGGTGACCACGGCCCTGACCTGCTCGGCGGTCGGCCGGACCACGGACTCGGTGGTCCGGCGGTAGTCCGCCGCGAACCCGCCGGTGAGGCCGGACCGGGCTCGGGCGAAGTCGCGGGCGAGGTGCCGGTAGTCGTAGCTGAGCAGGTCGACGGCCCGGCTCTCGGCCGCAGCGACCGCGTCGGTGCGAGCCTGCTCGGTCCGGTCCTCGGCCCGGACGCGCAGCGTGAGCACGGCCGCCGTGAGCACCAGGGCGACCACCACACCGGCCACGAGCAGGAGCAGGTCGGCCGGACGGCGCCGCGCCGGCACGGCCGGGGGCGCCGGGCGGGTGTCGCGGTCCAGGACGGCGGTCGGCGCGGAGGGCGCGGTGGTGGGCTCCGGGCGCGGAGACGACCCGGCCGGTCCGGTGCCCAGCCGGGGGCGCAGGCGCTGGCCGGCGAGTGGTCGTTGGCGTGCCATGTCCGCCCCTCAGCCCACGAACTGCAGGTCGGAGACGAGCCAGCGGTCGCCGTGGCGGACCAGGTCGAGCTGCATGCGGTAGTGCCGTTTCTGCGGCTTCGGGTCCGCCGCGTTGGTGACGGTGCTGTCGGCCACGACCAGCACCCGGGCCGAGTCGGCGTCGGAGCTCACCAGCCCGGCGTCGAGGACCTGGCCGCGGCTGACCGCCTTGTTCTGGGTGACCAGCGCGGACAGGTCCTTCGTGCCGGCCCGGAACTGCCGCCGGAAGTCCCCGGTGGCCCCACGCAGCACCCGCCCCAGGTCGCGGTCCAGGTGCCGGTAGTCGAGGGTGGTGAAGTTGACCGCCTGCTGCCTGGCCGAGTCCAGCACCGCCGCCCGCCGGTCCGAGCGCTCCGCCGCGGCGGCCACCCGGGACAGCGACGCGGCCGCGAGCACCGCGGCTGCGACGGCCACGACCACGAGCAGCGCCAGCACGACCGGTCGGACGGCGCGGGTGCGACCCGCGCGGTCGCCCGTCATCGGCTCATCGGCCCGAGCAGCAACCACGTCCACGAGTCCTTCCGAAGTGTCCGCGGCGCCCCGCCGGGAGACCGCAGCTGCAACGGCGCGCCGCCCGTGCCGTAGGCCAGCCCGCTGGTGGCGTCGTACCCGCCCAGGTACGACGGCCAAACCGGCGCCACCCGGGCGGACCGGCCGGTCGGGGCCGGCGCGTTCTGGGCGCCTCGGACGGACGACGCGCTCCCCCGGGGCTGGGCGCACCGGGCGTCGGTGTTGGCCGGCGCGTCCGAGGTGTCCCGGGGCTGGCGCTTCCGGGTGCCGCCGTAGCCCTTGGTGCAGACCGGCGGGTCGGAGGCGTTGAGCACCAGGCCGAAGTGCGAGGTGGCGTCTCCCGGGACGACGGTGTAGCCGCCGCCCACGTTGTCCGGGTAGGTCACCAGCACCTGTTCGACCCCGTGCAGCCGCGTCACGGTCACCTGCCCGCTCGTGAGCAGGTTCGCCAGGAGCGCGGAGATGTCCGCCCGGTTGGTGCGGATCAGGTCCTGCAGCTCGGTCGAGGCGACCACCCCGTTGTCCAGGACGGCACGGAGGTCACCGTCGCTGCTGCGCAGCGTCTGGCTCAGGTCCGCGAGGTCGGTCGAGAAGCTCTGGATGGCCGAGCCGGAGTCGCGTTGGGTGTCGAGCACGGTCCGGCCGTCCCGGATCAGCCGGATGGTCGGCTCGAGGTTGTCGGTCGCCGCCCGGGTCAGCGCGTCACCGGAGTCGAGCAGTCGCTGCAGGTCCGGCCCGGTGCCGGCGAAGGCGGCGCCGAGCTCGTCGATGACCGTCACGAGGTCGGCCTTGTCGACGGAGGTCACCAGCCGGTTGAGGTTCAGCAGCAAGGTCTCCGTGTGCAGCGGGGTCCTGTTGCCGGGCCCGGAGACCCGGTCCCCGTCGCTGAGGAACGGGCCGCCGTGGGCGCGTGGCTGGAGGTCGACGTACTGCTCCCCCACCGCGGAGCGGTTCTCGACGACCGCGACCGTGTCCCGGGGAACCTTGGTCCCCGAGTCGATCCGCAGGTCGACGTGCACGCCGTCGCGGGCCAGCCGGAGCCGGTCGACGCGGCCGATCGCGACCCCGCGGTAGGTGACCTCGGCGTTCTCGAAGATGCCGCCCGACTCGGGGAAGTCGGCGGTGACCACGTAGCCGGAGCCGAGCAGCAGGTTGCCCAGCCCGACGTACCGCGCGCTGACGAAGCTCAGCCCCACGACGGTGATCGCGAGGAAGACGACCAGCTGGACCTGTACGCCTCGACGGATCACGACAGCCCGCCCATCATCAGCCGGGCCAGGTTCGTGTCGTACGCCCCGGACGCACTCGGCCGCGCGGCGCCGATGCAGACGCCGGCCGTGCAGATCGGACCACCACCGGTGCTGCCGCCACCGGGCAGCGGCGGCGTGGGCACGGGCAGCGACGTCGTCCCAGGGGTCGGCAGCCCCGTCGGGAGGCCGGTGGGCAGGCCGGTCGGGAGGCCGGACGGGACGGAGGTGGGGAGCGGCGGCAGGCTGGGCGGCCGCGGGCCCTTCCCGTCGTCGAGGTTGGACAGGATGGTGCGCAGGTCGAGGTCGGCCGTGATGCGCAGGTTGGTGTAGTCGCCCTGGACGGCTCCGGTCGCCGCCTGCGGGAACGGGTAGGTGAAGGCCATCTCGAGTGCCTTCGGCAGGTTGTCGCCGGCCTCGGTCAGCTTCGTGAGTATCGGCGCGAGCGCTCGCAGGTTGGCGACCGTGTCGGCGCGGCTGGCGTTGACCACCCGGGTGCCGACCCGACCGAGGTCGGACAGGGCTGTGAGCATCTTCGTGAGCTGGGCCCGCTGGTCCGCCAGCACCTTCAGCCCGGGGCCGAGGTCGTCGATCGCCGTCGCGATCTTGCCCTTCTGCGCGGCGAGCCGGGCGCTGAGGCGGTCCAGCCCGTCAAGGGCCCGGACGACATCGGCCTTGCGCTGGTCCAGGCCGCCGATGAAGGTGTCCAGCTGCTGCACCGCACCCTTGATGTCCTCCTCGTGCCCGCGCATGGCCCGGGTGAGCTCGACGTTGATCGTCTTGAGCTGCGCGACCCCACCCCCGTTGAGGACCAGGGACAGCGCGGAGAGCACTTCCTCGACCTCCGGGTTGCGGCCCGAGCGGGCCAGCGGGATCACGTCGCCGTCACCCAGCCGGCCGCGCGGAGCCTGGTCGCGCGGCGGGGAGAGCGAGACGAACTTCTCGCCGAGCAGGCTGGTCTGGCGCAGCTCGGCGTTCGCGTTGTCCGGCAGCCGGACCGACCGGCGCAGCCGCAGCGTCACCTCGGCGTGCCAGCCCTCGAGCCGCACCGAGTCGACGGCCCCGACGGTCACGTCGTTGACCTTCACGGCGGACTGCGGGACCAGGTCGAGGACGTCGGCGAACTCGACGGTGACCCGGTAGGCGTCGCTTCCGGTGGCCGCACCGCCGGGCAACGGGAGGTCGTAGACGCCCTGGCAGCCGGACAGGACCAGGGCGAGCACACCGGCCGCGGCCGCCGTCGCGGCCGGGCCCGGCCGCCCCACGACCGCCCTCATCGTGGGCTCCCCAGGATGCCGCCGAGGGTCAGGTCCGGCGCACCGCCGGAGCCGGGCAGCGGCTGACCCGGCTCCGGGAGCTGCTGGTGCGCCAGCACCTTGTCGATCTGGTCGCAGACCCGCTTCGGCTGGCCCAGCGACGTGAGCAGCGAGCACAGGTAGGCGCCGGGGTCCTCGGCCTGCTCCGCGTTGTCCCGGGTGTCGAGCGTGCCGGAGGCCGGGTTGTAGGCGTTCTGCAGGTTCGACAGCGCGACCGGGGCGGCATCCAGGACCTCGGCGAGGGCGTCCTTCTGCTTGGCCAGCACTCCGGTGATGTCGGCCAGGCCGGCGATGTCCGTGGTGAGGTTCTCCCGGTTGTCCTTGACGAACGAGGCGACCTCGCCGAGCGCCACGGCGAGGTTCTTCAGCGCGAGCGCCAGCTCGGCCCGCTCCCCCGCCAGCTGGTCGGCGACGCTGGCGAGGTCGGTGTTGAAGGCCCGGACCTGGCTGTCGCTGCCCGCCAGAGCGGCCGTGAAGACCTGCAGGTTCCGCACGGAGCCGAACAGGTCCTCCCGGTTGGCCGACAGCGTGTGCAGCGCCTTCGAGAAGTCGGTGACCGTCCGGTTGATGGCGCGCCCCTGACCGTCCAGGTTGTCCGCTCCCACGGCCAGCAGCCGCGAGAGGGCGCCGGTGCGGTTGGCGCCCTGCGGCCCGAGGGCGACGTCGAGGTCGTCGAGGCTGGCGAAGATCCGGTCCAGCTCGACCGGCACGGCGGTCCTCCCCAGCGCGATCCGTGCGCCGTCCGCGAGCTTCGGACCGCGACGGTAGACCGGGGTCAGCTGGACGTAGCGGTCACTGACGACCGAGGGGGCGACCACGACAGCCTTCGCGTCGGCCGGCACCGAGTACCTGTCGTCGTAGGCCATGTCGACGACGACCCGGTCCCCGGCCGGTCGGACCGAGGTGACCTCGCCCACCTTCACCCCGAGGATCCGCACGTCGGACCCCGGGTAGAGGCCGACCGCCCGGACGAACTCGGCGCGCAGGTGCCGGCTGCCGCCGCCCGGCCAGAGCACGACGGCCAGCCCGGCCAGCAACGCCAGGACCAGGCCGCCCGCGACGACCGTCCGGCGGCTCACGTGGCACTCCCGGGACCGCCGGGGAAGGGCACGATGTTCTGGATGTAGGTGTCGAACCAGCGGCCGTTCCCGGTCGTGTTCGCGAACACCCGGACGAACGGCGCCAGCAGCCGGATGCTGCGGTCGAGGTTGTCCTGGTTGGCGCGCAGGGTCGCCAGCACGTTCTTGAGGTTCTCCAGCGCCGGGCGGATGGCCGCCCGGTTGTCGCGCACCAGCCCGGTGAGCTGGTCGGAGAGGGTCACCGTGCTCACCAGCAGCGTGTGGATGTCGGCCCGTCGGGCGCGCAGCTCCTGGAGCAGGAGGTCTCCGTCGGACAGCAGGGCGACGAGCTCCTTGTTCCGGGCGGCCAGCACGCCGGTGACACCGTCGGCGTGCTCGAGCAGCCGGCGGATCTGCTGGTCCCGCGACGCGATGGTGCGGGAGAGCCGGCCCAGGCCGTCGACGGCCGCGCGCACCTCCTCGGGCGAGTCGCGGAACGTGGTCGCCACGGTGTCCAGGGCGGCGGCCAGCTGGTCGGTGTCGATCGACCCGGTGGTCGTCGCGAGGTCGCTGAATGCCTCCACCACGTCGTAGGCGGGAGTGGTCCTCGAGAGCGGGATCTGGCGCAGCTCCCCGCCGCCGGCCGGGTCGAGAGCCAGGAACTTCTGCCCGAGGATCGTCTTGATCCGCACGCTCGCCGACGTCCTGCGGCCGAGCGCGGTGGACCGGCCCACCCGGAAGTCGACCCGCACGTGGTCGCCGTCGAGGTCCACCGACGTCACCTTGCCGACCTTGACCCCGGCGATCCGGACGTCGTCACCGCTCTTCAGCCCGCCGGCCTCGGACAGCGCGGCGGCGTAGGACCGGCCGGCCAGCAGCGGCAGGGAGTCGATGTTGAACGCCAGCAGCAGCATCGCCGCGATGACGGCCAGCCCGACACCGCCGATCACCACCGGGTTGCGCTCGCGGAACGGGATGCCGCTCCCCCGCCGGCGCCTGGGACGTCGCTGGAGCATCATCATCCACACCTCGCTGCCGAGGAGTGGTAGTTCGGTGTGAAGGCGGTGACGTCGGACAGGATGATCCGGCCCTCGAAGTCGCACAGGTAGAAGTTGAACCAGGACCCGTACGTCGCCGTGCGGGTGATCGTGTTCAGCTTGGTCGGCAGCCGTTCGAGCACGCCGTCGACGACCTTCTTGTTGTCGTCGAGCGTGCCGGCGACCTTGCCCAGCTGCCTGACGTCGGTGCGGATGGCCGGCCGGCCCTGCTGCACCAGCCGGGAGGTGGCATCGGCCAGGTCGGCGATGTTGGTCAGCGAGGCGCCGATCGCCTTGCGGTCCTTGGCCAGCCCGCTGACGAACCGCTGCAGCTCGACGATCAGCGTGTCCAGCTGGTCGTCCCGCGCGTCCACGGTTCCGAGCACCTGGTTGAGGTTGTCGACCGTGCGTCCGATGACGGCGTCGCGGTCGGCCAGTGTGGACGTCAGCGACGCCGTGTGGCCCAGCAGCGAGTCGATGGTGCCGCCCTCGCCCTGGAGGGTCTTGATGATCTCCATCGCGAACGCGTTGACGTCGTCCGGGTTCAGGGCCGCGAACAGCGGCTTGAACCCGTTGAAGAGCACCGTGAGGTCGAGCGCCGGACGGGTCTGGCGGAGCGGGAGGGTGTCGTGCTCACGCAGCCGACGGCCGGTGCCGGCGCCTTCGGACAGCTCCACGTACCGCTGGCCCACCAGGTTCCGGTACCGGATCTGGGCCAGCACGCTGTCGGCGATCGGGCGGTCGGAGCTGACGTCGAACGACACCAGCGCGAGGGACCGCCCGCCTCGCCGGGTCACCGAGACCCCCTCGACCGCACCGACGCGCACGCCGGCGATCCGCACGTCGTCGCCCTTCAGCAGCCCGGTCGCGTCGGTGAACAGCGCGCGGTACGAGGTCGACCCGCCGAACCTGATGTTGCCGATGGTCGCGGCCAGGACGCCGGTGGCGAGCACCGTGACGACGATGAAGACGAGCAGCTTGACCAACGACGACGTGGTCCTCATGACTGGTCCACCGCCGTCCCGCGCGCCATCGGCCCGAAGAGCAGGGTCGCGACGTCCGGCACGTCCCGCGCAGCGACTCCCATCTGGGGCGCGAGGAGCGCGTCGACGACGCCCTGCTCCTCGCGGCTGCCGCTCGTGCCGCTCTGCGGGTCGAGCAGGAACGACGGGACCGGGCTCGCGCTCCCGTCGCCCTTGGTGCCGTCGCGGAACCTGTTGCCCGGCCAGGGCCGCGGCGGGTTGGGCAGGCCGTAGCACCGCGGCCCGCGGTGCTCCCCCCAGGCCGGCTCCTCCCCCGGCCGGTAGCCGCTCCGGGCCCTGGTGACCTCGAGGGTGATGTGCAGCTCGCCGTTCGCGAAGGTCTTCCCGATGAAGTCGTTCGACTGGGCCAGGCCCTGGAGCAGGCACGGGTACTCCGGCGAGTACCTGGCCAGCAGCTCGAGGGTCGGACGTCCGACCGCGGCCAGCTGGATGATCCGGTCGCCGTTCTCGTCCAGCAGCGCCCGGGTGGTGGTCGCGAAGCCGGCCGTCCCGGCAAGGAACCCGGCGTACGCCTGCGACCTGTCCCGGATGGTGCTGGCGGTGACCGCGAAGTTGCGCAGCATCCGGACCAGGTCGGGTGCGGCCTCGGCGTAGATCGTGCTCACGTCCGCGAGCCCGGCGAGATCCTTCTGGATCGTCGGCAGCTCGGGGTTGAGCCGGGTGAAGTAGCCGTCGACCAGCTCGAGGTTGTCCCCCAGCCGCTTGCCCCGGCCCTCGAGCGCGGTGGCGAGGGCGCTCAGGGTGGCGTTGAGCTTGCCCGGGTTGATCGTCCGGAGCAGGGGCAGCAGGTTGTCCAGGACACGCTCCAGCTCGATCGCCGTCGACGTGCGGTCCTGGGTGATGACGTCGCCCTCGGACAGGCGGGCCCGGGACGGCCGGGCCGGGATCTGCAGGTCGACGAACTTCTCGCCGAAGAGCGTCTTGGGCAGCAGCCGCGCGGTCACGTTGGCCGGGATCAGCCCCACCGTCCGCGGCTGCAGCGCCAGGTCGACCGTTGCCCGCCTGCCGTCACTGCTGACCGATCGAACCTCGCCGACGATCATGCCGCGCAGCTTGACGTCGGCCGGGGGAGCCAGCTGGTTGCCCACCCGGTCCGCCTGCAGCGTCACGTGCACGACGTCGACGAAGGCCTTGTCGTAGACGGCGACCGTGAGGGCGACCAGCAATGCCAGCACGACGAGGAACACGACGCCGTACACCCGCAGGAGCAAGCCCTGGGCCAGCTCGCCGCGTCGCGGGGACCTCATCAGCACGGCGCTACCCCGCCAGCCGGACGGTCGTGGTGGCGCCCCAGATCGCCAGGCTGAGGAAGAAGTCCACCAGGTTGATGGCCACGATCGACGTGCGGACCGCCTTGCCGACCGCGATGCCCACCCCCGCCGGGCCGCCGCTCGCTGTGTAGCCGTAATAGCAGTGGATCAGGATGATCACGACCGCGAAGACCATCACCTTGCCGAAGGACCACAGCACGTCGCCCGGCGGCAGGAACAGGTGGAAGTAGTGGTCGTAGGTCCCCTTGGACTGGCCGTAGTAGCCGGTCGCGATCAGCCGGGTCGACGCGTACGACGACAGCAGCCCGAGGACGTACAGCGGGATCACCGCGACGAAGCCGGCGATCATGCGGGTGGTGACGAGGAACGGCAGGCTCGGGATGCCCATCACCTCGAGGGCGTCGACCTCCTCGCTGATCCGCATCGCACCCAGCTGCGCGGTGAAGCCGCAGCCGACGGTGGCGGCCAGGGCCAGGCCGGCAACCAGCGGCGCGATCTCCCTGGTGTTGAAGTACGCCGACACGAACCCGGTGAAGGCGGAGGAGCCGAGCTGGTTGAGGGCGGAGTAGCCCTGCAGACCGACCTCCGTTCCGGTGAAGAAGGCCAGGAAGGCGATCACGCCCACGGTGCCGCCGATGACCGACAGCGCACCGGTGCCGAGGCTGACCTCGGCCAGCAGCCGGAGGACCTCCTTCTTGTACCGGCGCACGGTGCGTCCGCTCCAGGCGATCGACCGGGCGTAGAACCGCAGCTGGCCACCGAGCCCGGTGAGCCCGTCGTCGACGGTCGTGAACGGCTTCCTCAGCGTGGTCTGGAGGCTCATCGACGGCGCCTCAGCCGAGCTTCTGCGGAACGACCTGGAAGTACACGGCGGTCATGACGAAGTTGACGACGAACAGCAGCATGAAGGTGATGACGACCGACTGGTTCACGGCGTCACCGACGCCCTTCGGCCCGCCGCCGGCGTTGAGGCCCTTGTACGACGCCACGATTGCGGCCAGCGCACCGAACACCAGCGCCTTGAGCTCGCCCACGTAGAGGTCGGGTAGCTGGGCCAGCGCGGTGAAGGAGGCGAGGTAGGCGCCCGGCGTCCCGCCCTGGAGGATGACGTTGAAGAAGTAGCCACCGCAGACGCCGACGACCGACACCAGTCCGTTGAGCAGGACGGCCACCAGCATCGAGGCGAGCACGCGAGGTACCACCAGGCGCTGGATCGGGTCGATGCCGAGCACCTCCATCGCGTCGATCTCCTCGCGGATCTTTCGGGCCCCGAGGTCGGCGCAGATCGCCGAGCCACCTGCGCCGGCGATGAGCAGCGCCGTGACGATCGGGCTCGCCTCGCGGATGACCGCGAGGACACTGGCGGACCCGGTGAAGGACTGTGCGCCGAGCTGCCGGGTGAGGTTGCCGAGCTGGAGGGCGATGACGGCGCCGAACGGGATGCTGACCAGCGCGGTAGGGAGGATCGTCACGCTGGCGATGAACCAGCTCTGCTGGATGAACTCCTTGGTCTGGAAGGGCCGCCGCGGGAGCTGGCGCAGGACGTCGAGGCCGAGCGCGAACAGGTTGCCGCTCTGCCGCAGCGCCCCCACCGCGGGGTTGCTCATGCGGACTGCTCCTCGAGCGGCACCCGGTGCGTCTCGGCGGTGTGCGGGCCGGAGCCGTTCGGCTCGGCGCCGGCGCTCGGCGCGGAGACGTTCTGCGAGGCGAAGGAGCCGGGCGGCGCCGTCACGCCGTTCTCCCGGCACCAGGCGCCGGGCTCGCGCTGCGTCGGGCGGGGCCGGTTGTCGCTGGTGAGCAGCTGCAGCGGGATCGGCGGCAGCGGCGGCAGCTCGTGGCCCTCCGCCTCCTCCTGCGCCAGCTCGTCGGCGTCCTTCTCCTCGGCCATGCCGATCGGGCCCTGACGCTGGGCGTTGAGGAACTGGCGGACCACCGGCTCCTCGCTGGAGAGCAGCATCTCGCGCGGCCCGAACATCGCCAGGTGCTTGTGGTACAGCAGGCCGATGTTGTCCGGCACGGTGCGCGCGGTGTTGACGTCGTGGGTGACGATGAGGAAGGTCGCCGAGATCGCGGCGTTGAGGTCGACGATCAGCTGGTTCAGGTAGGCGGTACGGACCGGGTCGAGGCCGGAGTCCGGCTCGTCGAACAGGATGATCTCCGGGTCCAGCACCAGCGCACGCGCCAGCCCGGCCCGCTTGCGCATGCCGCCTGAGATCTCCCCGGGGAGCTTCCCTTCCGACCCCAGGAGGCCGACCATCTCCATCTTCTCGAGGACGATCTTCCGCACCTCGGACTCGCTCTTGCGGGTGTGCTCACGGAGGGGAAAGGCGATGTTGTCGTACAGGCTCATGGAGCCGAACAGCGCGCCGTCCTGGAACAGCACGCCGAACAGCTTGCGGACCTCGTAGAGGTCCGCCTCGCGCAGGGTCACGAGGTCCCGGCCCTGGATGACGATCGAGCCGGCGTCCGGCTTGAGCAGGCCGACCAGGGTCTTGAGGAACACCGACTTGCCGGTGCCGGACGGCCCCAGCATCACCGAGATCTCGCCGGAGGGCAGGGTGAGGGTGACGTCCTTCCAGATGAGCGACCGTCCGAAGGACTTGGTCAGCCCCTCGACCGCGATCTCGACACCCACCAGAACATCCCATCGCAGCGCAGACCGGCTCCTCGCGTGGCTAACGAGCGCGGGTCCGCAGGGTTACGCGCTGGTAGCGAGAGTGCCGTGGGCGGAGGGTCGAGGGTGCCGGCCGCCGCTGGCCACCGCCGGTGATTGTGCGCCGTGCCGACCCGGCCGAAACCTGCAGGAACGCCGCAGGGGCGGTGCACCCGGTCGCCCGGGTGCACCGCCCCTGCGGTGGTGGTGCGGTGTGCTGCAGACGTACTACTTGACGGACACCGTGGCGCCGGCGCCCTCGAGGGCGGCCTTGGCCTTGTCGGCGGCCTCCTTGGTGACCTTCTCCAGGACCGGCTTCGGGGTGCCGTCCACCAGGTCCTTGGCCTCCTTGAGGCCCAGGCTGGTGAGCGAGCGCACCTCCTTGATGACCTGGATCTTCTTGTCGCCGGCCGACTCGAGGATGACGTCGAACTCGTCCTGCGCGGCCTCGTCCTCGGCGGCACCTGCGCCACCGCCGGCGGCGGGCGCGGCGGCCACGGCGACCGGCGCGGCCGCGGTGACGCCGAAGGTGTCCTCGAACTGCTTCACGAACTCCGAGAGCTCGATCAGGGTCATCTCCTTGAACGACTCGAGGAGATCGTCGGTGCTGAGCTTCGCCATGGTGGCGGGTCCTTCCTTCGGTGGTCTGGCTGTGGAACTCGGCGGCTGTGCCGATCAGCCCTCGGTGGTCTCCTCGGCGGCTGCCTCGGTGGTCGTGCTCTCCTCGGCTACCGCCTCGGGGGTGGTCTCCTCGGCAGCGGGCTGCGTCGGAGCGGCCTCCTCGGCGGAGTCCTGCGCGGGCGCAGCGTCCTCCGCCTCGGGCTCGGCGGCCGCCGGCGCAGCTGCGCCGGCTCCACCAGCCAGGACCGTGGGGTCCTGCTCGGCCTTCTGCCGCAGCGCGTCGAGAACGCGCGCGGTCTGCGCCAGCGGCGCAGCGAACAGCGAGACGGCGTTCTGCAACGACGCCTGCAGGGCGCCCGCCATCTTGGCGAGCAGGACCTCGCGCGACTCGAGGTCGGCGAGCTTCGCGAGCTCGGCCGGCGTGAGGGACTTGCCGTCCAGCACACCGCCCTTGATCACGAGCAGGGGGTGAGCCTTGGCGAAGTCACGCAGACCCTTGGCCGCCTCGACCGGGTCGCCCTTGACGAAGGCGATGGCCGACGGCCCCTGGAACATGCCGTCGAAGGCGACGACCCCGGCCTCGCGGGCCGCGATCTTGGTCAGCGTGTTCTTCACCACGGCGTAGGACGTGTCCGAGCCGAGCGACCGGCGCAGCTCCTTGAGCTGAGCCACGGAGAGCCCGCGGTACTCGGTGAGCACGGCCGCGCTGGAGCTGCGGAACTCCTCCGTCAGCTCGGCGACTGCGGCCGCCTTGTCAGGCCTCGCCATTCGTGGCCGGCCTCCTTCCGTCTCGTGCGCCGGGGAACTCCCCCGGACGTACGAACGCCCCGACGCAGGAGCGACGGGGCGTGACGGTCGGCTCGCGAACGAGCCGGACTGCTGGCCTGGCTGCACCTGCGCGGGCCGCCCGCATGTCGCGGGGCCTTCGGCCACTTCCTTGCGGGAGTGGCGACCGGCGGTCTGTGGCAGCGGCCAGCGTACGGCCAGGTGCGGCCGTGGGCCAAATCGGGACGGGGGGAGGGAGCGGGAGTGGCCGTCAGCCCTTGATCCGGTCGGCGTCGAAGACCTGCTTGGCCTTCGGCGCGGTGATGCCCACCGGCTCCCCCCACCGGCGGTACACCCCGGTCACGCTGTAGACCGCCTGCGCGCCCGGGACATCCGCGTGCAGCCTCCGCGGGAGACCGTCCCCGTCCAGCCACAGCTCGAAGCGCAGCGTCCGCACGCCGGCTTCGAGCATCGTCCGGTACTGCTCCCCGACGGCGGGGTCCTTGACCACGTCCAGCGCCCGGCGCAGCGGGACGCTCGCCCGGTACTCGGTGGTCGCAACACCCTCGACGGAGCCCGGCCCGACCACCTCGACCCGGGCGGCTGCCCGCAGCAGAGCGAGGCACTCGTTGGGGTCGAACGCGGCGCGGAGCTGCTCGGCCATCGGGCCCAGCGCGCGCCCGAGGTCGGTCCGCGGCACGCCGGACACCCGCAGCCAGGGCTTGCTGCGCGGGATGCCCTTGGCCGGCGGGATGGCGAGGTACACGACGTCCGGGAGCAGCACCGCGCGGAACTCACCGGTGGCGTTCGACCGCAGCCTGACGTTGCCGTCGTAGGCGCGGCCGACCTCGTCCACCGGCAGGAAGCGCAGGCTGCCGTAGCCCGACCGGGCCTCGCCGCCGCCGGCGCTGCCGGAGAAGGTGTAGGTCGCCGAGCCCTCCTGCACCATCCGCGCGGTGACCGAGTCGAACAGCTCGGCCCCGGCGACGGTCCGGACCTTGGCGGCCGGGGCGGCAGGCTCGCGCGAGCCGGCCGGGTCCAGCAGCCACCCGCCGGCCGCGAGCGCGAGCACCACGACCAGCGAGGAGAGGACGAGCACGACCCGGCGGCCCACTAGGAGACGGAGGCCTGCTCCGTGTCCTCGAGCAGGGCACGGGTGCGGTTCGGGTCGAGCTGGATGCCGGGCCCCATGGTCGTGCTCATGGTGGCCTTGCGGATGTACCGGCCCTTGGCGGCCGACGGCTTGAGCCGAAGGACCTCGTCGAGCGCGGCGGCGTAGTTCTCGACCAGCTGGGTCTCGTCGAAGGACGTCTTGCCGATGATGAAGTGCAGATTGGCGTTCCGGTCGACCCGGAACTCGATCTTGCCGCCCTTGATGTCGGCGACCGCCTTCGCGACGTCCGGGGTGACCGTGCCGGTCTTGGGGTTCGGCATCAGGCCGCGCGGGCCGAGGACCCGGCCGAGACGACCGACCTTGCCCATGAGGTCCGGGGTGGCCACGACCGCGTCGAAGTCGAGGCGGCCCTTGTTGACCTCCTCGATCAGGGCGTCGTCGCCGACGATGTCGGCGCCCGCCGCGAGAGCCTGCTCGGCACGCTCACCGGTGGCGAAGACCAGGACCCGGGCGGTCTTGCCGGTGCCGTGCGGGAGGTTCACGGTGCCGCGCACCATCTGGTCGGCCTTGCGCGGGTCGACGCCCAGGCGCATGGCGACCTCGACGGTCGCGTCGTACGTCGTCGGGGACGTCTGCTTGGCCAGCCGGACGGCGGCCAGGGGGGCGTACAGCGCGTCGGCGTCGATCTTCTCGGCGGCCGCGCGGTAGGACTTGCTGCGCTTCACTGCTGCTCCTGCGGTTCGGGTGGGCGGGTGCTCACCGGGAGGCGTGGTACGTCGGGCCGCGCTCGGCCCTCCCACGGTGGTGCTGGTGGTGCTTGGCTCAGTGGCCCTCGACCGTGATGCCCATCTGGCGGGCGGTGCCGGCGATGATCTTCTCGGCGGCGTCCAGGTCGTTGGCGTTGAGGTCGGGCATCTTGGTCTCGGCGATGGCCCGGACCTGGTCGCGGGTCAGCCGGGCGACCTTGGTCTTGTGCGGCTCGCCCGAGCCCTTCTCGACGCCGGCGGCGGCCAGGATCAGTCGGGCGGCCGGCGGCGTCTTGGTGATGAAGGTGAACGACCGGTCCTCGAAGACCGAGATCTCCACGGGGACGATCTGGCCCCGCTGCGACTCGGTCGCGGCGTTGTAGGCCTTGCAGAACTCCATGATGTTGACGCCGTGCTGGCCCAGCGCCGGGCCGACCGGCGGAGCCGGGGTGGCCGCGCCGGCCTGGATCTGCAGCTTGATGACCGCTGCGAGCTTCTTCTTGGGAGGCATGGTCCGGGTCCTTCGTTCCTTCTGGGGATGGTGCGCCCCGCTGCGGCAGCGGGTGCGGGGTTGCGGGGGCTTCGGCTAGATCTTCTGCACCTGGTTGAACGACAGCTCGACGGGCGTCTCCCGGCCGAAGATCGACACCAGCACCTTGAGCTTCTGCGAGTCGGCGTGGATCTCGCTGATCGACGCCGGCAGCGTGGCGAACGGACCGTCCATGACGGTGACGCTCTCGCCGACCTCGAAGTCCGCCGGGCGAGCCTCGACGACCTTCTCCTTCTTCTCCGCCTCGGGGGCGAGGAACTTCAGGACCTCGTCGAGGGTGAGCGGCGACGGGCGGTGGGTGTGGCCCACGAACCCCGTCACGCCGGGGGTGTTGCGCACGGCGCCCCACGACTCGTCGGTGAGGTCCATCCGTACCAGCACGTAGCCCGGGAGCACGTTCTGCTTGACCATCTTGCGCTGGCCGTTCTTGACCACGCTCTCCTCGCGCTGCGGCACCTCGACCTGGAAGATGAAGTCCTCCATGTTGAGCGAGCTGGTACGGGTCTCGAGGTTGGTCTTCACCCGGTTCTCGTAGCCGGCGTAGGAGTGCACGACGTACCACTCGCCCGGCGCCCGGCGCAGCGCCGCGCGCATCTCCTCGACCGGGTCGACCTCCTCCTCCGCCTCGGCGGCGACGTCTGCCTGCCCCGGGTCCGCCGCGACGGGCTCGGCGGTGTCGGAGCCCTCGGCGGTGTCGGGGGCCTCGGCGGTGTCGGCGGGCTCGGCGGTGTCTGAGGGCTCGTCGCCGGACGCAGCCGGCTCGGCGGTCGCCTCGGGACGCTCGACCTCAGTCCCGGCGTCGGCCACCTCCGCCTCAGCCTGGTCCTCCGCCACCTCGGCCTCGGCAGCGGTCGACTCCTCGGCGGCGGGTGCGGCGTCGGCGGCGGGCGCGGCGGCCTGCTCGTCGAGCTCCGGCGCGTGGTCGGCGCTGGTGGTCTCGGACACGGTGACGGTCACTTCCCGGTGGTCGATGCGGGTGGGGCGGGTGGGGCGGGTGAAGCGGTGGAACGGCAGCGGGCGGCGGCTAGCCGAAGATCGCGAGGATCCCCTTGCTGAAGCCGAAGTCCAGCACCGTGACGTAGGCGATCACGACGAGCACGAAGACGATCACGACGCTCGTGTAGGTCACCAGCTCCTTGCGGGTCGGCCAGATGACCTTGCGCAGCTCGGCGATGACCTGCCGGTAGAACAGCGAGATGCGAGCCGGGAGAGGCTTGCGCGCCTCATGGTCCCGCGCGGGAACCCGCGTCTCTGTCATCTCACTCCACCTGTCGGTCGGTACGTCGCGCACGTCGGGTGCGCCTGAGGGACCCGCTCCGCCTGCTGGCGGGGGCTGGTTCCTCGCAGGGCCGGAGGGACTCGAACCCCCAACCGCCGGTTTTGGAGACCGGAACTCTACCAATTGAGCTACGACCCTTCGGGGGCTCAGAACCGGCCTGCACGCGTGGCAATCGTCCGTTTCCGGGCGCGCTGGCGCGAGGGGCTCCGGGCCTCCGAAGGGCTGAGTCTACGCACAGGGAGAGGGGTCGGTCGAACCGGCGCGGGCCCTGGGGGTGGCGGCCGACCGGCCCGCCCGTCGGTCCGGGGCTCCGTCGCCGAGCGGCCGGGTGGGAGCATGGTCGCATGACGACGCAGAGCCGGGTGTCCCGCCGCATCGGCGCCATCACCGAGTCCGCGACGCTGGCCGTGGACGCGAAGGCGAAGGCCCTCAAGGCGGCCGGCCGGCCGGTGATCGGCTTCGGCGCGGGGGAGCCGGACTTCCCCACCCCGGACTACATCGTCGAGGCGGCGGCCGCGGCCTGCCACGACCCGAGATGGCACCGCTACACCCCCGCCGGCGGCCTGCCGCAGCTCAAGGAGGCCGTCGCGGCCAAGACGGCCCGTGACTCGGGGTTCGCGGTGACCCCCGGCCAGGTCCTCGTGACCAACGGCGGCAAGCAGGCGGTCTACGAGGCCTTCGCCACCCTGCTCGACCCGGGCGACGAGGTGCTGCTGCCCGCGCCGTACTGGACCACGTACCCCGAGTCGATCCGGCTGGCCGGCGGCGTCCCGGTGGAGGTCCTGACCGACGAGGCCAGCGGCTACCTCGCGTCGGTGGAGCAGCTGGATGCGGCCACAACGGCGCGGACGAAGGTGCTGCTCTTCGTCTCCCCCTCGAACCCCACCGGTGCCGTCTACTCCCCCGAGCAGGTCGAGGCGATCGGGCGGTGGGCCGTCGAGCGCGGCATCTGGGTGGTCACCGACGAGATCTACGAGCACCTGGTCTACGGCGACGCCAGGTTCGCCTCGATGCCGACGCTCGTGCCGGAGCTGGCCGACCGCTGCGTGGTCGTCAACGGGGTGGCCAAGACGTACGCGATGACCGGCTGGCGGGTGGGCTGGCTGATCGGGCCGGCCGACGTCGTCAAGGCGGCCACCAACCTCCAGTCGCACGCCACCTCGAACGTCGCCAACGTCAGCCAGGTCGCTGCCCTGGCCGCCGTGCAGGGCGACCTGTCGGCCGTGGCGAGCATGCGCGAGGTGTACGACCGCCGCCGGCAGACCATCGTGAAGATGCTGCGCGACATCCCGGGCATCGAGTGCCCCGAGCCCTTCGGCGCGTTCTACGTCTACCCCTCGGTCAAGGGCGTGCTCGGCGGGTCGATCCGCGGGCGGACCCCCACCACCAGTGCGGAGCTGTGCGAGCTGGTGCTGGACGAGGTCGAGGTGGCGATCGTGCCGGGTGAGGCGTTCGGCACGCCGGGCTACGTCCGGATGTCGTACGCGCTGGGCGACGAGGACCTGGTCGAGGGCGTGAACCGGCTGCACGAGCTGCTCGCCGAGGCTCGCTGAGGGAGCTGCTGCCGGATCTGTCGTTCGAGTGGCGCGTAGTGGCGGTCCGCACTCGATTGCGGAGCGCCACAACGCGCCACTCAACGCTTGATCGCCACGGCCGGGCTGACGGTGCCGCCGGTGCCGACCCACCCGCCGAGCCGGCCCCGCTAGCCTCCGGGGCGTGAGCACGGGGCGGGACCTGCGGGCGCTGCCCAAGGCGCACCTGCACCTGCACTTCACCGGCTCGCTGCGGGCCACCACCCTGCGCGAGCTGGCCGCCCAGCACCGGATCCGGCTGCCGGACGTGCTCGGCGAGGTCGACGGGGCACACCCGCCGGAGCTCAGCGCCACCGACGAGCGCGGCTGGTTCCGCTTCCAGCGGCTCTACGACACGGCCCGCTCGGTCGTGCGCGGCGAGGCCGACGTGCGCCGGCTGGTGCACGAGGCCGCGGAGGACGACGCCCGGGAGGGGTCGGGCTGGCTGGAGATCCAGGTGGACCCCACGTCGTACGCCCCGTACCTGGGCGGGCTGACGCCGGCGGTCGAGGTCGTGCTGGACGCCGCCCGGGACGCCACCGAGGCGACCGGCACCGGGGTCGCGGTCGTCATCGCCGCCAACCGGACCCGGCACCCGCTGGACGCCCGGACCCTGGCGCGACTGGCGGCGATGCATGCCGGCCGGGGCGTCGTCGGCTTCGGCCTGTCCAACGACGAGCGCCGCGGGCGCACCGACGAGTTCGAGCCGGCCTTCCGGATCGCCACCCGGGCCGGCCTGCTGTCCGTCCCGCACGGCGGCGAGCTCAGCGGGGCGGAGAGCGTGCGGACCTGCCTGGACCGGCTCGGCGCCGACCGGGTCGGCCACGGCGTCCGCGCGGTCGAGGACCCGGTCCTGCTGGAGCGGCTGGCGGCGGCCGGGACCACGCTGGAGGTCTGCCCGGCCTCGAACGTGCGCCTCGGCGTCTTCGCCTCCGCCGCCGACGTCCCGCTGCGGCGGCTGCGGGCGGCCGGCATCGCCGTGGCCCTCGGCGCCGACGACCCGTTGCTGTTCGGCTCGCGGCTGCTCGACCAGTACGAGACCGCCCGCTCGGTGCACGGGCTGGACGACGCGGCGCTGGCCGAGCTGGCCCGCTGCTCGGTGCGCGGCTCGACGGCACCGGACGACGTCCGGACCCGGCTGCTCGCCGGGATCGACGCCTGGCTGGCCGCCCCCGAGCCGCCCGCGTCCGACGCCGCCGACGCGCCGACGCGGCCGACGCGGCGGGTCGCTAGAGGGTCGCCCCGACCAGGACCGGCTCGTGCACCAGCCCGACGCCGAAGCGGTCGCGGACGCCGTCGCGGATCTCGCGGGCCAGCGCGAGCAGCTCCTCGGTGGTGGCGCCCCCGCGGTTCGTCAGCGCGAGGGTGTGCTTGGTCGACACCCGGGCCGGGCCGCGGCCGTACCCCTTGCCGAACCCGGCCTGCTCGATCAGCCACGCGGCCGAGGCCTTGACCCGCCCGTCCCGCTCCGGCCAGCGAGGCGCCTCCGCCGGGAGCCGGCCGGCGTCCTCGGCCGAGAGCAGCGGGTTGGTGAAGAAGGAGCCGGCGCTCCAGGTGTCGTGGTCGGCGGGGTCGAGGACCATCCCCTTCCCGCGGCGCAGGTCGAGCACGGCACTGCGGACCTCGGCCGCCGGGACCCGGTCGTCCGTGGCCGCCCCGAGCCGCCGGGCCAGCTCGGCGTAGCGGATCGGCGCGCCGAGCCGGGAGTGCTCCAGCGAGAAGGCCACGCTCAGGACGACGTAGCGGTCCGGTGTCCGCTTGAGGACGCTGTCGCGGTAGCCGAAGCCGCAGTCGGCCGGGCCGAGGTCGACCACGTCGTGGGTACGACGGTCCAGCACCCGCACCCGGACGAGGGTCTGGGCCACCTCCTGCCCGTACGCCCCGACGTTCTGGATCGGTGCTGCCCCGACCCGCCCCGGGATGCCGGAGAGGGCCTCGAGCCCGGCGTAGCCCTCGTCGACGGCCAGCGCGACGGCGTGGTCCCAGTCGACCCCGGCGGCGACCTCCAGGGCGTGCTCGGCCCCCGCTGCCACCTCCACGCCGCGGGTGGCGACCTGCAGGACGGTCCCGTCGAAGCCCTGGTCCGCGACGACGACGTTGCTGCCGCCGCCCAGCACCAGCAGCGGCTCGCCCCGGGCGTCGGCGGCCCGGACCACCTGCACGACCTCCTCGTCGGTCTCGGCCACCACCAGCCGGGCGGCCGGGCCGCCGAGCCGGAGGGTCGTGAGACCGGCGAGCGGGACGGCTGTCTGCTCCCGCACGGTCAGGCGAGCACGACGACGGCCTGGGCCCGGCCCAGCACCTTGGCCCCGGCGTGGGTCGCCACCAGGTCCACCCGGACCCGGCTGTCGTCCAGGCGGGCCGCGACCACCCCGGTCACGTCGAGGGTCGCGCCGGTGTCGTCGTCGGGCACCGGCACCGGGCGGGTGAAGCGCACGCCGTACTCCAGCACGCGGCCCGGGTCGCCCACCCAGTCGGTCACGACCCGCGCCGCGAGCGCCATCGTGTACATGCCGTGGGCGATGACGTCGGGCAGCCCGACCGACCGGGCGATCCGCTCGTTCCAGTGGATGACGTTGAAGTCGCCGGAGGCGCCGGCATAGCGCACCAGGTCGGCGCGGGTGATCGTGAAGGTCTGCGGCGGCAGCTCGGTGCCGACCTCGACGTCCGCGGGGACCGCCATCAGCCCTCCCCCCGGACCACGAGGGTGGACCACGCGGTGGCGACGTGCTCGCCCTCGACGGTGGCGACGTCGCTGCGCGAGGTGAGCATGTCGTGGCCGCCGGCCGACTTGACGGTCTCCAGGGTGACGGTGACGGTCAGGGCGTCGCCGGCGCGGATCGGGCGGTCCTGGGCGAAGCGCTGCTCGCCGTGCACGACCCGGGTGTAGTCGATGCCGAGCTCGGGGTCGTCGACCAGCTGACGGGACGCCCGGAAGGTCAGCACGAACGGGAACGTCGGCGGCGCCACGACGTCGGGGTGCCCCAGCGCCCGGGCGGCCGCCCGGTCCCGGTAGGCCGGGTTGGGGTCGCCGAGGGCGTCGGCGAACTCGCGGATCTTCTCGACCCCGACCGCGTAGGGCTCGGTGGGCGGGTAGGTGCGCCCGGCGTGGGACGGGTCGATCGGCATGGCGCCAGACGCTAACGCACCCGGCCGGTCAGTCCGCCGTCTGTCCTCCGGACCGTTCCGGGAACCTGGTGGCGATGGTGAGCAGCAGGTGCAGCACGCCGAGGGTGATGAACAGCGCGGTCGGCGCACCCTCGTCGGTGAAGCCCAGCAGGAACGGGAGCGCCACCAGCAGGACGGCGAGCACGACGTCGACCGTCACGTGCACCCCGGTGGGGACCGTGTGCACCAGGCCGGTCGGGAGCCGCGAGACGGCCGTGAAGGACAGCAGCGCCAGGCCGAGCACCACCGACACGGCGGTGGCGGCGGTCGCCTCGAAGGCGAACAGGAACGGGGCGGCGATCAGCAGCACGCCGACGGCGTACTCGACCGCGCCGTGCACGAAGAGGGGGACCGGCCCCTGGCTGAGCATGCGGCTGCGCCTCCTCGACCGGGGCCGGCGGGCTAGCGGGTCTCGCGGTGCAGGGTGTGCTTGCGGTCCCGCGGGCAGTACTTCTTCAGCTCGAGCCGGTCGGGGTCGTTGCGCCGGTTCTTGCGGGTGATGTAGTTGCGCTCCTTGCACTCGACGCACGCCAGCGTGATCTTCGGACGGATGTCGGTCTGCTTGGCCACGGGGGCGCTCCTCGCCTTGTGCCGGACCGGTGTCGGCGGCTCGCCGCACCGGCTCGCACGCGCGGACGCGTGCGGGTCGATCTGTCAATCGGGTAGCGGAGGCCGGACTTGAACCGGCGACACAGCGATTATGAGCCGCTTGCTCTACCAGGCTGAGCTACTCCGCCGGGTCGGTCGTCCCGTCCCGACGCGAGTGCGGCGGGCGGGCGGCCGTCCAGAGCCCCCTTACGGAATCGAACCGTAGACCTTCTCCTTACCATGGAGACGCTCTGCCGACTGAGCTAAGGGGGCGCGAGCCCGACGAGGATACCGGCCTCCCCGGGTGCCGCGCCAAATCATGGCAGACGGCGCCGCGTCGTCCCACGACTGCCCCGGCGGGCAGCCGGCGGGACGGCCCGGCGTCCGACACGGGTCCGGCACAGGTCCGACACACGACGACCCCCGACCGGGATCTCGGTCGGGGGTCGTCCGGTGTGGCAGGTGAAGGATTCGAACCTTCGAAGGCAAAGCCGACGGATTTACAGTCCGCTCCCATTGGCCGCTCGGGCAACCTGCCGGGGGTCCCGCTCAGGGACCCGGAGAGGATAGCGCGATCAGGGGCCCGGACCGGACCTCGGGTCAGGGCCCGTCCGGCGGGTCCGGGTGCAGGACCAGCGTGTCGTCGGAGTCGCCCGCGGAACCCGTCTGCTCCGCGGCCGAGGCCCCGCCCTCCCCGGGCTGGGAGCCCCGGACCAGCGCGGCCAGACTCGCCACCCCGAGGGTGACCAGCACCACCGGGAGGACCCATCGTCCGTCGACCGCCACCAGCGCTGCCTCGTCGAGGATGTGGCCCAGCGCGACCGCGACGAACACCAGTCCGGCGACCAGCGAGAACACGTCCGGCTCATGACGTCGCACGGCGCACCTCCAGGCTCCCGACGCCCAGGTGGGCGTCCACGACAAGGACAGCGGCTGCCGGTGACGATCCCTCGGGCACGACGACCCGCTCGGCCAGGTCGGTGCCGTCGACGGAGGCCAAGCCCGGCAGCCGCAGCTCGCCGGCGTCGACGTCCGCGTCGATCCGCACGACCACGTCGTCCGGTACGACGACCGTCAGGTCCCCGGCGCCCTGCCGGATCTCGACCCGCTCCCGGCCGCCGCCGGACAGGTCCAGCGCGGACAGGTCCAGCTCGGCGTCGCCGATCCCCAGCCGGTAGGTCGGGCGCAGGTCGGCGACGGTGGTCGGCGACCAGGTGCGGTCCCCGAACCCGCCACGCACCGACACGTCGGGGGCGGCTGCGGCTGCCGCGGCGAGCAGCGTGAGCAGCAGGGCCCACGCCACCAGCCAGCGGGACCGGCCGTAGACCGTCCCGACGACCAGACCGATGCCCACCACGGCCAGGGCCGCGGCGAACACGACCCGGGCCGGGACGTCGGAGTCGGTCGCGGCGTTCCAGCCGACGAGCAGCCCGACGACGATCACGGCCACGCTCAGGGTCACCCGGCCGAGGATCGACCGCTCCCGCGGCGGCGGCGGTGGCGCGGGTGGTCCGTACATCGGGTACGCGGGTGGGCTGGGCGGCGGGGTGAACGTGGCCGTCTCCGGGACCGGTGCCGCGGGGTAGGCCGGTGCCGCGGGCGCGGCCGGCGCGGTGTACGCGGTGCCGGCGGTCTGGCCGTAGGCACCCGGCCCGCCCGGCGGGGGCACGGGTCCGTACACCTGCTCCGTGGTCCCGGTGCGCGGTCCGTTGCGCAGCAGCAGGAGTGCGGCGAGGCCGATCACGGCGAGCACGCCCAGGCCCCCGATCCCCTGCCCGAAGCCGAGCACCGAGCTCAGGCCGATCACGGCGGCGACGATGACGATCACCAGTGCGACGACGCTGCCCTTGGACCGGGTCGACCCGCCGGTGAGCAGTCGCTGACCTTCGGACTCGACCTCGCCCTCCTCGGGGACCAGCAGCCAGCCGAGCGCGTAGAACAGCAGGCCGGACCCGCCGAACACGAGCAGGACGACGAACAGGATCCGGAAGACCAGCGGGTCGATGCCGGCCCAGCGGCCCAGGCCGCCGGCGACACCGGCGATCTTCCGGTCGGAGCGGCTGCGCCGCAGGTCGGACAGCGGCGGGTAGCCCCGGCGCTGCTGCGGAGGTGTGGTGGTGTCAGTGGACATGCGTTCATCCTGGGCGGTGGCGGTCCACCCGGCATCCGGCATCGCCCCTGGCTCGACCCTGGTCGCACCCTGAGCCTGCTCATGGATGGCCTCCGGCGGTCACCGGATGCCCGCGACCGCCCGGACAGGGGAGGATCGGGGCGTGAGCACCCCACCGAGCGCCGCCGCCGGGACCGCACCCGGCACGCCCGGGCCGCCGCGCCTGTACCGCAGCGCCGGTGGCCGGGTCCTGGCGGGCGTGGCCCGCGGCCTCGCCGACCACCTCGGGGTCGACGTGCTCTACGTCCGGCTGGCCTTCGTCCTCCTCGCCGCCGCGGGCGGCGCCGGGATCCTCATGTACGGCCTGTTCTGGGTGTTCGCACCGCAGAACCCGTACGAGCCGACGGTCCCGCGTGACCGCGAGCGCGACCTCACGGCGCTGCTGGCTCTGGGGTCCCTCGCCGTCGGCGGCCTCCTGCTGCTGTCCGCGTTCGGGTTCGGTGTGTCACCGGGGCTGGCGATCCCGCTCGTCGCCGTGGGGATCGGCGTGAGCATGCTCTGGCGCCAGGCCGACGACGGCGCCCGCGAGCGCTGGCGGGCGGCGACCGGTACCCATCGCCTCTCCGGGGCGGCTCGGGCGGCCGCTGGTGTGCTGCTGGTGCTCGCCGGGGCGGGCGCGATCCTGCTCGGTCCGGCCCGGGTGGGCGGCAGTGCGGGCCGCCTGGTCGCCGCGCTGGTGGTCGCCACCGGGATCGTCCTCGTGAGCAGCCCCTGGTGGGTCCGGATGGCCCGCGACCTCAACGCCGAGCGCAACGCGCGGATCCGCGAGCAGGAGCGCGCCGAGGTGGCCGCGCACGTGCACGACTCGGTGCTGCACACCCTCACGCTCATCCAGCGGCACGTCGACGACCCCCGCGAGGTGGTGCGGCTGGCCCGGTCCCAGGAGCGCGAGCTGCGGGGGTGGCTCTACCGGCCTGCCGCCGGCGCGGCCCAGGACCTTGCCGCCGCGCTCGAGGCCGCGGCCGCCGAGGTCGAGGACGCCCATGGCATCGCTGTGGAGGTGGTCGTGGTCGGCGACTGCCCGCTCGACGAACGGCTGGCGGCGCTGCGGGACGCGGCCCGGGAGGCCCTGATCAACGCCGCCAAGTACGCCGACGGCGCTCCGGTGTCGCTCTACGCCGAGGTCGAGCCGGACCAGGTGACGGCCTTCGTCCGCGACCGCGGCCCCGGCTTCGACGTGGACGCCGTCCCGGAGGACCGGCTCGGCCTGCGCCAGTCGGTGCGCGGCCGGATGGACCGCAACGGTGGCAGCGCCGCCGTACGGTCGACCCCGGGCGAGGGAACCGAGGTCCAGCTCGAGATGCCCCGGCAGAGGAGTGCGACGTGAGCGAGGAACAGCGCCCGGTACGGGTGGTGCTCGTCGACGACCACCGGATGTTCCGCTCCGGCGTGCGCGCCGAGCTCGGGGACGCGGTCGAGGTCGTCGGCGAGGCCGAGGACGCCCAGCAGGCGGTGGCGGTCATCAAGGCGACCCGCCCGGACGTCGTGCTGCTCGACGTGCACCTGCCCGGAGGCGGCGGTCGCGCCGTCCTGCAGGAGCTGGTGACCGAGCTGCCCGACGTCCGGTTCCTCGCCCTGTCGGTCAGCGACGCGCCCGAGGACGTCATCGCCGTGGTCCGCGGCGGCGCACGCGGCTACGTCACCAAGTCGATCACCGGACCGGAGCTCGCCGCGGCGGTGCGCCGGGTGGCCGACGGCGACGCGGTGTTCTCGCCGCGGTTGGCCGGCTTCGTCCTGGACGCGTTCGCCGCGACCACCGACGTGGCAACGGTCGACGAGGACCTGGACCGTCTGTCCCAACGGGAACGGGAGGTGCTGCGGCTGATCGCCCGCGGCTACACGTACAAGGAGGTGGGCAAGGCGCTGTTCATCTCGGTGAAGACCGTCGAGACGCACGTGTCCGCCGTGCTGCGCAAGCTGCAGCTGTCCAACCGGCACGAGCTGACCCGCTGGGCCTCGGCCCGCCGACTGGTCTGACCCGGTCCCCTCCCGCACCCCGAATCCCGCTCGTTCTGGGGCCGGCCACCACGTCCTCGGCGAGGGATTGACAGGGGCGGCACACTGCCGATCATGAGCCTCGACCCCACCGACACCGACCCGGACAAGTACAAGGTCGTCTTCGAGAACGACCGGGTCCGCGTTCTCGAGTACACCGACCGGCCGGGCGACCGGACCAGCCCGCACGAGCACCCGGACAGCGTCATGTACACGCTCTCGTCCTTCCGCCGACGACTGCACCACGGCGGGGCGACCCGGGACGTGGCCCTGGAGCCGGGGCTGGCCACCTGGCTGCCGGCCCAGCAGCACCACGGCGAGAACATCGGCGACACCGAGACGCACACGATCTTCGTCGAGCTCAAGTCGAGCGGCGCGCCGGAGGCCTCGGCACCGCTGGGGCCGGATACCCCGGGCACGCCCTAGCAGCGCAGGTTGCCGTCGAGGCCGTTCCTCGCGAGGAACTGGGTCAGCCGGACCGGGCCGCCCGTGAAGGACCAGGCCGGTCGGCACCGGCGGCGCGCCGTGGCCGCCGAGCCGGTGCCGGCGTACCAGACCGGTGCCCGGCCCAGCCGTGCGCCGCCGGTGATCCGGCCCCACTGGTGCGCGGTGCTGTAGACGCCGACCGCGCGGACCCCGCGCCGCTTCAGCGCCCGGGTCATGCCAGCCAGCACGGCGGTGTCGTTGCGCAGGTACTTCGGCCGCTCGCCGTACTCCAGCGACTCCCAGGTGTTGTGCATCTCGACGTCCAGCCACCAGGTCGACCGGCGGACGTCCGGTGCCCCGACCGCGCGGGCAGCGGCCCGGGCGCGGACGAAGGAGTCCTTGGCGGCGTTGACCCCGTAGTCGAAGGCGCAGGCCGCCGAGTCCGGCCTCGACCGGCGGCAGACCCTGGGGGTGCGCTGGCCCAGGGGCCAGTGGCTGGACAGCCGCGGACCCGGGTTGGCCGTGTTGACGTAGTACGCCGGGCGGCCGGACCCGCGGGCCCAGGCCACCTGCTCGGCCAGGCACGGGTTCGGGTCGAACGGGCGGCCGCCGTCGACGCCGACCACGGCGAAGTCGGCACGGGTCGGCAGCACCGTGCCGCACTGGGGGTAGGAGACGTCGAACCCGCGCTCCCGCGCCGCCAGGGGAACCGGCGCGGCGGCGGCCCCGGGAACGGCACCGACCAGACCGCCGACCAGGGCGGCGACCAGTGTCAGGGTCGGCGCCAGCCGGCGCAGGACGGACGTGCTCATGGGTGGCGGTCTCCCCCGGCGTACGAGACGCGTGGTGCGAATGGGACGAAGCGGACCCTATCCCGCCCCCTCACCGGCCCGCACACGGTCGGATAGCGTGCCGCCATGGCTGACTCATCCTTCGACATCGTGAGCAAGGTCGACCACCAGGAGGTCGACAACGCGCTGAACCAGACCGGCAAGGAGATCGCGACCCGGTTCGACTTCAAGAACGTCGGGGCGAGCATCAAGTGGTCCGGCGAGTCGGTACGGATGGAGGCCGACAGCGAGGAGCGGGTCAAGGCCATCCTCGACGTCTTCGAGACCAAGCTGATCAAGCGCGGCATCTCGTTGAAGGCGCTGAAGAAGGGCGAGCCCACGCTCTCGGGCAAGGACTTCTACCTGGTCTGCGACATCGAGCAGGGCATCTCGGCCGACAACGCCAAGAAGGTGTCGAAGATCATCCGGGACGAGGGGCCGAAGTCGGTCAAGGCCCAGATCCAGGGCGACGAGCTGCGGGTCAGCTCCAAGAGCCGGGACGACCTGCAGGCCGTGCAGGCGTTGCTCAAGGGCAAGGACCTGGACTTCGCGCTGCAGTTCGTCAACTACCGCTGACCGCGGTCGACGGCTGCGTCGCTTGACCCTCGACCTGGTCGAGACACCGCTGAGCCAGGTGGAGAGCACCCTGCTCCGAAACGGCGACCTGGTGGTCGGCGTCGACCTGGCCTTCCTCGTGCGGCGCTGAGGTTCGGCGGCGACCGGCTGGTGCTCGAGCTGGACGGTCCGTGTCACCGCTCGCGATCCGGCCGTCGGACGGCGCGAACAGCCCGTTCTCGCAGCTGATGCCGGTGCGGCTGGACGGCTGAGACTGCCGGAGGACTGCCAGGAACCTCACAGGTCGCCACGGCAACCTCCGGGGAGTGCCGCACGTTGCTCAGATCGTGCGACGTACCAGCGCACCCCTGGTCGTCGCTCTGGTCGCCCTCGCCGCGCGGATCATCCCCGTGCTGCGCGGCGGGGGCCTGACCGGGATCCTCGCCTACGACGACGGCGTCTACTACTCCTCGGCCGGCGCGCTGCTGTCCGGCCGGCTCCCCTACCGCGACTACCTCCTGCTGCACCCGCCCGGCAGCACGCTGGTGCTCGCTCCGTTCGCGGCCCTGGGGCGGCTCGTCGGCTCGGATCCCGCGGGGCTGGCCGCCGGACGGCTGGCGTTCATGCTGGTCGGCGCGGCCTCGGCCGTCCTCGTCTGGGTGGTCGCGCGGCGGATCTCCCCCCGCGCCGGCCTGGTCGCCGGGCTCGGGTACGCCGTGTGGCAGCCGGCGACGTACGCCGAGCGGACCACCCTGCTCGAGCCGCTGGTCAACCTCGGGCTGCTGGCCGCGCTGGCCCTCCTCGGCGCCGAGGGCCGGCCGCGGTCCCGGCGGCGGGTGGCGCTGGCCGGGGTCGCCCTCGGGCTGGCCGTGGCGGTGAAGGTCTGGGCGGTGGTGGCGTTCGTGGTCCTGCTGCTCTGGCTGCTCCGCCGGGACGGCCGCCGGGCCGGGCTGACCTTCGCTGCGGCCGGGGCGGCCGCAGCGGCCGCGGTGTGCCTGCCGTTCCTCGTCGCGGCCCCCGGCCCGATGCTGCGCATGGTCGTCCTCGACCAGCTCGGGCGTCCGGACAACGGCGTGTCGACCACGTCCCGGCTGGCCAGCATCGAGGCGCTGCAGCTCTCGCCGGCCCCGGTGGCTCCCGGGCTGGCGCTCGTCGCGACCGCGGTCGCGGCCGCCGTGGGCGTGCTGGTGCTGCTGGTCGCCTGGCGCCGCCCGGCGGCGCGGCTGTGGGCGCTCCTGCTGGTGGCCCAGGGGGGCCTGCTGCTGACCTCGCCCTCCTACTTCGGGCACTACGCCACCTTCGTGGCACCGGCGCTGGCCCTGCTGGCCGGCGCCGGCGCCGATCTCGCGGTCGCCGCCGTCCCGGTCCGCCCGGCACCGCTGCGGCTGTGGGCGCCGGCAGCGGGCCTGGTCGCCCTGGCCGCGCTGTCGGCGCACGTCGTCACCCAGCCGGAGGGCCGACGGGTGCCGCCCGGCGCGGCGGCGGCGTTCTCGGGCCTCCACTGCGTCGCCGCGGACAGCGCCGCCGCCCTGGTCACCGCCGACGTGCTGACCCGCGACCTGCGCAACGGCTGTCCCGTGATCGTCGACGTGACCGGCCTGACCTACGGCCAGGACCGGGGCGACCTCGGCTCCGGGCCCACCCCGCGCGAGCGGCGCCGGGACGCGGAGTGGCAGCGCGCGATGCGGCGCTACTTCGCGGCGGCCGACGCGGTCGTCCTCGTCCAGTGGCGCAGCGACGGGCTGGCCGCCCCCCTGCTGACCGAGCTGGAGCACCGTTTTCTCGAGCTGGGGAAGCCGTCGTACCGCCTGCTGGTGCCCGTCACCTGACGGTCGTCCGGATACCTCCCTGCCCGACGCCGACCCGCGGCCGACCCGTCGGGTCAGCGCCGGTAGCCGGCCATCTGCTCCAGCCGGGCGATCCGCTCGGCCATCGGCGGGTGCGTCGAGAACAGGTTCGCCATGCCCTGCTGGCGGAACGGGTTCGCGATCATCAGGGCGCTGGTGGTCTGCAGGCCCGGCTCCGGCGGCAGCGGCAGCGACCGGGTCCCGAGCTCCAGCTTGCGCAGCGCGCTGGCCAGGGCCAGCGGGTCCCCGGTGACCTGGGCGCCGGAGGCGTCGGCCTGGTACTCCCGCGACCTGCTGATCGCCATCTGGATCAGGCCGGCCGCGACCGGGCCGAGGATGAGCACGGCCAGGGCGCCGAGCGGGCCGGGGCCGTCGTCGTCGTCGCCCCGTCCGAAGGGCACGAGGTAGGCGAGGTAGCCGAGGTACATCACGACGCTGGCCAGCCCGGCGGCGACCGAGGAGATGAGGATGTCGCGGTTGTAGACGTGCGAGAGCTCGTGGCCCAGGACCCCCCGCAGCTCCCGCTCGTCGAGCAGGCCGAGGATGCCCTCGGTGCAGCAGACGGCCGCGTTGCGCGGGTTGCGTCCGGTGGCGAAGGCGTTCGGGGCGTTGGTCGGGGACACGTAGAGCCGCGGCATCGGCTGTCGAGCCGCCGTGGAGAGCTCGCGGACGATCCGGTACATCGCCGGCTGCTCGGCCTCGCTGACCGGGCGTGCGCGCATCGACCGCAGCGCGAGCTTGTCGCTCATGAAGTACGCCACCCCGTTGACGCCCAGCGCGAGCAGGAACGCGATCGTCAGGCCGCCGCTGCCGCCGAGCCAGCTCCCGACGAGCAGGATCAGCCCCGTCATCAGGGCGAGCAGGACGGCGGTCTTGACGCCGTTGGCGTGCCGGTGCACCAGGGACTCCTCAGCAGGGCTCGGAGCGAGTGGGTCGTCGTGGGTGGAACGTGGGACCCGGGACCGGCGTTCCCGCGAGCGGGCTAGCCGAACCCCAGCACCAGGCCGGGGGCGACCGAGAGCCAGAGTGCCGCGCCGAGCGTGATGCCGACGGCCAGCCCGTCCGACCACGAGATGCGGTACGACGGGGGCCGCGCGCCGCGACCGGTCCGCACGTACAGCGACGCCGCCCACGACAGGTAGTAGGCCAGGCCGATCACGACGTTGACCGCCATCACGACAGCGAGCCAGCCGAGGCCCTGGCCGACCGGCTCCCGGAACACGACCACCTTGGCGAACAGCCCCAGGAGACCGGGCGGCAGCCCCGCCAGGCCGGCCAGCGAGAACGCCAGCGCGAACGCCGTCAGCGGCTCGGTCCGGCCCAGCGAGCGGTAGTCGAGCAGCAGGTTCGCCGGCCGGTGCCGGCCCACCAGGGTGACCACCGAGAACGCCCCGAGGTTCATCACCGCGTACGCCAGCACGTAGGCCACGGTGGCCGGCAGCACGTCGTCCACGTGGCCGACCGAGGCGGAGCCGAGCGGCACCAGGATGTAGCCGGACTGCGCCACCGAGGACCAGGCCAGCAGCCGGACGGCATGCTTCTGCCGCAGCGCCGCGAGGTTCCCGACCGTCATGGTCAGGGCGGCGAGCACCGCCAGGGTCGGTCCCCACACGTCGGCGTACGGCGCGAAACCACGGGTCAGCAGCAGGGCCAGCCCGACGAAGCCGGCCGCCTTGGACACCACCGAGAGGTAGGCCGCGACCGGCACCGGGGCACCCTCGTAGGTGTCCGGCGCCCACACGTGGAACGGCACAGCGGCGACCTTGAAGCCGAAGCCCGCGATCGAGAGCACCACGCCGAGCACCAGCACCGGCCGGTGGCCTCCCGGCGCGTCCAGCGAGGTCGCGATCCGGTCGAGGAACACCTGACCGGTGGCGCCGTAGACCAGGCTCAGCCCGAACAGCATCACCGCGGTCGACACGACCGAGACGAGGAACAGCTTGAGCGCTGCCTCGCTGCTCCGGCCGTCGTAGCGGCGCAGCGCGACCAGGGCGAACGCCGGGAGCGAGACCACCTCGAGGGCGACGACGAGGGTGAGGACGTCCCGGCTCGCCGCCAGCGTCAGCGCGCCGGAGACGGACGCCAGCAGCAGGAACCAGTACTCGCCCGGTGGGATCCGGGCCAGCCGGACCGTGTCCAGCGACAGCAGCACGACCACGACGGCTCCGGCGAGCACGACGGCCTGGAACACCAGCGTCAGGTCGTCGACGACGTAGGAGCAGGCAGGCAGGACCAGCCCCTCGCCGGGGACGCAGAAAGTCTCCCGCCGCTCCCCCACCAGCGGGACCAGGAGGGCCAGGGCGGCCAGCAGCCCGAGCCCCGCCAGCCAGCCCGTCACCTCCCGCCGCCGCTCCGGGAGGAACGCGTCAAGCACGAGCAGCAGCAGGCCCAGCAGGGCGACCAGCAGCGGTGGTGCCACGGCCTGCCAGTCGACCGACTGCACCGAGGTCGGCATCAGCCGCCGCCCAGCAGCCGCTCGACCACCGGCGCGGTCGCGTCCAGCAGCCAGCCGGGCCACAGGCCAAGTCCGACGACCAGCACGACCACCGGCGACCAGACCGCCAGCTCGTGGCTGCTCGCGTCCCGCAGCAGCACGGCGTCCCGCCAGGCCTGGAACGACGTCCCCTGGGCGACCCGGCGGACGACCTGGACGAAGTAGGTGGTGGTCAAGACGACGCCGACGCCGGCCAGCGCCATCAGCACCAGGTAGTAGCTGCGCGACAGGGCCGGGTCGGGCCGGAAGGCGCCCAGCAGCGTGAGCATCTCCCCCCAGAAGCCGGCCAGCCCGGGGAGCCCCAGGCTCGCGACGGCGGCGAAGACCAGCAGGCCGCCCAACCGGGGGGTCCGCTCGTAGAGTCCGCCGCCGAGCACGTCGATGTCGGCCGTGTGGTGCCGGTCCTTGATCGCGCCGACCAGGAAGAAGAGCAGGCCGGTGATGAGGCCGTGCGCGATGTTGGCGTACAGGGCGCCGTTGACGCCGACCGGGGTCAGCGTCGAGATGCCCAGCAGCACGAAGCCCATGTGGCCGACGCTGCTGAACGCGATCAGCCGCTTGAGGTCACGCTGGGCGAGGCACGCGAGCGAGCCGTAGAGGATGCCCACCACGGCCAGCGCTCCGAGGAACGGTGCCACCACCTCGGCACCCTCCGGCACGACCGGCAGCGCGATCCGGACCAGGCCGTAGGTGCCCATCTTCAGCAGCACGCCCGCCAGCAGCACCGAGCCCACCGTCGGGGCCGCTGTGTGCGCGTCGGGCAGCCACGAGTGCAGCGGCCACATCGGGGTCTTGACCGCCAGCCCCAGGGCCAGGGCGACGAAGGCGAGCACCTGGGTGGTCCGGCCGATGCCGGCACCGCCCCGGTCGGCGAGCTCGACCAGGTCGAACGTGCCGGCCTCGAGCCCCACGAGCAGGATGCCCAGAAGCATCACGGCGCTGCCCAGCAGGGTGAAGAGGATGAACACGTTGGCGGCGCGGAGCCGCCCGCCGGGCACCTTGTCGTCGCCCCACTGGGCGATGACGAACCACATCGGCACCAGCACGACCTCGAAGAAGACGAAGAACAGCAGCATGTCCAGGGCGACGAAAGTGCCGAGCATGCCGACCTCGAGGAGCATCAGCAGCCCGACCAGCGCCCGCAGCCGACCCGCCTCCGGGCGCACCTTCAGCAGGTAGACGGTGCAGAGCAGCACCAGCAGCGTGGTGAGCAGCACCAAGGGCGCCGACACGCCGTCCAGCCCCAGGTGGAAGCGCAGTCCCAGGTCGGGAACCCACGCGACGTCGGTCTCCGGCGTGGCCGCGGTCGCCCAGACCGACACCGCGAAGGTCAGGCCGGTGACCGCCACCCCGAACGGCACTGCCACCCGCTCGCCGGCCGGCCCGGGGAGCAGGAGCAGGGCGAGGGCCCCGGCCAGCGGGAGCGCGAGCAGAAGCGGCAGCAGGAGGTCGTTCATGTCAGCACCAGGACCCCGGCGGCGATGAGCAGGACCCCGGCGAGCAGACCGGTGAGGTAGGCCGTCACGTTCCCGGTCTGGGTGCGCGCGACCAGCCCGGCGAGCAGTCGCGCCCCGCGACCGGTTCCGGTCACCGCAGCGATGACGACGTCGTCGTCGACCCGACGGACCGCCCGGGCCGCGACCCGGACCGGGCGCACCACGGCCCGGTCGTACAGGTCGTCGACGTAGAACGCGTGCACCAGCGCGGGCCGGAACCGCAGCGCCGCGGTGGGGTCCGCCACCGGGTCGCGTCGCCAGGTCTGCCAGACGAGCCCCGCACCGGCGACGGCGAGGCCGACGGACAGCGCCGACGTGACCAGCCCGACGTGCAGCTCACCCTGCGCCAGGCCCGCCCCGTCCGTCAGACCGGGCCCGCCGACGCGCACGGGCGCCAGCCACTGCGGCAGCCACCCCGACGGCAGCCCGGCAAGCCCCAGCAGCGTCGTCGGGACGGCCAGGACGACCAGCGGCCAGCGCATGGCCGGTGACGGCTCGTGCGCCGCCACGCCGCCCCGCGCCTCGCCGAGGAAGGTCATCAGCCACAGCCGGGTGACGTAGGCGGCGGTCACCCCAGCGGTGGCCAGCCCGACGACGAGCACCAGCCAGCCGGTCCAGGCAGCCGCCGGCCCCTCGTGGTGCAAGGCGGTCTCCTCGGCGGCCCCGAGCACGGCCTCCTTGGAGAAGAATCCCGAGAACGGCGGCAGCCCGGCCAGCGCCGCGAGGCCGACGGTCATGGTGGCGAAGGTCACCGGCATCAGCCGGCGCAGGCCGCCCATGTCCGGCATCAGGTTGGTGCCCACGGCGTGGATCACCGACCCGGCGGCGAGGAACAGCAGCGCCTTGAACGCCGCATGCGTGAGCAGGTGGAAGGTCGAGGCCAGCGCCGACCCGACGGAGAGCGCCGCCAGCATGTAGGCCAGCTGGCTCACGGTGGAGTAGGCCAGCACCCGCTTGATGTCGTCCTGGGCCAGCGCGGCCAGCGCCGCGCCGAGCATGGTGAGGCAGGCGACCAGGGCCATCGCCGCCAACGTGGTCGGTGACATCAGGAAGACGTCGTACAGCCGCACCACGAGGTAGATGCCCGCCGCGACCATCGTCGCCGCGTGGATCAGCGCACTGATCGGCGTCGGGCCGGCCATCGCGTCGGGCAGCCAGGTGTGCAGCGGGAACTGCGCCGACTTCCCGACCACACCGCACAGCAGCAGCAGCGTCGCGACCGTCACCGCCTGCCCGCCCGGGTCCGGCGAGCTCACGATCTCGTCGATGCTGAACGTGCCGAACGCCTTGCCCAGGGCGAAGATGCCGAACAGGAAGCCGACGTCACCGAGCCTGGTGGTGACGAACGCCTTGACGGCGCCCGCCCGCGCGTCCTCCTGCTCCCAGTGGTGGCCGATCAGGAAGTACGAGCAGACGCCCATGACCTCCCAGCCGACGAGCAGCACGAACAGGTCGTCGGCGAAGACCACCAGCAGCATGGCGGCGGTGAAGAGCGACACCAGCGCGGCGTACGACGAGTAGCGCGGGTCGCCCCTGAGGTAGGCGGTCGAGTAGACCTGCACCATCAGCGCCACCACGGTGACGGCCACGGAGACGAGTGCTGCCAGCCCGTCGAGCCGCAGGTCGAGGCCGAACGCCAGCCCGCCTCCCAGCGGCACCGAGTCGAGGCTGCTCCGCTCGAGCAGGCTGTCGGTGGTGACGGCCCGGCCGGCCAGCACGAGCGCGGCGAGCAGCGACGCCGAGGTGCCGGCCACCGCGACGGGGACCACCAGCCGCGGTGCCGAGCCGGCCGCCGAGCAGGCCCACGACGGCGGCGACGAGCGGTGCCGCGACAGCGACCCAGACGAGGGTCACGTGACCCGCTCCTCGACCACGCGCTCCGGTCGGTCCGGCTCGGGGTCGTGCAGGTCGTCGAGCAGGTCGAGCTGCGTGGTCTCGCGGTTGCGGAACACCAGCAGGACGATGGCCAGCCCGAGCCCGACCTCGGCGGCCGCGATCGTGATGACGAACAGCGTGAACACCTGGCCGGCGAGCAGCTCGTCGCGCAGCCAGACGTCGAACGCGACCAGGTTGATGTTGACGGCGTTGAGCATCAGCTCGACCGCCATGAGCACGAGGATGGCGTTGCGCCGGGCCAGCACGCCGTACACGCCGATGCAGAAGAGCAGCGACGACAGCAGCACCGGCATGAGCAGCGGCATCAGTCGCTGCTCCCTGGCGCGGTCGTCCCGCCCCCGTCGCCGTCCCCAGCCCCCACGCCGGGCCCGATGTCGCGGCGGGACAGCACGATGGCACCCACCAGGGCGGCGAGCAGGAGCACCGACAGCGCCTCGAACGGGAGCACCCAGGCCCGGAAGATGGCGGCGCCCGCGGACGCCGTCGAGCCACGGACCTGGTCGTCGCCCAGGTCCAGCCGCTCACCCCGGAAGGCGTCGGTCACCGTCACCACCACCACCGCGGCGAGGCCGGTCGCGACAACGGCGGCGAGGGTCCGCTGCAGCGGAGAGGCGTCGAGGTCCGTCGACACCCCGATCGGCGCGCGGGTCAGCATCAGGCCGAACAGCAGCAGCACCACGACGGCGCCCACGTAGATGAGCACCTGCACCCACGCGACGAACTCGGCGGAGAGCAGCAGGTAGCAGCCGGCCACCGACCCCAGGCAGACGACCAGCCACAGGGCGGCGTGCACCAGCTGGCGGGTCGTCACCACGAGCAGGCCGGAGGCGAGCGCCACCGCGCCCAGCCCCCCGAAGAGCACCTCGACGACGCTCACGCCGGCTCCGTGCTGTCTGCGGCACGGAAGGCGGCGTCGACCTCCTTGGCGCGCACGCCGTGCTCGTCGTGCGCGGGTGGCGGAGGAACGGTGCGCAGCCACTGGCCGAGCCGCTCCTTGCCGTGCATCAGGTCGCGGATGTCCAGCTCGGCGTACTCGAACTCGGGCGACCACTCCAGGGCGTCGAAGGGGCAGACCTCGATGCAGATGCCGCAGTACATGCACAGCGAGAAGTCGATGTCGAAGCGGTCCAGCACGTTGCGCTGGCGCTCCCGGCCGCCCGGCGGCGCGGGGATCGTCTCCTTGTGCGAGTCGATGTAGATGCACCAGTCAGGGCACTCGCGGGCGCACAGCATGCAGACCGTGCAGTTCTGCTCGACCAGCGCGATCACGCCACGGCTGCGCGGCGGCAGCTCGGGCCGCACGTCCGGGTACTGCTGGGTGACCGAGCGCCGCCCCATCGTCCTGATCGTGACGGCGAGACCCTTGACCAGGCCGGCACCAGGAATGCTCGGACGCTTGCTCACCGGGCCACCGCCACCACTCCGGTCAGGGCGAGCTGGGCCAGCGCCACCGGCACCAGGCCCTGCCACGCCAGTCGTTGCAGCTGGTCCTCGCGCAGCCGCGGGTAGGACACCCGCAGCCAGATCACGAGGAACGACAGCACGAAGGTCTTCGCCAGCGTCCACATCGCCCCGACCGCACCCCAGAGCGCGTCGTCGAAGGGGCCCTTCCAGCCGCCGAGGAACAGCACCGCGGTCAGCGCGGACAGCACCACGATGCCGGCGTACTCGGCCAGCAGGAACAGCGCGAACCGGAGCCCGGTGTACTCGGTGTAGGCGCCGAAGATGATCTCGGAGTCGGCCACCGGCATGTCGAAGGGCGGCCGCTGCAGCTCGGCGAGGCCGGCCACGAAGAAGACGACCGCGCCCGGCAGCTGCCACAGCAGCCACCACGGGTGCCAGGCATCGACGATTCCGGAGAGGGAGAGGGTGCCGGCGGCCATCGCCACCGACGCGGCGGCGAGCAGGAACGGCAGCTCGTAGGCCAGGAGCTGGGCGGCGCTGCGCAGGCCGCCGAGCAGGGAGAACTTGTTCGCGCTGGCCCACCCCGCCATGAGCGAGCCCAGCACCCCTACCCCCATCACGGCGATGACGAAGAAGATGCCCGCGTCGAGGTCCTGTGCCACCCAGTCGGGCGCGAGGGGGATCGCGACGAGCACCAGCAGGTACGGGATCAGCGCCACGGCCGGAGCGAGCTTGAAGACCGTGCGGTCGGCGGCCGCCGGGACGACGTCCTCCTTCTGGGCGAACTTCACGCCGTCGGCGACCAGCTGCGCCCAGCCGTGGAAGGCGCCGGCGTACATCGGCCCGACCCGGCTCTGCATGTGCGCCATCGCCTTGTGCTCGGTCTGGCCGACGAGCAGGGGCAGGGTCAGGAACGCGCCGAGCACCAGCACCAGCCGGAGACCGACCTCGAGCAGGTCGGTCACCGCGGCCCCCACACCTCGGGGTCCGGGACGCCGGGCGGCCGGGTCTTGCGGCGGCTCGGGGCGTCGCCGTCGGACTCGCCCGGCTCCTTGGCGCCGGGCCAGGCCTTGGCCGCACGGGCGGCGAGGACGAACTCCTTGCGCAGCGGGTGTCCCTCGAAGCCGTCCGGCAGCAGCAGGGGCACGAGGTGCGGGTGGCCGCCGAAGTCGAGGCCGAACATCTCGAACGTCTCCCGCTCGTGCCACGCCGCCCCGGCGAACAGTGTCGTGGCGGTGGGCAGCGTCGGGTCGGCAGCCGGCACCCGGGTGCGCAGCAGCAGGTGCTCCCGCCGCCGCAGCGACCACAGATGGACGACGACGTCGAAGCCGGGGTTGTCGGCCACGTCGGTCTGGTCGACCGCGGTGAGCCAGTCGAAGTACGTGAAGCCCAGGGAGTCGCGTGCGGTGGTCAGGGCGGCGAGCCACTGCTGCGGCGGTACGTCGACCGTCACCTGGCCGAACGCCGCCTCCCCGCGCGCGTCGGGGCCGAAGTGCCAGGACAGGCCGTCCCGGTGGTCGGGCAGCTCAGTCGTCAACGCGCACCGACCGGATCGGGCCGCGGGGAGCCCGCGGCTGGTAGCGGTCGCCCAGCGACTCGGCGGCGATCTTCTCCTGCAGCTTGAGGATGCCCTGCAGCAGCGCCTCGGGCCGGGGCGGGCAGCCCGGCACGTAGACGTCGACAGGGATGATCTGGTCGACACCCTTGGTCACGCAGTAGGAGTCCCAGTACGGGCCGCCCGAGTTGGAGCACGCGCCGAACGAGATGACGTACTTGGGCTCGGGCATCTGCTCGTAGAGACGCTTGACGGCCGGCGCCATCTTGTCGGTCACCGTGCCGCTCACCACCATGAGGTCGGCCTGCCGCGGGCCGGGGGCGAACGGGATGACACCGAGCCGGATGAAGTCGTGCCGGGACATCGACGACGCGATGAACTCGATGGCGCAGCAGGCCAGCCCGAAGTTGAAGACCCACAGGCTGTACCGGCGCCCCCAGTTGAGGACCAGCTTCATGGGCTGGGGGGCGTGGCGCTGCAGCGCCCCCAGCTGCGGTGGGCCGACGGTCGGCTGTGGGAGGTCTACTGCCACGTGAGGACCCCCTTGCGCCAGGCGTAGAGCAGCCCGACGCCGAGGAAGCCGAGGAAGACGAACATCTCGACCAGCGTGGTGGCGCCGTACCCGGGGGCGGCGAACACCGTGGCCCAGGGGAAGAGGTAGAGGGCGTCGACCGCGAACACCACGTAGAGGTAGGCGAACACGTAGTAGCGCAGGTGGCTCTGGGCCCAGCCCTCGCCCACCGGGTCGACCCCGCACTCGTAGGTGACTGCCTTGTCCCCACCCGGGACGGTCGGGCGCAGCAGCCGGTTGGCACCGAAGGCGACGGCGACGAAGGTGACCCCGACGAGGAACATCAGCCCGACGAGCCCGTAGCCGCCGTAGAAGCCGTCCATCGCGCCTCCCTGATCGTGCCCGTCGGGAGCCTAGTGGGTGGGCCACCGGCCCACGCCGTACCGACCCGGCGTCCGCCCCACGGGCGGCTTTCCCGGCCTGACCGTGGCGTGCGGGCCACGGGTGACCGGAGTTGATCACGGTTCCGTGATCAACTCCGGTCGGGGCACGGGGGCCGGGACGCGCCGGGTGACGTCCGTCTCACCGGCACCCCGAGAAACCTACGGAGACGTAGGCTGGCGTCGTGGCCAAGCACGTCCAGCAGCTCGAGCGCGTGATCATTCGGTTCGCCGGCGACTCCGGCGACGGCATGCAGCTCACCGGGGACCGCTTCACGACCGAGACGGCGTCCTTCGGCAACGACCTGTCGACCCTGCCGGACTTCCCCGCCGAGATCCGCGCCCCCGCCGGGACGCTGCCCGGCGTCTCGGCCTTCCAGCTGCACTTCGCCGACCACGACATCATGACCCCGGGCGACCGGCCGGACGTGCTGGTGGCGATGAACCCTGCCGCGCTCAAGGCCAACATCGGCGACCTCGAACGCGGTGCCGACATCATCGTCAACACCGACGAGTTCACCAAGCGCAACCTGGTCAAGGTCGGATACCCGAGCAACCCGATCGAGGACGGATCGCTGGAGGGCTACACGGTGCACGCCGTCGGCCTGACGTCGATGACCGTGGAGGCGCTCAAGGGCTTCGACATCACGAAGAAGGAGGCCGAGCGGGCGAAGAACATGTTCGCGCTCGGGCTGCTCTCGTGGCTGTACAACCGGCCCACCGAGGGCACCCGCGCGTTCCTGCAGCAGAAGTTCGCCCGCAACGAGGCGATCATGCAGGCGAACCTCACCGCCTTCGAGGCGGGCTGGTCCTTCGGGGAGACCACCGAGGACTTCGCGGTGTCCTACGAGGTGAAGCCGGCCCGGCTCCCGGCCGGCCGCTACCGCAACATCTCCGGCAACCTCGCGCTGGCGTACGGACTGGTGACCGCGTCCGAGCGCACCGGCCTGCCGCTGTTCCTCGGGTCCTACCCGATCACCCCCGCGTCGGACATCCTGCACGAGCTGAGCAAGCACAAACGGTTCGGTGTGCGCACCTTCCAGGCCGAGGACGAGATCGCGGCGGTCGGGGCGGCTCTCGGGGCGGCCTACGGCGGCTCGCTCGCCGTGACCTCGACCTCCGGCCCGGGGCTGGCGCTCAAGGCCGAGACGATCGGGCTGGGTGTCTCGTTGGAGCTGCCCCTGATCGTCGTCGACGTGCAGCGGGCCGGACCGTCCACCGGGATGCCCACCAAGACCGAGCAGGCCGACCTGCTGCAGGCGATGTTCGGCCGCAACGGCGAGGCGCCGGTCCCGATCGTGGCGCCGCGGTCCCCGTCGGACTGCTTCGACACGGCTCTGGAGGCCGCCCGGATCGCCACGACGTACCGGGTGCCGGTGATCCTGCTCTCCGACGGCTACCTGGCCAACGGCTCGGAGCCGTGGCGGATCCCCGAGGTCGACGAGCTGCCCGACCTCCAGGTGGGCTTCGCCACCGAGACCAACGCCGAGGAGGACGGCCGAGCGGTCTTCCACCCCTACGTCCGCGACCCCGAGACCTTGGCCCGCCCGTGGGCCGTCCCCGGCACCGCCGGCCTCGAGCACCGCATCGGCGGCATCGAGAAGGCCGACGGCACCGGGAACATCAGCTACGACCCGGCGAACCACGACTTCATGGTGCGGACCCGGCAGGCGAAGGTCGACGCCGTCGCCCTGACCATCCCGCCGACCGTTGTCGAGGACCCCGGCGGCAGCGCGCGGGTGCTGGTCCTCGGCTGGGGATCGACCTACGGCCCGATCGGCGCGGCCTGCCGGCTGGTCCGGGCCACCGGGCTGGAGGTGGCCCAGGCGCACCTGCGGCACCTCAACCCGTTCCCGGCCGACCTCGGCGACGTCCTCGAGCGCTACGACAAGGTGCTCGTCCCGGAGATGAACCTCGGCTACGGGTACGGCGGGCAGCTGACGATGCTGCTCCGCGCGAAGTACCTCGTGGACGTCATCGGCTACACCCAGGTCCGCGGGCTGCCGTTCAAGGCACAGGAGCTGGCAGACGTGATCGTCGGAGTGAGCGAGGGGTTGCAGTGACCGCGAACGGCGACCAGCCCACCATGGGCGCGTCCGGCACCGGTGGCCTGCCGTCGCTGGAGCTGGTGCCGAAGGCCACCGGTCCGCAGACGGCAAAGGACTTCAAGACCGACCAGGAGGTCCGCTGGTGCCCGGGCTGCGGCGACTACGCGATCCTGGCCGCCGTGCAGTCGTTCATGCCGGAGCTGGGCCTGGCCCGCGAGAACATCGTGTTCGTCAGCGGCATCGGCTGCTCGTCCCGCTTCCCGTACTACATGGACACGTTCGGGATGCACTCGATCCATGGCCGGGCCCCGGCGATCGCGACCGGCCTGGCCGCGTCCCGCCCCGACCTGTCGGTGTGGGTGGTCACCGGTGACGGGGACGCACTGTCGATCGGCGGCAACCACCTGATCCACGCGCTGCGTCGCAACGTCAACCTCAAGATCCTGCTGTTCAACAACCGGATCTACGGCCTGACGAAGGGCCAGTACTCCCCCACCTCGGAGCTCGGGAAGATCACCAAGTCCACACCGCTGGGGTCCCTGGACGCCCCGTTCAACCCGGTCTCGCTGGCGCTGGGGGCCGAGGCCACCTTCGTCGCCCGGTCGATCGACTCCGATCGCAAGCACCTCACGTCGGTGCTGCGCGCGGCCGCCGCGCACAAGGGCACCGCCCTCGTCGAGATCTACCAGAACTGCAACATCTTCAACGACGAGGCGTTCGAGCCACTGAAGGACCCCGCGACCCGCGACGACTTCACCATCCGGCTGGAGCACGGGCAGCCGATCCGCTGGGGACCGGCCGGCGAGCACGGCGTCGTGCGCTCTCCGGACTCCTCGCTCAAGGTGGTCGAGGTGGCCGACGTCGACGGTTCCGAGGTCGTCATCCACGACGCGCACGCCGACGACCCGTCGCACGCGTTCGACCTGTCGCGCCTGGCCGAGGGCTCGATGGCGCGCACGCCGATCGGGGTGTTCCGGGACGTGTCCCGGCCGGTCTACGACGACCTGATGGCCGAGCAGCTGGACCGGGCCGCCGAGACCCAGGGCCCCGGTGACGCCGACGCGCTGACCGGCCTGCTCACCGGCGTCGACACCTGGACCGTCTCCTGACCGACCACGCCGGGCCGGACCAGCGACGCGGGACCGGGTACGGCGCCACTGCCTACCTGCTCTGGGGCCTGTTCCCGCTCTACTTCCCGCTGCTGGAGCCGGCCGGCGCGGTGGAGATCCTCGCGCACCGGATCGTGTGGTCGCTGCTCGTCGTGCTCGGCGTGCTCACGGTCACCCGCAGCTGGTCGTGGGTGCGGCCGCTGCTGCGCGACCGGCGCACCGTCGCGACGATGTCAGCCGCGGCCGCGCTGATCGGCGCCAACTGGGTCATCTACATCTGGGGAGTGAACTCCGGTCACGTCGTCGAGACGTCGCTCGGGTACTTCATCACGCCCGTCGTCATGGTCCTGCTCGGCGTCGTCGTGCTGCACGAGCGGCTACGGCCGGTGCAGTGGGCGGCGGTAGCGCTCGGAGTGGTCGCCGTGCTGGTGCTCACCGTCGACTACGGCCGGCCACCGTGGATCGCGCTCGGCCTGGCCGCCTCCTTCGGCACCTACGGGCTGTTGAAGAAGCGGGTCGGCGTCGGGGTGGGCGCCGTGCAGTCGCTGACCGTCGAGACCACGCTTCTCGTGCTCCCCGCTCTGGGCTACCTCGTGGTCCTGGAGTCGCAGGGGCGAGGACAGTTCGTCGCCGGCGGTCCCGGCCCCTCCCTGCTGCTGGTCAGCACCGGGCTGGTCACGGCCGTGCCGCTGCTGCTGTTCGCCGCCGCAGCCCGCCGGGTGCCGCTCACGACACTGGGCCTGCTGCAGTACCTCGCGCCGGTGATCCAGCTGCTCATCGGTCTGCTCGTGTACGACGAGCCGATGCCGGCATCCCGCCTCGCGGGGTTCGCCCTGGTGTGGGTTGCCCTCGCCCTGCTCACCGTCGACATGCTGAGGCGGCGCAGCCAGGTCCGGCGGGCGGCCGTCGCCGTCGCCGAGGCGGACGCCCCCGTGCCGGAGACGCCGGTCGGCGCCTGACCGACCCCGACGGCCGGTCAGCCCACGAGCGCGTCGAGTGCGGCGTCGACGTCGGCGTCGGTGGTGTACAGGTGGAACGACGCGCGCAGGGCACCGGCCCGGACCGCCGCCCGGATGCCGGCTGCCTCGAGCTTCTCGGCGGCTCCGGCCACGGTGGCCGACACGATGGCCGAGCCGGTGGCCGGAAGGCCGAGACCGGCCCGGAACCGGTTGGCCAGAGCGACGTCGTAGGCATGTACCTGCTCGACACCGACCTGCTCGAGCAGCTCGAGTGCCGGGGCCGTGCCGACCCAGGAGAACCAGGCCGGGCTGACGTCGAAGCGCCGGGCGTCCTGCGCCAGACGCAGGGGCAGCCCGTAGTAGGAGGTGTGCACGTCGGCGCCGGCGTACCACCCGGCGTTCATCGGCCGCAGCCGGTCCCGGAGCCGGTCGGAGACCGCGAGGAAGGCCGAGCCGCGCGGGGACATCAGCCACTTGTAGGCGGCGCAGACGAAGGCGTCGACACCGGAGGCGTCGGTGGGCAGCCACCCGACCCCCTGGGTCCCGTCGACGACCACCAGGGCGTCCACGGCCCGGGCCGCGGCGACCAGCTCGGCCAGGGGCAGCACCTCGCCGGTCGAGGACTGCACCAGGCTTGCGGCGACGAGCGTCGTGCCGGGAGTCACAGCGTCGAGCAGCCGGTCGGTCGGCACGGTGACGACCTCCACCCCGCGGTCCCGGTGCACCAGCCACGGGAACAGGTTGGAGGTGAACTCCACCTCGGGGACGACGACGCGGGCATCGTCCGGCAGCGACGCGGCCACCAGCCCGAGCAGCTCCGAGACGGTGCCGCCGATGGCCACCCGGGCCGGGTCGACCTGCACCAGGCGGGCGAAGGCGGCCCGGGCGCGCTCGCCCGACTCGCCCCACGGCTCCCAGCTGGCCGCCCCGCGCCGCCACACCTGCAGCGCCTGCTGCAGCTCGTCCCAGGCCGGCACCGGCGGCAGGCCGTAGCTCGCGGTGTTCAGCCAGCCGGGCTCGGGCGTCCAGAGCGTCCGTGCCTGGTCGAGGTCCGTCCCGGCGGCGTCCATGCCACCAGATCCTGCCTGCCCCGATCCCGCACCGCTCAGCGGAACGCCGAGATCACCTCCCCCATCCGGTCCAGGCCGGCCGGGTCGGCCAGGTCGGGGAGGCGGACCATCACCTCGGCGACGCCCGCATCGGCCAGCTCCCGGAACCGGCCCACCTGGTCGGCGACGGTGCCGGCGTTGACGGACGCCGCATACGCCTCAGCAGTGCGCCGACGGGGGCGCCTGGCCTCGACCAGCCGCGTGACCTCGGCGTCGTCGCGGCCGACCAGCGCGGTGGTGAGATGCGTGAGCTGCACCCGGGCCGGGTCCCGGCCCACGTCGGCACAGTGCGCTCGCAGCACGGCGGCCTTCCGGCGGACGACGTCGAGGGCGCCGAAGACGTTCGCGGCGTCGGCGTACCGGGCAGCCAGCCGGAGCGTGCGCCGCTCCCCGCCGCCCCCAAGGACCACCGGGACGTGCTCCTGCAGCGGCCGCGGGTAGCAGAGCGACCTCCGCCGCCCAGGTGGACTTGCCGGAGGCCCCCGGCCCGACGAGGACCACCAGGCACGGCGCCGGCAGCGCTACGGCCTCGGGCACGGCCCGGTCCGTCAGGACTCGAGCCGGGTGCCCACCGGGCTGCCGAGCTCGATCGTCCGGCCCACGGTGCAGAGCCGGTCGTGCGAACGCTGCACGGCCTCCGGGAGCACGGCGCGGGCCGCGTCGCCCTGCTCGTCATCGGGGAACGCGACCCGGAAGGTGACGGTGAGGTCGGCCAGCCGGTTGCCGTCCTCGTCGCGGACCTTCTGCGCCTCGACCTGCACCTCGAAGGACGATGGCTCGGCCCGGCGGGAGGTCAGCGCGTCGACGTCGGCAGCGGTGCAGCTCCCGAGGGCGACCATGAGCAGCTCGCTCGGCGTGAAACCGTCGCCGTCGCCCTTTCCGACGGCCAGCCTGCCGCCACGGACGTTGGCGGCGTGCAGGACTCCGTCCGGGCCCCGGCTCACGGTGACGGTGCGGTAGGACGCGGATGCCATGCTGGCGAGGCTGCCAGACGACGAGCGTGGATGCGAGGCATGCACGGGCACCGACGGGAGCGCCGGCGACCGCGTGGCGCCGCGCCGACAGGTGTCGAGCTGCGCGCGGGCGCCCGTCTGGCCCCGTTCTGTCCTCGCGGCACCAGGCAGCCGATAGGCTGCGGCGATGGACGTGCTCACCCGGAACAACGTCACCGTCTCCGGGAACCCCGAAGGCCCGCCCATGCTGTTCGTGCACGGGTTCGGCTGCGACCAGAACATGTGGCGGTTGGTGACCCCCGCGTTCGAGGACCGCTACCGGATCGTTCTGATGGACCACGTCGGGTCCGGCGGCTCGGACCTGTCGGCGTACGACCGCGAGCGCTACGCCGCGCTGGACGGTTACGGCCAGGACGTGGTCGAGGTGTGCCAGGCGCTGGGTCTCACCGACGTCGTCTACGTCGGCCACTCGGTCAGCGCGATGGTGGGTGTGCTCGCCGCGAAGCGGGCGCCGGGCCTCTTCTCCCGGCTGGTCCTGATCGGCCCGTCGCCGCGGTACATCGACGACCAGGACTACGTGGGCGGGTTCACCCGGGAGGACATCGAGGGCCTGCTCGACTCCCTCGACAGCAACTACCTGGGCTGGTCGAGCGCCATGGCGCCGGTCATCATGGGCAACCCGGACCGGCCGCAGCTCGGCGCCGAGCTGACCAACAGCTTCTGCCGGACCGACCCTGAGATCGCCCGGCAGTTCGCCCGGGTCACCTTCACCTCGGACAACCGGGCCGACCTGGGGTCCGTCTCGGTCCCGGCTCTGGTGCTCCAGTGCTCCGACGACGTCATTGCCCCGACCCAGGTCGGCCGGTACGTGCACGAGCACCTCGACGGAAGCACGATGGTCCAGCTCGCGGCGACGGGACACTGCCCCAACCTGAGCGCCCCGGAAGAGACGGCCGACGCCATCGCCTCCTGGCTGGACGCCGGTGCCGCCCGCAGCGGCTGACGAGGACCGCGCCGCCCACGAGCCGGAGAGCGCCGAGGACCTCTACGAGCACGCGCCCTGCGGCTACCTGTCCTGCTTCCTCGACGGCTCCATCGCCCGCGTCAACTCGACCTTTCTCGAGTGGACCGGCTTCCGGCGGGACGACCTGGTCGGCCGGCGACGCTTCGTCGACCTGCTCAGCCCGGGGGGCCGGATCTACCACGAGACGCACTATGCGCCGCTGCTGCGCATGCAGGGCTCGGTGCGGGCGATCGCCCTGGACGTGGTCCGCAGCGACGGCAGCCGGATGCCCGTGCTCGTCAACTCGCAGCTGCGGACGGGGCCGGACGGCGAGCCCCTCGCCGTCCGGACCACGGTCTTCGACGCGACCGACCGGAGGACCTACGAGACCGAGCTGCTCGCCGCCCGTCGCCGGGCCGAGCGGGCGGCCACCTGGATGGCCGACGTCGAGGACATGGTCGCCCGGCTCGCCGCTGCCCCGACCGTCGACGACGTCGCCGGCGTGGTCGCCGACGCGGGCATCGCGCTCTTCGGGGCCACCCGCAGCGTCGTGTGGCTCGCTGGGAGCAGCGCACAGGTCTGGGCTCCCGTGGCCGGTCGCGGACCGGACGGGCCGCTCCCCGAGCTGCCCGGCGCGGAGGACCGGCCGAGGCTCCCGCCCCAGGGAACCGACCCTGACCCGGAGCACCCGGTCACCCCGCTGGTCGGGGCGCGGGGGGCGCTCGGGGCGTTGGCGCTGGTCGTCCCCGCCGAGGAGACGCCCGGCCCGGACGAGCTCCGGTTGCTCCGGACGCTCGGCCACCAGGCCGGGCAGGCGATCGAGCGCGCCCGCCTGTTCGACCAGGAGCGGCAGGTTGCCAGCACCCTCCAGCGGAGCATGCTGCCCGGCCGGCTCCCGGACGACCCGCGCATCGAGCTGACGGCGTGCTACCGCCCGGCGGTCGACGGGATGCAGGTCGGCGGCGACTGGTACGACGCCTTCATGCTGGACCGCGACCGGATGGCGGTCTCCGTCGGGGACGTCGTCGGCCGCGGCCTGCACGCGGCCGCGGCGATGGGCCAGCTGCGCAGCGCCGTCCGCGCTCTCGCCGCTGTCGATGCCGGGCCGGCCATGGTGCTGGACCGCCTCGACACGTTCGTCGAGGGTGTGCCGGCTGCGCAGACGGCCACCCTTGCCTACGCCGAGGTGGACCTGCGGGACGGCACGGTGCTCTACGCCTGCGCCGGCCACCCACCGCCGCTCGTGGTGGAGCCGGACGGTCGGGCCAGCCAGCTCTGGGGCGGCCGGTCCACTCCGCTGGGCGCGCGGTTCGGAACAGGTCGACGGTCGGAGGCCAGCATCGTGCTGGAGCCCGGGAGCCGGCTCGCCCTCTACACCGACGGGCTGGTGGAGCTCCGGGACACCCCGCTGGACGAGAGCATCGACGCGCTGGCCCAGGTGCTCGCCCGGTCCGCCGGACGGCCGATGCCGGGACTCGCCGACATGGTCACCGACACCGTGCTCGGACCGGGGCCGACCGACGACGACGTCTGCCTGCTGGCGATCGGGTACCGAGGCCCGCCGGTGGCGACGCCGGCAGCCCCCGCCGCCCGGTCCGGAAGCACCCGATGACGCCGCTCCACACGCTGCGGGTGACCCGCGAGCGCGACGTCGTCGTCGCCGCGGTGTCGGGCGAGATCGACCTGTCCAACGCTGCCGACCTCGAGGGGGCTGTGCTGGCGGCGGCTGCCGACGCCCGAGCCGGCCTGGTGGTCGACCTGACCGGCGTGACCTTCCTGGACAGCGCCGGCGTGCGTTTCCTGGACCACGTCCTGGCGGCTCGGCTGCCGGAGCAGCGCATGCTCGTCGCAGCCGCTGCGGGCGGCAGGGTCCGCTTCACCCTGCGGCTGTGCGGCTTCCCCGAGGACCTGCTGCGGGCGACCGTCGACCGGGCCACGGCCGAGCTCGCCGGTTCCGAGCGCGGATAGGCTGATGCGATGTCGTTGATCGTCACCCGGGGGCTGACGAAGCGGTTCGGGTCGCGGGTCACGGCGTTGTCCGACCTGTCCGTCGAGTTCCCGCCGGGTGTCACCGGACTGGTGGGCGCCAACGGCGCCGGCAAGTCGACCCTCATCAAGATCCTGCTCGGGCTGTCGCCCGCCACGTCCGGCACGGCTCGGGTGCTCGACCTCGATGTCTCGACGGACGGGCGCCAGATCCGCGAGCTGGTCGGCTACATGCCGGAGCACGACTGCCTGCCCCCTGACGTCACCGCGACCGAGCTGGTGGTGCACCTGGCGCGGATGTCGGGCCTGCCCACCACTGCGGCGCGGGAGCGCGCTGCCGACACCTTGCGGCACGTCGGGCTCTTCGAGGAGCGATACCGCCTCATCGGCGGCTACTCGACCGGCATGAAGCAGCGGGTGAAACTGGCCCAGGCGCTGGTGCACGACCCCCGCCTGGTGCTGCTGGACGAGCCGACCAACGGCCTGGACCCGGCCGGTCGCGACGAGATGCTGACCCTGATCCGGCGGATCGGCGCTGTCTTCGGGATCGCGGTCGTGGTCACCTCACACCTCATGGGCGAGCTGGAGCGGGTCTGCGACCACGTGGTCGTCATCGACGGCGGCCGGCTGATGCGCTCCGCAGCGACCGCGCAGGTCACGGCGCTCACCCAGCAGCTCACCGTGGAGGTGAGCGACCGTGGTGCGGAGGTCGAGGCCGCTTTCGCGGGGGCCGGCTTGTCGGTCCGCCGGTCCGGCGACGTGCTGCAGCTCGCGCTCGCGGACGACTCGACCTACGACGTGGTGCGAGACGTCGTCTCCGACCTCGGCGTCGGTCTGGTGCGGCTGCAGCGGGGACGCCAGCACATGCTGGACATGTTCCGGGACGAGCTGCCGACGTGACGGCGCCTCGGGAGACCGGAGCGATCCACGACATCGGCTACCGGCACTACGACGGGCTGCGCCTGGGTCCGGCCTACATCGAGCGGTCGCTGGCCGTGTCGAGCCTGCGCGGGGCCTTCGGACTCGGACGCAGCACCCGGTCGAAGGTGATGCCAGTGCTCCTGCTGGTCATCATGGTCGTCCCCGCGCTGATCGTCGCGGCGATCGTGGTCATCACCGCCGCCGCCGAGCTGCCGATCACCTACACGTCGTACGCGATCCGCCTGAGCCTGGTGTCCACCGTGTTCGTCGCGGCGCAAGCCCCGCAGAGCGTGTCGCGGGACCTCCGGTTCCGGGTCGTCGCCCTGTACTTCTCCCGGCCGCTGTCGCGGCGCGCCTACGTGCGGGCCAAGCTGGCCGCGATGTCCGCCGCGCTGTTCGCGCTGATGGCCGCACCGCTCCTCGTGCTCTACGCCGGCGCTCTGCTCGGCGGGCTGCCCTTCTGGTCGAACACCCGGGGACTGCTCGCAGGCCTGGCCGGTGCGCTGATGTTCGCCGTGGTGCTCGGGGCGGTGGGGCTGCTCATCGCCGCCTGGACCCCGCGACGCGGCATCGGGGTCGCGGCGGTGGTCGCGGTCCTGCTGGTGCTCGGCGGCGTCTCGGGGATCGTGCAGGGGGTCGCGAACGGCGAGGGCAACGCGACGCTGGCTGGTTGGGCCGGGCTCATCTCGCCGTACGCGATGGTCGACGGCGTACAGGTCTGGGCCCTCGGCGCCGAGAGCTCGGTCGTGGTCGGGCCACCCGGGACCTCCGGCGGCCCCGCGTTCGCGCTGGCGGCAGCGGCTCTCGTCGCCGCCTGCTACCTGCTGCTCGTGCGTCGCTACCGCGGGGTGGCGGTCACGTGAGCAGCATCGTGCTCACGTCGGTGTCGCGGTGGTACGGCGACGTGGTGGCCGTCAACGACGTGTCGATGACGATCGGGCCCGGCGTGACGGGACTGCTCGGTCCGAACGGCGCGGGCAAGTCCACCCTGATCTCGATGATGGCCGGGTTCCTGCCGGCGTCGGCCGGGAGCGTGCTGCTCGACGGCGAGCCGGTCTGGCGCCACGAGGCCGTCTACCGGCAGATCGGCATCGTGCCGGAGACCGAGGCGGCGTACGACGTCGTCACCGGCTGGTCGTTCGTCCTCGCCAACGCCCGGCTGCAGCAGCTGCCGGACCCGGCTTCGGCCACCAGGAAGGCGCTCGACGAGGTCGAGATGGGCGACGTGGCGGACCGGGAGATCGGCACCTACTCGAAGGGGATGAGGCAACGGATCAAGATGGCGTCCGCCCTGGTGCACAGTCCCACGGTCCTGTTGCTGGACGAGCCGTTCAACGGGATGGACCCACGTCAGCGGCTGCACCTGATGGACCTGCTCCGGCGGCTGGGCGAGGACGGCCGGACCGTCCTGTTCAGCTCGCACATCCTCGAGGAGGTCGAGGAGATCGCCGGCACCATCGAGGTGATGGTCGCCGGCCGGCACGCCGCATCCGGCGACTTCCGCGAGATCCGCCGGCTGATGACCGAGCGTCCGCACAGGTTCTCGGTCACCTCCAGCGACGACCGGACCCTGGCGGCAGCGGTGATCGCCGACGGTTCCGCGTCGTCCGTCGCGCTCGGTGAGACGCTGCACGTGCAGTCCACCGACTACGGCAGGTTCGCGCGCGTGCTGCCGCGGCTGGCCCGGCAGCACGGCATCCGGCTGCTCGACGTGTCGCCCTCGGACGAGTCGCTGGAGAGCGTGTTCGCCTACCTGGTGGACCGATGAACGCCACCATCGCGATGCTGACGCTGCGGACGCTGCTGGGCCGTCGACGCGCCCTGCTGCTGCTCCTCCTGCCCGGCGTGCTGCTGGCGTTGGCCGTGGTGCTGCGGCTCTCGGTGAACGAGTCGTCGCGGGCCGATGTCGCGGTGGGCCTGCTCGGCACCTTCGCCATCGCCACGGTGATCCCGCTGCTGTCGCTCATCGCCGGCACCGGGGCGCTCGGCGGGGAGATCGAGGACGGTTCGATCGTCTACCTGCTGAGCAAGCCACTGAGCCGGCACGTCATCGTCGTCACCAAGCTCCTCGTGGCGGTCGGCGTGACCACGGTCCTCGGAGCGCTGCCCGTCCTGGTGTCCGGTCTGGTGCTCGTGGGGGGACGGGACGGGTTGGCGGTGGCCTACGCGCTGGGCGCCTACGCTGCGGCGACGGCGTACTGCTCGCTGTTCCTGCTGCTGACGGTCGTGAGTCGCAACGCCGTGGTCATCGGGCTCATCTACACCTTGGTCTGGGAGACGGCGATCGGTGGCCTGGTCCTCGGCGCCCAGGGCATCAGCGTCCAGCAGTGGGCACTCGCGGTCACCCGGATGGTCGTGGGACCCGAGCAGTCCGACCGGCTCGGCATCACCGCCGCCGTCCGGCCGCAGATCTCGGTGGCGATGCTGGTCGTGGTCGTCGTCGCCGGCACCTGGTTGGCCGGTCGCCGGCTGCGGTCCATCCGGCTCTCCTCGGCCGAGTAGCCGGGCGCTACCGGGCCACGGTGAGCCGCACCGTGATCGTGTCGCCCTCGTCGAGCACCTCGGCCCGGCGTACCTCGTCCTTCAGCGGCACGACGTAGCGGCCGTCCTTCGGGAACAGAGAGGTCTCCCACTCGGTGGCACCGGTCCTCGCCAGGACGGGGATCATGCCCCAGCCGTAGGTCACGGCCGCGGCCACCGCGCGGATCTGCGCGCTCTCGTCGTCCGGGACGGTGACGAAGTAGTACGGCGCCGGCCCACGCCAGTGCCACACGTCGCCGGTGACCTCGAGGTCCATCCCGTCCGGCTCACCGCGCCTGCCACGTCGCGTGTCCTCGGTCATGCGGGGCACACTAGGGTCGGTTCCGGACGTTCTGCATCCGGATCGGGGGACTCTCGGTGGACCCAGGTGCCAGCCCGACGGCGCGGGCGCTGCTCACCCTCGAGCTGCTGCAGGGCAGCCCCGGGATCACCGCGGAACGGCTCGCTGACAAGCTCGGCGTCTCGGAACGGGCGGCCCGGCGCTATGTCGCCGTCCTGCGCGACGCCGGCATCGCGATCGACTCCGAGCGCGGACCGTACGGCGGCTACCGGGTCGGCCGCGGTCTGCGGCTGCCGCCCCTGGTCTTCACGGCCACCGAGGCCCTCGGCCTGGTCATGGCCGTGCTCGACGGCCACCACGACGCGGGCGACCCGACCGACCCGGTCGGCAGCGCGGTCGGCAAGCTCGTGCGGGCGCTGCCCGAGCCGGTGGCCGCCCAGGCCGAGGCGGTCCGCCGGAGCACGGCGCCCGCCCCCGACCGGGCCGCCGCCCGGCCTGACGTCGGCACCACGAGCACCCTGGTGCAGGCCTGCTCCGACCGGCGCCGGGTGCGGCTCGGATACCGCTCCGAGTCCGGCTCCGAGTGGGACACCGAGGTCGACCCGTGGGCGCTGGTCGTCCGGCACGGCCGCTGGTACCTGCTCTGCCACTCGCATGCCGCGGACGCGCTGCGGGCCTACCGGGTCGACCGGGTCCAACGGGTCGACGTCCTGGGCGACACCTTCGTCCCTCCGGCCGACCTCGACCCGGTGGCCCTGCTGGAGGAGCACCTGGCGGTCGGCTGGGAGTACGACGTCGAGGTGGTCATCGAGGCACCCCTCGACCCGGTGGCCCGATGCGTACCGCGCTCGCTCGGCCGGCTCGAGGCGGTCGGTCCGTCGACCACCCGGCTCGTGGCCACGACCAGCAACCCGACCTGGTACGCCCAGCAGCTGGCGGCGGTCCCCACGCGCTACCGGGTCGTCGGCGGCCCCGAGCTGCAGGCTGCCACCCGCGTGCTCGGGCAGCGCATGCTCGCGGCGGGTCCAGATCCCGCGTCCTGACCGACACGACGGCGCGGTCAGGGGCGCCAGCCGGCCGGCGGGTCCTCACCGACGACCCCGTCGACGGCCTCGCGGAGCAGGTCGGCGTGCCCGGTGTGCCGGCCGTACTCCTCGACCAGGTCGAAGACGAGCCGGCGCAGGCTGGCGTGCCGGCCGTCGAAGCCGGAGACCTCCACCAGCTGGTCGAGGCCGCCGTCTGCCACCGCGGCGTCCAGCCGCTGACGGGACCGGTCGACGGCGGCGTCGTAGAGGGCGTACAGCTCCTCGGGGGTGTCGTCGGCGGCCGAGCTGAAGGGCCAGTCGGGGTGGGTGTCCCAGTCGACGGTCTCCCACGGGGCGCCCGGGGAGCCGCCGCGCAGCTTGATCGTGAACGTGAAGTCCTCGACGAAGGCGAGGTGCTTGAGCAGGCTGCCGAGCGTCAGGTCCGAGGATGCGATGCGGGTCGTGAGCCCGGCGTGGTCGAGGTGGCCGGCCTTCCACCGGAAGGTCGTGCGCAGCCGGTCCAGGGCGCCCACGAGGTGCTCGAGCTCGGTGCCGGTCAGCGGCGGCTCCCACGGGAAGTCCGCCTCGTTCTGGGTGGTCGGGTTCGTGCTGGTGTCCGTCATGCGCGACACCATAAAGGCGATTCCGGACGTTCCCCGTCCGGAAGCCACCGCGGGCAGCCCGTCGACTGGCGGAAGTCTTCGCTCTGGCCGACTGCCGGACCGAAGGCTTCCGCCAGTCGATGGGGGGAGGGGTGGGCGAGGTCAGGTGGCGCGGCCGACGACCTGGTGGCAGAGCGCCTCGAGCGCCGACCGGGCGGCGCTCGGCGGCAGCGGGGCAAGCGTCTCTCGGGCCGCGTCGGCCCAGCGGGTGACCTCGGCGCGGGCCGACGTCATGGCCGGGTGGGCCCGCAGCAGGGTCAGCGCCTCGCGGTGGTCGGCGTCGTCGTCGAGACCGGAGTCGAGCAACTCGAGCAGCCGGGCGTCCTCGGGGCGGGCGTCCCGGCGCACGAGCAGCACCGGCAGGGTCGGGATCCCCTCGCGCAGGTCGGTACCGGGCGTCTTGCCCGACTCCTCGGTCTCGGAGAGGACGTCGAGCAGGTCGTCGGAGAGCTGGAACGCGACGCCGAAGCGCTCGCCGTACCGCGTCATGACGTCGACCGCCTGCTCGTCGGCACCCGAGAGCAGGGCGCCGAACCGGGCCGAGGTCGAGATGAGCGAACCGGTCTTGTCCGCGAGCACGGACAGGTAGTGCTCGACCGCGTCGGTGCCGTCGTCCGGGCCGACCGTCTCGCGGATCTGGCCGGTCACCAGGCGCTCGAACGTGCGCGCCTGCAACCGGACGGCCTCGGGACCGAGGTCGGCCAGGATGTCCGAGGCGCGGGCGAACAGGAAGTCGCCGGTGAGGATCGCCACCGAGTTGTCCCAGCGCGCGTTGGCGCTGGCGGCGCCGCGGCGCAACGCCGCCTGGTCCATCACGTCGTCGTGGTAGAGCGTCGCCAGATGGGTGAGCTCGACCACCACCGCGGCGGGGACCACACCCGGCGACGCAGGGTCGCCGAGCTGAGCGGCCAGGAGCACCAGCAGCGGGCGGGACCGCTTGCCACCGGCGTCGACGAGGTGCCGGGACGCCTCGGTGACGAACGGGTACTCGCTCTTCACCGCGTCCCGCAAGGCACCCTCGACCTGCGCCAGACCGGTCCGCAGAGCCGCCTCGAGGGCGGGGTCTGCGGTCACGGCAGCGCTGTCGGCGGGCACGGTCGGACTCCTACCGGACGAGCTGCGAGGCGGTGCCGGCGAGGTCGAGCACCTGCGTCGGCCAGACGCCCAGCAGCAGGGTAACGCCGGCACCCAGCGCTATCGCGAGGGTGGTGAGCGGGCTCGGTACGACCACGGTGGGTCCCTCCGGGGCAGGTGCGGAGAAGAACATCAGCACCACGACGCGGAAGTAGAAGAACGCTGCGATGGCGCTGGCCACCACGCCGATGACGACCAGCCAGCTGGTGCCGGCCGTGGCGGCCGCGTTGAACACCGCGAACTTGGCGGTGAAGCCGCTCGTCAGCGGAATACCGGCGAAGGCGGCCAGGAAGAAGGTGAACACCACCGCCGTGACCGGCGAACGGCGCGCGAGGCCGGCCCACTGGGACAGGTGCGTGGCCTCGCCGGCCGAGTCGCGGACCAGCGTGACGACCGCGAAGGCGCCGATCGTCGAGAAGCCGTAGGCGAGCAGGTAGAACAGCACCGAGGAGACGCCGAGGATCTCGCCATCGCGCAACGAGTCGGTCGCGGACAGCCCCACCAGCACGAAACCGGCGTGCGCGATCGAGGAGTACGCCAGCATCCGCTTGACGTCGGTCTGCGTCAGCGCGACGACCGAGCCGACCACCATCGACAGGATGGCGACGCCCCAGATCACCGGCTCCCACTCCCAGGCCAGGCCGCCGACCCCGACGTACAGCACCCGCAGCAGAGCGCCGAAGGCGGCCACCTTGGTGCAGGCCGCCATGAACCCGGTCACCGGCGTGGGGGCGCCTTGGTAGACGTCCGGGGTCCACGAGTGGAACGGCACGGCGCCGACCTTGAAGAGCAGGCCCACGGTCACCAGAGCGGTGCCGATGAGCAGCAGGGACTCGTTGTCGGCGTTGCTGCTGACGGCATCGGCGATGCCGCCCAGCTCGACGGTGCCTGCGTAGCCGTAGAGCAGTGCCACGCCGTACAGGAAGAAGGCGGACGAGAAGGAGCCGAGCAGGAAGTACTTGAGCGACGCCTCCTGGCTCAGCAGCCGCCGGCGTCGGGCCAGCCCGCAGAGCAGGTAGAGGGGCAGCGAGAGCACCTCGAGCGCTACGAACATCGTCAGCAGGTCGTTGGCCGCGGGGAACAGCAGCATCCCGCCCACCGCGAACATCAGCAACGGGAAGATCTCGGTCTGGGTGACCCCGCTCGCGACGAGGGTGCGCTCCTGCTGGGACCCCGGCATCGACGAGCCGGCGGGGGCGAACGGGCCCCCGGTGTCGAGGCCACGCTCCGCGCAGGCGAGGACGCCCGGGATCGCCAGCAGGAGGATCGTGCCCTGCAGGAACAGCGCGGGGCCGTCGACTGCCACCGAGCCCTCCGCGGCGATCTCCACGCTGCCGGCGAGGTAGACCACGGCCACGAAGGCGCCGACGAGCCCGGCGATGGTCAGCACCAGCTGGGTCTCGTAGCGGTAGCGCCGCCCCATGAACGCCTCGACGAGGACGCTGAGCACCGCCACCCCGAGGACGATGAGGACCGGCAGCAGCTTGCTGTACTCGATCGACGGGCTGTTGAAGGTGGCGGCGAGCACCGGCGAGCTGGTCACTCCCCGCTCCCTTCCGTGGTGGCGTCAGCCGCGGGCACCGCAGGCTTCGGGTCGGTCGCACCGACCTGCTGCATGGTGCGGCCGACCGCAGGGTTGATGACGTCGAGCAGCGGCTTCGGGAAGAACCCGAGGGCGATGATGATGGCGATGACCGGGGCGACGACCCAGGCCTCGCGGGCGTCGAGGTCGCGCATCCCCTTGGTGGCCTCGGTGGGCTCACCGGTCATGGTGCGCTGGTACATCAACAGGATGTAGAGCGACGCGAGGATGATGCCGCCGGTCGCGACCACGGCGGCGAACTCGTACCGCGTGAAGGTGCCGACGAGGACCAGGAACTCGCTGACGAAGCTCGACAGGCCGGGCAGCGCCAGGCTGGACAGACCGGCCACCAGGAACGTGCCGGCGAGCATCGGAGCGACTCGCTGCACGCCGCCGTAGTCGGCGATGAGCCGCGAGCCCCGACGACTGATGAGGAAGCCGGCGATGAGGAACAGCGCCGCGGTCGAGAAGCCGTGGTTGACCATGTACAGCGTCGAGCCGGACTGCCCCTGCGTGGTCATCGCGAAGATGCCGAGCACGATGAAGCCGAAGTGGCTGATCGAGGTGTACGCGATCAGCCGCTTCATGTCCGTCTGACCGATCGCCAGCAGCGCGCCGTAGAGGATGCCGATGACCGCGAGGGTCAGCACCACCGGGGTCGCCCACTTGGACGCGTCCGGGAACAGCGGAAGGCAGAGCCGGATCATGCCGAACGTGCCGACCTTGTCCAGCACCCCGACGAGAAGCACCGCCCCGCCGGGCGGCGCCTCGGCGGCGGCGTCCGGCAGCCAGGTGTGCAGCGGCCACAGGGGCGCCTTGATCGCGAACGCGATGAAGAAGCCGACGAACAGCAGCCGCTCGGTGCCGGTGCCCATGGTCGTGCCCAGCAGGTTCTCGAACAGGAAGGCCTGGCGGCCGCCGTCGGAGACCACGTAGAGCCCGATCACCGCGGCCAGCATGAGCAGGCCGCCGGCCAGCGAGTACAGCAGGAACTTCACCGCGGCGTAGGAGCGCTGCGCGCCGCCGTACGAGCCGATGATGAAGTACATCGGGACGAGCATCGCCTCGAACAGGACGTAGAACAGGAAGACGTCGGTGGCCGAGAACACGCCGATCATGAACGTCTCGAGCAGCAGCAGCAGCGCGAAGTACCCCTTCGCGCCGCGGCCGCGGTCGCCCAACGCGGCCGTGTCGACGTCGTGCCAGGACGCGAGGATGCAGACCGGCGTCAGCACGGTGGCCATAGCGATGAGCACCAGGGCGATGCCGTCGACGCCGAGCGCGTAGCTGACGCCGAACTGCGGGATCCACTCGTGGACCTCGGTGAACTGGAACAACGCCTTGCTGTCGGCGTCGAACTGCAGCGCCATGACGATCGTCAGGACCAGCGGGACCAGCGAGACCACGAAGGCGGTCTGCTTGGCGAGCAGGTCACGGCCCGAGGGCAGCGCGGCCACGACCGCGGAGCCGACGAGCGGAACGACGGCGAGCGTGGTGAGCCAGGGGAAGTCGGTCACGTCAGAGCCTCACCAGCAGCATGGCGCCCACCAGGACGGCGGCGCCTGCGAACATCGACAGGGCGTACGAGCGGACGAAGCCGTTCTGCAGCCGGCGGATCCGGCCGGACGTGCCGCCGATCAGCGCGGCGAGACCGTTCACGGCGCCGTCGACGCCACGGTTGTCCACGTAGACGAGCGACCGGGTGAGGTACTGCCCAGGTCGCATGAGCAGCGCCTCGTTCACGGTGTCCTGGTAGAGGTCCTGTCGAGCCGCTCGGGTGGCCACCGACCCCACCGGCGCGACGACCGGCACCCGGTTGCGCAGGTACATCGACCAGGCCAGCCCGGCACCGGCGAGCACGAGCAGCACCGTCAGGCCGGTCAGCACCGGCACGGCGACCACCGGGCTCTCCTCCCCGTGCTCGCCGACCACCGGCTCCAGCCAGTGCTGGATCGCACCGGTGGGGCCCAGCACCAGCCCGAGGACGGCCGATCCGACCGCCAGCACCATGAGCGGGACGGTCATGACCAGCGGTGACTCGTGCGGGTGCACGTCGTCCGTCCAACGACGCTCGCCGTGGAACGTCAGCAGGAACAGTCGGGTCATGTAGAACGCGGTGATGCCGGCCCCGATCAGGGCGGCGAGTCCGAAGACCCACGGTCGCCACCCGTCGCCGACGAAAGCCGCCTCGATGATCTTGTCCTTGCTCCAGAAGCCGGACAGCCCGGGGAAGCCGATGATGGCCAGCCAGCCCAGGCCGAACGTGACCCAGGTGATCTTCATGACGCTGGACAGGCCACCGAACCTGCGCATGTCGACCTGGTCGTTCATGCCGTGCATGACCGATCCTGCACCGAGGAACATGCCGGCCTTGAAGAAGCCGTGCGTCAGCAGGTGGAAGATGGCGAAGGCGTAGCCGACCGGGCCGAGTCCGGCAGCCAGCATCATGTAGCCGATCTGGCTCATGGTGGACGCGGCCAGGGCCTTCTTGATGTCGTCCTTCGCGCAACCGATCACCGCACCGAACAGCAGCGTGATGGCGCCGACGATGACGACGACGAGCTGGGCGTCCGGCGCACCGTTGAAGATGGGCGCCGACCGGACGATCAGGTAGACGCCGGCGGTCACCATGGTCGCGGCGTGGATCAGCGCGGACACCGGGGTCGGGCCGGCCATGGCGTCGCCCAGCCAGGACTGCAGCGGGAACTGCGCCGACTTGCCGCAGGCGGCGAGCAGCAGCATCAGGCCGATGGCCGTCAGGACGCCCTCGCTCGCACCGTCGGCTGCGCCGAAGACCTGGTCGAAGCTCACTCCGCCGAACTGCGCGAACATGATCATGATCGCCACTGACAGCCCGAAGTCGCCGACCCGGTTCGCCACGAACGCCTTCTTGGCCGCCGCGGCGTAGTTCGCGTTGTAGTTCCAGAACCCGATCAGCAGGTACGACGCGAGGCCGACGCCCTCCCAGCCGACGTACAGCACGAGGAAGCTGTTGGCCAGCACGAGCAGGAGCATCGCGGCGACGAAGAGGTTGAGGTAGCCGAAGAACCGTCGGCGGTCCGGGTCGTGCTCCATGTAGCCGATCGAGTAGACGTGGATGAGCGTTCCCACGAAGGTCACGAGCAGCACGAAGCACATCGACAGGGGGTCGATCTGGAGGCCGACGTCGACCTGGAAGCTGCCGGCCGGGATCCAGCTGAACAGGTGCTGGGAGACCGACCGCTCCTCGGCGTCCCGGCCGAGGAGCACGAGGTACTGCAGCAGGCCGATCACGAACGCGGCGGCCGGCATCGCGGTGCCCAGCAGGTGTCCCCACCGGTCGGTGCGCCGGCCGCCGAGCAGCAGCACGGCCGCGCCGAACAACGGCAGCGCCACGAGCAGCCAGCCGAGCGCCAGCACGCCGGTGGCGCTCTCAGCCGCAGGAGAAGACGTCAACATGTGGTGGCCTCAGTACTTCAGCAGGTTGGCACCGTCGACCGAGGCCGAGCGGCGGGACCGGAAGATCGTCACGATGATGGCGAGGCCGACCACGACCTCGGCCGCAGCGACCACCATCACGAAGAACGCGATGACCTGGCCGTCGAGGTTGCCCTGCATCCGCGCGAAGGCGACGAACGCCAGGTTGGTGGCGTTCAGCATCAGCTCGATGCACATGAACACCACGATCGCGTTCCGGCGCAGGAGCACCCCCGTCGCCCCGATCGAGAACAGCACCGCGGAGAGGTAGACGTAGTTCATCGGGTTCATCGGCCGTCCTCCTCCTCCGTGGTGTCGAGGTCCCCGTCCGAGCCAGGGATCTCCCGGACGTCACCGCGCGCGACCAGCACCGGCGACAGCGAGATCTGGGCCGGCGAGCCGTCGGGGAGCAGGGCCGGGGTGTCGACGGAGTTGTGCCGGGCGTAGACGCCGGGACCGGGCAGCGGCGCGCCGTACCCGCCGGGCAGGAACCGCTCGCGGGACAGCTGCTGCTGGGTGGCACGGGCCTCGTAGCGCTCGCGGTGCGCCAGCACCATGGCGCCCATCGCGGCAGTGATGAGCAGGGCGCTGGTCGCCTCGAAGGCGAACACGTAGCGACTGAAGATGAGGGCCGCGAGCCCCTGCACGTTGCCGTCCTGGTTGGCCTCGGTCAGACCGGTGTTGCTGGTCACCGTGTCGCCGATCCCGAACACGAGCAGGCCGCCGAAGCCGACGGCCGCCACCAGGGCGGCCACGCGCTGGCCACGCAGCGTCTCGACGAGTGAGTCCGCCGAGTCGACCCCGACGAGCATCAGCACGAACAGGAACAGCATCATCACGGCGCCGGTGTAGACCACCACCTGGACCACCCCCAGGAACGGTGCGTCCTGGGCGAGGTACATGACCGCGAGCGAGAGCATCGTGGCCGCCAGCAGGAGGGCGGAGTGCACCGCCTTGCGGGAGAACAGCACCCCGAGCGCGGCGAGCACCGCGACCGGGGCAAGGATCCAGAAGGTCACCGCCTCGCCGGTGCCCGTGTCGGTCGCCGCCGCGAACAGCTGGCCGGACGCGCTCATGCGCCGGACTCCGCGTCGGACTGACCGGCCGTACGGGCGGCTACGTAGCGTTCCTGCGCGGCCGTCCCGCGGGTGACCTTGCCCAGGTAGTAGTCCGACTCGTCGGTGCCCTCGACCATCGGGTGCGGCGCCGGCACCATGCCGGCGAGCAGCGGGGCCAGCAGGTCCTGCTTCTCGTAGATCAGCTTCGCCCGGGTGTCGTCGGCCAGCTCGTACTCGTTGGTCATCGTGAGCGCCCGGGTCGGGCAGGCCTCGATGCACAGCCCGCAGAAGATGCAGCGCAGGTAGTTGATCTGGTAGACGCGGCCGTAGCGCTCGCCGGGCGAGAACCGCTCGCCCTCGGCGTTGTCCGCGCCCTCGACGTAGATGGCGTCGGCGGGGCAGGCCCAGGCGCACAGCTCACAGCCGATGCACCGCTCGAGGCCGTCCGGGTGCCGGTTGAGGACGTGCCGGCCGTGGAAGCGCGGCTCGGTCGGCTTCTTCTCCTCGGGGTACTGCTCGGTCACGACCTTCTTGAACATCGTCCCGAAGGTCACGCCGAACCCCTTGAGCTGGGTCCGGAAGTCGCTCACTGCTCGTCCTTCCCGTCAGGCGCCCCGGCAGGGCCGGCGTCCGGCTCCCCGGCGCCGATGGCCGCCAGCGCGGGAAGCTGCTGACCGGGCATCGGTGGCACCGGGTGTCCGCCGGCCATCGGGTCCCACTCGGCCTCGACGGCCGGTGTCTCGTCGACCCGGCCGCGCGACGCGACCAGGTCCCACACGAACGTCAGGAGGATGAGCGCGACCGCGACCGCGCCACCGTAGAGAAGGACCTGTCGTGTGTCGAACGTGTACTCGGCGTTGAGCGCGCGCACGGTGGCGACCATGAGCAGCCAGCCGATCGCGACCGGGATGAGCACCTTCCAGCCGAGCCGCATGAACTGGTCGTAGCGCAGCCGCGGCAGGGTGCCGCGCAGCCAGATGAAGCCGAAGATGAACAGCAGCACCTTGGCGACGAACCAGAGCATCGGCCACCAGTCCTGGTTCGCGCCGTCCCAGAGGGACAGCGGCCACGGTGCCCGCCAGCCCCCGAGGAACAGCGTGGCCGCCAGCGCCGAGACGGTGACCATGTTGATGTACTCGGCCAGGAAGAACAGCGCGAACTTCAGCGACGAGTACTCGGTGTGGAAGCCGCCGACGAGCTCGCCCTCGGCCTCCGGCAGGTCGAAGGGCGCGCGGTTGGTCTCGCCCACCATCGAGATGACGTAGATGGCGAACGACGGGAACAGCAGCACGGCGTACCAGTAGTCGCCCTGCGCCGCCACGATCTCCGAGGTCGACATCGACCCGGCGTAGAGGAAGACGCCCACGAACGACAGACCCATCGCGACCTCGTAGGAGATCATCTGGGCCGACGACCTCAACCCGCCCAGCAGCGGGTAGGTCGAGCCGCTCGACCAGCCCGCGAGGACGATGCCGTAGATGCCGACCGAGGCCACCGCGAGGATGTAGAGCACCGCCACGGGCAGGTCGGTGAGCTGCAGGTGGGTCCGGTGCCCGGCGATGGAGACCTCCGGCCCGAACGGCATGACCGCGAAGGCGAGGAACGCCGGCGTGGCCGAGATGATCGGGGCGAGGACGAAGACCACCCTGTCGGCGGCCTTGGGGATGATGTCCTCCTTCAGCGCCAGCTTGATGCCGTCGGCCAGGGACTGCAGCAGCCCCTGCGGACCGACCCGGTTGGGCCCGATCCGGTTCTGCATCCGGGCCACCACCCGGCGCTCCCACCAGATCGCGAACAGCGTCATCACGACGAGGAAGACGAACACGACCAGCGTCTTCGCCAGCACCAGCCACCAGGGGTCGGTGCCGAAGCCGGGAACCTCCGGCGACGCGAGGACCGAGCCTGCCGTCCTCATCGGGCCCCTCCATGCTCGTCCGACCCGGGTGCCTTCGCCAGCCCGACCACCGCGCCATGAGCGGCACCCAGCGTGCTGCGGACGGGCAGTCCGGCCGCGTTGGTGGGGAGCCAGACGACGCCGTCGGGCATGTCGGTGACCAGAGCGGGGGCCGAGACCGTTCCGGCGTCCGTGGAGACGGTGACCAGGTCACCGTCCGCGGCACCGAGGCCGGCGGCGGTCCCGGCCGAGATCCGGGCGACCGCCTCCCGAGCGGTTCCCGCGAGGTAGGGCTCGCCGTCCTGGAGGCGACCGGCGTCGAGCAGCTCCGACCAGGTCGCCAGCACCGCCTGCCCGGCGCCCGGGCGGGCCGGCGCGGCAGCCGCGACCGGCGCGAAGCCTGCGCGGTCGCCGTCCCAGGTCCCCACCTCCTGGATCTCGGCGCGCGCAGCGGCGACGTCCGGCAGACCCAGCTCGACGCCCATCGCGTCGGCGAGCACGTGCAGCACCCGGACGTCGGGCATCGCGTTGGTGCCCCGCAGGACCGCGTCGAACGGCCGCGACCGGCCCTCCCAGTCGAGGAACGTGCCCGACTTCTCGACCGCGGCGGCGACGGGGAGCACGACGTCGGCCCGCTCGGTGACCGGCGACTCGCGCAGCTCCAGGCTGACGACGAACGGTGCGGCGTCGAGAGCAGCGAGGGCTGCGAGGGGGTCGGGCAGGTCGCGCGGGTCGACACCGCCGACGAGCAACGCCCGCACCTCGCCCGTGTGTACTGCCGCGAGGATCCCCGCCGTGTCCCGGCCGACATTCTCAGGCAGCCGGTCGACGCCCCATGCCGTGCCGACGTCGACCCGGGCGGCCGCGTCGGCGACCGGGCGGCCGCCCGGAAGCAGGTTCGGCAGCGCGCCGACCGCGACTGCACCCGGCTCTCCCGCGCGGCGCGGGACCCAGGCGAGCCGGGCACCGCTCGCGGCGACCAGTGCGACGACGGCAGACAGGGCGCCGGGCACGGCTGCGAGCCCTTCGCCGACCAGGACCACCGATCCGGCTCCGTGCACCGTCTCCGCCGCGTCAGCGACCCGGTCGTCCCGGGTGCGCAGCGCGTCGAGCACCTCGGACTCGGTGCCGGGCGCCGCGGCGAGCAGCGTTCCGGACAGCTTCTCCAGGCCGCGGCTCGCGAACGGCGCGATGGCGTGGACGGTCAGGCCCTTGCGGCTGGCCTTGCGCAGCCGCAGGAACAGGATCGGCGACTCGTCCTCGGGCTCCAGCCCGACCAGGAGCACCGACGACGCCTGCTCGATGTCGTCGTAGGTGACACCGAGCCCACGACCCGCGACGTGCGCCGCGAGGAAGGACGCCTCCTCGACCGAGTGCGGACGCGCCCGGAAGTCGACGTCGTTGGTGCCGAGGGCGACCCGGGCCAGCTTGGCGTACGCGTAGGCGTCCTCGACGGTCGACCGGCCGCCGACGAGGACACCCGTGGCGCCCTTCGCGGCGGACAGGCCGCGGGCAGCGACGTCGAGCGCCTCTGCCCACGACGTCGGGACCAGCGTGCCGTCGTCGTCGCGGACCATCGGCGCGGTGAGGCGGTCCTGCGCCGTGGCGTACTGGAAGGCCCAGCGCCCCTTGTCGCAGTTCCACTCCTCGTTGACCGCCGGGTCGTCGCCGGCGAGACGACGGAGGACCTTGCCGCGGCGGTGGTCGGTGCGGATGGCGCAGCCGGAGGCGCAGTGCTCGCAGACGCCGGGGGAGGACACCAGGTCGAACGGACGCGAGCGGAACCGGTAGGCCGCCCCGGTGAGCGCACCGACCGGACAGATCTGCACCGTGTTGCCGGAGAAGTACGACTGGAACGGCTGGGCCTCGTAGATGCCGACCTGCTGCAGGGCCCCGCGCTCGAGCATCTCGATGAACGGGTCGCCCGCCACCTGCTGCGAGAACCGGGTGCACCGGGCGCACAGCACGCAGCGCTCACGGTCGAGGAGCACCTGCGAGGAGATGTTGATCGGCTTGGGGAAGGTGCGCTTGACGCCCTCGAACCGGGACTCCGCCCGCCCGTTGCTCATCGCCTGGTTCTGCAGTGGGCACTCCCCGCCCTTGTCGCACACCGGGCAGTCGAGCGGGTGGTTGATGAGCAGCAGCTCCATCACACCCCGCTGGGCCTTGTCCGCGACCGGCGAGGTCAGCTGGGTCTTGACGACCATCCCGTCGGTCACGGTCGTCGTGCAGGACGCGAGCGGCTTCGGCTGCCCCGCGACCTCCACCAGGCACTGCCGGCAGGCGCCGACCGGCTCCAGCAGCGGGTGGTCGCAGAACCGCGGCACCTGGATGCCGATCAGCTCGGCCGCCCGGATCACGAGCGTGCCCTTGGGCACCTCGAGCTCGAAGCCGTCGATGGTGACGGTGACGAGGTCCTCGCGCTTCTGGACCTCGGCTCCGGTTCCGGCGGTGACCGTCATCGGGTCTTCACTCCTGCTCCCTGCGATCCCTGGCCGGCCGGCGCGGCGAACAGGGTCGACGCGGCCGGGTCGAACGGGCAGCCCTGGTGCTCGAAGTGCGCGAGGTACTCGTCCTTGAAGTACTGCACCGACGACGTGATCGGGCTGGTGGCACCGTCGCCGAGCGCGCAGAACGACCGGCCCAGGATGTTGTCCGAGATGTCGAGCAGCTTCTCGATGTCCTCCTCGCTGCCCTGACCCTGCTCCAACCGACGCAGGATCTGGACCAGCCAGAAGGTGCCCTCACGGCACGGGGTGCACTTGCCGCACGACTCGTGGGCGTAGAACTCGGTCCAGCGCAGGACGGCGCGCACCACGCAGGTGGTCTCGTCGAAGATCTGCAGCGCCTTGGTCCCGAGCATGGACTTGGCGCCGGCGATGCCCTCGTAGGACAGCGGTACGTCGAGGTGCTCGTCGGTGAGCAACGGGGTCGACGAGCCGCCAGGTGTCCAGAACTTCAGCCGGTGCCCGTCGCGCACGCCGCCGGACAGGTCCAGCAGCTCGCGCAGGGTGATGCCCATGGGTGCCTCGTACTGGCCGGGGCGAGTCACGTGGCCGGACAGGGAGTAGAGGGTCATGCCCTTGGAGCGGAACCGGGGCTTGTCCTGGTCGGCGATCCCCTCGCCGGCCTCGGTCCCCATGCCGAAGAACCACTCGGCGCCGTTGCGCAGGATGGACGGCACGCTCGCGATCGACTCGACGTTGTTGATGACGGTCGGCGACGCGTACAGCCCGGCGATGGCCGGGAACGGCGGCCGCAGCCGCGGCTGCCCGCGCCGCCCCTCCAGGGAGTCGAGCAGCGCCGTCTCCTCGCCGCAGATGTAGGCGCCGGCGCCGGCGTGCACCGTGATCTCGAGGTCGTAGCCGGAGCCGAGCACGTCCGTGCCGACGTAGCCCGCGGCGTAGGCCTCGGCCACGGCCGCCTGCAGCCGGCGCAGCACGTGGACCACCTCGCCGCGCACGTAGATGAACGCGTGCGCTGCACGGATCGCGTAGGAGGCTATGACGACGCCCTCCACCAGCTCGTGCGGGTTGGCCAGCATGAACGGGATGTCCTTGCACGTCCCGGGCTCGGACTCGTCGGCGTTGACGACGAGGTAGACCGGCTTGTCGCCGCCCTGCGGGATGAAGCCCCACTTGGCACCGGTGGGGAAGCCCGCTCCGCCCCGGCCGCGCAGCTCGGACTTCTTGACCAGAGCGGTCACGTCCTCGGGCGTCATGGCGAGGGCCTTCTTGAGCCCGGCATAGCCGTCGTGGTCCTCGTACACCGCTCGAGTCCACGAGCGGTCGACGTCGAAGGTCCGGGTCAGGACCGGGGTCAGCTCGATGCTCACTGCTCGCCGTCCTCGTCCTTCGCAGCGGACGCCTCGTTGGCGGGATCGGACTCGGCCGTCTTCGCCGGGGCGTCCGACCCGCTTCCGGCCTCCGGTCGGGCGTACCCCTTGCTCGGCCGGGCGCCGGCGCTCGCTCGGCCGGACGCGGATTCCCCGTCGGTCGCTCCGTGCCCAGCAGCCCGCTGCTGCTCCCGGTAGATCTCCAGACCGGCCAGCGTGGCCGGACCGGCAGCAGGCCCTTCGTCGGCGCGGCCGTCCGGGAAGCCGGCGAGCACCCGGGACACCTGCTTGAACGTGCAGAGCGAGGCGCCACGCGTGGGCGTCGGCAGGTCACCAGTGCGGAGGCGGTCGACCAGCTCGACCGCGGACTCCGGGGTCTGGTTGTCGAAGAACTCCCAGTTGACCATCATCACCGGCGCGTAGTCGCAGGCCGCGTTGCACTCGAGGTGCTCGAGCGTCACGGTGCCGTCGTCGGTCGTCTCGTCGTGACCCACACCGAGGTGGTCCTTGAGCGTCGAGAAGATCTGGTCGCCGCCCATGATCGCGCACAGCGTGTTGGTGCAGACGCCGACGGTGTAGTCGCCGTTGGGACGCCGCTTGTACTGGGTGTAGAACGTGGCGACGGCCGCCACCTCCGCAGCGGTGAGCTCGAGCAGGTCGGCACAGAACTCGATGCCGTGCGGGCTGACGTAGCCCTCCTCCGACTGCACGAGGTGCAGCATCGGCAGCAGCGCGGACCGCGCCTTCGGGTAGCGCGCGATGATCTCCCGGGCGTCGGCCTCGAGCCGGGCCCGTGTCTCGGCGTCGAAGCCGACGCGCGTACCGCTCGCCAGGGACTCGCTCACCTGTCCACCCCACCCATGACCGGGTCGATCGACGCGATGGCCGCAATCACGTCGGCGATCATGCTGCCCTCCGCCATCGCCGGTGCAGCCTGCAGGTTGTTGAACGACGGGTCGCGGAAGTGCACGCGGTACGGCCGGGTCCCGCCGTCGCTCACGAGATGCACGCCCAGCTCGCCGCGAGGTGACTCGATCGCGCTGTAGACCTGGCCCGCCGGCACATGGAAGCCCTCCGTCACCAGCTTGAAGTGGTGGATCAGCGCCTCCATCGAGGTGCCCATGATCGTGCGGATGTGGTCGAGGGAGTTGCCGAGCCCGTCGCCGCCGAGCGCCAGCTGAGCCGGCCAGGCGATCTTCTTGTCCTCGATCATCACCGGACCAGGCTGGAGCCGGTCGATGCACTGCTCGACGATCTTCAACGACTCCTTCATCTCGCGGATCCGGATGAGGAAGCGGCCGTACGCGTCGCAGGTCGTCTCGGTGACGACGTCGAAGTCGTAGGTCTCGTAGCCCGCGTACGGCTGCGACTTGCGCAGGTCGTGCGGCAGACCGGTGGCCCGCAGGATCGGGCCGGTGACACCGAGCGCCATGCAGCCCGTCAGGTCGAGGTAGCCGACGCCGACCGTGCGCTCCATCCAGATCTTGTTGCCGACCAGCAGGTTCTCGGTGTCGGAGAGCCGCTTGGGCATCAGCTTGAGCAGGTCGCGGATCCGGTCGACGGCGCCCGGCGGGAGGTCCTGCGCGACGCCGCCGGGGCGGAAGTACGCGTGGTTCATCCGCAGCCCGGTGACCATCTCGAAGATGTCGAGCACCAGCTCGCGCTCACGGAACCCGAACGTCATCGCGGTGAGCGCGCCCAGCTCCATGCCGCCGGTCGCCAGCGCCACGAGGTGGGAGGAGATCCGGTTGAGCTCCATCATCATCACCCGGATGACGTTGGCCCGCTCCGGGATCTGGTCCTCGACGTCGAGCAGCCGCTCGACCCCCCGGACGTACGCGTACTCGTTGAACAGCGGCGCGAGGTAGTCCATCCGCGTCACGAACGTGACGCCCTGGGTCCAGGTGCGGTACTCGCAGTTCTTCTCGATGCCCGTGTGCAGGTAGCCGATGCCCAGACGGCACTCGGTGACGGTCTCGCCCTCGAGCTCGAGGATGAGCCGGAGCACGCCGTGGGTGGACGGGTGCTGCGGGCCCATGTTGACGACGATCCGCTCCTCGGCGGTCTCGCCGAGGCCGGCTGTGAGGGTGTCCCAGTCCTGGCCGGTGACGGTGTAGACCGTTCCCTCGGTGGTCTCCCGCGCGGTCGAGGTGGAGTCGGTCGGGGTGAAACCGGTCGTGTCGGTCACGAGTAGCTCCTCCGCTCGTCCGGCGGTGGGATCTGGGCGCCCTTGTACTCGACCGGGATGCCGCCGAGCGGGTAGTCCTTGCGCTGCGGGTGACCGGGCCAGTCGTCCGGCATCTCGATCCGGGTCAGGCCGGGGTGGCCGTCGAAGACGATGCCGAAGAAGTCGAACGTCTCCCGCTCGTGCCAGTCGTTGGCAGGGTAGAGCGAGGTGATCGACGGGATGTGCGGGTCCTCGTCGGGACAGGTCACCTCGACCCGGATCCGCCGGTTGTGCGTCACCGACATGAACGGGTAGACCGCGTGCAGCTCGGCTCCGGTCTCGTGCGGGTAGTGCGCACCGCTCACGCCCATGCACATCTCGAACCGCAGGGCCGGGTCGTCGCGCAGCGCCCGCGCGACGTCCATCAGGTGCTCGCGGCTGACGCGGAAGGTGGCCTCGCCGCGGTGGACGACGACCATCTCGACCGCCTGGGCGTAGGCAGGCAGCGCCGCCTCCAGCCGGTCGGCCACCTCGTCGAACACGCCGCCGTACGGCCTCGGGCTGGCGCCGGGCAGCTGAACCGGCCGCACCAGCCCGCCGTAGCCGCTGGTGTCACCGCTGCCGTGGGCGCCGAACATGCCCCGCCGCACGTCGACGGTCTCCGCCGACTCGCGCGGGGCCTGGACGTCGTCCCGCTCGGCGCCGACGTGGTCGATCTCGCTCACCGCAGCAGGCCCTTCATCTGCGCGGTCGGCTTGGACTCCATCGCGGCCACCTCGGCGGCGCGCGCCGCCTTCTCGCGGTTGACGCCGAGCGGAGCCGAGCCGATCTGCTCGTGCAGCTTGAGGATCGCGTCGATGAGCATCTCCGGCCGCGGTGGGCAGCCGGGCAGGTAGATGTCGACGGGGACCACGTGGTCGACGCCCTGGACGATGGCGTAGTTGTTGAACATGCCGCCGCTGGAGGCACAGACCCCCATCGAGAGCACCCACTTCGGGTTGGGCATCTGGTCGTAGATCTGGCGCAGGACCGGAGCCATCTTCTGGCTGACCCGGCCGGCCACGATCATGAGGTCCGCCTGCCGCGGCGACGCCCGGAAGACCTCCATGCCGAAGCGCGCCAGGTCGTAGCGCGGGGTCCCGACGGCCATCATCTCGATGGCGCAGCACGCGAGTCCGAAGGTGGCCGGCCAGAGCGAGCCCTTGCGCATGTAACCCGCGAGCTTCTCGACGCTGCTGAGCAGGACGCCGCTGGGGAGCTTCTCCTCGAGGCCCATCAGCCGGACACCTCCTTCGTGACGTGGGGCACGGCGGTCAGTCCCACTCGAGCCCGCCCCGACGCCAGACGTAGGCGTAGGCGGCGAGCAGCGTGAGGATGAACAGCACCATCTCGACCAGCCCGAAGATCCCCAGCGAGTCGAACGCGACCGCCCACGGGTAGAGGAAGACGATCTCGATGTCGAAGACGATGAACAGCATGGCGGTGAGGTAGTACTTCACCGGGAACCGACCGCCGCCGACGGGCTGGGGGGTCGGCTCGATGCCGCACTCGTAGGCGTCCAGCTTGGCCCGGTTGAACCGCTTCGGCCCCGTGACGTGCCCCGCCGCGATGGAGAACGCGGCGAAGCCGAACGAGAGGGCGCCGAGCACGAGGATCGGTGCATAGGACTGCACGGCCGGTCACTCCCCTTCTCGGTGGCGCCCTGCGCGCCCCTGGTCGCGTCGAGCCCGCGGTACAACGCGACACTCTAGGGACGCCGGACCGGCCCGCCGCACGCGGGTTCGCGCCTCGGTCACGCCGCCGGGGCCAGCCGTGAGAGAGCGTTCACGATGCGGTCCATCGCGTCACCGCCGCGCGGGTCGGTGAGGTTGGCCATCAGCTTGAGGACGAACCGCATGAGGACCGGGTGCGGCAGGCCGTGCCGGGTCGCCAGCCGCATGACCCGGTCGTCGCCGATCGCCCGCACGAACAGCCGGCCGACCGTGTAGTAGCCCCCGTAGGCCTGCTTCAGCGTCTGCGGGTACGCCTGCAGGGCGCGCTCCCGGGCGTCGGCGGTGGGTCGGGCCAGCGCCTGGGCGATGACCTCGGCTGCGATCTCCCCCGACTCCATCGCGTACGCGATGCCCTCGCCGTTGAACGGGTTGACCATGCCGCCGGAGTCGCCGACGAGCAGCATGCCGTTGGCGTAGTGCGGTTGGCGGTTGAAGCCCATGGGCAGCGCGGCCCCGCGCACCGGCTGGGTCCGGTTCTCCTCGCGGAAGCCCCACTCCTCGGGCGTCTGGTCCAGCCAGCGCCTGAGGAGGTCCTTGTAGTCGACCTTGCCCCACGCGGTGCTGGTGTTGAGGATGCCGAGCCCGACGTTGCTCGTGCCGTCGCCGACACCGAAGATCCAGCCGTAGCCGGGCAGCAGGCGGTCCTTGCCGTCGTCGCCGCGGTCCCACAGCTCGAGCCACGACTCCAGCCAGTCGTCGTCGTGCCGCGGGCTCGTGTAGTAGGTGCGGACCGCCACACCCATCGGGCGGTCGTCGCGCTTCTCCAGGCCCATCGCCAGGGCGAGCCGGCTGGAGTTGCCGTCCGCGGCAACGACAAGGGGTGCGGAGTAGGTCTGCTCCCCCGACTCCCCCTTCGTGGTGACACCGGTGATCCGGCCGGCCCGGTCCAGGACCGGTCCGGTCACCGCCGTGTTCTCGCGCAGCACGGCGCCGGCCTTCACGGCCTGACGGGCCAGCAGGTCGTCGAAGTCGGAACGCGGCCGCACCAGGCCGTACGACGGGTGGCTGGCCAGCTCCGGCCACGGCAGCTCGAGGCGCATCCCGCCGCCGATGATGCGCAGCCCCTTGTTGTGCAGCCAGCCCGCCTCGGGCGAGGTGTCGATGCCCATCGAGACGAGGGCGGTCACTGCCCGAGGGGTCAGGCCGTCGCCGCAGACCTTCTCCCGCGGGAAGGCGGTCTTCTCCAGGAGCAGGACGCTGTGCCCGGCCCGGGCCAGGTGGTACGCGGTGGCCGACCCGGCCGGGCCGGCGCCCACGACGATGACGTCGGCGTCTTGCTGCGCGGCAGGCTGCACGGGAGGGGCCACCTTCAGCGACGGAGGAGGGACTCAGGGCGGGCTGGTGCGCTTGTGAAAAGTTTCACGATCGGCGCTGGAGCGTCAGTCTACGCACCTGTACGGGCAGACGCCGAGGGGCCCGTCCTGCGGACGGACCCCTCGATGTCGAGCCGCGGACCAGCCGCGGCCCCTCAGTTCTTGAACGCGTCCTTGACCTTCTCACCGGCCTGCTTGAGGTCGGCCTTGGACTGGTCCCGCTCGCCCTGGCGGCGCAGCTCGTCGTCCCCGGTCGCGGAGCCGATCTTCTCCTTCGCCTGGCCGGCGATCTCCTCGACCTTGTTGTCCGTCTTGTCGTCGGCACCCATCACGGGCCTCCTGTGTCCTCGGTGACGTGCTGGTCCCGTCCCCCTAGCCCCGACGGACGGGCCGAAACCCCGAGAGGGCGTCCGGTCAGGGCTTGCGAGCGCGGTGCAGCGCGACGATCCCCCCGGTGAGGTTGCGCCAGCCGACGGCGGTCCAGCCCGCCGCCGCGACGCGCTGGGCCAGCCGCGGCTGGTCCGGCCAGGCGCGGATCGACTCGGCCAGGTAGACGTAGGCGTCGGGGTTGCTCGACACCCGGCGGGCCACGCCGGGCAGGGCACGCATGAGGTAGCCGGAGTAGACCGTCCGGAACGGCGCCCAGGTCGGGTGGCTGAACTCGCAGACCACCAGCCGGCCCCGTGGTCGGGTGACCCGGGCCAGCTCGGCCAGCGCCGCGTCGACGTCGGAGACGTTCCGCAGGCCGAAGGAGATGGTCACCGCGTCGAACACCCCGTCGGCGAACGGCAGCCGGAGGGCGTCGCCCGCGAGCAGGTCCAGTCCCGGGTGCGCCTTCTTGCCGACCCGCAGCATCCCGAGTGAGAAGTCGGCCGCGACCACCCGCGCGCCGGCCGCGGCGAACGGCAGGGACGACGATCCGGTCCCTGCGGCCAGGTCGAGCACCCGCTCCCCCGGCCGGGCGTCCACCGCGTGCGCCACGGCCCGTCGCCACAGCCGGGTCTGGCCGAGGGACAGGACGTCGTTGGTCAGGTCGTAGCGGGCCGCGACGTCGTCGAACATCGCCGCCACCTCGTGCGGCGCCTTCTGCAGGTCGGCCACGTGCAGCTGCGGGTCCTCGTGCCGGGTCACCCCCGAAGCCTCGCACGCACCCCGCCCTCCCACCCGACCGCCGCCAGGTGGTGGGGAACACCGCTCGTTTGCGACATCGCTCCCCGACACGCCGAGTCAGGCCCGGCGTGTCGGGGACTCAGGTCGCAAACGAGCGTCAGGAGGTGGGGTCGCCGGTCTCGCGCTCGCGGTCGCTGGGGTCCACCCCGGGCTGGTCGGAGGTCAGTCCCTGGGCGCGCTCGACCTCCTGGTCGTGGCTGACCTGCCGCTCGGCGTCCCGGTCGGGCAGGTCGTCCGTGGTCTGCTCGCGGTCGATCGCCCGCGGATCCTCGCCGTCGGCCGGGTACACCCACCGGTCCTCGCTGCTCGTCATGACCGGTGGCCTACCCGGGTAGAGGCCCGGCATGCCCGAGCACCCGCACCAGGACAGCCACGAGCCCGCCGGCCTGGACATCAGGGCCGGCGGCATCCACCGCTACGACGTGACGATCACCCACGGGTCCGGTGCCACCACTCGGCACTGCGTCTCCGTCCCCGAGCGGCTGCTGGCCGACCTCGGCGTCTCGGCCGCGCAGGAGCCCCTCCTGGTGCGCGCCTCGATGGCGCTTCTCCTGGAGCACGAGCCCGCATCCCTGCCCGAGCGGTTCTCCCTGGCCGACATCGACGCCGCGCTGCCGGACTACCACACGGAGGTCCTCGACCGCCTCTGACCGCGGGCCGCTGGGCGAAGCACCGGTGTGACCAGGAATGTGACCAGGAATGTGACCAGGATCGTGAGCAAGGCTCGAGGCCCGGCGGGAGGACGACGACCGGCTGCGCCCGGCGGCCGGTCGAGCCGTACGCTCGGACGTCATGAGCACGGTGCCCGGCGGCGACCTCTCCCGGGCCGTCCCGCTGTCGGCCCGCGTCGCGCGCACCGTCCGGTCCCAGCCGGTGGACCTGGTCGGGACCCTGCTGCAGCGGCTGCCGCACGCCGGCGACGCGCTGGCCTGGGTGCGCGACGGGGTCGGGCTGGTGGCCTGGGGACAGGCCGCCCGGCTGGAGGTCACCGGGTCGCACCGGTTCGCCCTCGCGCGGGACTGGTGGCGCGAGCTGGTGGCGCACGCCGAGGTCGACGACGAGGTCGGGGTGCGGGGCAGCGGCCCGGTCGCGTTCGGGTCGTTCGCCTTCCGCGACGACGAGACCTCGGTGCTGGTCGTGCCCGAGGTGGTCCTCGGGCGGGCCGAGGGTCGCACCTGGCTCACGACCGTCGGCGAGCCGCCGCGGCTGGCCTCTCCTGAGCCGGTGCACCCGACGCGCGGACTGCGGTACGCGCACGCCGACCTGCCGGTGACCGAGTTCCGGTCGGCGGTGGCCACGGCGGTCGCCCGGATCGACGCCGGCGAGCTCGACAAGGTGGTCCTGGCCCACGACCTGCTGGCGGTCGCGGAGGCCGACATCGACGTGCGGGCCGTCCTGGCCGGGCTGGCCGCAGGCAACCCGGACTGCTGGACCTTCGCCGTCGACGGCCTGGTCGGCGCCACCCCCGAGCTGCTGGTGAGCCGCGCCGGTGACCGGGTGGTCTCCCGGGTGCTGGCCGGTACGACGACCCGAGGTGGCGACCCGACCGACGACCAGGCGCGGGTGGACGCGCTGCTGCACTCGACCAAGGACCTGGAGGAGCACCGCTACGCGGTGGAGTCGCTGGCGACGTCGTTGACCCCGCACGTCCGTGACCTCGACGTGCCGTCGGCGCCGCACCCGCTCGAGCTGTCGAACGTCACCCACCTCGCCACCGACGTCACCGCCACCGTCGAGGACGGGTCGCACCTGCTGGACCTCCTGGGCGCGCTGCACCCCACGGCCGCGGTGGGCGGAACCCCCACCGCCACCGCACTGGACCTGCTCGCCGAGCTGGAGCCGATGGCCCGCGGCCGGTACGCCGGCCCGGTCGGCTGGGTCGACGCGCACGGGGACGGCGACTGGGGCATCGCGCTGCGCTGCGCCCAGCTCGACGGCCGGACCGCCCGGCTGTTCGCCGGCTGCGGCATCGTGGCCGGCAGCGACCCCGACGCCGAGGTGCTCGAGGCGCAGGCGAAGTTCGTGCCGGTGCGGGACGCCCTCGAAGGCTGACCGCGCCTACCTTCGGGCGCCGTCGAGGTCGAGGTCGAGTCGAGCCAGGCGGCCAGGTCGCGGATCTCCCGGTCCACCGCAGCCGTCATCGCCGTCGTGAACTCGACGTCCCGGTGCACGGCGTCCACCCGGAGGACACCGTGGTCGCGGTCGGCGGTCGCGTCCAGCTTCCCGACCAGGCGGTCGCCGTAGAGGATGGGCATCGCCCAGTAGCCCCACCGCCGCTTCGCGGCCGGCTTGTACATCTCCAGCTGGTAGTCGAACGCGAAGATCTCGGTCATCCGCTTGCGGTCGTACACCAGCCGGTCCAGCGGCGACAGCAGGGCCGCTCGCCCGCGGAACGACCGGCCGAGCTGGTCGGGGTCGACCCGCCACTGGCCCCGGACCCCCTCCACGACGGCCGGCTCGCCCGCCGCCCCGACGTGGTTCGGCTCGTTCGGCGTCTCGGTCGCCTTCGCGCGGGCGATGCCGAGCGCCCGCAGCCGCCGCTCGTCGCGGACGCGGGCCGCCTCCTCGTAGGGGAGTGCCGGCTCGTCCGGGTAGACCCGCTCGGCCAGGTCCCACAGCCGTTCGCGGCCGTCGCGGCCGGCGGTCGCGACCTCACCACGGGCCACCAGGAAGTCGAGCATCTTGATGACGTTCTGGTTGTTGGTCCAGCCGCTGGACCGCCACGGCCGGACACAGCTGTCGGGTAGCTCGCGCGCCGGCAGCGGCCCGTCCATCCGAAGCCGTTCGAGGATGTCCAACCGGCACTCCTCGTTCGCACCGACCCAGCCCTCGTTGTACTCCTGCCAGTCCCGCAGCTCCCCCGGCCCCGGCCACGCGGCCATCTCGGCCGTGTACAGCCGCAGGTCCTCGCGCGGCCGGAGCAACATCTGCAGCTCGACGAGCTGCTGGGTGTCGAGCGCGTCCCGCAGCTCCTCGGGCTGGTACGCCGACCCGAGCCGGCTCCACAGCACCAGGTCCGCGCTCGGCGCCACAGCAGCAGTCGGGTCGTTCTGCAGCAGCGTGAGGTGCCGGACCGTCTCGAGCGCGTCCGTGGGCCGGTGGCTGTCGAGCAGCTGCGCCCGCACCGCGATCCGGCGCGCATCGGTGCGGGTGAGCTCGTGGACCGTCACGGGCGCGAGGCTAGCCCGCGGCGCCGACGGTGCCGGCGGACATCCCGCCGCTGCACCCGACGCGCTGTGCCCGCACCCTCGTCGGGACACTGTCCGGATGAGCTCCCTTCCGCCGACCCTCGCCGAGGACGTCCTGCACCAGCCGCTGCGTGAGCAGCTCGAGGTCTTCCTCGACGAGCACCGCCAGCTGCTGCACGACTGCCTCGACGGCCTGACCGAGGAGCAGGCCCGCCGGTCGCTGGTGCCCTCCCTGACCACGCTGCTCGGGCTGGTCAAGCACGCCACCTTCGTGGAGAAGGTCTGGTTCGACGAGGCCGTCACCTGCCGGTCCCGGGAGGAGATCGGCATCCCGACGACGGTGGACGAGTCGTTCGTCCTCGACGACGGCGACAGCATCGCCGGCGTGCAGCGTGCGTATCGCGAGGTCTGCGACTCCTCCCGTCGCGCGACAGCCGCCCTGGGGCTGGACGACCAGCTTCTCGGCAACCGGCGCGGGCCGCTGCCGCTGCGCTGGGTGTACCTGCACATGCTGCGCGAGCTGGCACAGCACTGCGGCCACGCCGACATCCTGCGCGAGCAGGTCCTCGCCGAGTAGCGGGAGCCGTCCTGTCGCGGGGCCGCGGCCATCCCCGCGAGGCCGCGGACAGGACGAGCGACAACTGCGGTGCACGCCGCGCCCCCTCCGGGCTAGCGTGCCGGGATGCCTGCAGCGACCGCTCCGGTCCAGCTGCAGTTCTGCAGTGACCCGGCCGAGTTCCTCGACCTCGCGGGCGAGCACCTGGCCGCCGAGCCGGTGGTCACCACCGTGGTCTCGACGATCGCGAACCGGGTCGTCGCGGAGCTGGCCGACGGGGTGCGCGCAACCGGACCAGAACTGGTGGCTGGTGGTCCGCGACGCGACCGGCTCGGTGGTCGGCGCCGGGATGCGGACGTCGCGGCACCCGCCCTACCCGGCGTTCCTGCTGCCGATGCCGGACGACGCGGCCCGGGCGGTGGCCGGCTGCCTGCACGAGCGCGGCGAGAACCTCACCGCCGTCAACGGCGCCCTGCCGGCTGCCCAGGTGTGCGCCGCGGAGCTCGCCCGACTTGCGGGCGGCCGGGTCGACGTACGGCAGCACACCCGGCTGCACGAGCTCGGCGACCTCGCCCCGCCCGCGCCGGCGCCCGGCGGGCTGCGGGTCGCCAGCGAGGGTGACCTCGACCTGGCGACCCAGTGGTTCGCCGCGTTCATGGGCGACGCCGACGAGCAGGCCGGACGACCGCGCGGCGCCACCTCGCACGAGGTCCCGGACGAGCAGGACATCCGGCGCCGGATCGCCGGCGGCCGGATCTGGTTCTGGGTGGACGCCGCGGGGCAGCGCGTGCACCTCACTGCCGCGAACCCGCCGTCCTTCGGCGTCGCCCGCGTCGGGCCGGTGTACACCCCGCCGGACCAGCGCGGCCGTGGCTGGGCCAGCAACGCGGTCGCCGAGGTGTCACGGCGGCTGCGGGCGCAGGGCGAGCGGGTCTGCCTCTACACCGACCAGGCGAACCCGACCTCGAACAAGATCTACGCCGCGATCGGCTACCGGCCGGTGGTCGACATGGCCAACCTCGTCATCGTCCGCTGACAGCGGAGGTCCGTCACCGCAGCGCCTCCGCGACCGCCGCGCGCAGCATCGCGTGCAGGTCGCGGGTCCGGGACCGGTCGGTGCGCACCTCGAGCACCCGGACGCCCGAGGGTGGTGACACCAGCTGGGACTCGAGCTCGTCGAGGGACCCGACCCGGGTGTGCGGGGTGGACGTCGCCGCGCACAGTGCGGCGAGGTCGGTGCCGTGCGGGGTCCCGAACAGGCGGTCGAACACCCCGGCGTGCGCCGGCGCGCCCTGCTCCAGCTGCGTGAAGAGCCCGCCGCCGTCGTCGTTCACGACCACGACGGTGAGGTCCGGGCGCGGCTCGTCCGGCCCGATCACCAGCCCGGAGCTGTCGTGCAGGAAGGTGAGATCGCCCATCAGCGCGTACGCCGGGCCGCCTGCCGCCTCGTGCGCAAGGGCCGCGCCGATCGCGGTCGACACGGTGCCGTCGATGCCCGAGGCGCCCCGGTTCGCCAGCACGAGCGGCGGGTCGGCAGAGGGATCGGCCCAGGGGTCAGCGAGGTCGAGATCGCGGACGCTGCTGGACGACCCGGCGACGAGCAGCCCGCCGGGTGGCACCAGTCCGGCCAGCAGGCGGGCCACCGCGAGGCCGCTCACCGGCTCCTCGGCCAGGACGGTGTCGACGGCGGTGCGGGCCGACCGGTCGGCCTCCTGCCACCGGCGCAGCCAGTCGTGGTCGACCACGCCGCGCGCGTGCACGGTCCGGCGTTGGTCCGGCAGCCGGCGCACCTCGATGTCGCTGCGGGCGAGCAGCCGGGTCACCGGCCGGGACAGCGTCGGCCGGCCAGCGACGACGACGCGCTCGATGTCGTCGCCGAGGGCGTCGAGCAGCAGCCGGTAGACCCCCAGGGCGTTCGGACCCGCCCGGTGCCCCGACGACGGCTCCGCGAGCAGCGGCCACCCGCCGGCCTCGGCCAGCGCCCGGGCGTCGACGAGCGCCTGGTCACCCGCGACGACCACGGTGCGCGGCCCGGTCTCGACCGGCGCGTAGCCCTCGGTCGTCATGGCGCCGCGGTCCGCCCGCGGCTCGGCCGGGGGACCGGTCAGCGGTTCCGGCCAGGTGAGGTCGCCGTCGGGCACCAACGGCTCGCGGAAGGCGATGTTGAGGTGCACCGGCGCCCACTGGGCGCGCAGGAGCGCCTGGTCGACCGCCGTGCGCCAGCGCCCGACCGTCGTCCGGGTGTCGACGGACAGGTCGTCCGCGTAGGCGACCGACCGCCCGTAGAGCCCCACCTGGTCGATCGTCTGGTTCGCCCCGACCCCCCGCAGCTCGGCCGGCCGGTCGGCGGTGATGGCGACCAGCCCGACCCGGGAGTACTCGGCCTCGACGACCGCTGGGTGCAGGTTGACTGCCGCGGTGCCGGAGGTCGTCACGACCGGCACCGGACGGCGGGACGCCTTCGCCAAGCCCAGGGCGAGGAAACCGGCGGACCGCTCGTCGATCCGGACGTGCAGCCGCAGCCGGCCGAGCCGGTCGGCCTCGTGCAGGGCGAAGGCCAGCGGGGCGTTGCGCGAGCCGGGCGACAGCACCGCTTCCCGTACCCCGCCGTGCACCAGTTCGTCGACGACGACGGTGGCCAGCGCAATCGACGGGTTCATCAGTGCCCCTCCGACGTGGCGATCACCGAGACCATCCGGATGGTCCACCGCTCGTCGGTGGCGTCGTCGGCCCGAACGGCGTCGACGAGGTCCGCTTCCGGTCGCCGGACGTCGAGGGCGCCGTCCACGACCGTGAACGGCTGCGAGGTGACGTCGCCGTCGAGCAGCGGCAGGGTGGCCAGGCCACAGGCGTACGGCAGCTCCGGCAGCGCGGCCGCCAGCGCCACCCCCGCAGCGAGACCGACCGACGTCTCCAGCGCCGACGACACCACCACCGGCAGGCCGATCTCCTCGGCGATCCGCAGGCAGGCGTGGACGCCGCCCAGCGGTTGCACCTTGAGCACGGCGATGTCGGCCGCCTCGAGCCGGGCCACCCGCAACGGGTCCGCGGCCCGGCGGATCGACTCGTCGGCCGCCACCGGGACGTCGACTCGGCGGCGGACCGCGGCGAGCTCCTCGACGGTGCGGCACGGCTGCTCGACGTACTCCAGGCCGTCGGCGGCGGCATCGAGCAGCCGCACCATCCGCACCGCGGTGTCGACGTCCCATCCACCGTTGGCGTCGACCCGCACCTGGCCGCCCCGGCCCAGCGCGTCGCGCACGGCGGCCACCCGGACGAGGTCGTCCTGCTCCGGCCGGCCGGGCTCGGCGACCTTCACCTTCGCGGTCCGGCAGCCGGCCGAGGCGCGCACGATCTCCGCGGCCCGCTCCGGGCCCACCGCGGGAACCGTGACGTTGACGGGGATGCGGTCGCGGCGCGCCGGCGGCCAGCCGAGGTTGATGGCCTCGCGCATGGCCATCAGCCAGGGGACGCACTCGGCGTCGTCGTAGTCCCAGAACGGCGAGAACTCGCCCCATCCGGCCTCGCCTTGCAGCAGCACCCCCTCACGCGCGTCGATGCCGCGGAACCGGGTGCGCATCGGGATGCGGTAGACGACGCGGGACGACACGACGCCTATCCTCGCCGACGTGCCCCACAGCCCCGACGACCGCACCGTCTCCGAGCTGTTCGATCCGGTCGCCTGGCGGCCGGTCGACGGCTTCGACCTGGCCGACGTCACGTACCACCGTGCGGTGGTCGACGGGCCGGGGCGCGGAACCGTTCGGGTCGCATTCGACCGGCCGGAGGTGCGCAACGCGTTCCGCCCGAACACCGTCGACGAGCTGTATCGCGTGCTCGACCACGCCCGACGTACGCCGGACGTCGGCTGCGTCCTGCTGACCGGGAACGGCCCGTCCGCGAAGGACGGCGGTCGCGCGTTCTGCTCCGGCGGCGACCAGCGGATCCGCGGCCGCAGCGGCTACCAGTACGCGGAGGGTGAGACCGCCGAGACGGTCGACACGGCCCGGGTCAACGCTGAGGGCGGCCGGCTGCACATCCTCGAGGTGCAGCGGCTGATCCGGACCATGCCCAAGGTCGTCGTGGCCGTGGTCAACGGCTGGGCGGCCGGCGGCGGGCACTCGCTGCACGTGGTGTGCGACCTCACGGTCGCGAGCCGCGAGCACGCCCGCTTCAAGCAGACCGATGCCGACGTCGGGTCCTTCGACGCCGGCTACGGGTCGGCCTACCTCGCGAAGATGGTCGGGCAGAAGAACGCCCGGGAGATCTTCTTCCTCGGCCGGACCTACGGCGCGGAGGAGATGCAGCGGATGGGTGCGGTCAACCTGGTCACCGACCACGCCGACCTCGAGAAGGTCGCCCTCGACGTCGCGGCCGAGGTCAACGGAAAGAGCCCCACCGCGCAGCGGATGCTGAAGTTCGCGTTCAACCTGGTGGACGACGGGTTGATGGGCCAGCAGGTCTTCGCCGGTGAGGCGACCCGGTTGGCGTACATGACCGACGAGGCCGTAGAGGGGCGGGACGCGTTCCTCGAGAAGCGCGACCCCGACTGGTCGCCCTACCCCTGGTACTACTGATGCCGCCGACCTCGGGGCTCGTCGTCTACGCCCTCGACCCCGACCGGGTCGCCGCCTTCTACGAGCAGGCTGCCGGGCTCACCCCTTCCGCGACGACGCCCCACCACCTCGTGCTGGAGTCGGAGTCGTTCCAGCTGGTCGTCCTGCGGGTCCCGGACGACATCGCCGCCGAGATCGAGGTGTCCGACCCGCCGGTCCGGCGGGAGGACACCGCGGTGAAGCCGGCACTCGTGGTCGCCGACCTGGCCGAGGCCCGCGCGGCGGCGGCCAGGACGGGCGGCATGGTGGACCCGCCGGAGCGGGAGTGGCGCTGGCAGCGCTGGACGGTGTGCGACGGCCACGACCCCGAGGGGAACGTCGTGCAGCTGCGACAGGAGCGGGCATGACGACGGTGCGGCTGAGGGCGATCACCGACGGCGAGTACGACACGATCCGCACCCCGATGCTGGACGAGTTCGCGGCCGACCTCGCGCGCTCCGCGCACTCCCCCGTCGACGACGAGGTCCGGGCGCGCGCAGCGCAGTTCTTCCCCGAGACCCTGACCGACGCGTTGGCCGAGGTCGGGACCAGCATTCTCCGGGTGGTCGACGACGCCGGCGACGACGTCGGGCTGCTCTGGCTGGGCCGGAGCCCGACCAACCGGAAGACCGGCTTCGTCTACGACGTCATCATCGACGAGCCGTACCGGGGCAGGGGTCTCGGCCGGGCCGCGATGGTGGAGGCCGAGAAGGTGCTCGCAGCCGACGGCTGCACCCGGATCGCGCTGAACGTCTTCGGCTGGAACGAACGCGCCGCCGGCCTCTACCGGTCGCTGGGGTACAGCGTCGACTCGATGCAGATGAGCAAGCCGCTGGCCGCCGATCTGGAGGACCCGCGCTGAGCCGCGAGCTGCGCGGGGTCACCGCCCCCACCGGCGACGCCGTCCTCGCGACGCTCGTGCCGGCACTCGCCGCCGCACTCGACGGGGCCGGACCGGCGCTGCTGCCGCTTCCCACCGGCGGCAGCCGGGGGCCGGTCCTGGCGGCGATGGACCCCGGGCTGCCTCTGGAGCACGACGACGTGGCCCTCGTGGTGCCGACCTCCGGCTCGACCGGCGAGCCGAAGGGGGTGCTGCTCACGGCCGGCGCGCTGCGGCACTCGGCCCGCGCCACCCACGTGCGGCTCGGCGGCCCGGGACAGTGGCTGCTGGCGCTGCCCGTCACACACGTCGCCGGACTCACCGTGCTGGTGCGTTCGCTCGAGGTGCGGACCAGGCCGGAGGTGCTCGACCTGTACGGCGGCTTCTCCGTCGATGCCTTCACCGAGGCCACGGCCCGGCTGGCGCCCGGTGTCCGGCACTACACGTCGCTGGTCCCGACCCAGCTGCACCGGCTGCTCGACGCAGGTGCGGACCTGACGACGTATGACGCAGTCCTGGTCGGCGGGGCAGCGCTGCCGCCGGCACTGGCCGAGCGGGCGTCGGCCGCGGGGGTGCACGTCGTCACGACGTACGGGATGTCCGAGACCTGCGGCGGCTGCGTCTACGACGGGGTCCCGCTCGACGGCGTCGAGGCGGTGGTGCGCCCGGACGGCCGGGTCGAGCTCAGCGGCCCGGTGGTCTTCGCGGGCTACCGGCTCCGTCCCGACCTGACTGCCGCGGCCCTGGTCGACGGGCGGCACGTCACCCAGGACCTGGGCCGGTGGAACGCGGACGGCCGCCTGGAGGTGCTCGGCCGGGCCGACGACGTGGTGGTCAGCGGGGGCGTCAACGTGCCGGCCGCGCAGGTCGAGCGGGTCCTGCTCGGCCATCCCGAGGTGAGCGCCTGCGCCGTCGTCGGGCGACCGGACGACGAGTGGGGCGAGCGGGTGGTGGCGGTGGTCCAGCCGCGCGACTGGTCGGTGCCGCCGACGGTCGACGACCTGCGGTCCTACGCGGCCGCGAGGCTGGAGGCGTCGGCACTCCCCCGTGAGGTCGTGCTGCTGGGTCAGCTGCCGGTGCTGCCCTCGGGCAAGCCCGACAAGGCGGCCGTGCGCGAGCTGGTCCCCGGCCTCAGCTGAGCAGGACGGGGTCGGCGAGGATCCGCAGCGCACGCGCCGCGACCTGCCCCGCGACCCGAGCAGGACTCGAGAAGCGACCCGTCGCGGGCCGCCCTAGCCTGTCGACCAGGGCCGGTACGACGCCGCGCCCGAGCGTCAGGAAGGGAGGTCCGAGCATGCCCGCGAAGAAGGCCACGACCGGCTCCGACAGCTTCACCGCCGAGGAGCGGGCCGCGATGAAGGAGCGCGCCGCCGAGCTGCGCGCCGAGGGCAAGAAGGGTGCCAAGAAGGCCGACGGTCTGCAGGCGGTGCTCGACAAGATCGCCGAGATGGCACCGGATGATCGCGCGCTCGCCGAGCGGGTGCACGTGACGGTGACGGCGGCGGCCCCCGAGCTGTCGCCGAAGACCTGGTACGGCATGCCCTCCTACGCCAACGCGGACGGGAAGGTCGTCCTGTTCTTCCAGGACTCCGGCAAGTTCGGCTACCGGTACTCGACCCTGGGCTTCCAGGACGCGGCGGCGCTCGACGACGGTGACATGTGGCCGGTGTCGTACGCCCTCACGAAGTGGAGCCCGGTGGTGGAGAAGACCGTCACCGAGCTGGTCCGGGCCGCCGTCGCAGCGAAGTAGTCCTGGCGGCTGTACTCGACGTCCGACAATACGGCGACGTCAGTCATGTCCTGTCCCAGGCGGAGGGACGCCTGTGGCCGTCCAGCGGCGTGACGAGGCGGTGAGGCTGCCGTCGTGGTGATCCATCGACCGGTCGGCGGCAGAGTGGCCGTGACATGCTCAATCGTGCGCGGTCGGCGTCGGCTAGTCATCGTGATGGTGGTGGCGTGTGCTGCGTGCCTGAGCGGTTGCTCGAGGTCATCCAGCGAGGACCGGTCGAATCCGACCGAGGCGAGAGGGAGTCCCTCGCCGGGTCTCGCCGTCGGCCTGGCGCTGAATGAGCCGCGCGCAGTCCACCGGGCGACGGCGCTTGAGGGCGGCTTGGTGCTCATCACGGGCGGATGCACCCGGCCGGGTTGTGAAGGCTTTGACGAAGGACGTCGATCCGAGATCTACCACGCCGACGACCGTCGCATCACATGGGGACCGACGATGCTCACGGCACGGGCTAGCGGTTCCGCAACGCTGCTGCACGACGGCCGGGTTCTGCTCGTCGGGGGCTACCCGGGTGAGGGTGAGCAGCCGACGTCGGCCGCCGAGGTATTCGACCCGAAGTCCTCGACGTTCACGGCGGTCGCACCGCTCTTGACTCCGAGGGCGGATCACTCCGCCACTGTCCTTCCCAGCGGTCGCGTCCTCATCGCCGGGGGGTGGTCGGACTCCGGCGGGAGCCTGACCTCCACCGAGATCTTTGATCCGCTCACCAACCAGTTCCAGGCTGGACCGCCGCTGACCTCGGCGAGGGCGGCGCACGCTGCCGTCGCGCTCGGCCCGGACGTTGTCCTCATCGGCGGCGCCACAGGCCGCCAGGCGGTCGTCACCAGCGATGTCTATCGCGGTGGGACCTGGCGAGCGGGACCGAACCTCAGGACACCGAGAGTGAAGCTGGGTGCCGCGGCGATCGATCAGCGTCGGATCCTGGTCGTGGGAGGAGCTGAGGACACCGAGGGCCGAGGAAGACTGCGGACCACTGAGATCGTCAACCTGGCAACCGGCTCAGCGCTTCCTGGGCCTTCCCTATCCGAGCGCCAGTACAAGCTCGAGGGCGCGGTGGCCACGATGGGAGATGGCCGGATCGTCATTGCGGGCGGCACGCGCATCGAGGTCTACGACGCGGCTTCTGGCCGACTCTCCACGTTGGCCCGGCCGGTCCTCAGCCGTCGGTCGTTCCGCACCGCCACACCAGTTGGCACGGATGCCGTGCTGGTGACGGGAGGATACGACGACGCCATCGTGCCGACGGACGCCGCCCAACTCATCGTGCTCGCCAACCACTAGCCGGCGGGTGGTCTTCAGCGAGGACTGCGGACTCCTGCGCGCTGTGGCCCTGCGACATCGCGATCATCGGTTTCGGCACCGGCTTCCTGGTCTGGACGAGCCGCAGACTCCGACCGCGACGTGGCACCCGGGACCTGCAGTCATCCGATGCAACCCTGCCCGGCGGGGCGACCATGGGTTCCCTTGCAGACCTGGCCACGCTGGGCTAGGACGGGCTGCATGAGACTGTCCGCGGTGAGCGGGCCGAGGGGGCACCCGCTGCACCCGTTCCTGGTGCCGCTCCCGATCGGGGCCTTCGTGTCGTCGCTGATCTTCGACATCCTCACCTGGACCCGGCCGGGCGAGCTGCCGTGGCTCGTCGACGGCGCCTGGTGGCTGATCGGTGTCGGCCTGATCGGGGCGGGGATCGCTGCAGTCGTAGGCGTGGTCGACCTGATGCAGGTCCCGCGTGGCACCCGGCCGCGTCGGGTCGCGCTCGCACACTCGACCTTGAACGTCGTGGTCGCCGTCCTGTTCCTCATCGGCTACGTCTGGCGGGCCGGTGACCACGTGGAGCTGGACAAGACCGGTCCCGGCCAGCTCGCGCTCAGCTCCGTTGCCGTCGCCCTCCTTGTCGTTGCCGTGCTCCTGGGGCAGACGTTGACGTACCGGTTCGGCACCCGGGTCGACCCACGAGCCACGGCCGAGCGGCCGGCCGGTCAGGGCTGATCGACCCGGCACGGGCAAGCAGAATGCGGCGCGCAGAACGCACCGGCCCGCCAGATCGCCGTGCTGGCAGGATGGCGACATGGAACGAGTACTGGGCATCGGTGGCTACTTCCTGCGGGCGGCCGACCCGGTGGCCATGGGTGCGTGGTACCGCGATTTCCTGGGCCTGGACGCCGATGAGAACGGCCTCTGGCATCAGGACGCCGGGCTGACGGTGTTCGCGACCTTCGAGTCCGAGACCGACTACTTCGGTTCCCGGGCCCAGCAGACCATGCTCAACTTCCGAGTCCGCGACCTGGAAGCGATGCTCGCGCAGCTGCGCGCCAAGGGAGCTGACGTGGCTGACGAGACGCAGGACATGGACGGTGTCGGTCGATTCGGCTGGGTCACTGATCCCGAGGGCAACCGGATCGAGCTGTGGCAGCCCGCCTGAAGCACGCACGATCATCTGCGGGCTTCACCCGCAGGTTGGCGTCGCTCGCCCCTGCCGCGGAGCCGGCACTGCTCGACGGTCGCTACCAAGTTCGGCAGAAGCCCGGGGGGTGGGGCCGCGAGTGACAGTTGACAACGCAGATCGGGCGCGATGTCCCATCCTCAGGGATCGGAGCGGCCAGCCGGCTCGCCGCCCGGCATCTGGTCGCAGCAGATGCAGGATGTGACCGTGGACGTTGTGCCCGGTCGACCGGAGCATCGACCTGTGCTCGAGGCCTTCCTCGGCGACTGGAACGCCTTGCGGGTGGCGAGGCGCGGAGTGCTCGTGGACTCACTGGATCACCCTGCCGTGTTGGCGTGGTCGGAGGGTGAACTGACAGGAGCTGCCACCTACGTGATCGATGGCCACGCGTGTGAACTCCTGACACTGCACGCCGCGACCCGACTGATCGGTATCGGTTCCGCACTGGTCACAGCGGTCCAGGACATCGCCCGCGGCGCTGGGTGCACGCGCCTGTGGGTGGTCACGACGAACGACAACATCGAGGCGCTTCGGTTCTACCAGCGCCGGGGCTTTCGCCTCGTCCTGATGCGGCCCGGGGCGGTTGACCGCAGTCGGGCGTTGCTCAAGCCCGACATTCCGACGTCGGGAGCGTTCGGCATCCCCCTGCGTGACGAGCTCGAGCTGGAGACGGATCTCGGCCCAGGGCCCAGTGCCGGGCAGGCCTGATCGGACCGCAACGGGTCGCCAAGCCGCGCTCGCGAAGATTCCGTGGCTCTGGTGCCGGCACTGGCACGGCGCAGCAGTTGGGATCGAGGCCACCCGGCGCGGGGATCCACGAGCTGGCATCACTCGTCGCGTCACCACCTTCGTCGAGCGGCGCGTTGTGGCGGCCGAAGGCCCGCTGCAGGCAGCTCCAACGCGCCACTCGACGCGGGCCCGCGTCGCGGCGCCCCGTACCCTCCTGGCGGACCCGTCACGACGAACCGGAGGACACCGCACCGATGGCCAGCCCAGCCCAGTGGCTCGACGGTGCCCGTCCCCGGACCCTGCCGGCCGCCGTCGCGCCGGTGGCCGCCGGCACCGGCGCGGCCGCGGCCGTTGACGGCTTCGACCTCGGCCGCGCCCTGCTCGCCCTGCTGGTCGCGGTCGCCCTGCAGGTCGGGGTCAACTACGCGAACGACTACAGCGACGGCGTCCGGGGCACCGACGCCGACCGGGTCGGCCCGCTGCGGCTCGTCGGGTCGGGTGTCGCCACCCCGGCGGCGGTGAAGCGTGCGGCACTGCTGTCCTTCGCCGTGGCCTGTGTCGGCGGACTGGCGCTCGCGCTGCTCGTCACCTGGTGGCTCCTGCTCGTGGGCGCGGCCTGCCTGGTCGGTGCCTGGTTCTACACCGGCGGCCGGTCGCCGTACGGCTACCGGGGCCTGGGCGAGGTCTCGGTGTTCGTCTTCTTCGGGCTGGTCGCCACGATCGGCACGACCTACGTGCAGGCCGAGCAGATCACGACCGCTGCGTTGCTGGCCGGCATCGGCTGCGGCGCCCTTGCCTGCGCGATCCTCGTCGCCAACAACCTGCGCGACATCGCGACCGACGAGGCCGCCGGCAAGCGCACCCTGGCGGTGCGGCTCGGAGACCGCCGCACCCGGCTGCTCTACGTCGGGCTGGTCTTCGCTGCGTACGCCGTGGTGGTGCTGATGTCACTGGAGCACCTGGTCGTCCTCATCGCGCTCGGCACCGCCCTGCCGGCCGTACGCCCCACGCTGGGTGTGGTGTTCGGTGCTGTCGGACCGGAGCTGGTCCCGGTCCTCAAGGAGACCGGCCTGCTGCTGCTCGTCTACGGGATCGCACTCGGCGTCACCCTGTCTCTCGCTGCCTGACCGAGCGCGCCGACCGCTCCCGCCAACGGGGCAAAGTCTGCTGCCGTCACGCGCGGTCGCGCTGCTGCCGCTGTGCGGGAATGAGCAACGGGGCCAGCAGGTCGTTGAGCTCTCTGGAGGGGGTGATGGCGAGCACGTTGCGCAGCAGGTGGCGGTAGTCGCGGTACTCAGTCACGGCGGAGGCCCGGTTGCCCGCCATCAGGTGCGCCCGGATCGCGATCGCGTGCGCGCTCTCCCGAAGCGGCTCGATCGCGACCGCCTCGATCGCAGCCGTGAGCGCCAGGTCGAACTCGCCACGGTCGAGCGCCGCGCGCGCCACCGCCTCCAGCGAGCGCAGTCGCAGGTGCTGGAGCCGCTCCCGCTCGAGGACGACCCAGTCCTCGTACCAACCGGGAAGCAGGTCGGCGTGCCCCAGGATGCTCACCCGCCGCACTGCGTCGCCGCTGGGGTCGGCGGTCACGTCGGTGGCACACCGCCGTACGTCGTCGACGTCGACGTGCACGTGACCGGCGAGAGCCAGGGAGCTCCGACCGCCGTCGAGCAGGTCCGCAGCGGATCGGCGTACCCGCAGCACCGCGGCCCGCAGACTGCTCGACGCCCGCCCGTCCGTGGTGTCCGGCCACAGGGTGCCGGCGATCTGGGTCCTCGGCCGACGTCCCCGCAGCGCGAGAAGGGCGACCAGGCGCTGCTCGCGCACGCCCAACGGGACCGATCCGACGCCCCGGCGCAGGTCCCAGCTGCCGAGGAGCTGGAGCTCGAGGCTGTCACGCAGCGTTGGTGCTGTGTCACCTCTCAGCATTCGAGGTTGCCTCCGCGCTCACCATCTTCCGCACGTTCCGCTACTCACAGTCACTACGGCGGCTGATCAGGTGTCAAGGGGACGGCCGACCATGAAAGAGCAAAGGCAGGTGCGGGACCGGCTCAGTCGTCGTCCAGAGCGGCGAGCCACTCGTCGACCACCCGGTGCAGCTCCCGAGGCGAGGTGACGGCCCGGACGACGGACGGCTCCCCCGCCCGGCACATGGTGACCCTGGCGAGCACCGCGCCCGCGACAGCGCGTGTCCACACGCTGATCAGCATCACGCCGTCGCCCCCGGTCGTTCCCCTTGGCTCCACGGTCGTCCACCGTCGCGGTCGTGTTCCGTCGGACCCCACCCGCTCGTCCGCCCTCTGCAGTCTGGCCCCGACCGCGGCCCGCGTGAAGAGCCCGGCGAGAGCTTGCCACGCCCCCGTCATGACCCGATCACGGAGCAGTCACGCACCAGTCACGCGAGCGGACGTTGACTCGTCCCGTCACACACCGCGCAGCCAGGGAGGTGACCCACCATGCGCAAGGAACTGACACACCACGAGCTCGACGGCCAGCAGGTCGAGCTGCTCCCGGCGAGGGAGACCCTCGCCTTCAACACCAACTGGGCCAACGTCGTGGCGACGAACTCGTCGCTGGCCCTCAACGCGGCGTCGATCTACTCGACCGCCAACAGCTTCGCGGGCCAGGCCATCAGCGTGAACCAGGGCTGACCGGAAGCGACGGGGGCGTGGCCAGGGGGAGGGGAGGTCACGCCACCGTGCCGTTCTCACCAATCAGGAAGGGGGGTGACTCGGATGCGCAGTCCGCCCGTGCTTCACCGTGCCGACGTCGAGGCCGAGACAGCCCAGCTGCTGCCACGTCGAGAGACGCTCTGCTACGTCGCGTGCACGAACGTGACGAGCATCGTCGGCCTCAACCTGGCCATCGCGATCAACGCCGCAAGCATCAACGCGAGCGCCAACGCGGTAGCCCTGCAGTACGTCGCCTCGGTGCAGTAGCCCGCCACCCGGCGGGACGAGGACTTGGCGGCGGGTGCGCGGCTCTGGGCGCGCCCGCCGTCAACCGCCGACTCCCCGGCTCGCCGGCGCAGCACTCCGGAGCACTCCAGAGCACCCAGAGCAGACCAGGGCACACCAGAGCACAGCAGGGCGATGAGACCGATGACCACACTTGACGACACCACTGAGTCGCTGCAGCGATGGCAGCTGCCAGCCGGGCTGCAGGTTCTCGGGCAGGTCCGAGGCTCCGGCATCCGGGAGCCGACCTACCTCCTGCGGAGAGCGGACGGCCAGGTCGTCCAGGTCTCCGAGCTGCTGAACCTCGTCGTATCGGCGGTCGACCCGTCCCGAGACCGCAAGCAGGTGGCGGGTGCCGTCAGCGCGGCGTACGGACGGACGCTGACGACCGAGGGGCTCGAGCACCTGGTCGAGTCCCGGCTCGTACCGCTCGGCCTGATCGAGGAGGTGGGCGCCGGCGTCGGGGCCGCGCCGCCGCAGGCGCGACCGCTCCTGTCGCTGTCGCTGAAGGGCACGCTGCTGCCTGCGGCTCCCGTGCAGGTGATCGCCGGGCTGCTCGCGCCGCTGTTCTGGCCTCCCGTCGTGCTCGGAGCGCTCGCGGGCCTGGTGGTTCTCGACGTCCGGCTGATCCGGGACGGCAGTCTCGTCGCAGCACTGGAGCAGCTGCTGGCGAGGCCCACCCTGCTGCTCGCCCTGTACGCCCTGCTCACCTTCGGCTCCCTGGTGCACGAGACCGGGCACGCCGCGGCCTGCCGGTACGGCGGTGGGCAGCCGGGCGCCATCGGCTTCGGTGTCTACCTGGTCTTCCCCGCCTTCTACACCGACGTCACCGACTCGTACCGGCTCGCCCGGTGGGCGAGGGTGCGCACCGACCTCGGAGGCCTGTACTTCAACGTGCTGTTCCTGCTCGTCGCCGGCTCGACGTACCTGTCCACCGGCAACGGCCTGCTCCTGCTCGCCGTCCTGATCACGCACATGAGCATGGTCCAGCAGCTGATCCCGGCGGTCCGCTTCGACGGCTACTACGTGCTCGCTGACCTGGCCGGGGTACCAGACCTGTTCGCCCGGGTCCGGCCGGTGCTGACCAGCATGCTGCCCGGTCGCGAGACCAGCCCACGGGTCGCGGAGCTGCGCCCGTACGCCCGACGGCTCGTGATCGGCTGGGTGCTGTTCGTCGTCCCGGCGCTTGCAGCGGGCTTCGGCTGGCTGCTGTGGAACCTGCCGGACATCCTGGCCCGGACCTGGACGGCTCTCGGCGTCCAGAGCGACCAGCTGACCCGCGCGTGGCAGGGCGGTGACGTGGCCGTCGTCGCTCTCTCGGCGATCTCGTGCATCTTCCTGGCGGTGCCGCTGCTCGGCCTGGTGGTGCTCGGCTGGCGGGTCGCGGCCCAGCTTGGACCGGCGCTGCGCCGCCTCGCGACGCCTCGACCACCGGCGCAGCCGAGTGCCGGTCCTACCGAGCCGCGGCCGCTCCCGATGACGGCCGCGGCCTTCACCGACGACGAGATGCTCGCGCCCGCCGACGTCACGCCGACCATGGGATGGCAACGAACGGTCTACCGCGCCTCCGGTCGGATGGTGAACCCGGGACCTGGCGCCGCCGAGCTGCGACGGGCCGAGCTCGAGGCACGGTTGCGGCGGCCGATCGACGGAGCGCGCCGGATCGCGGTGATGAGCCGGAAGGGCGGCGTCGGCAAGACGACGGTGACCCTGGCCCTCGGCAGCACTTTCGCGGCCCTGCGCGGTGACCGGGTGATCGCCGTGGACGCCAACCCGGACGCCGGCAACCTCGCGCACCGCGTCGCGCCGCCCCACGACCGCACCATCACCGACCTGCTGGCGCAGCTGGACGCCGTCGAGAGCTACGCCCAGCTGCGTGCGTTCGTCTCGCAGGCACCCCAGTCGCGACTGGAGGTGCTGGGATCCGACGACGACCCGAGGATCGGCATGGGACTCGACCGGCAGTCGTACCACCGGTTGGTCGGCCTGCTGGACCGCTTCTACAACGTGATCCTCCTCGACACCGGGACCGGGATCCTCGACAGCGCCAACCAGGGCCTCCTCACCGAGGCCGACCAGCTCGTGCTCGTCTCCCGCGCGGGGCTCGACGGAGGCCGCGCGGCGGCGCTGACCCTGGACTGGCTCGACGAGCACGACTACGGCGAGCTCGTGGGCGATGCCGTCGTCGTCATCAACGCGGTACGCCGGGGCGTTGGCGCCCCGCTCGACCCGATGACCAGGCACTTCGAGCGGCGGTGCGCGCGCGTGGTCACGGTGCCCTGGGACCGGGCCCTGGAGACAGGAGGGCAGACAGTGCTCAGTGACCTGCGACGGGACACCCGCGACAGCCTGGTCGAGATGGCCGCAGCGGTCGCCGACAGCTTCCCCCTCGCGGCGGCCGTGCGATGAGCGGCCACGTCTCGAGGTCCGGCGCAGCCGGCGTGCTGCTCGCCGTCGTCGTGGCGGGCGGGTTCGTGCACCGGACTGCGTACGAGCCGCCGCGCTACCGCGACGACGGCGTGGACCTGACCGCTTCGGCGCTGACGGCGCCGGACTCGTCAACGGCCGTCGACGACGCCTACCTCGTCTCCTGGTCGGGCGACCGCCGGGAGCGCGTGGACACCACCGCGTCGGCCAACGCCTCCTGCGACGACTGCTCCGCCGACTCCACGGCCCTGCAGATCGTGTACCTGAACCGGCCCACCGAGGTCGTGCTCAACAACGTCGGCGTCGCGTGGTCGCAGTGCGCCGGCTGCCGGACGACCGCCGTGTCGGTACAGGTGGTCGTCCTCCGTTCGGCCCAGCAGGTCCACGCCAACAACCGGGCGCTCGCTCTCAACGCGACCTGCGAGGGGTGCGTGACCGCGGCAGCCGCCTACCAGCTCGTCGTGGTCGGGGGACGCGAGCGGCGCCTGTCGACCGGGCAGCGCCAGGAGCTGCGGCGGTGGGTCGCGGAGCAGGCCGCCGCGCTGCGTGGCGAGGGAGCGGGCACCGCCCCGACCGCCTTCCGCACCGGCTCGTCGGTGTCGCCGCCGGCGTCGACCGCGACCGACGCGCTGGACGCGTTGGCGGCCATGGTGAGCGCCGACCTCGGCGGGGCCGAGACCCTGCAGCGCGACGCGGACGTGCGCACGAGTGCATCCGAACCGGACCCGCCTCCCCCACCGACCGCAGACGCCTCCCCCGGCCCCGCGCCCCCCGAGCCGGCCACCACGCTTTCGCCATCCCCGACGCCGACCCCCGACCCGACCGAGGCCTCGGCCCGCACCGAGCCGGCGTGAGCGCCAACGGCCCGCACTCCTGTTGTTGACCTTCCTGTTGCGGGAACGTCTACGTTCGCGACGTGGCCACCGAGGACCGACGCCTGTCGATCGGCGAGCTCGCCCGGGCCACCGGCCTGACGGCGAAGGCGCTGCGGCACTACGACGCCGTCGGCCTGTTGCGTCCCGAGTCGGTCGACCCGGCCAACGGCTACCGCCGCTACACCGCCGACCAGATCGGCGTCGGGCAGCTGGTCCGGCGGCTGCGTGACCTCGAGCTGCCGGTCGACGAGGTGCGGCGGCTGCTCGACCTGCTCGGCGACGAGCAGCTCATGGTGGCCGCCCTCGACGAGCACCGGCGGCGGCTGGACGCCCGGGCGACCCGCGTCCGGCGTCAGCTGCACGACCTCGACCACCTGATCGCGGAAAGGAGCTGGGCGAACGTGAACCCGAACGAGAGGGCGACGGTGGTGGACCCCACCACCGAGCGCCGGCTGGCGACCGAGCTGTTCAACCAGGTGTGGCGACTGCTGGAGCGGGAGGACCGCACCGAGGCGGAGGACGCCGAGATGGTCCACGCGGCGCACGCCTCCTGCTTCCACTGGATGCAGGTCGGAGAGCCGGTGCACCGGGCCCGCGGCGAGTGGCAGTGCGCCCGGGTGTACGCCGTGCTGGGTCAGCCCGAGGCGTCGCTGCGGCACGCCCGGTCGGTGCTCGACATCTGCCGGCGGGAGGGCATCGGCGACTTCGACCTGGCCTTCGCCTACGAGGCCCTGGCCAGGGCGCACACCGTCGCGGGCGACTCGGACGAGGCGCGCCGCTGGGCCGACCAGGCGCGCGCCGCCTGTGCCGACATCGCCGACGAGGCCGACCGGGAGATCGTGCTCGCCGACCTGGAGACGGCGACCTCGCGCTGAGGCCCGACCGGCGCCTCCCGCTCGGGCGGGGTCCCGCAGTCGCTCAGCCTCGCTCGGACGGCGCGACTCGGCCCTCCCACTTGGTCGAGAGCACGACCGTGGTCCGGGTCCGGGACACCCCCCGGACCCGGCGCAGGCGCGACAGCGTCCGCTCCAGCGCGGCGACGTCCGGGACCCGGACCTTGAGCAGGAAGGACTCGTCGCCCGCGACGAACCAGCAGTCCTCCACCTCGTCCAACCGGTAGAGGGCGGCCGTCACGGCGTCCTGGTCGGAGGTGTCGGAGAGGTGCACCCCGACCAGCGCGGACACCGACAGCCCCAGCGCGGCCGGGTCGACCGCGGCGTGGTAGCCGGTGATCACCCCGGCGGCCTCCAGCCGGGAGACCCGGTCGGTGACGCTCGGCCCGGACAGGCCGACCAGGCGCCCGAGCTCGGCCCAGCTGACCCGGCCGTCCTGGCGCAGGGCCTCGATCAGCACCTGGTCGGTGTCGTCCATGAGCCACCTCACACTCAAGAAGGAACAAATAAAGGTCGACTCCCGTTATTGACCTTGTTATCTTAGGCACAACAACCGATCAACCCTGGAAGTAGAGGCAGCACCGTGTACACCCTCGACCTGGCCCGCGCCCAAGTCCTCGAGCTGGAGCGGGTCGCCGCCCAGGCCCGCCGTGCGCCGCGGCCGGCCCGGCGCGCCCGCCGCTCGCTGCGCCGGCGCTGACGTCTCACCTCCCCACCGGGCGTCCGGCCCCCCGGGACCGTAGGCTCGGTGGCGGAGGACCCCAGAACTCATGCTGCGCATCGTGCTGTACGCCCTGCCCCTGGTCCTGGCCGTCTACGCGCTGATCGACCTGGTGCAGACCGACGACGAGGACGTGCAGGGCCTGCCCAAGCTGGTCTGGGTGCTGCTCATCGTGCTGGTGTGGATCGTCGGGCCGATCGCCTGGCTGATCGCCGGCCGCCGGACCCGCCGGCTGCCCGGCATGCTCCCCCGCTCCGACGGCTTCCCGGCCGCGGGGCCGGCCGGGAGCAGCATGGCGCCGGACGACGACCCGGACTTCCTGCGTGGCCTCAACCGCCCGAAGCCGCCGGCCGACGACCAGGACTCCGGTCCGGGCTGACGCCCCCGGCCGTCAGCGGCGGCGCCGGCTCCTTGCCGTCGTGAGCACCAGCAGCAGGGCCAGCGCTGCGGGCACCCCCAGCGCCACCGGCAGGACGCTGTCCGCGCCGATGGTGCGCGGAGCGGTGGCGGACAGGCGCAGCCCGTCGCTGACGTCCACGGCCGCCGGCCCCTCGTCGGGGCTGACCGTGCTGACCACGACGTAGAGCACGAAGCGCCCGTCGTTGACCACCTGCACCCGCCACGGCACCTGCACGGTGCCTCTCGCGGGCAGCGGGTCGAGGTAGACGGTCCGCTGCGAGGACCAGTCCTCCGGGTCGACGTAGACGCCGGGGTCGAGGCTCACCACGTCCAGGTGCGCGACCAGGCCGCGCAGAGGTCGGTCGCCGTCGTTGCGCACCGTGGACCTGAACCGGAAGCGCTTGCCGACCTGGGTGTGATCGGCGGACGGCGCGATGCTCACCGCCACCCGGTCGGTCGCGGGAGCCGCGCCCGCGGCCGACGACACCGACGACACCGATGCCGCCGCCGGTGGCGACACCACCGCCGGCGCCGCTCCCGGCGCCACGGCGAGCAGCAGCGCCGCGACGAGGCCTCTCACTGCCGACCTCCGGGGCCGAGGGTGAGCCGGCCGGCCGCCAGCACGGCGACTGCACACGTGAGCGCCGCCGCGGCCGCCGGCCCGACCAGCCAGCCGACCTGCTCGCCCAGTCCCCGCCCCCGCACGACGACCTCGCCGAGCACGTGCAGCCCGGCGGTGAAGGGGTCCACCCGCAGCAGCAGGTCGCCGAACCAGGACTGCTGCGCGGACGTGGGCATCTGGGTGGGCGCGTACAGCGCGAGCAGGACGAACAGGGTCACCGACAGGCTGACCCGGTTGGACCGCGCCACCGTGCTGGCCAGGACGCCGAGGCCGGCCAGGAACAGCGCCAGCAGGGTCCCGACGAGCAGGCCGACCCCCAGCGCCGCCCCCACCACGCCGACGCCCCGGCCGAGGTACCACACGTAGCCGATCGTCAGCAGGTACGCCGCCAGCCACAACGACAGCGCCGCGGCCGCCTTCCCCACCACCAGCGCCCGCCGGGGGACGGGGGTGAGCAGCAGCGTCTCGAGCGTGCCCCGCTCCCGCTCCCCGCTGATCGAGTCGGCCGAGCCCAGCAGCACCAGCAGACCGCCGAGCGCGACCGCGAGCTGCAGGGTCAGGCTGACCGCCTCCCGCTGCTCCAGGAAGTTCAGTGCCTGGTTGCTCGCCACCAGGTACGTGGTGACGCTCACCAGCACCGAGAAGGCGAGCAGCAGCGCCAGGCCCCGACCCGCCAGCCACAGGTCGCGCAGCTCCCGCGCGGCGACGACCGCCCAGGCGCCGCCGGGCGCCGCCGCGGCGACCCGCTGCCGGTCCGTCGCCGGCCCGGTCATCGCTGTGCCTCGGTCACCGCGAGGAAGGCGTCGCTCAGCCGGCCGCCCTCGAGCGTGAAGCCCCGCACCGTGACGTCGGCGTCGAGCAGAGCGCGCAGGACCCCGGCCACGGCCGGTTCCGTCCCGGCCCCCGACGGCAGGGTCAGCCTCAGGTCGGTCCCTCCGGCGTCCGGCCCGAGCACGTCGACGCCGTCGTCGGCGTCTTGGAGGGCCTGACGCGCGCGGACCTGCTGGCCGGTCGGGACCTGGAGCCTTGCCTGTCTCGGCGCCGCGGCCAGGCTGACCACCTCGGCCACGGTGCCCTCGGCCACGACCCGGCCGCGGTGCAGGATCAGCACCCGGTCGCAGGTGTCCTCGACCTCCGCGAGCAGGTGGGTGCTCAGCAGGACCGTGACGCCGCGCTCACGGGAGATGCGCCGCACCAGCGCCAGCAGCTGCTGCTGCCCGCTGGGGTCCAGCCCGAGCGTCGGCTCGTCGAGGATGACCAGCACCGGGTCGTTCACCAGTGCGCGGGCGACCCCGAGCCGCTGCCGCATGCCCCGGCTGTAGGTGGAGATCACTGCGCCGGCGCGGTCGGAGAGCCCGACCTCCCCGAGCAGCCGGGTCGCGGTCGCCCGGGCCCGGCTCCGCCGCTGCCCGAACAGCTGCCCGTGGAAGGTCAGCCACTCGTGGCCGGTCTGCCCCAGGGGGTAGCCCGCGCTCTCGGGCAGGACCCCGAGCTGCCGACGGACCTCGTCCGGACGGCTGGACGGGACCCCGGCCACCGTGTACGTGCCGGCGTCCGGGCGCAGAACGGTGGAGAGCATCCGGATCACCGTCGTCTTGCCGGCCCCGTTGGGTCCGAGGAAGCCCAGCACGGCCCCGGCCGGGACGGCGACGTCGAAGGACTCGACCGCGCGGACGGCGCCGTAGGTCTTTCGCAGACCACGGGACTCGAGCGCGTACGCCGTCATCCACCAACCCTGGCACCGAGCTGCTGAATGCAGGCTGACTGGTGCCGATGAGTTCAGCCGGCCGTCAGGTTCCCCTGGCACGCTGGTCCCCTGATGAGGCAGCAGCCCGGTCCGGACCGGCCGTGAAGGTTCTCGTCGTCGAGGACGACGTGCGCATCGCCGCGGCCGTGCGCCGGGGGCTGGTGGCCGAGGGCTTCTCGGTGGAGGTCGCCCACGACGGCGACGAGGGGCTGTGGAAGGCGACCGAGTTCCACGCCGACCTGGTGATCCTCGACCTCATGCTCCCGGGGCGCAGCGGGGTCGAGGTCTGCCGTGCACTGCGCGCGCAGGGTGACTGGACGCCGATCCTGGTCCTCACGGCGAGGGACGGCGAGGCCGCCGAGACCCAGGCGCTGGACGCGGGCGCCGACGACTACGTCACCAAGCCGTTCTCCTTCCCGGTGCTGGTGGCCCACGTCCGGGCACTGCTCCGCCGGTCCGCCACCGCGGCCGTCCCGGCCATGCAGGTCGGCGACCTCCGGCTGGACCCCGGGCAGCACCGGTGCTGGCGCGGCGAGACCGAGATCCGGCTCACGGCCCGGGAGTTCTCGGTGCTGGAGTACCTCGTGCGCCGGGCCGGGCAGGTGATCGCCAAGTTCGAGCTGCTGGACGGGGTCTGGGAGTACGACTTCGACGGTGACCCCAACATCGTCGAGGTCTACGTCCGGCGGTTGCGCCAGAAGATCGACGAGCCGTTCGGCCGGCACGACATCGAGACCGTGCGCGGCGCCGGGTACCGGTTGGCGTCGTGACGACCGACACCGGACCTGACCACTCGCCGGACGACTCGAGGCACCGGCCGCTGCGGTGGCGGTTCGCCTCGATGCGCGCGCGGATCACCCTCATCGCCACGGCGGCCGTCGCTCTCATCCTCCTCGTCAGCGCGGTCGGTCTCGTGACCGCCCAGCAGCGGCTGCTCACGCGCGGCATCGACGAGGCGCTGCGGCAGCGCGCGGACAACATCGAGCCCGATGTCGCGGCCGGTCTGTTCGGCCTCGGGGTCCTGCCGAGCGAGGGCGACCGGGAGGACTCGTTCCTGCAGCTGGTGGACGACTCCGGGCGGGTCGTCGCCGCCAGCGCCAACGCCGCCGGCGCGGCCGCTGCTGCCGGGCCGGTGCTGGTGCGCGACGTCACCAGGATCCGCACGGTCGACCGGCCGACGTCGACGCAGGGCACCTACCGGGTGCTGTCCCGCCGGGTGGGGCCGGACCCCCGCGCGCTGACCATGGTGGTGGGCAAGAACCTGGACGACGTCGACGAGAGCGTGGGCATCCTCACCTGGCTGCTGGCGGCCGCCATCCCGCTCGTCATCGCCCTGCTCGGCGCCCTGGTCTGGTGGCTCACCGGACGGACCCTGGGCGAGGTGGAGTCGATCCGGGCGGAGGTCGCGACCATCCACGGCACCCGGCTGGACCGCCGGGTCCCGGTGCCGGACACCCATGACGAGATCTCGATGCTGGCCCGGACGATGAACGACATGCTCGACCGGGTGCAGCGGGCGACCGAGCGCGAGCGGCGGTTCGTCGCGGACGCCTCGCACGAGCTGCGCGGCCCGCTGACCCGGATCCGGTCCGAGCTCGAGCTGGCCGTGCGCGACGCGGCCGACGGCACCGCGGCCGTCGCCGACGAGGCCATGATGGGCTCCTTGCTCCGGGACGCGGTCGAGCTGCAGGAGCTCGTGGACGACCTGCTCTTCCTCGCCCGCGCGGAGTCAGGGACGGTGGGCCGCCGGTCCGAGACCGTCGATCTGGAAGACCTCGTCCTCGAGGAGGCACGCACCCTGCGGAGCCGCGGACGGGTGGTGGTCGACACCAGCGCGGTCCGCGCGGCGCGAACCACCGGCGACCCCCGCCAGCTCACGCGAGCGATCCGCAACCTCGCCGCCAACGCCGAACGGCACGCCCGCACCACGGTCACCTTCACCTGCCAGGAGCAGGACGGCCGGAGCGAGGTGGTGGTCGACGACGACGGCCCCGGCATCCCCCCGGAGGACCGCAGCACCGTCTTCGAGCGGTTCGCCCGGCTGGACGAGGCCCGCTCTCGCGATGCGGGGGGCACCGGGCTCGGCCTGGCCATCGTGGCCGACATCGTCGCCCGCCACAGCGGCTCGGTCACGGTCAGCTCGGCCGAGCGGGGCAGCGGCAGCCGGTTCGTCCTGAGCTTCGTCCGCGCCCCCTAGCGGCCCGGGGCGCTGCCCGGCTCAGCCGACGCCGGCGTAGGAGTGGAAACCCACCAGCCAGATGTTCACGACCAGGTAGTTGAACAGGAAGGTCGCGTAGCCCAGCCCGGCGAGGTAGGCCGCGGGGCGGCCCTTCCACCCGGACGTCGCCCGCGCGTGCAGGTAGGCGGTGTAGACCATCCAGGTGATGAACGCCCAGGTCTCCTTGGGGTCCCAGCCCCAGTACCGGCCCCAGGCGTTCTCGGCCCAGATCGCCCCGGCAATGACCGCGAAGGTCCAGATCGGGTAGGCGAACGCGTGCATCTTGTAGGCCGACCGGTCCAGTGCCGCGGCGCCGGGCAACCGGTCCATGAACGACGGCGACCGGCTCTCCACCGGCACCCGCTCGCGGCGGTCCTGGACCAGGAAGCACACCGACTGGGCGAAGCCGATGGTGAAGATGCCGGAGGCGATGATCGCCGCAGACACGTGGATGACCAGCCACACCGACTTCAGCGCGGGGACCAGCTGGGCGGACTCGGTGTAGAGCACCGTCACGGCAAGGCCCAGCGTCAGCAGCACCGGGAGCACGACGAAGGTGCCGAGGTAGCGGATCCGGTGCCGGGTGAGCAGCACGAGGAACGAGGCCGTCACGGCCAGCGCGCCTGCGGTGGAGAACTCGTACATGTTCCCCCACGGCGGCCGCTGCGCTGACAGGCCGCGGGCGAGCACGGCGCCACCGTGCAGCAGGAAGGCGAGCAGGGTCAACGACACCGCGATCCGGCCCAGCCGGTCCGCCCGGGCGCCTTGGTCGGCAGGGCCGGCGCCGTCCGCACCGCTCCCGCCGTCAGCGGCCCCAGCGGCCGCTGCGGCCTCCCGGCCGTCGGCCGCGGGCCCGCCGACACCGGCCAGCTCGCGGACCTCCGCCGACACCGGGGCGGCGACCCGCCGGCGCCGCGGCGAGCCGAAGGCCAGCTCGGCCGCGTAGAAGTACATCGCGGCGGCGTAGACCGCCATCGCGGAGTAGAGCAGGTTGTTGCTCAAGCCGGCCAGCGACTCAGCGGTCACGTGCTGCACCTGTCCCGTCGTCGGATCCGTGGTCGATCTCCGCGGCCAGCTCCCGCAGCTCGTCGGCGAGACCGTCGCCGCCCTCGCCCTCGGTGCGGGCCAGCCCGGCCAGCTCCACCAGCGTACGTCCGTCGGAGCCGGCGCCGACGCGCACCCACACGCGCCGACGGCGCACGAACAGCGAGCCCATCAGGCCGGCGAGCGCGAGCAGTGCGGCCCCGAGGGCCGGGCCGGCGCCGGGGTCGCGGGCCACCTGCAGCGAGGCCCAGCGGCGGACGCCGTCCATCGTGATCGTCTCACCGGTCGGCAGGGTGGCCGACGAGCCCGGGGCGAGCCCGACCACCAGCTTGCGGCCGCCCTCGCCACGCACCTGGGTCAGCCCGTCCTTCTGCAGGCTGTAGACCGACTGCGGCGTGCCGCGGTCGACACCCAGGTCGCCCGTCCAGACGCTGAGCAGCGCCCGCGGCAGCTCGAGGCCGGGGAAGATGCTGTGCGGGCCGGTCTGGTCGATCACCGCCGTCGGCAGGAACAGCCCGTCGAAGCCGATCTGCGGTGTCGTGCCGGTGACCTTGACGACCCCCACCGAGCTGAGGTCGGCGTCGCGCGGGAGGAACGGCACCGGTCCGCGGGAGACGACCACGCCGTCGCGATCGCGCACGGTGAACACCGGGGCGTAGCCGTTGCCGAGGAGGAATACCTTCACGCCGTCGACCTTGAGCGGGTGGTTCACCCGCAGGTCGTAGCGGCGCTCCGGCGCGTCGGGGGCCGCGGTGTAGCGGACCCGGGCCTGGAAGTCACGAGGGGCACCGGCCTGCATGCCGTCGCGCTGGTAGCGCACCGCGAGGGTGTCGAGCGTGACCGTGAACGGCGCCATCGAGCCGTCGCGCGCCAACGGACCCGGCGTCCAGGTGTCGTAGGCGGAGACGGTGTTGGAGAACGCCTCGCCCTCGACGAGCAGGACGTTGGCCTTGTACCCGGTGAGGTGTCCGTAGGCGACGGCCAGGAGGAGCAGGAGCAGCGCGACGTGGAACACCAGGTTCCCGGTCTCTCGCAGGTAGCCCCTCTCCGCCGAGACAGCGCCCTCGGCGACCTCGACCCGGTAGCGCCGCCGACGCAGTGCGACCCGGGCCCGGTCCAGCACCTGGTCCGGGCCGGCGTCGACCGATGCCGCCTGGTGGAACGGCAACCGGTCGAAGTGGCGCGGGGGGCGCGGCGGTCTCGCCAGGACGGCGCGCAGGTGCAGCCGGCTGCGGGGCAGCACGCAGCCGACGAGGGAGACGAACAGCAGCAGGTACGTGGCCGCGAACCACGGCGAGGAGTAGACCGTGAACAGCGAGAGCCGTTCGTACCACGGCGCCAGCGTGGGGTGCTGCTCGGCGAACTGTGCCGCCCGGGCGGCGTCGATGCTGCGCTGCGGGACGAGCGAGCCGGGCACCGCGGCCAGCGCCAGCAGGAACAGCAGCACCAAGGCCGTGCGCATGGTCGTCAGCTGACGCCACGCCCAGCGGGCCAGCTCGACCGGCTGCAGCGCCGGCGGCCGCGGCTGCGGCGGGAGGTCGCGGGAGGGTGCGCTGCTCAGGGTGTCTGTCACGGCGACCTCACACCGCCACCGTGAAACCGTTGACCCAGACCTGCAGGGCGCCGACCCAGCTGTCCCACACGCCGGTCACCAGCAGGACGCCGATGACGACCAGCAGGCCGCCACCGGCACGCATCACGGCCACGTAGTGCTGCTTGAACCAGCCGAAGACGGTCATCGCCCGGCCGAAGGCCACGGCGGCCAGCACGAACGGGAGCCCGAGGCCGAAGCAGTAGGCCACCGCGAGGACGCCGCCGCGCACGGCCGTCCCCTCACCGAGGCCGAGCGCGAAGACCGCCGCCAGCGTCGGCCCCAGGCAGGGCGACCAGCCCAGCCCGAACACCATGCCGAGCACGGGTGCCCCCAGCAGCCCCACCGCGGGCCGCCGGTCCAGGCGGACGTCCCGCCGCAGCCACGGGACGAACCCGACGAAGGCCAGCCCGAGCACGATCGTCAGGCCGCCGAGCACCCGCCGCAGGAGGTCCTGGTTCTCCAGCAGGAAGCCACCCAGGCTGCCGATCAGGACACCGGCGCTGACGAAGACGAAGGTGAAGCCGGCCACGAACAGCAGGGCGCCGAGCACCAGGCGACCTCGCCGGCGGGGGGCGTCGTCGAAGACCTCGGCCGCGGACAGCCCGGTCGTGTACGCCAGGTAGCCCGGCACCAGGGGTAGCACGCACGGCGACAGGAACGACACCAGTCCCGCGAGCGCTGCCAGCGGCAGGGCCAGCAGCAGCGACCCGTCCGCCACCGTCCCGCTCACGACGCGCCCTTCTCGGCCAGCACGTCGGAGACCAGACCGGTCAGCGTCGCGGCGTCGACCTTGCCCAGGACGCGCGCCGCCACCCGGCCCTCGCGGTCCAGGACGAGCGTCGACGGCTTGGCCGTGGGCGGCAGCGACCCGCGCAGGGCGAGCAGCACCCGGCCACCGTCCGAGCCGATGCTGGGATAGGTCACGTCGAAACGGCGCTCGTGCGTGCGGGCCGCCGCGAGGTCGGTGTCGGTGTTGATGCCGACGAACTGCACGCCTTCGCCGGACGTGGCCCGGTGCACCGCCTCCAGGTCCTTCGCCTCCGCGATGCACGGCGGGCACCACGACGCCCAGACGTTGAGGACGACGACCTCGCCACGGTAGTCGCGCAGGTCGAGCCGGCCGCCGTCGAGCAGGGAGCCCACGACCTCCACCGGCCGGGCCCGGTCCGCCACCGGCAACGTCGACACCGTGCCGTCACCGGAGATGTAGCCCTGGTCGGCAACCGCCGAAGCGCCACCTGAGCATCCGGCGGCGCCGACGAGCAGCAGCCCCGCGACCACGGTCGCGGCGGCGGTACGGAGGCGGCTGGTCCTCGCCCGACGGCTCATCACGCGCCGGCGACGAACTTCTTCCCGGTCACCGCGGGAGCCGGGAGCAGGTCGCGGGCCGGCTCCTCGTAGGAGACCGACACCAGCTGGTCGCCGTCGTAGCCGAACGAGGTGAGCGACGCGAGCGAGCACTGCCGCTTGCGCGGGTCGTGCCAGAGCCGGCGCCCGGTGGCGAACGACCGGGCGGTCCAGATCGGGAGCTGGTGGCTGACGGCGAGAGCCTGGTGGCCGCGGGCGGCGTCCCGGGCCGCCGCGATCGCCGCGAGCATCCGCTCGGCGATCTCGACGTACGGCTCGCCCCAGGACGGGCGCAGCGGGTTGCGCAGGTGCACCCAGTGGGCGGGCCGGCGCAGCGACCCGTCGCCGACGCCGAAGGTCTTGCCCTCGAACACGTTGCCCGCCTCGATCAGCCGGTCGTCGGTGGCGACCTCCAGGCCGAACACCGCCGCCGAGGGCCGCGCGGTCTCCTGCGCCCGTTCGAGCGGCGAGGACACGACGTAGGTCACGTCCTCGCCACGGATGCGCTCGGCGATCCGGTCGGCCATGGCGCGGCCGAGCTCGGACAGGTGGTAGCCGGGCAGCCGGCCGTAGAGCACCTTCTGCGGGTTGTGCACCTCGCCGTGGCGCAGCACGTGCACGACCGTGGTCTCGCCCATCAGGTGGTCTCCTCGGGAAGGGCGCGGGCAGCGGCCCGGGCGGCGTGCGGCAGCGCCTCGGCCACCCGGCCCAGGGCGTCGTCGTCGTGCGCGGCCGACAGGAACCACGACTCGAACGCCGAGGGCGGCAGGTAGACCCCCCGGGCGAGCATCGTGTGGAAGAACGCGCGAAACCGGAAGGACTCCTGGCGCCGGGCACCGGCGTAGTCGACGACGGCGTCGGGGGTGAAGAAGACCGAGAACATGCTGCCGGCGTGCTGGACCACATGGGCGACCCCCTCGGCGTCGAGGGCGTCCGCTGCGAGCCCGGCGAGCTGGTCCGCAGCCTTGTCCACGTGGGCGTAGACGTCGTCGTCGGCGAGCCGCAGCGTCGCCAGTCCCGCGGCGGTGGCCACCGGGTTCCCCGAGAGCGTGCCGGCCTGGTAGACCGGCCCGACCGGGGCCAGCCTGGCCATCACGTCAGCCCGGCCCCCGAACGCCGCGGCCGGGAAGCCCCCGCCCATCACCTTGCCGAACGTCATGAGGTCCGGGCGGACGCCGTCGAGGCCGTACCAGCCCGCCCCGCTGACCCGGAAGCCGGTCATCACCTCGTCGCTGACGAACAGCGCGCCGTGCGCCCGGCACAGCTCGGCCAGCCCCGCGTTGAAGCCGGGGAGCGGCGGGACCACACCCATGTTGCCGGCGGCTGCCTCGGTGATGACGCAGGCGATCTGGCCGTCGTACCGGCGGAAGGCCTCGGCGACGGTCTCGAGGTCGTTGTACGGCAGCACCACGGTGTCGGCGGCCGATGCCCCGGTGACACCCGGTGTGTCCGGGAGGCCGAGAGTCGCGACGCCGGAGCCGGCGGCGGCGAGCAGCGAGTCGACGTGCCCGTGGTAGCAGCCGGCGAACTTGACGACCTTCGTGCGGCCGGTGAACCCGCGGGCCAGCCGGATGGCCGACATCGTGGCCTCGGTACCGCTGGACACCAGCCGGACCTGCTCGACCGGGTCGACCCGGCGGACGATCTCCTCGGCCAGCAGGACCTCGCCCTCGGTGGGCGTGCCGAACGAGGTGCCGCGCGCCACCGCCGCCTGCACGGCGTCCACGACCTCGGGATGCGCGTGCCCCAGCAGCAGCGGGCCCCAGGAGCAGACCAGGTCGACGTACTCGCGGCCGTCGGCATCGACGACGTAGGGCCCGTGCCCGGAGGTCATGAAGCGCGGCGTGCCGCCGACCGCGCGGAAGGCGCGCACCGGGGAGTTCACACCACCGGGGACCACGGCGAGGGCGCGCTGCATGAGCGCGTCCGACGCCGGCGCGTCGTCGGGGCGCTCGGTCATCGGCCGTCCCGCAGCAGGCGGGCCGCCTCGACGGCCCAGTAGGTGAGGACGATGCCGGCGCCGGCGCGACGCACCGAGGTCAGCGTCTCGACGATGGTCCGCTCCCGGTCCAGCCAGCCGCGCTCGAAGGCCGCCTCGGCCATCGCGTACTCCCCCGACACCTGGTACGCGGCGACGGGGACGCCGTGGCGGGCGGCCTCGTCGGCCACCCGGCGCAGCACGTCGAGGTAGGGCAGGGCCGGCTTGACCATGACGATGTCGGCCCCCTCGGCGAGGTCGAGGGCCAGCTCGCGCATCGCCTCGTCGCCGTTGGCGGGGTCCTGCTGGTAGCTGCGGCGGTCGCCGCGCAGGGTCGACTGGACCGCCTCACGGAACGGTCCGTAGAACGCCGACGCGTACTTCGCGGTGTAGGCGAGGATCGCCGTGCCGGTCAACCGGTCGGCGTCGAGGGCCGAGCGCACCACTCCGACCTGGCCGTCCATCATCCCGGACAGTCCGAGGACGTGCGCTCCGGCCGCGGCCTGGGCCAGACCCATCTCGGCGTACCGCACCAGGGTGGCGTCGTTGTCGACAGTTCCGTCTGCGGCGAGCACGCCGCAGTGGCCGTGGTCGGTGAACTCGTCCAGGCAGAGGTCGCTCATCACGACCGTGCTGTCGCCCACCTCGGCGACCAGGTCGCGGATCGCGACGTTGAGGATGCCGTCGTCGTCGGTCGCGCCGCTGCCGGTCGCGTCGCGCTGCTGCGGGACGCCGAACAGCATCAGCCCGCCGACCCCCGCCTGCACCGCCTCGACCGCTGCCTTCCGCAGCGAGTCACGGGAGTGCTGGACCACGCCGGGCATCGAGACGATCGGTGCGGGCTCCGCCAGGCCCTCGCGGACGAACATCGGCAGCACCAGGTCGGCCGGAGCCGGCCTGGTCTGCGCGACCAGCGCGCGCAGCGCCGGCGTGGCCCGCAGCCGGCGTGGCCGAGCGGCCGGGAAGCGGGCGTCGGTCATCGGGCGCCCGTCATCGCGAGTCGGTCATCGGGTCAGGTGGCCTTCCGGCGGGCAGTGGCGCGCTTCTGCGACGGCCGCAGGACCGGCTCGCCCGCCGCGACCGCGGAGGAGCGCAGGCTGGCGCCGTACTCGGACAGGGCACCCGCCAGGTCGGCGACCGACGGCGACGGCGCGAGGACGTCGACCCGCAGGCCGTGCTCCTCCGCGGTCTTCGCCGTGGCCGGCCCGATGCACGCGATCACCGTGGTGGCGTGCGGCTTGCCCGCGATCCCGACCAGGTTGCGCACCGTGGAGGAGGAGGTGAAGACGACGGCGTCGTAGCCGCCGGACTTGATCGCCTCGCGGATCGGCGCGGCGGGCGGCGCGGCCCGGACCGTGCGGTAGGCCGTGACGTCGTCGACCTCCCAGCCGCGCTCGACCAGACCGGCCACGAGGTTCTCGGTGGCGATGTCGGCACGCGGCAGGAAGACGCGGTCGATCGGGTCGAAGACCGGGTCGTACGGCGGCCAGTCCTCGAGCAGCCCGGCGGCCGACTGCTCACCGCTGGGCACCAGGTCGGGCTTGATGCCCCAGGCCAGGAGGTCTGCCGCGGTCTGCTCGCCGACGGTGGCGACCTTGATGCCGGCGAAAGCGCGGGCGTCCAGGCCGTACTCCTCGAACCGCTCGCGCACCGCCTTGACCGCGTTGCGCGAGGTGAACGCGACCCACTCGTAGCGGCCGGTCACCAGCCCCTTGATCGCCCGCTCCATCTGCTGGGGGGTGCGGGGCGGCTCGACCGCGATGGTCGGGACCTCCTCGGGCACAGCGCCGGCCGCGCGCAGCCGCTCGGACAGCGCGCCGGCCTGCTCCTTCGTGCGCGGCACCAGCACCCGCCAGCCGAACAGCGGCTTGGTCTCGAACCAGGACAGCTTCTCGCGCATCCCGACCATGTCACCGACGACCGTGATCGTCGGGCCGGACAGCTTGGCCGCGCGGACGTCGGCGGCGACCCGCTCCAGCGTCGACGTCACGGTCTGCTGCTCGGTGGTCGTGCCCTGCTGGGTCATGGCCACCGGCGTCTGCGGGTCCCGGCCGGCGGCGACGAGTGCCTTCGCGACGTCGCCGATGACCTTGGTCGCCGAGAGCAGCACCAGGGTTGCGGTCCCCTCACCGAGCGAGGCCCAGTCCACACCGCCGTCGACGACGTTGACCACCCGCACCTCGCGGTGCTTGGCCGAGGTCAGCGGGATGCCGGCGTAGGCCGGCACCGCGGTGACGGAGGTGACGCCGGGCACGAACTCGAAGGCGATCCCGGCCTTCGCGCAGCCGGCCGCCTCCTCGGAGGCGGTGCCGTAGAGGAACGGGTCCCCGTCGAGGAGGCGGACGACGTGGCCACCCCCCTTGGCGGCCTTGACCACCAGCTTGGCGCGCATCGCGTGGGTCAGCGGCTGCCCGTCGGCACCGGCGGAGCCGTCGACCACCTCCACGTCCGGTCGGCAGAACCGCGCGACGAAGGTGTCGTCCTGGCTCTCGGTGACCACGACGTCGGCCCGGGAGAGCAGCTCGACGGCGCGGACCGTCAGCAGCTCCGGGTCGCCGGGGCCGGCGCCGACGAACGCGACGCTGCCGACGGCCTTTGCGGGCTTCTTCTTCGCAGTGGCGGCACGCTGGCCGGCACTCGGACGGGTGTTCGGGCGGGTCACTGGACGCGCTCCCAGATCAGATCAGCCGCACCTTCGGCGAGCAGCTCGGTCGCGAGGTCGCGACCGATCCGTGAAGCCTCGTCAAGAGGTCCGGTGGCGGACAGCCGGACCTGCGCGGACCCGTCGACAGCACTGACGACGGCACGCAGGTACAGCTCAGGGACGTGCTCGCCGGGCTCCGGGTCGGCGGCTTCGCCGTAGGCCCCGACAGGGGCCGAGCAGCCGGCTTCCAGAGTGGCGAGCAGGGTGCGCTCGGCGTCCACGACGAGCCGGGTCACGGCGTCGTCGAGGGTTCCGAGCAGGTCGAGCAGTTCGGTGGAGGCGGGGACCTGGGCATCGTCCGGCATCAGGCACTCGATTGCCAAAGCGCCCTGGCCAGGGGCGGGCAGGAGCTGGATCGGGTCGATGGTCTCGGTGACCTCGTCCAGCCGGCCGAGGCGGGCCAGACCGGCCCGGGCGAGGACCACGGCGTCGACCCTGCCGTCGGCGACCAGCCGGAGCCGGGTGTCCACGTTGCCGCGGACGTCGACGACCTCGAGGCCGAGCCCGAGCGCCCGCAGCTGGGCGGCCCGTCGCGGCGACCCGGTGCCGATCGTCGCGCCGGACGGGAGCTCGCCGAGCGTGAGCCGGTCCCGGGCGACCAGCACGTCGCGCGGGTCCTCGCGCTGCGGGACGGCGGCCAGCGCGATGCCGTCGGCCGGCGCGGTGGGCAGGTCCTTGAGGGAGTGCACCGCGAAGTCGATCCGCCCGGCCAGCAGCGCCTCGCGCAGCGCGGAGACGAAGACCCCGGTGCCGCCGATCTGCGACAGCGCACCCGAGGAGGTGTCGCCGTACGTCGTCACCGGCACCAGCTCGACCGCCCGGCCGGTGCGGGACGTGAGGTCGTCGGCGACCCGCTGCGACTGCGCGGTGGCGAGGGCGCTCCGGCGGGTGCCCAGGCGCAGGGGGGCGCTCACGCGGGCGTCCCCTCGTCGCCGATCTCGACCTTGGTCATCGCCTCGACGGCCTTCGGGTCCAGGTCGAACAGCCGGCCGAGCGCGTCGGCGTACGCCTGGCCGCCGGGCTCCTCGGCGAGCTGCTTGACCCGCACCGTTGGCGCGTGCAGCAGCTTGTCGACGACCCGGCTCACGGTCTGCTCGAACTCGGCGCGGGACCTGGGGTCGAGGTGGGGCAGCCGGCCGGCGAGCCGGACCAGCTCGGCCCGCACCACCGCGTCGGCCATCGCCCGCAGCGCAACCACCGTCGGCGCGACGCTGACCGCACGCTGCCAGCCCAGGAACGCAGCGACCTCGTCGGCCACGATGCTCCGGGTGGCCTCGACGTCGGCCGCGTGCTCGGAGGTGCCCAGCGCGGCGGACAGCGTCTCGAGGTCGACCACGGTGACACCGTCGAGGTCGTGAGCCGCCGGGTCGACGTCCCGGGGCAGCGCGAGGTCGAGCACCACGAAGGGGCGGCCAGCAGCGACTCGCCGGCCGGCGAGCGGTCCGAGCAGCTCGACGTCGAGCACGTGCCCGACCGCGCCGGTGCAGGACACGACCAGGTCAGCGTCCGCGAGCGCGGCGGGCAGCTCGTCGAACGGGTGCGCCACGCCACCGACGGAGGCGGCCAGCCGTTCGGCGTGCTCCAGGGTGCGGTTGGCGACCACGACCCGGGCGGCGCCCGAGTCCGCGACCACGGTGGCGGCCAGGGCGCTCATGGCGCCCGCGCCGACGACCAGGACCGAGATCCCGTCCAGCCGCCCCAGGACCCGGGCGGCCTCGTCCAGCCCGGCGGTCACCAGCGAGCGTCCGGCCCGGTCGATGCCGGTCTCGGTGCGGGCCCGCTTGCCGACGCGAAGCGACTGCTGCACAAGGGCACCGAGCTCACCGCCGACACTGCCGGCGTCCTGAGCTGTGCGCAGCGCAGCCCGGACCTGGCCGAGGATCTGGCTCTCGCCCACGACCATCGAGTCCAGCCCGCAGGCGACCGAGAAGAGGTGCGCCACCGCGCGGTCCTCGTAGTGGACGTAGAGGTGCGGTGTCAGCTCGTCCAGGTCGACCCCGGTGCGGCGGGCGAGCAGCTCGGACACCTGGCCGAGGCCACCGTGGAACTTGTCGACCGCGGCGTAGACCTCGACCCGGTTGCACGTCGAGAGCACCATCGCCTCCGACGCGTGGTCGCTGACGGCCACGTCGTCGAGCAGCTTGCCGATGGCGTCGCCGGGGAGGACGACCCGCTCGAGCAGCTCGACCGGTGCAGTGCGGTGGGAGAGCCCCACGGCGAGGATGCTCACTTGCCGACCACCCGCGCCAGGTCGGGCACCAGGTCCGGGGACAGCTTCCGCTGCTCGTGGAAGGCGAGGATCTGCAGCTCGATGGACATGTCGACCTTGCGGACCTCGACGTGTTCCGGGGTCACGAGGACGCTCGGCGCGAAGTTGAGCACGCTGCTGACACCGGCCGCGACCAGCCGGTCGCACACCTCCTGGGCCACGGTGGCCGGGGTGGTGATGACCCCGATGGCGACACCGAGCGACTGGACCACCTGCTCCAGCCGGTCCAACGGCTGCACCACCAGGGCGCCGACCTCGGTGCCGATGATGGCCGGGTCGTTGTCGACCAGTGCCCGGATGGCGAAGCCGCGGGAGGTGAAGCCGCCGTAGTTGGCCAGCGCGTGACCCAGGTGACCGAGCCCCACGATGACGACCGGCCAGTCCTGGGTGAGGCCCAGCTCGCGCGAGACCTGGTAGACGAGGTAGTCGACGTCGTACCCGACCCCGCGGGTGCCGTACGAGCCGAGGTAGGACAGGTCCTTGCGCAGCTTTGCCGAGTTGACGCCGGCGGCGGCGGCGAGCGCCTCGGAGCTGACCGTCGCGACCCCCTCGTCGCCGAGCGTGCCCAGCGCGCGGAGGTAGATCGGCAACCGCGCCACGGTCGCCTCGGGGATCCCCTGACGGCCGGTCCGCTTGTGCCCGTCGCGCGTACCGCGCCCGCCGCCGGGGCGGTGGGCGTGCACGTCAGGGCTGGTCACGGGACTCCATCCGTCGGTGGCGTCCTCGCCGGGATCGCTGCTCGACCCCGCTGCCACCGCGCGTCAGCCAGATTAGGCGCTTGTGAACGTGAGCACAAAGTGAGCCCGAGCACGCTCCCGGCGTTGCCGTAATGATCACGTAAACGTGATCATTACGGCCTGACCGTGGCCTGCAGGCCTCGGGAAGTCCGAGTTGATCACGTTAACGTGATCAACTCGGGACGGGGGGGAAGGCTGGGGCGGGCCGGCGGGTCAGCGGGTGAGCGCGGCGCGCAGCCGGTCCTCGGACACCCGCCAGAAGTCGTGCTGCTCGCCGTCCACCAGGGTGACCGGGATCTGCTCCCAGTACCGCTCGGCCAGCTCCGGGTCGTCGAGGATGCTCAGCTCCTCGAACCGCTCCCCCAGCTCGGCCGTCACCCGGGCGACCACCTCCCGGGCCCGGTCGCAGAGGTGGCAGTCGGGTTTGCCGATCAGCGTGACCCGCGCCGGCGTCCCGGCCGTCATCCGAGCTCCTCGATCTCGTGGGCCCGCAGCCGACCCTTGGCCACCTTTCCGGTGACGGAGTGCGGCAGCCGGTCGACGAGGGACACCGAGGCCGGCCGCTTGAACCGGGCCAGCCGGGTGGCGGCGTGGGCGGTCACGTCCTCGGCGGTGAGTCCCGATCCGGCCCGCGGTACGACGTAGGCCCTGACCGCCTCGCCGGTGGACGCGTCCGGGACGCCGATCACCGCCGCCTCGGCGACATCCGGGTGCTCGGTCAGGGCCAGCTCGACCTCCCGCGGGTAGACGTTGAAGCCGCTCACCAGCACCAGGTCGGTGCGCCGGTCCACCAGGAACAGGTCGCCGTCGCGGTCGACGTAGGCCACGTCGCCGGTGCCCCACCAGCCGTCCTCCCCGGGACGGTCGTCGCCGTCCGGCCAGTACCCGGAGAACAGGTTCGCCCCGCGGACGAGGATCTCGCCGGGGTCGCCGTCGGAGACGTCGGCGCCGCTCTCGTCCACGAGCCGGACCTCGACACCCGGCACCGGCCGGCCGATCGAGCCGGCCTTCACCGCTGCCGACGCCAGCGTGGTCGCGACCACCGGGGCCGTCTCGGTCAGGCCGTAGCCCTCGTGCACGGTGCGGCCGGCGCCGGTCCGCACCCGCTCGAGGACGTCCGGCGGCAACGGCGAGGCACCCGAGGCCAGCAGCCGCACGTCGCGCAGGGCGTCGAGCTGCTGGGCAGCGATCCAGCCGAGGTACATCGGGGGCGCGCCGGGCACGTTGGTCACGCCCTCGGCGCGGATCACCGCAGCCGTACCGACCGGGTCGAAGCGCTCGACCAGGACGCCGGTCGCCGCCGTGGCGGCCACCATGCCGAGGCCGGTGTTGAGCCCGTAGATGTGGAACAGCGGGAGCACGAGCAGCACGACGTCGTCCGCCCGCATCGGCTCCGGCTGGAGGCGGCGGCACTGGTCGAGGTTCGCCAGCAGCGCCCGGTGGCTGAGCATCGCGCCCCGCGGTCGGCCGCTCGTGCCCGAGGTGAACATGAGCACGGCGAGATCCTCGCCACCACGGCCGTCACCGTCGGTCCGGTGGCCCCGGCCGGCCGCCGTCACGGCGTCCAGGCCGGCCGGGTCGACCAGGGCCCGGTGGGTGCCGGCGACCGCCTCCTCCACCACGCCCAGCGTCGAGTCGTCGCACAGCACCACGCCCGCGTCCCCGTCATGCAGCAGACGGGCGACCTCGGGCGAGGTGTACCCCGTGTTCAGCGGTACGGCGACCAGACCGGCCCGCAGCACGGCGAAGTACGCGACGACGAACGCCGGCGACGCACCGAGCGCGAGCGCGACCCGGTCGCCGCTGCGCAGGCCGAGCTCCGACCGCAGACCGGCGGCCGTCGCGTCGACAGCGGCGTCCAGCGCGGCCCAGGTGGTGGTCGTGCGGTCGCCGGAGCCAGGGAGGTGCACCAGCGCGACGGCGTCCGGGCGCGACCCGGCTGCGGCCCGGACCAGGTCCGCGACGTTGCGCGGCGCGCCTCCGGTGCCCCCGGGAACCGTGCCCTCCCGATCGGTGCCGGCCACCGACGAAGTCTGGCACAGGCCCCTAGGCTCGGGTCATGGCGGCAGAGCGCACCAGGCACGACCCGGACGCCGTCGCCGCGGGCCGCGCCTCGGCTGCAGCGGCCGAGGTGGAGCCCGCGCTGCAGGTGCCGCTGGACCCGCGGGCCGCGGCGTTCTTCGACGTCGACAACACCGTCATGCAGGGTGCCTCGATCTTCCACCTCGCCCGCGGGCTGTACCGGCGGGACTTCTTCTCGGCGCGCGACATCGGTCGGTTCGCCTGGCAGCAGGCGCGGTTCCGGCTGGGCGGGAACGAGCACCTCGGTGACGTGCACGAGGCTCGCGAGACCGCGTTGTCCTTCGCGGCCGGGCACACCGTGGCCGAGCTGACCGGCATCGGCGAAGAGGTCTTCGACGAGGTGATGGCCACGAAGGTGTGGCCCGGCACCCGGGCGCTTGCCCAGATGCACCTCGACGCCGGACAGCGGGTCTGGCTGGTCACCGCCACGCCGGTCGAGGTGGCCAACGTGATCGCCCGTCGGCTCGGCCTCACCGGCGCGCTGGGGACGGTCGCCGAGACCGACGACGGTGTCTACACCGGTCGCCTGGTCGGCGAGATCCTGCACGGCGAGGCCAAGGCCGAGGCAGTCGTGTCCCTGGCCGAGCGCGAGAACCTCGACCTCGCGTCCTGCTCGGCGTACTCCGACTCGGCCAACGACATCCCGATGCTGTCGCTGGTCGGGCATCCCTGCGCCATCAACCCCGACGCCAAGCTGCGGGCCCACGCCCGCGAGCTCGGCTGGCGGGTCCGCGACTACCGGACCGGACGCAAGGCGGTTCAGCTCGGCGTCCCCGCCGCAGCCGCGATGGGCGCCCTCGCCGGCGCGCTGGCCGCCGCCTCGGCACGCCGCCGCAGCCGCTGACCACCAGTGGGCCGGACGCGGCCGGTGCGGCCGGTGGGACCGGTGGGACGCGGGAGCAGCGCCGATCCGCGAGGCCCGGCTGGTCCCCGCGACCCCGCGCTGACCTGGGACGATGATCATCGTCAGGCTCCGCGTGGTCGATTTGGACGCAATCGCCCGGCCCGGCTACGGTCATGGCGCCTGCCGAGACGTTCGTCACACCGGAGCCTCGGGTATCTGCCATCCAGCAGCAGCACCACGCCGCGGAGAAGGGGATCGCTCGTGCGCGTGCCGACACCGACGGCCGGGCTGGCCGGTCTCGCCGAGCTGCGCGTCCTGGTGCTCGCCGCGGCCGGGCCGCAGGGGGGCGGGCTGGCCCTGGCCACCGGCGGTCCCGGGACCGGCGTTCGGCCGGGTTCCCCGGTCGGCGGCCACTCCGGGCCCACCGAGCAGGACACCGACCCCGAGCAGGACCGCATCGCCGGGTTGGTCGCCCTGGCCCAGCAGGGAGACGCCGAGGCGTTCGGCCTCGTGTACGACTCCTACGTCGACACGATCTACCGCTACCTCTACTACCGGGTCGGGTCGCACCAGCTGGCCGAGGACCTCACCTCCGAGACGTTCCTGCGGGCGCTGCGCCGGATCGACACGTTCACCTGGACAGGCAAGGACATCGGTGCCTGGTTCACCACCATCGCGCGCAACCTGGTCACCGACCACGTCAAGTCCAGCCGGTTCAAGCTGGAGGTCACCACGGCCGACATGCTCGACGCCGACCGGGCCGACGACGGCATCGAGCAGGTGGTGCTCGACCGACTGAGCAACGTCGCGCTGCTGGACGCCGTGAAGCAGCTCAAGTCGGAGCAGCAGGAGTGCATCGTCCTGCGCTTCCTCCAGGGCATGAGCATCGCCGAGACGGCACAGGTGATGTCCCGCTCCGAGGGCGCGGTCAAGCAGCTGCAGCTGCGCGCCGTCCGGACACTGGCCAAGCTGGTGCACCAGCCGATCGGATGATCTTCCTTCCCGGCCCCGTAACCAGGCCTGCGGGCGCTCGTTGTCAGGACGGGTGCAGCGCACCCGTCGACCGGCGCGACGAGGGGAGGGGAAGCCGCAGATGAGCCTCACGATCCAGCGTGGACTGCAGCGCGGCCTGATCCCGTCCGCTCGCCGGCGGGAGGCCGAGGACCTCCAGGCGATGCTGGACGGCCGCCGGGCGAGCACACCCGCGGCCACCGCGACACTGTCCCCGCTCGTCGCACTGACCCGCGGGCTCCCGGTCTCCGACATCCGGCCGCGCGAGCAGTTCCGGTCGGACCTGCGGGACCGCCTCCTCACCGAGGCCGAGGGCCGCGTCCCCGCGCCCCGGGAGCTCGTTCCGGTGCTCCGCGAACGGCGCAGCGCCGCGCACCGGGTGAGGCAGGCCGTCGCCGCGGTGGCCGTCGCCGCCGTCGTCGCCGGGGCCGGGGCAGCCGCCGCAAGCACCCGGGCCCTGCCGGGCGACTCGCTGTACGGCCTCAAGCGACAGATCGAGAACGCCCAGCTCGCCCTGGCCCGCGGTGACCTCGGCCGTGGGCGGGAGCTGCTCGAGCAGGCGGACGCCAGGCTCGGGGAGGCAGAGGCGCTGGCGGCCGGCGAGGGCAGCCGCTCGGCCGCGACCCGGCTCCGGGTCGCCGGCTCCCTGACCGACATGGACACCGCCGTGGCCGCCGCCACCGACGACCTGACCCGCGCCTACCGCGAGACCGGTGACGCGGAGCCGATGCAGCTGCTGGACCGGTTCCTCGCCGGGCAGCGGGAGCGTCTCGACGACCTGCTGCCGTTGCTGGGCCCGGCCCTGCGCGCCCAGGTCCGGGCGCTCGCCCAGCGGCTGGCCGCGATCGAGGCGGAGGCCGGCCAGGCGGTGGGCACGGCGTACGGCGCCGGCGGCCCGGGGGGCGCAGGCGCGGTGGCCGGCCAGGCGGCGCGACGAGGGACGGACGGCCGTCGCGCGGCCACCGGTGCAGCCGGCGGACTGGTCGGCGCGGTGGAGCAGGGCGTCGACGGGGCGAGCCGGACCGTGAACGGAGTCCCCGGGACGGCCGGCTCCGCCGCCGGTGCGTCCGGCGGTCCCGGCTCGTCCCGCTCCTCCGCGCCGGGCTCGGGCGGGCTGCCGGGCACCGGCGGCACGGTGGCCACCACCCCGCTCCCCACCGCCGGCGCGCCGCGGGCGACCGTGAGCGTCCCGCTGCCCGGCACGACCCTCTCCGTCCCCCCGTCGAGCGGGAACCCGGTGGTCACCAGCCCGGCCGCCACCACGACCGCTGCGGGGCCGCTGCCCACGGTCACCGGCCCGACGGCGGTGAGCGCCTGCGTCCCGGTGCCCCCGTTGACCACCTGCTGACCCGGGCGACCGTCAGAAGAAGATCGACTTCCGGGTCATCAGCAGTCGGTACAGCGTGTGCTGGATGGTCTCGCGGACCTGGTCGGTGAGGTTGAACACCAGCATCGGGTCGTCCGCCGCACCCAGGTCGTAGCCGTCGGTCGGGACCGGCTCGCCGAACTCGATGATCCACTTGCTCGGCAGCGGGATCAGGCCGAGAGGACCGAGCCACGGGAACGTGGGGGTGACCGGCACGTAGGGAAGCCCGAGCAGTCGGGCCAGCGTCTTGACGTTGCCGAGGATCGGGTAGATCTCCTCCGCACCGACGATCGAGCACGGAACGATCGGGACACCGGCCTTCAGCGCCGCGGACACGAAGCCGCCACGGCCGAACCGCTGCAGCTTGTAGCGCTCGGAGAACGGCTTGCCGATCCCCTTGAAACCCTCCGGCCAGACGCCGACGAGCTCGCCCTTCTCGAGCAGCCGCTCCGCGTCGGCGTTGCAGGCCAGCGTGGTCCCGCTCTTGCGGGCCAGCGAGCTCACCACCGGGGTCTGGAACACCAGGTCGGCGCCGAGCATCCGCAGGTGCCGGTGCGCCGGGTGATGGTCGAGCAGGGCGATCTGGGTCATGACCGAGTCGAGCGGGATGGTGCCCGAGTGGTTGGCGACGACCAGCGCGCCGCCCTCGGACGGGATGTTCTCCAGACCGCGCGCCTCGACCCGGAAGTACGACTCGTAGAGCGGCCGCAGCGCGGCCAGCAGCACGTTCTCGGTCAGCTCCGCGTCGAAGCCGAACTCGTCCACCTCGACGTCGCCGGTGAGCCGGCGCCGGACGAAGGCGAGCGTCGCGGCGACCTTGCGCTCCCACTCCGGCAGCTCGGGCGGCGCCGTCGCAGCCGCGTCCCCCACCGACGACGACTCGGGGACCGGGTCGTCCCCCCGCTCCCCCGCGACGGCCTCGGCCTCCCGGGCAGCTGCGGCCGCCTCCGCCTCGTCGAGCAGCGGGCTGGACCGACGCCGCCTGGCCCGCTCGCTCCCGGCCCGGGACGCGCCGGCCGCGACCGCGTCGGCGGCCGAGCCCGGGCGTCGCCGGTCGTCGCCGCCGCCGTCGATGGGGATCACCCGCGCGTCAGCCATGGGGCGCCGTCCGGCCGCCGAGACGGACGCCGCCGAGATGGACATGACCGACGGCGCTGGCGAGCGCGTCGACCACCTTGCCCTCGACCGCTTGCACGACGGGGGCGGACAGCGGTCCGTGCAGGTGCTGCCCGCGGACGAAGTCGTCGAAGGCCTCACGGGTCGAGTACCGCGGGGTGAAGCCGAGCACGTCGCGCATCCGGGTGGTGTCGACGACCCGGCCGTACGACAGGAACCGCACCTGCTCGGCCGAGAAGTCCGCCACCCCCAGCCGGCGCAGTGCCTGCCCGACCCACGGCGCAGCCGGCTGCGGAAGGGGAAGCGACGGGCGGCCGGCCCGTCGGATCGCCTGGGACAACGTCATCACGCCGTCACCGGCCACGTTGAAGGTGCCCTGGTGGTCGCCCAGCGTCGTCCGCCACAGCACCTCGAGGCCGTCGCGCTCGTGCACGAACTGCAGCCGCGGGTCGAAACCGAGCACCGTCGGCACCACAGGCAGGGAGAAGTACGCCGTCAGCGGCGTGGTGACCTTCGGGCCGACGAAGTTGGCGAACCGCAACGTGGTCACCGACACGTCAGGGCGCCTCCGGGCGAAGCCACGGACGTAGCCCTCGACCTCGACGGAGTCCTTGGCGTAGCCGCTACGGGCCATCGCGTTCGGCTCGAGGTCCTCGGTGAACAGCGCCGGGTCCTGCGGTGAGCAGCCGTACACGGCGGTGGAGGACTTCACCACCAGCTTGCGGACCGACGGCGCCTTCTGGCACGCCGCCAGCAGCTGCATCGTGCCGATGACGTTGATCTCCTTCATCATCGCCCGGCCACCCGCGTCGAGCGGGGTCGCCAGCACCGCCATGTGCACGACGGTGTCGACCTCGGCCCGGGCGATGACCTTCCCGATGACGGGGTTGCGGATGTCGGCCCGCACGAACTCGGCGTCGCCGAGGTCGGCTTTGGGCGGGACGACGTCAACGCCGATGACCCGGGAGATGTCCGGATCGGCCTGCAGCAGCTGGGTGAACCGGCCGCCGAGGTACCGCGACACACCGGTCACCATCACGACCCGGCCCAACGCGTTCCTCCCGGCGATCCGCTGGTGCTGCGGCTACTTCTTGTTACGACGCTGGACGCGTGTCTTCTTCAGCAGCTTGCGGTGCTTCTTCTTCGCCATGCGCTTGCGGCGCTTCTTGATGACGGAACCCACGGGACCTCTTCGAGTCGGTACGTGCAGGAGGTGGCACTGGTGCCGGCGGCGCACGAACGCCACGCCTGGACCTTGAGCCTACCCGCCAGTCGGGGGGCCAGGCGATCCGGCGGGTTCTCCGGCGCCGGGCAAGGGCAAACGTGACCTCGGTCACGCCGCCTCGTTGAACCCCCTGACACCCGAGTCGCGGGCTCGCCCGGCCCGGACCGAACCTCGCGGAGGAGACCAGTGCGGAGAACACCACGCCCTCGCCACCTGTTGGCGGCCGGGGCAGCCCTCGCCGTCACGGCAGCGATCCTGCCCACGGCACCTGCCGGCGCCACCGTCGGCGACCTGCCCAGTGCTGCCGGATCCGGCAACCAGGCCGCCGCCGACAGCAGGGCCGTCACCTCGGTCCTGCAGCCGACCCAGGCCCAGCTCGACGCCGTGCGGGCGATGCTCGCCACCGCCCCGCAGGGCACCCGGGCCACCTGGGACCCCAGGTTCGGCACGCCCCGCACGGTTCTGGGCACCGGGGGCTACCTCACCGAGGCGCGCAGCGGCTCGGCCGTCGAGGTCGCCCGCTCCTGGGTGTCGGACCACCGGGCCGCCTTCGGGATGTCCGCCGCGCAGGTCGCCGCGATGACGGTGACCCGCGACCATGCCCTGCCGGGCACCGGCACCCACGTGGTGACCTTCGCCCAGGTCTTCGACGGGGTCGAGGCCGTCCAGGGCGGCCGGCTCAACATCGCCGTCACCACGGACGGCAAGGTGCTGTCGTACGGCGGCAACCCGACCCGCGGCTCGCAGCTGACCGGCACCTGGTCGATGTCCGCCGGCGAAGCGCTGGGCGCCGCGGCGAAGAAGCTCACCGGCACCTCGTTCACAGCGAACGCGGCGGGTGACACAGCCGGTTGGACCGCGTTCGACAAGGGACCGTTCGCGGCGTCGTCGTACGTGAAGAAGGCGGTGTTCCCGACCGCGGACGGGGCGCGTGCCGCCTACCGGATCCTCCTCGTCGAGAAGCTCGACCAGGCGTGGGACACCGTGGTCGACGCCGGCTCGGGCGCGGTGCTGTGGAAGCAGAGCCTGGTGCGCAACGAGTCCGAGGGCACCGTCTACCCGAACTTCCCGGGTGCGGCCAAGGGCGGTACCCCGGTGATCAGGTCGTTCGGGCCGACCGCCGAGTCGCCGTCGGGCTACACCGACCCGACCGGCCTCGCCGGGGTGGGCGGCCCGACGACGTTCGGCAACAACGCCAACACCTACGCCAACTACTCCAACTTCCTCGCGCCTGCGGACCAGGCGCCCCGGCCGGTCAGCCCGACCAGCCAGTTCAACTACGCCTACGGCATGAACTGGCAGCGCACCCACGGCGCCGCAGTGCCGCCGTCGTACGCCCTCGACCTGGACCCGGCGGCGACGAACCTGTTCTGGCAGCACAACCGGATCCACGACGAGTTCTACGACTTCGGCTTCACCGAGTCGGCCGGCAACTTCCAGACCGACGGCGGCGACCCGGTGCTCGGCCTGGTGCACGCGGGCGCGGCCAGCGGCGGCGCACCGACGTACACCGGTCGGGACAACGCCTACTTCCTCCCGCTGCCGGACGGCATCCCGTCGTGGAGCGGGATGTTCCTGTGGGAGCCGATCAACGACGCGTTCGAGGGGCCCTACTCCGACGGCAACTTCGACGCGTCCGTGATCGAGCACGAGTACGCCCACGGCCTGTCGACCCGCTACGTCGCGGGCGGCGAGGCACTCGGCTCGCAGCAGGCCGGCTCGATGGGTGAGGGCTGGGGCGACTGGTACGGCCTCAACTACCTGCACCGCGAGGGCCTGTACGCGAAGTCGGTCGTCGGTGAGTACGTCACGGGGAACCCGGACCGCGGCATCCGCAACTGGGCCTACGACGACAACCCCACCAACTACGGCGACATCGGCTACGACCTGACCGGCCCGGAGGTGCACGCCGACGGGGAGATCTGGACGGCCACGCTGTGGGAGCTGCGCAAGAAGCTCGTCGCGCAGTACGGCGAGGCGAAGGGGTCGGAGGTGTCGGCCCGGTTGGTCACCGACGCGATGCCGCTCTCGGCGCCGGACCCGTCCTTCCTCGACATGCGGGACGCGATCCTGGCGGCCGACACCGACCGGTACCACGGTGACAACACCGACACCATCTGGACCGTCTTCGCGCACCGCGGCATGGGCGCCAGTGCCATGACCGCGACCGGCGACGACACCGAGCCGCAGCCCGGGTTCGACCATGCGTCGAGCACGCGCAACGGCACCCTGGTGGGCGCCGTCGTGAACGCCGCCACCGGCAGCCCGGTGAAGAACGCCAAGGTGATCGTGGGCGAGTTCGAGGCCCGCGTGAGCCCCCTGGTGCGCACCTCCGACACCGGTGGCTTCGGCGCGAAGATGGCCGCCGGCAGCTACGACCTGCTCATCCAGGCGCCCGGCTTCGGCGCGCAGCGGTTCCGGGGCGTCTCGGTCAAGGCCGGCCGCACCACGTCGCTGAAGTTCTCGCTCGCACCGAACCTCACCTCGCTCGCCTCCGGGGCCACGATCGTCTCGGCCAGCAGCGAGGACGCGGGACTGCCGGCGAAGTTCCTCCTCGACGACACCGCTGCCAGCGTGTGGAGCACCCAGAAGGGGGCGTCGCCGTACAACAACGGCTCGGACGAGCGGGTGACCGTCAAGCTGGCCAAGGCGTCGACGATCGACCGGATCCAGGTCAGCGCCTTCAAGAACACCGTCGCGAGCCGGTTCTCCGCGCTCAAGGACTTCACCTTCCAGGTGTCCGACGACGGAGTGCTGTGGAAGACCGTGAAGACCGGTGGCTTCGGCTACCAGACGCCGCGGCCGACTGCCCCTGACCTGAACTACGCGACCTTCGCCCTGGCGTCCCCCACCAAGGCGAGCTACGTGCGGTTCTTCCTCGACTCGGTGCAGGGCGAGACCGTGAAGTACGCGCAGGCAGCGGAGCTGCAGGTGTTCGGTGCCGCCAAGGGCATCGAGCCGGTGGCACCGGCGCCGGACCAGCCGTTCACCGACTCGGGCACCATCGTCACCGGCAACCCGGCCACCGGGGACCCGACCGGCCTGCAGAACGTTGCCGGGGTGACGGGCAACGAGTTCGAGCAGACCTGCTCGGCCCCTCCGGCGTCGCAGGGCGTGGACGCGTGGGTCAGCACCTTGCCCAGCGGCTTCGGTGACGGCGTGCACACGGTGACCGTGACTGGCGAGGAGACCCCGGCCGGCCACGACCTCGACCTGTACTTCTACGGTGCCGACTGCGCGCTGCTCGGGTCGATCGCCACGTCGGGCGCGAACGAGTCCGGGGTCATCCCCGGCGGCACCGCCTACGTCCTGACGCAGCTCTGGACCGGCGCGGACGTGCCGTTCACGCTGACAGCGACCGACGCCGGGTAGCCGGCGCCGGCACGGGGGACGAAAGGGCCCCGCTCACCGGCCGACGGTGGGCGGGGTCCTTTCCTCGTGGTCGGTCAGGCCGTCTCGACGTAGGACTGGTCGAGGTAGTCGTGCACCGCCCGCTCCGGGACCCGGAACGACCGGCCCACCCGCACGGCGGGCAGCGTGCCCGCGTGCACGAGGCGGTAGACGGTCATCTTCGAGACGCGCATGACTGCGGCGACCTCGGCGACGGTGAGGAACGTGACCTCGGACAACGGACGGTCCTTCGGACCCTGAGCAGGCATGACGCACCGGACCTTCAGCACGTGACGGGCGCCGGCTTCCCCACCGGTGCGCAAAAGGCGTACGCGCTCTGACCCCCAGAGTAGGTGCGGATGTGCCTCGTGGGAAAGGGGTGACCAGAACTGGCCTTCGCGGTCACCCGTCCGGCGGGTGCCCAGCGCGCGGCCGACCCGCCCCGCGGGGCCCTCGGGTGGTCAGGCCCGCCGGGCTCTCAGACCAGGCCCGCGGCGGCGAGCAGGTAGGCCGTCAGCGGGGCGTAGCGGTGCGGTGGGACGTTGTCGTCCAGCGGGACCGACACCGCAACCGTCCCCTCGGCCTCCCCGACGAACAGGGCCGGGTCGTTGCTGTCGGCGAAACCGACCGACGTGATCCCGGCCTGCCCGGCCGCGCCGGCCCACCCGTGGTCGGCCATCACCAGGTCCGGCGCAGCGTCGCCGGCTGCCGCCAGGGCGGCGAGCACCCCGCGCATCGGCGCCGGCGAGTGGGTGTGGTTGAGGTCCCCGGTGCTGCTCACGACGGCCACCTCACCCACGTACCGGACGTGCCGGTCGACCTTCCCGAACCGGGTCGTCGTCCGGTACTCGAACCCCGCACCGGGGGTGAGCACGGTCGCGCCGGCCGCCCGCAGGGCCAGCGCGGCGGCCTGGTGCACGACGAGCAGGCCCGCCGGGTGACCGGTCGCCAGCAGGACCCGGGACCGGTCCCGGGCGGCACGGGCCAGCTGCTCGGCCATCCGGTCGAGGGCGTCGAGCGTCAGCTCCGGGTCGATGCGGTCCTGGCCGCGCAGGTGCGCGCGGTCCCCGGACACCCCCACCCGGTCGACCATCAGGTCGAGCACGTCGTCGAGGTTCCACCGGCCGGTGGGCGCGAGCCCGAACATCGCCTTGGGCACCCGCCCCGCGAACAGCCCGTACTTGAACAGGTTGTCCTCGCGGGTCGTGCGGACCGCACCGGCGATGAGGGCGTCGACGAGGTGGTCCCGCAGCTGGTCCCGGGTGGGCACCGCCCCGGTGGTCAGGATGCTCACAGGTCGAGCAGCCCCCCCAGGCCGTGCGCCGGGAACACCGCATTGCGGGTCGCCAGCACGGACCGGTCGACGACGTCGTCGGGGTCGTAGCCCTCGGACCAGTCTCGCCACCGCGGTGTCGCCCCGTCGGTCATCCGCAGGGGAGCGGCCAGCCCGTAGCGCTCCTCGACGTAGGTCCGCCAGCCCTCGGGGACCGGGGTCTCGGGCGGCACCGGGTACCCCGCGGCCTCGGCGAGCAGGTGCGTCCATGCCCGCGGGACGACCTGGGCCAGCTCGTAGCCGCCGCCCCCGGTCGCCAGCCAGCGGCCGCCGGCGTGCCGGTGCGCGAGCTCGTGCAGTGCGACGTAGGACAGGCGCTGCGCGTCGACGGTGAGACCGAGGTGGGCGAGCGGGTCCAGCACGTGGCTGTCGCAGCCGTGCTGGGTCACCAGCACCTGCGGCTGGAACTCCTCGATCAGCGGCGGCACGACCGCATGGAAGGCCCGCAGCCAGCCGTCGTCACTGGTGCCCGGCGGCAGGGCGAGGTTGACCGCCTGGCCGTCGGCGGCCGGACCGCCGCAGTCCTCGGGGTAGCCGGTGCCAGGGAACAGCCAACGGCCGCTCTCGTGCACCGAGACGGTGAGCACCCGCGGCTCGTCCCAGAACGCGCGCTCCACCCCGTCGCCGTGGTGCACGTCGACGTCGACGTAGGCGACCCGCTCGGCTCCCTGCTCGAGCATCCAGGCGATCGCGACCGCCGGGTCGTTGTACACACAGAACCCGCTGCCGGCGCCGGGCATGGCGTGGTGCAGGCCGCCCGCCACGTTGACGCCGTGCTCGGTCTCACCGCTCCAGACCGCGCGGGCGGCGGCGAGGGTGGCACCGACGACCAGGGCGGCGGCCTCGTGCATGCCGGGGAAGGCGGGCGTGTCCGGCGTCCCGATCCCCCGCGACGGGTCGGCGCGGGACGGGTCCGCACCCGCTGTCCGGACAGCCTCGACGTACTCCTTCTCGTGCACGAGGTGCAGCTCGTCGTCGGTGGCCGGCTGCGGCACCTCGATCGACACGGTCGGGCGGTCGAGGACACCGAGCTCCCGGGCCAGCCGCATCGTGAGGTCGACGCGCAACGGGTTGAGGGGGTGGTCCGCCCCGAAGTCGTAGGCCACGAGCGCGTCGGTCCACGGGACCCGCACCGACGCGCTCATGCCGATCACGCTACCCGGCTAGCGGGAGCGGGCCGCCCCCAGCACGGCGTCCAGCAGACCGGGGAACCGCTTGTCGAGGTCGTCGCGACGCAGGGTCTGGAAGCGCTGGGTGCCCTCGACCCGGGTGCGGATCACTCCGGCGTCCCGCAGCACCGCGAAGTGCTGCGAGAGCGTGGACTTGGCGACCGTCACCGCGAAGCTGCCGCACGGCTGGTCGTCCGCCTGCGACAGCTCGCGCACGATGGCCAGCCTGGTCGGGTCGGACAGCGCGTGCAGCACCCGGGTCAGGTCCAGCTCGCGCACGCTCGGGTGGCGCAGCTGCCGCATCCACCCTCCTCCGGTCGGTCGGATGTTCGACGTTCAACGTAGTTGCGAACATTGGGAACACAGCCTACCGTTCCCGATGTTCGATGTTCGTCGAACTACGAAGGAGGCAGGTATGGCACTCTCCCGCACGTCCGCCGGGACCGCCATGGGTGTGACGACCGTCCTCGCCTGGGGCGGGATGTTCGCGGTGAGCAAGTCGGCCCTCGCCCATGTCGACGCGTTCCACCTGACCCTGGTCCGGTACGGCGCAGCCAGCGTCATCTTCGTCGCGCTGCTCGGCTGGCGGGAGGGCCGCACGGGGCTGTCCACCGACGGACGGGGGGTGGAGCTGTTCCTGCTCGGCACCCTCGGCTTCGCCGGGTTCAACCTGCCGGCGTGGGTCGCGCTGGACTCGATGCCGGCGCAGAGCGCCGCGCTCATCGTCGCGACGATGCCGCTGCTGGGCGCTCTGGTGGCCTGGGTGCAGTCCAGGGTCCGCCCACCGCGGGCGGTCATCGTGAGCAGCCTGGTCGCGCTGGCCGGGGTGGCCCTGGTCCTCAGCCGCGGTGACCTGGCCACCCTGGCGCACGGCGCCGCGGGCCGGGGCAGCCTGCTCGTGCTCTCCGGGGTGCTGGCCTGGGTCATCTACACGCGGGGTGCAGCGCGGTTCCCCGACTGGTCCGCGCTCCGGTACACCACGGTGACCGCAGTCGGCGGGACCGTCTCGATCCTGGCGGCGACGCTCGTGGCCGAGGACGTCGGCTACGTCGGGCACCCCGCGCTCGCCGACTACGTCACCGTGCTGCCGCAGATCGGGTACGTCGTGCTGATCGCCGCGGTGCTGGCCGTCCTGACCTGGAACGGCGCCGTCCGTGCCATCGGACCGCTGAACGCCAGCCTGTTGATCAACGGCGTCACCGTGACCGCGTTCGGTATCGAGATCGCGCGGGGCTACCGGCCGGGAGTCGTCGAGGTGCTGGGCGCGACGCTGGCGATGGGCGCGATGGTCGCGGCCAACCTGGCCCAGCGCGGGCTGCTCTCCCGCCGACGGTCGGGCGCCTCGACGACGGCGGAGCCTGTCCTGGAGCCGGCGGCCTGAGCCGCTCCGGCCCGGCGTGGCGGGGGGCGGGTGCTACTCGGAGCGCAGCGCCTCGACCGGGTCCAGCCGGCCGGCCCGGCGGGCGGGCGCGACGCCGAAGAAAATGCCGACCGCCGCGGACACGGTGAAGGCCAGAACAGGGGACCACCAGGCGATGGCCGCGGGCAGCGGCGAGACGGCCGCGGCCAACAGCGACCCGCCGACGCCCAGTCCGATGCCGATCACGCCGCCGACGACGCACAGCAGCACGGCCTCGATGAGGAACTGCAGCAGGATGTCGCGCTGCCGGGCGCCGAGGGCCTTGCGCAGGCCGATCTCCCGGGTCCGCTCACGGACGCTCACCAGCATGATGTTCGAGACGCCGACCCCGCCGACCAGCAGGGAGATGGCTGCGATCGCGGCCAGCACCAGGGTCAGCAGGCCGAGGATCCGGCCGATGGTGCCGAGGATCTGGGTCTGGGTGACGGCCGAGAACTCCTCGCCGTCGTACTTGTCCTGAAGCGCCGCGGTCAACCGGGCCTGCAGCGACTCGACGTCGTCGGCGCGCGGCGCCTTGACCGCGAGCGCGTCGATCCGGTCGACACCGAACAGCCGTTGTGCCGCGGTGACCGGGATGTGCACCTCGGCGTCCCTGTCGACGCCGAAGGTCGAGCCGACCGAGGCGAAGACCCCGATCACCCGGAACCGGACGCCGGCGATCGACACCTGTCGGCCGAGCGGGTCCACCTCCCCGAACACGCGGCGGACCACCGTCGGCCCGAGCACGGCGACCCTTCTGCGGGTGTCGACGTCGGAAGAGGTGATGTACTCCCCCCGCGCGACGGGCCGGTCGAAGACGGTGGGGACGTTCTCGTTGACCCCGTTGACGGTGACGAACGTCTCGAGCCGGCCGACGCCGACGTTCTCGCCGGACGCGACCGACACCGCGACCCGGCGTTCGTCCCCCACGACCCGGCCGAGCAGCGACACGTCGTCGAGCGTGAGTCGGCTCACCGTCGGTGCCGAGCCGAGCTCGAACTTGCCCGGAACCACGATGATGATGTTCGACCCGAGGCCCTCGACCTGGTCCTCGACCTCCTGCTTCGCACCGCCGCCGATGGCGACCAGGACGACCACCGCGGCGACGCCGATGATCACGCCGAGCATGGTCAGGACGCTGCGCAGCCGGTTGGCCCGCAAGGCGTCCAGGGCGACCCGGAACGCCTCCCCGGACCTCATCCGCGACCCCCGGCGCAGCCGTGGCCGAGCGGGCGCCCGCCGGCCCCGGTCACTCGAGCAGCCCGTCGCGGACGCGCACCTGGCGCCCGGCCAGGGCCGCCACGTCCCGGTCGTGGGTGACCACCACGACCGCCACACCGCGCTGGTCGACCAGCTGCGCCAGGATGCCCAGCACCTCGGCGCCGCTCGCGCTGTCCAGGTTGCCCGTCGGCTCGTCGGCGAGCAGCAGCCGCGGCTCCCCCACCAGAGCGCGGGCGATGGCGACCCGTTGCTGCTCGCCGCCGGACAGCTGGGACGGCCGGTGCTCCAGCCGGTGCCCGAGACCCACGGACCGCAGCGCCGCCTCGGCCCGCTCGCGCCGCTCGGCCCGGCGCATCCCCCGGTAGACCAGCGGGAGCGAGACGTTGTCCATCGCCGAGGTGCGGCCGAGCAGCTGGAAGGACTGGAACACGAAGCCGATGGTCTGGTTGCGCAGCTCGGCGAGCTCGCTGTCGTGCAGGGTCGCCACGTCCCGGCCGCTGACCCGCAGGGCGCCGGAGGTCGGCCGGTCGAGGCAGCCCATCAGGTGCATGAGGGTGGACTTGCCGCTGCCGCTCGGGCCGACGACGGCGACGTACTCGCCCGGGTCGATCCGCAGGCTGACGCCACGCAGTGCGTCGACCGCCACGCCGTCGAGCTGGTAGCTGCGCCGTACGTCGACCGCCTCGACCGCGGGGACCGCGCCGGTCACGGGAGCTCGTCGCCGGCGCGCACCTGGTCGGCGCCGCGCACGACCACCCGCTCCCCGACCCTCAGTCCCTCGAGCACCTGGACCCGGCTCGCGCCCTGGGCACCGAGCCGCACCGGGCGTTCCCGGGCCCGACCGTTCTGCACCACCCACACGGCGTCGCGACGGCCGTCCCGGAAGACTGCAGCGGCCGGGACGGCGACGGTGTCGCGGGCGGTGCGGACGCTGAGGTCCACCACGGCGCTCATGCCGGGGCGCGGGACCGGCGCGGCGCCGCCGTCGGTCCGGGTGCCGCGGCCGAGCGAGAGCCGCACGACATACGTCACGCCGCCCCGGCTGGACTGGGTCGGCGTCGGGTCGACCGTCGTCACCGCTGCCTCGTAGGTGGCGTCCGGAACCGCGTCCAGCTCCGCCGCGGCCGGCACCCCGGCCCGCACGAGCAGCACGTCGGTCTCGTCGACCTGCGCGGTGAGGGACAGCTCGGAGGCGTCCACCACCGTGAGCAGACCCTGGCCGCGAGCCACCGGCCGGCCGGCGGCCAGCGCGGCGTCGACCGCGGCTGACGTGCCGCCCCCGAGAAGGCTCCCGGCCTGCCCCTGCAGGCTGTCGGGCAGCTGGTCGAGCAGGGCGGAGGCGTCACCGGCGCCGGACGACGCCGGCGGCGGCGAGAGCGAGACGGTGCCGGCGACGGGCGACCGGACGACGAGAGCGGCCACCGCCTGACGGGCGGCCGCGACGGCGGCCCGGGTCTGCACCCGCTGGGCGGAGGACAGCGCGGCCACCGCGGCCGACAGGCTGCCCAGCCCGGCCGCGAGCTGCGCAGCGGCCTGGTCGGCGGCGGCGCGAGCGGCGCGGTACTGCGACTGCGACACCTTCAGGGCGGCCAGCGCCTGCTGACGCGCCGCCTTGTCGGGGATCCGCCGGGCCGAGCGGCGCGCCCGCTCGAACGCCTTCGCGGCCTGGGCGTCGGCCTGGGCGGCTCCGGCCAGGGTGACGGCGCCGCCGCGGGAGGTCCCGGCCTCGGCGGCCCGGGCGTCGGCCTTCTTCGCCTGCTGCAGCTGGCGCCGCGCGGCCGGCGAGTCGATCCGGAGCAGGACCTTGCCCGCCTGGACCTGCTGGCCCTCGCGGACCCGCAGCACCGCCACGGTCCCGTCGGCGGGCGAGGTCACGACAGCCGACGCGAACGCCGTCACCGTGGCCGGCGCCTCCACCACCTCGGTGACCGTGGCCCGGCCGACCGGCTCGACCCGGACCGAGCGGCCACCGTCGCCGCTGCAGCCGGCAGCGGCGCCGAGGACAGCCACCAGGGCCGCCGCGCCGGACCACCTACGCACCGGTAACACCGCGTCATCGTACGGAGGTCGCGACCCCGTTCGCCGCGCCGGCGACACCCCGCCCCTCCCTCCACTGCCCCGCGAGTGGTGGGTTGCGCACCCGGGATGCCTGCTTCGGCCTGCCGAACCCACCACTCGCGGGTGGATGGTGGGGCGTGAGCCGCGCGGGCTAGGCCTCGAGGTCGGCAGCGACGGCGCGCAGGACGGCGGCCGTCTTGCCGGCCATGTTCTTGTCCGGGTAGCGGCCGCGGCGCAGGGAGTTGCCGACGCCGTCGAGGAGCTTGATGACGTCCTCGACGATCACGGCCATGTCCTCGGCCGGCTTGCGGGAGCCGGCCGAGACCGAGGGCAGCGGGTCGAGCAGCGTCACCGTGAGGGCCTGCTCGCCCCGGCGGCCGTCGACGATGCCGAACTCCACCCGGGCGCCGGGCTTGAGCGCCGGCACACCGGCCGGCAGCGCGGACGAGTGCACGAAGACCTCGCCGCCGTCGTCGCGGGACAGGAAGCCGAAGCCCTTGTCGGTGTCGTACCACTTGACCTTGCCGGTAGGCACGGGAGACCTCATCGATCGTCGTTCGGACGGCGCGCCGGTGGACGCGGCCCGTCAGGATAGCCCGCGCGCGGGGACGTTCCCAGCGGTTAGCGGTACCGGGCCGGCTCGGTGAGCAGCTCGTTCATCGCGCCGGAGCGGAAGCCGCGCGGGTCCACCTCGACCTGGTCGAAGCCGGCCCCGCGCACCGCCCGCGAGACGGCGGCCGACGAGCTGACCGCCCCGACGGCGGACGCCGTCACCTCGACCCGGGCCCGGTCGCCGAGGTCGCGGACCCGCAGGTCCGGCGCCCTGATCCCCTCGGCCGCGAGCACGGCACGCAGGGCGGCCTCGGCGCGCTCCACCCGGGCCAGCCGGGACGGCGAGATCTCCAGCCCGAAAGCCACCCGGCTCGACAGGCAGGCCGCCGCCGGCTTGTCCCAGGTGACCAGCCCCCAGTCCCGGCTGGCAGCCCGCACCTGTGCCTTGGTCAGACCGGCGTCGAGCAGCGGCGTGACGGCCGCGCGCTCGGCGGCGGCCCGGATGCCGGGGCGGAACCCGGCGAGCGCGTCGTCGGCGTTGGTGCCGGTGGCAACCGCGGCGACACCGAGCCGGTCGGCGAGCGGTCGCAGGACGTCGAGCAGCTCGGCCTTGCAGAAGTAGCACCGGTCCCCGGCGTTCGCGCGGTAGCCCTCGCGGCTCATCTCGTCGGTCGCCGGTGTCAGGTGCCGCACACCGAGGTCGGCGACGAACCGGGCGGCGGCCTCGAGCTCGGACGCCGGCAGGCTGGAGCTCACCGCGGTCGCGGCGAGCACCCGGTCGGCGCCGAGGGCGCGGACGGCGGCGGCCAGCAGGAACGCCGAGTCGGCACCGCCGGAGAAGGCCACGACCACCGAGCCGAGCGAGCGCAGCGCCTCGTCCAGGTCGGCCAACCGGCCGGCGAGCACGTAGCCGTCCAGCCAGGCCGGGAACTCGGTGAGGTCGGCGAGCACAACGTCGGCGCCGGCCGCCCGCAGCTCGTCGGCGGACACCGGACCGGTCGCGACGCCCACGGCCACGGCGCCCGCGGCGCGGGCGCCGAGCACGTCGCCCACGTGGTCGCCGACATAGACGCCGGCGCCGTGCTCGAGCAGCGCGGCCGCCTTCTGCTCGCCCCACAGCCAGCCGACGCACTCGTCGGCGTCGATGCCGAGGTGCTGCAGGTGCAGCCGGGCGTTGGGCTCGTACTTGCCGGTCACCACGACCGCCCGTCCGCCGTGCGCGTGCACAGCGGCGACCGCCTCGCGCGCGCCGTCGAACGCCGGGGTCGGGTGCACCGCGAGACCTGGGTAGAGCTCGCGGAACCGGTCACCCACCGCCTCGTGCGACTCCGGCGGGAACCAGCGAGCGACCTCCTCGTCCAGAGGAGGACCCAACCTGCTCACCGCGGCCGCGCTGTCGACGGCGACCCCGGTCTCGGCGGACAGCGCGTCCCACACCGCGGCGATGCCCGGCCGGGTGTCGATCAGCGTCATGTCGAGGTCGAACCCGACGACGAGGGAGCGCACCCGCACAGCCTAGGTGGGGCAGGAGGGCCTCAGACCGGCGGCGCCTTGCGGTCGGCCGTCGCCTGGGTCCGCTCACCGGCGGTCAGGTCGAGCTCCTGCTGCCCCGCGAGCTGCCCGCGCCGGCGGGCCCCCTCACCGTCGACCCGGCCCACGCCGGTCAGGTCCTCCGAGCCGTCGTTGCCGAGGGTGTGCCGTCCCTCTGAGGCGCCCAGTAGCTCGGTGAACAGCGCCCGGTAGTGGACGAACGCCTGCCGCAGCTCCTCCGTGGAGGCCTCGTGCGCCCGCTGCCCGATGGCGTGGGCGGCGCGGTAGTGCCCGGCCAGGTCGGCGTGCTCGGCAGCCATCAGGTCGCCGCGGTCCTCGACGTGGTCCAGCGGGTAGCCGCGCTCGCGCATCACCTCGCCGACCAGGTCGTCCGCCCGGCCGGCGGCACCGGCGGGGTCGTCGACGAAATCGGCCTGGGCCTGCGTCCAGCGCTGGCTGAACGCCTCCTGCTCCTGGGCCGTCAGGTCGCGCACCTCGGCCCGGTCGCGGCGGGCCGCGGCATCGGCGAGCCGGTGCTCCGCGGCCCGGCGGCTCCCGGACTCGTCGACCGCCCGGTCGTACTCCGGGCCGAACCGCTCCTGCAGCTCCTCTCGCTCCCGGCGGCGGCGGGTGACGAGGACGTACCCCAGCGCTGCGAGCGCCACCAGCAGGACGACGAGAACGATGATCGCGGTGGTCATGGGTTCCTCCGGGGCAGCGCCGAGGGCCGGACGGACCAGCCAGCCACGTCCCTACCCCGACGCAGCAGCCTCACTCCCGGCCGGGCGGTCCGGGCGCCCCGGCGACCGGGCGGACCGGCGCAGCACCCAGGCCAGGTACCCGGCCGGCACCAGCCCCGCGAGCGGCAGCAGCACCACGACGGAGAGGTAGCTCCACTGGCCGGTCAACCCGGCCCGGGTCGGTACGGCGAGGACGGCCGGGGTGGCCACCGCGACGACGGTCGCCACCGCCTTCTGCACGCGGGTCCAGCCGGGCGCCGTCCAGGCGACGACCAGGCCGACCACCGGACCCACGAGCGGCAGCGCGAGGCCGCCGATCGACAGCAGCAGGACGGCGGCCACCTCGCGCGACCCCCACTCGGAGTGCCGCAGGCGCGGTGCCGCCGGGGTGGGCGGCAGGGGCTCGCGGGCCGCGTCCTCGGCGACCAGCCGCGCGGGGTCGCCCAGCTCGCCGAGCACGGCCCGCACCCGGGCTGCCGCCTCCGGGGAGCCGAGCTGCTCGTCGAGCAGCCGTCGGATCCGGTCCACCAACGCCTCGCGCCGGGCGGCGGGCAGCACCCAGCCGGCCGCGTGCAGCCGGCTGAGGTAGTCGCTGACCAGCCGCCGGGCTGTGACGTCGGCGTCGCCGACGGCGTCGGGACGGTCCATCCGGCCAGTCTGCCGCGACCGCGGCGACCGGCGCCCGGCGGCTCAGCCGACCAGCTGTCCCTGCTGCTGCGCCAGCTCGATCTGGCGAGAGGTGAGCTGGGCGGCCACCGGGTACGTCGCCGACGCGGCCTCCCTGCTCTCCTCTGCCCAGCGCTTGCGCATCGCCGACCGCCGCTCGAAGGCGTCCTTGGCGAACCTGGCGACCAGCTTCGGCGTGGGGCGGGTTCCTGCGCCGGAGAGCTGGTAGTCCCACCGCTTCAGCTTGCGGCGCAGCACGGTCTCCATCAGGCCCAGCTCCCACGGCTCGAGCCCCTTGCGCCAGGACTCGACCCGGTCGGTGTTGACCGACTGCTTGAGGTTGCCGTGCCAGGTCTTCTTCTCCGGGACGACGTCGCGCACCTCGTTCGGCTCCAGCATCGCCGGCACGAACTCCTCGCCGAGGAACGCGCACAGCTCGCGCAGCACCGGCTCCGGGTCGGCCACGAGCGACTCGTAGCGGATGACGTGGAAGACGTCTGCCGGAAGCCGCTTGGCGTTGCGCTGCGAGCAGTACTCGGCCTGCGACCAGGCGGCCATCGACCCGATGGAGTCGTAAGGCCACCACGGCATCTTCTTCAGCGACGCGACGTTGGCCCGGCCGTCGCGGACGATGTGCACGATCTGCGCGTCGGGGAACAGGCGCAGCAGGACGTCGACCTCCTGGTAGTACGCCGGCCGCTTGTCCCCCCAGCGGGCGGCGCCGTGCTTGTCGGCGAACATCTTGAAGACGGTGCCGAACGCCGAGCCGATCGTGGGTGGCGCGGCCAGGATCGCCTGCAGCGTCTCGTCCGGGTCGAGTCCGAGGTCGCGCACCTTCGAACCGGTGCGCACGCAGGACTTGGCCAGTGCCATCCGCTGCTGGGGCTTGGAGAGGTCGCCGTACTTCTCCCGCTTGCGCCAGGTCTTGAGGAGGAACCGCGACTCCGGCGGCATGGCCAGCCGGGGGTGCGCGTGGATCATCAGCGACAGCATCGTGGTGCCCGAGCGCGGGCATCCCACGACGAAGATCGGCCGGTCGCTGCTCACAGTGCTGCCTCCCTGGCGGGCCGCTTCCCCCTGGCTGCCCGCGGCTGCTCGACGGTCCCGTGACGTGTGCAGGAGGTTAGACGACTCGCGACGCGCGGCCGACACGCGGGCGCACCGCGTACCGTGGGACGGATGTCCATCTCCCGGCCGCGCAGCCTGGCGGACGACCTGCGCGCTCGTGACGACGCCGCACTCGTCGCGCTGCTGCGCGCGCGGCCGGACCTGTTGTCGCCGGTGCCGTCGGACCTCGCGTCCCTGGCTGCCCGGGCCACCACCCGGCCCTCGGTGACGCGCGCGCTGGACCAGCTGGACCGGTTCTCCCTGCAGGTGGTCGAGGTCCTGTGCGCCTTGCCGGACCACAGCACCGACGACGACGTCCGCCTGCTGCTCGGCGCCGACCCGACCGAGGTCCTGGCGGACCTGCACGTCCGGGCGCTGGTCTACCGGGACGACGCCGACAGGCTGGTGGTGCCGAGGACCGTGGTCGAGGTGCTCGGCCACGCCGCCGGGGTGGGCCCGCCCGCGGAGGTGCTGCTGCACGGCTACGGGCCGTCCCGGCTGGCACGGATCGCCGCCGACGTCGGCGCCGCTGCCGATGACGGCGTGGCCGGCGACCCGGTGCGCACGGCCCGCGCGATCGCCGCCGTGCTCGCCGACGACGAGCGGCTGGCCGCCCTGCTCCGTGCCGCGCCGGACGGCGCTGCCGAGGCGCTCGCGACGATGACGTGGGGGCCACCGACCGGTCACCTCGACCGGGCCCGCCGCGACGTCGACGCGGACAGCGCGGGCAGCCCGGTCGACTGGCTGCTCGCCCACGGGCTGCTGGTCGGCACCGACGCGGCCACCGTCGTGCTCCCCCGCGAGGTGGCGCTGCACCTGCGCGGCGGCCGGGTCCACTCCCGGCCGGAGCCGACGCTGCCCACGCCGGAGACCGCTCCGGTCGACCCCGCCCGGGTCGACCGGGTCGCCGCCGGTGCCGCCGCGGACGTCGTGCGCCTGGTCGAGGAGCTGCTGGAGCTGTGGTCGACCGACCCGCCGAAGGCGCTGCGCGCGGGTGGCGTCGGCGTGCGCGAGCGGGCCCGGGCGGCTGCGGCGCTGGACGTCGACGAGCAGGTGCTGGCGCTGCTGGCCGAGGTGGCGCACGCCGCCGGGCTGCTGGGGTCCGGTGACGACGGCAGCCTGGACGCCGAGGTGTGGCTGCCGACCCCGGCGTACGACGGCTGGCTGGACGAGCCGGTCGCCCACCGCTGGGTGTCGCTGGCCCGGGCGTGGCTGGCCTCGACCCGGGTCGCCGGCCTGGCCGGGAGCCAGGACATGAGGGGGCGGACGCTGGCACCCCTCGGGCCGGACCTGGACCGTACGGTCGCGCCCGCCGTGCGGGCCGCCGTGCTCGGCGACCTGGCGCGCCTGCCGGTCGGCACCGCCATGACCACCGGGTCGCTGACGGACCGGCTGCGCTGGCAGGCGCCGCGGCGCGGGGGACGCCTGCAGGACGACCTGGTCGGCTGGACCGTGCGCGAGGCCGAGCGGCTCGGCCTGGTGTCCGGCGGTGCGCTGGGGGCCCACGGACGGTCGCTGGCCGACGGCCGGCCGGACGACGCCGCCGCCGACCTCGGCCGGCTGCTGCCCGAGCCGTTGGACCACCTGCTGCTCCAGGCCGACCTCACCGCGGTCGCGCCCGGGCCGCTGGAGCCGGCCCTGGCCCGGTCGGTACGGCTGCTGGCCGACGTGGAGTCGACCGGCGGGGCGACGGTGTACCGGTTCTCCGAGGCCAGCGTGCGGCGCGGCTTCGACGCCGGCTGGACGGCGGGCGACGTCACCGGGTTGCTGGCCCGGTACTCGCGGACGCCCGTCCCGCAGCCGCTGACCTACCTGGTCGAGGACGTGGCCCGCCGGCACGGCCGGGTCCGGGTCGGCGCCGCGTCGGCGTTCGTGCGCTGCGACGACGAGGCCACCCTCGGAGTGCTGCTCGGTGACCGCAGGGTGCGCGACCTCGGGCTGCGCCGGATCGCACCGTCGGTGCTCGTGTCCTCCTCGCCGCCGGACGTCGTGCTGGACCGCCTGCGTGCCGCCGGGCTCGCCCCCGCCGCCGAGGGCCCGGACGGCACAGTGCTCGTCCGGCGGCCCGAGTCGCGCCGGGCCCCGGCGCGACGCCGGCCGGTGCCGGTCGTCGCGTCGTCGCAGCCGGCGGCCTCGGAGCCGCTGCTCGCCGCCGCGGTGCGGGCGATCCGCGGGGGCGACGAGCAACGCCTCGTCGGGGCGCTGCGTACCGGGCGGCCGACGGCGGACGTCCTGGCGATGCTGGTCCAGGCGGCGGGGTCCGGCGAGGCCCTGTGGATCGGCTACGTCGATGCCGAGGGACGGGCCACCCAGCGGGTCGTGGAGCCGGTGGCCGTCGAGGGCGGCTACCTCAACGCCTACGACCACCTGCGCGGCGCGGTCCGCTCGTTCGCCGTGCACCGGATCACCGGTGTCTCCCCGCTGGACGACGAGACGGCCTCCTGACCCACTGCACCCACCGGACGGCCGACCGGGACCCGGACGCCCGGATACGTCCAGGTTTGGCGATCTCGTCCCGGTGGTATCCCCCGGCGGACACGGGGCCCGAGCAGGAGCGCAGGAGGTCCCGGTGAGACAGCAGCAGATCCGGCGGCGGGCCCGCCGGGACCGGCCGGCGACCGTGGAGGACCCGGCCACCTCCTCCCCGGCCGCCGGCGCGGCCGACCGCACGGCCGAGCTCCTGGCGCGGATCGAGACCCTCCTGCGCGGCAGCGGCTGACCCGGGCGGTCGTCGGCAGTCCGGCGGCGTCCGGCCTGTGGGGGTTTGGGGCACTTCCCGTCCCTACGGATTCCATCGACTGCCGCCGGACCGATGTGCCGAGGCACCGGTCGGCCCTAGGTTGCGGCCACGGAGTTCCTGCGTGGAGGTGGACCATGGGTGCTGCTGACGAGCTCGCCGCCGTCCTGGCGAAGGTCGACCTGTTCGAAGGACTCGACCAGAAGCTGCTGCGGCGCATCGCCGAGTCCGGCCGCGAGGAGACCTTCGGGCCGGGCGAGCAGGTCCTCGCGGAGGGCGAGGAGGTCGGCGGGTTCCGCTCGTTCTCGGCGAAGGGCGTGGAGATGCACGTCGTCCGGTCCGGCAGCGCCACCGCCAGCGTCGACGGCGTACCGCACGCGACCCTCGGCCCGGGCGACTACTTCGGCGAGGTGTCGCTCATCGACGGCAAGCCGCGCTCGGCCGACGTCGTCGCCGGCGACGGCGGCATGACGACGTTCGCGCTGGCGAAGTGGACCTTCCACGAGCTGCTCGAGACCCATCCGGAGATCGCCGTGCCGATGCTGCGGGTGATGACCGCCCGGTTGCGGGCCGCCGAGCACCCGGGGAGCTGAGGCCGGCAGCCCGGCCGCGTCAGCGGTAGGCGACCGGCCCGGCGGCCGCAGCGATCCGGGCGTCGCGCCGGGCGGTCACCGCGGTCTGCAGCCGCAGCCGGGCGATCGTGCGGGCGTAGCGCAGCAGCAGCCGCGGCGGTACGGGGGGCCGCCCCTCGACGTCGTAGCCGAGCCGTCGCATCCGGGTACCCGCGACACGTTCCACCAGCGCCACCTCCTCGGCGTCGAGCACCTCGGCGTACCGGCCGACGCGCTGGCCACCGACCTCGCGCTGGGTCTCGCGGTGCCAGCGGCCGCGCTGCCGCTCCGGCAGCCGGGCGGCCTCGGCCTGCGGAGACAGCATCGCCTCCTCGAACTCCTCGCCGAGAAAGGCGCACAGCCGCTCCAGCTCGCCCCGCGGGTCGGCGACCAGGTCCTCGTAGCGCAGCTCGTGGAAGGTGCCGGCCGGCAGCCGCCGATGCGCGGCGCGGGCCGAGTCGACGGCCTGCACCCAGGTCGCCACCGCCCCCACGGTGCCGTGCCGCCACCAGCGCATGCGCTTGAGCGACCCGACGCAGTCGCGCGGGTCCCTTACGAGGTGCACGATCTGCGCGTCGGGGAACAGCGCCCGGATCACCCCGACGTTGCGGACGTAGCCGGGCCGCTTGTCGCCCCACCGCACCTTGCCCCGGTCGTCGGCGTACAGCCGGTACGGCGCCGCCAGTGCCGACCCCAGTGTCGGGGGCCCGGCCACAACGGCCTTCTTCACCCGCTCCGGGTCGAGACCGAGGTGGGCGAACTTGGTGCCCCGGCGGCGCACGACCGACCGCGCGAGACGCCGCCGGTTCGCGGTCGCCCCGAGGTCGCCGAAGGACCGGGCCCGCCGGAACACCGGGAGCAGGAAGCGGGTCTCCGGGGGGATCGCGATCCGGGAGTGGCTGCTCAGCATCAGGGTGAGCAGGGTGGTGCCCGAGCGCGGGCAGCCGAGCACGAAGACCGGCCGATCGGTGAAGGCGCTGGACATCGGCGGACACGGTAGCCGGGGCAGGTCCTGATGACGGAACGTCTATCCATCGCTACGCATCGTGACGGGGCATGGCCCGATCGTCCGATAGCGCCTCGCGAATGTCCGGTTAGCGTCAGGAGTCAGACAGTGGGCAGGTTCGTGCACCGGGGGTTTGGCGATGTGGGCGAGGACCGGACGCGCGGGGAGGCACCGGGCAACCGGCGCACGTCGGCGCGGGTTCGCGGCCTTCGGCCTGGCCGTCGCCCTCGTCGCCGGGGGCCTGGTGCTCGGTGCCCCCGCGGCGTCCGGCGCCACTGACGCCAACCCCGGTCCGGGGTTCGTCGACTTCGGCTACCAGGTCTCGGGCGGCCCCACCGACGCGACCTCGCTGCACACCCAGAGCAAGCTGTGGTTCCACGCCGGCCACTGGTGGAGCATCATGTTCCGGCCCGACTCCGGGTCGTCGGGTCGCTGGCTGGTGCACCGGCTGGACGGCCAGGACTGGACGTCGACGGGCGTCGAGGTCGACACCCGCGCGAACGCGCACATGGACACGCTGCAGGACGGCAACGACGTCTACGTCGTGTCCTCGGATGCCGGTGCGAGCGCACCGGTGCGGGTCTTCCGGCTCGCCTTCGCGGGCGGAAGTTCCCCCACGTACACGCGGGAGAGCCAGTACGACACCGGCGCCGTCGGCGTGCGGTTCGCCACCCTGACCAAGCAGGGGAGCCGCATCTGGGTCGCCTACACCCAGTCCGACGCGGTGTGGACGATGTCCTCGACCAGCCGCGGCACGAGCTTCTCGGTGCCGCAACCGCTGGACCTGTCGTCCGGCCAGAAGCCGCAGGCGGGGACGCCGGGAGCGACGAGCGGCCAGGACGACGTCGCGGTGGTCACCCCGCTCGGCTCCGGCGTCGGCGTCCTGTGGAACGCCGACCACGGCGGGTTCTACTTCGCGGCCAACCCCGACAACAGGAACGGCGGATGGGGCACAAAGAGCGACGTCGAGACCGCCTGGGCGGGCCCACTGGTGAGCGACAACCACATCAGCGTGCGCAGCACGTCGGACGGCCGGGTGCTGGCCGCGGTGAAGAGCAGCCGGAACGACGCGACACCCAAGAACTCCGCCGACCCCCTGATCGCGATCCTGGAGCGCACGCCCTCGGGCAGCTGGCGCAACCCCGGCAACACCGCGCACCGCAACGTCTCGAACGTCGGCCATGCGATGACCCGGCCGACCCTGGTCATCGACGAGGAGCACCAGCAGGCCCAGGTGCTCTTCAGCAACGTGGGAGGCGGCAACGTGTACCGGCGGGTGGCGCCGCTGGACACGCTCGACTTCGGCAGCGCGACCAAGGGCGAGCTGTTCATCAAGAGCAACGACCACCCGGCGATCAACGACGCGACGTCCACCCGGGACCCGGTCGACGGCCAGACCGGGCTGATGGTGCTCGCCAGCGACCAGGACACCAGCCCCTGGACCTACCTGCACGGCTGCCTCGGCGGCAGCGACTGTCCGCGCGCCGCCCAGGTGGCCCAGTTCACCACCAGCGCGACGTCCGGCCCGCTGCCACTCACCGTGCAGTTCAGCAGCACGTCCACCGGAGGACCGAGCAGCCTGCGCTGGGACTTCGGCGACGGCAGCCCGACCGCGACCGGCTCGGCACGGAGCCACACCTACACCACCCCCGGCAGCCATGTGGTGGAGCTGTCGGCGACCTACCAGGCCGGCACGGTCACCGCGAAGCAGACCGTCGTGGTGACCCCGGCAGCGACGTCGACGACGCTGGAGCAGTCCAGCGCCGGCACAGCACCGGGCGAGCCGGTGACCCTGACCTCGACGGTGACGACGGGCCCCGGCCTGCCCGTCCCGTCCGGCACGGTGACGTTCCTCGACGGCGGCGCCCCGCTCGGCTCCCCCGTGAGCCTGTCCGGTGCGGCCGCCTCGCTCACGACGACCGCCCTGGCGGTGGGGGACCACAGCCTGACGGCAGCGTTCACCCCGGGCACCGCCCTGCTCGCCGGCAGCACCTCCCCACCGGTCGGCCACGCCGTCGTGCCGCCCGTGACGCCGCCGGTCGCGTCGTTCTCTACGTCGCCGGCAACCGGTCCGGCCCCGCTGACGGTCACCGTCACCGACACCTCCACGCCGGCCGCGACCTCGTGGCAGTGGGACTTCGGCGACGGCTCCGCGCCGGCCACCACCGCGTCCGCGCAGCACGTCTACACCGCACCGGGGACCTACACCGTGACCCTCACGGCGACGAACGGCGGCGGCAGCAGCCGGGCCACGCGCGCCGTCGAGGTGGTGGCTCAGGCCGTCCAGGGAGGTGCCTCCCGCCGCGCGACGACGGTGGCGCTGACCGTGGCACCGTCCCCGTCGTACGGGCGCGACCGCGTGCAGCTCGAGGCCACGGTGCGCAGCGGCTCGGGTCTCCCGACCGGCAGGGTGCGGTTCTTCGACGGGCCGGACCGCCGAGGGCGATGGGTGCCACTGGTGGACGGGGTCGCCACCAGGACGATGCGCAACCTCGGCGTCGGCACGCACGTGCTGACGGCGCGGTACCGCCCCGCCACGAAGGCCTTCACCGGGGCGCGGTCGCCCACCGCGACCCACGTCGTCGAGCCGCCGGGCGCCACGCTCCGGCCGCTGGACCGGGCCCGGCGGGTGCTCAAGACCACGACCCTGCGCAGGGGCCGCACCCTGGACGTCGACCTGGCCGCGCCCCCGAGCGCGACGGCCGTCGCCGTGAACCTGGTCGGGGTCGGCCGGGCCCGCACCGCCACCCTGTCGGTCTGCCCGGCGGGTTCGCGCAGGTCCCTCTGCCGGGAGCACCCCGTGCTGGACACCGTCCCGCGGCGCGCGAGCGCGGCCTTCACCGTCGTCGAGCTCGGCCCCGGCGGGATCATGCTGCACGCGGGCGGTGCGGCGGCCCGGGTCCGGCTGGACGTCGTCGGCTGGTTCGTCACCGACGCCAGTGGCCCGGTGCTGGTGCCCGCCGGTGCGACCGCCACCGTGCCGGTCCCGGCCGCGGCCGCGACGACCTGGCGCCTGCCCAGGGCGCTGCGGGCCCAGCATCCGGTGGCGGTCCGGCTGCGGGTGACGGCCGACCCCGGCCGGCGGCGTTCACCGGTGGCGGTCTGTCACGCCGGCCTGGATGAGCTGCGGTGCCTGCGGCGTCCCGTCCTGGTCGCCTACCGCGGTCTGGCAGCCACGAACGAGGTGATCGTCCCGGTCGGCCGGGGCGGGCGCCTCCAGCTCGCCGGGCGAGGCGGGCCGGTGGCGGTGCGGATCGAGGTCCTCGGGCTCTACGTCGAGCCCTGACCGGCCCGGCCGGCGGGCGCGCCGGGATGACGGACAATGGCCCGGTGACCGACCACGCCAGGAAGCCGCTCGCTGCGCTCGTACCTCCGCGGGGGGCCCGGAATGACTGATGGCCCCCTGATCGTGCAGTCCGACAAGACCCTCCTGCTCGAGGTCGACCACGAGCTGTCCGGTGACTGCCGCCGGGCGATCGCGCCGTTCGCCGAGCTGGAGCGCTCCCCCGAGCACGTGCACACCTACCGGCTCACCCCGCTCGGCCTCTGGAACGCCCGCGCGGCCGGCCACGACGCGGAGCAGGTCGTCGACGTCCTGCTGCGCTACTCGCGCTACGCCGTGCCGCACGCGCTGCTGGTCGACGTCGCGGACACGATGGCCCGCTACGGAAGGCTGCGGCTGGAGAAGCACCCGGTGCACGGGCTGGTCCTCATCACCACCGACCGGGCGGTGCTCGAGGAGGTCGTGCGGTCCAAGAAGGTCAGCCCGCTGGTCGGCACCCGGGTCGACCCGGACACGGTGGTGGTGCACCCCTCGGAGCGGGGCCACCTCAAGCAGGTGCTGCTGAAGCTCGGCTGGCCGGCCGAGGACCTCGCCGGGTACGTCGACGGCGAGGCGCACGCGATCTCGCTGCGCGAGGACGGCTGGGCCATGCGGGCCTACCAGCAGGAGGCGGTCGACGGCTTCTGGCACGGCGGCTCCGGCGTCGTGGTGCTTCCGTGCGGGGCCGGCAAGACGATCGTCGGTGCGGCCGCGATGGCGCAGGCGGGCGCGACCACGCTGATCCTGGTCACCAACACGGTGTCCGCCCGGCAGTGGCGGCACGAGCTGCTCAAGCGGACCTCGCTCACCGACGAGGAGATCGGCGAGTACTCCGGTGCCCGCAAGGAGGTCCGGCCGGTCACCATCGCGACGTACCAGGTGATGACGACCCGCCGGAAGGGCGTCTACACCCACCTCGAGCTGCTCGACGCGCGCGACTGGGGCCTGGTCGTCTACGACGAGGTGCACCTGCTGCCCGCGCCGATCTTCCGGATGACCGCAGACCTGCAGGCGCGACGCCGGCTCGGCCTGACCGCGACGCTGGTGCGCGAGGACGGCCGCGAGGGCGACGTGTTCTCCCTGATCGGTCCCAAGCGCTACGACGCCCCGTGGAAGGACATCGAGGCGCAGGGCTGGATCGCGCCGGCCGACTGCGTCGAGGTGCGGGTGACGCTCACCGACTCGGAGCGGCTCGCGTACGCGACAGCGGAGCCGGAGGAGCGGTACCGGTTCGCCTCCTGCACGCCGTCGAAGACGCGGGTGGTCGAGCAGCTGGTCGAGCGGCACCGATCCGACCAGGTGCTCGTCATCGGTCAGTACCTCGACCAGCTCGACGACCTCGGCGAGCGGCTGGACGCCCCGGTCATCAAGGGCGACACGACCGTCAAGGAACGGGAGCGGCTGTTCCAGGCGTTCCGCACCGGCGAGGTGTCGCTGCTGGTCGTGTCCAAGGTGGCCAACTTCTCCATCGACCTGCCCGAGGCAGCGGTGGCGATCCAGGTGTCGGGCACCTTCGGCTCACGGCAGGAGGAGGCGCAGCGGCTCGGCCGGGTGCTGCGACCGAAGGCGGACGGGCGCACCGCCCGGTTCTACGCCGTCACCGCTCGCGACACGGTCGACCAGGACTTCGCCGCGCACCGGCAGCGGTTCCTCGCCGAGCAGGGCTACGCCTACCGGATCGTCGACTCCGACGACCTGCCCACCCTCGACCCGAGCTGAGCCGTCAGCCCGCGGGCATGGGCAGCACGGGGGAGCCGGGGCTCGGCGTCACCCGCTCCAGCCGGTCCAGCGCCGGCTTCGCCGACAGCGCCACGAACACCGGCTGCGCCTGGGCGAGCAGGGCGCCCACCTCGTCAGGTCGCCCCGCGTCGAGCACATGCCCGCCAGCTCCGCCCGGTGATCGCCGCCGTAGACGTGGTCGACCCGACGCGCGTCGCGTGTCACGGCCTCGGCCACAGCCAGTGCCTCGTCCCATCTACCCACGACGAGAAGGGGCGTGATGGTGCCCGCCCGCATCGCCGGTCGTAGAACGTGTCGCCGACCCGCCGCGCCAGGGCCAGGCCGACCCGGTACATCTCGATCGCGTCGTCGATCTGGCCGGTGTCCCCCTTGCGCTCGGCCAGGTTGAAGTAGGCCCGCAGGGCAGCCTCGTGCAGGTCGTCAGCCAGTGCCACGCTCAGCGCCTTCTCCAGCAGGGCGTCCGACTCGGTCGGGCGCCGCCGCGCGAGCAGGACGATGCTCTTGGTGTTGAGGGCCTGCGCCAAGGTCTCCTTCAGACCGAGCCGCTCGGCGGCGGTCAGGGCGACCTCGAGGTGCGCCGCCGCGTCCTCGGAGCGCCCGACCCAGAACAGCAGGCGTCCCATCTGCGCCCGGGCAGCAGCGATGTCGGCATCCACCGGGTCGGACGCGAGCACGCGCAGTGCGCCGTCCATCCGGGCCACGGCCGCGGACAACCGGTCGGTGTAGAAGTCGACCTCGGCCAGCCGCGCGGAGACCCGGGCCGCGGCATGGACCTCGCCCTGCGACTCGAAGCCGGCAATGGCTCGGGTCATGTGGGCGTGGGCGTCGTCCATCCGCCCCGCCGTTGCGGCGGCCTGCCCGGCTCGCTCCCCCAACCTGGCCCGTCCGAGCACGTCATCGGTCAGCTCGAGGGCCTGGGCGAGATAGCGCAGTGACTCGGCGGGCGCCGCCAACGACGCGGCTCGGTCGGCCGCTCGCAGCAACATCTCTCGGGCCCGACGACGGGTCTCCGCCGCGTCCGGGGCATCGGGGACCGCCTGCATGGCAGCGACCAGGTGCGCCGCGATCAGCTCCACGACGTCGTAGTCGGCGTCCTGCTCGGCCTCGAGCTGGCCGGCCACGGCCAGGTGCTTCGCCCGCCGGTCGTGCCGGGACAAGGTCTCGTAGGCCACCCGGCGCAACAGGTCCTGGACGAACTCGTACTGCCCACGCTCGGGCGACCGCGGGTCACTGGTCAAGGTCAGCACCTCACGGCGCACCAGGGCCAGGAGCAACGGCTGCAGCTGGTCGAGCGACAGACCCGTGACCGCCGCCAGCGCCATCGGCGTGAAGGACTTGCCCAGCACGGCGGCGTCCTCGACCAAGTCACGTTCGGTGGGTGTGAGTCCGTCCAGCCTTGCGGCAATCAGGCCGTGCAGCGTCTCGGGCACCTTGAGGTCGACGATCGGTCCGGTCGGCCGGTAGCCGCCGTCCGCCTGCTCGAGCAGCCCCTGGTCGATCAGCATGCGCACCGTCTCGACGGCGTACAACGGGATTCCCTCGGCCCTGGAGAGGATCGTCTGGGCCACCGGGTCGGGAAGACCAGGCACCAGACCGGCCAACAGCTGTTCCATGGCGGCCGGGGCCAGCGGGTCCAAGGAGAGCGAGCTGAAGTTCCTGCGGCCCGCCCCCCAGGTGGGCCGCCGCTCCACCAGCTCGGGGCGGGTGAGACCCAGGACGAAGATCGAGTGGCCGCGCGACCACTCGAGCAGGTAGTCGACGAAGTCGAGCATCGAGGAGTCGGCCCAGTGCAGGTCCTCGAAGACCAGGATCACAGGTGCGACATCGGACATCCGCTCCACGAACAGCCGCCAGGCGGCGAACAGGTCGTCCTGTGCGGAGGTGACCCGGTCGTCCACTCCCAGTAGCTGACCCAGCCGCGGCTCGACCCACCGGCGCTCGGCGGCGTCCGAGACGTACCGGGCGACAGCATTCGAGAGCTTGGCCGAGACGGCGTCGGACGGCTCACCTTCGACCACACCGATCCGCATCCGCATCATGTCGGCCAGCGCCCAGTAGGTGACACCGTCCCCGTAGGACAGGCAGCGACCGCGGTGCCACAGCACGTCGCCGGCGAGACCGTCGAGATACTTCTCGAACTCCCAGGACAGCCGGGACTTCCCGATGCCGGCGATGCCAGTGACAGTCGCCAGCTGCGAGGTGCTGCGGTCGGCGCTGGCGTGGAAGAGGTCTTTGAGCATGCGCAGCTCGCGGTCCCGGCCGACGAACGGCGCCTCCAGGCCTTCGACCCGCTGCGCACCGCTGCGGGTGGCCACCACCTGCAGGGCGCGGTACAGCGGCAGCGGCTCGGCCTTTCCCTTGAGCACGTGGGTCCCGGCCGGCTCGTAGCGCACGGCGGCGTCGGTGGCACGGCGCGTCGCCTCCCCGACGAGCACCGCGCCCGGTGCCGCCACCGCCTGGACCCGGCTCGCCGTGTTCACGAGGTCGCCCGCCACCAGGCCCTGGCCGTTGGCGCCGAGGTTGACCGCCGCTTCACCGGTGAGGACCCCGGCACGCAGGCGCAGGTCAGGAGCACCGAGGTCCTCCCCCATCGCGCCGACCGCGGCAACGAGCTCCAGCGCCGCGCGCACCGCCCGCTCCGCGTCGTCCTCGTTGGCGACCGGCGCACCCCAGACGGCCATCACCGCATCGCCGATGAACTTCTCCACGACTCCGCCGTGGCGGACCACGACCGCGCGGCAGACGTCGAAGTAGCGGCTGAGGAGCTCGCGCACGTCCTCGGGGTCGCGCGACTCGGACAGCTGGGTGAAGCCGACCAGGTCGGCGAACAGCACCGACACCAGGCGCCGCTCGGCCACGTGAGCACTGACCGGCCAGTCCACGGCCAGGTGCTGGTCCGAGCCGGGCGCGAGCACCTGCGTCGCCGGTGAGAGGGGTGTGCCGCAGTCGGCGCAGAACCGCGCGGCAGCGACTCGAGGCCTGCCGCAGCCAGGGCAGGTCGACGGCAACGGGAGCCCGCACTGCTCGCAGAACCTGGCGGCCCCGCCGCAGACCGCCCCGCACCCGGGACAGCTCATGGGGAGAGCATGGACCTTCGGCCCGCGTCCCGCACCTGTCTGCTTCACGCTGACCCGGTGACCGCCACGATCCGGTAGCGGTCCAAGGCCCACCTGCCGCGACGTGTCCACGACGACGTCCGGAATCTTCCGTTCGTGGAGTTCGGGCAGCGGTTCGACGACATCAACTGACAGCCGTCCCGCGGGCGGCCACGGTCGCCGGACGAGGACCGGTGACCCGGGTACGCCAGTCGCCGGCTCAGCCCAGGCCGCGCTCGGCCAGGACCGCGGACCGCCGGCGCCAGAGCAGCGTGGCCATCACGGCGGGTGCAGCCAGGACCACCAGCACCAGGATGATCCCGACCCAGGCCGGGTACGGCGGCCCACCGGTGCAGGTGGTCGAGCCGACACCGCCCGACGTCTCGACGGTGGTGCAGACCTCACCGCCGGTCAGGGCGGCTGCGCCCCCGAGGATCAGCACGCCGGCGTACCCGAACGGCCAGACCAGCGTGCCGAGAACCTTCTCCCGCGTCCGCCAGCTGTCCGAGGCCCAGAGGAGCACGACCCCGACCAGCCAGCCGACGCCGAGCAGGAAGCCGCCGAAGAGCAGCAGGACGACGGCGACCGGGTCGCCGTAGCGCTGCATCGCCCCAGGCGCGCGATCGGACCTGGGCGGCACGGCGTCGTCGGCGTCGGCGCGGGCGATCTCCTCCGGCGGACCGAGGCGGTCGAGCGCGGTGCGCACGGCCACCTCGGGGCTGCTCCCGGCCTCCTGCTCGGCAACCACCGCCTGGCGGACGTGCTCGCGGACGTCGGCCAGCACCTCCGCCCGACGGTCCGGCGGCAGCGCACGGCAGGCGTCCTCCAGCCGGGTCAGGTAGTCCCGGACCAGCGGCTGGTCGACGGGATCGGCGTTCCGGTCAGCTGTCACGTCGGTCACCTCGTGCTCCTCTCCTGCGGTCGGCGGCAGCCTGCCGGAGCAGGTCGTCGACGCCGTCGGTGAACGTGGCCCATTCCGCCGCGAACGCGTCCAGTGCGCGCCGACCGGCGTCGGTCAGGTCGTAGTACTTGCGCGGGGGACCCGCATCCGAGGGCTGCCACGTCGTGACGACCAGGCCGTCACGACGCAGCCGGGAGAGCAACGGGTAGATCGTGCCCTCGCTGGTGACCAGCCCGTCGACCTCGGACAGCCGGCGGACCAGCTCGAACGCGTACTCCGGCGACCGGGCCAGCACCGCGAGGACGCAGTGCTCCAGGACCCCCCGCCGGAGCTGGGTGGCGACGTTCGCGACCGCCGGTTCCATGCGTCACAAGGTACCTGGCGCCGCACGACACGGCAAGCGCCCGGACGGAATTTCCGTCCGGGCGCTCGTCGAGCCGGTTACGGCGTGTAGGTCCCTCCGTAGATGCTGGTGTTGCCGAAGGCGACCGTTCCGCCCTGCGGGCAGTCGATGTTGGGTGACGGCCGTTCCCCCGGAAGGGTCGCGGCCGCCTCGACCGCCGCGTCGCGGTCCTCCTGCTCCTCGACCTCCACCGGCCCGATCGCACCGCTCGCGACCGCGTTGGCGATGGCCTGCCGGTAGGCGTCGACCAGCGGGCAGTCGGCGGCGTCGCGGACGTCGTTCCAGACGGCGACGCCGGCGGCACGGGTGGCGAAGGCGTAGTTGTAGTCGCCGAGGAACTCTGCCGTCAGCCCGTTGGCGCTGGACCCCCGGGCGTCGCCCACCGCTCCGCGGTGCAGCTCGGTCACCGCGCCGGTACCGCCGGACGCGACATGCGTCACGACGCCACGCATCGGGCGGGGAGAACCGGTCGTGCCCTGCCACGGCACCCCGTACGCGTTGTAGACGACGTACACGTCGGTGCCGTTAGGCGAGATCGCGACCGCCGGCTGGTTGGCGCGGTCGCCCGCGGTGGAGACCACCCTGGGCGCGGTGTAGCTCTGGCCACCGTTGGTCGACCGGATCAGGTAGGCCTTCTCGTTGTCCTGCCCGGCCCGGTCGTCCGACCAGCCGACCACGACCACATCGGTGGCGTCCGAGCCGGTGGGCGCGCCGTTGGCGATGTCGATGCTCGGGAACACGTCGGTGCGTGCGCCCGCGACGCCGTCGATGGTGAAGCGGCCCTGCACGGGGTCGAACTGCCCGATGCCCGCCGTGTCCACGATCGCCCGGGGCCGCTCGAAGTTGGCACCGCCGTTGAAGGACCTTGCCTGGTAGAAGACGCCCGTGGCGCGCTGCTTGTCGTAGCCGCTCCACACGACGTAGACCACGCCCTTGCTGTCCGTGCGGACCGCGCAGCCCTGGCGACCACCGGTCTGGCTGTTGTTGGTCGCCGGCGTCAGCTGCCGGGTCGACCAGGTGTCGCCGCCGTCGGTGGAGCGGGCGAACAGCACCGGCTCCGCACCGGAGTTGCCGCGGAACCCCACGTTGCACACGTAGACGTTGCCGAAGTACGGGCTTCGCGACACGTTGTCGGCCCAGATCTGCTCCTTGTCGCTGAACAGCGCGCTGTTCTGCTTGGTGACGATGACCGGGTCCTTCCAGGTCGCCGCGAAGTCGTCGCTGCGCGACACCGCGATCGCGGCGTCACCCTTGAACGGTTCCTGCCCTGGGAACTTCGTCGCGATGTTGGCGTAGTAGAGCCGCTGGCCGCTCCAGGTGAAGCCGCCGTGGCCGTCGGGGACCGGGCCGAACACCAGCTCCGGGTCGCCGTTGGAGACCAGGCCGTTCTCGTAGTACCTGGGCAGGGTCCCGATCGGGCCCACGGCGGGCTGGCAGCCGGGACTGGTGCCCGGCGCCGGCCGGCAGCTCGGCGTGCGGGCCGACCAGCCCTGGTAGGTCGGCTGGGTCCAGGACGCGCCGCCGTTGGTCGACAGCTGGATCCCGGACACCCCGACCCCCGCGGTGAACGGGCAGGTCTTCGGGTCGCCCGCGTTGCACTGCTCCATGTCGATGTTGTCGTTGGCACCGGCCGCCACCTGCATCGGGTTGACCGGGTTGACGGCGACACCGGGCTCGTTCTGCTTGTTGTGCGAGAAGTAGCGGTCGTCGCTGCCGACCGTCACCTCGGAGTCGACGGGGCTGGGTGCGGCGGCGGCCAGGCCGGGAGCGAGGGTCATCGCTCCGACGGCCACCGCGACGAGGGCTGAGCGGATCACGCGCATGCGTCCTCCTGGGTGGATGGGGGCGGGGGCCCCTGCACCTTGCGCCTCGCTCGCCAGCCCTGACAAGAGGCGACATCGAGCAATTTCCTCGCCGGCCCCCTGGCGCTCGGGGTGACGACGTCGCGTCGTCCGCGGCGGTGCAGAACCGGCTACCCGCCGACCCGGTCGGAGCAGTACGCTGCTGCGCCCCCCTTCCCACGACGAGCCGAGCGACGACCTCGGCAGCCGCGTGCTGCCGACGAGACGAGAGGCGTGCCGCCGCATGTCCGCCGGACTGCCCACCGAACCGGAGCCGACGACCGACCCCATCCGCCCGAGCAACGAACCGACCACCGACCCCGCGCTCGCCGCGGAGCAGGCCCACCTGGCCGCGGCCCGCGCCGACCTCGCGGCGATGCGCGCCACCACGCTGGCGCTCGACGCCCGCGGCGGCGACGCCGTGTCGGAGGCCTACCTGGCCTCCTCGCTGTACCGGCGGGTGCAGGCACTGACCGACGACCCCGAGACGCCGCTGTTCTTCGGCCGGCTCGACCTCGACCCGACCGCCGAGCACGGGGACGAGCGTTTCTACATCGGCCGCCGGCACGTGCACGACGACCAGGGCGACCCGGTCGTCGTGGACTGGCGCGCGGAGGTGTCGACGCCGTTCTACCGGGCCACCCGCACCGAGCCGATGCACGTCGCCCTCCGGCGCCGGTTCGGCTACGACCGCGGGCGGATCACGGCGTACGAGGACGAGCACCTGCTCGACTCCGGCGAGCGCACCGGCAGGAGCCGGATCCTCGCCGCCGAGATCGAGCGGCCCCGGGTGGGTCCGATGCGCGACATCGTCGCCACGATCCAGCCGGAGCAGGACGTCATCGTGCGGGCCGACGTGAGCGAGACGATCTGCGTGCAGGGCGCCCCGGGCACCGGCAAGACCGCCGTCGGGCTGCACCGCGCGGCCTACCTGCTGTACACCCACCGCGACCGGCTGCGGCGCGGCGGCGTCCTCGTCGTCGGCCCGAACACCACGTTCCTCCGCTACATCTCTGCGGTGCTGCCGGCCCTCGGCGAGGTCGAGGTGCGCCAGCTCACCCTCGACCAGCTGGTCGGGGAGCGGGTGGACGTACGGGTCGAGGACCCCCCGGCCGTCGCGACCCTCAAGGGCGACCCGCGGATGGCCAGGGTCATCGACAACGCCGTGCACGCCGGCCTGGCCGAGCCGACCGAGCCGGTGGTCGTCACGACCGGCTCGCGCCGCTGGCGGGTGCCGACGTACGAGCTGGCCGAGATCGTGGCCGAGCTGCGTTCCCGCGACGTCCGGTACGGCGCCGCGCGCGCGATGCTCGCCCAGCGGCTGGCGCACGCGGTGCTCACCAAGATGGAGGCGGCCGGCGAGTCCCCCGACGACCGGGTCCAGGACACCGTGGCCCGCAGCGCCCCCGTTCGCTCCGCGGTGGCCCGGCTGTGGCCGGCGGTCGACCCGGTGCGCGTCGTGCTGCGCCTGCTCTCGGACGCCGAGGCGCTGGCCGCCGCGGCAGACGGCGTGCTGACCGCCGAGGAGCAGGCCACGCTGCTCTGGCCGAGGCCGGCTCGTGGCCCGAAGAGCGCACGGTGGTCGCTGGCCGACGCCGTCCTGGTCGACGAGGCCGCCGACCTCGTCGAGCGCGTGCCGAGCCTCGGCCACGTCGTGCTGGACGAGGCCCAGGACCTCTCGCCGATGCAGCTGCGCGCCGTCGGGCGACGGTGCTCGACCGCCGCCGCCACCGTGCTCGGTGACATCGCGCAGGGCACCACGCCCTGGGCCACCTCGGGCTGGGACCGGACCCTCGAGCACCTCGGCAAGCCGGACGCCCACGTCGAGGTGCTCTCCCGCGGCTACCGCGTTCCCGCGGCCGTGATCGAGTTCGCCGCCCGGCTGCTGCCGCACATCGCGCCCGGCGTGGACGCACCGGAGTCCGTGCGCGAGAACGACGGGCGCCTCGACGTCGTCGGTGCACAGGACGTGGCCGCGGCCGTGGCCACCGAGCTGGACCGGGTGCTGGCCGATCCGGGGTCGGTCGGGGTCGTGGTCGCCGACGCAGGCGTCGGCGCGTTGTCGGAGGTCCTCGGCGTCCCGCACGACGTCCTCGGCCGGCACGACACCGACGCCCGGGTGGTCCTGGTCCCGGCGTCGCTGGCAAAGGGCCTGGAGTACGACCACGTGCTGGTGGTGGAGCCGGCCGCGATCGTCGAGGGGGAGCCGTCGACCTGGCAGGGCCTGCGCCGGCTCTACGTGGTGCTCACCCGCGCGGTGTCGGGCCTGACCGTCGTGCACTCCCGGCCGTTGCCCGACGAGCTGGCGGCCTGAGGTGTCCCCGATGCGACACCTCGCCGTGGACTGGATCGAGCTGTGCCGCAGGGTCGGCGCGCGTGGCGACGTCGCCGGCGCGGGGGCCGCACTGCTCGGCCGGTGGGCCGAGCCGCACCGCGCGTACCACGACCTGGCCCACCTCGACGAGGTGCTGGCGCGCGTCGGCGGCCTCGCGGCCGAGGCGGCGGACGCGGACACCGTCCGGCTGGCGGCGTGGTTCCACGACGCGGTCTACGACCCGGCCGCCCCCGACAACGAACAGCGCAGCGCCGACCTGGCGACCACGGCGCTCAGTGCGCTCGACCTCGACCCGGACCGGGTCGAGGAGGTCGCCCGGTTGGTGCGGCTCACGGCCACGCACGACGTCGAGCCCGACGACGCCGACGGCGCGGTGCTGTGCGACGCCGACCTTGCCGTCCTCGCCGCCGGCGAGCTGCGCTACTCGTCGTACGTCGAGGGCGTCCGCCGCGAGTACGCCCACGTCGACGACGCGACGTTTGCCGCCGGCCGGGCCGGGGTGCTGCGCCGCCTGCTCGACCGGCCGACGCTGTTCCGCACCGAGCTCGGCCGCCGGCAGTGGGAGGAGCCAGCCCGGGTGAACGTCACCGCCGAGCTGCACGACCTCGGCGCCGGGGGCTGACCGGGGGCGGCGACTGCGCCCGGGCCGCGTGCAGCAGGGAGCGGGCCGACCACCGCATCACCTCGGCGGCCTCGCTCGCGGAGAGCCCGCCGACGTCGGTCAGCCAGACCAGGGCCTCGATGCCGGTGGCACTGCGGATCGCCAGCACCAGCCGGTCGACCTCGCGCTCGCCCAGCTCGTCGACCAGCGGGTGCAGCGCCTCGGCGATCCACCCGATCGCCCGGCCCTGCCGGAGCGGCAGCGGCGCCTGGTCGGCCGGCCGGGGGTCGAGCGAGAGGCGCAGCATGGCTCGTTGGGCGGCCTCGGTGTCCACGACCAGGGCGGTGAAGCGGTCGATGACGGCGTCCAGGCGCTCGGACACGGCCTCCGGCGGATCGGTGCCCAGCAGGCTTGCGGCGCCGGTCTCGGGGTGGGCCGACAGCAGCAGCGCACGCTGGTTCGGGAAGTACCGGTAGGCGGTGGTCCGGGACACCGCTGCCCGCTCCGCCGCCCGCTCCACCGTGGCGTCCAGGCCCTCCGCGACGAGCTCCCGAGCGGCCTCGACCAGGGCGTCCCTGGTCCGTCGCTTCTGGGCCGACCGGCCGGACTCGACGTAGGGGCTTGACACGCCCATCACGGTACGCCAGTGTCCTTCGTGGTACATCAGTACCACGAAGCCTTCCGGAGTCGTCATGCCAGTCGCGCCCACGCTCAGCCCGTTCGTCCACCGCGCCGACGAAGCCGAGCGGCGCTGGTTCCACGGCGGCGGGGAGCACACCTGGCTGGCCCGGGCCGAGGACACCGGCGGCGCCTACCTGCTGTTCACCGACGTGATGGACGGCGGCAAGCGCACCCCGCTGCACACACACCCGGCGGACGAGTCGCTGTACGTCGTCGCCGGCGAGATCCTCGTGCACCTCGACGGGGTCGAGTACCGGGCCGATGCCGGCGCGCTCGTCCTCGCCCCCCGCGGCGTCCCGCACGCCTTCATGGTGGTCTCGCCCACGGCCACGATCCTGACGCTGCACACGCCGGGCACCTGCGAGGAGTTCTACTTCGAGGCCAGTGAGCCGCTGACCGACACGACCGAGCGGCGGGTCGACTTCGACCGGGTGCGCGCGGCCGCAGAGCGGGCCGGCGGCATCGAGATCCTCGGCCCGCCGCCGTTCGACGCCGGCGGTCGGTGACCGGCCTCTGGATGGCGGCCCGGCCATCGGGTGCCGTTGACTAGTGCCGGTGCGGGCGGCGCAGACCGGACTCGCGCAGCCGGGTGATGAGCTCGCGGCCGGAGACGGGCACCGCCCCCAGGGCGATGGCCGCGTCGCGCATCTCGGCGGGCAGGTCGTAGTGGTCCCCCTGAAAGCCGCGCCGGGGGATGCCCAGCTGCCCCGCCAGCACGTGCAGCTCGTCATACGACGTGTCGCTCACCAGGTGGCACCAGAGCCGGCCGCGGAAGGGCCAGATGGGCGTGTCGACCAGGATCGCCATCCCCCGATCCTCGCGCAGCGGATGATGGTGGCGTGACCGACGCGCTGCTCGAGGCCCGGGCCCGGGTGCTGCACGACCTGGCGGCCCGCGGCCTGGCCAGCGCGGCCACCGTCTCGGTGGTCGACGAGGTCCTCACCGCCCGGCGCTGGTGGGTCGACCAGTGGCCCGAGGGGGCGGCGTACGCCGCGTGCCTGGTCGCCCAGGACGTGCAGGAGGCGCTGCTCGAGCGGGTCGGCCGCTGGCCGCTGTGCACCGCCCCGCACGACCTGCACGACCCGGACGACCCGGACGACCCGGATGCGCCGCACGAGCTGCGGGTCGCCCCCGACCTGGGCGAGGACCCGCACTGGGTCTGCGAGGAGGCCGGTGTCGTCGTCGCCCCGGTGGGCGCCCTCGACCGCTGCTGACACCGGTCTCGCCAGGATCGGCGGGGGATGGGGGGCGAGGCTGTGCACAACTCCACGGCCCACGCGGCGGTTCTTCCTAGGTTCGACGCACCAACCCCGAACCTCTGGAGGACCTGATGACCGCCTTCCGCGTCACCCCGGCCGAGCTGCTCGCGCTGTCCCAGCAGGTCAACGGCACAGCCGGCCAGATCGAGGCCGAGCTCGGCAGCCTGCGCGGCCGGGTGCTGCCGATCAGCGGCACCTGGTCGGGCGCGGCCCAGGACCGGTTCCAGGCGCTCTACGACGACTGGAGCCGCAACGCCCAGGGCCTGCAGCAGGCCCTGGGCGGCATCAGCCAGCTGCTGTCGCAGGCCGGCCAGGGCTACGACGAGACCGAGCGGAGGATCGCCGGCATGTTCCACGGCTGACCCTGCACCCTGCCACCGGCCTGTGACACGGCCGGTCGACGCCGCAACGATTCCGTCACGATCCCCGCCCGGCTCTCGGCACCGGCCGGACCGGTGCGGCACGGTGTCAGCGCACCGACCCGGGCACCGCACCGAACGCGCCGCGTTCGCTCCGCCCGAGCAGAGCGCGGTGGCACCGGGTCGGGGAGGCGCAGGGCATGTCGGCGGGCGGGGTGACAGTCGCCGCGCTGCGCCATCGCCCACGCCAGGCGCTGCTCGTGGTCGTGCTGGCCGCGGTCGTGACGGCCTCCGCTGCGCTCGGCCCGCTGTACGCCCGCGCGGTCGAGCAGTCGGTCCTGCGCACCGTCGTGGCCGAGGCACCGGCGACCGGGCGCACGCTGGTCGTCACCGACGCCTCGACCGGACCGGCCTCGCCCGCCCGGCTCGCGCGGCTGGTGCGGGGCACGCTCCCGGCGCAGTTCGGCGACCCGGTGCGCGGTGCCGACGTGTCCGTCGTCGTCCGCGCGCCGGCCGGGCCGGCGCGCGCCCGCCTCACCAGCCGGGACGGGGTCTGCGGGCAGGTCCAGGTGGTCGACGGGCGCTGCGCCCGGTCCGCCGACGAGGCGATGCTGAGCCACCGGTCGGCGAGCGCGCTGGGGGTCCGGACCGGTGACCGGCTCGGCGTCACCGCAGGCGGAGCGGGGGACCGCACGGTACGTGGCTCGGTTACCGTCGTCGGCACCTATGGCGTCCTCGACGCCGCGAGCGACTACTGGGCCGGCCGGGTCCGGCGCACGACGACTGCGCGCCCCCGAAGTGATGCACCGGCGGTCCGCGAGCTCGACGACGTCCTCACCCCGTGGGCCACCCTCGCGGCCCAGCGGTGGCCGGGCCTGCGCACCCACCTCGACGTCGCGTTGCTGCCGGACCGGCTCACCCTCGACGACCTCGCGCGGGTCGGGGCGGCGACCGAGGCTGCCGACGCGCGGGCCCGGACCGTCGGCGCCTCCGCGGTCAGCCCGATCGACGCTCTCCTCGACTCCACCGCCGGTCAGCGCGACCAGGCCCGCACCGTCATCCCCCTGCTCGCCGTCCAGCTCGCCGTGCTCGGGGTGGTCGTGCTCGCGTTCGTCTGCGCGGCCGCGGCCGAGCAGCGAAGGCCCGAGATCGCCCTCGCCCGGCTGCGCGGGCACGGCACGGTCGGCGCCGCCACGATGCTGCTCCGCGAGCTCGGCCTGCTCGTGCTGCTGGGCGCGGCGCTCGGCGCGGGCCTGGGCTGGGCCGTCGTCGCGGGTGCCGCCCGGGCCTGGCTGCAGCCCGGGGTCGGGCCGGAAGCCCGGCCGCCGGTGGCACTGGCAGTCGGCGCGTCGGTCGTCGTCGGGCTGGCCGCGATCCTCGCCGCTGCCACGCCGACGCTGCGGCAGCCGCTCACCGCGCTGCTGCGGCGGGTCCCGCCGAGGGCATCGTCGGTGCAGGTGGGGCTGGTCGAAGGGGTGGTCGTGGCCGCGGCCGTCGCCGGCCTGGTGACGCTGCGCTCGGGAGCCGGCGGCGGTGTGGCCCTGCTCGCCCCCGGGCTGCTCGCGATCGCCGGCGGCCTGCTGCTGGCCCAGGCGACCATCCCCACAGCCGGGCCACTGGCCCGCGCCGCGTTGCGCGGCGGCCGGGTGTCGTGGGCCCTCGCCGCGCTGCAGATCGCCCGGCGGCCGGCCCTGCGCCGGCTGATCGCGATCGTCACCGTCGCCTGCGCGCTGCTGGTGTTCGCCGTGGACGCGTGGACCGTGTCCACCCGCAACCGCCAGACCCGCGCGGAGGTCGAGGCAGGGGCGCCGGTCGTGCTCACCGTCGACGCGGCGGGGCCGACCGCCTTGCGCACGGCACTGCTCGACATCGACCCGCGCGGCCGGTTCGCGACCCCCGTCGTGGTCAGCCGGTCGGCGACCCCGGCCGGCCCGGTGACGACCGCGGTGGAGCCCGCGGCGTTCCGCCGGATCGCGCAGTGGGCGCCCGGCGCCGCACCCGCGCCGGCCCCCCGGGCGGTCGCCTCCCTGCAGCCGCGCGTCGTCGACCCGGTGCCGCTGCCCTCGGACGGAGGCCGGCTCACGATCGAGGCCAGCTGGACGGTCGCGCCGCTGTCGCGTCCGGCCGGGTTCGACGGCGATCCGCAACCGCTGTCGCTCGCCGCCCTCGTGACCCCACGGGGGGAGGACACCCGCTACCTCCCGCTCGGCCGGCTGCGCGCCGGTCGGCACACCTACCGGGCCGCGCTCGACTGCGCCGACTGCACCCTCACCTCGTTCGTCATCGAGCGCGCGTTGGGCGACTCCTACCCGGTGCGGATCTCGCTGGCGGTCGACGAGGTGGCCGTGGACGGCCGTCCGGTCGACCTGGGCCCCAGCACCGCCACCGCCTGGCAGGTCGCGATGCCGCAGAACTACGTCAGCACGGCCGAGGTGCGCCCCGGGCCACCGCTGACCGTCATCGACCCGGAGAGCTTCGCGAGCTTCGAGGTCCGCCGGGGTGACGTCCCCGCCCTCACCCCGGCCCTGGCGGCCGGGTCGCTGTCGGTCCAGTTCCGGGCCGGGCCGGGCCAGCCGGCCGCGCCGCGGATCGCGCCCGACCTGGCCGGCGGGGAGCACCTGTTCCAGGTCACCGGGCGGCTCGCGCGCATCCCGCGCTCCGGGCCACGCGGGGTCCTCACCGACCTGCGGTCCCTCGCCGGCGCCTCACCCTCCGGCGGCGGTGCCGCCACGACGTACGACGTGTGGCTCGCGACCGACGACCCGGTCCGCGAGGCGCGGCTGCGACGGCAGCTCGCCGACCACGGCCTGCAGGTGCTGGACCGCGACAGCACCGGCGACCACGTGGCGGAGCTGGCCGCCGAGGGGCCGGCGCTGGCGCTCCGGCTCGCGGTGCTGGCCGGTGTGGTGGCGGTGGTGCTCGCGGCTGCGGTGCTCGTGGTCGGTGTCGCCACCTCCGGCGCCACCAGGGCCCGGGACCTGGCCGGGCTGCGGCTGGTCGGCGTCCCGGCGGCCACGGTGCGCAGCGCGTCCGTCCGCGAGCACCTGGTCGTGGCGGTGCTCGGCGTCGTCGCCGGCACCACGCTCGGCCTCGTCGCAGCGCAGGTCGCGCTGCCGGACGTCCCGCTGTTCGCGACCCCGGACCGGCAGGCCGTCCTGGCGCTGGGACCGGCGTGGACCGCGGTCGGGGCAGCCGCCCTCGGCGCGCTGGTGCTGCTGGCCGCCGTGTCGATCGCGGTCGGCCGGGCGCTGGGCGCCGCCGCGGTGCCCGCACGGCTGCGGGAGGGCCGATGAGCGCCGGCCGGGCCACCACGCTGCGGCTCGCCCTCGCCGGCCTGTGGTTCCGCCGGAGCACGGCCGTCATCGTCCTGGTCCTGGCGACCGTGGCCAGCGCGGCCTCGGTGGTGGCACCGTTGTACTCCCGGGCCGCCGAGGAGTCGATCGTCCGCGACACCCTGCGGCGGGCCGACGCGTTCACGCTGTCCGTCCAGGTGGGGGTGCCCAGCTCGGGCGCGGGGGTCGGCTTCGGCGCGGCCGAGGACGGCCGGTTCGAGGTGCGCAAGGTCGCCCAGGTGCTCACCCACCGCGCGTTCGGGCCGGCCCGGCTGGCCTACACCGGCTCCGGCAGCTACGCGCCGACGGCGGGGCCGTTCGCCGGCGGCGAGGTCGTCGGTCAGGTCGTGGAGCGGGCGGGCGTCTGCGCCCACCTCAGCCTCGCCGCCGGCCGCTGCCCCACCGGGCCGGACGAGGGCATCGTCACCCGGCGCAGCCTAGAGCTGGTCGGCGGCCGGCTCGGCGGCTCGGTGCGGATCGAGCTGCCGGACTCCGCCACCCTCGAGAACGGCGTCCCGCCGGTGCTCGACGTCCGCGTCGTCGGGACGTTCGACCCGGTCCCGGTGCAGTCGCCGTACTGGGCCGGCCGACCGTACTTCTCGTCGTACTACCCGCAGGCGTCACCGCGCGGGCTCGGCGAGGCGCCGCCGCAGGCCGACCCGGTGTTCGTCGGCCCGGGGGGCGCGGACCTCGGCCGGATCACCACCTACACCGTGGACATCCCGGTGCTGCCCGACCGGGTACGCCTCGACGACGCGACCGAGCTGCGCCGCGAGATCCGGCGGCTCGGCGACGTCAACACGGCCTACCAGCTCACGACCTACTCCCAGCTGCCGGCCGCGCTGGCCCGGGCGGACGACGGACGCGCGCTGGTGCGCATCGCCGCCCCGCTCGCGGTCACCCAGCTCGTGCTGCTGAGCTGGTGGACGCTGTTCCTCGTCGTGGGGTCGGCCACCGAGGAGCGCTCCCCCGAGCTGGGGCTGGCGAAGCTGCGCGGGCTGACCGCCCGGCAGACCCGGCGGTTCGGGCTGGCCGAGGTCTTTCTGCTGCTGTTCGTGGCCGCGCCGCTGGGAACCGTGGTCGGCTACCTGGCGGTACGCGGCGCGGGGCCTCGGGTGTTCGCACCCGGCACCGAGGTCGTCCTCACCTCGACGGTCCTGCTCACCGTCCTGGGCACCGTTGCCGGCGGCGTGCTGACGGCAGCGCTGTCGTCGCGACAGGTGTTCCGCCGCCCCGTCGCCGAGCTGCTGCGCCGGGTCCCCCCGCGGCGGGCCGGCCGCCGCGCCGGGCTGGTCGAGGGCGTCGTGGTGGTGCTGGCGGTGGCCGGTGTGGTGCAGCTGGTGAGCGACCGCGGCGGACGGCCGAGCCCGGTGGCCCTGCTGGCACCGGGAATGGTCGCGGTGGCCGGGGGCCTGCTCGCCGCCCGGGTCCTGGTCCGGGTGGCCCGACGACGGGCGGCCCGGGCGCTCGGTCGCGGCCGGGCCGCCGGCGCGGTCGGCTGGGCCGGCGTGGCGCGACGACCGGGCACGGCGCGGATCGCGTCGGTCCTCGCCGTGGCCACCTGCCTCCTGCTCGTCGGGGTGCAGGCCTGGACCGTCGCCGAACGCAACCGGAACGAGCGGGCCGCGGCCGAGACGGGCGCGGAGGTGGTCCTGCAGGTGCGCGCCCCGAGCCACCGCGCCCTGCTCGACGCGGTCCGGGCCGCCGACCCGGCCGGCGACTACGCGATGGCGGCGGTCCAGGTGATGACCAGCAGCCAGGACGCCCGGCTGCTCGCCGTCGACTCGACCCGCGCCGACCGCGTCCTCGAGTGGGGTGCCCCGGCCGCCAGGCCCACCCGGCCGGTGGCGAGGGTGCTCCGCCCGCCTCTGCCCCCGTCCGTCCGGCTCGGTCCCGGCCGGCTCGAGGTGACCGTCGACCTGCAGGAGCTGGCGTCGCCCTCGCCGCTCCGGCTCACCGCCGAGGTGGACCACGACGGCACCGTGGAGCGGCTCGACCTGGGCCAGCTCCGCCGCGGCGCGCACGCCTACCGCGCGGAGCTGCCGGACGCCTGCACCGCGGGCTGCCGGCTCGTCTCGCTGGCGGTCGACCACCCCGGCACCGACATCGAGAGCGCCACCGCCACCCTGGTGCTGCGCTCGCTCGCCCACACCCCGCCAGGCGGCGGCCGGAGCGTCGTGCCGGCCGGCTTCGACGCCGCCCGGGCCTGGCGCCCGGGGGCCCCGACCGTCGGCGGCCCGGAGGTGCGGCTGACGCCGGGCACCGACGGGCTACGGGCCGAGGTCCGCGTCCCGGGCGGCCCGTTCGCCGCGATCGTGCGCGGCGACTCCCCCGAGCCGCTGCCGGCGTACGTCGGCACGCCAGCCGGCGGAACCGAGCCGGACGCCGGCGCCCTGCCCGCCGAGCAGACCACCGGTCTCGACGGCCGGCCGACCCGCTACGAGACCACCCACCAGGCCGCCTACATCCCGCGGCTCGGCCGGTCCGCGGCCCTGGTCGACCTCGACCTGGCGCTGCGGCTGGACGAGGATGCCGCGCTGGGGGACCGGGAGGTCTGGCTGGCCCGCGACGACCCCACCGCCGAGGCGGCGCTGCTGGGGTCGCTGAAGGAGGACGGCGTCACCGTCCTGCGCCGGGAGAGCCGGGGTCAGCTGGAACGGGTCTACGCCGGTGACGGCGCCGTCCTCGCGCTCCGGCTGCTGCTGGTGTGCGGCGCCTCGGCGGTCGTGGTCGCGGTCGGCGCGCTTCTGGTCGCGGCGTACGTCGGCCGGCGCCAGCGCGCCTACGAGGTCGCCGCGCTGCGGGTGGTCGGGCTGCGCCGGCGCACCGTCCGCGCACTGCTGCTGCGCGAGAACGTCGGCACCGTCGTCGTGGCGCTGCTCTGCGGCGCCGGCGCCGCGCTGGTCGCCAGCTGGGTGGTGCTCCCGGCGCTGCCACAGTTCGACGACCCGTCAGCGTTCGTCGAGGTCCGCTACGTTCCCGACGCCGCCACCGCGTGGGCCGCAGTCGGCGGCCTCGGCCTGCTCCTGGTAGGCGTCGGCCTCGTCGTCGCCGCGCTGCAGCTGCGCACCGGTCGCCACGACCGGTTGCGGGAAGGAGTCCGATGAGTCCCCACCTCGGCGACGGGAGCGCGGCATGAGCGGGATCCCGGTGTCCTGCCACGGGCTGGTCCACATCTACCGGCTGGAGGGCAACGACGTCGTCGCCCTGTCCGGGGTCGACCTCGACGTCGCCGCCGGGGAGGTCGTCGGCCTGCTGGGACCCTCCGGCTCCGGCAAGTCCACGCTGCTCAACCTGTTCGCCGGCCTGCTGCGGCCCAGCGCCGGCCGGCTGGCCGTCGGGAGGCACGAGATCGCCCGGATGGACGAGCACGGGCTGGCCCGGATGCGTGCCGCTGACGTCGGTGTCGTCCTCCAGGGGGCGATGCGCAACCTGCTGCCGTACGCGAACCCGATCGACAACGTGCGGTTCGCTCAGCGGGGCGCCAGGAGGCTGGCGCGCAAGGACGACGACGGCGCCCCGGTCCTGCTGCTCGAGCCGCGCGAGGTGCTGGACCTGGTCGGGCTCGCCGACGAGGCGCACACCGCGTTGACCCATCTCTCCCCCGGGCAGCGGCAACGGCTGGCCGTCGGCGTCGGGCTCGCCGCGCGACCCGGTCTGCTGCTGCTGGACGAGCCGACCAGCCAGCTCGACCACGAGGGCCGCGACGAGGTGCTGGCCGCGGTCACCGACATCAACCGCGACCTGGGCACCACCGTCGTGGCCGTCACGCACGACCCGGAGGTCGCCGAGCGGCTGCCGCGCACGGTGACCATCCGCGACGGACGGGTGGGCGCCGAGGGTCGCCGCGGCGAGGAGTACGCCGTGGTGGCACGCGACGGCTCGCTCACCCTGCCGCCCGACGTGCTCGAGCGGGTCCCGCCCGGCTCCCTGCTGCGCGTCACGATCGTCGACGACGCCGCCGTCCGGCTGGACCGCACCGACACCGAGACCGGCGAAGGGAGCCTCCGATGACGGCCGCCGCCACCGACCCGACCGAGATCGTCGCGCGGGACGTGCACGTCGACTACGAGGGACATGAGGTGCTCGCCGGCGTCGACCTGCGGGCGGTCCCGGGCCGGATGGTCGCGGTGACCGGGCCGTCCGGTGCCGGCAAGACCACCCTGCTGTGGGTGCTCGCGGGACTGGTCCGTCCGGCCCGCGGCGAGGTGCTCGTCGGCGGCCGCCCGCCCCGCGACCGGGACCACACCAGCGCCGCCGGTGTGGTGCTCATCCCACAGGACAACGCGCTGGCCAGCGTCCTCACCGCGACCGAGAACGTCGTGGTACCGCTGCTCGCCGTTGGCGTCGACACGGCTGAGGCCGGCCCGCGGGCCGCCGCCGCCCTGGAGTCGGTCGGGCTGGGCGCCGCGGGCAACCAGCTGATCGAGGAGCTCTCCGGCGGACAGCAGCAGCGGGTCGCCGTCGCCCGCGGCCTCGCGCAGCGGGGAACGGTCGTGCTGGCCGACGAGCCGACCAGCGAGCTGGACGCCGCCAACCGGGCCCGGGTGGTCGCCCTGCTCCGGGCCGAGGCCGAGCGCGGCGCAGCCGTGGTGCTCGCCACCCACGACCCGGAGGCGGCGGCCGAGTGCGACGCCGAGCTGCACCTCGACGCCGGTGCGGCGGTCTGGCTCCGGCCGCTGCAGGCAGCCGCCGTCGGTGGCGGCGTCTAGCCGCGAGGGCCGCCGGGCCGTCAGGCCGGCGTGACGTCGATGGTCCGGGCCATCCGGTACCCCACCACCCGGAAGCCGCGGGCCGGCCAGAACCGCGACGACAGCAGGTTGGTCGTGCGCCAGTCGGTGGCGACGCGGCTGATGCCTCGTTCCCGGGCCGCATCGAGCACGGCCGCGGTCAGGGCCAGCCCGATGCCCCGCCCCCGCGCCTCCGGCGCGACAGCGGCGACGCTGAGCTCGGCCCAGTCCGCCGACATGAACGGGCCGTCCAGGCCGTCGTACCAGATCGCGAAGCCCTGCACCACACCGTCTGCCTCCGCGAGCAGGTAGTGCGCATCCGGGTCGGCCAGCTCCTCGCGGTGGGACTGCTCGAGCTGGTCGAAGAACTCCTCCCCCACCCGGGCGAAGACGGGTGCGGTCACCTGGTGCCGGCCGATCACCGGCGCCAGCCGCACGACCGCGGCCAGGTCCTCCGGCGTGCCGGGTCGGACCACCACGTCGGCCGGCGCGGCGGCGGTGTCGGTGGCGGGCGCCGTGAGGTCGAGCGCGGCATAGGCCTGCTCGTGCCCGAAGCCGAGGTCGACCAGGGCGTCATGGCGCTCCCGGTCGGCGGCGCGGACCACGGCTGTGTGCGTGCGGTGGCCGGCGGCGACCCAGTCCGCGGCCTGCTCGGCGTAGGCCGCCCGCACGCCGTCGGGATCGCCGACGACCCCGTGCACGGGTGCGGCCATCGCCCCGCCGGCGGGCTGCCCCAGCCAGGCCGACGCGACCCGGTCCGGTCCGGGCAGCAGCGTGCCGTGCAGGCCGTCGAGCAGCGGCCGGACGACGGAGGGGTCGGCGGTGGCGGGGCCGAGCAGGTGGTCCCGGCGCCGGTCCCGGGCGTGCTCGGCGGCCGCCAGGGCGGCGACCCGGTCCAGCCCGGCCGCGGTGAGCACCGCCGGGTCGAGGTCGGTGGCAGCGGGGGTTCGGGTCACGGTCATGCGGAGCAGGCTAGGAACACCCCTTGCAGCCGACTTGTGATCGACTTCCGGTGCGGCCGGGCTCAGGCCTCGGACAGGACGAAGACGTCGCCTCGGGTCACCGGGACGGCGGTGCCGTCCGCCTGGATGCCGTCGATCTCGACGTCCGGGCTGCCGACCACCACGTCGACGTGGGTGGGCGAGGAGTTCATCCCCGCCTCCCGGAGCTGCTCGGGGGTCGCCTCCAGACCTCCGGCGAAGCTGGTGGGGAAGCCGTTGCCCCAGGCCACGTGCGAGCCGATGTTCTCGTCGTAGAGCATGTTGCCGTAGGTCAGGTCGGTCCGCCGCACCGCGGAGTCGCCGTCGACGACGGCGATCTCGCCGAGGTGCCGGGCGCCGGGGACGCTGTCCATCTGGGCGTGCACGACCTGCTCACCCCGGCTGGCCCTCGCGCCCTTGACGGTGCCGTCGGCGAGCTCCAGCTCGAGGCCCTCCACCAGGACGTTCACGCCGGGCAGGAAGAACGGCGCCGTCGTGCGCGCGAACCCGTCGGCGCGTCGCCAGTCCGGGGAGATGAACACCTCCTCGGTGGGCAGGTTGGGGACGAACTCGGTGCCGTCGGCGTTCGTCGTCGCGCCCCCCATCCAGCTGGCGGTCGGCGGCAGACCGACGGTGAGGTCGGTCCCCGGGCCGCGGTAGCGGATCCGGTCGAAGCCGCGGGCGTTGAGCATGTCGCGGCGCAGTGCGAGCTTGCCGAGGTGGTCACGCCACGACTGGATCGGGTCCGCCTGGTCGAGCCGGGTGGCGATCGCGACCGCCTGCCACAGCCGCTCGACGTCGGGCGTCCCGAGCACGCTCTGGGCCCAGCCGGCGTTCGGGGCCGCCACCACCGTCCAGGCGACGGTGTTGGTGGCGATGATCGGCATGGCCTCGCGCATCAGCTCGACCGGCTGCATCTTCACCAGGCGGTCCGGGTCGAGGCCATCCATGATCGTGGGGTTCGGGTTGCCCGTCAGCGAGATGATCGCCGGCCGGTCCTCGCGCCAGGCGCGCACGCCCTCGACCTCGTGCGGCAGCACCCTGCCCAGCGACTCCTCGGGAGCGAGCTCGGCCGCCGCCCGCTTCACGTGCTGGTCGTCGTACTCGACCGTGACCAGGCTGGCGCCGACCCGGTACGCCTCGGCGGCCAGTGCCCGGGCGACCGGCGCATGCTCGACCGCCCCGGTGATGACCACCCGCTGTCCCGGCTGGACGTTCACCCCGACCCGCACCACCAGCCGCGCGTAGGCGTCGAGGAAGTGGTCGTACGGCTCAGTCATGCGGCTCTCCCGTGTCTGCGTGGGCCGGGACAACCTAGCAACCCGGCGGACTGGAGCCGATCGGCGGTATCTCGCGCGTGGTCCGGACACACCGACGGGCGGCCCCCGTGGAGGGGACCGCCCGTCGGGACGTGCCGGCCGTGCAGGTGGTGCCGGTCGTGCTGGTGCGGACGGACCTAGAAGTCCATGCCGCCCATGCCGCCGTCGCCGCCACCCATGTTGCCGCCGGCCGGTGCCTTCTCCGGCTTGTCGGCGATGACCGCCTCGGTGGTGAGGAACAGCGCCGCGATCGAGGCCGCGTTCTGCAGCGCCGAGCGGGTGACCTTGGCCGGGTCGATGATGCCGGCCTTGATCATGTCCTTGTACTCACCGGTGGCCGCGTCGAGGCCGTGGCCGACCTCGAGGTTGCGCACCTTCTCGACCACGACGCCACCCTCGAGACCGGCGTTGATCGCGATCTGCTTGAGCGGTGCCTCGAGCGCGATGCGGACGATGTTCGCACCGGTGAGCTCGTCGGCCTCGAGGTCGAGCTTGTCGAACGCAGAGGTCGACGCCTGCAGGAGCGCGACGCCACCACCGGCGACGATGCCCTCCTCGACGGCGGCCTTGGCGTTGCGCACCGCGTCCTCGATCCGGTGCTTGCGCTCCTTGAGCTCCACCTCGGTGGCTGCGCCGGCCTTGATGACGGCGACGCCGCCGGCCAGCTTGGCGAGGCGCTCCTGGAGCTTCTCGCGGTCGTAGTCGGAGTCCGACTTCTCGATCTCGGCGCGGATCTGGTTGACCCGACCGGCGATCTGCTCCGCGTCACCGGCGCCCTCGACGATCGTCGTCTCGTCCTTGGTGATGACGACCTTGCGGGCCCGGCCGAGCAGGTCGACGCCGGCGTTCTCGAGCTTGAGGCCGACCTCCTCGGAGATGACCTGGCCACCGGTCAGGATCGCGATGTCCTGCAGCATGGCCTTGCGGCGGTCGCCGAAGCCGGGCGCCTTGACGGCGACCGAGCGGAAGGTGCCGCGGATCTTGTTCACGACCAGGGTCGACAGCGCCTCGCCGTCGACGTCCTCGGCGATGATGACCAGCGGCTTGCCGCCCTGCATGACCTTCTCCAGCAGCGGGAGCAGGTCCTTGACGGCCGAGACCTTGGAGTTCGCGATGAGGATGTAGGGGTCCTCGAGCACGGCCTCCATGCGCTCCGGGTCGGTGACGAAGTACCCGGAGATGTAGCCCTTGTCGAAGCGCATGCCCTCGGTGAGCTCGAGCTCGAGGCCGAAGGTGTTGCTCTCCTCGACGGTGATGACGCCTTCCTTGCCGACCTTGTCCATCGCCTCGGCGATCATCTCGCCGATGGCCGGGTCAGCTGCGGAGATCGAGGCGGTGGAGGCGATCTGCTCCTTCGTCTCGACGTCCTTGGCCATCTTGGAGAGCTCCTCGCTCACCCGCTCGACAGCCTTCTCGATGCCGCGCTTGAGCGCCATCGGGTTCGCACCCGCGGCGACGTTGCGCAGGCCCTCGCGCACCAGCGCCTGGGCCAGCACGGTCGCGGTCGTCGTGCCGTCGCCGGCGACGTCGTCGGTCTTCTTGGCGACCTCCTTGACGAGCTCGGCGCCGATCTTCTCGTAGGGGTCCTCGAGCTCGATCTCCTTGGCGATGGAGACACCGTCGTTGGTGATCGTGGGGGCGCCCCACTTCTTCTCCAGGACGACGTTGCGGCCACGTGGGCCGAGCGTCACCTTGACGGCGTCGGCGAGCTGGTTCATGCCTCGCTCGAGGCCGCGGCGGGCCTCCTCGTCGAACGCGATGATCTTTGCCATGCGGTTCCGGTCCTCCCGGTAGGGGTGGATGGGATCCGGTGGCGCCCGCGACGGACGGTCGGCGCCGCGGCGGTGGTCGCCGGGGACGCCGGCCTCACCTGGCCGGATCCGGTCTTTCTGTCACTCAGGTTGTCAGAGTGCTAACCCAATGATTAGCACTCGACCCTGCCGAGTGCAAGCCGCCAGGAGGCTCCGGCCGGAGCAGAGGCGCGGCGCTCAGCCCCGGAGCAGCGCCTGCACCATCACCCGGTTGCCCGGCAGCAACGACCGGTCACCGCCGTAGGTCCAGGACCAGATGACCGTGACCCCGCCGCGCGGCTGGTCGACCAGGGTGAAGGTGCCGGGGAGGTCCGGGGTGACGCCACTGGTGAAGGCACCCCGCGCGAACGTCGGGGCCACGTCGCTCTGGTTCTTGCTTGCGGGAAGGGCAGCGCCGGGCCGGAAGGTGCCCGTGACGTGCCACGCGGTGCGTCCGCCGACCCGGCGGGACGTGACCCGGGTCCCCTGCAGGAAGGGCCGCCCGGCCAGCCAGTGCGCCATGCTCGCTGCGGTGCGCCCCGCTGCGGGATCGCGCCGCCAGCTGCCGTCGTAGCGGACCGGGCGGGCGTTCTCGATCACCGTGACACCGGCCCGGTCCACGTCCCGCCGGTACAGCTCCAGCCCCTGCGGGACGACGAAGACCTGCAGCGCGAAGGTCGACGGGACCGTGACCGTGACAGGGATGTCGGTCGCGACCCGGATCCGCCGGTTGCCCAGGCAGGTGACTGCCGGCTGCCGGCACGCAGCGACGTTCTCGACCTGCAGCTGCCCGCCCCGGTCCGCCGGCACCGGCGGCCGGTTCCACGGGGTGGCGGCGAGCAGGCCGGCCAGCAGGGCCACGAGCAGGGCCGCTGTCGCCGTCCAGGCGCCGGCGCGGCGGCGGCGGCCGCGGTGCAGCCGCGCCTGCATGTCGGCCGGGTCGAGGCCGCGGGTCGCCGACGCGTACAGCTGCTCGGTCGCGGTCCTGGCGAGCTCGTCGAGACTCATGCGTCCTGCTCCTCAGCTGTCCGGAAGAGGCGCGCCGCGAGGGTGGCGCGGCCGCGGGAGAGGTGGGCCTTCACCGTGCCGTCGGCGACGCCGAGGGTGGCGGCGATGTCCTTCACCCCGAGGCCGTAGACGTACGCCAGTGCGACCGCTTGTGCCTGTCGTCGCGGCAGCCGGCGGACCTCGCACCAGAAGTTGTCCGGCTCCGGGGGCACCTCGAACGGCTGTTGCCTCCGGGCACCCAGGCGCATCAGGGCCCGGGCCTCGGCGCCGCGGCGGCGCAGCAGCGAGGTCGCGGTGTTGGCGCAGACCCGACGGACCCACGCGGCGGGCAGGTCGAGCTGGGAGACGACCTCCCACCGGCGGTAGGCGGCGAGCATCGCCTCCTGGGCGACATCGTCGGCCGCGGCCGCCCCGGCCAGCGCGGCCGCGAACGTCACCAGGCGCGGAAGCTCACGCCGGTAGAAGCCGTCGAAGGTCTGCGTGGCGCCCACCGGAAGACGGTCGTCCTCGACTGCCGGGTCGGCGCCGCGCCTCGTGGCGAGGGCCGCTGTCGCGGCCGCTCGGTCGGTCGGCATACCTCGTACTCGCACGTCCGGGCCTCCCGGTTGACACGACTCCGGCAGCGACGGTCTGTCAACCGTTCCCAGACGCACGCCGGCCCGGCCCCCGCGTGGGGGCCGGGCCGGTCGAACCTGGTGGTCGGGGTCAGACGGCGCGGACCGAGTCGGCCTGCGGACCCTTCTGCCCCTGCGTGATCTCGAACTCCACGCGCTGCCCCTCTTCGAGCGAGCGGTAGCCGTCCATCTGGATCGCGCTGTAGTGGACGAACACGTCCGCGCCACCGTCGACAGCGATGAAGCCGTAGCCCTTCTCGCTGTTGAACCACTTGACGGAGCCCTGAGCCATCGTGCGTCTCCTGCTGTGCTGGGCCGACAGGTCACGCACCGCGCGGGACCCGGGTCGTGCTCGACCCGACCCGGCAGGGTTGGGGTTCTCGCGTGCGCAAGTGCGGTTGCTCTCGAGGCTCGACCGAGCGGCAGCGTAGTGAGCGCCGCCGCCCCGCGTCAGCAGTTCACCGACATCGGTTCGTGACCTCGGCGAGCGCGTCCCCGGATCACGCCAACCCGGTCATACCGGCCGTGTCAGGCCAGACCGGCCGCCGTGAAGGCGTCGGCGGAGGCCGGGATGGTCGCGGCCGGCCCGACGTGCGGGGCGACCGCGTCCAGCGTCTTGAGCCCATCGCCGGTGTTGAAGACGACCGTGTCGGCGTCCGGGTCGAGCTGGCCGGCAGCGAGCAGCTTCTGCAGCGTGGCCACGGTCACCCCGCCCGCCGTCTCGGCGAAGATGCCCTCGGTGCGGGCCAGCAGCCGGATGCCCTCGACGACCTCCTCGTCGGTGACGTCCTCGACCAGGCCTCCGGTCCGCCGGCAGGTGTCCAGGACGTACGGCCCGTCGGCGGGGTTGCCGATCGCCAGCGACTTCGCGATCGTCGACGGCTTCACCGGACGCACGACGTCGTGGCCGGCCTTGAAGGCCTGGGACACCGGGGAGCAGCCGGTCGCCTGCGCGCCGTAGATGCGGTACGGCGAGTCGTCGACCAGGTCCAGTGACACCAGCTCGCGGAAGGCCTTGTCCACCTTGGTCAGCTGCGAGCCGGACGCGACCGGGATGACGACCTGCTCCGGCAGCCGCCAGCCGAGGCCTTCCGCCACCTCGTAGCCGAGCGTCTTGGACCCCTCGGCGTAGTAGGGGCGGACGTTGACGTTCACGAACGCCCAGTCCTCGTGCTCGCCGGCCAGCTCGGAGGCCACCCGGTTCACGTCGTCGTAGGTCCCCTCGACGGCGACCAGCGTGCCGCCGTACACGGCGGTCGTCACGATCTTCTGCTGTTCCAGGTCGGCGGGGACCAGCACGACCGACCGGATCCCGGCGCGCGCCGCCGCCGCAGCGGTGGCGTTGGCCAGGTTGCCGGTCGACGGGCAGGCCAGCACGGTGAACCCGAGCTCGCGGGCGGCCGCCAGCGCGACCCCGACCACCCGGTCCTTGAACGAGTGGGTGGGGTTGGCGCTGTCGTCCTTGACCCAGAGGGCGCGCATGCCCAGCGCAGCCCCGAGGCGGTGCGCCCGGACCAGGGGGGTGCCGCCGGGCTCGAGGTTCGGGGTGTCCCGGACCGTCGACGGCACCGGCAGCAGGTCCTGGTAGCGCCAGATGTTGCGCGGTCCGGCCTCGATCGAGGCGCGGGTGACGGCGCCGAACTCGTAGGCCACCTCCAGCGGCCCGAAGCACTCGCCGCAGGCGTAGAACGGGCCCAGGGGCGTGCTGGCGCCGCACTCCCGGCAGGACAGGTGGCGCGCCGGCCCCAGGTCGGGCGTCACGGGAGCGGGGGCGGTGAGGGACGCTGCCGTGGCAGCGGGGGCGGGAGCGGGGCGACAGCACCGGTGGTCATCGAGGTTCCTTCCTCATCTGTCCCGGGCCGGCCGTCGGGCCGTCACGGGTCGGAGTTGGCACCGTGACCGCGGGCGCCGGAACCAGCGCTGCGCGGTGCGGTTGCCGGGGCTTCGTCGGGCCGTTCCCTCTGCCCCTCTGGATGAGCGGTCTTCAGTTGTACGGGCGAGTCTAGGTCGACCGCCCACCCACCGGACACCCGGTCCCGCGCGCTGAGACGCCGTCCCCGCGAGTGGTGGGTTGCGCACCCCGCCGTCCCCGCGAGTGGTGGGTTGCGCACCCCGCCGTCCCCGCGAGTGGTGGGTTGCGCACCCGGAATGCCGCGGATCCCCTGCGCAACCCACCACTCGGCGGGGTAGTGGGGGTGAGGGATGGGGGGTGGGGGTGCGGGCGGGGGATCATGGTGGGCGTGGAGCGGCGGTGGCGGGTCCGGCAGGTGGTCAACATGGTCAACCTGTCGACCCCGCTCGGGCTGGCCCTGGGGGTGGCCGGCCGGACCCGGTTCCGGAGCGGGCCGGACGGCCTGGTGCTCGCGCTCGGCTTCCGGCTGCCGGTGCCGGCCCCGGCGTTCACCGTCGGGAACGTGGTCCTCGTCCGTGGTGACGAGGACGTGCTCCGCCGCCGCCCGAGGCTGCTCGTGCACGAGGCCCGGCACGCCACGCAGTACGCGTGCTGCCTCGGCCCGGTCCTGCTGCCGATGTACGGGGTTGCCGCACTCTGGTCGTGGCTGCGCGGCCGGGACGCGTGGTCGCACAACGTCTTCGAGGTGCGGGCCGGGCTGGCCGACGGGGGATACCTCTCCCGTCGGGTTGCTTGAGCACCCCGGCGGGCGGGAAGGTGCGCCCCATGACTTCCGGCTCCGCCCCCCTGCTCGTGGCCTCCAACCGTGGCCCGCTGTCGTTCTCCGAGCGCGACGACGGCTCCCTCGAGGCGAGCCGGGGCGGCGGCGGGCTGGTCTCCGGGCTGTCCAGCCTGGGCAGCGACGACGTCGTCTGGGTGTGCGCCGCGCTGAACGACGGTGACCGGGCCGCCGCCCGCCGCGCGCCGGACGGCCGCCTCGACCGCGACGGGCACGACACCGGCGGCGCCGCGGTGCGGATGCTCGACATCGACCCGGCGACGTTCCAGCGCGCGTACAACGCCGTCGCGAACTCCACCCTGTGGTTCGTGCACCACCTGCTCTACGCGATACCGACCGCACCGGCCTTCGACGCCGGCTTCCGCCGCGAGTGGGCGTCGTACGAGACCTACAACGCCGCGTTCGCCCAGGCCCTCGCCGACGACGCTGCCGAGGGCGCGAAGGTCCTGGTGCAGGACTACCACCTGACGCTGCTCCCCCGGCTGCTGCGGGACCTGCGCCCCGACCTGCGGATCGCGCACTTCTCGCACACGCCGTGGGCGCCGTCCGACTACTTCCGGGTGCTGCCGACCTCGGTCGCGCGCGACACGCTGCTGGGCATGCTCGGCGCCGACCACGCCGGGTTCCACTCGCCGCGCTGGGCCCGGGCCTTCGCGGAGTGCTGCGCCGACGTGCTCGGCGCGCAGACCGACGAGCGGTCGGTGACCTACGAGGGGCACACCACCCGGCTCGGTGTGCACCCGCTCGGGGTCGACGCCGATGCCTTGCGCGAGCGCGCCCACGCCGACGACGTGGAGATGCGGCTGGCGTCCCTGCGCCGCAAGCTCGGGGACCGGAAGGCGATCGTGCGGGTCGACCGCACCGAGCTGAGCAAGAACATCGGACGCGGCCTGCTGGCCTACCGCGAGCTGCTGCGCCGGTACCCGCACTGGCGCGGGAAGGTCACTCACCTGGCGTCCGCCTACCCCAGCCGGCACGACCTCCCGGAGTACCGGGAGTACACCGCGCAGGTGCAACGGCTGGCAGTCGAGATCGAGGACGAGTTCGGTACCGACGACTGGCGCCCGATCGTGCTCGACGTCACCGACGACTACGCGCGCTCGCTGGCCCTGTACCGGGTGGGGGACGTGCTCCTGGTCAACCCGGTCCGCGACGGCATGAACCTCGTCGCCAAGGAGGTGCCGGTGCTGTCGGAGGAAGGGTGCGTCGTCGTGCTCTCGACCGAGGCGGGCGTCGCCGACGAGTTCGGCGACGACGCCCTGCTGGTCAGCCCGTTCGACGTCTCCGGGACGGCCGACGCCCTGGACCGGGCGCTGTCGATGGACCCGGACGAGCGGTCGGCGCGGACGAAGCGGCTCGCGGACGTGTCGTCCCGGCTGCCACCGAGCCGATGGCTCGCCGACCAGGTGGCCGCCCTCGACTGATGACGTCGGGACTCAGCCCTTGATCCCTGCCGGGCCCGGCGGCGTGAACAGGCCGTCGGCCTGGTCCGGGCCGGCCGCGACCCGGCAGTCACCGGTGGACAGCTGGCAGATCAGCAGCTCGACCGTCTTGCCGCGGTCAGTCACCCCCGCCGGCTCGCCGTCCGCCCAGAGGACGACGTGGTCGGCGTCGAGCCACTGGGTGAGCACCCACCGCTCCGCGTCCTCGTAGCCCCGCGGCAGTCGAAGGTTCACCGGCGTGCCGGTCAGGGCGACGGTGATCGATCTGTCCGACGCCGGTAGCGCATGGATCCGGAGGCCGTAGTCGGCGCCGAGCACGAGGCGGCTGCCGCGCCGCACGAACGAGTGGGAGCGGTAGAGACCGTCGGGACTGATGACGCAGCTGATGCACCCGGGAGGGCGGTGGTCCGGGCCGGTGAGCAGCCCGGGCCGGCTGCGCCGGTCCGCCACGTACTCGTCCCAGGTGACCTCGGTCTGCAGCTGCGAACCGACGTCGAAGCGCATCAGCTTCGCGCCCGGCTCGCACCGGGTGAGCGACCCGGTGCGGGTGTCATCGGTCCCGCACGAACCGTCGGAGGTCCAGTAGACCTCGTCGTCGTACACCTCGTTGAGGATGTAGGAGTTCTCGTCCCCGAAGCGAGCGACCTCGCGCATCCGAGCGGTGTCGTAGACGACGAGGACCCCGCGGTAGTAGTCCTCGCGCCAGGCCACCGTCGATCCCGAGGCCGAAGGGGCGACGAGGTAGCCGCGTACACCGCTGCCGGACGTCGTCCCGATCCGGACCGGCGTCGAGCCGTCGGTGAACCACACCGGGACCGGCTCGTCGTAGGCGACGCCCCCGTTCCGCAGCCTCGGCCCGGAGATGAACACCACACCGTCGTCTGTCGGCTCGAGGAAGCCCAGCCACGGCCGCGATCGGCCCGGGATCTGCTCGCGGACGTCGACAGTCCGGTCCCCCCAGTGGATCACCGAGCCGACCGCGTAGGTCAGCAGGCGCGGGGCCAGGCTGGTCTCGACGGTGTCGCCCGTCGCCTTCGTGGTGCCGCCACCGGACGGCGGCGGCGCCGCCTGCTTCGACCCTGGCGCCAGCAGCACGGAGGCCGACACCACGACCGCCACGACGGCCGCGACCGCGGCCACCGCTGTCGCACGCCGACGGCGCAGCCGCGCCTCGCCGGCCGCGACCAGGGCGGCCACGTCCAGCTGCGGCACGGGGACGGCGCCGGCGCGAGCGCCGAGGTCACGCAGCGAGGTGGTCATGACGTCACCGCCGACTCGTCCGAGGTGGTGGCGGGCAACGCGAGCCGCGCACCCATCCGGTCGCGCAGCTTGGCCAGCCCGACCGAGGCGTTCTTCTTCACGGCACCGACCGAGCAGCCCATCAGCTCGGCCGTCTGCGCCTCGGAGAGGTCCTCGCAGTAGCGCAGCACCACCGCCGCTCGCTGCTTCGGGGGCAGTGCCTGCACCAGCGGCCACAGGTCGAGCCGGCCGGCGACCGACTCGGCGAGGTCCGCCACGGCGCGCTCGGGCAGCGGGTCGACCGGGCGCTCGTGGAACGACCGGCGCCGGCGCCAGGAGATCGACGTCGTCACGACGACCCGGCGGGCGTACGCCTCGACGTTGGCCACGTCACGCAGCCGGGGCCACGCGACGTAGGTCTTGACCAGGGACTCCTGCAGCAGGTCCTGGGCCAGCTGATGGTCACCGACCATGAGCAGGGCGGTGCGGAACAGGCTGGCAGAGCGGGCGGCCACGAACTCGTGGAACGCCGCCTCCGGCCGCTCGCGCACCGCCATGACCGCTCCCTCGGGTCCCGATCTGCATCCTCCACCTGCAGGACGCGATGGGGAGCCGGACGCGTTGAACGTGCGGCTCCGGACCGGCTCTGGTCAGCCGCCCAGCGCGTCCGCGACGGCGCCGAGCAGATCGACCACCCCGTCGGGGCCGTCCACGACCAGGTCGGCGCGCTCCGCCAGCGCGGTGACCTCGGTCGAGCCGCTGCACACCAGCAGGCCCGGCGTGCCCTGGGTCCGGAGCAGGTCGATGGCGTCGTAGGCAGCGAGGTCGCCGAGGTCGTCTCCGACGAACACGACCGCGGACGTCGGCCGCTCGCCGGCCAGACCGCGCACCGCGTCGCCCTTGTCACCGCCCGCGGGCCGCAGCTCCAGGACGAACCGGCCCGGCTCGACGACGAGCCCGACCTCGTCGGCCAGTCCGGACAGCGGTGCCCGCAACGACTCGAACGTGCCGGCTGGGTCGTCCGTACGCCGGGTGTGCACCGCGAGCGCGGCGCCCTTGTCCTCGACGAACGTGCCCTCCGGCGCACCGACGTCAGCGAGCAGCGACGGCAGCCGGCGGCGTAGCTCGTCGACCGCGTCCAGCCCGTCCGGAATCGTGAGCTGGCCGCCCTCCCACCGCTCCAGCCCGTAGTGGCCCAGCACGACCAGCCCCTGGACGGCGGCGATGCCGGCGTACTCCACCGCCTTGCCGGCGGGACGTCCGGTGACCAGCGCGATCCGCACGCCCTGCCCGGCCAGCCGGGACAGGACACCGGGTACGCCGGGGTGCGCGCGCGCGGAATCCGGGTCCGGCACGATCGGTGCGAGGGTGCCGTCGAAGTCCAGCCCGAGCAGCGCCGCCGCGGGCTCGGCGAGGAGGGCGGCCAGCCCGGCGCGGCCGGCGTCGGAGGTGGGCTCCGGCAGCGCGCTCATGGCGCTCGTCAGCCCGGGTAGCCGTCGGTGACGACCACCGTGAGCCGGCTGGTCGACAGGTTGCCGAACCGCGGGCGGACCCGCGGCGTGGTGGGCAGGCTCTCGGCGGCGGCCTGGGCGGCGTCCTCCTGGCCGGCGGGGTAGTAGACCGTGGTCGCCGGCACGACGCCGCGGAAGTTGCCCACCGCCGGGACGGTCCAGCCCCGGCCGCGCAGCCGGGTGGCGACCTGTCCGGCCAGGCCGGACCGGCTGGTCTGGTTGAGGACGACGACCTCGACCGAGAAGTCGACGGCGGACGGTGCCGACGTGGCCGACGGTGCCGACGTGGCCGACGTGGCCGGTGCCTTCGAAGCGCTGGCCGCCGCGCTGCTCCCGGCCGGCCGGGCCGGGGTGCTCGCGGCGGGCGTCGTGGGCGCCTGGCTCAGCGCCTCGCGGGTCGCGTCAGCCGAGGAGGTCGAGGCCGCGGCGCTGGGCTGGGCGGGGTCCTCGCCGCGCCAGACGGCCAGCGACGTGATCAACGAGGCCACGGCGAGGACGGCCAGCGCGGACGGCAGGACCGCCGCGACGACGCTGCGGCCGGTGCGGTGGGCGCCGCGACGGCGGCGGGGCTGGGGCTGGGGCGCGCTCATGACGGGGTCCGACGCTAGCGCCTTCACCGGAGGACGGGCGAGGCGGCGAGCGGGGAGATGCTCAGACCTCGATGCCGAGCCGCCGGGCCGACCGGGCCCGCTGGCGGGCAGACCGCAGCCGGCGCAGCCGCTTGACCAGCATCGGGTCGACAGCGAGGGCCTCGGGGCGGTCGATCAGCGCGTTGAGCACCTGGTAGTACCGGGTGGCCGACATGTCGAACAGCTCGCGGATCGCCTGCTCCTTGGCGCCGGCGTACTTCCACCACTGCCGCTCGAAGGCGAGGATCTGCTGGTCGCGCTCGGCCAGCGTCGCCGCGGCACCGGAGTCGGTGGGCCGGAAGGCGTTGGCGGCGTCCATAACTCTCCTCGCGACGGGTCGGCACGCTGCTGACCGCGCGTGCGGACCAGCGGCATCATCGTACGGGTCGAATGACAGCCGTGTCATTCACCCCGGGGACGTGTCCGCCTGCGCTGTGCGGAGCGGCTGGAGGGTGACCCCGGCAGCGCGTACGACGTCCACCAGGCGCTCCCCGGGCGCCACCCGCTCCCCGGCCCAGACGACCGAGCGCACCAGCTCGCCCCGCACGTCGGCCCCGGGCTCGACCACGGACCGGCCGCCGCTGGCGAGCATGTTGGCCCGCAGGTAGTCAGCCGGGGTCCCGCAGTCGACCGCCGCGAGGTCGCCGTCGTCCCGGACGACGAGGTCCAGCCGCCCGGCCTCGTGCAGGTCCCGCCAGGACACCTCGTACAGGCCGGACGGCACGGGCCGCAGGTCCCGGACCGACCACCACGGCAGCAGCGCGGTGCCGACGTAGCGGCGACCGTCGAGCACGCCGGGGACCCCGTCCGGCGCGCAGAGCAGCCGGGGCCGCTCGCCGTCCCAGCCGGCGACCAGCTCGGCCACGACCCCCGCCCGGCCGTAGTAGGCGTCGGCGTTGGTGAGCAGCACCGCCGCCCCGGCCAGCCAGCCCCGCAGGTTGCCCAGCGCACCGGCTGTCCCCAGCGCGACCGGCGACTCCACCTCGAGGTGGACGTCCCCGTGGAGCGCCGCCCGCAGCTGGTCGGCGTGGTGGTGGGCGTTCACGGCGGTACGGCTGACGTGCGGGGCGACCCGCGCCAGCGCCAGGTCAAGCAGGCTGCGCCCGCCGACCGTGCACAGCGCCTTGGGCCGCACGTCGGTCAGCGGCCGGAGCCGGGTCCCGGCCCCGGCGGCCAGGACGACCCCGACGACATCTGGGACGGCGCCGTCGCGTCCTTCCACCGGGTCGACCACCGTGCCACGCTCTCATCCGTGCGGCCGGCGCGCCCCGCGCGGGTGGCCGGAATCGCGACCGCGGTCCGAGCGTTGGAGGGGGCATGCCAGCCGTCACCGTCGACGACGTCCTCGCCCTCCCCCGTGTCCCCGCCGCGGACCCCTCCGGCCGGGACCGCCCGGTCCGCTCGGTCAGCACCGCGCCCCGCGGCTTCGAGGGCGAGGGGTTCCCCGTCCGCCGCGCCTTCGCGGGCGTCGACCTGGCCGACCTCGACCCGTTCGTGCACCTCGACCAGATGGGCGAGGTCGAGTACGCGCCCGGCGAGCCCAAGGGCACGTCGTGGCACCCGCACCGCGGCTTCGAGACCGTCACCTACATGATCGACGGCGAGATGGCCCACCAGGACTCCAACGGTGGCGGCGGCCTGATCACCAACGGCGACACCCAGTGGATGACGGCCGGCTCCGGCATCCTGCACATCGAGACCCCGCCCGAGGCTCTCGTGGTGAGCGGCGGGCTGTTCCACGGCTTCCAGCTCTGGGTCAACCTCCCCCGCGCGCAGAAGTGGGCGGCGCCGCGCTACCAGGACATCCGGGGCGCGAAGGTCGGCCTGCTGTCCTCCCCCGACGGCGGCGCGCTGGTCCGCCTCATCGCCGGGTCGCTGCCCGGCGTCGCGGTCTCCGGACCCGGCTCGACGTACACCCCGATCACGCTCGCCCACGCCACCCTGGAGGCCGGCGCCGGGCTCACGCTGCCGTGGGACACCTCGTACAACGCGCTGGTCTACGCCCTCGGCGGCGCGGGAACGGTCGGCGCCGAGGGCCGGCCGCTGCGGGCCGGCCAGCTGGCGGTGCTCGGCGCCGGGGACACCGTGACCGTGCGGGCCGGCGACCGTCAGGAGTCGCGCAGCCCGTCGCTCGACGTGCTCGTCCTCGGTGGGCGCCCGATCCGCGAGCCGGTGGCCTGGTACGGCCCGTTCGTCATGAACGAGGAGACCGAGCTGCGGCAGGCGTTCGAGGACTTCCAGGCCGGCAAGCTGGGCACCATCCCGGCACAGCACGCGGCCGGCTGAGGTCGCAGGACACCGCCCACCCACCGCTCCTCGCGAGCCACCGGCCCCGGATCCTCCACGACCGGGGCCGGCCCGCGTCCCGGGTTCGCCGTCCGCTCCGCGTCGGGGCTCCACCCCGACGTAGGGTCGCACCCATGGGCACCCTCATGGCCGTCCTGGCCACCCTCGCCTTCAGCTCCTGCGTCGTCGTCCTGGTGGTCCGCAGCGCGGTCCGGACGCTGCGCAGCCGGCTGGGCGCCCTGCGCGACGCGGCGACACTGCGGGCCCGGGCGCACGGGGTCGGTCCCGGCGCGGAGGTGGCCCGGCTGCGCCGCGAGCTGGACCGCTCGCTCGGCGGAGCGCGGCGCGCCCTCGACGCCGCCGCCGTCCTGGACGTGCCGGTCGGCGACGTCCGCTCGCTGCTGGGTCGGCTCGAGCTCGCCGGCCGCGCGGTGGACGCCGAGCTGCGGGTCCTGCAGGCGCAGCCGGACCGCAGCCGGCAAGCGGACGGTCTGGCGGCCGCACGGGTGCGCGCCGAGCTGGTCACCGGGTCGGCGGCCGAGCTGGTCGACGGGCTGCTGCACGGCGCCGGCCACCGGGACGACGAGCTGTCGCTGCTGCACGCGGCCTGCACGCTCGAGGCGGAGGCCCTGCGGTCGTCCCGTCCGACCGCACCCCGCGACCTGAGCAGCCGCTAGGGCCGCTCGTCGACGCCGTACGCCTCGGCCATCGACACGACGTGCTTCGGCAGCCGACCGGTGAGCACGTCCTGCAGCGTGACGTCCTCCAGCACGTGCCGCAGGGCGCCACGCACGGCGATCCAGACCGTGCGCAGCGGCTCGGTCGGGCCGTCGTAGGCCAGCGACGCGGGGCTGGTGTCCCGGACGGTGGCCAGCGGTCCCTCGACCGCGCGGATCACGTCGGCGATGGCGATCTCGGACGCGGGCCGGGCCAGCCGGTAGCCGCCCTCGGGTCCGCGCCGGCTGACCAGCAGCTTGTGCTGCTTGAGCTGGCGGAGGATCTCCAGCAGGAACTTGAGCGGGATCTGCTGGGCGGTGGCCAGGTGCTCGGCCTTGACCGGCTCGACCGCACTGTCGGAGGCGAGCTGGACCAGCGCTCGCACGGCATAGTCGACCCGGGCTGACACACGCATGCGGACACTCTCTCAGTCACGGGGCGAGACAGGTGCATCCGACGCCGCCGGCCGGGTCGAAGGCCCGAACATGCCCATACGACGGACCACGATCACGGCGAGCCCCCGGCCGGCACCCGACGACCAGCGCCCCGCGGACCCGGAGCCGCCGCGGGCACAGGACGGTCAGGCGTCGAAGTCGAGCTCGACGTCCTCCGACACCGGCACCGACTGACAGGCCAGGACGAAGCCGGCGGCCATCTCCTCGGGGTCGAGGGCGTAGTTGCGCGCCATCGTCACCTCGCCGGACACGACCTTCGCGCGGCAGGTGCCGCACACCCCGCCCTTGCAGGCGTACGGCGCGTCGGCCCGGACCGCCAGGACGGCATCGAGGATCCGCTCCCCCGTGCGCGGCACCTGGACGGTGGAGGCCCTGCCGTCGAGGGTGACGACGACGCTGCTGGTTCCCGCGGCGCGCACCTCCTCAGGTGAGGCGGACTCGCGCGGCGCCTCGCCCTCGACGTGGAAGAGCTCGGTGTGGACGTGCTCCGAGCCGACGCCCATCTCGGCGAGCACCTCGCGGGCTCCCTCGACCATCGCGAACGGGCCGCACAGGAACCACTCGTCGACCGAGCCCGGCGACACCAGGGCCGTGAGCAGCCGGCGCAGTCGTGGCGGGTCCAGCCTCCCGCTGAGGAGCTCAGCCTCCTGCGACTCGCGGGAGAGCACGTGCAGCAGCTCGAACCGGTCCGGATAGCGGTCCTTGAGGTCGGCCAGCTCCTCGAGGAACATCACCGATGCGACCGTGCGGTTGCCGTAGACCAGCGTCACCGTGCTGGCCGGCTCCGTCGCGAGCGCGGTCGCGACGATCGACAGCACCGGCGTGATGCCGCTGCCGGCGGCGATGGCGCCGTAGTGCCGGGCCTGCGCCGGGTCCAGTCGCGGGGTGAACCTGCCGGTGGGCGTCATCACCTCGACCTCGTCGCCGACCTGCAGCGTCGAGGTCGCGTGGGTGGAGAACGCACCGCCGTCCAGCCGCTTCACGCCGATCCGCAGCCGGCCCTCGGTGGCGGGCGCGCAGATCGAGTAGTTGCGCCGGACCTCCTCCCCGTCCACCCGGGTGCGCAGGGTGAGGTGCTGGCCGGCGTCGAAGGCGTAGGCCTCCCGCAGGTCGTCCGGGACGGCGAAGGTGATGGCGACGGCGTCGTCGGTCAGCGGCTCGACCGCGGCGACCCGCAGCGGGTGGAACGTGCCGTGCCGGCGTCCGGTGTCGACGACGGTCGCCGTCGCGGCGGTGAGGTCGGTGGCCATCAGATCGCCTTGAAGTGGTCGAACGGCTCGCGGCACTCCTCGCAGACCCAGAGCGACTTGCACGCCGTGGAGCCGAACCTGCTGGTCTCGCGGGTGCGCGGGCTGCCGCACCGGGGGCAGCGCACGGACAGGGCGACAGCGACCGGCCCTGCGCCACGGACCGCCGGCGGCGCGATGCCGTAGTCGGCCAGGGCCCGCCGCCCTTCGTCGGTCATCCAGTCGGTCGTCCAGGCCGGTGCCAGCACTGTGCGCACCTCGACCTGAGCGAACCCGGCCCGCCGCACCGCCTGCTCGACGTCGTGCCGGATGACGTCCATCGCCGGGCAGCCGGAGTACGTCGGGGTCACCGTGACGACCGCGGTGCCGTCGTCGAGGACCTCCACGTCGCGCAGGACGCCGAGGTCGGCGATGGTGAGCACCGGGACCTCCGGGTCCAGCACGTCGCTCGCGGCCCGCCGGGCGTCGTCGACGGTGGCGGCGCGCTGCCCGGTCGGCGCGCTCACCAGGTCGCTCCGGGGTGGGCGCGGTGCAGGTGCTGCATCTCGGCCAGCAGGAAGCCCAGCGCCTCGGTGTGGATGCCGCGACGGCCGCCGCCGGGAGGGGTGCGCACTGCCTCGGGCCGGGTCAGGGTCGCCTCGGCCAGCACGCCGCCGACGTAGGCGTCCCAGCCGGCGCGCAGCCCCGGGGCGTCGACCGCGATGCCGTCTGCCACCAGTCGCTGCTCCAGCTCGTCGGTGCCGAACAGCTCGTCGACGTACGGCCAGACCCGCTCGACCGCGGCCTGCATCCGGTGGTGCGACTCGGCGGTGCCGTCACCGAGTCGCAGAACCCACTGGGTGGCGTGGTCGCGGTGGTAGTCGACCTCCTTGACCGCCTTGCCCGCCACCCCCGACAGCGTCTCGTCGGCACTTGCGGTCAGCGCCTCGTACAGGGCCAGCTGGTAGGTCGAGAAGAAGAGCTGCCGCGCCATCGACACGGCGAAGTCCTCGTTGGGCAGCTCCACCAGGTGCACGTTGAGGAACTGGCGCTCGTCGCGCAGGTAGGCGAGGTCGTCCTCGGTGCGGCCGGCGCCCTCGACGTCACCGGCGTAGCCCAGCAGGGTGCGTGCCTGGCCCAACAGGTCCAGGCCGATGTTGCCGAGGGCGACGTCCTCCTCGAGCTGCGGCGCGTAGGTCACCCACTCGGCGAGCCGGTGCGAGAGGACGAGCGCGTCGTCGCCGAGGCGCAGGGCATAGGTCGCGAGGGCCGGCAGCCCCGGCGGGCCGTCGAGAGCCGACGATGCGGGGTTCACAGGTGCTGCACCTCGGCCGGGATCTCGTAGAACGTGGGGTGCCGGTAGGCCTTGTCCCCTGCCGGGTCGAAGAACGAGTCCTTCTCGTCCGGGCTGGACGCCACGATCGCCGCGGCCGGGACCACCCAGAGCGAGACGCCCTCGGAGCGGCGGGTGTAGATGTCGCGGGCGTTGCGCAGCGCCATCGCGGCGTCCGGTGCGTGCAGGCTGCCGACGTGCTGGTGGTTCAGCCCGCGACGGGACCGGACGAACACCTCCCAGAGCGGCCAGTCCGCGCGGGAGGCGGGGGTCTCGTCCTGGTGGCCGGCGGGAACCCCTGCGGTCGGCACCGCGCCGTGGCCGCCCGCCGCGGTGAGCGACTCGCTCACGCGGCACCGGCCGTCGGCCTGGCGGCCCGCTTCGCGGCGTACGCCGTGGCGGCCTCGCGCACCCAGGCACCCTCCTCGTGGGCCCTGCGCCGGTGCTCGATGCGTTGTTGGTTGCACGGGCCGTCGCCCTTGAGCACGGCGAAGAACTCCGACCAGTCGATCGGGCCGAACACGTGCTGCCCGGTCTCCTCGTCGAAGCGCAGGTCCGGGTCGGGCAGCGTGAGCCCGAGCACCTCGGCCTGCGGCACCGTCATGTCGACGAACTTCTGCCGGAGCTCGTCGTTGCTGAACCGCTTGATGCCCCACGCCATCGACTGGGCGGAGTTCGGCGACTCGTCGTCCGGCGGCCCGAACATCATCAGCGACGGCCACCACCAGCGGTCGACCGCGTCCTGGGCCATCTCCTTCTGGGCGGGAGTGCCGTGCGAGAGCGTGTTCAGGATCTCGAAGCCCTGCCGCTGGTGGAACGACTCCTCCTTGCAGATCCGCACCATGGCCCGCGCGTACGGGCCGTAGGAGCACCGGCAGATCGGCACCTGGTTGACGATCGCGGCGCCGTCGACGAGCCAGCCGATGGCACCCATGTCCGCCCAGGTGAGGGTCGGGTAGTTGAAGATCGAGGAGTACCGCTGGCGGCCGGCGTGCAGCAGGTCGAGCAGCTCGGCCCGGTCGATGCCGAGCGTCTCGGCGGCGGAGTAGAGGTAGAGCCCGTGCCCCGCCTCGTCCTGGACCTTGGCGAGCAGGATCGCCTTGCGGCGCAGGCTCGGCGCCCGGGTCAGCCAGTTGCCCTCGGGCTGCATGCCGATGATCTCGGAGTGCGCGTGCTGGGCGATCTGGCGGATCAGCGTCTTGCGGTAGCCCTCGGGCATCCAGTCCCGCGGCTCGATCCGCTCGTCTGCCGCGATCAGCGCGTCGAACTCGCGCTGCCGGGCGGTCTCGTCCGCCGCGCCTGCGCTGGTCAGGGTGTCGTCCACCCTCCGAGTCTAGGCACCGATGTGACACACGTCCATCGCAGCGGCGCGTCGTGTGTCACATCTCGGTCACGGGGGACCGCCCCGGCGCCGCCCGGGCGGCCCACCTAGGGTGGCCGCCGTGCCGCCACTGACCGACCCGGACGAGATCGCCCGGCGGAGCGCGCAGGCGATGCTCGCCGACGACAAGGCGTCTGCCGCCGCGGGGGTGAGCCTGGTCGAGGTCGCCCCCGGGCGGGCCACCGCCGCCATGACGGTCCGGCCGGACATGGTCAACGGCCATGACATCGCGCACGGGGGCTACGTCTTCCTGCTCGCCGACACCGCCTTCGCGCTCGCCTGCAACAGCTACGGGCGCAGCACCGTCGCGGCCGGCTGCGACATCGCGTTCGTCGCCCCCGTCCGTGCCGGCGACGAGCTCACCGCGGTGGCCGAGGAACGACACCGCGCCGGTCGCAGCGGCATCTACGACGTGTCGGTCCGCCGCGCCGACGGCACGGTGGTGGCCGAGCTGCGCGGGCGCAGCCGGACGATCGCCGGCACCCTGGTGCCGCTGGAGGGAGAGGCATGACCACCTCACCGGGCGAGGCGTTCCTCGTCGACGGGGTGCGCACCCCCGTCGGGCGGTACGGCGGCGCACTGGCGGCCGTCCGGCCCGACGACCTCGCCGCCCACGTCCTGCGGGAGCTGACGCACCGGCTGCCCTCGGTCGACTGGTCCGCCGTCGACGACGTCGTCCTCGGCTGCGCCAACCAGGCGGGCGAGGACAACCGCAACGTCGCCAGGATGGCCCTGCTGCTGGCCGGCCTGCCCGACACGGTGTCCGGCAGCACGGTGAACCGACTGTGCGGCTCGGGCGCCGACGCGGTCGCGATCGCCGCACGTGCGGTGCGGGCCGGTGAGGCCGACCTCGTGGTCGCGGGCGGCGTCGAGAGCATGAGCCGGGCACCGTTCGTCATGAGCAAGGCCACGGCGCCGTACGGCCGCGACGTGACCATGCACGACACGACGCTCGGGTGGAGGTTCGTCAACCCGGTGATGGAGCGGCTCTACGGGACCGACTCGATGGGCCAGACCGCCGAGAACGTCGCCGAGGAGCGCAGCATCTCCCGCGCCGACCAGGACGCCTTCGCCCTGCGGTCCCAGGAGCGGACCGCGAAGGCGCAGGCCTCGGGTCGCCTGGCGGAGGAGATCGTCGCGGTCACCGTCCCCGCCCGGCGCGGCGAGGGGACCGTGGTGGACACCGACGAGCACCCGCGGCCGACGACGCTGGCGGCACTGGGTGGCCTGCGCGCGGCGTTCCGCGACGGTGGCAGCGTCACCGCGGGCAACTCCTCCGGCATCAACGACGGCGCCGCCGCTCTGCTGGTCGCGTCCGGCCGCGCGGTCGAGCGGTACGGCCTGACACCGCTGGCCCGGGTCACCGGCGCCGCCACCGCCGGCGTACCCCCACGCGTCATGGGACTCGGACCGGTCCCGGCGACCCGGCGGCTGCTGGAGCGCACCGGCCTCACGGTCGGCGAGCTCGACCTGGTCGAGCTCAACGAGGCGTTCGCCGCCCAGGCCCTCGCGGTGCTGCGCGACCTCGGTCTGCCCGACGACGCCGAGCACGTCAACCCGAACGGCGGCGCGATCGCTCTCGGTCACCCGCTCGGCATGAGCGGGGCGCGGCTGGTCCTCACCGCCGCACACGAGCTGGCGCACCGCGACCAGCGACGGGCGGTTGCGACCATGTGCATCGGGGTCGGCCAGGGTGTCGCCGTGCTGCTCGAGCGCTGAGCGGCCTGCCGGAACCGCGCGTTGTCGACCCGTAGCATCGGCGCATGGCCTCCCGCAGCCCCCGGCTGCCCTTCGCGCTCGAGCTCGCGATCACCAACGCGTGGGTCAGCCAGCTGTTCGACCAGGAGCTGGAGCGGCGAGGCGTCCCCGCGTTCCAGAGCGGCACGCTGATGGTGCTGCACCGGCACCAGCCGGTCACCCCCTCGGACCTGCAGGCGGTGATGGGGGTCCCGTCCACGACGCTGCGGAACCGGATCAACGAGCTGGTCCGGGCCGGCCTGGTGGAGCGCATCCCGCACCCGCAGGACGGCCGGTCGCACCTGCTGCGCACGACCTCGGCGGCCCAGGACGTGGTCAAGACGTCCGCCGCGGCCGGGCGGGCCGTGCAGCGGCTCCTGGCCCGGGCCGGGCACGACGTCGACGGCACCCTGGCGGCCGAGCTGGACCGGCTGCGCGCCACGGCGATCGCCCTGGTGAGCGACGGCGGCGGCGCCGGGCCCGCCGGCCGCGGCTCGCTCACCACCGGCCCCTGGTGACCCGGCGCCGCACCCTGCCCCGACCGCGACCTACCGAGGGGCAGGGGCTGGCACGCCCCTGCCCCTCCCCGGTGCCCGTCCGCCGGGCCAGGGCGGCGGACGGGTACCGGGCGAGCCGTCAGGACCGCACGTAGAGGTCGCCGTACGGCCAGGACCCGAAGGGCGCCCAGAGGTACATCTGGCCGTCCTTGCCCGAGCCCGACCCCACCTTGGAGCCGATCACCCGCTGGTCCCGCCCGAACCTGGTGGGGATGACCCACACCTGGGCCATCGCCTCCTTGTTGAGCTCCTTCCACACCTCGGCCTGGGCCGCCCGGTCCGTCATCGCCTTCGCGTCGGCCGCCTTCTGGTTGAAGGCCTTGTCGTTGCCGTGCGAGAGGTCGAAACCGCCGGTCGGGGTGAACAGCTCCGGGATGACCGTCGAGGCGTTCGACCAGTCCGGTCCCCACCCGGCGAGGACGAGGTCGCCCTCCTTGGCCGGGTCGAGGACGATGCCGTAGAACTGCCCGGCCTCGATCGGGTTGGGGCGCACCTTGATCCCCGCCTTGCCGAGCGAGCCGACCAGGGCCGCGGCCCCCTTGTCGTTGGCCGGGGTCTGCGGGTAGTCGTACTGCAGGGTCTTCATCGGCTCACCGGACTGCGCGATCAGCGCCTTCGCCGCCTCCGGGTCGCCGGTGTCCGGCACCTTCTGGCCCAGCAGCGAGTCCCACATCCCTGACGGCGCATAGTCGGCCGGCAGGTTCGGCTTGACCACACCGTCGGCGAGGTCGCCCGCGAACTCACCGCCTGCCACCGTGCGCAGCTGCGCCCGGTCGAGCGCGACGGCGATCGCCTTGCGCTGGTCCAGGTTGGGCACCTTCTGGGTGTTCACCGCGATGTACCGCACGAACGGGTCCAGCTCGTTCGTGCGCCGGCTCGCGAAGCGGTCGGAGCCGAACACCGTCGACAGGTTGGACGGGTCGATGGTGTCACCGAAGGTGAGCGCCTTCTGGTCCTCACCCGAGTCCTGGATCAGCCGCTGGTCGATGACCTGGGTCTCGAGGCCGAACTTCACCACGATCTTGTCCGGGTGCGCGCCGCGGTAGTCGTCGGTCTCCTTCGACCAGTTCTCGTTGCGGACCAGCGTGAGCTGGCTGCCCTTGTCGTAGCTCTCGATCTTGTACGGACCGCTGGACACCGGGTTGTCGTCGTACCGCTCGCCGGTGTCCGAGGCCTTGGGCACCGGGCTGAACGACAGCAGCGTGACGGTGTAGTTGAAGTCGCCGACCGGCGCCTTCAGGTGGAACACCACGGTCTTGTCGTCCGTGCACTCGACCGCCTTGTCGAAGGCGGCGGTGTCGTTGCCCTTGGTCGCATAGGGACCCTTGTAGACGGAGTTCCCGTCCTTGTCGGTGGGGACGTCGAGCATCGAGATCGCGTAGGTCGGGCCGTCGGTGATGATGTCGGTCGCGAAGGTGCGCGAGACGCCGTACTTCACGTCGGCGCACGTGATCGGCGAGCCGTCCTCGAACGTCACGCCGTCCTTGAGCGTGAACGTCCAGGTCTTCGCGCCGTCCGAGGCCTGCCCGGTGTCGGTGGCGAGGTCCGGGGTCAGCTCGGTCGCCAGCGTGCCGTCCGGGCTGTACTTGTACGCCGTCAGCGTGCGCTGCAGGTACCCGCTGGCGAACGCCAGGTCCTCGCCGGTGTAGTTGCGCTGCGGGTCGAGGTGCTGGAGCTGGTCCTGCAAGGTGAGGAAGGTCAGCGTCCCCCCGTCCACCGGCTCGCCGGAGCCGGCGGCCCCGGGCGTACCCCCGCCGCCGCTCCCACCGCCGCAGGCAGCCACGGACAGTGCCACGGCGGCCACCAGGGCCAGTCCTCGGGCCGTTCTGGTCGTTCGCGTCATGCTCCACTCCCTCGGTGTCGGGTGCCGCGGAAACTACCGCCGATCCGCGGTACCTTGGTCCCTGACGCGCAGAACTGATGCCCACTCGTGACGCTCCTGTTACCGCCATCTCGCGGTATCCAGTGGATGAGCACCCCCCCGGGTCGGTCGGGAGGGGCGGGAACCGGTCCTTTCGCACCTGTTGGTCCCGTCCTGACCGGGGCTACCGTCGGGCCAACATGCCCGGACGGGTCGGAGGTGGGAGACCCCGTGAACGACCTGGACGGCCCCTGGACCGCTCATGTCGACGGCGCCTTCGTGGTCCTGCTGCTCGGCGCCTCGCCGACCGACCCGATCGCCGCGCGCCGTGTGCGCCGGCGCCTCGCCCGCCTGGCCCGGGTCCTCGAAGAGCTGGAGAAGGACGCTCGGACCGGCCTGCTCGGGCACCACCGGCACGGGGGCCGGCGCGGCGTGACCGTGCAGTACTGGCGGTCGGCGGAGCACCTCGACCGGGCGGCGCGCACCCGGGGCGAACGGCACGCCGAGGCGTGGCGGCCCTGGTTCGGTACCGAGCCGATGCCCGGGTTCTGGCACGAGAGGTTCCAGGTCCGCGCCGGCGACTACGCGGCGTCGTACTGCGACGTGCCGCCGATCGGCCTGCTCAAGGCGGGAGTGCCGGCACCGGTCTCGCGGGGCGTCAGCCGATCCTGAGCGGGTCGCCGGTCAGACCGAGAAGTCGACCCCCTGGGCCAGCGGCAGTGCACCGCTGTAGTTGACCGTGTTCGTGGCTCGGCGCATGTAGGCCTTCCACGAGTCCGACCCGGACTCGCGCCCGCCGCCGGTCTCCTTCTGCCCCCCGAAGGCACCGCCGATCTCCGCACCCGACGTGCCGATGTTGACGTTCACGATGCCGCAGTCGGCACCGTCGGCCGCCAGGAAGCGCTCGGCCTCGACCTGGTCGGCGGTGAAGATCGAGGACGACAGCCCCTGCGGAACGCCGTTCTGCAGGGCGATCGCCTCGTCCAGGTCCGCATAGGTCAGCACGTGCAGCAGCGGGGCGAACGTCTCGCGCCGGACGACCTCGCCCTGGTCCAGGGACCGGGCCACCGCGGGCGCGACGTAGTAGGCGTCCGGCGCGACCTCGGCGAGCACCCGGTCACCGCCGACGAGCACCTCGCCGCCGGCGGCGCGCACGTCGTCGAGGGCGGCCTGCAGTGCGTCGTGCGCCTTCTCGTTGACCAGCGGGCCGACCAGGGTGGCGCTGTCGAACGGGTTCCCGACCGGCAGCCGCCGGTACGCCGAGACGACGCGGTCCAGCAGGTCGTCGGCCACCGACTCGTGGACCACGAGCCGCCGCAGGGTGGTGCACCGCTGCCCGGCTGTGCCCGCGCCGGCGAAGACGATCCCGCGGACCGCGAGGTCGAGGTCGGCCGACGCCGTGACGACCGTGGCGTTGTTGCCGCCGAGCTCGAGCAGGCTCTGCCCGAACCGTGCGGCCACCCGCGGCCCCACTGCCCGTCCCATCCGGACCGACCCGGTGGCGCTGACCAGCGGTACCTGCGGGTGGTCGACCAGCCGCTCGGCCACCGAGGCGTCACCGAGGACCAGCTGGCCGAGACCGGCCGGCGCGCCGACGTCTGCCGACGCCCGGTCGAGCAGCGCGGTGCAGGCGAGCGCGGTCAACGGGGTCAGCTCGGACGGTTTCCACACGACCGGGTCCCCGCAGACCAGCGCGACGGCGGTGTTCCAGGACCAGACCGCGACCGGGAAGTTGAAGGCGGAGATGACGCCGACGACCCCGAGGGGGTGCCAGGTCTCGGCGAGCCGGTGCCCCGGCCGCTCGGACGGCATGGTGCGGCCGTAGAGCTGGCGGGACAAGCCGACCGCGAAGTCGCAGATGTCGACCATCTCCTGCACCTCGCCGCGCGCCTCCGAGCGGATCTTCCCGACCTCCAGCGAGACCAGGTCGGCGAGGTCGTCGAGGTGCTCCCGCAGCAGCTCGCCGAGCCGCTTCACCAGCGCGCCGCGGACCGGAGCGGGGGTGACCCGCCACTGGAGGAAGGCCTCGTGCGCCGCGGCGACGGCCCGGTCGACGTCCTCGGGCGACGACCAGGCCACCGGCACCAGGTCGGTCCCGAGCACGGGAGTCCGGGAGGTGTGGTCGCCCGCGAGGCGCGACTCGTCGACACCGCATCGGACCAGCGAGCGACGGGCGAGCGCACGCAGCTCGTCGGCGGTGGGCATCGTGGTGCTGGTCATCGCAGGCCTTCCGGGGTCGATGTCGTGAGCGCCGCGCGCAGCGCCTCCGTTCCCAGCAGACCGTACGGGTCGACGGCACGTTTCACCGCGGCCAGGGCGGCCAGGGCACCCGGACCGGCCTGCTGCCGCCAGCGGTCGACGTTGGCGGGGCCGAGACCGTGCTCGGCGGAGAACGAGCCGCCGTGCCGCAGCACCACGTCGTACACGGCGCTGCGCAGCGTCGTCCCGTCCACTCCCGGCGGGAGCACGACGTTGAGGTGCAGCCCGCCGTCGCCCACATGGCCGAAGTCGGCCAGCGTCGCACCGGGTGCCTCACGGCGTACGACGTCTCCGACCTCGGCGCGCACCGCGGGAAGCGCCGACCGCGGGACCGCCACGTCGAGACCGAGAACCGTGCCGGCCCGGGCCAGCGCCTCACTGACCGCGTGCCGCAGCCCCCAGGCCCGCTCCCGCGGCATGAGCGCGGCGTCCGCGAGCTGGTCGCCGAGGTCCTCGAGGGCGGCGAGCAGCCGCTCCCGCGCCCCTTCGCCCTCGACCTCGAGCAGCAGGACCTCGGCCGGCTCCCGGCCGGGGAACGGGTCTGCCACGGCGTCCACCCCGTCGACCGTCAGACGCAGCGCGGTGCCGGACAGCAGCTCGAGAGCGCCGAGCGCGGACCCCAGCGAACGCTCCAGCGACGTGCACACGTCCAGGAGCGGACCGGCCGGCACGACCAGGGCGGTCACCCGCGCGGCGGGGAGCTCCGCCAGCTCCAGGGTCGCGGCCGTCACGACGCCGAGCAGGCCGGCCGAGCCGATCGCGAGGTCCGCGAGGCGCAGGTCGTCGTTCTTCTTGCGCAGGGGGCGCAGGTCGCCGACGACGGTTGCGTCGTCGTCGGCGAGCACCACCTGCAGGCCCAGCAGCCGCCGGCGTACGTCGCCGTGCCGGAGCACCCGGGCGCCGCCGGCGTTGGTCGCGACCAGACCGCCCACCGACGGGTCGGAGGACAGGTCGAGCGGCAGCTCCAGCCCGTGCGGCGTCACCGCCGCTGCCACCGACGAGAGCAGGACTCCGGCGCCGGCGGTGACGGCACGGTCGGCGACGTGCACGTGCACCGGGGTGGTGAGCCGCGACGTGCTCAGTACTCCGGTCGAGCCGGAGCCGCCCGGGACCGAGGCGCCGACCAGGCCGGTGTTCGCGCCCTGGACCACGAACGGCGCCCGCTGCCGGACCGCCCAGCGCACGACCTCGCGCAGCTGCTCGACGTCGGCCGGCAGTGCCACCCAGGCCGGCCGGCCGGCGTCCCCGCGCCACGGCCGGCCGTACGCCAGCCCGTCGTCCGGGCCGAGCACCGCCTCTGCGGGCAGGGCGGACGACAGTGCGGCGAGGTCGGGGGTCACAGCTGCGCCCGCACCGCAGCCCAGGACGCCTCGACCTCGGCCGCGTACAGGGCCATCGGGTCGTGCACGTCCCGCTGCAGGACGTCGGCCAGCCAGGCGGCGTCCCGGACGACGCCCTCCCGTGACCGGTCCGCGCTCCCGTCGGCGGTCAGGTTGGAGCGGAAGATGCCGGCCGCCGACCTCGGGAGGAAGTCCTCGTACACGACCGGCTCCAGCGCGACCCAGCCCTCGTCGACCAGGGCGTCGCGGTCCGTCGGCGCGGTCCGGCCGGCCGCGGCGAAGGCCAGGCCGGCGTCGGTCGTCCGGGCGGTGAACCACGCCAGCCCGGCGCGGGCCAGCTCGCGTTCCGTCCTGGGCACCACGGCGGACCAGGCCCGCGGGTCGGCGGGCAGCGGGTCGACGACGTCCCGACCCGCCGGAGTCAGGGCGATGCCCCGGGCCTCCACCTCGCCGAACCGGACCCGGAGCGCACCGGGTGCGACGGTGCCGTCCGGGGCGCGCATCGGACGGGGCTCGGCCAGCGCCCGGAACGAGGTCTGCCGGAGCAGCACGTCCGGGCCGTCCCACCGGGGTGGTCCCTGCACCTCGTCGATCATCGTCACCCCGCGCTCCTGCATCCGGTCGTAGAGCAGGTCGATGTCGAGCACCCGGGGCGTGAGGTGGTTGACATGCGTCGACGCCACTCCCGCGATGTCGGCAGCGACACCCGACACCGCGGACAGCTCGTCGTACCAGCCACGGTCGATCGGGTCGGGTGAGAGCGCGAAGGCCGCGGTCGCCAGCTCGAGGAACCGGTGACCGGCGGCCTCGTCGAGCCCGCCCTCGGAGACCGCGCGGTCGGCGAGGGCGAGCAGCTCGGGCGGGAACAGGGTGCGCGAGTCGAGGAAGGCGCGGACCCGGCCCTCGAGGTCGGCGTCGAAGAAGCGACGGTCCTCCGGGACCAGCACCGAGGTGAAGACCCGGAAGGGGTTGGCCGCCAGCTCGTCGCGGTCGACCGGGCGGAACGCGGTCGAGACGACGGGGAGCGGCGCCGGGTCGGCGTCGCGCAGGTCGTAGCAACCGACCGGGTGCATCCCCATGGCGGCGAACAGGAGGCCGACCTGGGCCAGCTCGTCGGGCGTGCCGACCCGGATGGCGCCGTGCCGCTCGGCGGTGACCCGGCTGATGCTGCCCAACCGCTCCGCGGCACTACCCTCGCGCTCGAGGACCTCGGCATTCACCTGGTGGGCGACCTCGACGAGCGTGGTGTAGGCCGGAACCTCGCCGCCGTACATCGCCGACAGCCGCCAGGCGAACTCCGCCCGCAGACCCGTCGCCGTGTACCTCGTCATGGAGGGAGTCTGTCGTGACCAGGTGGAGTGACGCCATGGGAGGTGCCGGTGCACGCGACTACGCCCGGCGCTTCGACGAGCGAGCGGCCACGGGCGCCGACGTGCACGGCGAGGCGGCGTTCTGCGCGGCCCTGGTGCCGCCCGGGTCGCGGATCCTGGACGCCGGGTGCGGGACCGGCCGGGTCGCCATCCGGCTCGCCGAGCTCGGCTACGACTGCACCGGTGTCGACCTCGACGCGTCGATGCTCGAGGTCGCCCGGCAACGCGCTCCGGGGCTGCGCTGGGTGCAGGCCGACCTGGCGAGCCTCGACCTGCTGGCAGCCGGCGATCCGCCGTACGACGTGGTGGTGATGGCGGGGAACATCGTCCCGCTCGTCGCCGAGGGGACCGAGCCGGTCGTGGTGGCGCGGGTCGCCGCGCACGTCGCGGCCGGGGGTCTGCTGGTCGCCGGCTTCGGGCTGGACCGCGCGCACCTGCCGCCCGCAGGAGCGGTGCTCGACATCGCGGCGTACGACGAGTGGTGCGCGGCAGCCGGGCTCCGGCCGGTGCGCCGGCTGTCGACCTGGGAGGGCGACCCGTGGGAGCCGCGGGCCGGGTACGCGGTCAGCGTGCACGGCCGGCCGCCGGAGCCGGTCAGCCCAGCAGGCTGACCCCGCGGGCGATGACGAGCACGGACAGCATCAGTGCGGAGACGGACTGGACCGCCATCAGCAGCTTGACCCGGTGCGAGAGCGGCATGGTGTCGGTGGGGCTGAACGCGGAGGAGTTCGTCGTCGAGACGTAGAGGTAGTCCAAGAACCCGGGGGCCCAGTCGGATCTTGCTGCTGACCGGGACGCGACCTCGTCGACGGCGTCGTGGTCCTCGTCCTGCGGGAACCTGAAGTCCGCCGGGGGGAGGTCGGCCCGTGGGGCGCGGGTCCGCAGCACCGGGCCGCCACGGTCGAGCTCCCAGAACGCCAGGGCGAACACGATGACGTTCGTGAGCCAGACCTGGGCCGCGCCGAGCAGCAGTGCGCCGCCCCCCTTGGCCGCGCCGTGGACCAGCTCATCCACCAGCAACCCGAGCGCGACGGTGTTGGTGGCGGCGATGAGCAGGATCAGTGCGATGGACGCGACGCGCAGTGCTCGCGTCTGGCGGGTCATCCGGGACGGGTTGCCCACCAGGAGCGGGACGAAGAGCGCGGCCTCGAGGACCGGCACCAGGAAGCGAGGCCCGATCTGCAGGGCGCTGGGCAGCAGTGCGTAGAGCGCGACGGCGACGACGACGGCCGCCGCCGCGGGGTACCGCGACTCACCAGGGTGCTGGCGGGCCGCCTTGCCGGTCGTCACCGTCGGCCGGAGGTGCGGAGGAGCGCTGTCACGGCGACAGCGTCGCACCTCGGAGGTCAGCTGCTGGAGAAGGCGGCGTCGAAGGCTGCGGTCGGCGGGTCGAAGGCGAGGCGACGGACGAACTCCAACGCCTCCGGGGCGCCGACCAGTCGGGTGCGCACGTCGAGGCAGCTCCTCAGTCGTCGGACGACTGGCGGGCGGCGACCGCGAGCGCCGCGACAGCCGCGCCGCGGGCTCCAGCCATGTCCAGCTCCGGGATCACCGCGAAGCTCGCGATCCGGCGCTGCTCCGCTCGCAGGTCGGTCCCCGCCTGCACCCGGTCGAGGAACCACTCGCGGAAGTGCGCCTCGGCCTCGACCACGCCGCCACCGACGAAGTAGGCGTGCGGGTCGGTGAAGTTCGCCGCGACGGTGAACAGCCGGCCCAGCGCGGCCGCCTGCTGGGCGAAGATCGCCAGCGCCAGCTCGTCGCCCGCCACCGCAAGCCCCCGCACGGCCTTGGCCGCCTCCCCCGGCTCGAGCCCGGCGAGGTGGTGCTCGGGGTGCCGGGACAGCCAGAACGGCAGCAGGTTCTTCAGGATCCCGGTCAGCGACGCGATGCTCTCGACGTCGCCGACGTTCCCGCAGTTGCACCGCGGCGCCGGCTGGCCGTCTTCGAGCAGGCCGTCCAGCGGGATGCGAATGTGCCCCAGCTCGCCCGCCATCCCGGCCGCTCCGCGGACCACCTGCCCACGCTCGACCACACCGCCGCCGAGCCCGGTCCCGACCACGGCCGACACCGACGACCGACGCGCGGCCTCGGGCCCGAAGTGCGCATGGTGGGCGTACAACGCCGCCGCGTTCCCGTCGTTGTTGTAGACGACTGGAACGCCGAGTCGGCGTTCCAGCGCGCCCCGGACGTCGAACCCCCACCACTCGGGGGAGGAGAAGTTCGTCGAGCCCTTCGAGGAGATCACGCCGTCGGCGCTGGCCGGTCCCGGAGTGTCCAGTCCGACCGCCCGGACCGCCGAGCGCTCGGTGCCCGTCACGCCGAGGACCGTGTCCAGCGCCTCGACCATCGCGGCCACCGCGACCTCGGGCCCCTCGGTGACCCGGCTCGGCACCTCGACCAGGCGGTCGACCCGGAAGGTGCCGTCGGGGCCGAGGACGGTGGCGTTGTTGCTGGTGCCGCCGTTGTCGATGCCGACGACGACCCACGCGGGAGTGGACATGCGGGTCAGCCTTCCACGCCGTACGCCCGGTCGGCAGATCCGTCCCGCCGGCGGCGAGCGTGACCGTTCTGCCGCATTCGTCCGAACCCGTCGCTGGCCCACCCCGTCCTTGGTGGGGTACCGACTCCAACTCGACGGGGATCCACCTGATGTCACGACAGTCCTTCGCACCCCTGCGCTCGACGCTGCTGGCCACCGGCGCGGCGGGCCTGCTCGGCACCGCCGCGCTGTTCGTCGGGGCCACGACCAGCGGCGCCGCCACCGGCGCCGCGCCCGCCGCGCCCGCCGCGACCACGCCGAACGGCACCGGCACCGCGACCGCCACCGGCGGCCCGACCGGCACGCCGACGACTGTTCCGACCGCCAGCCCGACGGGAACTCCCGTGCCGCTCACCTGCTTCGGCCTGGTCCCGACCATCCTGGGCACCGACAAGGCCGACACGCTGACCGGCACCCCGGGCAACGACGTCATCCTCGGGCTCGGCGGTGGCGACACCATCGACGGCCTGGGTGGCGACGACGTCATCTGCGCGGGCGACAACTCGCTGCAGAAGACCAGCGACAACGCCGAGGCGGTGACGACCGGCTTCGACGTCGTCCACGGCGGCGCCGGCGACGACCGCATCGACGGCCAGGGCGGCACCGACAAGCTGTACGGCGACGCAGGCGACGACCTGATCCTCGGCGGCGACAACGTCGGCGTGCCGGCCGACGACCCGCGGACCGCCGGCACGGTCGAGTTCCTCCACGGCGGCAGCGGGGCCGACACCCTGCGGGGCCAGGACGGGCTGAACTCGCTCTGGGGCAGCTACGGGGACGACACCCTGGAGGGCGGGCCGGACGACGACCGGCTGTACGGGCGTCAGGGCGACGACCGGATGGCCGGCGGGCCCGGAGATGACATCGTCCGTGGCTACACGGGCAGCGACGTCGGGTACGGCAACAAGGGTGCCGACGACCTCCGGGACAAGGTGACGTCGCTGGACGCGGACCGGTACTACGGCGGCTACGGCGAGGACCTGATCAAGGGCCGCGGCGGCGACGACGTCCTCGTCGGAGGGCCGGGAGTCGACCAGATCCGCGGTGGCGCCGGTCAGGACACGTGCTCCAGCCCGCGGTCGAGGCCCCGCGCGCTGAGCTGCTGACAGCTCCGCGACAACAGTCGCTGTCGAGGGGCGGGCCGGCCCGCGGCCCGTTCCTCGGCAGCCGTCAGCCCTTCCCCGGCTCGTGCAGGTGGTGCACGGTGGCGTCCGGCCCGGGGAAGAACAGCGCGTCGTGGCCGGTGTCGGCCCACCGCACCCGGTAGGGCGGGCCGCCGTCCGGTCCCCGTACCTCCAGGACCTCGCCGTCCCGGACCGGCTCGTCGACGTGGGCGCTCCTGATGATGATCTGGTCGCCGACCTCTGCGCGCACGGCAGCCTCCTCCACGTTCCGGGTCGGACCCGATCCGGGCCCACCCCCACCCTCCCGCCCGCGCCGCCGACGGGCAAGAGGCCCTTGGTCCGTCGCCGGCCCCCGGTCGGTGGTCCTGCGGACGCGGGCCCTTGGTCGGTACCGGCAAGTGCCGCCGGGCCACCACGCTGGCCGTGAGGGAGAGAAGGTGGCATGAGCGCAACCATCGTCGTCGGACTGGACGAGTCGGACGCTGCAGCGCAGGCTCTGGTCTGGGCCTGGGACCTCGCCAGGACGACCGGGCGCACGCTGCGCGTGGTCCACACCTGGCGACCGGACGCCGCGTCGGCCTACGTGCCGGTCGCAGAGATCCGGCACGAGGAGGAGCAGGCCGCACGCAAGGCGGCCGAGCAGTGGACGGCCCGACTCGACCGCGACGACAGCTCGGTGACCTGGCGGCTGGAAGTCATCGAGGGCGCGCCCGGACCGACCCTGGTCGCTGCGGCGGCCGCGGACGACGACTGCGTCCTGGTCGTCGGTACGCACGAGCACCGCGGACTGGGCCGGGTACTGCACGGCTCGATCAGCCACTACGTGCTCTCACACGCCGCGTGCCCCGTCGTGGCGGTCCCGCCACCGGCGCCCCAGCTCGTCACCGTCCACGCCGACCCGTCCGAGCTCCAGATCGAGGTGCCTGATGTCCCACGGTTCTGACGAGACAAGCCGCCCGGGACCGGGCCCTGGTGCTCGCACCGTGCTCGTGCTCGGGGCGGGCACCGCAGGAACCATGGTCGCCAACCGGCTCCGCCGGCGGCTGGATGCCGGCTGGGAGATCGTGGTCGTGGAGCCGGAGGCCGTGCACCGGTACCAGCCGGGCTACCTGTTCCTGCCGTTCGGCGGCTACCGGAGGGAGCAGCTGGAGCGCCCTGTCGAGGCGTGCCTCGTCAACGGCGTGGACCTGCGCCGGGGCGAGGTGGACCACGTGAGCACCGACGAGCACCAGGTGGTGCTCGTCGACGGGACCCGGCTGGACTACGACCAGCTGGTGGTCGCGACCGGCGTCACCCCGCGTCCCGAGCAGGTCCCCGGGCTGCTCGACGACCGGGTCTGGCGCCGCAGCGCCCACGACTTCTACACGATCGACGGCAGCATCGCCCTGCGTGAGGCGCTCAACGGCTTCACCGGCGGTCGGGTCCTCGTCCACGTGGCTGAGATGCCGATCAAGTGCCCCGTCGCCCCGCTCGAGCTCGCGTTCCTGCTCGACGACCGGTTCCGCCGGCTCGGGCACCGGGACGCCGTCGAGCTCACCTACGTCACGCCGCTGGACGGCGCGTTCACCAAACCTGTTGCGTCCCAGCGGCTCGGGCACCTGCTCGCCACGAGGGGCATCGGGCTCGAGCCCGACTTCGTCGTCGACGCCGTCGACCCCGAGGCACGGACGCTGAGCTCGTACGACGGCCGCACCCTTCCGTTCGACCTGCTGATCACGGTCCCCCCGAACCTCGGTGCCGAGTTCGTGGCGAAGTCCGGGCTGGGGGACGAGCTCAACCTCGTCCCCGTGGACCGGCGTACCAGCCTGGCGACCGGGTACGACGACGTCTTCGCTCTCGGCGACGCGTCCGACATCCCCACCTCCAAGGCGGGGTCGGTGGCGCACTTCTCGATCGACGTCTTCGTCGAGAACTTCCTCGAGCACATCGCGGGGCGACCGATGACCCACGAGTTCGACGGCCACGCCAACTGCTTCGTCGAGTCCGGCGACGGCCGGGCGATGCTGCTGGACTTCAACTACGACACCCAGCCCCTCCCCGGTACCTACCCGGTGCCGCACGTCGGACCGTTCCGGCTGCTGAAGGAGACCCGGGTCAACCACTGGGGCAAGCTCGCGTTCCGCTGGGCCTACTGGAACCTGTTGCTGCCCGGACGATCGCTACCCCTGCCGGCCAACATGAGCATGGCCGGCAAGCAGCTCGAGAACCCCGAGAACACGGAGGCATGAGCATGACCGTCACCACCATTGCCGGGCACGACGTGCACGTCGACGCCGAAGGCTTTCTCACCTCCTACGACGAGTGGGACGAGGACCTGGCCCGGGTGCTCGCAGACCAGATCGGGATCGAGCTCACCCCTGAGCACCTGCGGATCCTCGCGTTCCTGCGCTCGGACTTCCTCGAGCACGGCGAGACCGCGACGCTCCGTCGGGTGACGACGGGCGCCGGCGTGCCGACCCGCACGTTGTTCGCGCTCTTCCCCGTCAAGCCGGCCAAGAAGATGGCCTACGTCGCCGGGCTGCCCAAGCCGCGCGGCTGCGTGTGACCGCGACCGAGGAAGGACCCGCGATGACCAGCACCACGTCCACCGCACCGATCGTCCCGCAGTTCGGCGAGCAGGAGACCGGCCGCAAGCTCGCCATCATCTGCTCGAAGGGCAGCCTCGACATGGCCTACCCGGGCCTGGTGCTGGCCAACGCCGCACTCGGCGAGGGCATCGAGACCCACATGTTCTTCACGTTCTGGGGCTTCGAGCTGATCAACAAGAAGACGATGGCCGACCTCAAGTTCACCATGCTCGGCAACACCGCCACCCACATGCCGCAGGGCCTCGGTGGACTGCCCTGGATGACCACGCTGGCGACCTCGAAGCTGAAGAAGTCGATCGCGGAGATCGGCGTGCCGGAGGTACCCGAGTTCCTCGAGCAGATCGTCGACTCCGGCGGCCACCTGTGGGCCTGCCGGATGTCCGCGGACATGCAGCACCTCGCGATGGACGACCTCTACGACGGTGTCGAGGACATCATCAGCGCGGCCGACTTCATCGAGATGACGAGCGGCGCCCAGATCATCTTCGTGTGACCGCCGAGCGGCACCAACGCGGGCCGAACGACCCTGGTCAGAGCGCCCCGGCTGGTGTCTGATGGAGGTGGCGGAAGGGACCTAACCACAGGCACAGAGCAGCGCTTCCCGCGCCCACCGTGCACCTCGTGACGCCACCTAAGCGGCGCCGGTCCCTCCCGCCACCATCGTGGACAGAAGCCCGCCGGGAGCGCTCGTTCCCTAGCGCGACGCTGACGGCAGCACGAGTTCGCGGCCGGTGACGCTCTCGGGCTGGACCCGGACCCAGAACATCTCCGACCCGGCCGGCACCCAGATGGGCACGCCGAGAGCCTCGTAGCGAGCGATCGCGTCCTCGTCGTAGTCGACGGCAGCGGTGCCCTTGACCACGACGCTGCCCGCTCGCCCGCCCGGCTCGTCGACCCAGTCCGTCTCGAGGGCCACCAGACCGCCGCTGGCGGCCCCGTCGAACTTGGACCCCCACGAGGTGCGGAAGACCGGCGCGGTGCCGTCCATCCCGAACGTCACCGGCAGTACCTCGGGCTCACCGTCATGGACGAATGCCACCCGTCCCACTCCGGCCCTGCGGAGCAGGAGCAGGCACTCGTCGAAGGGCAGGACACGCAGCCCCCTGCGGTCGGTCGGCTCCTGGACGGACACGGCAGACACCTCCACTCGGCAGCTCCCGCTGCCTCGTCCCCGACGCTAGGCGGCCGCAGGTCGACCGGTCAGGGCCGTTGGTCCCACACCGGCGGGTGCAGCGGATTACGCTCGGTGACAGCCACGACAGCTCACGAGGCCGGGAGGTCCCTATGGCCGGCGGCGACGCGAGGCCGTCCGCTGCGTTGCCTCCCCTCGCCCGGGCCCGGCTGGACGAGCTGCTCTCTGAGCTGCTGACGCGCGTCGGGGACGTCCTGGACAGTCAGGAGCGGTTGCGGGTCCTGCTCGACGCCGTCGTCGGCATCGCCGCGGACCTCGACCTGGACTCGGTCCTGCAGCGCATCGTGCGGGTCTCCTGCCAGCTCGCCGACGCCCGGTACGGCGCGCTCGGCGTCATCGAGGTCGGCACGGACCGACGGCTGCGCCAGTTCATCACCCATGGGCTCACCGACGAGCAGCGCGAAGCGATCGGCGACCTGCCCCGTGGGCACGGCATCCTCGGCGTCATCATCGACTCCCCCGAGCCGCTCCGGCTGACGCGGCTGGCGGACCACCCTCAGTCCTACGGGTTCCCGCCGAACCACCCCCCGATGGACACCTTCCTCGGTGTCCCGGTGCGCATCCGGGACAAGGTCTTCGGCAACCTCTACCTGACCGAGAAGAAGTCCGGTGGGAACTTCACCATCGAGGACCAGGAGATCGTGATCGCGCTCGCCGCTGCAGCCGGCGTGGTGATCGAGAACGCCCGGCTGTACGAGGAGTCAGCGCTTCGCCAGCGCTGGCTCGAGGCAGCTGCGGAGATCACCGCGGCGCTGCTGGGACAGGTCGAGCAGGCCAAGGCGCTCGAGCTGGTCGCCGACCGGGCGCGGGAGGTCGCGGGCGCCCACTCGGCCGCCGTCCTGCTCCGGCGGGAGGGCGGCCAGCTGGCCATCGAGGTCGTCTCCGGGGACGCGGCCAGGAAGCCGGCCGAGTCCCTGTCGCTGGACGCGGAGTCGTTCGCCGCCCCGGTCCTCGACGAGGGCAGGACCGTCCTGCTCAGCGGCTCCGACGTCGCGGCCGGTCTGGCGGAGCTCGGGCTCGTCACGACGCGGCGCACTGACCTGCTCGATCACCTGCTGCTGCTCCCCTTGGGCGGTGAAGGCCCCGCCGACGGCATGCTGCTGATGACGTGGGCCCCCGACTCCGGGCTGCGCGACAGCGACATCGTGCTGCTGGAGTCGTTCGCGGAACAGGCGGCGCTGGCCCTGCAGGTGGCCCAGGCACAGGAAGACCGTGGCCGGCTCGCTGTCTTCGAGGACCGGGACCGGATCGGTCGCGACCTGCACGACCTGGTGATCCAGCGGCTGTTCGCGGTCGGGCTGACACTGGACAACGCCGCACGGATGACGACACGACCTGAGGTGACCGACCGGATCACCGGAGCCGTCGACGACATCGACGCCACGATCAAGGACATCCGCCGGACCATCTTCGAGCTCTCCGCGCCGGAGACGTCCTCCGACCTCCGGGCCGAGCTCGGCGAGGCAATGTCAGTCGCGACCCAGGCGCTGGGCTTCGCCCCCCGGCTGCACACCGAGGGACCGGTCGACAGCGCGATCCGGCCCGAGCTGCGGCCGCACCTGCTCGCCGTCCTCCGCGAGGCGCTGTCCAACGTCGCGCGTCACGCCCAGGCCACGTCGGTCGTCGTCCGCCTCAACACCGGCGACGAGGTGGTGCTGATCGTGACCGACGACGGCGTCGGATACGTCGACTCCGGCCGTCGCAGCGGCCTGGGCAACATGGCCGAGCGGGCCGTGTCCCTCGGCGGGTCCTTCGAGATGCGTCAGGCCGGCCCGGACGGCGGGACGTCCGCGGTCTGGCGGGTACCGGCCGCCTCTTCCTGAGCCGATCTCGCTCGGTCGTCGGCCGGGGTACGGCGAAGGGCCGGGACCACCGGGCCCCGGCCCTCGGACGTCAAGCAACTGGCTACTTGAGGATGCCGTACCGCTGGACGATCGCCATCTTCTCCCAGGTACGACCGAAGCCGAGGGTGTGACCGGCCGAGGCGAGGACGAGGACGACGAGCACCAGCGCGTAGATGATGTGGTCATCCATGAACGGGTTGTTCGCGGGCGGGAGCACTGCGCTCCACATCATCACGAGCAGCAGGGCACCGGCTGCGGCGGCGAACCGCATCACGATGCCCAGCATGAGAGCCGTGCCGATACCGAGCAGACCCAGCATGAACAGCCAGTCCGCCCACGCAGCACCCGCGATGTCGTTGTAGAAGCCCTGGAACGGGCCGTCCGCGCCGAACTTGAGGAAGCCCTCGGTCGGGCTGCCGCCGTTGATCCAGGCCGCGTCGCCGAAGCGGTCGACGACGCCGGTCTCGGCGTTCCGGCCGGTGGCGAACCCCAGCGCGAACATCTTGTCGAGGAACGCCCACAGGAACACCCAGCCCATCGACAGGCGAGTGACGCGCAAGGATGTACCGGTAGGCCGTGTGCCGCGGCGTCGTCCCCTGCGCTGGGATCAGCAGAAGCAGGTCCGCACGCGGTGCTGAGCCCGGGTCGCTGTGTGGTCGGTGGCGGTCATGGGTCCTCCTGGTCGGTACGGCTCTGGTCTGCCGCTGGTCGAGCCTGGTCGTCGCGTGCCGTGCGTCCCAGGGACCAATGACCTGCGATGGCGGCCCGAACGTCGCGCGACGACCGGGCCTCGCTCGGGACCATCGGACCGCCGGGGGCCTGGCGCGCGGTCAGACGTGGGTGATGCGCCGACCCGCCACCACGGTCGGTGGCACCCGGACGTACACGTCGTGCTGGCCCGGCGCCCACGGCTGGACGAGCCCGCGGATCACCGCCTGCTCGAGTGCGTCGGTGACCAGCTCAGCGACCCCGGTCACGACCACGCTCCACCCACTGCGGGCCACCGGGTCGACGTCGTCGGCCTGCACCGAGAGGACCCCGCCGGCCGCCGCGGCAGCCAGCCGGGTCCCGGAGGTGGTACGCAGGACGACCCGACCGTCGTGCACGGCGAAGGTGACGGGCACCACCGCCGGCAGCGCTCCTGCGGTGAACACCACGCGGGCAACGGCCGCGGTGGCCATCAGCGCCATCGCGTCGAGGGGCGCCATCAGCTCGAGGCTGCGAACGCTGGTGTGCACCCGGCCAGCCTGCTCCCAGGCAGGCGGCCGGTGGCAGGGACGTAGGTCATCCCCATCCGGGTCGGCGGTCCCGGCCGGGCGCCGGCGATGCGTCGCCTCACCAGAGGCCCAGCGCCCTCGCCTCCTCCTGCAACTCCTCGCGGACCCGTGGATGCGCGGCCTTCTCCACCAGGTCGCGCGCCTGGGTCCGCTCGTCGCTGCCGAAGATCCGCGCCACCCCCTGCTCCGTCACCACAGCCGAGTGCTGGAACGACGTGACCGGCTCATCGACGAGCGGGACGATCGTCGACACATCGGCCTTCGGGTGCCAGGACCGCAGCGCCATCAACGCCTGCCCGCCGTCGGAGTGCAACGCGCCGACGATGAAGTCCGTCTGTCCCCCGAAGCCCGAGTGGATCCGGGCCGAGATGCGCGACGCGTTCGCCTGACCGAAGAGGTCGACCTGCAGCGCCGTGTTGATCGACGTCATGAGTCGCTGGTCGGATATCCGGGCCGGCGAGTTGGTCGTCTCGGTGCGCAGCACCTGGACGCGCGGGTTGCGGTGCGCCCAGTCGTAGAGCCGCGAGGACCCGTAGAGGAACGACGACACCAACGGCGCCGACGGCTCGAGCGCACCGGTCCGGTCCAGGTCCAGGACGCCGTCGGAGAACATCTCCGACCAGATGGAAAGCCCCCTCCGCGCGCCCAACCCCGGGAGGGTGGCGTCCGGCACGGTGCCGATGCCCATCTGCAGCGTCGCCCCGTCCGGCACCAGCGCGGACAACAGCTCGCCCACCCCTCGGGCCGCGTCGTCGAGGACGGTCGGCGGCGGCTCGTCAAGCGCTGCCGAGGCCTCCAACACGTAGTCGACGTCGGCCGGGTCGAGCGCCCCGTCCCCGTACGTCCAGGGCATCCGCTCGTTCACCTGGACGACCACCAGGCCACCACGCGCCCGGCAGGCAGCGATCGCGGCCGGAAGGACATTGACCTCGGCGCCGAGGGAGAACACCCCGTCGACGGCCGGGGCCACGGTCAGGCACACGGCGTCCACCGGCAGGGAGCCGCCGAACAGCCGCGGCACCAACGAGAGCCGGGCCGGGAGGTAGGACAGCGTCGGGCTGCGGCGCATCCCCGGACCCACGAAGCAGGTCTCGTGCACCACCCCCGGCCGCGCGGGGATCCCGTGGTGGGCATTGAGCATGAACAGGCGGTAGTGCTCGAGGGCACCGTCCAGGAGCTCCAGCACGGCACGAGGGGCGGCCGCGTTCCCGCTGGCCACCACGCGAGCGCCGGCCGGCAGCGCGGCGAGCCGGGCGGTCAGCGTGCGGGCGTCGACGACGCGCACGACAGGCGGACCCTCCGCGCGCCGCTCAGGCCTGCGGGAGGTGCTTGGTCGCGAAGACCGCGGCCTGGGTGCGGCGTTCGAGTCCGAGCTTGGACAGCAGGCTCGACACGTAGTTCTTCACCGTCTTCTCCGCGAGGAACATCCGCTCGCCGATCTGCCGGTTGGTCAGGCCCTCACCGATGAGCTCGAGGATGCGCAGCTCCTGGTCGGTGAGCGGTGCCAGCGCCTTGTCCTGCGGGGGACCTTGACGCAAGCGCTCCAGGACCTGTGCCGTCACGGCCGGGTCGAGCAGCGACTGCCCCGCCGCGACCCTGCGCACCGCGTCGAGGAGGTCGTGCCCGCGGATCTGCTTGAGCACGTAACCGGACGCGCCGGCCATGATGGCCGCGAAGAGCGCCTCGTCGTCGTCGTACGACGTGAGGATCAGCGCCGCGATCTCGGGGTGGCTCGACCGGATGTCACGGCAGACGTCGATGCCGGAACCGTCCGGCAGCCGACCGTCGAGAACGGCGACGTGCGGCCGGAGAGCGGGGATGCGCCGGCGGGCCTCGTCAGCGAGGCCGGACTCGCCCACGACCTCGATGTCCCCCTCGGACTCGAGGAGATCCTTCAGACCCCGCCGCACCACCTCGTGGTCGTCGAGGAGGAAGACCCGGATCGGATCGGTCTCTGCGGCCGGCTCGGGCGTCGACGTGGTCTCGGTCATGGGTCCTGTCTACCCGACCACGTGCGGCACCCGCACGGTCCTGCGGCTCCGGGACTCCGGGACCTCCGGCCGGACCGGCCGGGACGTTGGTCCCGGATCGGCCGTCGCCCAGCGGCCGGAGCCTGCGATTGAGGCCGTTCTGCCCTCGCACCACAGGCCCTCCGCATCTGCGCGCTGCTGGTGCCTGGTCGGAGGCTCGGCCCAGGCACCGACGCGCGGTGCCGCCGGACCCCGGGAGATGGCATGTACGGCTACGACGAACGGACCGGCTGGACGACCTCGTCCGGCCGGACGCCCCGCCGAGAGATCGTCGTCGGGATCGACGAGAGTCCGGCGTCCGAGGCGGCGCTGCGATGGGCGGTTGCGCACGCCACCACGACCGGCCAGTCCCTCCGACTGGTACACACCTGGCAGCTGTCCGCCGCGGCGGCGGCGGGAGTCGCCACCGGGGCCGGGGAGTACATCGAGGCAGCCGCGGCCGACGCCCGCGCCCGCGCGACCCGATGGGTGCTCGACACCCTCGGTGGCGGCGCGGCCGAGGTGCGGTGGGTCCTCGAGGTGCACGAAGGCGGCGCCGGGCCGCTGCTGGTGGCCCGGGGTCACGATGCCCAGCTGCTCGTCGTCGGGACCCACGAGCACACCGGCCTGCGCCGGGCGGTCGCCGGGTCGGTGAGCCACTACGTGCTGTCGCACGCGGACGTGCCCGTCGTCGCCGTACCGGCACCGGCAGGGGACTCGGTGGCCGGCGACCCGCGCCACGCCGTGGGTGTCGGCCCGTCGATCTGAGCGCCGGTGCGGAACCGGACGACCCGCCCTCCGACGTGCCCCGGTGGGACCTTCGGACCTACTGGTCGGGCCCGCGGGCGCAGAGGCTGGCCCGAGGAGGTGAGCACCCATGACCCGCTCCACCGACGACCTGCACGCCACGGCGAACCCGGGGGGTGCGCCCGGATCCGCTTCGGCACTGCTGCCTGAGCCGGACGTCGAGCTGCTCCTTCGCGCGGCGGTGCGCGCCCCGTCGCTGCACAACTCGCAGCCCTGGGCCTTCGCCGTAGGCGCCCGGCACATCGAGCTGTACGCCGACGCGTCCCGCCAGCTCCCGCACGCCGACCCGTCGGGCCGGTCGCTGCTGATCTCCTGCGGAGCGGCACTGTTCAACCTGCGGGTCGCCGCGGGACACCTCGGCATGCACCCGCGCGTGCGCGTGCTGCCCGACCCGGACGACCCGACCCTGGTGGCCCTGGTGCAGGTCGACCACCGGCACCCTCAGCCGGCCAGCCTCGGGACGTACTTCCCGGCCGTCTGGGACCGTCGCACGAACCGGCTGCCGTTCCAGGACCGCCGGGTCCCCGCGACGGTCATCGGCCGGCTCGCCGAGGCCGCCACCATCGAGGGTGCGCTGCTGCGCGTGCACGACGACCCCGCCGAGATCGAGCGTCTTCTCGAGCTCCTGCACCTCGGTGACCGCGCCGACCGGTCCGACCCCGCCCGGGTCACCGAGCGGCAGGCCTGGATCGGGGGCCCGCACCGGCGAGACGGCATACCCGTGCGCTCGCTCGGACCGCGACCTGCGGAGCACGACGCGGCGTTCCGCGACCTCGGACAGGCCGTCGAGACGGCGGACCGCGAGACGCGCACCTTCGAGTCGACGCCGACGATCGGCGTCATCTCGACGCTGCACGACCATCAGGTCGACTGGGTGCGGGCCGGGCAGGCGCTCGAGAGGGTGCTGCTGGAGGCGACCACGGCCGGCTTGTCCGCCTCGTTCCTCAACCAGCCGCTCGAGCACCACGACCTGCGCTGGGTCGTCCGCAACCCGCTCAGCGGGGTGGGCAGCACACACATGCTGATCCGGCTCGGCTACGGCGAGGAGGTGCCGGCGACGCCGCGCCGCCCGCTGGACGAGGTCCGCCGGCCCCCGCGCCACGCTTCCTGACCGGGGGCGCGAGGACGGACCCGGGGAACCTGGACGGCGAACCGGACACGGGGAACCTGGACGGCGGACCGGACACGGGGAACCGGACCGCGAGGCCGCCCGGGTGGCGCCCGCTGGAACGCCACCCGGCCGGAGTCAGTGAGCGGGATCGGTCAGCGGCTCACCGGACCACGGCGACCGGGCACCGCGCGTGGTGCAGGACGGAGAGGGTGACCGAGCCGAGCAGCGTGGCGGCCACGGTCCCTCGGCCTCCCGCACCGACCACGACCAGTCCCGCGTGCTGGGACGCGATCGCCAGCAGGTGCCCTGGGTGGCCCGGCACCGTCTCCGGCACCAGCCGGACGCCGGGGTGCTTCTCGCGCCAGGGGCCGAGGTCAGCCTCGAGCTGCGCGTGCTCCTGGTCCTGCTGCCACACGGCGTCCACGGGCAGCGGGAGGACGTTCGCGGCGCCGTGCAGGGCGGTCCCCCGCCACGCGCGCAGGGCGACGACCTCGTCGCCGTGGGCGGTGGCGCGGCTCAGCGCCCAGTCCAGCGCGCGCTGGGACGCGGCGCTGTCGTCCAGTCCGACCACGACCCGGGTGGCAGTCGAGTCGTGGGACTCGCGGACGACGACCACGGTGCCCGGGGAGTGCCGAGCGGCGTACTGGCTCACCGAGCCGAGCACCAGCCCGGCGACCTTGCCGTGTCCGCGGGCGCCCACGACGAGCAGGTCGTCAGCCCCGACCGCATCGATGATCGACGGCCCGATCTCCAGGCCGGCCGGCTCGAGCCGGCGCTCGGTCACCTCCACCGCGGGGCTGTGCGCAGCCCGCTGGCGAGCATCCCGCAGCACGAAGTCGACGCGCTCCTGCTCGTCGCCTTCCGGCGGGCGATCCTCCTCGCGCAGCAGCCGTGGCACCGAGTGCACGAGCACAAGCGGCAGCTGGCGGCTGCGCGCCTCCGGCACGGCCCACTCGACGGCCCGGGCACTGTCCTTCGAGCCGTCCACGGCGACGACGACGGTGCGCGACTCAGCCATGACTCCTCCTCTTTCCTCGACCCGTTCGACCGGGCTGCACGACGCCCTCAGTGGGCCGAGTGCACGACAGCGACCGGGACCGTCGCGTGGTGCAACAGCCCGTGGCTCACCGAGCCGAGGACGATGCTGCGCACCGACCCGCGGCCGCGGCAGCCGACCACCAGGAGGTTCGCGTCCCGGGACGCCTGGCGCAGGGCGGAGACCGGGTGCCCGAGGACGACCCTCGCGTGCACCTCGACCTCGGGGAACTTCTCCTGCCAGCCGGCCATCGACTCGGCCAGCACCAGCCGCTCCTCCTCGAGCACCTCGGCCGGGTCGTAGCCCAACGCCATCATCCGCCCGGTCCCGGTCCGGGTGACGTCGTGCCAGGCGAGGACTGCCGTCAGCGGCTCGCCGAGCTCGGCCGCCGCCTCGAAGGCATAGGCGATCGCGGGCTCGGACAGCGCGGAGCCGTCCACTCCGACGACGACTCCGCGGCGCGGCAGGGCGTCCTCGCCGGGTGCCGGCACCACGATCACCGGGGACGTGGCGTGCGCGGCCACGTGCAGGGTCGTCGAGCCCACCAACAGGTCGACGAACCCGCCCGTGCCGCGGGAGCCGAGCACCACGGCGTGCGCCCGCTCGGACTCCTCCAGCAGCTTGTCCGTCGCCGAGCCGGGCTCCAGCCGCGTCAGCACCTCCAGACCCGGGTGGAAGGCGGTGACGGTGTCGACCGCGTCGGCCACCAGGCGCTCGGAGATGTTGCGCAGCACCCCCTCGGTGTCCGGCGTCCAGCCGATCGTCGACCGGACGGCGTACTGCGACGGCTCGTAGGCGTGCACGAGCAGCAGCGGGAGGTGCCGCCGCCCAGCCAGCGCCGCGGCGTGCTCGAGCGCAGCGTAGGCGTGCGGCGACCGGTCCAGGCCGACCACCACGGGGTGCACCGACGTCGTGTCCATGACTCCTCCTCGCTGTCGCGGGTCCGCTTGTCAGGACACCGGTTCCGGCCGCATCGCGGTCAGAGTCCGACGGCGGCGCCCGGCGGGCCGAAGGTCCTGCGAGGTGGAGGGACGGAAGGCCCGCTGTCGCCGGGCCCGCTGCCTCTGCGCGCGGACGCGCGGCCGCACCTAGGTTCGAGGCAAGGACCGAGGGAGACGGGCATGGTGACGGAGCGAGACATGGCGCCGGACCCGGTACTGGTCGGCGTGGACGGTTCCGAGGAGAGCACGCGCGCCGTACGGTGGTCCGCACGCGAGGCCGCGCTGCGCGGCACCGGACTGCACGTGCTGCACAGCTGGCTGTGGCCGCTGTTCCACGTGCCGCTGCAGGGCTCGCCGATGGCACCGTCGGGCGCGGGGCTCCAAGCTCAGGCGGAACGGGTCCTGAGCGAGGCGCACTCGGTGGCCCGGTCGGTTGCTCCCGACCTGGCCGTCGAGACGACACTCGCTGTCGGGGAGCCGGCCACCGAGCTGCTGCGCAGGGCTCCCGGCGCTTCACTCGTCGTCGTCGGCAATCGCGGCCTGGGCGGCTTCACCGGCCTGCTCCTCGGCTCCACCGGCATCGCCCTGTCGGCGCACTGCCCACGACCGGTGGTCGTGGTGCGCGGGGCGGAGCGTCGTCAGGGACCGGTGGCGGCCGCCGTCGAGAGCGCCGGTGAGGCGGACGCGGTCCTGCGGTTGGCAGCGCGCGAGGCCGCGCTGCGCGGGGTCGACGTCGTCGCTGTGCACTGCTGGAGCCTCGGGCTCGACCTGGCGCCGGCGGCGGCCACCGGGTTCGCCAAGGCCGCGGCGCAGGCCCGGACGGCCGGCAGGGAGCTGCTCGACAAGGCCGTCGCGCGGGTCGCCGCGGAGTTCGACGGCGTCCGCATCACGCCGCGCCTGGGCGAGAAGCCGCCCGCCGCCGAGCTCGTCGATGCCTCCAACGAGGCGCAGCTGCTCGTCGTCGGCGCACGTGACCTCGGACCCCTCAGCGGCATGCTGCTCGGCTCGATCACGCACGCCGTGATCCACCACGCCGCCTGCCCGGTCATGGTCGAGCGGTGAAAGATCACAGTCGTCAGGAGGAGGACCCCATGCCCACCAGCAGCAGGCCGGTCGTCATCGGTGTCGACGGTTCGGAGGGCTCGCAGAACGCCATCCGATGGGGGATGGCCCTGGCCGAGCGGCACGGGGCGCCGGTTCGGCTGGTGCACGCCTACGACCCCGTCATGCACGACATGCGCATCGGCAGCGGGTACGACGGTGGCGTCCTGACCCAGCTGTACGACGCCGCTCGCACCCAGCTCGACGAGGCGGCCAAGCTGGCTGCCGAGACGTACCCGGATCTCACCATCACCTCCCGGCTGGTCGACGACTCCGCCGCGGCTGCGCTCATCGACGAGTCGCACCAGGCGGAGGCCATCGTCATGGGCCAGCGCGGCGTGAGCGCGTTCAGCACCCTGCTCGCCGGTTCCACGACGATGAACGTCGCCACCCATGCCCGGTCCCCGGTCATCGCCGTGCCGAGCGAGACGAAGGCGGCCTTCGGCGGCCGCAACGTGGTGGTCGGGGTGGACGGGAGCACGGCGTCCGACGACGCCGTCGGGTTCGCGTTCCGGGAGGCGGCGGAGGCCGGGGCCTCGTTGACCGCGGTACTCGCCTGGATCGACCCGATCGCCCCCGCGATCATCGATGCGGCGTTCCCGACCCACGAGGACCCCGCCAGGCGGCTGCGCGAGGCTCAGGACCTGCTGCTGGGCTGGGTCGAGCCGTGGGCCGACAAGTACCCGGACGTGGTGGTGCACCGCCGGGTGGTGCACGAGCACCCGGTGCGCGCGCTGGCCACCGCCTCCCGTCGGGCGCGGCTGCTCGTCGTGGGCTGCCGCGGTCGCGGAGCCGTCCGCAGCCTGCTGCTCGGCTCGGTGAGCCACGGTGTCCTGCACCTCGCGAGCTGCCCGGTTGCGGTGGTCCACGCCCACGACTGACCCCACGAGGTGACTGACCGTGGATCAGTGCACGTCCCGCACCCGCAGTCGGTGTCAGGCCGGCGAGCGCCGCAGCCGCCCCGAGCGAGACCGGGAGCAAGACGGCTTGCAGCCACAGCCGCGCGGTGAAGCCGTGCGCGAGCGGATCGGCGTCGAGGAACCAGAACCACGGGGTGAGCCAGCGCAACGGCTCCAGGGAGGAGACCAGCCCCGTCAGTCCGTACAGCACGTAGGTGCCGGCGGCCAGCGCCGACCCGCCGGCGACGGCCTGCCCGCGGGCACCGGTTGCCGCGCCCACGCCATGCGTGACGCCGGCGACGCACATGGTGAGAGACCACAGGGCCAGGCCGGCGGCCACGAGCGCCCCGCCGGGGAGGCCGTCCAGGCCGAACACAGGCGCGGTCAGGATGAGGACGATCGTGGCCGCCGCCGTCACGACCAGCACGATCAAAGCGACGCCGGCCAGCCGCTCCAGCGCGACCCTGGTCCGGCTCACCGGGTTGGCCAGGAGCATCTCCAGCGTCCCGTCGGCCTCGGCGCCGGCCACGGACCAGGCGGCCGCGCCGATACCCAGCACGATGAGCAGCAGTGGGAACACGTTCGCGTACAGCTGGGAGTTCAGGTAGCCCGCGGGGGTGCCGATCCCGCCGGCGGCCCCGAACAGGTCGACCAGGCCCTGCGGCAGCGACTCGATGTACGCGTCCAGCTGGGCACTCGAGTCACGGACCGAGGGGTAGGCGGCCGCGATGATGACGCACATGAGCACCACCGCCACCGTCCACCAGCTCGTGGACCGCCGGCGGTCGCGGAGCATCTGCGCGAGCACCAGCGGCCGCCGGCTCATGGCTGCCCCTGACGCGTCCGGTAGAAGGTGAAGAACAGGTCCTCGAGGTCCTGCTCGAACGTCACGATGCGCTGAACGTCGTACGGGGCGACCGCTCGGACCAGCGCGGACACCGACCCGTCGACCTCGACCACCAGCCGGGTCCCGTCCGCCTGCCACGAGACGACGTTCGGGACGTGGTCGAGAAGGTCCGCGGGCGGATGCTCGGCGAGGTGCAGCTCGATCCGCTCCCTTGCCAGGTCACGCAGGTCGGCGACGGTCGTCTCGTGCACGACCAGGCCTGCGCGCAGCATGACCACCCGGTCGGCCACGTCCGCGACCTCGGGCAGGGCGTGGGACGAGAACAGCACGCCCGCGCCCGCGTCGCGGCACTCGCGCACGATCGCCGCGGCGTCGCGCTGGATCAGCGGGTCGAGCCCACTCGTCGGCTCGTCGAGCAGCAGCAGGTCCGGGTCGTGCATCACCGCCTGGACCAGGCCCACCTTGCGCAGGTTGCCGGTGGACAGCTCACCGATCCGCCGTCCGCGGTCCACGTCGAGCCGCTCGCACAGCGCCGTCACCCGGTCCGGCCGGACGCCGCCACGCAGTGCGCCGTACCAGCTCAGCAGGTCGTCGACGGTCAGCTTGGGGTCGAGGGACGCGTCCGCCGGCAGGTAGCCGACGCGGACCCGGATGCGAGGGTCACGGCCGTCACCGCCGAGGACGCGGACCGACCCGGAGGTCGGTCGCAGGTAGCCCATGACCGACCGGATGATCGTCGTCTTGCCGGCGCCGTTCGGGCCCAGCAGCCCCACGACCTCGCCGGGCCGGACCACCAGGTCGACCCCGGCCACGGCCTCGACCGGGCCGAACCGCTTGACCAGTCCGGCGGTCTCGGCCGCTGCGACCTCCGGCACCGTCACCACCCGCTCTCATCCGCCCGGCCGACGTCCACCATGGCACCTGCACCGGGCCCGGGACAGCCACCGACGACAGGACCATCTCCCCTGTTGCTGCGCTTGCGTCCGGCGCACCGTGAAGGCGGAGGTGCGCGATGCTCACTCGCACGACGACCGACGACGAGCTCGGCCTGGCCACGATCACGCTGACGGGCGAGCTCTCCCAGGGCTCGGCCGGGTCACTGCGCCGGCTCCTCGACACCGCGGTCGAGAGCGGCCAGCGCCGGGTGCTGATCGACCTGTCGGCCCTGGACGACATCGACCCGTCGGTGGCCCTGGTGCTGCTGGAGTACGACGAGCTGCTCACCGCGGCAGGGGGCTGGTTGTGGCTGGTCCACAACCGTGGCGCGGTCGGCAGCTCGCTGCGGTTCATGGGCGTTCACGACCGGGTGCGGTCGTCGCCCTCGCGGGAAGCGGCCTGCTGGCCGGTCGGCACCTGAGCTCGCCGAGAGCCGCACCTCAGGTCCCGATCAGCCGCATCTCGTCGACCGCGATCTGGTAGAGGCGCGCCGGGGTCAGGTCGGTCGCGTCGTTGAGGTTCTGCTCGAGGCGCATGAGCACTCCCCGCTGGAGGCGTTGCACCGCCGCCGGGTCGCCCTCGGCGCGGGCGATCAGCTCCCGGGCCAGAGCGGACCGGGCGTGCGCCCACTCGAGGATGGGCTCGTCCTCCGTTGCACCGGTGCCGGCGATCTCCTGCAGCTGCGCAAGGTCGCCGTGCGCGACGGCGTTGAGCCAGACCCAGGCCGGCGCCCGCCAACCGGAACCACCGGCGTACAGCTGCTCGAGCAGCTCGCCCTGGAGGAACGCCGTTGCCTCGTCCGCGACACCGGCGCGGCTGAGCCGCCACCAGGAAGGTCGGGTACCTCGCGCGCGCCAACTCGCCATGAAGGACTCCTCTCGCCTGTCCTTCAGCCTGCCGGGGCCAGTCGGACGCGGTCAGGGCCCTTCGACCCGATCCCAGGGCCCTCGGACCCGTCCACAACAGGGCGAGAGGCGGCGGGCCGGCGCCTCGGCGACCGGGCGAATGGTGGTCAGTACGGCGGGACGTCCAGGGGTGCTGACGGTCGGTCCAGGACGGGGTCGGCGGGGAGGTGGTAGCTGCGGCCGGAGGGCAGGGTGATGCGCAGCCCGCCGGCGCCGTCGGTGTCGTCGGCGTCGACGTGGGTGTCGGTGTGGGTCTTGACGGTGTGGTGGCTGCGGCAGCGGGCGTCGAGGTTGGCCGCCGATGTGGGGCCGCGGGGGTGCGGCACCCGGTGGTCCAGGTCGCAGCGGTCGGCTGGTGTCCGGCAGCCCGGGCTGCGGCAGGTGCGGTCTCGGGCGATGACGTGGTCGACCAGGTCCTGCGGGGGTTCATAGCTCTCGACCGACATCTCGTCGAAGCGGCCGGTGCGGGGGTCGGTGAGCAGCCGCCGCCAGACACCTTCGGCGGCGATCCGGCGGGCGGTGTCGGCGGCGATCGGTCCGTAGCCGGCCAGCTCACCCGGCAGCTCGTCCAGCCCGAGCAGGGTGGTCGCCGCGACGGTGACCAGGATCTGCGGGCGGCGGCCGTGCCGCAACGGCAGGTCCTCCGCCGCGAGGCCGTGCTCCCCCAGGTCGGCGAGCACGTCGGCCCGCACCTGGTCCAGGCTCCGCGGGTCGGCCGGGGCCGGGCCGGTGGCGGCCCGGGCCTTCACCGACTGGGCGCGGCCGGTCAGCCACAGGAACAGCCCCTGCACCCGCTCGGCGGTGTCCAGGTAGGTCAGCCCGGCCATCCCGTCCGAGAGCGGGAACACCTCCACCCTGCGGTCCGCCCTGGCCCGTTCCTGCCGGACCTGGGCGGCGGCCGGGTCGGCCGCCAGCACCGCCCGCCGCAACCGGCCGGCCAGCTGCGCCCGGGTGCCACCCGCCGCCTGGGGCACGACCCGCGCCTCCACCTCGCCGGCCAGGGCGTCGGTCAGCGGCCGCAGCTCCTCGACCACCAGCCGCGCCTTCGGCAGGTCGATCACCCCCGCGGCCAGCGCCAGCCGGGTCACTGGCAGCCGGGCCAGCTCCCCCGCGAGCGCCACCCTGGCCCGCGCCGTGGCCGGGGCCAGGTCCAGCGCGCAACCGACCTCCACCGCCGCCACCAGCTCCGCCGACACCGACTTCCCCGGCACCTGGGCACCCTCAGGGGCCACCCCGCGCCAGCCCGCGCACCGCTCGACCAGCACGCTCGTCGCCGCCAGCTCCACCGCCGCCGCCCACGACTGCAACCGGTACGCCGCCCGCACCGCCCCCACCAGGTCCTCCGCCGAGCAGGACCTCAGGTCCGTCTCGGCCAGCAGCGACGCCAGCAGCGGACCCGGCTCGACCTGGTCCAGCAGCCCCCTCGGCGGCCAGCCCGGCTCCTCGGCCGCGGCGAGCTCCTCGTCGGTGGCGTAGTCCACCGGCATCGGCCCGGCCGCGACCACCGCGTCGAGCAGCGCCTCCTCCTCGCCCTCGGCCGGGGCGACGGGCAGCATCGGGTCGAGCAGCGACCCGTCCACCTCACGCACCCCGCCACCTCCAGACTCGAACGTGTGTTCGAATCCTAGCGTAGGGCCGGGGCCGGCGAACCCCCGTGTGGACGACGGATCCCGGTCGCGGGCTACCGGCCCGGCGCACCCACCCGGCTCAGCCGACCGGAGCACCGCCGGACAACAGCGCAGTGTCCCGGGCGATCACCAGCTCCTCGTCGGTCGGGACCACCAGGGCCATCGGCCCGTCCCCGTTGCTGATCCGCCCGTGTGTGTCCCGGCCATGGGCCGCGTTGGCCGCGACGTCCTCGCGCAGCCCGAGCACCCCCAGCAGGCCGAGGACCGCGCTGCGCACCTCGACGGAGTTCTCACCGATCCCACCGCTGAACACGAGGGCATCCACGCCGCCGAGCGCGACCACCAGGGCACCGACGGCCTTCGCCGTCCGGTAGCAGAAGACGTCGATGGCCAGCCGGGCCGGCGAGGACCCGTCCCGGGCTGCGTCGCACAGCGTGCGCATGTCGTGGCTGAGCCCCGACAGGCCGAGCAGCCCGCTCTCGTGGTTGAGCTGAGCGAGGATCTCGTCCAGGTCGAGCCCCAGCCGGGTCGACAGGTAGCCCAGCACCCCCGGGTCGATGTCACCGCTGCGCGTCCCCATCACCAACCCCTCGAGGGGGGTCAGGCCCATGGTGGTGTCGAGGGATCTGCCGTCGCGGACGGCAGCCGCACTGCAACCGTTGCCGAGGTGGAGAGTGACCAGCCGGAGTCCCTGTTGCGAGCGCCCGAGAAGCTCGGCGGCGCGGGCCGAGACGAAGCGGTGGCTCGTGCCGTGGAAGCCGTACCGGCGTACGTCGAGCTCCTCGAACCACGAGCCCGGCACGGCGTACCGGTAGGCCACCGGCGGCATCGTCCGGTGAAAGGCCGTGTCGAACACCGCGACCTGCGGGAGGTCCGGCAGCTCGGCACGCGCGGCCTCGAGACCGGCCAGGTTGGGCGGCACGTGCAGCGGGGCGAGGTCGACGACGGCGCGAAGGGCCGCCAGCACCGCGTCGTCCACGACCACCGACTCGGTGAAGCGCGGACCCCCGTGCACCACCCGGTGGCCGACCCCGACCAGGGCGGACCGGTCCGGGCCGGTGAGGGTCGCCAGGACGTGGCTCACTATCCCGCGGTACGACCCGTCCGCCGGCGGCCGGGACTCCTCGTCGTCACCGCGACGGACGTGCACGACGGTGCCGTCCGAGCCGACGCGCTCCGCGTGAGCGGTGAGCGAGCGGCTGCCCGTCATCGGGTCGACGACAGCCAGCTTGACCGACGAGCTGCCGCTGTTGACGACCAGCACCTGCCCCCGCGCCGCTGTCACCGCCTCATTCCTGCTCGGTCCGGTCGCCGAGCACCCAGTCGCGCACCTCGGGCATGTCCTCGAGGTGCTCCACGACGTACGCCGCGTGGTCGGCGAGCCGCTGCTCGCACCACGCCTTGAGGTCGCTCGCGCCCGGCGGGGTCCGCCGGGCGTTGTTGAGCGCGTCCATGACGAGGTGGTAGCGGGAGGCGCGGTTGCGGACCACCATGTCGAACGGCGTGGTCGTCGTGCCCTCCTCGATGAACCCGCGCACCCGGAACCTGTCGGCGTCGGGCCGGCCGTGCACCAGCTGGTGGATCGCCCCCGGGTAGCCGTGGAAGGCGAACACCACGTCGACGTGGTCGGTGAACAGCTCGTTGAACAGAGTCTCGTCCATGCCGTGCGGGTGGTCCTTGCGGCGCGGGAGCGTCATCAGGTCGACGACGTTGACGACCCGGGTGCGGAAGTGCGGCAGGTGCTCGCGCAGGATCGCCGCAGCAGCGACGGTCTCCATGGTGACGACGTCACCGGCGCAGGCGAGCACGATGTCCGGGTCGGCCGTGCCGTCGTCGGTACCCGCCCACGACCACACCCCGGCGCCTCGGGCGCAGTGCTCGACGGCTTCGTCCAACGAGAGCCACTGCAGCTGCGGCTGCTTGTCGATCACCACCAGGTTCACGTACGACCGGGATCGGAAGCAGTGGTCCGCCACCGACAGCAGACAGTTGGCGTCCGGTGGCAGGTAGACCCGGCCGATGTTCCCCCGGGTGGTGATGACGTTCTGGATCAGGCCAGGGCCCTGGTGGCTGAAACCGTTGTGGTCGTTGCGCCAGGCGGTCGACGTAAGCAGCACGTTGAGGCTCGGCACCTTGGCCCGCCAGGGGAGGTCGTCGGCCTCCTGCAGCCACTTGCTGTGCTGGATGGTCATGGACGCGCTCACCATGGCGAACGCCTCGTACGTCGCGAACCACCCGTGCCGGCCGGTGAGCGTGTAGCCCTCGAGCCAGCCGTGGCAGTTGTGCTCGGACAGGACCTCCATCACGCGCCCGTGCCGCGAGAGGGCGACGTCGTCCGGCGTGACCCGTTCCGCGAAGGCGCGGTCGGAGGCCTCGAACACGGCGCCGAGCCGGTTGCTGTTCGTCTCGTCCGGGCAGAACAGGCGGAAGCGGTCCGAGTTGGTCCGGTAGACGTCGCGCATCATCTCGCCGAGCTTGCGGGTGGACTCGGCCCGCACCACTGCGGGGCGCGGGACGTCGATCGCGTAGTCGCGGAAGTCCGGCAGGTCGAGGTCGCGCGTGAGCAGGCCACCGTTGGCGTGCGGCGTCGCGCTCATCCGCAGTGCGCCCTCGGGGTTGGCCCGCCGGACCAGCTCGGTGGGTGCACCGTCGGCGTCGAAGAGCTCGTCCGGCCGGTACGAGCGCATCCACTCCTCGAGCAGCCGCAGGTGGTCGGGGTCGTCCTTCACCCCGGACAGCGGCACCTGGTGCGCGCGCCAGGTGCCTTGGATCTGGACGCCGTCGACCACGTCCGGACCGGTCCAGCCCTTGGGCGTGCGCAGGACGATCAGCGGCCACCGCGGCCGGCTGCCGTCCCAGTCACCACCGCGGGCGGCGGCCTGGATGGCGCGGATGTCCGCCCACGCCTGCGCGAGGGCCGCTGCGAACCGGTGGTGCATCCCAGGCAGGTCGTCGCCGTCGACCTCGATCACCTCGTATCCGTGGCCCTCGAGCAGGGACCGGACCTCGGCGGGGTCCTTGCGCCCGAGCACGGTCGGGCCGGCGATCTTCGCGCCGTTGAGGTGCAGGATCGGCAGCACCGCTCCGTCCCGCTCCGGGTTGAGGAACGACACGCCCTTCCATGACCCCTCGAGCGGCCCGGTCTCCGCCTCGCCGTCACCGACGATGGCGAGCGCCAGCAGGTCCGGGTTGTCCATCACCGCCCCGAACGCGTGGGTGAGGACGTAACCGAGCTCGCCGCCCTCGTGGATCGACCCGGGGGTCGTGACCGAGACATGGCTGGGGATGCCGCCAGGCGCGGAGAACTGCCGGAACAGCCTGCGCATGCCCTCGCTGTCGAGAGTGATGTCGGGATAGATCTCGGTGTAGGTGCCCTCCAGGTAGCCCGCCGCCACCAGCGCCGGCCCCCCGTGGCCCGGTCCGGTGAGGTAGAGCACCTCCTGGCCGGTGTGCCGGATCAGCCGGGACATGTGCGCATACACGAACGACAGGCCGGGGCTGGTGCCCCAGTGCCCGAGCAGCCGGGGCTTGATGTGGTCGGGGACCAAGGCTTCGCGCAGCAGCGGGTTGGCCATCAGGTAGATCTGGCCGACGGTCAGGTAGTTGTTCGCCCGCCACCAGGCGTCGACCGCCGCCACCTCCTCGTCGTCGGGGTGGGCCAGTCTCTCGACCAGGACGTCAACCGTGTTCTCCATGACCGCCACGGGCACTCCTCCACTCGTCTGTCGTCCGACGCTACCGCCGCTTCCTCACGCCGTCGTCGGCCGGAGGCAGTCTCGCCCGGCCGACCCTGTCCGGCTCCCTACCGGGTGCAGAGCACCTTCAGCGCCCCGGTCTGGGACGCGCTCGAGAACACGTCGTACGCCGCCATCATCTGGTCGAGCGTGAAGGTCTGGGTCACCAGCGGCGCCGGGTCCAGCTGGTGCCCGGCCACCAGGCCGAGCAGCCGCGGGGTGCTCCAGGTGTCGACGAGGCCGGTCGTGATGGTGACGTCCTTGATCCACAAGGACTCGAGGTGCAGCGTCGCGGGGGCACCGTGCACGCCGACGTTCGCCACGTGGCCGCCGGCCCGTACCAGCTCGGTACACAGCTCGAAGGTCTGCGGGGCACCGACCGCCTCGATGACGACGTCGGCCCCGAGACCGCCGGTGATGTCGGTGACGAGCGCGACCGGGTCCTCGCCTCCATCCCCGTTGCGCACGGCGATGTCCGCGCCGAGGCTCTTGGCGGCGTCGACCCGGCTGCTCACCGGGTCGACGACGATGACCTGCGCAGGCGAGTAGAGCCGGGCGGTCATCAGGGCAGCGAGCCCGATCGGTCCGGCACCCACGATCACGACGGTGTCCCCCGGTCGCACGTCGCCGGCGAGGACGCCCACCTCGTAGCTGGTCGGCAGGATGTCGGCGAGCATGACCGCGGCCTCGTCGGACACCGTGGCCGGCAGCTTGTGCAGCGAGAGGTCGGCGTACGGCACCCGGGCGTACTCCGCCTGGACGCCGTCGACGAGGTGACCGAGCACCCAGCCGCCGCCACCACGGCACTGCCCGTAGCGGCCCTCGCGGCATGGCGGGCAGATGCCGCAGCCGTTGATGCACGAGACGAGGACCCGGTCGCCGGGCTGCACCGACCTGACGGCCGAGCCGATGGCCTCGACGGTGCCGACGGCCTCGTGACCGAGAACTGTGCCCGGCTGCACCGCAGGGACGTCACCCTGGAGGATGTGCAGGTCCGTCCCGCAGATCGTCACGGCGTCGATGCCGACGATGGCGTCGAAGTCGTCGTTGATCTGCGGGTCCGGCACCTGGTCCCAGGACCGCTGGCCGGAGCCGTGGTACACGAGCGCGCGCATGGCCTTCTCCTCGCGACGTGGGCGACGAGCGGACCGCCCGCCGCTCCCGCTCCCGACGCTAGGAACGGGACCCCGGTCCGGCGCAGGGTCGCCGGTCCCGACGTGAGGGACCTTCGACCCCGGGACCCGGCCCGTTACGCCCTCCCCCGCGGGACCGGTCCGGGATGTCCTGGTCGGGACCGCCAGCAGAGGAGCACGCCATGACCGGGCCCGAGCAAGCCGTCGTCGTCGGTGTCGACTGGTCGGACGCCGCCCGCGCAGCGATCGAGTACGCCGCGTCGGACGCCGCGGACCGGCACCTGCCGCTGCGGCTGGTCCACGTGATCGAACCACCGATGTACCCGGTGCGCCCGGTCATGGGTCGCATCGACGACCTCGACCTGGTGCTGCGCAAGGCCGGGCAGCGGCTCCTCGACGAGGCGATCGAGGTCCTCGCGCTGGCCTACCCGGCCGTCCGGGTGACGGGCGAGGTGAGGCACGGGGCGGCACTGGAGGTGCTCGTCGAGGAGTCCCGCTCGGCCGAGCGTCTCGTGGTGGGGTCGCGCGGCGCGGGCCTGTTCGGCGAGCTGCTGGTGGGGTCGACCGCGCTGCAGGCCGTCTCGCTCGCTGCCTGTCCGGTGGTCGTCGTACCGGTTCCTCCCTCCCGCGACCTGCCCCGCCACGGTGTCGTGGTCGGCGCCGACGGGTCGTCGTTGTCGCAGGATGCGCTTGCCTTCGCCTTCGACGCGGCGTCGGTGCTCGACGAGCCGCTCGTCGCGGTGCATGCCTGGACCGACCCGGCCCGGCTGGCGCCGCACGCGCAGCTGCCGCTGGTGTACGACCCTGCGCTGGTCGCCCAGGAAGAGCGACTGGTCCTGGCCGAGTCGATGGCCGGGTTCGCCGACACGTACCCCGACGTGAAGGTGGAGCACCGCGTCGTCCACGACCACCCGGTTCACGCGCTCACGACGGCTGCCACCCTGGCCAGGCTCCTGGTGGTGGGCAGCAGAGGCCGCGGCCCGGTCGGCGCGCTGTTCCTCGGCTCGGTGAGTCACGGGGTGCTGCACCACGCCACCGGGCCGGTGGCGGTGGTCTCGGGTCGACGGGACGGGCACGGCTGAGGTCGTGCGGTCGACGCTGGACACCGGGGCCAAGGCCGGCCGCGGCCTGACCGCCGCGGCCGCGTCGGCGCTGCTCGAGAAGCACGGCAGCAACACGGTGCCGGCCCCACGCCGTCGAGGCGTCGTGCGCCGGGCCGGGAGGCAGCTCTCCGACCCGATGATCATGCTGCTGCTCGCGGCCGGCGCGTTGACCACCTGGCAGGGGGACGCGGCCGACACCACGGTGATCGCGCTCGTCGTCGTTCTGAACACCGCTGTGGGCGTGGCCCAGGAGCTCAAGGCGGAGCGGGCCGTCGCGGCGCTGAGACAGATGGCGGCGCCCGCCGCCCGGGTGGTCCGTGACGGGGTCATGACGACCGTGCCCGCGAGTGACCTGGTGCCCGGCGACCTCGTCGTGCTGCAGGCGGGGGACGTGGTGCCCGCCGACGGCGAGCTCGTCGAGGCGCACCAGCTCGTGGCCGACGAGTCCGCGATGACCGGCGAGTCGCTCGGGGTGGCGAAGCAGACCGGGGAGTCGGTGGCTGCCGGGACCACGGTGACGCGTGGCCGCGGTCGGGCGGAGATCACCGAGACAGGCGCCGCCAGCACCCTCGGCGTGATCAGTGCGCTGGTCGCCTCGGCCGACCCCGGGCCGACCCCGATGCAGCGCCGGCTGACCCGGCTCGGCCAACAGCTCACGCTGGCGGCGGTGGCCGCCGCCGCCCTCGTCATGGCGCTGAGCCTGCTGCGCGGGCTCGGGTGGCAGGACGCCGCCCTGCAGGGAGCCGCCCTCGCCGTCGCTGCGGTGCCCGAGTCCCTGCCCGCCGTTCTCACGCTCTCGCTGGCCCTCGGCGCACGCCGGATGGCGCGGCACAACGCCATCGCCCGCGAGCTGCGAGCGGTGGAGACCCTGGGCTCGGTGACGCTGCTCGCGACCGACAAGACCGGCACCCTCACCGAGAACCGGATGGTCGTGGTGGCCGCCTGGACCGCTCTCGACGAGTACACCGTGACCGGCACGGGCTATACGCCCACCGGCTCGATCACCGCCGCCACCACAGCGGATCCGGACCCTGACCTGCGCGAGCTGGCCCGCGACGTGCTGCTGTGCAACGACGCCGACCTCGAGCGGCGCGACGGCCAGTGGCTCCCGATCGGCGACCCGACCGAGGCCGCACTGGTCGCCTTCGCCGGCCGGGCCGGACTGGCAGCCGACACGGTGCGGCAGCAGCAGCCGCGACGGGCCGAGGTGCCCTTCGACAGCGACCGGGGCTGGATGCTCACCGAGCACTCCGGCCCCGGTGCCGGACGGCTCACGGTGGTGAAGGGCAGCCCGGCCCGGTTGCTCACGGGTGCGCAGCCGGCGGCGGCCGCCGACCGGGCGAGGACGTGGTGCGAGGAGCAGGCGGCAGCGGGGCACCGTGTGCTCGCCGTGCTCGCGGCCGCCACGCCGTACGCCGACGACGGCCGGCTGCCCCCGGACCTGCGCCTGGTCGGAGCCGTCGCGATGACCGACCCGCCCCGGTCCGGGGTCGCCGACGTCGTCGACGCCCTGCGGGCGGCCGGGATCCGGCTCGCGGTCATGACCGGCGACCAGGCCGCCACCGCCGCCACCGTCGCCCAGCAGGTCGGCCTGGTCGGTGACGTGGTCGATGTGAGCGAGGTCGTCGCGGCCGGCGAGAGCCACCGGGTCGACCACGACGCGGTCGCCGTCTACGCGCGGGTCCGGCCCGAGCACAAGCTGGCACTCGTCCGTCGCTGGCAGGACGCCGGCGAGGTGGTCGCGGTGACCGGTGACGGCGTCAACGACGGGCCGGCGCTGCGGCGGGCCGACATCGGCGTGGCGATGGGCCTGGGCGGCACCGAGGTGGCTCGACAGGCCGCCGACCTGGTGCTGACCGACGACCGGCTCGACACCGTCGTACGGGCCGTCGAGGAGGGTCGGCGCATCTACGACAACCTGCGCCGGTTCCTCGGGTACGCGCTCAGCGGCGGGTTCGCGGAGGTCGCCTACGTCGTCGGGGCGCCGTTCTTCGGGTTCATCGTGCCGCTCCTGCCGGGGCAGATCCTGTGGATCAACATGCTCACCCACGGTCTCCCCGGGGTGGCCATGGGTGCCGAGCCGGCCGCGCCCGACGTGCTCCGTCGGCAACCGATCTCCACCCGCGCACCGGTGCTCGACCGGCCGCTGCTGCTCCGGATCGCCGCGGTCGGCACCCTCATGGCCGTGGTGACGCTGCTGGCGGCGGTACTCGCCCGGCGCACGGGCGACGACGGGCGGACCGCGGCCTTCGTGGTGCTCGGACTGGCCCAGATCGGGGTCGCCCTGGCCTCCCGCGACCACGGCGCTGCCCGCCGCAACGCCTTCCTCACCGTTGCCGCTGCCGCCGCCGTCGTGCTGCAGGTGGCCGGCGCCGTGCTGCCGCCGCTGCAGGACCTGCTGCGGACCGAGCCGCTGAGCGCCTCGACCTGGCTTGTCTGCATCGCCCTGGCGGTCTTGCCCGCCCTGCTGCTGCGCGCCGGCCTCGCCCTCCTCCGACGGCGCGGGCGGCGGGCACCAGCGCGGTGACGGTCGCTGGTCGCCCGGGGCACCAGGGGCCCGTCGTACTGTCCGGTTCGGGACCTAGGGCCCTCGCCCCATGAGCCCGCGGCTCGCAGGCTGGAGCCATGACGACGACCACCTGCGACCTCGTCGCTGCCGCCGACCTGGCCCGCCTCGCACCCTCGGTGCACAACACCCAGCCGTGGCGGTTCCGTGCGGACGGCGACACCCTGACCCTGAGCCGGGACCCCGAGCGGCGGTTGGCCGCGCTCGACCCGTCGGGCCGGCAACAGGTCCTGAGCTGTGGCGCGGCACTGCACCTGGTCCGGCTGGCCATGCGGTTGCAGGGCTTCGACAGCGAGGTGGTCGAGTTCCCGACCCTCGCGGACGAGCACGTGCTCGCCCGGGTGGTGCCGGTGCCGGGCCACGCCGTGTCCAGCGAGGACGTGGTGCTCGCGAAGGCCGCGCGCGACCGGCACACCCAGCGGGGCCCGTTCGATCCGGACGAGGTGCCGGCTGACGTCGTCGCCGAGCTGCGGGCCGCAGCAGCCGAGCAGGGAGCGTGGCTGCGCGTCATCGACGACCCGGACGACCTGGCAGCGCTGACGGTGCTGCTGGCGAAGGCCGAGGACGTGGAACGCGAGGACCCGGCCTACCGCGAGGAGCTGGCCCGGTGGACCGGTCGGTCGGGACGGTCTCGTGACGGTCTGCCGACCGACGTCACTCCCGACGTCCGCGACCGGGCCAGCAACCTTCGGTTGCGCGACTTCGACGACCAGGACGCACCGCCGTTGCGGATGGCCGACGAGCACCCGGTTGTCGAGCGTCCGATGGCCGTCGTCCTGGGGACGGTCCTCGACGGTCCGCCCGACTGGCTGCGTGCCGGCGAGGCGCTGATGGCGCTGCTGCTTCGCGCCACGATCGAGGGGATCCAGGCCCAGCCGCTCGGCCAGGTCGTCGACCGGGACTGGTCCCGGTCGCGGCTCGGCACCGAGCTCGGCGTCCTGGGGCACCCGCAGATGGTGCTCCGGCTCGGCTTCGCCCGCCCCGGCCCGCCCACCCCGCGACGCGACGTCTCGGAGGTCGTCGACCGCAACACGAGGTGAGCGCAGGTTTCGACGCCGTACTGGCGGCAACTCGACCAGGCATGTCCCAGCACCTGCCCGAGCAACGTCAGTCGGTCCGCCCCACCCTTCCGGTGCTCATTGGCATCGTCGCCACGCTCGTCGTCATGGCGATCATCTGGTTCGCGGTCAGCTGGGCCGTGGGGTCGGCCGGACAAGACTGCGCCTCGAAGCCCGACAAGGGTGTCGCGAACGAGAACTGTCGGTAGGCGATCCGGCCGCACGCGGCGCCGTCGGCCCGACCAAGGGTCAGGCCCCGGCCGGTGCCACAGCGCGCGCCCGGACATCTCGGTCGCTGCAGAAACCGGTGCGGCGGCGCTTGAGGCAGAGCAGCCCGAGGAGCACGCCCCGGCCGTCGACGACCGCCAAGCGGCGTGCGCCGGAGGCGACCAGCGCCCGCCTCGCCTCTTCCGCGGAAGCAGTCGGCGGGATCGTCCTGTCGGTGAGCACCGCCCGAGCGCAGGGCGGGATCGACATCGGATGCGCCGTGAACGTCCTCGCGCACCAGGGTGCCGACCAGGATGCCAGCGTCGGTCAGGAGCACCATGTGCACGTGGTCGTTCCGGAAGACGGCCCTGACCTCGCCGACGGTGGCGTCGGTGGTCATGGTCTTCGGGTCTCGGATCATGACCGCACCGACAGCTTGCTCGTGCTGGCCGTGGCTCACGCAGCGGCCGGGGCCCGCGGTCACGGCGACACGTCAGCGGCGACGGACACGGGGATGTCGATCACCCGGGTCAACAGGTTCGCGGCGTGATCGCTGGCCCCGCTGATCTCGAGGTCACGACCGGCGATCCGGGACTCCTCCAGGATGTCGCGGAGCATCAGCGCGCCGGTGAGGTCGAGCCGGCCCACCCCGTCCAGGTGCACGACGACCCGGGCGACGTCGTGATGCTCGGTGATCAGCGTGTTGATGGTGCGCTCGACAGCGGGGGCGGATCCGAAGTAGAGGACGCCGGTCGGGCGCAGGTGCAGAACGTCCTCCTCCACGTAGGCCGGGACCACGACCCCCATCTCGCGCCACAGGTGGACGGCGAGCGCCGCCCCCACACCGAGCAGCACGGCGAGGTCGACGCGCGGCGCGAGGACGACGGTGGCGACGGCCGTGACGACGCCGACGGCGAACTGCGGCCGTGACCAGCTCCAGTAGAGCCGCGGCGCCCTGACGTCGACGAGCATCGCGACCGCGCCGATCACCAGGCCGGCGAGGACCGAGAGCGGCAGCGGTTCCACGACGAACGCCAGCGGCAGCAGCGCTGCGACGGTGACCCCCGTGAGGAAGCCACTCCACCGGGTACGCGCCCCGGAGAGCCGGTTGAGCGAGGTGCGCGAGAAGGACCCGCCCACGGGGAAGGCCCCGACCACGCCCGACGCCAGGTTCGCCAGGCCCTGACCGACGAACTCGCGGTTGGAGTCCCACGGCTGCCGGTCCATGGCTGCGTACCGCCGCGCGATCGACGCGGGTTCGGCGAACCCGACGATCGCGATCACGGCTCCGGGCACCAGGAGAGCGGCCACGTCGGGCACCGCGACCCCCGACATGCCGTGCAGGGCGAAAGCGACCTCCCCCACCACCGCTCCGTCGTACCCCGTCCACCAGCTCCACAGCACCGCGCCCAGGACCGCGAGGATCGCTCCCGGGAAGAGCGCCCAGACCCGACGGCCACCGAGCATCACGACCAGGGCGGAGGCCCCCAGAGCCAGGTCCACCCAGGACCAGCGGGACGGGTCGGACACGGCGCGGAGAGCGCCGAGCAGGGGGTTGCGGGCGTCGACGTCGACGCCGAGCAGAGCCGGTACCTGGGTCCCGATGATCAGCAAGGCGCTGGCCGAGGTGAAGCTGACGACGACGGGCTGGGACATGAGGTACGCGATCGGCCCGGCTCCGACCAGACCGAGAGCGATCCGCACCATCCCCACGATGATCGCCAGGACACCGGCGAGGAGCGCGAAACGCGCGCTCGACGGCTCGGCCACAGCACTGAGGGCCCCGAACGTGAGGAGGCTCGTCACCGCGACCGGCCCGGTCTGCAGGTACGGCGAGGACCCCACGAGGGCGCCGGCGATCGGCGCGGCGACGGCCGCGATGAGACCGTAGCCCGGAGGTACCCCGACGATCGAGGCGTAGGCCAACGCCTGGGGTATCAGGACCATCGCCACGCTGATCCCGGCCACGAGGTCACCTCGGGCGGGTCGGGTCAGCATGCCGTTCAGACCACGGTGAGCGGCAGCGAGCGGCCGACCAGGCTGCGCCGGACGGCCGGCAGGTGGGCGGCGATCCGGCGCAGCTCGGCGACCGACGCCGCCTCCGGAGCTGCCACCATCGCCGGCTCCCCCAGGTCGCCGGCGGTCCGCAGCTGCATGTCCAGCGGCACCTGCCCGAGCAGCGGGGCGTCGATCGTCTCGGCCAGCCGGGCTCCGCCACCCTCGCCGAAGAGCGCCGTCTGCGACGCGCACGTCGAGCACACCAGCGCCGACATGTTCTCCACGACGCCGGCCACCGGCATCCGGGCGTCGCGCGCCATCCGCCCCACGCGGGCGGCGACCGACTGGGCCGCGAGCTGAGGGGTCGTGACCGCGAGGAGCTGGGCGTCCGGCAGCAGCTGGAGCAGCGTCAGGGTGACGTCGCCGGTGCCGGGCGGCAGGTCGATCAGCAGGACGTCGAGGTCTCCCCAGTACACGTCGCCGAGGAACTGCTCGATCGCCTTGTGCAGCATCGGCCCCCGCCACACCACGGGCTCGTCCTCCTCGACGAGGAAGCCGACCGACATCAGTGACACGCCGTGGGCCTGGACCGGCAGCATGAGGCCCTTCAGGGCGACCGGCGACCGCCGGACACCGAACAGCTGCGGCACCGAGTAGCCCCAGACGTCCGCGTCCAGGACCCCCACGTTCTTGCCCTGCTGGGCCAGGGCCACCGCCAGGTTGGCGGTGACGGTCGACTTGCCGACGCCGCCCTTGCCGCTGGCGACGGCGTAGACCTGGGTGCGCGAGTCCGGGCCGAACTGGTGACCGCTCTCCCGGCCGCCGCGCAGCCGCGCGGCGAGGGTCATCCGCTCGCCGTCGCTCATCGCACCGAAGGTCACCTCGGCCCCGGTGACACCGGCCACCGCTCCGGCGGCAGCGCCCACGTCGGCGACCAGCCGTTCGCGCATGGGGCAGGTCGGGGTGGTGAGACGGACGGTGACCTCGGCGACGCCGGACCGGTTCACGGAGACGTCACCGAGCATGCCGGCGTCGGCGAGGGTGAGGCGCAGCTCCGGGTCGAGCACCGAGCCGACGGCCGTGCGGACGGCCTCGACGTCGACCTCGGCCCCCGGGCGGCGGCGGGCGAGCAGGCTCAACGCTGTCCACCGTCCCCGGCGCCGGCCGCGCCGGCGGGGACCAGGTAGGCCTTCCGCTTGGGCGTGACGTGGCGCATCATGAACTCCGGTCGGCGCTGGCCCCCCGGGCCGGGACCTGGCCGCGTCATCGCCAGCCAGCGGCGGTAGACCTCGCGCGACTTGTTCACGTCGACCTCGACGTCGCCGTACTGGTCCTCCGGGCGGGCCTTCTCGATCCGCACCTTCTGGTGCCAGCAGTGCATGCCCGAGATGGGGTCCGGCTGGACCGGGAAGGTGAGGTTCTGGTGCACGCCGGGGTCGTCCCAGTAGATCCGCTCGGAGTCCGGGTCATCGCTCGTGAAGGGCTTGATGCCCTCCTTGTAGCGCAGCTTCCAGATCCCCGCGTCCGACCGGTCGAGGTCGACCTTGCCCATCACCCAGCGGCTGCCGGGGTGACCGTCCTGCTGCCAGCGACCCATGTGGTGGGAGAGGCCGACGACACCGGGGCGGATCGCCTCGGTCGCCCAGACCCGGACGACGAAGTGCCCGATCTCGGTGGTCACCCGGACCAGGTCGCCCGTGGTGAGCCCCATCGCCACCGCGTCGTCCTGGTTGAACCAGAGCGGGTGGGTGTTGGAGATCTCGTTGAGGTACTTCGCGTTGCCCGACCGGGTGTGGATCAGCGTCGGCAGCCGGAAGTTGGGCATCAGGACGAACTCGTCGTTGCCGCGGTCGACCTTGCGGGCGGACACGTGCGACTCGATGTAGCCGGGGGTCGCCTGCTCCGGCCAGCCCCAGTCCGCGAGGGTCGTGGAGAACAGCTCGAGCTTGCGTGAGGGCGACAGCCAGCCTGCAGTCTTCGTGCCGTCCGCGTGGACCAGCCCCACCGCCCCGGCCTCGCCGACGAGCGGCGGCTGGCTCTCGTCGGTCACGGGCTTGCGGAGCACGCCGCGCTCGTCGGCCTCGGCGCCCTCGAGCTCGGCGTCGGTCAGCGGGCGCTCGTCGAGCCGGTAGAGGTCCTTCGCCACCTCGAACACGCCGTACTTCCGCATGTACTGCAGCGGGGTCAGCCCCTGTCCCTCCGCGGCCTCCGGGAGCCCGGGAACGCTCTGCGAGAACAGCGTGTCGTAGTACTCGTCCTGGGTCATCCGCTCGCCCGGACGCTCCTTGGACTCGAAGAACCGCCGGATGCCGAGGGCACCGTCGGGGTCGATCTGCCAGGAGAGCTCGAACCAGAACTCGTTCTCCTCCCACACCTCGCCGGGGTTGGCGTCCCGGCTGTCGCGGTAGGGGATGTTCTGCTGCTCCATCGCCACGCGGGTCACGGGCTGGCGGAACGCGAGCCACTTCGACGTATGGGTCTCGAACGACATGGTGTCGTGCCGCTCAGACGCGTGCCCCATCGGCAGCACGTAGTCGGCGAACGTCGCCGACTCGCTCCACGACGGCGTGAGAGCGACGTGCAGACCCATCTTGGACTCGTCCTTGAGGACGTCTATCCAGGTGAAGCCGTCGGGGTTGACCCACAGCGGGTTGTAGACGCGGCTGAAGTAGACCTCGAGGCGACCACGACCGTCCTTGAGCAGGTGCGGCAGCAGGATCGACATCTCGTTGGTCGTGAGCGGGTACTCCTTCGGCCAGAGCATCTCGCTCCAGGCCTCGTTGGCCTCCGGCATGTCCGGGAAGTGGGCGATGATCTTGTCCCACCCGTTGGGGTGGGTGCCGCCCTCCGTGCCCACGCTGCCGGTGAGCACGTTGAGGAAGAACAGGCAGCGGGCGATCTGCCAGCCGCCGAGGTTGCCCGCGGCCGCCGACCGCCAGGTGTGGGTGGCCAGCCGCGTGTCGGCGTCGGCGACCATCTGCGCGAGGCGCTCGACCTGCTCGACCGGGACGTGCGCCTCGGCCGCCGCGTGCTCGAAGGTGTAGTGCGCGTAGTCCTCGGTGAGCCGCTCCAGGAACACGTCGAAGTCGACCGTCGCGTCCGGGTGCAGCCGCTCGAGGTAGACGTCCCAGTTCACCCAGCGCCGGAGGTACTCCTTGGCCACCCGCCCGGTCCGGAGCAGGTAGGAGGCGACGGCGAGGAAGATCACTCCCTCGCTGCCCGGCCAGGGCGAGATCCACAGGTCGGCGTGCGACGCGGTGTTCGACAGGCGCAGGTCGAGTACCGCGAGCTTGGCGCCGTTCTGCTTGGCCTCCATGATCCGCTGCGCGTGCGGGTTGAAGTAGTGGCCGGTCTCGAGGTGGCTGGAGAGCAGCACGATCGTCTTCGCGTTGGTGTAGTCCGGCGACGGCCGGTCGTAGCCCATCCAGTGCGTGTAGCCGCTGCGGCCGCCCGAGGAGCACACGTTGGTGTGGCTGTTGTGCCCGTCGACGCCCCAGGCCTGGAGCACCCGCTCGACGAAGCCGTCCTCGCCGGGCCGGCCGACGTGGTACATCACCTCGTCCTTGCGGTCCTCGACGATCGCCCGGCGGATCCGGCCGGCGATGTCGGCGAGGGCCTCGTCCCACGAGACCCGCTCGAACTGACCGGAGCCGCGCTCGCCGACCCGACGCAGCGGGTAGAGGATCCGCTCGGGGTCGTGCACCTGGTTGATCGTGGCCGGCCCCTTGGCGCAGTTGCGCCCGCGGGACCCGGGGTGCGCCGGGTTGCCCTCGAACTTCTTGATCGACAGGTCCTCGTGGTCGACGTAGGCCAGCAGGCCGCAGGAGGACTCGCAGTTGAAGCAGACCGTCGGGATCAACGAGTAGGTGTGCGGCACCTTGCGCGGGTGCGCCTTGGCGTCGTACTCGACGTGGTGGTCCCAGTCCTCCACCGGCGGGTAGTTCCGCAGGTTCTCGTGGGTGCGCTCGCCCGGCAGGTTCACGGGGGGGTTCACGGGTGCTCCGTTCGTGGTCATGAGAGGGGCGGGTCCTGCCCGGCCCGGACGAAGGCGCTCTCGTACGCGAGCAGCGCGGGTTGCACGACCACCCCGGCCAGGGCGAGCAGCACGACCGTCGCCCCGCCCCAGGTCAGCGCGCCCAGAAGGGCGGCCACCGCCGCAGGCAGGACCGCGCCGAGCCAGAACAGCCGGGCATACCGGCCATGGCTGACGATGTGGGCGGCCACCGCCGCCTGCCGGCTCGGGTGCTTGCCGGCGTACTCGATGCCGAGCATCAGCAGGTGGAGCACGGTCGAGGTCACGAACGCGACCGCCAGCAGCCGCCAGGCGCTGTCGGACAGGTCCACGAACAGCCCGGCGACGGCGAGTGCGCCGGAGCCGACCATCACCGCCTGCACGATCAGGTGCCAGAAGAGCAACGGGGACTGCCACAGGTCACGGCCCTCGGCCTGACCGAACAGGAACGCGGTGTAGGCCGCCATCAGCGCGCTGACCGGGATCCCGACCCAGGCGAGGAGGGTCAGAGCCCATCCCACGTCCAGGACGACGGCGAGCAGCCACAGGGCCGCGCCGGCGGAGAAGGCGCTGAGGACGTATGCACCCAGGACCAGCCAGGACGTGAAGTTCGACTTCAGGAAGATGAAGAGGAAGCGCTCCGGGCGCTTGAGGTCCCACACCAGCAAGGCCCCGGTGGTGGCGGCGCCGAACAGTCCGAGCGCCGGCGCGACGTAGTCGCCGACCACACCCATCTCGATGCCCATGAGGTGCGCGAGCAGGGCCAGTGCGAGGGCACCGGCGCCGACACCCTTGGTCCACAGGTAGGTGACGACCTTCCAGCCCCAGGGCCGGGGGTGCGCGGTGTTGAGCGTCGTGCGCGCGTTCGTGACCGGGTCCCGGGTCAGGTCGCCGGCGTTCTCCAGGCGCTGGGTGTCCGGCTTGGCCCAGATGTAGGTGTCGTCGACCGGGGCGGCCAGCGGGTCGAGCACCGCGCGGTCCGCGCCGAGGTAGAAGACGTTGGGCCCGGTGTTCTGCTCCGGGGTCCGCACCGCGGTCTCGTTGGTGGCCACGAGCTTGGCGATCCCGCTCTGCGGATCCTCCAGGTCCCCCACCCAGATCGAGTGCGTGGGGCAGACGACCACGCAGGCCGGTTCCAGACCCTCGTCGACCCGGTGGGCGCACAGGTTGCACTTCGCCGCCGTGTGCGTGTCGGCGTCGATGTAGATCGCGTCGTAGGGGCAGGCCTGCATGCAGCTCTTGCAGCCGATGCACCGCTCCTTGTCGAAGTCGACGATCCCGTCGTCCCTCTTGTAGAGCGCGGTGGTGGGGCAGATCTTGACGCACGGCGCGTCAGTGCAGTGGTTGCACCGCATCACGCCGAACGAGCGAGTCGTGTCCGGGAAGGACCCCGAGTCCACGTACTTCACCCAGGTGCGGAACTGACCCACCGGCACCTCGTGCTCGGTCTTGCAGGCGACCGTGCAGGCGTGGCAGCCGATGCAGGTGCGTTGGTCGATGGCGAAGCCGTACTGCACCCGCTCTCAGCTCTTCCGGATCACGTAGCGGAAGTAGCCGTCTTCGCTGGTCGTCTCCAGCAGCTCGTGACCGGTGTCCTTCGCCCATGCCGGGATGTCGCTGCGTGAGCCGCCGTCGGTGGCCTCCACGAGCATGATCTGGCCGGACTCGATCTGCTTGATGCCCTTCGAGGTCAGCAGGACGGGCATCGGGCACTTCTTGCCCTTGGCATCGATGGTCAGGTCGATCTGGTAGCTCATCGGGAACTCCTAGATGAAGAGGTTGATCTGGGACTTGCTCATCGCCGACAGCGCAGACGCGGCGCCGACCGGGTCTCCGGCACCTTCGATGAGCTGATCCTGTCGCAGGCCCATCAGCTCCATGGTCATCTCGCACGGCCACAGGTTGACGCCGAGCTCGATGCACGCCTCCAAGAGCTCCTTGGGGCTGGCGACCTTCTGGTCGGTGGCGAGCTTGTTCATCATCCAGGCCCCGGCACCGGCCGTGTTCAGCTTCGAGAGCTTCATGTGGCTGATGCCTGGCCGGTTCATCCCCGACAGCGCCTTGGTCATCGCATTGGTGCCGGTGATCCTGACGTCGTCGCGCACCAGGGGGAACAGTCCCCAGAAGGTGAAGAAGATCGTGGTCTGCATGCCGTAGGCGGCGCCCGTGGACCCCAGGATCAGCGTCGGCCAGATCTTGTCGAGATCTCCGCTCCACGCGACGATCGTCATGCTCTCGGGTACGTCCGTGTCCTCTGTGGTCATCGAGATGCCCTCGTCTCTGCGGTTATGGGCCGTTGCCAACTGTGAGCCAGGACACTACATTCGCATCTGCGCATATAACAAGACCCAGGAGGCACCGTGGCCGAGACCGTGACACCCCTCGAGCTCTTCCGGGAGATCTCGCAGGGACAGGTCCCGGAGATCCTCGACGTGCGGAACATCGACGAGTTCGAGGCCGGCCGCGTCGAGGGAACGCGCCCGGTCCCCACCCGCAACGTGCCCGTGTACCGCGTGTTCGAGGAGCTCGAGGCCGAGTGCGAGCGCACGCTCGAGGGAGCCGTGGTGATCTGCGGTCAGGGGAACGGCTCGGAGCTCGTCGCCGAGGAGTTCGGTGAGCTCGGCAGGACGGTGCGTTCGCTCGAGGGCGGAACCGACGCCTGGAACCGGCTGCTCGTGCCGGTCGAGATCGCCGACCTTCCCTCTCCCGTACGGGTCTGGCAGTTCCAGCGTCCGGCAAAGGCGTGCCTGTCCTACGTCGTCGGCGTGCCCGGTGAACGCTGCATCGTCGTGGACCCGACCCGGCAGCCCCAGCCCTACCTCGACCTCGCCGCCGAGCACGCCATGTCCGTGGTTCACGTGGTGGACACCCACGTCCACGCCGACCACATCAGCGGAGGACCAGCCCTCGCCGCCGAGCTGGGCGTGGACTACCACCTGCCACCGGAGGACTGCGGCGGCGTCGTCCCCTTCCCCAACCGACCGTTGCAGGACGGCGACGTGCTGGATCTCGGCGCGGCCCACGTGCGAGTGATGAGCATGCACCTGCCAGGGCACACGCCCGGCACGATCGCCTTGCTGGTCAGTGACGCCGTCCTGCTCGTCGGGGACACGGTGTTCGTGCGCGGGCTGGGTCGGCCCGACCTCACCGGGCAGGCCGAGGAGCTGGCTCGCGACCTGTTCAGCAGCGTCCACGACCGGCTGCGTCCGTTGGACCCGCGGACCGTGATCGCTCCCGCGCACTGGTCCTCGGCTGAGGAGATCGACGCGCAGGGCAGGGTGGTGACGACGCTCGAGGACGTGTTCACCGCCACTCTGCTCAACGAGCGGGCGATGGAGAAGTTCGTCGAGGAGATCGTCTCGTCGCTGCCGGCGGCACCCGACACGTACGACACGATCCGCTTGGTCAACTCGGGCCGGTTGGCACCGCCCGAGGACGAGATCGACGTGCTCGACGTGGGGCGCAACCAGTGCGCCGCCTCGACCTCGCTCGGCTGAGTGGTGTCCTTCGCGCGGCGCAACGCCCGTCCCCCCCTGCACGACGTCGGGGAGGCACCCGACTACCGGTTCACGCTGGCGAACGAACGCACGTTCCTCGCCTGGATCCGCACCGCGCTCGCGATGATGGCCGCCGGGGTCGCCGTGGTGCAGTTCGTCCCGGGGCTCGACCTGGTGCGACACGTCCTCGGGCTGCTGCTGATCCTCCTCGGCGGCCTGCTCGCCGGCGCCTCCTACGCCCACTGGCAGCGCAACGAGCGAGCCATGCGCCTCGGGGAGCCGCTGCCCCGTTCCCCCATCCCGCTCCTGGTCGCCGCCTCACTCACGCTGGCCGCGGTGGTCGCCCTCGTCCTCACCGTGGTCGACCTGGTGCGGTGATGAGCGGCCAGAACGGTCTGCAGGCCGAACGCACCGCCATGGCCTGGCAGCGGACCGCCCTGGGGCTCGGTGCAGTCTCGGCGTTGCTCCTCCATCACGCGGACGGCGACCTCGTGGCCTCCGCGCCGGGGGTCGCAGGCCTGCTGGCGGCACTCGCGGTGCTGGTCCTGGCGGAGACCCGCTACCACCGACACGGTGGTGGGCAGCCGGAGAGCGCCCCCATGGGCGGCGGTGCGGTCCGGCTCATCGCGGCCGTGACGGTGCTGCTCTCGCTCGCGGCCGCGCTCGTGGTGCTGGGTGCGGGTAGATGACCCTACAATCATCGCGAAGACCCGGAGGGGTCAGAGCCGGAGGACCGGTGGACAAGAACGTCGCAGCCGAGCTGCACGAGCTGCACGCCCGCGTGTGCAAGGCGATCGCCGACCCCAAGCGCCTGCTCATCATCAACGAGCTGAGCGATCGCGAGCTCAGCGTGAGCGACCTGTGCGAGGCGCTGGATCTGCCCCAGTCCAACGTCAGCCAGCACCTTGCGATCCTGCGCGAGCGGGGGGTGGTCTCGAGCCGCCGTGACGGAACCAGCGTGCTCTACTCGCTGCGCGGTACGAAGGTGCTCCAGGCCGTCGACCTGCTGCGGCAGTTCCTCGCCGAGGACCTCGCCGAGCTCGGTCGTCTCGGGCACGAGATCAACAGCTGACCACAGCCGTCCTAGGGTCGGCGACGATGGCCGAGCCTGCCGCCCCTGGGCCGTACCGACGTCAAGGGGAAGTCGGAGCCCGTGGAGGCCTTCGAGCTGCTCTCGGCGATCCCCGCTCGCGACCGCCTCAGCCAGCGCGGTGGTCTGAGTCGCCCACTGAGACCGGCGCGAGCGGCGTGCGGCAGCCGGGCCAGGCTCTGAGCACGAAACGGTCGGCGCCACGCAGTCAGAGCCGACGAGGAGACTTGAACTCCTAACCGCCCGATTACAAGTCGGGTGCGCTACCAGTTGCGCCACGCCGGCGGGACTTGGGGACTGTAGTCGGGAGAGCCCTCGGGACAACAGTCGTGCAAGTCGCCTCCCAGAGTAGACCGGGAGCCGGCCGGGACGGATGAGGCCACCGCCGAGCTCGCTGACGGGCCGAGACCCCGTCGTCGGAGGCGGCCGCTCGAGCCGGCAGTACCGACGGCCCCATCGCGATCGGCTGCACCGGATCCCCACTTGAGCTGATCACCGGCCCAGACAGGTCGACAGGTCTTGCAGCGTCCACGGCTGGTTTCATGTTCGTCGGCAGGTGCGAACCCATCGAGGTCTCCCGAGCCGACGGATGCCGACACCCTCGCTCGGCCGATCAGCTACCCGCTCTGAAGCTGCCCGCCGGGCGGAGGCAGCCAGCCGTCGCCGGGTTGCCGAGAAGTCGGTTCCCTCATCCCCGTCGCAGCGGTCCCCCGGTCCGTCGCGGTCCGGTGTAAACCTGAGAGGCGGTCGAACGACTCTCAGGCATGACGGAATCCGTTCCGGAGGAGTTGCTCTCCATGGGTGAGCGGCCTGCCGGCAGCTGGCGCGAGGCGGGCGCAACTGCCCGCGCCGAGCTCGTCGACGTGCTGTTCCGGCGGCACTACACCGCGCTCCTTCGGCTCGCCGTCGTCATGCTCGGAAGCCGGGAGGCTGCCGAGGACGCCGTCCAGGACGCCTTCGTGGCCCTGCACCGCCGCCGTCGTTCACTGCGCGACCCGGACGCCGCCGAGGCGTACCTCCGGTCCGCGGTGCTCAACCGCTGCCGGTCCTGGGTGCGGCGTCAGGCCACCCGCCGGGCGCCGCGGCCGTTGATGCTCGTCCGCGAGCTTCAGGAGAGTCCGGAGGACACGACCATCGGTCGTGTCGAGGTGGAGTCCCTCGTGGCGGTCATGCGCACGCTGGCCCGCCGCCAGCGCGAGGTGCTCGCCTGCCGGTACGTCCTCGAGCTGTCGGTCGCCGAGACGTCCGACCTGCTCCAGATCAGCCAAGGGGCGGTCAAGTCCCACACGCATCGCGGGCTGCGGACTTTGCAGCAGCGGATCGAGGTGACCCGATGAGCAGCATCGAGGAGCGCCTCCAGCAGGAGATCACAGCAGTCACCGGAGGTGTCGTCGTGACCGAGTCGGACCTGATCAGTGCAAGAGGCGCAGTCGACGAACGCATCGACGACCGGCGCCGGCGGGACCGGCGCAGGACCCTGGTCGCCGCTGCTGCCGCAGCCGTCCTCGTCCTCGTCGCCGGCGTCGCAGCGATCCAGAACATGGACGGGGCGGACCGGACAGCCCCGCCCGCCGATCCGGCACCGACCACCAGCGACCCGCAGGCCGACTTCCTCACCGGTCTGGCACCCACTGCCGACCTGCTCCGTGGGGTCTGGAGGCTGGACAACGGCACCGTGCAGATGCGCTTCTCGGCGCCGAACGCCATCGCCGTCGACGACGGCGGCCGGCTCTACGGCAACCCAGGCGTCCGCGGCACCTACGTGATCGACGGTGACCGCATCACGGTCACCGTCGAGGGCGGACCGGACGGCTGCAGCGGGCAGGAGCTCGCCATGCGCGCATCGTTCCCCGCGGCCCCGGTGGGGCCGGGCATCCTCCGGCTCGTGCACACCCGACCAGGAACGGGCACCTGCTCACGCTCGCAGGACGAGCGGTGGGTCATGGAACAGGTGCTGCCGACCTCCCAGAGCCTGGCCGGGGTGGGTTTCTCCAACGAGTCCGGTTGGCTGCCACTGGTGAGCAGGCAGGCCCTGCACGGTCTGTGGATGGCCGAGGGAGGCGGCTACGCCCTCGAGGTCGACCCCGGCGGCACCTACTTCGTCGCGGACGACTCCGGGGACCCGGTCGACCGGGGCCAGTGGTCCCTGCGCGGCACCGACCTCACGCTGACCAGCTCGGCCGGGTCCGCGCGGTGCAACGCGGGCGACCGACTCGTCCTGGGCGCGGTGGAACAGACCAACCCAGTGACCAGGGTCCTGCGCTCGACCGTGCAGGAGAACACCTGCCACGCACCCTGGGCCCCGGCGACGTGGATCCTGATCCCGCACGAAGGCAGCTGACCGCCGCTCGCCGATCGACGGCGGGAGACGGCCGCTGTCACCTGCCCGAGGGGTGCGTCTACGTCACCGCCAACGCGCGACGCCCGTGACGCACCCAGGCCGCCGCGGGGCCGGCGAGCTCGTCCAACCGCTGTTCGAAGTGCGCGACGTCGTCGGGGCTGAGCAGTGACCCCCAGTCGCGCGTGCCGCCGGCGCGGAAGAAGCTCTCGGCCGACTGCCAGAGCCCGAGGTGCGCATCGGGAGCGACCTCGGCCGCCCGGGACCGCATCGAGTCCAGGGTCGCCGCCGCGACGAACTCCGGCCAACGGTCCTCGTCAACCGGCACGCCCAGCGCATCGGCCACCCGGCGCATCTCGCCGTCGAGGTCCGCCCACATGTCGGCGTAGTGGAACAGGTGGACGTTGGGCTCGTGCCGCGCGTCCCAGTAGGTGCCGACCTGCTGGCAGTAGTCGTCCAGGCCGTAGGGGCCGCTGCCACTGGGTGGCAGGTCGTTGTCGACGAACCAGCGGAGGTAGTCGGCCGGATCCTCGGGCGGGGGCACACGTTCGCCGGCGCCCTCGAAGCGGCCGTTCGCCGCCACTCGGAGCTCGACGGCGCGCTCGACCAGCATGTTCGCGGCGTGGTCGCGGTCGGACAGGGCGACGTCCAGCGGGTGCCGGATCACCGCGAGGTAGGTCACCGACTCGTGCCGCGGCACCCCATCGAGGGGAGTGTGCGTCTTGACGAAGCGCCGGTGCGACTGGGCGTCCAGCATGCCGAAGACCTCGTCGTCGGTGCGGATGAGCATGTCCAGCCACGGTGAGAGCGTGCTGATCGGCACGCCGAGAGGTGCCCGGTCGTGCAGCAGCATCCCGACGATGGTCTGCATCCAGGTCGTCCCGCACTTCGACGGCGTGGAGATGACGACGTCGTCCGGCCGGAACCGGAACCGCTCCCAGCGTGCGCTGTCCGCCATGAACCCTCGGTACCGCCGCACGCCCGGACCCTACCGGGGTGGCGGGCGCAGCAGCACCGCAGCGAGCACGGCTGCGACCAGGGAGCTGACCGCCGCGCCGGCGAAGATGACGTTCAGCTCGTCGATCAGCGCCCCCTGGGTGGCGGCGTCGTACGCCGGGCAGCTGGTCGGGGAGTCCGGGCACAGGTCGATCGCCGTACCGATCTCGGCCTGCCGCGAGTAGAAGACCCGCAGTCCCACGGCGGTGAGGACCGAGAGCCCCACGAGCATCCCGACCATCTTGGTGACGACGACCAGCGAGCTGGCCAGGCCGTGCACCGTGCGCCGGGTGACGGCGAGCAGGGCGGCATTGAGGGGGGCGTCGTCCAGCCCGAAGCCGAGACCGGCCGCCACGAGCGCGACCGAGGCCGACGGGCCGTCGAGCGCGTCCGCGTCCCAGCTGGCCATCGCGGCCAGCCCGACGGCGGCCAGCACCATGCCCGAGGCGGCCACGACCCGCGGGGGGACCCGGTTGCTGGCCCAGCCACCGAGCAGCGCGCCGACCGGCATGGCGACGAGCAGCTGCAGCAGGACGAGCGTCGCGCCGAGGTGGGAGTCCGGGTACCGGGTGGCCCTGGCGAAGATCGGCACGTCCACCAGTGCGGCCACCAGTGCGACCCCGAGGAAGAAGTTGACGACCAGCGAGCCCCACGCCGCCGGTGCGACGAAGGCGCCCTGCACGAGCAACGGGGTCGCAGTCGTCCGCTGCCGCACGACGAACGCCAGCGCGAGCACCGCGCTCCCCCCGAGCAGCCACGGCGCCGAGTCCGCCACCGCCGCCCGTTCCGGGTCGGCCGCCGCGAAGGCCAGGACGACGCCGCCGAGGGCCGCAGCCAGCAGCAGCGAGCCGACCGCGTCGGCCTCACGCGCCAGCTGGCGCAGCCGTGTCCACGGAGTGAGGCGGGCGACCAGCAACGCCACCACCAGCCCGGTGCCCAGTGCCAGCGGCCCGGCCCAGCGGGACCCACCCACGACCGGGTCGTACAGCCGGCCCCACGTCACGTCCTCCCTCAGCCGGCTCGGCTCGAGCAGCACGACGAGCAGACCGGCCACAGCGACAGCGATGACGGCGTGGGCCGGTCGCAGCCGCAACGCCGACGCCGACCCCCTGTCCCCGGGCGCCGCGAGCCTGCGCAGCGCGAGCCCGAGGACGAGGGCGCCCACCAGGTTCACCCAGAAGATCGCCCGCCAGCCGGAGACGGCGAGCACAAGCCCGCCGTACAACGGCCCGACCACCGAACCGGTCTCCTGCACGGCACCGACGACCCCCAGCGGGGTGCCGCGACGCTCGGGCGGCCAGAGGTCGGCCACCAGCGCGATCGTCGCCGGCACGAGGCCGCCGCCGCCGACGCCCTGAAGCGCCCGTCCGACGACGACGACACCGAGCCCGTCCGCGCTGGCCGTCAGCAGGCTGCCCAGCGCGAACAGGAGCAGGCAGCCGACGAGCACCGGGACCCGGCCGACCAGGTCGGCTATCCGGCCGACCAGCGGCAGGGTCGCCACGTAGCCGAGCAGGAACGCGCTGATGATCGGCGTGGCCCGCTGCAGCTCGTCCAGCCCGAGGCCGATGCCGAGCATCATCTCCGGGAGCGCGAGCACGACGACGTACGTGTCGGCTGCGGCGAGCAGGACGGCGAGGGAGGCGACGCCCAGGACGACGCGACCGTTCGGCTCAGCTGGTCGGCGGGGCATCGATCTGGACGTCGTCGCCGTAGCGGTCCAGAACGACCGTGAAGGTGCTCTGGGTGTCTGCGGCGAAGAACGGCCCGGTCAGCACCGCCCGCCGGAGCTCGCTGTCCCCCTTGACCAGGGCGAGCTCGACGTCCACAGGCTGGGCCGGGTCGGCGCTGGTGAGCACCTGGTCCACGACGTCGCCCGGCACGCTGCCCTTGACCACCTGCACGACTTCGCCGTCGATGCGAGCGCGGCGGCCGAGCCGGGGCTTGGTCATCTCGGAGAACAGCCTGCCCAGGCCGCGGTCGGGATCGAGGAAGGTCGCCGGGTCACCGATGCCCAGCGCCGCCGGGTCGGTGACCTGGTAGGTGCTGGCGAACGGCAGCTTGGCGTACACCGTGCCGTCGACCGAGATCACCGACACCGAGACCGTGCCGCCCCCGATGCGCACGTCGAGGTCACCCTTGAAGGCCGGTGGCCGGGCGGCCACCCCCTCACCGCCGACCAGTGCCGTCTTGTCCGGCGCGACGTTGTCGCTGGTCAGCACGAAGTGCGCGCTGGTGGCGGCGTCGAACTGCGCCTTGGCCTCGGCCAGCAGCGCCGCGGCGTCGGGCGCGGTCGTCCCACCCGAGTTCGACGCCCCGTCGTTGCTGCATCCGGCGAGCAGACCCATGACCAGTGCAGCGGCAGCCAGCACGACAGCCGACCTGCCCGGAGCCCGCACGGCGCCTCCTCGCGTCGACCGTTGGCTGGCAAGCCTGCCAGAACGCTCGAGCAGCCCGGCCCGGATGACGGAACCGGCTCGGCCCGCGCTGCGTCGGAGCGTCCACAAGGGAGGTGGGCCGTGACCCGCACGACGACCAGCAGGCGTGCGACTGCCGGTTGCGTTCGTCCGCCTACGCCGAGCCGACGAGCAGGCAGAACGGGTGGCCCGCCGGGTCGGCGAGGACGTACAGCGGCTCCCCGGACTCGTCCGTGCGGTCGAAGAGCAGGGTGGCCCCGAGCTCCTCGGCCCGCTGCCGGTGGCGTCGCAGGTCGTCGACCGTAGGAACGCGGAAGTCCAGGTGCATCTGCTTCGGCACGTCGTGCGACGGCCACGTCGGTCGCGCCAGTGTCGGGACCTGCTGGAAGGCGAGCACGCGGTTGCCGGTGCCGTCGACGAGCACGAGCCAGTCCTCGTCGTCGACGCTGCCCGGGACCGGAGGCTCGTCGCCCGGGCGGTACTGCAGACCCAGGAGCTCGCGGTAGAACTCGGCGAGTCCCCGGACGTCCGTCGCGTCCACGGCGGTGTGCATCAGCACGGGGTAGCCCGACATGTACACCTCCTTCGAACAACCATGAATCGGGTCATCTCATCACAAGACCGCCTCGGTTCGGCTCCCTCACCCATGATGTCCGGCGAGCGCTCCACGTCGTCCCGCACCCGAGGACACCTGTGCGGAGAACGTCGGCCCCCGGTGGCAGCATCGCGGCATGGCGTCCTACGACGAGGACCTGCTGGAGCGGCTGCGTGAGGCGCTGGCGCGGGAGAGCGGGCTCAGCGAGCGGGCGATGTTCGGCGGCGTCGCCCTCATGCTCGACGGCAACATGTGCGTCGGCGTGATGAAGGGCGGCGGCCTGATGGTCCGGCTGTCCCAGGAGGAGGGCGAGGCGGCGCTGACCGAGCCGCACGCCCGCGAGATGGACTTCACCGGCCGCACCATGAAGGGGTGGGTCATCGTCGACGCGCCGGGCTACTCGACCGATGCCGACCTGCGGCGGTGGGTGGCCCGGGCGGTCGGCCACGTCCGCACCCTGCCGCCGAAGGGCGGCTCAGGCAAGCGGTGAGCCCGCGTCGGCCCGGCGGTCGCGCCGCCGGCCGACCAGCGCAGCCAGCACGAGCACGGCGGCCAGACCCGCTGCGAGCACGGTCAGCACAACCGGCCCGAGCCCGGCGACCAGCCGGCTCAGCTGCGACTGCAGCCTTATCGCCACGTCGATGACCGGGTCCCCCGTCGCGCGCCCGGCCAGCACCCGGATCTCGAACCAGGCGTACCAGGCGACGTAGGCGCCGGCCACGACGAGCAACGCTCCGCTGAGCCGCTCGATCACCGGGGTGGCTCGCCGCAGGCGCCCCACGATCGACCCGTGCGCGAGTGCGACGGTCACCGCCAGCACGCCGACCACCGCGCCCATCCCGAGGGCGTACACGACGAACGTCAGCAGAACGCCCGCCGTGTTGCCGGTCCGCGACGCGGCTCCGGTGACGGCGAGGAAGGGCCCGATCGTGCAGGACAGCGAAGCGGCCGCGAAGCCGGCGCCGTAGACCACCTGGGAGCCGAGGCTGGTGCCGGGAGCCCTACCGGCCCGGCCGAGACGCTTGATGCCCGGCACGTGACCACCCCGGAGCAGCCACAGCCCGAGCCCGATCAGGCCCACCCCTATCGCCAGGGTGAGCACCGGCAGGTAGCGCTCCAGGGACAGGCTGAGCTGCGCGATCACCGCCCCGAAGGCACCGAACACGGCGACGAACCCGACCGTCATGGCCGTACTGAACCGGGCGGCCCGCAGGACCTGCCCGCGCGCCGTCGGAGGAGCCGCGCCGTCGCCCGGCGGGGCCACCAGCAGCGCGAGGTACGCCGGGAGCAGCGCGAAGCCGCACGGGTTCACGGCGGCCACCGCGCCGGCCACCAGCGCCAGTGCCAGCGGCAGCTCCGCGACTCCCATCGGTCAGCCGAGCAGTGCGCGAGCCCGGCTCTCGAGCTCCTCGCCGCTCAGCGCGCCGTTCACGACCTCGGCGTTGCCGTCCGCATCGATGAACGCGAACGCCGGCTGGCTCACGACCCCGAACGCGCTCCAGATCTCACCGCTGGCGTCGACGACGTGCTCGAAGCCCCCGACCCCGGTGTCCTTGACGAACGCGCGCATGGCGGGCTCCTCGCCCCGGCCGGGTACGCCGAGGACGGTGACGTCGCTGCCCAGGCCGGCCACCACCTTGGCGACGCCCGGTGCCTCGGCCCGGCAGATGGTGCACCAGGGCGCCCAGAACCACAGCACCGTCGGCCGACCGGACAGGTCGGCGAAGTCGAAGGACGCGCCCTTCAGGGTGGTGGCCGTGAACGACGCCTCCTGGCTGCTGCCGCCCGACGCGGACGGCGAGGCTGACGGCGAACCGGACCCGGGGTCCCCGCCGGGCTGCGTGGCCGTCGTTGTCGCCGAACCGCCGCATGCGCTGACCAGCAGCATCAGTGCCGTCGCGGCCAGCACGAGTCGCGCCCGAACCCTCATGTGTGCGCCCTCCGGATCGTGTCGTTCCCTGTGGAACCCGGTTGGTGCCGCGCATCGTTCCCGACCGGGTGACAAATCCGCACGAACCGTCACCTTGGCCGCGCAGGCCCGCCGCCGGGGCCGGCGAGCGCGCACAATCTGGCCGTGAACGCGGGCCGTGGGCCTCTCGTGGGCAGGTCCGCCGTGCTCGGGGACCTCGTCGGGTTGCTCGACGAGGCCGCCGCCGGCCGCGGCGGCGCAGCGGTCGTGTCCGGCGAGGCGGGCATCGGCAAGACCCGGCTGCTCGAGGAGCTCGCGACCCACGCCGGCGCCCTGGGCATCACGGTGGCCTGGGGTCGCTGCACCGAGCTCGAGGGGGTCCCGCCGTTCTGGGCCTGGCGGCAGGTTCTCGGCCAGCTGCCGACCGATGGCGGCACCCGGACGTCCGACGACCGGCCGGCGAGCCGCGGTCAGGTGCTCGAGGCGCTGGTGGCGACGGTCGGCGAGGTGGCCGAGCGGCAGCCGGTCCTCGTCCTCCTCGAGGACGCGCACTGGGCCGACGCCGACAGCCGCTGGCTGCTGCGTGGCGCCGTGGACGCCACCGCCGGGCGACGCCTCGCCGTGGTCTGCACCCTGCGGACCGGGGAAGGCGGCAGCGATCTCGACTCCCTGCCGCCACGCGTCTCCCGGGTCGTCCTCGGCGTCCTCGCGCCGGCGGAGGCGGCGGAGCTGGCCCTGGCCGTGGCGGGCGGTGGGCTGCCGGAGCCCGCGACCCTGCGAGCTGCGGCGGAGTCGGGAGGCAACCCGCTGTTCATCCGCGAGCTGGTCCGGATGCGGGTGTCGGGCGGCGGCGCGGGCCGGGTCCCGCAGGGCGTGCGGGACGTGCTCACCCGCCGGCTGGCCAGGCTCCCCTCGCCGACGGTGGCCGCGCTGACCGCGGTCGCCGTCCTGGGCAGCGTCGCGACCGTCGAGCTGGTGGCGGCCATGGAGAGCTGCCCTGCCGCGGAGGTCCTCGGCCGGCTGGGCCCGGCCGTCGACGCCGCGCTGGTGGAGGCACCTCGCGGCCGCGCCGTCGTGTTCGTGCACGCCGTCGTGCGCGAGGTCCTGCTCGACCAGGCCGGAACCGCCGGGCTCGCGCGCCTGCACGAGCGGGCCGCCCTCGCGCTGGAGCAGGAGCGACCCGAACCGCCCGACGAGGCGCTCGCCCTGCACTGGGCGCAGGTACCCGGCCCGGACGCCGCCGACCGGGCCGTGCGGCACGGGCGCCGGGCCCGGGAGCGAGCCCGACGCTCGCACGCGCTGGACCAGGCCCGGTCGTTCGCCGAGCTGGTGTGGCGACGGAGCAACGAGCCGGAGGACCTCCTGGCACTCGGGGACGCCCGGGCCCGAGCCGGCGACCTGCCGGGTGCGCGCGCGGACCTGCTCGCCGTGGCGGAGGCCGGTCGCACCCGTGACCGCCCGGACCTGGTGGGCCGGGCGGCGCTGGCGATGGCGGCCGGGGAAGGCGGCTTCGAGGTCCCGCTCGACGACGTGGAGCAGGTGGACCTGCTCGAGGAGGCGGCCCGGCAGCTGCCTCCGGGACCGCTACGAGCCCGGGTGCGGGCCCGCCTCGCGGTCGCCACGTCGATGCACGCCGCTCTGGGCGACCGGCTCGCGCTCGCCCGCGAGGCCGTCGGTGAGGCCGAGGCGTCCGGCGACGACGGTGCTTTGCTGCAGGCCCTGTCGGCGTACGCCGACATGATCGGTGGGCCGCGGACGCTCGCCGAGCGGGTCGCCGTCGCCGACCGGATGCTCGCCCTCGCCGTGCGCAGCGGCGACCGCGACGGGGAGCTGCTGGCGCGCAGGTTCCGGCTGGTGGCGCTGCTCGAGCAAGGCGACTTCACCGCCGCCGATGTCGAGATCGCCGCCTTCGAGCGGCTCAGCCGCAGCACCCAGGAGCCGGCGCACCGCTGGTACCCGCTGCTGTGGCACGGGATGCGGGCCCTGCTCACCGACCGGGTCGCGGACGCCGAGGCGTACGCCGACGCGGCCGAGGCCGCCGGGGCGCGTGCGCACAGTGCGAACGCGGCCATCCTGGCCAACACGCTGCGCCTGGCGGCGCGGTACGGCGGCCCGCGGGTGGCCGAGCTGCTGCCGGCCGTCCAGGCGTACGGCGAGAGCGTGGCGCCGGACCAGCCGCAGTTCGAGGCGGCGCTCGCCGGCATCCGCGCTGTCGCCGGCGACGCCGACGGGTGCGGGCAGCACTACCGGCCACTGGCCGCTCGTCGCTTCGACACGATGGTCGAGGACGCGGAGTACCTCAGCGCCCTGCTCGGCCTCGCGGAGAGCGCGCTGCTGCTGCAGGACCGCACCGGGGCGGCCGTCCTGCGCGACCTGCTCCTGCCGCACGCCGACCTGTGGATCGTCGACGGCATCGGCGCCGCCTGCTGGGGGCTGGTCGGCGAGTGGCTGGCCCGGATCGAGGACCTGCTCGGGCACCCCGACGAGGGGGCGCGCCTGCGCGCGGGCGCCGCCGAGCGCTACCGGTCCGCCGGCGCCGTCGGCCCGTTGCGGCGGCTCTCCGAGACAGGGCGCGGCGGCTCTGCTGCCCAGCAGGTGGGCGAGCTGTGCCGGGAGCCCGGCGGCTGGGTCGTGTCGTGGAACGGGCAGAGCACCGTGCTCCCCGACCTCAAGGGGCTGCGGGACCTGCAGCTGCTGGTCACCCGACCCGGCACCGCCCTGTCCTCGCTCGCACTCCTGGCCGGCTCGGCCGGCCTGCCCGTGCCGGTCTCCACCGGCTCGGACGAGGTCCTGGACGACCGCGCCCGGGCCGCCTACCGCCGGCGGCTGCGCGAGCTGGAGGACGAGATGGCCGAGGCCGCGGCCGTCGGCGACGCGGTGCGGGCCGAACGCGCGCAGGAGGAACGCGACTTCCTGGTCCGCGAGCTGGCGGCGGCACTCGGCCTCGGCGGCCGGTCCAGGCGGCTGGGCGACGAGACGGACCGGGCCCGCAAGGCCGTGACCATGCGGGTCCGGGACGTCATCGGCCGGCTCGACGGGCCGCTCCCCGACCTGGCCCTGCACCTACGGGACTCGGTGCGGACCGGCCGGGAGTGCGTCTACGCACCTGACACCGCCGTGGCCTGGCGGACGTCGTCCAGCGAGCGCGTCACCGAGTCGTGAAGTCGAAGTCCAGTCGGGTACGGGAGCCGTCAGCGGACGCCGTCCCCACCACGACGCCCCGGGCGCCGGCGTACCGACCGGTGCCACCGACGACGGGAACGCTTGCGCCGGTCGCCAGGTCGGCGAAATGGAAGGAGCCGTGGAAGAGCACGGCGCCACGGCCCAGCTCGACGCTGCAGGCGATGATCCCCGCGGCATCGTCGGGCGTCACCCTCGTGACGGTCACCACGGTCTCGGCCCGGCCGGCCCGCCGGCCGCCGCGGTAGACCGGGGCGTCCTCGGCGACCTGCTGGCCCTGAGCCAGGGCAGTGCCGAAGTCGGGTGGGGTGAGCGTCCCCTGGTCGTCGCGGACGACCACCGTGAACCGGTGGTCACGGTGCCCGGCGGCCGACGACGCCGTCGGCCCCGTCACCAGTCCGGTGACCAGGCCGGTGACCAGCACCGTCGCCGCCCCTGCCGCTGCCACAGTCCTGCCTCTCATGTCCTGTCCTTCCCTCGTCGTGGAGCTGTCGACCCGGAGGCGCCAGGTCGCGCCTGACACCTGTCAGCCGAGAGCTGACGCCTCCTGGTGGTCAGCACCCACGTCCCGAGGAGGGCACATGTCCACCACCATCGACCGGCCCGTCGACACCGCTGCGCCCGAGCCGGCACCCAGCGCGACCGAGGCCTTCGCCGGCCGGCTCTTCGAGTCGGTCGTGGCCGCACTCGACCTGTTCGCCGTGCACCTTGGCGACCGGCTGGGCCTGTACGAGGCGCTGCACCGGCACGGCCCGCTCACGAGTGACGAGCTGGCCCAGCGAGCCGGGATCGCCGGGCGGTACGCCCGCGAGTGGCTCGAGCAGCAGGCCGTCTCCGACATCCTGACGGTCGACGACGCCGGAGCAGCCGCCACCGACCGGCGCTACGGGCTGCCGGAGGACCTGGTCCCGGTGCTGCTCGACCCCACCAGCCCGGCGTACACGGTCGCCGTCGCCGGCATCCCGCCGGCAGTGGGGGCGATGTTCGAGCGGCTGCTACCGGCGTACCGCACCGGCGAGGGCGTGTCGTGGTCCGACTACCCGCCGTCCGCCATGGAGCTGCAGGGCGCCCTGAACCGGCCGGCGTTCACCCACGAGCTGGCCGGGTGGCTGGCCGCAGTCCCCGCGATCGACCAGCGACTCGAGCGAGCGGCCTCCCGCGTCGCCGACGTTGCTTGCGGCGTCGGCTGGTCGACCCAGGCGATCGCCGCGCGGTACCCGCAGGCCAGGGTCGACGGCTACGACATCGACGACACCTCGGTGGCCCTCGCCCGCCGCAACATCGCAGGAACCGGGCTCGAGGACCGCGTCCGGTTCGAGGTCTGCGACCTCTCCGAGCCCGCGGGCACCGGGTACGACCTGGTCACCATGTTCGAGGCGCTGCACGACCTCAGCCACCCGGTGCAGGTGCTCACCTCGATCAAGCAGTCCCTCGCACCCGACGGGGCGCTGCTCGTCATGGACGAGCGCGCGGCCGAGGAGTTCATCGCACCGGGCGACCCGTTCGAGCGGCTGTTCTACGGCGCGTCCCTGGTGCTCTGCCTGCCCGCGTCACTCGCGGACGGCGGCGTGGGGACCGGCACGGCGATCCGCCCGTCGACGGTGCGCGAGTACGCCGACGCCGCGGGCTTCGCGTCCTGCGACGTCCTCGACATCGAGCACCCCCTGTTCCGGTTCTACCTGCTGCGGCCGCCGGCCTGACACCGGCCTCGCCGTCGGGCGCGTCAGGCCCGGTACTGCTGCAGCAGCGGGCAGGTGAACGGGTCCCGCGACCGGAGGCCCACAGCGTTGAGGTAGCGCAGCACGATCCGGTACGAGCCGCCGAGACTGGTCTCGGTGTAGGTGACGCCACGCTCCAGGCAGAACGCGCGGACGATCGGCTGGGCCCGCCGCAAGTTGGGCCGGGGCATGCTCGGGAACAGATGGTGCTCGATCTGCAGGTTCAGCCCTCCCATCGCCAGGTCGGTGAAGAGTCCGCCGCGGATGTTGCGCGACATCAGGACCTGGCGGCGGAGGAAGTCGATGCGCACGTCGGCCGGCACGATGGGCATGCCCTTGTGGTTGGGGGCGAACGATCCGCCGAGCAGCAGCCCGAAAAGCGCCAGCTGCACGCCGAGGAAGGCCGCCGCCTTTCCCGGCGGCAGCACCAGGACGAGCACGATCGGGTACGCCGTCAGGCGGACGAGGAGCATCGACAGCTCCAGCCGCCGGTGCTCGACGTCCCGCCGGCGCATCAGCGCGCGCACGCTGGCGACATGGAGGTTCACACCCTCCAGCATCAGGAGCGGGAAGAAGAGATATCCCTGACGACGGACGAACCAGGCCCCGGGGCCGCTGCGGCCGGCAGCGGCCTCCGGGGTGAACGCGACGACACCCGAGTCGATGTCGGGGTCCTTGCCGACCTGGTTCGGCGCGCCGTGGTGCCTGTTGTGCTTGTGGGACCACCAGCCGTAGCTCAGCCCGGTGAACACTCCCGCGAGGACCCGGGAGAACCACACGTTTGCCGGCGAGGTCGCGAACACCTGCCGGTGAGCCGCGTCGTGACCGAGGAAGCCGAACTGCGCCAGGACGACGGCCAGCACCCCGGCCACCACGAGCTGGAACCACGAGTTGCCCAGAAGCGCGAACGCCACCCACGCCGCCACGAACGTCGCCACCAGCCCGAGGGTCCGCCACCAGTAGTACGTGTACCGACGTTCCATCAGCCCCGCTGCCCGGACCAGGGCGGCCAGGTCCGCGTAGGCGCTGACCTGCCGGGCCCGTGCCGACTGGGTCTCTGTCCCGGACGTTGTCACCGACGGCCCCATCCTTCGAAAGGTGGCGTGTCGCCGGGGTCCGGGGCGTCCGCTCGGGACCCCGCGCGGGGCCCGAGCCGCTTCCATCATGACAGGCCCGCCCGTGACGCGCCGATCCTGCCTGCCCACCCGCACTGGTGCCGGGCCCCCGCGTCCGGTAGAGACGGTGGGTGGAGTCGCACACGGAGGCCGAGCGGACGTCGGACCCGGGCTCCGGCCGGGCCACGTCCCTCGGCGCGCTGCTCCAGGACCAGCTCGCCACCCAGGTCGCCGAGCTGCTGCGACAGGACCCCGGCGCCCGGGCCGGCGACGAGGACGCGATCCACGACCTGCGGGTCGCGGCCCGGCGGCTGCGGGCACTGCTGGCGACGTACCGGCCGGTGCTCGACCAGGCCGGCTCCGAGCCGGTGCGTGCGGAGCTGCGCTGGCTGGGCGGCGAGGTCGGGGCAGCGCGCGACGCGCAGGTGCAGCACGAGCGGCTGCTGCGCCGGCTGGACGCGCTGCCGCGCAACCTGGTCCGCGGACCGGTACGACGACGCTCCCGGCAGGAGCTGCAGGCACGCACCCGGGCCGGCTTGGGCCGGCTCCGGGCCGCGCTGGACAGCGGCCGGTACCGCCGGCTGCTGGACGCCCTGCGCGACGTCGCGCAGCACCCACCGGTCACCGAGGATGCCGCGGGACCCGCCGGCCGGCTGGTCCCCGGTCTGGTCGACCGGCAGGTACGCCGGGTGCAGAAGGCGGCCGCGCGGACGGCGGCCGGCAGCCCGCCGGACCGAGAGGCTGCGCTGCACGACGTCCGCAAGGCCGCCAAGCGGGCCCGGTACGCGGCCGAGTCCGCGGCCGCCGTGGCGGGCCGGCCGGCGACCCGGCTGGCGGCCCGGATGCAGGAGCTGCAGGACGTGCTCGGCGAGCACCAGGACGCCGTCACCGCGCGGGAGCTGCATCGCGACCTGGGAGCGGCAGCACATGCGGCCGGCAACGACAGCTTCACGTTCGGCGTGCTCTGCGGGCAGGAGGACGCGGCCGCCGCGGAGGCGAGGGCGCGCTACCCGCGGACGTTGGAGCGCGCGACGTCGGGAAAGGCGCTCGGCTGGACCCGCTGACGGCTCACCGAGGCCGGGTCAGCCGCGGGCGGCGAGCTCGCGACCGACCGCGCGCGCCTCGAGCCCGATCTCGCGCAGCAGCCCGGACAGCGCGGCCCTGATGCCGACGAAGTGCAGGCCGCGCGCCCCGGGCAGGTCGTCGGCACCATGCACGCACGGGACCCCTCGCGTGTCCAGCACACCGAGGTGACCCACCAGCGGCTCCAGGCCGGTGGTGAACCCGGTCGCGGCGATGACGGCGTCCGGCTCGACCGTGCTCCCGTCGACGAGGTGGACGCGCGGCCCGTCGACGGACCGGGTCGCGGCGACGACGCCCACCCGTCCGGATCGGACGGCGTCGACGATGCCGGTGTCCAGGATCGGCACCGTGCCGGTCTCGCAGAACTGGGTGTACGGGTTGCTGGTCCGCGGCAGGCCCTGGGCCGACAGGTCGGGCACGCTGATCCGCCGCATCCCCGCGGCGAGCGGGTCCATCAGCGCCGCCGGCGCCTTCTTCAGCGCGATGCCGAACACCTGGCTCGGGATGCCGTACGCGTCCCTGCGCACGATGTTCGGCGGGGTGCGCACCGACAGCGTCACCCGGGCGCCCGCCCCCAGCAGGTCCAGCGCGATCTCGGTGGCGGAGTTGCCGGCGCCGACGACGAGGACCTGCTTGCCGGCGTACGCCGACGGCTCTCGGTAGTCCGCTGAGTGCCGCAGGTCGCCGGGGAACGTCTCGGTCCCTGGCCAGGCCGGCCGCCGCGGTGTGTGGCTGTAGCCCGTCGCCAGCACCACCCGGCGGGCCTGCCGGTCCCCGCGGTCGGTGCGCACCACCCAGCCGTCCGCGTCCCGGTCGACCCGGGTGACCGTGACGCCGAGCTCGGGAGCGAGCCCGTGCGCGTCGGCGTACGCGGCCAGGTAGCGCAGCAGGTCGTCGCGCGACACCCAGCGGCCGTAGGCCCGGGGGATCCGCAGGCCGGGAAGGCCCGACAGCCACCGCACCGTGTGCAGGCGCAGGCTGTCGTAACGCGCGGCCCAGGACGCTCCCACCCGGTCGGCGCGCTCCAGCAGCACCACCGGGCGGCCGGCGCGGACCAGTGCGGCCGACGTCGCCAGCCCGGCTGGCCCGGCGCCGACGACGACCGTCGGGACCTCGGCTGCTGCGGGCACCCGCCCAACCTAGGCCGTCGGTCGCCGTCCGGAACCGTCAGCCGTCAGGCGTCGCCCGGCGCGCGACCGTGGGTCGGCCAGAACGGCCACTCCTCGAACCTGGCCGCGCGACCGGAGCCGTCGGCCGCGAACCGCACCACCCACAGGTCGAGGTACTCCTGGCGCACCGGCTCGCCGTAGCGCACGAGCACCTTGGCGACCCCGGTGTCGCCGGACGCGGCCACGACCTCCGCCGACATCGTGAACACCTCGTCCGGCCCGTCCCGCTCCTCGTCCCAGAAGGTGCGGATCGGGTCGAGTCCGACGACCGGGTCGTCGTACGGCGTGGCCAGGTACTCGGCGTCCTCCGTGAACAGCTCCCCGAGCAGCTCGGTTCCGGGCGACCGCCAGGCGCGCTCGTACGTCGCCACCCAGCCGAGCAGCCGGTCCGCCTCCGGCGAGCCCGGTGGCATCAGTGCCACGAGGACAGCTCGTCGGCCCTAGGCGGGTCGGCACCCGGCCGGGAACAGGTGATGGCGGAGACCTCGATGCACCGGTCGACCAGCGATGCCACGTCGTCGGCGCCGAGCACGCGCAGACGCGCCCGGTGGCCGGCACCGAGCAGGTCGCGGCGGGCCAGCCCGGCGATCAGCGCACCCATGAACGAGTCACCCGCCCCGACTGTGTCGGCGACCTCGACGGCGATTCCCGGCCGGCTGACCGGACCTGCGGCCGCACCTGCCGCCACCGCGCCGTCGCCACCGCGGGTGATGACGACCAGCGCCGGGCCCATGTCCAGCCACTCGGCGGCGACGTCCTCCGGCGACCGCCCCGGCTCGAGGAACGCCACGTCCTCGTCGCTGGCCTTCACCACGTCGGCGACGCCCAGCATCTCGTGCACCACCTCGAGCACCTCCTCGCGCGGGCCCATGAGCAGGTGCCGGACGTTCGGGTCGAAGGTAACCGTCGCGGTGGCCGCGGCCCGGGCCGCGAGCCGGCGCAGCACCGCCCCGCCGGGTGGCGTGGTCAGCCCGAGCGACCCGACGTGCAGCGCATCGACCCCGTCCAGCGCGTCGGCGAGCTCGGGGTCGGTCCACTGCCAGTCGGCGGTGCCGTCCACCCGGAAGTCGTACGCGGCCGAGCCGTCCGGCTCCAGGACCACGATCGCCAGCGACGACGGCTCAGGCGCGACGACGGCGTACGACAGGTCGACGCCGTTGTCGGCCAGGTGCGACCGAAGACGGCGGCCGAGCACGTCGTCGGACAAGCGCGCGAGCATCCGCACCGGGACCCCGAGCCGGGACAAGCCGACCGCGACGTTCCCGGGGCTGCCGCCCGGGGCGGCACGGAACACGCCCTCGGCGCCCGCGGGCACCATGTCGGTGATGAGCTCTCCTGCGACAGCGACGACGGGGCTCACACGGGGAAACTACCGCCCCTACGATCAGTAGTGATGCCGGCCCAGAACCCGGGTCCTGCGCCTCGGGACCGCGCCCGCGCGGTGCTCGACGCCCTGCTGCCCGACGTACAGGCGCGGGCGGTCGCCGGGCTGGGACTGGTCGAGGGCGAGGGCGTCGCCGCGCGGTTCGAGCACCATCACCTGGACCTCGTCGGCCCGCTCGACCGGCTGTACGGCAGCGACCTCGACGTGGCCGGCCTGACGGCCCTCGTCGGCGACCTCGTCGGACGGGCCGTGGAGGCCAGCCTTGTCCGGCCGGCCGCGCTGCGCGCCCTGGACCGGCGCCGCGAGATCGACCCCGGCTGGTTCCAGCGGGCGCGCATGGTCGGCTACGTCACCTACGCGGACCGTCTGGCGGGTGACCTCCCGGGCGTACAGGACCGGCTCGACTACCTCCGCGAGCTCGGCGTCACCTACCTGCACCTGATGCCGCTGCTCGCGCCGCGGGACGGCGACAGCGACGGCGGGTACGCCGTGGTCGACTACGACGCCGTCGACCCTCGGCTCGGGACCATGACCGACCTGGAGGCGCTGGCCGACGACCTGCATGCCCGGGGGATGTCGCTGTGCGTCGACCTGGTGCTCAACCACACCGCAGCGGAGCACCCCTGGGCCGTGGCCGCAGCCGCCGGCGACCCGGTGTACCGCGGCTACTACCTGATCTACCCGGACCGGGAGATGCCGGACCGCTACGAGCGCACCCTGCCGGAGGTGTTCCCCGACCAGGCGCCCGGCAGCTTCACCCGGGTCGAGGGTGTGGGCTGGGTCTGGACCACCTTCAACACCTTCCAGTGGGACCTCGACTGGACCAACCCCGCGGTCTTCGGCGAGATGCTCACGGCGATGCTGCGGCTGGCCAACCACGGGGTCGACGTGCTGCGGCTGGACGCGGCGCCGTTCCTCTGGAAGCGCGAGGGCACCGACTGCCAGAACCAGCCCGAGGTGCATCTCGTGCTGCAGGCCATGCGGGCGCTGGTCACGGTGGGGACGCCCGGCGTGGCCTTCAAGGCCGAGGCGATCGTCGCGCCGCAGCAGCTGGTGCAGTACCTCGGCGGTCACGACCGGTTCCGGCCAGAGTGCGACCTGGCGTACCACAACCAGCTCATGGTGCTGCTGTGGTCGACGCTGGCGACCCGCGACGTCCGGCTGGCCCGCACCGCACTGTCCCGGATGCGGCCGACGCCGGCCAGCACGGCCTGGGTCACCTACCTGCGCTGCCACGACGACATCGGCTGGGCGGTCTCCGACGAGGACGCCTGGGCCTGCGGCCTGGACCCGCACGCGCACCGCACGTTCCTGTCGGACTTCTACGCCGGCCTGCACCCGGGCTCGTTCGCCCGGGGCGCCGTGTTCCAGGCGAACCCGCGCACAGGGGACCGCCGTGTCTCCGGCAGCACTGCGTCGCTCGTCGGCCTGGAGGCGGCGCTCGATGCCGGCGACGCCGAGCAGGTCCACGCCGCGGTCGACCGACTGCTGATGATGCACAGCGTCGTGTACGCCTACGGCGGGGTGCCGCTGCTCTACATGGGCGACGAGCTGGCGCTGCGCAACGACCCGCACTGGGACGACGACCCGGCGCACGCGGGCGACAACCGCTGGATGCACCGGCCACCGATGGACTGGGCGGCCGCCGGCCGGCGCACCGATCCGTCGACCGTCGAGGGACGGGTCTTCTCCGGCCTGGCCGAGCTGGCCCGGACCCGGGCCACGCTGCTGAGCCTGCGTGCGGGCGGCAGCTCCGAGGTCGCCGACGTCGGTGACGACCGGGTGCTCGCCGTCGTCCGCCGGCACCCGCGCAGCGGCCGGCTGGTGGCGCTCGCCGCGTTCAGCGACGACCCGGTCCGGCTGCCCCGGCACGCGGCGCTCACCGGCTTCTCCGGCGGCCCGGCGCGGGTGGTGCTCGCCTCCGACGGCGTCGAGCTGCACGACCACGAGCTGCTGCTGCCGCCGTGGTCGTACGCCTGGCTCACCGAGGACTGACCCCCCACCCCCAGCCGACCGGCCGCACCCCACCCCAGACCGGCCCCACCCCCCACCCAACCGACCCGCCACACCCCACCCCAGACCGCTCGTTTGCGACCTGAGTTCCCGACACGCCGGCGTAGCCGCGGCGTGTCGGTTCGGGAGGTCGCAAACGAGCGGTGTTCGGGGGTCAGAAGCCGCGCACGCCGTGCGGGCGGTAGGGCTCCTCGAGGGCGCTCACCTCGTCGTCGGTGAGCTCGAGGCCGAGGGCCGCCACCGCGTCCTCGAGGTGCTCCGGCTTGGTCGCGCCGACGATCGGAGCAGTCACTCCCGGCCGGCCGGCCACCCAGGCCAGGGCCACCTGCGCGCGCGGCACACCGCGGGCCTCGGCCACCTGGGCGACCCGGGCGGCCACCTCTCGGTCGCCGTCGTCGTACAGCGTCCGACCGAACGCGTCGGTGTCGGCGCGAGCCGTGCTCTCGTCCCAGTCCCGCGTCAGCCGCCCGCGTGCCAGTGGGCTCCAGGGGATCACCCCGATCCCCTGGTCGACGCAGAGCGGCAGCATCTCCCGCTCCTCCTCGCGGTAGAGCAGGTTGTAGTGGTTCTGCATGCTCACGAACCGGGTCCAGCCGTTGAGGTCGGCGACGTACAACGCCTGGGCGAACTGCCACGCGGCCATCGACGACGCACCGAGGTAGCGCGCCTTGCCGGCCCGCACCACGTCGTGCAGCGCCTCCAGGGTCTCCTCGATCGGGACGTCCGGGTCCCACCGGTGGATCTGGTACAGGTCCACGTAGTCGGTGCCGAGCCGGGTGAGGCTGGCGTCGATCTCGGCCATGATCGCCTTGCGTGACAGCCCGGCGCCGTTCGGCCCGGGGCGCATCCGGCCGTGCACCTTGGTGGCGATGACGACGTCCTCGCGGCGGGTCAGCTGGTTCAGCGCCCTGCCGACGATCTCCTCGCTGGACCCGTCCGAGTACACGTTCGCGGTGTCGAAGAAGTTCACCCCCAGGTCCAGGGCCCTGGCGATGAAGGGCTTGCTCTCCGCCTCGCCGAGAGTCCACTCGTGGTTGCCCCGGTCCGGCTCGCCGTAGCTCATGCAGCCCAGGCACAGCCGGGACACCTCGAGGCCGCTGGAGCCGAGTCGCACGTAGTCCATGCCCCGATCCTGCCTCGCCCCCGGTCGGCCCAACCGCCGGGCTACCCCCCAGCCGGCGGCGGCGCGGTCGTACGCCGCACGATGAGCCGAGTCGGGACGGTGATGGCCGACGGCCCGCGCGGCTCGTCGAGCTCGTCGTCAAGCGCGTCGAGCAACAGCCGGGCAGCGAGCTGCCCCTGCTCACGCACCGGCTGGGCGACCGTCGTCAGCTCGAAGAACTCGGCCATCTCGTGGTCGTCGATGCCGATCACCGACACGTCCTCGGGCACCCGGAGACCTGCCTCCCGGACCGCGTGCACGGCACCGACCGCCATCTCGTCCGACGCGGCGAACACGGCCGTCGGCGGCGGGTCGCTCTCCAGCAGCAGCCGGGTCGCGGCCAGGCCGCCGCGCACGGTGAAGTCGCCGACCACCTCCATCGCGGGCTCGACGGGCAGGCCGGCCTCGGCCATCGCGGCGCGGTAGCCGGTCAACCGGTCCAGCGGGGCGGCGAAGTCCAGCTGCTCCTCCAGCGAGCCCCCGACGTAGGCGATCCGGCAGTGGCCGAGCTCGACCAGGTGCCGGACCGCGATGCGCGCGGTCTCCACGTCGTCGATCCGCACGCTGGACCAGCCCTCGACGGTCGTCCCGACCACGGCCACCGGACGGTCCAGCTTCGCCAGCGCTGCGACCTCCTCGTCGGTCGGGTTGAGGCTGAGCACCAGCACCGCATCCACCCGCTTGCGCAGCAGATGGGTCCGGAAGACCCGGTGCCGCGCCTCCCGGTCCCCCGCCAGGTTGTAGAGCAGCAGGTCGTACCCCGCCTCCCGCAGCAGCTCCTCGGCTCCCTGGATGACCGAGCCGTAGAACCACCTGGTGACGAACGGCACGACGACACCGACCGCGTGGGTCTGCCCGCTGGCCAGGCTCGCGGCGTACGGCGAGGCCACGTAGTCGAGCTCGGCGGCGACCTGCAGCACCCTGACCCGGGTCTCCTCGGAGACCCGGGGCAGGCCGCGAAGGGCGCGCGAGACGGTCGCGGTCGAGACACCGACCTCGCGCGCGACGTCCTTGATGCTCGTCATCCGGCCGGCCTCGTCCCGGGGCCACGCCCAGCCGTACGGTGACCCTCATGAGCAGCCACCTGCCCGACGGCACCCGTCTCCTGTACGGCACGGCGACCGCGTCGTACCAGGTGGAAGGGGCGACGACCGCCGACGGTCGCGGTCCGTCCATCTGGGACACGTTCACCGCGCGGCCGGGCACCGTCAAGGACGCCAGCGACGGGTCCGTGGCCTGCGCGTCGTACCAGCGACTGGACGACGACCTCGACCTGCTCGCCGGCCTCGGCGTGGCGTTCTACCGCTTCTCGGTGGCCTGGCCGCGGGTGCAGCCGACGGGCAGCGGCGCCATCGAGCCGCGCGGGCTGGCGTACTACGACCGGCTGGTCGACGGCCTGCTGCAGCGCGGCATCACGCCGATGGCGACGCTGTACCACTGGGACCTGCCGCAGCCGCTCGAGGACGCCGGCGGCTGGCCGGTGCGGGACACCGCGGAGCGGTTCGCCGACTACGCCGCGATCGTGCACGGGCACCTGGGCGACCGGGTCGACGTCTGGACGACGCACAACGAGCCCTGGTGCGCGGCCTACCTCGGCTACGCCGCCGGCGTCCACGCGCCCGGGCGGCAGGAGCCGGACGCCGCCCACCGCGCGGCCCACCACCTGCTGCTCGGCCACGGCCTGGCCGCCGCCCGCCTGCACGAGGCCGGCGCGGACACGGTGGGGATCGTGCTCAACCTGACGCCGGTGTGGCCCGAGCGCCCGGAAGCCGCCGCGGTCGCTGACGGCGTCGATGCCATCCACAACCGGGTCTGGCTCGGCGCGCTGGTCGACGGTGCGTACGACGAGCGGCTCCAGACGCTGGCACCCCCGCTGGGCGACAGCGACGTGGTGCGCGACGGCGACCTCGCGCTGGTGCAGGGCTCGGCCGACTGGCTCGGCGTGAACTACTACACGCCGGCGCGGGTCGACGTCAGCGACGGCAGCGGCGGCGGCGCGAGTGACGCGGTCGGCCAGGACACCTTCGCCTACCCGCGCGTGGCGGGCCTCCGGTTCGCCCCTCGCGGCTCGCGGACCGCGATGGGCTGGGAGGTCGAGCCGCGCGGGCTCGAAGAGCTGCTGGTGAGCACCCACCGCCGTACCGGCCTCCCCTTGGTCGTGAGCGAGAACGGAGCGGCGTACGACGACGCCGCCCGCACCCCCGACGGGTCGGTGGACGACCAGGACCGCATCGCCTACCTCCGCGACCACATCGGCGCCACCCAGCGAGCTCGGGCGGCCGGCGCCGACGTGCGCGTCTATGTCGCCTGGACCCTGCTCGACAACTTCGAGTGGGCCGAGGGCTATACCAAGAAGTTCGGACTGGTCGAGGTCGCCGACGACGACCAGACCCGCACTCCCAAGGCGTCGTACCGGTGGTTCGCCGACCTGGTGGCGACCGGCAACCACAGCGACGACACCTGATCAGCTATCCCTTGACGCTCCCGGCGAGCAGGCCACGGACGAAGTAGCGCTGCAGGCTGAGGAAGACGATCAGCGGGACGATCAGTGACACGAACGCGCCGGCGGAGAGCAGGTGCCAGTCCTGGCCCCGGCTGCCGGACAGCTCGGCCAGCCGGACCGTCAGGGGCGAGACCTCCAGGCTGCCGCCACCGAACACGAGCGCGACCAGCAGGTCGTTCCAGACCCACAGGAACTGGAAGATGCCGAACGCCGCGATCGCGGGCGCCATCAGCGGCAGCATGATCCGGGTGAAGATCTTCACGTGTCCGGCGCCGTCGACCCGGGCCGCCTCGATCAGCTCTCCCGGCACTTCCTTCATGAAGTTGTGCAGCAGGAAGATCGCCAACGGCAGCGCGAAGATCGAGTGGGAGAGCCAGATCGTGTAGAAGCCGCCGCCGGGCGCGTCCGACCCGGCGAGGCTCGGCAGGCCGAACGGCGGGTTCACGTACAGCGTGAGCAGCGGGATCATCGTCACCTGGATCGGCACGATCTGCATGGCGAAGACGGCCACGAACAGCGTGTCCCGCCCGGGGAACTTCATCCAGGCGAAGGCGTAGGCCGCCAGCGTCGCAAGGGTGATCGGGATGACCACCGCGGGCAGGGTGACGACGATCGAGTTGACGAAGTAGGTCGCGAGCTTGGTGTTCGGGTCGTTGAGGACGGCGTCGTAGTTGTCCAGGGTGAAGTCGAAGTTGGTGAACCAGGTCCACCACCCGGTCTCCTTGACGTCGTTCTCGGGCCGGAACGACGAGATGAGCAGGCCTGCGGTCGGGATGGTCCACAGCGCCGCGATCACCAATGCTGCGAAGGACGCCCACGGGGAGGTGAGTCGCTTCTTGGCCTCGTTCGCGGACGACGGCGGAGGGGTGGGTGTCGCCTTCGGGTCGGTGACCTCGGTCGTGGGCGTCGTGCTCATCGTGCCTCCAACCGGCGCATCTGGCGGATGTTGTAGACGACGATCGGGATGACGAGGACGAACAGCAGCGACGCGAGGGCGGCGCCCAGCCCGGTGTTGAACGACCGGAAGCTCTGTGTGTAGAACTCGTTGGCCAGCACGCTGGTGTTGAAGTTGCCACCCGTCGAGGTTCGGACGATGTCGAAGACCTTCAGCGTCGTGATGCTGATCGTGGTGAGGACGACCACCAACGACGGCCGGATGCTGGGAACGGTGATGAACCGGAACATCCGGAACCCGCTCACGCCGTCGAGCCGGGCTGCCTCGATGATGTCGTCGGGGATGGCCTTGATCGAGGCAGAGAGCACGGTCATCGCGAAGCCTGCTTGGACCCAGATCATGATGACGATCAGGAACAGCGTGTTCCACGGGTCGGTGAGCAGGAACCGGTAGGTGTCCAACCCGACGCTCTTGAGGACCTGGTTGAGCAGGCCGATCTGGGTGTTCTCGGTGGCCCGGTAGTCGTAGACGAACTTCCAGATGATCGAGGCGCCGACCAGCGAGATCGCCATGGGGAGGAAGATCAGCGCCTTGGCGAACTTCTCCACCCGGGACCGGTCGATCAGCACGGCGTAGACGAGTCCGATCAGGGTGGCGGCGATCGGGGTGACGATGACCCAGATCGCGGTGTTGCGCAGCACCGTGACCTGCTCGGTCGTGCTGAAGATGGTCTTGTAGTTGTCCAGGCCGACGAACCCGCTGCCGGCGCTGTTCCGGAACGACTGGACGACCGTCTTGATGCCGGGGTAGAGCAGGCCGACCGCGATCATCGCCGTCGCCGGCAGGATGAAGGCGACGGTCTGGATCAGCTCGCCCCGGCGGGACCTCACCCGGTCGGCCAGCAGCAGCACGACGCCCATCACCGCGAGGAAGACCGCGATGGCCGCCACCATCTGAGTGAACTTCTCACCAACTGACATCAGACCTGCCTCCTTGGCCTGGCGGGCGCGGCGCGCCACACCGGGCCGGTAGCGCTGAGATCCGTCCTTGCGGGGCGTGGGGGCGGCCGATGGCCGCCCCCACGCTCCGTCTACAGCAGGTTCACTCCTGGCGCCTCACGACCCCAGGGGCGGGTGGAGCGGCCGTCAGGACGACGGCCAGGACTTCTCGATGCTGCTCAATGCGTCCCCGGTCGACTTCCCGGTGATCCAGGCCGTCATCTCCTTCCAGAAGGAGCCGGCGCCGACGGCACCGGGCATCAGGTCGGAGCCGTCGAAGCGGAAGACCGCCTCCGGGTCCTGCAGGGTCTCAGCCGACAGCTTGTCGATCGGGCTCACCAGGTTGTTGGCGTCGAGGCCCTTGTTGGCGCTGACCCAACCACCGGTCGGCGTGGCCTTGGCCTTCTCGTTGGCCCACACGTCCGTGGCGAGGTAGGTCTGGAACGCCTGCACCTCGGGCTTGTCCGAGAACGCCGCGGTGAACTCGCCGCCGCCGAGGACCGGCTTGCCGTACTGGTCGCTGGTGGTCGGCAGGTAGAACGCGTAGACGTCGCCGTCCTCGGCCACGTTGGTGCCCTCCGGCCAGAAGTTGGCGTAGAAGCTGGCCTGGCGGTGCATCGCACACTCGCCCTTGGCGACGGGCAGGCCGCCGTCCTGGAAGGTGGTGGTGGCGATGCTCTTCACGTCACCGATGCCGCCGTTGACGTACTTCGGGTTCTTGAGGATGTTGCCGACCCGGTCGAGAGCCGCGGCGACCTTGGGGTCGTCGAACGGGATCTCGTGGTTGACCCACTGGTCGTAGACGTCCGGCCCGTTCTCACGGAGCATGACGTCCTCGAGCCAGTCGGTGGCCGGCCAGCCGGTCGCCTCGCCGGAGCCGATGCCGGCGCACCACGGCTTGGTGCCGGAGGCGGCGACCTTGTCCGAGGCGGCGAGCATCTCGTCCCACGTGGTCGGGACGGTGATCCCCATGTCGGAGAACATCTTCGGCGAGTACCAGACGAACGACTTCACGTTCGCGCCGAGCGGAGCGGCGTAGAACTTGCCGTCGACGGTGCCGTAGTCCTTCCACTCCGGCCCCCACCACTTCTCGGTCTCGGCGACGACCGAGTCGGGCGCCTCCTTGACCTTGCCGGTGTCGGTGACCAGGGTGCGGAGCAGGCCAGGCTGCGGGACGTAGGCGATGTCCGGCGGGTTGCCGCTCTTCACCCGGACGACGAGCTGCGCCTCGAACTCCTTGGAACCCTCGTAGGAGACGTCCGCCCCGGTGCAGGTCGTGAACAGCTTGTACGAGTCCTTCTGGGTGACGTCCTCGGGCGCGACGATCGACGTGTAGACCTTCACGCTCTTGCCCGAGAGGTCGCCGTACTTCATCACGCTCTCGAGGCCGGCGCACTCCGCCTTGCCATCGCCGGGCGCCTTGCCACCGGCCGACGTACTGCCGCCGCCGTCGCCGCTGCTGCCGCCGCAGGCTGCCAGGCCGAGGCTCGCACTCAGGACGACGGCGAACGCGGCCGCACCGCGGCGTGCATTCGTTGATCGCATGCGCACTGCTCCCTCTCTCACCGAAGACCGGTCCGAGCACTGCGCGGCAGGGCGTGCGCACTCGCGTCCCGGGGTTAAGCCGATGTAAACGTTTACGCACCCCTGACGGCAACCGGTTCGGCGGTAACGATCGAATAACAGCCAGTGGGCGGACGGACCATGGACAGGCTCCTACCGAGCCCAATACGGTCACAGTGCGTCACCTCGTCCTTTACTCGGATCGTCCGGCACGTTCCTGCCGGTGAAGGGAGTCACCGCATGGCCACCGTGACCTTCGACAAGGCCACCCGTCTGTTCCCGGGGTCAGAACGCCCCGCCGTCGACGCGCTCGACATCGAGATCGGGGACGGCGAGTTCCTCGTCCTCGTCGGTCCCTCGGGCTGCGGGAAGTCCACCTCGCTGCGGATGCTGGCCGGCCTCGAGGACGTCAACGGCGGATCGATCCGCATCGGCGACCGCGACGTCACCAACCTCGCGCCCAAGGACCGGGACATCGCCATGGTGTTCCAGAACTACGCGCTGTACCCGCACATGTCGGTCGCGGAGAACATGGGCTTCGCCCTGAAGATCGCCGGCGAGTCCAAGGACAAGATCGCCGAGCGGGTCAAGGAGGCGGCCAAGATCCTCGACCTGGAGGAGTACCTCGACCGCAAGCCGAAGGCGCTCTCCGGCGGCCAGCGCCAGCGCGTGGCCATGGGGCGCGCGATCGTCCGCTCGCCGCAGGTGTTCCTCATGGACGAGCCGCTGTCGAACCTCGACGCCAAGCTGCGGGTGCAGACCCGCAGCCAGATCGCCGCGCTGCAGCGGCGCCTCGGCGTCACGACCGTCTACGTCACCCACGACCAGGTCGAGGCCATGACGATGGGCGACCGGGTCGCCGTGCTCAAGGACGGCATCCTGCAGCAGGTCGACACGCCCCGGAACATGTACGACAACCCGAGCAACGTCTTCGTCGCCGGCTTCATCGGCTCGCCTGCCATGAACCTCCTGACCGTCCCGATCGAGGGCAGCTCGGTGGCCTTCGGCGACGGCCGCATCGAGGTTCCCCGGGAGACCGCCGAGAAGGCGGGCGAGGGCGGCCGCACCGTCACCCTCGGGGTGCGGCCCGAGGACATGGACCTTGTCGGCGAGGGCGAGGGTCTGCACACGACCGTCAACCTGGTCGAGGAGCTCGGCGCCGATGCGTACGTCTACGGCACGGCCGACGTCAACGGCGAGGAGCACGACGTGATCGCCCGGGTCGACGGCCGCAAGCCGCCGGCGAAGGGCGAGGTGGTCAACTTCGCGCCCAAGCCTGGTCACATCCACGTGTTCTCGACGACGACCGGGGAACGGCTCCCCACCTGACCGACTGAGCCAGGACGAGGGCGCGTCTCCCCAGCTGGGAGGCGCGCCCTCGCCGTTGCCGGCATCCGGCACGATGGGGTCCATGGCCCTGCAGCTGCTGGCCGCGCCGAGCGACCCGGCGCTGCTCGACCTCCCGTGGGACACCCCCCTCGAGGAGTGGCCGGCGGACCAGCTGGTCGCCCTGCCCCGCGGCATCTCCCGGCACGTGGTGCGGTTCGTCCGGATCGGCGAGGCGGTGTTCGCCGTGAAGGAGATCGCCGAGACGGCGGCGCTGCGCGAGTACGGCCTGCTCCGGCAGCTGGAGCGCCGCGAGATGCCCGCCGTGGAGGCCGTCGCAGTGGTCTCCGGTCGCGAGGACGCCGACGGGCAGCCGCTGGACCCGGCGCTGATCACCCGGCACCTGCAGTTCTCGCTGCCCTACCGGGCGCTGTTCTCCTCGACGTTGCGACCGGACACCGCGATGCGGCTGCTGGACGCCCTCGCGGCCTTGCTCGTCCGGCTGCACACCGCGGGCTTCTACTGGGGCGACTGCTCGTTCTCCAACACGCTGTTCCGCCGGGACGCCGGCGCCTTCGCCGCGTACCTGGTGGACGCGGAGACCGGCGAGATGCACAGCACGCTGAGTGCGGGGCAGCGCGCCTACGACGTCGACCTGGCCCGCACCAACATCGCCGGTGAGCTCCTCGACCTCGACGCCGGCACCCTGCTGCACCCCTCGATCGACCCGGTCGAGATCGCCGACCGCGTCGTCGAGCGGTACAACGACCTCTGGGAGGAGCTGCTCGGCGCCGAGACGTTCGACACGGGCGAGCGATACCGCATCGACCAGCGGATCCGCCGGCTCAACGAGCTCGGCTTCGACGTCGCCGAGCTCACCATCGTCACCGACATCGACGGCCGCACCGTCCAGCTCGAGCCGAAGGTCGTCGACGCCGGGCACCACAGCCGCCGGCTGATCCGCCTCACCGGCCTGGACGTCGAGGAGAACCAGGCCAGGCGGTTGCTCAACGACCTGGACGCCTACCGCGCCGCCATGGACGTGCAGGGCGAGTCCGAGGAGATCGTGGCCCACCGGTGGCTCGCCGACTCGTTCGAGCCCGTCGTCCGCTCGGTGCCCCGCGAGCTGCGCGGCAAGCTCGAGCCGGCCGAGATCTTCCACGAGGTGCTCGAGCACCGGTGGTTCCTGTCCGAGCGCGAGGGCCGCGACATCGGGCTGCTCCCGGCCGCCGCGTCGTACGTCGAGGAGGTGCTCACCCACAAGCCGGACGAGCAGGCCGTGCTCGGCTCCCGGATCGGGACTCCGACCGTCGAGTCGCCGTACGACCCGTCCGAAGACGAGCCCGACGAGTCCGGCCGGTAGGTCGGACACCGACGACGGCGCAACACCACTCAGGCCGGCGCGGCGGGCCGGTCGGAGCCTGTTCCGCCGTCGTCAGTTCTCGGCGTACAGGCGGCTGGGGCAGAGGCGGCTCAGGACCGGCGTAGGCGCGACATCTCGTAGAGGGCGATCCCCGTCGCCACACCCGCGTTGAGGGACTCGGCGGCGGAGGTGATCGGGATGCCGGCGACCTGGTCGCAGGTCTCGCGGACCAGGCGGGACAGGCCCTTGCCCTCCGAGCCGACCACCAGCACGAGCGGGTCGGTGGCGACCCGCACGTCAGCGAGGTCGAGCGGAGCCTCGCCGTCGAGGCCCACGACGTAGAGCCCGGCCGCCTGGTAGGCCTCCAGCGTCCGCGTCAGGTTGGTGGCCCGGGCCACGGGGACGCGAGCGGCCGCGCCGGCCGACACCTTCCAGGCGGTGGCCGTCACCCCTGCCGCCCGACGGGTGGGAACGACGACGCCGTGGGCGCCGAACGCCGCGGCCGACCGCAGCACGGCACCGAGGTTGCGCGGGTCGGTCACGCCGTCGAGCGCCACCAGCAACGGCGCTTCACCGGCCTCGGCGGCTCGGGCGAGAAGGTCGTCGGGGTGCGCGTAGTCGTAGGCCGGGACCTGCAGCGCCAGGCCCTGGTGGTGGTCGCCGGCGACCCGGTCGAGCTCCGTGCGCGAGGCTTCCATCAACGGGACGCCGAGCTGGCCGGCCAGCTTCATCGACTCGCGGACCCGGTCGTCGGAGTCGATCCGCTCCGCGATCCACAGCGCGGTAGCCGGCACCGAGGCCCGCAACGCCTCGACCACCGGGTTGCGCCCGGCGACCCACTCCGGCCCCCCGCTGGTGTCGCGCGCCTTGCGGTTGCCGCCCTGGCGGGAGCCGCCTGAGCGCGGGCCGGACCGGCCCCCGGGTGCGCCGGCCCGCTTGGCTGCCGACCGGGCCTTGCGGTGCGCCGGGTGGCTGGGGCGCTCGGACGCCTTCGGTGTGGGTCCCTTGCCCTTCAGCGCCTTGCGGCGCTGGGCACCGGAGCCGACCGTCTGGCCCTTCTTGGACCCGGGGTTGCGCTTGGCACCCCGTCGCTCGCTGTTGCCGGCCATGTCAGCTTCCCTCTTCCGCGAGCGTCCAGCGAGGGCCGGACGGTGTGTCTTCGACGACCACGCCGGCGGCCGAGAGCGCGTCGCGCACCCGGTCCGCGGCCGCCCAGTCCTTGCGCGCCCGCGCCTCGGCGCGCTCCTGCAGCGCCACCCCTACGAGTGCGTCGACGACACCGTGCAGGTCCGACGACGCCCCCGGACCGGAGCGTCCGGTCCACGTCGGCGAGAACGGGTCGAGCCCGAGCACGTCGAGCATCGCGCGCACGGACAGCCAGGTGCCGCGCAGCTCGCGGGACGGGCCCCCGCTGCTGGCGAGCAGCGTGTTCCCCTCACGCAGCACGCCTTGCAGCGCGGCCAGTGCGGCCGGTACGCCCAGGTCGTCGTCCATCGCCTCGGTGAACTCTGCGCACAGCATGCCGCCGGCGGCTGCCGGGTCACCCGGTGCCTCCTCGCCCAGGACCTCGGCGGCCCGGCGGACGAACCCCTCGATCCGGCGGTAGGCAGCGGCCGACTCCTCGAGCGACTCGAAGGAGAACTCCACGATCGAGCGGTAGTGCGAGGCCACCAGGTAGTACCGCAGCTCGACCGGGCGGACCCGCTTGACCACCTCGGACACGAGCATCGTGTTGCCGACCGACTTGCTCATCTTGGCGCCGCCGAGGTTCAACATCGCGTTGTGCATCCACCAGCGGGCGAACGGGCGACCTGCGGCGGTCGACTGGGCCAGCTCGTTCTCGTGGTGCGGGAAGCGCAGGTCGAGACCGCCGCCGTGGATGTCGAACTCGGGACCGAGGTACTTGCCGACCATCGCCGAGCACTCCAGGTGCCAGCCCGGACGACCCCTGCCCCACGGCGTCGGCCAGGACGCCGTCTCGGGCTCGCCCTTCTTGTGACCTTTCCAGAGCGCGAAGTCCCGCGGGTCCCGCTTGCCGCGCGGGTCGGCGTCCTCGGCTGCGGCCATCTCGTCGATCCGCTGGTTCGACAGCCGGCCGTACTCCGGCCAGGACCGCACGTCGAAGTACACGTCGCCGGACCCGTCGTCGGCCGGGTAGGCGTGGCCCTTCTCGACCAGCTCGCCCATCAGCTCGATCATCTCGGTGATGTGCCCGGTAGCCCGCGGCTCGTAGGTCGGCGGCTCGCAGCCGAGCACGTCGTACGCCGCGTGCAGCGCCCGCTCGTTGGCGTAGGCGAGCGCGAACCAGTCGGTGCCGGCCTCCTCCGCCTTCACCAGGATCTTGTCGTCGATGTCGGTGAGGTTGGCCACGATGGTGAGCTCGAGCCCGGAGCGCTCCAGCCACCGGCGCAGGACGTCGAACACGACCTCCTTGCGGATGTGCCCGATGTGCGGCGCGCCCTGCACGGTGAGCCCGCAGTGGTAGATGCCGACCTTGCCCTCGACGAGGGGCACGAAGTCGCGCACCGCCCTCGTGGCGGTGTCGTAGAGGCGGAAGGTCACCCGAGGAAGGTTACTGGCGCGCGACCACGGCGCTCGCCACGGCGGCCAGGCCCTCGCCGCGGCCGGTGAGTCCCAGCCCGTCGGTGGTCGTCGCCGAGACCGAGACCGGGGCGTCCACCGCATCGCTGAGGGCCGCCTCGGCCTCGACCCTGCGCGGGCCGAGCCGCGGCCGGGTGCCGACGACCTGGACCGAGACGTTGCCGATGACGAAACCCGCGGCACGTATCCGCCGGGCCACCTCGGCCAGCAGGGTCGTCCCGGACGCTCCCGACCAGCGTGGGTCGTCGGTGCCGAAGACCGAGCCCAGGTCGCCCAGCCCGGCTGCCGCCAGCAGGGCGTCGCAGGCCGCGTGCGCTGCGACGTCCCCGTCGCTGTGGCCGGCGCAGCCGGCCGGCTCGTCCGGGAAGTGCAGGCCGGCCAGGTGCATCGGGCGGCCCGGCTCGAGCGGGTGCACGTCGACGCCGGTCCCGACCCGGGGCAGCTCAGGCATCGACGGTCCGCCTTCGGGCGAGCACGGCCTCGGCGAGCACGAGGTCCAGCGGCCGGGTCACCTTGAACGCCTCCTCGGCGCCGGGCACGACCAGCACCCGGCCGCCGGCGAGCTCCACCAGGCCGGCGTCGTCGGTGGTGACGGCCTCGGCCCGGCCGCCGTACGCCGCGTCGAGCACCTGCCGGCGGAACCCCTGCGGGGTCTGCACGGTCCGCAGCGCGCTGCGGTCGACGGTGGACACGACGGTCTCCTCGGAGTCCACCTGCTTGACGGTGTCGGTGACCGGCTGGCCCGGGACCACCGCGTCGGCCCCGGCCTCGACCGCGAACACCACGGCGTCCACCAGGGACATCGGCACCAGTGGCCGGGCGGCGTCGTGCACCAGCACGACCTCGACGGAGGCGGGCAGCACCGCCAGGCAGGAGCGCACCGACGCCGTACGCGTGTCGCCACCCTCCACCACCACCAGCTCGGCGCCGTCGTGACCGCCGGCCAGCAGCCGGCCGACCTCGTCCGCCCGGCCGGGCGGCGCGGCAACGACCACCAGCTCCACCCGGCTCGCGGCCAGCGTGCGCACGGAGTGCGCGAGCATCGGCTCCCCGCCGAGCGGCAGCAGCGCCTTTGCCCCACCGCCGCCGAGGCGCTCCCCGCGCCCGGCCGCAGGAACCAGGGCTGCCACCGCGGGGCCGCTCACGACCGGGTCACAGCGGCTCCGCCGAGGGTTTGGCGAACACCATCCGGCCGTTGGCGGTGGTGAGCACGCTGGTCACCCGCAGGGACGCCTCCCGGCCGATGCCGTCGCGGGACCGTTCGGCCACCACCATCGTGCCGTCGTCGAGGTAGCCGACCGCCTGGCCGGACTCCTTGCCCGGCTTGAGCAGCAGAACGCTGACCTCGTCGCCGGCACCGACCGGCGGCCGCAGGGCCAAGGCCAGGGTGTGCAGGTTCATGACCCGGACGCCGGCCAGCCCGGCGACCTTGGCCAGGTTCGTGTCCAGGGTGAGCAGCGCCGCGCCGCGGTCGAGGCAGATCCGCACCAGCTTCGCGTCCACCTCGGGCACGCCGGGGATCTCGACGTCGAGCACCTCGACGTCGATGCCGGGCTCCCGCCGCAGGGTCTCCAGGACCTCCAGCCCGCGGCGGCCCTTGGCTCTGCGGCCGTCGTCACCGGCATCGGCCAGGCCCTGCAGCTCCGCGAGCACGGGCGCGGGCACCAGCATCTGCCCATGGAGGAACCCGGCCCGGGCGACGTCGACGATGCGGCCGTCGATCGCGACAGAGGTGTCCAGGACGCGCGGGAGGGAGGCGGCGACCACCGGCCGGTCGGCCATGCCCACCCGACCGCCGAGGATCCCGAGCACGGCCTCCCGCTTGGCACTGCCGAGCCGGTAGCCGAGGGCTCCCAGCGCGACGAGGGCGAACACGAACAACGGGAAGGTCAGCAGCGGCCGGCCGAGGAGCAGCACCGGCCAGGTGACACCGGCGGCGACGAGGATGCCGACGACGGCGCCCATCATCCCGGCGACGATCTGCTCGGCGGAGGTGCCGCGCAGGCTCTCCTCGCTGTACCGGACCGCGGACAGCGTGCCGCGCCCGACCACGCCGCCGAGCACGTAACCGAGGGCGGACCCCAGGACGACGCCGAGGCCGACGACCGTGAACGCGCCCAGGACCGGCTCACCGGAGTTGTCCGCGGCGTCGGCGACGTAGAAGCCGACGCCGGCGAAGAAGACGACCACGCACAGCCGCAGCAGCTCGACGACCGCGTTCGGCACGCGGCGCAGACGGGGCGCCATTCCCCAGACCCTAGTGGCCGAGATGGCGCGGACCCGCCGCGGTGCCGGCCCGTGAGCCCACCCATCCCTCGAGTGGCGGGTAGTGGCGGCCCCAGAGGCCGAAATACAGCCACTACGCGCCGCTCGACGACCAGGACGACGCGCGCCGCCGGTCCCCGGGGGGAGCGGCGGCGCGGGCGGAGCGGGTCGGGCTAGGAGGCGAGCACCTCGTCGAGGATGGCCTCGGCCTTGTCCTCGTTGGTGTGCTCGGCCAGCGCGAGCTCGCTGACGAGGATCTGGCGGGCCTTGGCGAGCATCCGCTTCTCCCCGGCCGAGAGACCGCGGTCCTTGTCGCGGCGCCAGAGGTCACGGACGACCTCGGCGACCTTGATCACGTCACCGGAGGCGAGCTTCTCGAGATTCGCCTTGTAGCGGCGGGACCAGTTGGTCGGCTCCTCGGTGTGCGGGGCGCGCAGCACCTCGAACACCCGCTCGAGACCCTCCTGACCGACGACGTCGCGGACGCCCACGAGATCGCAGTTGTCGGCGGGGACCCGTACCGTCAGGTCGCCCTGGGCGACCTTGAGAACCAGGTAGAGCTTGTCTTCACCCTTGATGGTGCGAGTCTCGATGGACTCGATCAGTGCGGCCCCGTGGTGGGGATAGACGACCGTTTCGCCGACCTTGAACGTCATATGTGTCAGACCCCTTTCGCGGACCCCAGAATAACACGGTGACGGACGTCACTCGGTGCGTTCATCGACCCGTTTGCGCAGGTCAGGGGCTTGACAGAGAGGGTGTCGCCATGCTGGTGCGGGCGCTGCTCGGCTCGTCGCACCCGTTGCCCAGCCTCGCGGTCACGGTCCTGGCGGCGGCGGTCGCGGCGGCCGCGGGCCGGTCCGCGGGTGGGGTCGTGCTGGTCGCCGCGGCGGTGCTCGCCGGTCAGCTGTCCATCGGCTGGCTCAACGACCTGCTCGACCGCGACCGCGACCGCCTGGCCGGTCGTCGGGACAAGCCGCTGGCCGCCGGAGTGCTGTCCACCCGCCTGGTCGGGGTCGCCTGCACGCTGGCCGTCGCCGCCTGCGTCCCGTTGTCGCTGGCCTCCGGCTGGCGGGCCGGCAGTGCCCACCTGGTGGCGGTCGCGAGCGGGTGGGGCTACGACCTGGGCCTGAAGCGCACGGTGCTGTCCTGGCTGCCGTACGCCGTGAGCTTCGGCCTGCTCACGGCGTTCCTGACCCTGGGTCTGGAGGGCCATCCCGCCCCGCCGTGGTGGCTGGTCGTCGCGGGCGCCCTGCTCGGCACCGGTGCACACTTCCTCAACGTCGTCCCGGACGTCACTGACGACCTGGCGGCCGGCGTGCGCGGCCTCCCCCAGCGGCTGGGAGCGGCCCGCTCCGCGGTGGCCGGTGCGGTGCTGCTGGCGGCAGCGGTCGTCGTCGTGACCGTCGGTCCCGGCCGGCCGCCCTGGTGGGCCTGGGTCGGCCTGGTGCTCGCCTGCGGCACCGCTGGCGCGGCAGGTGTGGCGGGGGCGGGGGTCGGGAGCCGGCGTACGCCGTTCCTGCTCGCGGTCGTCACGGCGACCGTCGCGGTGGCGCTGCTCGTCGCCCGCGCGCCGCAGCTGGGCTGACCGTCGTCAGCCGGGCCGGTCCGGTCCCACCCGGCGCGTCCGTGCGCCGTTGTCGCTACTCTTCCCGCCGTGGAGCGCACCCGTCTGAACCGAGCCCGCACCGCCGCCACCGCGGCCCTCGCCACCGCCGTGCTGGCCGGCTGCTCGGCCGGCTTCGGCGCCACGTCGGTGCAGCCCTACGCGCCCAGTGACGGCCTGCTCGTCGACAACGGCAAGATCCGCATCCTCAACCTGCTCGTGGTGTCCAGCAGCGCCGGGACCAGCGGGGTGGTCAGCACCACCATCGTCAACCGCGGGAGCAAGGCCGACGCACTGACGGACATCAGCAGCCCGGACGGCACCGTCGACCTGACCGGCGACGGCACCATCGGCCCCGGCGCCGCGATCCGTCTCGGCGCCGGCACCCGGCCGGCCGCCACGATGACCTCGGTCACCAAGCTGCCCGGCGAGGTCATCACGCTCACGCTGACCTTCCGCCGCGCCGACCCGGTGACCATCGACACCGTCGTCGTGCCCGCGAACGGCCCCTACGCGTCGATCACACCGCCGCCCACCGCGGCCGCGGAGTAGCGCCCGCCGGGTCGGCCGTCAGGGCTCGAACTTGTAGCCGAGGCCGCGCACCGTGACGATGTGCTGGGGCGCCCCGGGGTCGGGCTCGACCTTGGCGCGCAGCCGCTTGACGTGCACGTCCAGGGTCTTGGTGTCGCCGACGTAGTCCGAGCCCCAGACCCGGTCGATGAGCTGGCCGCGGGTGAGCACCCGGCCGGCGTTGCGCAGCAGCAGCTCGAGCAGCTCGAACTCCTTCAGCGGCATGCTCACCGCGTCGCCCCTGACGCTGACGACGTGCCGGTCGACGTCCATCCGCACCGGGCCCGCCTCGACCGTGGCGGGCACCAGCTCGTCCGGCTCGCCCCGGCGGCGCAGGACGGCGCGGATCCGTGCCACCAGCTCGCGCGCGGAGTACGGCTTGGTGACGTAGTCGTCGGCGCCGAGCTCCAGGCCCACCACCTTGTCGACCTCGCCGTCCTTGGCCGTGAGCATGATCACCGGCACCGACCCCTTGGAGCGCAGCGCGCGGAACACCTCGGTGCCGGGCAGCCCCGGCAGCATGAGATCCAGCAGCACCAGGTCGGCTCCGTTGCGCTCGTACGCCTCGATCGCGCCGGGGCCGCTCTCGGCGAGCTCGACCTCGAAGCCCTCCCGTCGCAGCATGTACGACAGGGCGTCGCGGAAGGACTCCTCGTCCTCCACGACCAGGATCCGTGTCATCGCCATCCCTCCGACGTCATGGACGCCTCTCTGACCCGGCCGCGACGGGGAGTCGCAGCGTGAAGGTGGAACCGGTGCCCTCCAGGCTCCACACGGTGGCCTCGCCACCGTGGCCGGCGGCCACGTGCTTGACGATCGAGAGCCCGAGGCCGGTGCCGCCCGTGTCGCGCGACCGGGCGTTGTCGACCCGGTAGAAGCGCTCGAAGATCCGCTCGCGCTCCGCCTCGGCGATGCCGGGGCCCTCGTCGGTCACCGACAGCTCGGCGAGCTTCCCGGCCGGGCCGGCGACCTCGTTGACCGAGACCGCCACCCGGCTCCCGGCCGGGCCGTAGCGCACGGCGTTGTCGACCAGGTTCCCCACAGCCGTCACCAGCTGGCGCGAGTCCCCCATCACCTTCAGCCCGCGCACGCCAGCGCTGACCAGCGTCACGTCCCGGGCCTCGGCGGTCAGCCGGCTGCGGTCGACCGCCTCGGCAACCACGTCGTCGAGGCTGACCAGGGTCGGCGCCTCCAGGGGGTCGTGGCCCTGGAGCCGGGACAGCTCGATGACGTCCTGGACGAGCCGGGTGAGGCGCTCGGACTCGTGCTGCATCCGGCCGGCGAACCGGCGGACGGCCTCGGGGTCGTCGGCGGCGTCGACCAGCGCCTCGGCCAGCAGCGACATCGCGCCCACCGGGGTCTTGAGCTCGTGGCTGACGTTCGCGACGAAGTCCCGGCGGACGGCGTCGACGCGGCGCGCCTCGGTGCGGTCCTCCACCAGCACCAGCACCAGGGTGGACCCGAGCGGCGCGACCCGGGCCCGGACCGCCAGCGTCGCCGAGCCGATCGGCCCTCGCGGGAGCTCGAGCTCCTGCTCGCGGATCTCACCGACGCGGCGGACCTGCCGGACCAGCTCGAGCATCTCCTCCGACAGCAGCCGCTCCGCACGGACCAGACCGAGGGCGTACGCGGCCGGGCTGGCCCGCACGACCCGGTCCTCGGAATCCAGGACGACGGCCGACGAGCCCAGCAGCACGAGGACGTCGGCAGCGCCGGTGGGCAGCGTGGCCTGCTGGTGCTCCACCGCGGGGACGCGTCGCTGCTCGCGCTCGCTGGCGCGGATCGCGAGGGCCGCCCCGGCGCCGACGAGCACGCCGACGACCGCCGTGAGGCCGATCAGCAGCGCGTCCACGCCCCGATCGTAGGTGCGGCCGGCGGCGGCACCGGCCCGGCGGACAGGTGCTGGGCGCGGGTTCTCCTGGTGTTCACCTCGGTGCTGGCGCGCGTTCATGCCCTGCTGCGACGCTGCACGCGGTTGACTGGGACCCGCACGCCGGGACGACGACGAAGGATGATCACAGATGCGCGACGCCTACCACGAGGAGCTCGACTCGCTCAGCGACTCGTTGGTCGAGATGACCCGCCTGGTCGGGTCGGCGATCAACCGGGCGTCCACCGCGCTGCAGGACGCCGACCTCGCGCTGGCCGAGAGCGTCATCGCGGCGGACAACGCCGTGGACGCGCTGCGCGACGAGCTGGACCGCAAGGCCTTCGACCTGCTGGCCCGCCAGCAGCCGGTGGCGACCGACCTGCGCACCATCGTCACGAGCCTGCGGATGAGCGCCGACCTGGAGCGGATGGGCGACCTCGCCCGGCACGTCGCCCGGATCGCCCGCCGGCGGTTCCCCGAGTCCGCCATCCCTCCGCAGCTGCGCTCGACCATCGTGGAGATGAGCCAGGTGGCCGAGCGCCTGGTGGCCAAGACCGGGAGCGTGATCGCCAAGCAGGACCTGACGGCCGCCATGGAGCTGGAGCGCGACGACGACGAGATGGACCAGCTGCACCGGGCGCTGTTCACCGAGCTGCTGGACAAGAACTCGCCGTACGGCGTCGAGCAGGCGATCGACGTCACCCAGATCGGCCGGTTCTACGAGCGGTTCGCCGACCACGCCGTGTCGGTGGCGCACCGGGTGATCTACCTCGTCACGGGCCAGTACCCCGAGCCGGTCCCCGAGTCGGTCTGAGGGCCGTCAACGGCCCTGGTTCTTGACCGCATCGATCGAGGCGGCGGCGGCCTGCGGGTCGAGGTACTCCCCGCCGCGAACCGTGGGTCGCAGGTCCCCGTCCAGGGCGTAGAGCAGCGGGATGCCGGTGGGGATGTTGAGCCCGGCGATGTCCTCGTCGGAGATGCCGTCGAGGTGCTTGACCAGCGCCCGCAGCGAGTTGCCGTGCGCCGCGACGAGCACCGTGGAGCCGACCCGCAGGTCCGGCACGATCGCGTCGTACCAGTAGGGCAGCATCCGGTCGACGACGTCGGCCAGGCACTCGGTCCGCGGCAGGACCTCGTCCGGGAGGCCCGCGTAGGCCGGGTCGCCGACCTGCGACCACTTGTCGTCGTCGGCGAGCGGCGGCGGAGGGGTGTCGTAGGACCGGCGCCAGAGCATGAACTGCTCCTCGCCGAACTCCGCGAGCGTCTGCTTCTTGTCCTTGCCCTGAAGCGCGCCGTAGTGGCGCTCGTTGAGCCGCCAGGACCGGCGCACCGGCAGCCACATCCGGTCCGCGGCGTCGAGGGCGATCTGCGCGGTCTGGATCGCGCGGCGCATCACCGAGGTGTGCACGACGTCGGGCAGCAGACCGCGCTCGACCAGCAGCTCGCCGCCCCGGCGGGCCTCCGCCTCGCCCTGGGCGGTGAGGCCCACGTCGACCCAGCCGGTGAAGAGGTTCTTCTCGTTCCAGTCGCTCTGGCCGTGCCGCAGCAGCACCAGCGTGTACGTCGCGGTCATGACACCGAGCCTGCCAGAAACCGGGTCGAGCGCTGTCGGGGCGTCCACGTACGGTCGTCGCGGTGGCCCCGCCCGACGACGCGGGCGGGTCAGTGGCGAAGGAGGAGCGGGCGTGACGGCGTGGCTGCGGGGAGCCATCGGGACGACCGTGTCGGGACTGCCGGCCACCTTCTGGTGGCTGTGGTGCGGCACCCTGGTCAACCGAGCCGGCGCGTTCGTGCTGCCGTTCCTCGCCTTCTACCTCACCGACGACCTCGACCTCACGCCGTCCTTCGTCGGGCTGGTGCTGGGCTCCTTCGGAGCCGGCAGCGTCGTCGCCAGCCTGGTGGGCGGCGTCCTGGCCGACCGCCTCGGCCGGCGCCCGGTGCTGCTCGGCAGCCAGGTCAGCACCGCGGCCACCCTGGTCGCCCTGGGACTCACCACCTCGCCCGGAGGGGTGCTCGTCCTGGTGGCCGCTCTGGGCCTGACCAGCAACACGGCGCGGCCGGCGTTCTCCGCGATGATGACCGACATCGTGCCCCCGCGGGACCGGGTGCGTGCGTTCTCGCTCAACTACTGGGCCATCAACCTCGGGTTCGCGGTCGCTCCGGCGCTGGGCGGGGCGCTGGCGCGGTCCGGCTACCTCACGCTCTTCCTCGTCGACGCCACGACGACCCTGGTCTTCGCGGTCCTGGTCTTCCTCAAGGTGCCCGAGTCCCGGCCGGACGTCGTGGTCGCCGAGGGCGCCCGGCCGGGTTCGATGGCCGACGTCCTGCGGGACCGAGTCTTCCTCTCCGTCGTCGGCCTGGTGTTCCTCTTCGCGGTCGTGTTCATGCAGCACCTGTCGTCGCTGCCCGTCGCGATGGGCGACGACGGCCTGACCGCCTCGCAGTACGGCGCCGTGATCGCCCTCAACGGCCTGCTGATCGTCCTGGTGACGGTTCCGCTGACCCGCTGGCTGCAGGAGTTCCCGAGCTCCCAGGTGCTCGCGGTGAGCAGCGTGTTCGTCGGCCTCGGTTTCGGGGCGACCGCATGGGCGTCCTCGGTGCCGGCGTACGCCCTCACGGTGGCGGTCTGGACGGTGGGCGAGGTCATCGGGGCCGCCGTCGGCCCGGCCCTCGTGGCGGGGCTGGCCCCGGCCGCCCTGCGCGGCCGGTACCAGGGACTGTTCGGGTTCGCATTCGCCGGTGCGTCCCTGGCCGCCCCGCTGGTCGGCGGGACGGTCTACCAGCACCTCGGTGGGACGACGCTGTGGCTCGGCTGCGGAGTCGTGTCGCTCGCCACCGCGCTCGGCCACCTTGCCGCCGGGCCGGCCCGGGAGCGGCGGATGGCGCAGCAGCTGGCCGCTGAGCCCGCTGGCACCCCCGAGGCGACCGACGCGGTCCCGGTGCCTGCCCCGGCGGACGACATCGAGGCCGCCGAGGCGGTCCGCACCGCCTAGCCGGAGCCACTCATGGGCGCTGACGCTCAAGCCGAGCGACCGCGACTGCCGATGACGAGAAGTCCGGGGATCTCCGCCCGGCTCTGATGGAGGAAGGATGCCTATGAAGAGGCTCATCGCAACGGGTGCGCTGGTGGTGGCCGTGGTGGCCGCCGGCGGCGTGCCGGCAGTCGCCGCAGCCGGCTCGCCGAACCGTCCGTCCGGCCCGGTCGTGCCGGTCACGCCCTCGGACAACGGCGGCGACAACGGGTGGGGCAACTGCGGTCACAACTCGAGTGGCGGCAACCCGCACAGCGATCCGGCTGGCGGGGGCAACGGCGGCTACAAGAAGGGTGACTGCACGGTGCAGGTGCCCACCGGCCCGACCGATCCGGGCGGCGGGGGCGGCGTCATCCTCAGCTGACCGGAGGCGGGTCGCAGGCGATCGTTGCTGCGACCCGCCACCGGTGCCGCCCCGGGACACCGGCCGGTCGGGCGACTAGCGAGCGTCCGGGTCGAGCTGCTGCGGTGTCGCGTCATCGGGCGCCAGGTGCCGGAAGGCCTGCAGGTTCCAGGTGGGCTCACCACGGGAGATCCGCCAGGCCCACTCCTTGCGGATCGCGGCGGAGAACCCGAGGTCCAGGATCGTGTTGAACGACGAGTCCGCGGCCTCGAGCACCGACCCGAGCAGCCGGTCGACCTCGTCGGGCGTCACCGCGTGGAGGGGCAGGCGTCCGGACAGGTAGATGTCGCCCAGGTGGTCGACTGCGAACGCCACGGCGTACAGCCGGGTGTTGCGCTCCAGCAACCAGCGGTAGACGGCTTCGTGGTTCTCGTCCGGGTGCCGCGCGACGAACGCGTTGACCGACAGGGAGTGGGCCCCGACGACCATGCTCACCGTGGTCTTGAGCTTCTTCTCGCCGGGCAGCTGCACCACCAGCGTGCCGGGAGTGGGTTCCTCGTGCTCGAGCTCGGCGACCGCCGCGCGCAGGACGGCGGCGGCGGCCTCCTGCTCCGGCGTCACCGGTTGACGGCGAGGGCTGGCTCGCCTTCGTGCTCGAGCAGCGCCTGCGCGTACACGTCGAGCATCCCCGCGGCGGTGCTCGCCCAGCCGAACCGGCCGGAGTGCAGCAGCGCGCCACGGGCCAAGGAGCAGCGGCGCTGAGGGTCGCGGGCCAGGGCACCGATCACCTCGGCGTAGTCCTCCGGGTCGTGACCGTCGACCAGGACGCCGGAGACGCCGTCGGCCACCGCGGTGCGCAGCCCGCCGACGGCGGCGGCGACGACGGGGGTGCCGCACGCCTGGGACTCCACGGCCACCAGCCCGAACGACTCGCTGTACGAGGGGACGACGGTGAGGTCGGCGGCTCGGTACCAGTCGGGCAGCCCGACCTGCGGCACCGGCGGAACGAACCGGACGCAGTCGAGCAGCCCGAGCTCGCCGGCGAGCCGCTGGAGGGACTCCGGCCGGGCCAGTCCGCTGCCGGACGGGCCGCCGACGACAGCGACGACGAGCCGGTCCCGGAGGGAGGGGTCGGCCCCGATCATCCGGGCCGCCGCGCGCAGCAGCACGTCCGGGGCCTTGAGCGGCTGGATCCGGCCGACGAAGAGCAGCACGAACGCGTCGTCGGGCAGGCCCACCGCTCGCCGGGCTGCAGCGCGCGACCCGGGCGAGAACAGGTCGAGGTCCACCCCCGGCGGCACGACCGCGACCTGCTCGGGGTACGCGTCGTAGAGCTCGACCAGCTGGCGGCCCTCGTCCTCGGTGTTGGCCACCAACCGGTCCGCGGCCGCGACGACCTGCGCCTCACCGATCGCCCGGGCGGCCGGCTCCGGGGCGTCGTCGGCGGCCAGGGTGAGGTTCTTGACCTTCGCCATCGTGTGCATCGTGTGGACGAGCGGGACGTCCCAGCGCTCGGCGGCCAGCCACGCGACCTGCCCGGACAGCCAGTAGTGGGAGTGGACCAGGTCGTACCAGCCCGGCGGGCGGGCGGCCTCGATGCGCATCAGCCCGGAGGTGAAGGCGCACAGCTGCGCCGGCAGCTCCTCCTTCGCCAGCCCCTCGTAGGGACCCGCGGTGACGTGCCGGACCTCGACGCCGGGCTGCAGCTCGACGACCGGAGGCAGGTCGGAGCTGGTCGCCCGGGTGATCACGTCGACCTCGACCCCGAGGGCGGCCAGCCGGCGGGAGAGCTCCACGACGTAGACGTTCATGCCGCCTGCGTCGCCGGTGCCGGGCTGGTCCAACGGCGACGTGTGCACCGTCACCATGGCCACTCGCCGGGGCTGACGACCCCGGGCCGGCATCCTCGTCATGCTCACGCCTGGACCTCCGCGCTCGCCGTCGGGCACACACCCGCTTCCAACCAGAGAACAACTCCGGCGCATCCTGCCCGATTCCCCGCCGGCCGAACCCGTGGCCCGGGCGCCCCGCGCTGTGGGTGAGGATGGCCCCATGGACAGGGGAACGGCGGTCGTGACCGGGGCGAGCAGCGGCATCGGTGCAGCCACCGCCCGGCGCCTGGTGCAGGAGGGGTACGAGGTGGTCGCGGGGGCCCGCCGCGAGGACCGGCTGGCCGCCCTGCGCACCGAGCTCGGCGACGCGCTGCGCCCGCTGCCGCTGGACGTGACCTCGGCCGAGTCGGTGGCCGCCTTCGCAGCCGCGGTCCCCGAGGCGAACGTCCTGGTCAACAACGCGGGTGGCGCCCTGGGCATGGACCCGGTGGCGGCAGCCGACCCCGAGGACTGGCAGGCGATGTACGACGTGAACGTCATCGGTGTGCTGCGGGTGACCCAGGCCTTGCTCCCGGCCCTGGTGGCCAGCGGCCGGGGCCACGTCGTGGTGATGGGTTCCACCGCCGGCCGGATCGTCTACGAGGGAGGCGGCGGGTACACCGCGGCCAAGCACGGTGCGGCGGCGCTCGCCGAGACGCTCCGGCTGGAGCTCAACGGGCAGCCCGTCCGGGTCACCGAGATCGCGCCGGGGATGGTGCGCACCGACGAGTTCGCCGTGAACCGGTTCGGCGGCGACGAGGAGCGGGCGGCGAAGGTCTACGCCGGTGTCGCCGAACCGCTCACGGCCGAGGACGTCGCCGACTGCGTCGCCTGGTGCGTGACGCGGCCGCCGCACGTCGACATCGACCTGCTCGTCGTCAAGCCGCTGGCCCAGGCAGCCCAGCACAAGGTCGACCGCCGGCCCTAGCCCGGGGTGGGGATCTCGGCGGCGAACGCGGCGTACGCCGCCGGGCCCGCCAGGACGAACCGCACCTGCCGCAGCACGTCCGTCCGGTACGCACGCACGGTGCCCACCGCGATCCGGGCGGCGTCGTCCATCGGCCACCCGTAGGCACCGGCCGAGACCGCCGGGAAGGCGACCGTCGCCGCCCCCAGGCCCTCGGCGACCCGGAGCGACTCGCGGTACGCCGAGGCCAGCACCTCGGAGCGGTCCTCCGTCGCCGAGTGCACCGGTCCGACGGTGTGCACCACCCAGCGGGCCGGCAGGTCACCCGCCGTGGTGGCCACCGCGTGTCCGGCCGGCAGGCCGTCCGGCAGCGTCGTCGCCCGCAGCTCGCGGCAGGCGGCGAGGACGGCCGGCCCGCCGCGGCGGTGGATCGCACCGTCCACGCCACCGCCGCCGAGCAGTGAGGAGTTCGCGGCGTTCACCACGACGTCGACGGCCTGCTCGGTGATGTCGCCCTGCACTGCCACGATGTCCACGTGACCAGCCTGCCGCAGCCGGGTCCGGCCTTCACGACCGACCGGCTCGTCATCCGCGACTGGGCCGACGACGACGCCGAGCGGATGCACGACATGTACTCCCGTCCCGACGTGGTGCGCTTCCTGGGCGCGGCTCCCACCCCGATGCCCTCGGTCGATGCGGCCCGCGCGCGGATCGCACGGGGCCGGTCGGCCAACGACGCCCAGCGGGCTGCCGGCCGGCCGTTCGGCTTCTGGGCCGTCGAGGTGCGCGAGACCGGGGTGGTGGCGGGCACCGTTGCGCTGGTTCCGGTGGACGCGTCGACGGAGGCCGACGCCCCGGTGGAGGTCGCCTGGCACCTGCACCCGGACGCGCGTGGCCACGGCTACGCGACCGAGGCGGCCCGCGGGGCGTTCGACCGGGCGCACGCCGCCGGTGTCGACGAGGTGCTGGCCCTGACCGACGAGGCGAACACCGCATCGCAGGCGGTCTGCCGTCGACTCGGTCTCGAGCTGCGCGGGACCTCGACGGAGTTCTACGGCAAGCCGCTGATGGTCTGGGTCAGCCGCCACCCCACCTGACCGTCCCGTCCCCCTGCGCGGCGGTCGACCACGTATACGTGGTCGACCGGTGCTTGTCGGGGCGAAGGCGCCACGCCAAGTGCCGGTCCGCCCCGGCAAGCGGCCCACCGGCCGACGGCACGCTCAGGCGTCGACCAGGCGGATCCGCAGCCGGCGGAAGCCCTTGCCCTTGCTCTCGACCTTGACGACCTCGATCCGGCCGATCTGGGCCGTGGAGGCGACATGCGTGCCGCCGTCGGCCTGGGTGTCGAGGCCGACGATGTCGACGATGCGCACCACCTCGAGGTCGGGAGGCAGCAGGTCGGTGGCGGTGCGGATCAGGTCCGGGTGGGTGGCGAACGCCTCGGCGCGAGGCAGTGTGCTCACCTCGATCGCCCGGTCGGCCGCCACCTCGACGGCGCACGCCTCGACGACCCGCTCCTTGAAGCCCTCCGGCACCTCGGGCAGGTTGAAGTCCATCCGGGCCTCGAGCGGCTCCATGTTGCCGCCGGTCACCAGCGACCCGAAGTCCCGCAGCACGACGCCCGACAGCAGGTGCAGGCCGGAGTGGGTGCGCATCAGCGCGGTACGGCGGTCGTCCTCGACGGCTCCGCGCACCGGCGTACCGACAGGTGGCACCGGGTCGCCCTCGGCGGGCACGAGGACCAGGTCGTCGCTCCTGCGGACACCCACGACGCGGGTCTGCACACCGCCCCAGAGCAGCACGCCGTGGTCCGGGGGCTGCCCGCCGCCGCCCGGGTAGAACGCGGACCGGTCGAGCACCACGCCCTCGGCCGACGAGTCGAGCACGGTGGCGTCCCACTCGCGCAGGGTCTGGTCGGCCAGCTCGAGCCGGGCTGTGCGGCCGTGGCTCGCGTCGGGCATCAGTAGGGGCCGTAAGGCCCGTACGACGAGCCGCCGCCACCCAGCTGCTTGAGCTTGGGCCGCATGTCCGCCAGGTAGACGCCGGCAGCGATCACGCCGGCGACGTTGAGGATGCCGACCGTGCCCGGCGAGGCGAAGTAGAGGATCGCGATGAGGAAGGCCGCGAGCAGGATCCCGAGCCAGGCGCCCTTGGACAGCCGGCCGGCCTGGGGGAACAGGGTGCCGGGTCGGCGCAGCACGTCGACCAGTGCGAAGCCGGTCAGGCCGAGGGACCCGATGCCCAGCAGGAGCAGGACGAACGACTGGACGCTGCCGACGATGTTCACCCGTCCCAGCCTAGGGGACGAACGTGGCGACCGATCGCCGCCAGCACCGGGCAGAACCGCTGTCAACGCGGCGGACCCCGGGCGCGGACGGTGGGTCCGCGACCGGGGTCCGGTCGTGCGTGCTGTCAGCCTGGTCGCTGGTCAGCTGGTCAGCTGGTCAGCTGCCGACCTTCGCGGCGCCGGCCTTGGTGGCGCGGGCGGCCGACTTCGTGGTCTTGCGCGCCGCCGTGGTGGCGGACTTGGCCGTGCTGCGGGTCGCGGCGCTCCGCTTCTTGGCCGTGCCGGTGGTGCGCTTGGCCGCCTTCTTGGCGGTGGCCCGGGTCTCGGCGGCCGACTTCTTCGCGACGGTGGAGGTGGCCTTGGTGCGTCGCACGGTGGTGGCCGCGTCCGCCTTCAGGTCCTGGGTGGCCTGCTGGCGGCGGATCCGGCCCACGACCTTGCGGCCACGGCCGAGCAGCTCGCCGTAGACGGCGTCCGCACGCCCGACGACCTCGCCGGTCAGGCCGAGCGCGGTGGCCTGCGCCCTGCCCGGAAGGGCGACGGCCTCGGCCTGCAGGGTCGAGACGGCCTTCTCCAGGTCGCGCCGCTCGATCCGGACGGTCGGCAGCTTCGCCGGCACCTCGCGGAGGTTCTTCACGGCCAGGTCGGTCGCACCCGCGACGACGTAGAACGGCTTGCTGCGGGTGATGGTGGTGATGGGGCTCATCAGGAGCTTCTCCTCGTGGTGGTGGACCTTGTGGTGGATCCGGTGGTGGATCCGGTGGTGGTCGGGGCGGCGGACCGCTTCGTCGCGGTTGCCTTCTTCGCGGCCGGCTTTCTCGCAGCCGTCCTCTTCGGACCTGCCGTCGAGGCCGTGGTCTTCTTCGTGGTCGTCTTCGTGCTCGTCCCGGTCGGCGTACGACGAACCGTGGTCGGGGTGGTCGGGGTGGTCCGCTCGGACTCCGCGGCGTGCTCGGCGCGGAACGACTCGTACACGTCGATCAGCACCCGCTTGTGGCGGTCGCCCAGTCCCGGGTCGGCGAGCACCGCGGCGACGACGTCACCGGTGCTGCGCTCGTCGAGGATCCCGGCATGGACGTAGAGGGACTCGGCCGAGATCCGCAGCCCCTTGGCGATCTGGGCGAGGATCTCGGCGCTGGGCTTCTTGATACCGCGCTCGATCTGGCTCAGGTACGGGTTCGAGACCCCGGCCGACCGAGCCAGCTGGCGCAACGACACCTGGGCCGACTCGCGTTGCTCCCGGATGTACTCGCCCAGGGAGCCGACCTTCAGTGTTGCCATGTCACGAGTCTTACCCAGGGTGCTAACTGTGGCAAGCACTCAGCAAGCGGTTTCTTTCGTGACCTCGCTCACAGGCGAGTCGGCGCGAGGGCGTCCGGATGGCTAGGCCGACCCCAGGGTCCACTCGGTGCCGTCGGCGGTGTCGCGCACCTCGACACCTGCCGCGATGAGCCGGTCGCGCACCAGGTCGGAGGTGGCGAAGTCCTTGTGGTCACGCGCCGCCCTGCGTACGTCGACGAGTGCGTCGACGAAGGGGGCCACCGCCGTCGCGGGGTCGGCCGCCCCGCGCTCGGCCAGCTCGCCGAGGCGTACCACCAGCGCGCGCAGCACGCGCCGCGCCTCGTCGGCGTCGTCGCTCTGCAAGGTGTCGGCCTGCCAGGCCGCGATGGACTGCTCGAGCCCGAGCACCGCGGCGACACAGCCGTCGACGTCACGGGTCGCCAGCGCTGCCTCGAAGTCCGCGCGGGCCCGATCGGCCTCGGCTCGCAACGACAACGCCGGCCGTCCGACCTCGCCCTCGTGCTCGTCCGCCGACGGCGGCGCGACGTGCACGGCCGAGACGCTGCCGACCTGCTCCCCGCGCAGCAACGTCGACAGCTCGTCCAGCCCGATCGACTCGCCGGCCGACAGCGTCGACGTCGCGCCTCGACGTCGGACGCTGACGAGGCCGTTGCCGGCGACCGTCGCGGTGCGAGCCACGACGTCGATGACCAGGGCGGTGTGCTCGTCGACGCCCAGGACCCCCACCTCGTCGGGCAGCGTCGCCTCGAGCGTGGTCAGACGCTGCTCGCCGAGGTAGCAGAACCGGGTGTCGTGGGTCGCGCCCTCCTTGTTGTCGTAGTGCGGCACGACGGCGGCGGCGACACCGGTGAGCTCACCGAGCAGGTCCAGCCCCGGCACCCACTCGGGCTCGGCACCGACCTTGTAGATCTCGTAGACCGGCACCGCATGGCTGCCCAGGGTCAGGGCGGCAGCGCTGCCCAGGACGAGCGTGCCGCCGCGGCGTACGACGCCGGCCAGCGCCGCCGGAACGCGCGTGCCGCGCCACCGCCCAAGGGCGTACGTCGGGCTGCCGGGCCCGGCGAACACCCACGCCGCGCGGTCCAGCAGGGCCAGCGACTTCTCCTGCTGGGCGGCGTTCTCGTCGCCGGACCAGACGGCCACCTCGACGTCGCGCCCGACGCTCTGCGCGAAGTACGAGCGCGTCCGGCTGACCAGCTCGTCCCGGTTCATCTGGAAGGCGAACGGCGTGTCCAGCATCACCGCCGGCCCGGGCGGGCAGTCGGCGAACACCTCGCGGTGCACCTTGACCATCGTGGGCGCGGTCTCACCGGAGCCCATCACCACGAGGCGGCTCATCGGGCGCCGTCCACGCGCTCCGCCAGCGCCAGGAGGTCGGCAGCCATCCGGTCCGGGTACTGGGCGTGCAGGTCGTGGTGTGCGCCGACGTAGCGCGCGACGACGACGTCGGGCAGCAGCTCCTCGGCAGCCCGGAGACCGTCCCGGGGGTCGTCGCCCTCGGCGGGAACGGCGACGGCGAGCAGCGCCGGCACGTCGACCTTGCCGAAGAGCGGGCGAGGATCGATCTCCCACAGGGACCGGACGATCTCGCGGTGATGCTCGCGGGTGAGCCGCGCCCGGGCCACGCCGTCGACCTCGGTGAGGTTGGCCAGCTGGGCCGCCACCCCCTCCGGCGGGAAGTCGGGCAGCCAGCTGTGGAACCGCTCGGTCATCTCGGCAAGGCTCAGACCGTCGTTCGTCGGCGGAGCGAGGGCGGCCCAGCACTCGTCGAAGATGGGGAAGCGCTCGCGCAGCCAGATGAAGCCACCGTCGACGAAGGCGGCGCCGGCCGCGCCGCCGTGCTCGGCGGCGAAGTGCAGGACGACGTTGCCGCCCCAGGACTGTCCGGCCGTGACCGGTGCCCGGTCGCCGACGAGCCCCAGCTCGGCGCAGAGCGCGGCCAGGTCGGCCGCGCACTGCGGCGTCGTGTACCCGTCGTCGACCTGCTCCGAACGGCCGTGGCCGCGCTGGTCGACCGACACCACCTGGTGCCCGGCCGCAGCGAGCGCCCGGGCGGTGCCGTCCCAGAGCCGGGAGTTGGACGACAACCCGTGCACGAGCAGGAACGGCCGCCCGTCGCCGTCGGCCCGGCGCAGCGCCAGGCGCGGCCCGCCAGGGAGGCGGACCTCGTCGTCGTACAGCTCGATGGCGCTCACGTCCGTCCGAACCTAGTTGGCGCCGCGGACAGCGGCGAGTCTCTTCGCCAGCGCACGGGCCGCGGGATGCACCGCCTCGGACCAGGCGGGGTGCGGGTGCACGTGGTCGGCGAGCAGAGCGGCGGGTACCCCGAGGCGGACCGCCAGCGCGAGCTCACCCGCCCACGAGTCGGCCGCCGTCCCGACCACTGCGGCTCCGAGCAGGGTGCCGTCCGCCCCGGCGAGCAGCTCGACCCGGCCGGCCACCGGGGACTGCTCGATGAAGGCGCGGGCGGTGTCCGTGACGTCGAACGAGCCGGCTTCGAGGGGCTGGTCGGCCGTGGCCTCGGTGAGGCCGACGCAGAACACGGCCGGGTCGGTGTAGACGACCCGCGGGATCGCCCGGTGGTCGGCGTCCCGGCCGCGACCGAGCAGCTCGTCGGTGACGATCTCCGCGTGGTAGCTCGCGGTATGGGTGAACGGGGCGATGTCGGTGACGTCGCCGACCGCGAACACGTCGGGGAGCGGGCCGTCGACGGCGAGCACCCGGCAGCGGGCGTCCACCCGCAGGGCGCCCTCGTCGGGCCGGACCCCGAGCTGCTCGAGACCGAGCCCGCCGCCGTTCGGCCTGCGGCCGCCGGCGACCAGCAGCCGGTCGGCCTCGACGACCGTCCCACCCGCCAGGTGCAGCCTCACCCCGCCGCCGTCGGTGCCCTCCACCCGGGTCGACTTCGAGTCGAGGTGCAGCTGCACCCCGTCGCGTCGCAGTGCCTCGGCGACGAGATCGCCCACCCACGGCTGCTCGGCCGGCAGCAGCCGCGGTGCGATCTCGACGAGCGTCACGGCGCTGCCCAGCCGGGCGAAGGCCTGCCCGAGCTCGCACCCGATCGCGCCGCCACCCAGGACCAGCAGCCGCTCGGGTTGGTCAGCGGTCGACAGGGCGTCCGCGCTCCCCCAGGTCCGCACCGCGTCGATGCCCTCGACCGGCGGCACGACCGGTGTGCTGCCGGTGCCGACCACCAGCGCCCGGCTCCAGCGCAGGCCGACGTGCGCGCCGTCGGGCCGGACGACGTCGAGGGTCCGGGGCGCGGTCACGGTCGCGGTCCCGCGGATCAGCCGGACGCCGCGCTCGACCATGGATGCCGCGGTGTCGCTGTCGTCGCGGTGCTCGGCGGCCGCGTCCCGCCGACGTACCGCCTCGTCCCAGTCGACGCCCATGGCCGCCGCGACGAGCAGGGCCTTGCTCGGGATGCACGCGACGTAGGGGCACTCACCCCCGACCCGGAACGCCTCCACCACCACGACGTCGACACCCTCGGCGGCCAGCGTCTCGGCGACCGGCTGGCCGCCGGAGCCGGCGCCGACGACGACGACCTCGGCGGTCTGTTGCACGCTCACCGACCGTCCCTCCCCCACCGGCGCACTACGAGAACGTCGCGCGGACCGAGCCGACCGGCTCGCCGCCGCCCAGGAGGGAAGCCTCGGCCTGCTCGGCCAGCACCGGAGCGTCCACACCGAGGGCACGCAGCGCCGCCGCCATCACCGGCGGCCGGGCCCGCTGGCCGCCGTCGTCGATCTTCAGCGCAACCGCGCGGCCGTCCGGCAGCGCGGCGACGTACACGCCCTCGGCGCCGTCCTTGGCCACCAGTCCGGGCAGCCCACGGAGCAGCGCCGTGACGTCGCGCCGGGTGCCGCCGAGCCACTGCGGGTGGGACCGGATCGCCTCGGCGACGCGGTGCTCGGGAGTGCCGGGCCCGGCGGTCGCGATGGTCGCGAAGGCGCGGGCCACGCCGGCCAGCGTGAACGCCAGCAGCGGGGCGCCGCAGCCGTCGACACCGGTGGCGCCAACCGGCTCACCGGTGAGCCGCTCCGCCGTCGCGACCAGCTGCCGCTGCAGCGGGTGGTCGGGGTCCCGGTAGGTCGCCGTCGGCCACCCGTTCGCCACGCAGGTCGCCAGCATCGCGGCGTGCTTGCCGGAGCAGTTCATGAGGATCCGCGCCGGGTGACCACCGGCGGCGACCAGCGCCTCCTTCTCCGCCTCGTCGACCGGCCAGTCGACGGGCGTCTGCAACGCGGACTCGTCCAGCCCCGCGGCGTCGAGCACCCGGCGTACGCCCTCGACGTGGAACGGCTCGCCGGAGTGGCTGGCGCAGGCCAGCGCCAGCAGCTCCCCGTCGAGGTCCAGCCCGGCCTCGAGCATCCCGACCGCCTGCAGCGGCTTGTTCGACGAGCGCGGGAAGACCGGGACGTCCGGTGCGCCGAGGGCGAGCACACGACGACCGTCGGCTGCCAGCGCCAGGACGCTGCCGCGGTGGTGGCCCTCGACGAAGCCGGAGCGGACGACCTCGGCGACGACGACGGGACCAGGTTCCTGCAGGGTGTCGGCCACGCCGAGACCCTACGAGCGCGCCGCGCGGCGCTCGCCGGTGCCCCGGGCGCGCGCGGGGTCGGCCGGCGGCGCCGACCGGTGACTCAGCCCTCGGACAGGAGGTCGTCGACCGTGGCGCTGCCGCTCTTGTAGCGGGCGGCGACCTCGGCGGTGAGGGCGTCCATCACCGTCTGCACCGCCCGGCGGTCCTCCGAGACCCCCTGCTCGAAGCTCTCCAGGCGGCCGAGGGCGGCCCGCAGGTCGTCGTCGGAGCGGCCCTCGACGTCGGAGACGCCCACATCGGCGATCACCTGCTCGACCAGTCGCCGGTGCTCGTCGACCCGGGACGGCTCGACCCGGAGGAACCGTCCCAGGCCGTGGTCGCTGCGGCCGGTGTCGGCGAGGACGGCGGACAGGTGCTCGACGATCTTGTCGCCGCCACCGGCCCGGCGGGCCAGCTCGGCGCGCAGGATGTCCATCCGCCCCTGCAGCATCCGGCGTACGTAGGAGAGGTCGGCCTCCTCCTGCTCGGCCTCGCGGCGCCGGGACCGCAGGTCGTCGAGGTCGAGGCCGCCGAGGTCGGCGGCGAAGTCCTCGGCCAGGACCTTGTCGATCCGGCGGCGGCCGTTCGGGTAGGGCTCGTGGCTGGTCGTCATCGGGACTCCCCCGTGCTCTCGGGTGTCGTGCGGTCCTTGACGCGCAGCAGGGCGCGCGCCTCGTCGGTGGTCATGGGCGGGCGCTGGGCGAGCTCGGCCAGCTGGGCGGCGCGCGCGACCAGCTCGTCGTTGCCGGTCACCGGGCGACCCTTGGCGAACGTCAGCGTGTCCTCCATGCCGACCCGGAGGTGGCCACCGGCCGACAGCGACGCCATCGCCACCGGCAGCGACGTCCGGCCGATCCCGGTGGCGCTCCACGAGCAGCCGGCGGGCAGCGCGGCCACGGCCGCCACCAGGGCGGCGGCGGTGCCGGGCATGCCCCCCGGGACCCCCATGACCAGGTCGCAGTGCACCTGACCGCCGTACGGCGCGCCGTAGGTGTCGAGCAGCCGGTGCAGGGACGCCACGTGCCCGAGGTCGAACAGCTCGAACTCCGGGACGATCTCGGCGGCCTGGGTGCGCTGGTAGAGGTCGGCCATGAACGGCCACGGGTTCTGGAAGACGTCGTCGCCGAAGTTGGTGGTCCCGCAGGTGAGGGAGCAGGAGTCCGGCTCGGCCTCGAGGACGCGCAGCCGGGCGTCCAGCGGGTCGGTGACCGCGCCGCCGGTGCTGAGCTGGACGACCAGCGAGGTCGACTCGCGCAGCGCCTGAACCGTGGCTCGCAGCCGACCGAGGTCCAGCGTCGGCCGGCCGGCGTCGTCCCGGATGTGGACGTGGACCATGGCCGCCCCGGCGGCCTCGCAGGCCTTGGCCGCCGAGACCAGCTCGTCCAGCGTCACCGGGAGCGCGGGCGCGTCGGCCTTGGCGGTCTCGGCCCCGGTGGGGGCGACCGTGATGAGCGTGCGGGTGGGTGCCAGCGGTGCCACCGGAGCATCGTGTCACGTCCCGGCCCGGCGCCGGAGCGGAGTCGGGCCTACGACCGGGCGGGAGGCGTCCCGCGTCGTGTCGCGCCGTCCCGGGCCGTCCCGGCACCACGCCGGGCCGGAGCCGCTCCGACGGACCGACGTGTACCGCACATTGGTGGCCGAACCGCACTCAACACTCCGGCTTCTCCTGCCGATGCGAACAGGGACCGGGAGGCCGTCGCCACGCGCGACGCCGCCCGGTTCGGCCCCGTACGTCCGCGAACCGGTGAAAGGAGGCTGCTCGTGCCTGAGGGTGCCCTCCTCACCCACACAGTCGAGTCCGTGCTGCGCGACCTGGCCGACTCGCGGGCTACCGGCTGCCTGCTCGTCCGCGACCAGGAGGGCGACGAGGCCGAGGTCTACCTGCGTGAGGGCCAGGTGTACGCGGTCAGCGTCCCCGGCCGCCGGGTCCTCCTCGGTGTCCGCCTCATGTCCCGTGGCGCCCTCACCCCGGAGGCGCTGGCCGAGGCGCTGGAGATCCAGCGGACCGAGCTGCAGGGCTGGCGACTGGGCGAGCTGCTGGTGCACCTGGGCTACGTCGAGGTCTCCGTGGTCGAGGAGTTCGTCGTCGAGCAGCTGCGGGACGCTCTCACCGACCTGCTGGGCTGGCCGGTGGCCGCCTGGAAGTTCCGCAAGAACAAGAAGACTCGCCAGGACGTCGCGCCGCCGGCTCCGGTCCAGGCCCTGCTGGACGACCTGCGTGAGCGGGCGACCACCTGGGAGACCATCGTGGACGCGATCGGCGGCCCGGCCGCCGTACCGGTGCTGGACGCCGCGTCGCCCTCCGACGAGGTCGCCCTCGGCCCGAACGAGTGGGCCCTGCTGTGCAAGGTCGACGGCGGCCGGGACGTCTCCGAGCTGGCGCTCGAGTGCGGCTTCACGCTGTTCGAGGCGGGCCAGGTCGTCATGCGCCTGGTGGAGGCCGGGCTGGTCGGCATCAGTGGCGACGACGGCTGGAACGACGGTCAGGTCCTGGTCGACGACCGGGCCGACTCCGATGACGAGGGCACGGACGACGGAAACGGGGCCGGCACGGTCGAGGAGCTGGTCCTCGAGCTGGACTCGCTCGACGAGCTGGAGACCATCGAGGGCCGCGCCCCCGAGCTGGTGCTCCCGGTTGTGCCCGTCGAGGAGCTGACGGAGCGCGAGACCGCCGACCTCGAGAGCCTGGAGGCCGAGCGCGTGGCCGCCGAGCAGGCGGAGGCCGAGCGGGTCGAAGCCGAGCGGGTCGAAGCCGAGCGGGTCGAGGCCCAGCGAGTCGAAGCTGAGCGCCTGGCCGCCGAGCAGGCGGAGGCCGAGCGGGTCGAGGCCGAGCGGGTCGAGGCTGAGCGGGTCGAGGCTGAGCGCCTGGCCGCCGAGCAGGCGGAGGCCGAGCGGGTCGAGGCCGAGCGAGTCGAAGCCGAGCGCGTGGCCGCCGAGCAGGCGGAGGCCGAGCGGGTCGAAGCCGAGCGCGTGGCCGCCGAGCAGGCGGAGGCCGAGCGGGTCGAAGCCGAGCGGGTCGAAGCCGAGCGCGTGGCCGCCGAGCAGGCGGAGGCCGAGCGGGTCGAGGCCGAGCGGGTCGAAGCCGAGCGAGTCGAAGCCGAGCGAGTCGAAGCCGAGCGGGTCGAAGCCGAGCGGGTCGAAGCCGAGCGAGTCGAAGCCGAGCGGGTCGAGGCCGAGCGGGTCGAGGCCGAGCGGGTCGAGGCCGAGCGGGTCGAAGCCGAGCGGGTCGAGGCCGAGCGGGTCGAGGCCGAGCGGGTCGAAGCCGAGCGAGTCGAAGCCGAGCGGGTCGAAGCCGAGCGAGTCGAAGCCGAGCGCCTGGCCGCCGAGCAGGCGGAGGCCGAGCGGATCGAGGCCGAGCGGGCCGAAGCCGAGCGCCTCGACGCGGAGCGCATGGCCGCCGAGCAGGCCGAGGCCGAGAACGCCGCGCGCCGCGCCGCCGAGTTCGAGGCGGCGGCCGAGACGCAGCGGCTGGCCGCCGAGGAAGCCGCACGGGAGGCCGAGCAGCGGCGGGTCGCCTCCGAGACCAAGCGACTGGCCGAGGCGGAGATCCTGCACCGCGAGCTGGAAGCCCTCGCCCAGAAGGAGGCCGCCGCGCGCGCCGAGCGCATCGAGGCGCGTCGCCTGGCGAAGGAGGAGGAGCGCGAGCGGGCCGAGGCCGCCGAGGCGGAGGCCAGGGCGCTCGCCGCCGCAGCGGAGGAGGAAGCCCGTACCGCAGAGGAGCGCGAGCGGATCGCGCGCGAGACCGCCGATCGGGCCGCCGCCGAGGAGCCCGCCTGGGCCGACCACGCGCTGTGGCTGGCCGCGCAGCGGGCCGCCGCCGAGGAGCCGGCCTGGGCCGAGCACGCCGACCGGCTGGCCGCCGAGCGCACCGCCGCCGAGGAGCCCGCCTGGGCCGACCACGCCCAGTGGCTGGCCGCGCAGCGCGCCGCCGCCGAGGAGCCCGCCTGGGCCGACCACGCGCTGTGGCTGGCCGCGCAGCGGGCCGCCGCCGAGGAGCCCGCCTGGGCCGACCAGGCCCAGTGGCTGGCCGCGCAGCGGGCCGCCGCCGAGGAGCCCGCCTGGGCCGACCACGCCCAGTGGCTGGCCGCGCAGCGGGCCGCCGCCGAGGAGCCCGCCTGGGCCGAGCACGCCGACCGGCTGGCCGCCGAACGCACCGCCGCCGAGGAGCCCGCCTGGGCCGAGCACGAGTCGTGGCTCGCCGAGCGGGCCGCCGAGGCAGCGGCCCTCGAGGCCGAGCAGCAGGCTGCCCGCGAGGCCGAGCTGAAGGCTGCCCGCGAGGTCGCCGAGCGCGAGCTTGCCGAGGAGGCCGACCGCCGGGCCCGCAAGGCGGCCGAGGCCCAGACGCGCCGCGAGGCCGAGAAGGCCGCCAAGGCCGAGGCAAAGCGTCGCGAGCGTGAGGAAGCCGACCGGCTGGCGACGGAGGAGGCGGAGGCGATCGCCGCCGCCGAGGCCGAGCGGATCGCCGCCGAGCAGGGCAAGCGGACGAAGCAGGCGAAGCGGGCCGAGGCCGAGCGCCTCGCCGCCGAGCAGGGCATGCAGGCCGAGGCCGAGCGCCTCGCCGCCGAGCAGGCCATGCAGGCCGAGGCCGAGCGCCTCGCCGCCGAGCAGGCCGAGGCCGAGCGCCTCGCCGCCGAGCAGGCCATACAGGCCGAGGCCGAGCGCCTGGCCGCCGAGCAGGCCGAGGCCGAGCGCCTGGCCGCCGAGCAGGCCATGCAGGCCGAGGCCGAGCGCCTGGCCGCCGAGCAGGCCGAACGGTCCAACGGCCACGCGAACGGCTTGACCGCCGCCACCGCGGCCAACCTGCTGACCGAGCTGAACCGAGCCGACGCCCCCGTCACACCCCCGCCGCCCGTCGAGGAGCCGGTCGCGCCCGCGGCCGAGGAGAAGGAGCCGGCGGACGCCGTGGTCGACGAGGGTCCGGCGCCGATGGTGGCCAGGGACCAGGCGGACACCGCGATGCTGCTGCGCGAGCTCTCGAGCCTGGGCTTCGGGCTGGACGACGGCCCGGCGGACCCGCCGCCGTCAGCGCCCGCTCCCGCCCAGCGGCAGCCTCCCGGCGCGACTCCGGACAAGAAGAAGCGCAAGGGCCTGTTCGGTCGCGGTTGATCGGCGGCGGGCCGGCGACGGCTGCCAGCCGGGCCGGATCCGCGATCATGGCGGCATGCGCGCTGTCGTCCAACGGGTCCGCGAGGCCAGCGTCACCGTCGACGGCGAGGTGGTCGGCCGCATCGGGGACGGCACCGGCCAGGGACTCTGCGTCCTCGTGGGCGTCACCCACGACGACACCGAGCAGACGGCTGCCCGGCTCGCCGTCAAGGTCCACGGGCTGCGCATCCTCGACGGCGAGCGCTCGGCCGCCGACACGGGTGCGCCGCTGATGGTGGTCAGCCAGTTCACCCTCTACGGCGACACCCGCAAGGGCCGGCGGCCGACCTGGAACGCCGCCGCCCCCGGACCGGTGGCCGAGCCGTTGGTCGCCCACGTCGTCGCCGTCCTGCGGGAGCGCGGAGCCGAGGTGGAGACCGGTGTCTTCGGCGCCGACATGGCGCTCGCCCTGGTCAACGACGGCCCGGTGACCCTGCTCCTCGAGGTCTGACCGCGTAACGGCCGCCCGCGCGCGGGCACCCATGATCCGGGGGACGGCTCGCTTCTCCCCCCGGATCGCGAGTCGTCCCCTTCCCAGGGCGGGGACGACGCGCTTCGACGTGCGGTCTGCGCGTCGTCCCCTTTCCCTGGGGCGACACAGAAGGAAGCGCCGGCGCTACCCGGGTCAGGCGGGGACGAGGACTTCCTGAGCGGCGGCGACACCGCCCGCGACGAGCGCCGCGTCGGCCGGCGTCGACCGCTTCACCACGGCCAGCGCGATCGGGCCCAGCTCGTAGTGCCGGGCCGAGGACGTCACCGTGCCGACCTGGCGGTCGTCCAGCAGCACCGGCTCGCCGTGGCCCGGGAGTACCGACTCGCTGCCGTCCAGGTGCAGCAGGACCAGGCGACGCGGCGGCCGCCCCAGGTTGTGCACCCGTGCGACGGTCTCCTGCCCGCGGTAGCAGCCCTTGTCCAGGTGCACGGCGGTCTCGATCCACCCGACCTCGTGCGGGATCGTGCGGTGGTCGGTCTCCAGGCCGAACCGGGGCCGGCCGTCGGCGATCCGCAACGCCTCCAGCGCCCAGACCCCGGCGAGCGGCCCGTCGAGGACGGCTGCCAGGTCGGTGCGGGGGACGAACGACTCGACACCGTGCGGCACGTGGCGGGTCGGCACGCCGTCGACGCCGGTCGGGCGGAGCACCACCGCGTACGTCGACGAGAGGTCCTCGACCTCGACCTGTGACCAGAACCGCATCGAGTCCAGCCAGCCGACCAGCGCCTCGGCCGTGCCCGGCTCCACGTGCAGCCACACCGACTCCCCGTCGTCGACGAGGTGCAGGTCGTGCTCGACGTGGCCGTGCGGCGACAGCAGCAGCGCCTCGGTGGCAACGCCCGGCGCGAGGAGCTCGAGGTGCTGGGAGGTCAGCGAGTGCAGCCACGTCAGCCGGTCCGGGCCGGAGATGCGCAGCACCGGACGGTGCGACAGGTCGACCGACGCCGTGCCCTCGGCCAGGGCGCGTTGCTCGCGGAACGGGTCGCCGTAGTGCGCGGCGACGCCGGCGTCCGGGGCGTCGGCCTCGACCGCGCCCGGCCTGGACAGCAGCGGGCTCGTCACGACGAGCACGCCCGGCATCGTCCGTAGATCGCGAAGTGGGCCACATCTGTCTCGAAGCCGTGCTGCTCCGCCAGCATTCCCACGAGTGAGTCGGCGAGCCGCACGTCGGTCTCGATGATGGCGCCGCAGTCGCGGCAGACCAGGTGCAGGTGGTCGATGTCACCAGCCGCGTGGTACGTCGGCGCACCGTGCCCGAGGTGGGTGTGGGTGACCAGGCCGAGCTCCTCGAGCAGCTCGAGGGTGCGGTAGACGGTGGAGAGGTTGACGCCGGTGGCCGTGCGCTGGACCTCGGTGCAGATCTCGTCCGGGGTGCCGTGCTCCAGGGCCGTCACGGCGTCGAGCACCAGCTGGCGCTGCGGCGTGATCCGGTAGCCCCGCGCGCGCAGGGTGGCGGGCAGGTCGGGACTGGTCACGGGCACCTCGCCGCGGCTCATGCGCGCTTCAGCGTGGCGGACAGGTGCGGCTGCAGCGCGTGCCCCATCGCGGCCATGTCGTAGGCCCAGAGCAGGTCGCCGTCGACCAGGCCGTACAGGCGGTGCCCGGCGGTGTAGTCCTTGGCGGTCTCGGTGCGCGCGACCGCGTCGGTGCGCAGCTCGATCTTCGCGCCGTCCGCGCTGCCGACCCAGACCTCGACGTACCCGGTGGGGTGCGCGAGCAGCACCTCGAGCGCTCCGTCGGCCTCGGGCCGCCAGTACCCCGTCTCCTGGGCGAGCGGGCGCACCTCGGTGCCCTCGTCGTCCAGCAGCCAGCTGCGGCTGAGGTGGTGCACGAACGGCTTGCCGGGCAGCTCGGTGAAGGTGACCTCCTGGCTGAACCGGAACTCCGGCACCGAGGGGTAGCCGCCGACGCCCACGCCGCGCCAGGTACCGAGAAGCCACGACACCGGCACGAGCTGGAGCGGCATGTCCGGGCGGATCTCCACCGGCGGTCAGTCCTCCTGGGTCTGCGGCGACGTGCCGTCGCCGGTGGCGGTCCAGAGCCGGCGCACGACCCACCCGGCGACCCCCGCCACGAGCACGAACGCCGCCACCAGCACCAGGACGATCACGGCGGACAGCACCCAGCGAGTCTACGCGCGGCCGGGGCTCGCCCGTGGCCGCCGGTGCGGCGCCGTCACCGGGCCGGTCGACGAGCGTCGCCGCGCCGGACCCTGGTCACGACGGCGCGCCCGGCCGGCCCGTCGACTCGGACAGCCACTGGGCGAAGTCGGCCCCGTCGACGGCATGCTGCGGCGTGGTCAGCCGGCCGCCCGCCAACGCCTTCCCCACCCGGCCGGGCAACGGCACGCGCAGGACCCGCTTGGACTGCCCGCGGGCGCGCAGCCACTCCTGCGCGAGCTCGCCGAGGGTCTGCACCCGCGGCCCGCCCACCTCCTGCAGCCGACCGGCGGCGGGCTGCTCGGCGGCGTCCGCCAGCGACCGGGCGACGTCGGCGACGTCGATCGGCTGCAGCCGCACCCCGGTGGGGAGGACCAGCGCCGGCGCGTGGCTCGCGACGGACAGGATCTGGTCGACGAACTCGTGCACCTGGGTGGCGCGGAGCAGCGACCAGGGCGCCCTCCCGCTCTCGATCACCTGCTCCTGGCGCAGCTTCGCGCGGTAGTACACATAGGGGATCTCGTCGATGCCGACGATCGAGATGCCGACGTACCGGACGTCCCCGAGCTCGTGGCAGGCCAGCAGGACCCGTCGGGTCCCCTCGACCAGGACGGCGTCGAGCGAGGAGGGCCGGGGACTGCGGACGTTGGCGAGGTCGACCACGGCATCGGCGCCCCGGACGGCATCGTGGACCCCCGTCCCGGAGGTGAGGTCGACCGGGAGCCACCGCAGCGAGCCCGTCCCCGTGGCCGGTCGACGTGTGCGGGATGCGGCCCGCACGGTATGGCCCCGCGCCAGCAGCTCCGCGGTCAGGCCGCGTCCGATCGACCCGCTGGCCCCGAGCACCAGAATCTCCATCGACCCACCCTCCGGCGCCGACGCCTCTCCCTGCCAGGCTAGCGACGCATCCCCGCTCGGCCAGCCCGCCACTGGTCGGCGGTGATGCTGTGCACGACGGCCGGGAAGACCACGCCGTCCTCCGCCAGCTCGGCGTCGTGGTCCCACCCCATCCCGAGCCGGCGCATGACCGCGATGCTGCGCAGGTTGGGCGGATCGCGGTCGGTGGTCGAGATGACCCTGGTCAGCCCGAGAGCAGCGAACCCGTGGGCCAGCCAGGCGGCTGCGGCCTCGGTGGCGTAGCCGTGGCCCCAGTGCTCGCGGGCGAACCGCCAGGCGATCTCGACGTCGTCGGGATACCACTCGACCAGCCGGTGCAGGCCGCACATCCCGAGGAAGGCACCGTCGGAGCGGCGCTCGACCGCCAGCAGCCCCAGCCCCTCGGCCGCCCAGAGCCGCTCGGCGTACGCCGCGATGCCGTCCGACTCCTCCCGGGACAGCGGGACCCCGCCGAGGAACTCCACGACGACCGGGTCGGCGTTCAGGGCGGCGAAGGCCGGCAGGTCCTGCCGCCGCCAGGTCCGCAGCACCAGCCGCGGCGTCGTCAGGGCCGTCCGGCCGGCCCACTCGTCGGTCTCCGCCATGCCGACACCGTGCCGGTCAGGCAGGGCCCGGGCAATGCCCCCAGAGGCCGCGGTCGTGCTGCCGGGCCCGCCCCTGCAGCGTGTCGAGGTACGGCGCGTGCGCGACCTGCGGCCGGTAGGGGTACGCCTCGGCGGCCCCGCGCCGGACCAGCACCCCCTGCAGGAACCGGCCGTCCGGGAGCCAGACGTCCCAGAGGTCGCGGCCGTACCGGTCCTGCTTCCCGCTGCGCTGGTAGGCGGCGGTCACCCGGGTCCCCACCGGCAGCAGCCGGGTGAGCACGGCCGACGACTCCGGGCCCCAGCACTCGACCGGGTAGCCGGGGCGCACCGACTCCGGCGCGTCGACCCCGATCAGCCGGACCCGCACCAGCCGGCCACGCCGGGCGGCGATGAAGGTGTCGCCGTCGACCACCCGGTCGACCCGAGCGGTGAAGGCGCGGCCCGGTGCCACGGGCGAACCGGAGGCCGCGTACGACGACGGCGAGCCGGCGCAGCCGACGAGGGCGAGCGCGACCCCGGCAACGACCCACCCCCGGCGACGACGCATACCTGCATCATCGGCGGGGGCCGGGACGTTCTTCAGCGCGTCAGCCGACGAGCACCTCGATCTGGGCGATCTCACCGCGCTCGGCGATCACGGTGCGGTCGACCGGTTGCGCGCGCGGGGCCAACGTGCGCACCGTCCAGGTGCCCGGCGCGGCGAAGAACCGGAACTGCCCGGTCGCCGACGTCGGCACCTCGGCGGTGAACTCGCCCCCGCTGTCGAGCAGCCGGACGTACGCACCGGACACCGGCGAGCCGTCCCGGACCACGACGCCCTGCACCACGGAGGCGTCGGTGAGGTCGACGCCGTCGGTGGAAGGTCCACCCGCCTTGCCGCCGCACATCAGGTCTGCTCCCCGAGCTCGATCGGGACGCCGACGAGCGAGCCCCACTCGGTCCACGAGCCGTCGTAGTTCTTCACGTTGGGCTGCCCGAGGAGCTCGTGCAGGACGAACCAGGTGTGCGCCGAACGCTCCCCGATGCGGCAGTAGGCGATGGTGTCCTTCGCAAGGTCGACACCCTTGTCGCCGTACAGCGTGCCCAGCTGGTCGTCACTCTTGAACGTGCCGTCGTCGTTGGCCGCCTGCGACCACGGGATGTTGCGCGCGGTGGGGATGTGGCCCGGCCGCTGCGACTGTTCCTGCGGCAGATGCGCCGGCGCGAGCAGCTTGCCGGAGAACTCGTCCGGGCTGCGGACGTCGACGAGGTTCTTCTGGCCGATGGCCGCCTCGACCTCGTCCCGGAACGCGCGGATCGAGCGGTCCTGCTCCTGCGCCGTGTAGGTCGTGGCAGCACGGTCGACCACGTCGTCGACCAGCTCGCGGGAGTCCAGCTCCCACTTCTTCCGGCCGCCGTCGAGCAGCCGTACGTCGGTGTGGCCGTAGAGCGCGAAGTACCAGTACGCGTAGGCCGCGAACCAGTTGTTGTTGCCGCCGTAGAGCACGACGGTGTCGTCGTTCGCGATGCCCTTGGCCGACAGCAACGCCTCGAACTGCTCCTTGCTGACGAAGTCGCGGCGGACCGGGTCCTGCAGGTCCTTCTTCCAGTCGAGGCGCGCGGCGCCCCGGATGTGGTTCTTGTCGTACGCGGCGGTGTCCTCGTCGACCTCGACGAGGACGACCTTCGGGTCATCGAGGTGTGCCTCGACCCAGTCGGCGTCGACCAGTGCGTTGTCCCGGCTCATGCGTGGACCTCCGAAGTACGGGTGGGGACCGCGGCGCGCGGGTTCGGGACCGTGCGCGCGATGGGGGTGCTGCTGCGGCGGAGCAGCAGGTAGGCCTCGCAACCGAGGCAGACGCCGAACGCGGCGTTGAGGAACGCCGCGGCCAGCGCGGCGGCAGCGGCAATCAGCGTGACCAGCGCGACGGGCGCCGCGAGGCCGGCCAGCGCGACCAGGCTGAACGCCAGCCCGACGGCCTGGGCGAAGCGCAGCGGCCGGGTGTCCTCGAGCTCGGCGGGCGGCTCCAGGCGGGGACGCACCAGCCGGGCGTACAGGACGCCGTACGGCGAACGGCCGGCGACGCCGAGGGCGAAGACGGCGGCCTGCACGGCGAGCAGCCACCACCAGCCGGTGGCCAGGGTGACGGCGAGGACGAGGGTGGTGAGGGCGGCGCCGACGCGGGGACCGCGCGGGTCGACCAGAGCGGGGGTTGCCGAGGACGGCATGGGGTGCTCCTGACGGAAGCGGGACGGACGGGTGTCGTCTGGTGTCAGGAAGCAGGACAGAGCGCGGTCGCGACGCGCAGCAGGTCCACTGCGCGTCGTCGGGTCAGCTCTGTGCTCACGACGACGAGCGTAGACGTGTCCATGCCTCGGCACGAGCAGTTCCATCCACTGAGACGGCTCACCCGACCGCCTCGCCCAGGGCGGCCAGCACGTCGGCCTTGCGCGGCTGGCCGCTGGCGCGCCGTACGACGGCTCCCGCGGCGTCCAGGACGAGCACGGTCGGGGTGCGCCGGACGTCCAGCCGGCGGACCAGCTCCAGGTGGCTCTCGGCGTCGACCTCGACGTGGGCCACGCCCGGGACCATCGTGCTGACCTCGTCGAGGATCCGCCGGGTGGCCCGGCACGGCTGGCAGAACGCCGAGGAGAACTGCACCAGCGTCGCCCGGGAGCCCAGCTCGGTCCCGAGGTCCCGAGGACCCAGCACCTCGCGGGCGTCCGCCGGTCCGCTGCCGGCGCGGCGACTGCCCAGCCGCCGCCCGGACCGCTGGATCCAGAGCCCGAGCACCGAGGCGGCCACCAGGGTCGCAGCGACGACGAGCAGACCGGTCACGACACCCAGCAACCGCGCCGGCCGCCCGACGATTCCCGCCCACCCCCGCATCCCGCGGTCGACCACGTCTACGTGGTCGACATGACCTTGGCGGGGCGGATGCGCCAGGACAAGCGTCGCTACGCCGCGACGAGCGACGCGGCCGCTCCGGTCCGACGTCGGCGCGGTGGTCGCTCAGCCGTGCAGGACCCGGGCGAGCACGTACGTCGCGGGTGCCACCAGCAGCGCCGGCAGCACCGCCGGCAGCAGCGGGTGCGGCACCGGGACCCGGCCGGCGAGCAGGGCGCCGAGCCGGGCGGCAACTGCCGCGCCGAGCGCCGCGGCCAGCGCCACCGGGAGGTCGAGGTCGGACCACCCGGCCACCACCGCGCCGGTGGCCGCCGCGACAACGGCCGCCGCTACGCCTCCGGCCCAGCGCGGCAGCCGGAGGGCGGAGCCGGCCAGGTCGGCGGCGGGTGCCGCAGCGGCGGCGACGGCCGCGACGAGGAGCAGCCCGGTCCCGTCCCGCGCCGCGTCCAGCGCCAGCCAGGCCGCCCCCAGGCCCGCGACCACCACGGCCGACCCGGTCGCGGTGAGCGCGCCCGTGAGCCCGCTGCGCCCGTCGCGACGCAGCAGCTGTACCGCCACCGACGCCAGCAGCGCGACGGCCAGGACGGCGCCGACGTGGGCCATGGGCCGGGTCTCGTCCGAGCGCAGCACGGCGACGTCGGCCACCACGGCCGCCACGGCCACCACGGCCCGGCCCCCGGTGAGCGCACCGACTCCGCGGCCGGCGGCGGAGTCGGCGATGTCGAGCGCCGGGAACCACGCCAGGGCGAGCAGCACCTGGGCCAGGGCGGTCGCCATCAGCAGCACCACCGGCGTGGTGAGGCCGCCGAGGACGAGCAGCAGGGCGAGACCGGCGGCGAGGCCGGCACTCACCGGCTGCCGCCCGCGAACGGCGGGAGCACCTCGACGGTCGCGCCGTCCTCCAGGACGCTGTCCCGCGCCGACCGGACGCCGTCGACCAGGAAGCTCGCCACCCCGAGGATCCGTGCGAGCTCCGGACCGTGCAGGGCGGCCGCCCGGTCCAGCACCTGGCCGAGCGTCACCCCGTCGAACGGCTCCTCGTGGACGCCCGCGGCGGCCCGGGCCGCGGCCCAGTACCGGAGGGTCCCCTCTGCCACCGGTTCCTCCTCGCGTGCTCCCGGGTGCTCGTGCACCGCTCCGCGCCGCCTGTGTCGGCGGTGTTTCGGCTGCGTAAAGCCTTCTCGGAGACCGGACAGGTACCGGTCGCCAGGGCACCATCATGGTGAACTGGACCTCGGTCGAGGGGAGTGGGCACGCGATGAGCCAGCTGCTGCTGCTGACGAACACGCTGCAGCCGTCCACCGAGGTGCTGCCCGCGCTGGGGCTGCTGTCGCACTCCTTGCGGGTCGCGCCGGCCGAGGCGTCCGCACTGCTGGAGGCTCCGCCGTCGGACGCCCTGCTGGTCGACGGGCGCCGCGACCTGCCGCACGTGCGGTCGCTGTGCCGGGTCCTGCGGACCACCGGGGTCGACTGCCCGGTGCTGCTCGTGGCCACCGAGGGCGGGCTGGCCGCCGTGACGGCCGACTGGGGTGTCGACGACGTCATCCTCGACACGGCGGGACCCGCCGAGGTCGAGGCGCGGCTGCGGCTGGCGATCGGGCGCCTGGCCGGCCGGTCCACCGGCGAGGAGGAGCTCACCGAGATCCGCCGCGGCGACGTGAGCATCGACGAGGCGACGTACACCGCGCGGGTCAGGGGGCGGGTCCTCGACCTCACCTTCAAGGAGTTCGAGCTGCTGAAGTTCCTCGCGCAGCACCCGGGGCGGGTGTTCAGCCGGGCCCAGCTGCTGCAGGAGGTCTGGGGCTACGACTACTACGGCGGTACTCGCACGGTCGACGTGCACGTCCGCCGGCTGCGCGCGAAGCTCGGGTCCGACCACGAGACCCTGATCGGCACCGTGCGCAACGTCGGCTACCGGTTCGTCCTGCCGAAGGAGCCGCCGGACGGCGCCGCGGTACCCGCACCGGAACCCGCGGGACCCGTCCCGGTCGCCTGACCGTTCCCTCCCCGCCCCTTTCGCACTCGTCGACTGGCGGAAGTTCGCAGTGCTGTACCGGTACAGCACTGAAGACTTCCGCCGGTCGACGGCATGAGGGGCGGGCGGGCAGGGCGGGGCGGGACAGGGCAAGGGCAGGCAGCGGAGAGCCGGACGCCCCCGCGGGCGACTGCTCGCGGGGGCGTCCGGTCGTGCCTGGTGGTGCCGGTGCCGATCCCTTACGGCGCCTGGGTGCTGCGCGGCGTCGGCGGCCCGGTGAGACCGGGGTGCGCCCCGAAGTAGTCGACGAGCGCGTCCAGGTCGACCTTGCCACCGGTGCGCGGGGCACCGTTGACCAGTGCGGTGTAGCTGTCACCGCCGTCGGCCATGAAGTTGTTCGTCGTCACCCGGTAGGTCTTCGCCGGGTCGAGCGTCACCCCGTCCAGCTTGATCGACGCGGGGTCGACCTTGCTGCCGTTGGGCGCGCTCTTGGACCAGGTGTAGGTGAAGCCGGAGCTGATACCCAGCCGCAGGATCTCCGCACCACCGGGCCGGCTCGTGAACCACTGCTGCTCGAGCAGGGCCTCGATCTGGGCACCGGTCATGTCGTAGGTCTGCAGGATGTTGCTGAACGGCTGGACGTTGAACAGCTCGCGGTAGGTGATCTGCCCTGGTGCCTCACCGGCCGGTGAGTTGTTCACCAGCAGATCGGACCTGACCCCGCCGGGGTTCATGAACGCGATCTGCGAGCCGGTGGAGTCGCGCTGGGCGTCGGCGATGAGGTTGGACAGCGGCGACTCGGCACCACGGTCCTCCTTGCCGTCGCTCCCGACCGCCCGCTTGATGTCAGCGGCGATCGAGCCGACGACCCGGTTGCCCGGGCCGGCAGCCTTGGCCACCCACCGGTCGACGATGCCCTGGATCCCGGGCGCCTGCGGGACGGTCCGCGTCACGATGTGGTTCACGGCCTTCTCCGACTTGCGGATGACGTCCTTGGTCCGGGTGTCGATCTTGAAGTTGGTCTCGGTGATGATCTTGCCGAACGACATCGCGCTGGTCACCAGGCGGCGCTGGCCCTTGGGGTCCGGGATGTTGCAGACGTAAGGCTGGTGGGTGTGGCCGGTGACCACCATGTCGATCTTGGGTGCCAGCCGCTTGGCGATGTCGAGGATCGGTCCGGAGATGCCCTCGCAGGCGCTGTAGGAGCCGGTCTGGAAACCACCCTCGTGGATCAGCACGACGATCGCCTTCACACCCTTCTTCTTCTGCAGGATCTTCGCCGCCGCGTTGCCGGCCTTCACCTCGTCGAGGAAGTCGTACCCGGCGACGCCGGACGGCGACACGAGCGAGCTGGTGCCCTCGAGCGTCATCCCGATGAAGCCGATCTTGGCCGGGCCGACCTTCTTGATCCACCAGCGCGGGAAGACGGTCTTGCCCGTCTTCTCGCTGGCCACGTTCGCGGCGAGGTACCGGTACTTGGCGCCGGGGTAGACGATGTCCTTGCCGTTCGCGTCCTGCAGGAAGCAGCCGTCGACCGGGTGGCAGCCGCCGTACTGCATCCGCTTGAGCTCGGTGATCCCCTCGTCGAACTCGTGGTTGCCGACGCTGGACACGTCCAGGCCCATCGCGTTGAGAACCTCGACCGACGGCTCGTCGTGGAAGACGCCTGAGGTGAACGTCGAGCCGCCGATCAGGTCGCCCGCCGCCACGGTGAAGCTCGTCGGGTGGCCCTTGCGCAGCTCGCGCAGGTGCGTGGCCAGATAGGCCGCGCCACCGGCCGGGACCCGGTTGCCCTCGAAGGTCACCGACCCGTCCGAGCTGGTCCCGAGATCCTGCTCGATGTGGCCGTGGAAGTCGTTGAACGAGAGCAGCTGGACCGGGATCTTGTGCTTGTTGTACTTCAGCGGCTGCTTGGTCCCGGCGCTGGCGGTCGTGGCCGGGATGAACGCGAGAGCAGCGGCGGCAGCCACCGCCACGGCCACCGGCAAGCGGCGGCGGAGCAGACCTGGTCGAGACATGAGGCTCCTCGTGATCGGTTGGTTTCCGAGGAACCTAGTGCAGCCGCACCGGACGGGACAGGGGAACTTTCGCATCGATGGTCCCGGTCTCTGCACATTCGTCCCTGCCTAGGCTGAGCCGGTGGTCAACGTCGAGGTCGTCGGTCGGCTGGAGCCCGGCGAGGTGCGGGCCGTCAGCAGCCTGGTCGACGCCGCGACCGAGGTCGACGGCGTCCGGCCGCTGTCCGAGCACGTGATGCTGCACCTGCGCTACGGCGGCGACGAGCGGGTCCGCAACGTGCTCGCGTGGGTCGGCGACGACCTGGCGGCCTACTCCCACCTCGACGTGACCGACGAGGTGGCCGGGGCCAGCGCCGAGCTGGTCGTGGCACCTGCGCAGCGGGGCCGCGGCGTCGGCCGGGCGCTGGTCGGGGTGGTGCTGGCCGAGACCCCCGACGGCCGGCTGCGGCTCTGGTCGCACGGTGGCCATCCCGGCGCCGCGGCGCTGGCGGCCTCGCTCGGCTTCGTCGAGTCCCGCTCGCTGTGGCAGCTGCGCCGGTCCCTCTACGCGGCCCTCCCCGAGGCCGTCCTGCCTCCCGGCGTCAGTGTCCGCACCTTCGTCCCCGGACAGGACGACGAGGCCTGGGTGGCGCTGAACGCCGCGGCGTTCCGGGGCCACCCGGAGCAGGGCGGCTGGACGGTCGACGACCTGCACCGCCGGCTGCAGGAGCCGTGGTTCGACCCGGCCGGGTTCTTCCTCGCCGAGCGCCACGACGCCGGCAGCCGCTGGCTGGTCGGCTTCCACTGGACCAAGGTGCATGGCGGGGAAGGTTCGGCGCACGAGCAGCTCGACCGACCGCACGCGCACGAGGGGCAGGCCGCGACCCACGGACACGACCCGATCGGCGAGGTCTACGTCGTCGGCGTCGACCCGGCCGAACAGGGCAACGGCCTCGGCCGGGCCCTGACCCTCGTGGGCCTGCGGCACCTGCGGCACCTCGGCCTGCCCGACGCCATGCTCTACGTCGACGCCGACAACGCCTCGGCCATCGCGGTCTACTCCGCGCTCGGGTTCACCCGGTGGGAGACCGACGTCATGTTCCGCCGTGACGCTCATCACTCCTGAGCGCGAGCTGACAGACCGCGCCTGAACGCCTGGGCTGCTGTTCACCTCTCGTTCACCCCGACCCGGCCGTCACGTCACCTGAGGTGCCTAGCGTCCGCAACGTCACCTACGACACATCCGGTCGCACAACGACGATGCAGACGTCCTTGGAGGACACACCGTGAAGCCCAACCGCTTCTCCCGCACCGCCGTGGCACTCGCCGCGGGTGCGCTCCTGCTGACCGCCTGCGGCAGCGACAACAACGCAGGCACCGGCACCGACAGCAGCACCGGGCCGGCGGCCGCCCCCTCCGACAGCGACTGCTTCAGCGGCACGCTGAACGCCGAGGGCTCGTCCGCCCAGCAGAACGCGATCGACGAGGTCATCGCCAGCTACACCGCGACCTGCACCGACGCCACGGTCAACTACAACCCGACCGGCTCGGGTGCGGGCATCGAGCAGTTCACCGGCGGCCAGGTGGACTTCGCCGGCTCCGACTCCGCACTGAAGGAGGCCGATGGCGAGGTCGCCAAGGCCAAGGAGCGCTGCGACGGCAACGACGCCTGGAACCTCCCGATGGTCGTGGGCCCGATCGCGATTGCCTACAACCTGCCCGGGGTCGACTCCCTGGTGCTGACCCCCGAGGTCGCCGCCAAGGTGTTCAAGGGCGACATCAAGACCTGGGACGACCCGGCCGTCAAGGCGCTGAACAAGGGCGCCAAGCTGCCGAGCTCGGACATCAAGGTGTTCTTCCGCAGCGACGAGTCCGGGACCACGGAGAACTTCCAGAAGTACCTCGCCGGCGCGTCCGGCGGCGCGTGGACCGACGAGCCGTCGAAGGTCTGGCCGGGAGCCGGTGAGGGCCGGGAGAAGTCGTCCGGCGTGGCCGACGGTGTGAAGACCACCGACGGTTCGCTCACCTACGTCGAGTGGTCCTACGCCAAGGACAACAACCTCGGCATCGCCCAGGTCGACAACGGATCGGGCCCGGTCGAGCTGACCGGCGAGGCCGTGGGCAAGGCCATCGCGTCGGCCAAGGCCGTCGGGACGGGCAACGACCTGCGGCTCGAGCTGGACTACGCGACCAAGACCCCGGGTGCCTACCCGATCGACCTGGTCACCTACGAGGTCGTCTGCTCGAAGGGCCTGCCGGCCGACACGGCGGACGCGGTCAAGAAGTTCCTGACCTACTTCTCCTCGACCGACACCCAGTCCGCCCTCGAGGAGATCGGCTACGCGCCGCTCCCCGAGGAGGTCCGCAGCAAGGTGGCGACCGCCGTTGGGGCGCTCTCCTGACGACCGCCCCGGCGGCGACCTGACGCCGCCGTCAGACGCCCTGCCCGGCATGCGCCCGCCGGGCAGGGCGTCGGCGGACCTAGGGAACACTCCCGTGACGACGAGGACCGGAAGGACCTGATGACGACCACAGCCCCCCCGTCGACCGGCGGCTCCTCCGCGGGGCCGGACCGGTCGTCGCCGCTGTCCGGACGGGGGACCAGCAGCGGGGCCGACACGGTGTTCGCCGGCCTGGTCCGGGGCTCCGGCGTGGTGGTCGTCGCGCTGGTGACTCTGACCGGCGCCTTCCTGGTGTGGAAGGCCGCCCCGTCGCTGGCGGCCAACTCGGCGAACTTCTTCACCGACCGGGTCTGGCAGCCCGCGACGAACCCGCCTGCCTTCGGCATCGCGGCGCTGCTCTGGACCACCGTGCTGGCCTCCGCGGTCGCGATGGTGCTGGCCGTGCCGGTCGCGGTCGGGCTCGCATTGTTCATCACCCAGTACGCGCCGCGCCGCGCGGCCCGGCCAGTGGCGTACCTCATCGACCTGCTCGCCGCGATCCCGTCGATCATCTACGGCCTCTGGGGCATCCGGGTGCTCGGCCCGGTCCTCGCCGGGCCGGACTCCCCCGTCCGGGTGGCCATCGAGAACACCCTCGGCTGGATCCCGCTGTTCTCGCGGACCGGCATCTCCCTCGGCACGGTCTTCCTGGCCGCTGTCGTGCTGGCCATCATGATCCTTCCGATCATCACGGCCATCAGCCGCGAGGTGTTCGACCAGACCCCGTTGCCGAACAAGGAGGCAGCGCTCGCGCTCGGCGCCACCCGCTGGGAGATGATCCGCACCGCGGTCCTGCCGTTCGGCCGGCCGGGGGTCATCAGCGCCTCGATGCTCGGGCTGGGCCGCGCGCTCGGCGAGACGATCGCCGTGACGATCATCCTCAGCCAGCCGAGCAGCCTGGACAAGTTCGACCTGTCGATCTTCTACGGCGGCGAGACGTTCGCCTCCAAGATCGCCAACAACGCCAGCGAGTTCTCGACCCCGCAGAAGACCGGCGCCTACATCGCCGCCGGCCTGGTGCTGTTCGTGCTGACGTTTGCCGTCAACGCCGTCGCCCGGGTCGTCATCGCCCGCAGCGCGAGGGAGGACTGAGATGGCCACGAGCACGGTCACTGCGCCCGACCGGGGCACTCCACTGCTGGTGAACGAGTCCGCCGGGCGGCGCTTCCGCAACAACCTCGCCACGGCACTGGTCTACGCCTGCTTCCTCATCGCGCTGGTCCCGCTGCTGTGGATCCTGTGGACGGTCGTCAGCAAGGGCGCCGGGTTGCTCTCGGACCCCACCTGGTGGTCCAACTCCCAGCGCGGCATCACCGCCCGCCGGGTCGGTGGCGGCGCCTACCACGCGATCATGGGCACGTTGATCATGGCCTTCGTCACGGCGGCCATCAGCGTGCCGATCGCGATCGGGACCGCCATCTACCTGGTGGAGTACGGGCGGGGGAAGTTCGCCCGCGCGGTGAGCTTCATGGTCGACGTCCTCACCGGCGTCCCTTCGATCGTTGCTGCGCTGTTCATCTACGCGCTGTGGGTCACGACCTTCGGGTTCGGCCGGGTCGCCTTCGCGGTGTCGCTCGCCCTGGTCCTGCTGATGATCCCGGTGGTGGTCCGGTCCACCGAGGAGATGCTGCGGCTGGTGCCGCGGGACCTGCGTGAGGCGTCGTACGCCTTGGGGGTGCCGAGGTGGAAGACGGTCCTTCGGGTCGTCCTGCCGACGGCGTTCAGCGGCATCATGACCGGGGTGTTCCTGGGACTGGCCCGGGTCATGGGCGAGACCGCGCCGCTGCTGATCCTCGGCCCGTACACCAGCTCGATCAACACCGACCCGTTCAGCGGCAACATGGCGGCGCTGCCGACGATGATCAACCAGGACCGGAACCAGGCCCTGGAGCCGGCTCTCGACCGGGTCTGGTCGGCCGCACTGACGCTCATCATCCTCGTGATGCTCCTCAGCCTGGTCGGGCGCTTCATCGCCCGGTTCGGCTCCGTGAAGAAGTAGGGAACAGATGGCCAAGCGGATCGATGTCTCGGGACTCGACGTCTACTACGGCGACTTCAAGGCCGTGGAGGACGTGTCGATGACCGTTCAGCCCAGGTCGGTGACCGCGTTCATCGGCCCGTCCGGGTGCGGGAAGTCGACGTTGCTGCGGACCCTGAACCGGATGCACGAGGTCATCCCCGGCGCCCGGGTGTCCGGCAAGGTGCTGCTCGACGACCAGGACCTGTACGCCGACGGCGTCGACCCGGTCGCCGTACGACGCACGGTCGGCATGGTCTTCCAGCGGCCGAACCCGTTCCCCACGATGTCCATCTACGACAACGTCGCGGCCGGGCTGCGCCTCAACGGCGTGAAGAAGAAGGCCGTCCTCGACGAGGTCGTGGAGCGGTCCCTGAACCACGCGAACCTCTGGACGGAGGTCAAGGAACGGCTGGCGAAGCCCGGTATGGGTCTGTCCGGTGGCCAGCAGCAGCGGCTGTGCATCGCCCGCGCGATCGCTGTCGAGCCGCAGGTGCTGCTGATGGACGAGCCGTGCTCGGCGCTGGACCCGATCTCGACCCTCGCGATCGAGGACCTGATCCACCAGCTCAAGGACGACTACACGATCATCATCGTCACCCACAACATGCAGCAGGCGGCGCGGGTCAGCGACCGCACCGCGTTCTTCACCATCTCCGGCGCCGGGAAGCCCGGGCGGCTGATCGAGATCGGCGACACCGCCGAGATGTTCAGCCGGCCGGCCGAGAAGGCCACCGAGGACTACATCACCGGCCGCTTCGGCTGAGGGTCACTCGACGATGAGGTGCACCAGCTCGTAGACGGCAGCCGCGACCAGGCCGGCCATCGGGATCGTCAGCACCCAGGCCCAGAGGATGTTGCCGGCCACGGTCCACCGGACCGCCTTGCGGCCCTGGGTGGCGCCGGCTCCCATGATCGAGCCGGTGATGGCCTGGGTGGTCGAGATCGGCGCCTCGAACACGTACGCCGTCGTGTAGAGGACGGAGGCGGCCACCGACTCGGCCGCGAATCCCCGCGGCGGGTCGATGTGGATGATGCGGCGGCCGAGGGTGCGCATGATGCGCCAACCGCCCGAGTAGGTGCCGAGCGAGATCGCTCCGGCGGACAGCACGATGACCCACCACGGGATGTGGAAGTCGTCCTGGTAGCCGCCGGTGACCAGCGCCAGCACGATGACGCCCATCGTCTTCTGCGCGTCCTGCAGACCGTGGCCCAGCGCCATCGCCGACGCGGACACCGACTGGGCGATGCGGAACCCGCGGTTGGTCGGCCCCGGCTTCTTGTTCCGGAAGGTGAACAGGATGGCGAGCGTGAGCAGGAAGGCCAGCAGGCCGCCGACGATCGGTGACAGCAGCATGGGGATGACGACCTTGTCCACGACCGCGCTCCAGGACACCGTGACCGAGCCCGCCAGGCCCGCGCCGACCAGACCGCCGATCAGCGCGTGCGACGACGACGAGGGCAGCCCGAAGTACCAGGTGACGAGGTTCCAGGTGATGGCGCCCGCGAGCGCAGCGAACACGACTACCAGGGCGTGGTCGCCGCTCGGCGGCTCGATCACCGAGAAGACCGTCTTCGCGACCTTCGTGCCGAGGAAGGCCCCCACGAAGTTCATGACTGCTGCGAGCACCAGCGCGACGCGCGGGGTGAGAGCGCGAGTCGAGATCGACGTGGCGATGGCGTTCGCGGCGTCATGGAAGCCGTTGGTGTAGTCGAACACCAGGGCGATCGCGATGACCGCGATGATGGCGGCCAGCTCCACAGGTCAGGACTCCTTGACGGCGATCGTCTCGACGGTGTTCGCGACGTGCTCGAACGCGTCGGCCGCGGCCTCGAGCTGGTCGACGACCTCTTTCAGCTTGAGCACCGTCAGGGCGTCGTAGTCGCCGCCGAAGAGGCGGGCCAGCAACCGGCGGTAGACCTGGTCGGCCTGGTTCTCCAGCCGGTTGAGCTCGATCCAGAACGCGCTCAGGTCCTTCATCGCCCGCAGCTTGGCCATCGCCTCGGCGGTCAGCTCGGCAGCCCGCTCGAGCACCTCGACCTGGTCGGCAACCTCGATCGGAAGCTCGCCGATCTGGTAGAGGACGACCAGGTCGACGGCGGCCTCCATGGCGTCCATCACGTCGTCCAGCGAGGAGGCCAGCCGGTAGATGTCCTCGCGGTCGAACGGCGTCACGAACGTCTCGTTCAGCTCGCGCATGATGGCGTGGGTCGCCTCGTCGCCCGCGTGCTCGGCGGCCCGCATCTTCTCGGCGATCGCCTTGCGGTCGGCCGGTTCGGCACCCAGCAGGTCCTTGAGCAGGCCGGCGCCGACGACCAGGTTCTGCCCCGAGGTGGCGAACATCGCGTAGAAGGCGTTGTTGCGTGGCGTGAAGCGCACGGGGACTCCAGGGAGGAATACGTCAGGACAGGCACGAACTGGGCCCAGGAGGCACGGTCCGGGAGGATGCTAGGGCCACCGGGCACCCCGACCGCAATCCGGGGCATGCCGTGCGGCCGGGATCACTCCGCTCCCACCGGCTGGACGCCTACTCCGGACTCCGGGCCGCCGGCGGTCCCGGCGGTCGGGGCGCCCCAGCCGAGGTCGTCAGAGGCATCGGCAGAGCGGATCGGCAGAGGGGGCGTCAGCCGCGGGCGTCAGCCGGTGGGTCAGGAGGCCGACCAGGCGCGCTGCGGGCTGCTCTCCTGGCCGCGCCGGAGGCCGAGCACCCGGTCGATCTCGTCCCGGCTCAGGGGCCGCTCGGAGGCCGAGGCGGCGATGACCAGCTCGCCGTACAGCTCGATCTCGTCCAAGGCCTGCGGGTCCTGCAGGCGGCCGTCACCATTGGGGACCACGGGACGATGCCTCCCTCGTCGCAAGCGTCAGACCGGCTGGAACCGGCCGGCGCACCGCCAGCCTAGGTATGCCCGGTTCGTCCTACCATGACCCACCCGGGTCATTCCGGGAGTGGCCCGGGTGGGTGACGGAGAGTGCCCGGGGGGCGCAGACGGGTCATGGCCCGGCGAGGGCGCCGAGCATCTCGTGGAACACCTCGGTGTGCCGGTCGACGTCGACCTCGGTCGTCGCCGGCGACATCAGGGCCATGTTGTGGAACGGCGTGAGCAGGATGCCGCGGTTGAGCGCGTAGAGGTGCAGCAGCTGCTCGAGGGCGAAGTCGCTCGCCGCACTCGCCTCGGCGCCGGTTCGCGGGGCGGTCGGCGTGAACGTGTACTCCCCTCGCGCACCCAGCCGGTTGCAGTGCCACGGCAGGCCGTGTGCCGCGATGCCGGCGTCCACGCCGTCGGCCCAGCGGTCGCCGAGGGGCAGCATCCGACCGTACGCCTCGTCGGTGAGCACCTCGGTGAGCGTCGTGCGCATCGCGGCCAACGACAGTGCGTTGCCGGCCAGGGTGCCCCCGATGCCGCCCACGTCGATGTCCTCCAGCTCCACCGAGAGCGCGATCCGGTCGGCGACCTCGTCCGTCATGCCGAACGCGCCCGCCGGGATGCCGCTGGCGATCGCCTTGCCCATCGTCATGAGGTCTGGCTCCAGGCCGTGCGCCCCGGTGTACCCGCCCGGCCCGGCCGAGAGCGTGTGGGTCTCGTCGATGACGAGCAGCACGCCGTACCGCCGGGTGAGCTCGCGCAGGGCGCCGTGGTAGCCCGGGTCGGGCAGCACGATGCCGACGTTGGTCAGGGCCGGCTCGACGAGCACGCAGGCGACCTCGCCGCCGGCCAGGGCCTGCTCGAGGCCGTCGACGTCGTTGAACTCGACCACCGTGGTGGTCTCGGACAGCGCGACCGGTGCGCCGATGTTCCCGCGCCGGGCCACCGTGCGGCCGTCCTCGTCCAGCGTCGCGAACGTCTCGTCGACGCTGCCGTGGTAGCAGTGGTCGTGCACGACGACCTTGTGGCGGCCGGTGACGTGGCGGGCGTAGCGGATGACGTGCCGGTTCGCGTCGGTGGCGGAGAGCGTGAACTGCCACAGCGGCAGACCGAAGCGGCGGCGCAGCTCCTCCGCCACGACGACCGAGTCCTCGGTGGGGAGCATCGCGGTGATCCCGCGGCCGACCTGCTCGCGGATCGTCGCGACGGTCGGCGCCGGCGAGTGCCCGGTCATCGCCCCCGTGTCGCCGAGGCAGAGGTCGACGTAGTCGTGGCCGTCGACGTCGCGGAAGTGCGCCCCGGAGGCCTCGGCCACGAAGAGGGGGAACTCGCCCGGCCACTTGACCATCCAGCTCATCGGGACGCCGCCGGGCATGACTGCGCGGGCCCGGTCGAACAGGGCGCGGCTGCGCGGGTGGGACGAGGCGAAGCGGGCGTTCTCGGCGTCGATGAGCTGCGCGACGCGCGCAGGGTCGACCGCGGTGAGAGGGGGCATGGCGGCACGCTAGTGCGGCACGCCGGTCGGCGGAACGCCGGTCGGCGGTGCACCCCAGGGCTCGGCGGGACGGGGGCCGGCGTCCCCTGCCGTATGCCGGCCCCCGTCCCGATGATCACTTCCCCGGCGGCCCTGGAACAATCCTCGTCAATCGGACGCGCTCCGGCGCGGGTCCCGACCCGGCCGGTGCCCGGTGCCCGGCGGTCCGGGCCTGGCTAGGCTCGCCCGGTGAGTGCGAGCGGCAGCTGGTGGCGCCTGCGCCGCCTGCTGCTCGTCGGCTTCCTCGTCCTGGTCATGGGGGCGTCCGGCCTGGTGCTGCTGGGCACGGTCACCCATGACACCGGGGTGCTCGGCTTCCTGATCGGCGTCTCGCTCGCGCTGCTGCCGCTGCCGGTCGTGCTGGCGGCGTACCGCTGGCTGGACCGCTACGAGCCCGAGCCGCGGTCGGTGCTGCTCTTCGCGTTCTTCTGGGGCGCCACCGTCGCGGCGCTGGCGGCCGCGCTGCTCAACACCGCCAGCCTGATCGCGCTCGCCCGCACCGGCGACGGCAGCCAGGGCATGGACGCCACTGCGGTTCTCGTCGCCCCGTGGGTCGAGGAAGCCGCCAAGGGGGCTGCCGTGCTGCTCGTGCTGCTGTTCCGGCGCCGGGAGTTCGACGGCGTGGTCGACGGCATCGTGCTGGCCGGGCTGTCCGGCGTCGGGTTCGCGTTCACCGAGAACGTCCTCTACTTCGGGCGCGCCTTCCTCGCCGGCCAGGAGCAGGGGCTCGCCACCGGCCTCTTCGCTGCCGGCATCACCTTCCTGCTGCGCGGGATCCTCTCGCCGTTCGCGCACCCGCTGTTCACCACGATGACCGGGATCGGGCTCGGCATCGCCGCGCGCACCACCCGGCCGGCGCTGCGGGTGGTGGCACCGCTGGTCGGCTACCTGCTCGCCGTCGCCCTGCACGCCGCCTGGAACCTGTCGTCGCTGTCGGGGCTGCAGGGGTTCTTCACCGGCTACGTGCTGGTGATGCTGCCGGTGCTCGGGCTCGCGGTCGGGATCGCTGTCTGGTCCCGCCGTCGGGAGGGTCGGACAGTTGCAGCCCAGCTGCCGGCGTACGTCGAGGCGGGCTGGCTGGACCCCTCCGACGTGCCGATGATCGCCTCCATGCGGCGCCGCCGGCAGGCCCAGGACTGGGTGCTCGGCCGGTACGGCGGCGGCCCGGCCGGTGCACTGCGCGACTTCCAGCACGCGGCGACCGAGCTTGCGTTCCTGCGGGACCGGCTGGAGCGCGGCCTGGACGTGCCGGACTTCCCCGCGCGGGAACGAGAGCTGCTCGCGCAGGTGTCCCGGAGCCGGGCGGCCCTGCCGCCGGTCGGCTAGCCGGCTCGGCCGCGGAGGGCCGCGGCCGGGCGGGTCAGCAGTCCTCGGCCGCTAGCTGCTGGAACCAGGTGTCGCAGGCCAGGGCGCCGTGCAGGTCGAGCAGGTCGTCGACGGTCAGCGGCGGTCCGTCCGCGACCCGCTCGAGCGGCTCGACGGGCGGCGGCGACAGGGTGAGGTGGGTCACCCCGCCGGTGACGAGGACCGCGATCGCGGCGGCCTCGAGGGTGACCGCGGCGGTGGCGTCGCACGCCAGGCAGGTGAAGAGCACCTCGCCGGTGGCCGCGGTCCCCTCGTCCAGCCGGACCAGCAGCCGTCGCGCGGACAGCGAGACCTCGGCCCGGCAGTTCGGGCAGGTCAGCGAGTAGCGGGCCTGGCGGTGCGTGGACATCGGGTCCTCCTTCGACTGGACCCACCGTGCGCCCCGGGACTGGCGGCGGACTTGCGGCGCACTTGCGGCGTTGCTGCAGAGACTGCCCAACTTTCCGGCCGTTGTCTGCCGATCGCGGCCGTTCTGGCACGTCGGGTCAGGGACCGGTCGCCGCGGCGAGAGCGCGCGTGGCCGCCTCGTCGAAGCCCATGACCGCGCGCGGCAGCAGCCGGGCGCTGAGGTCGTCGGTGACCACGGCGTCGGTGCCCATCGAGCCGAGCAGGGCGTGCGCTGTCGCGCCGTCGACGTCGGTGAGCAGGTGGACGCCTATCGCCGAGACGAGGGTCGGGATCCACGGCACCTGCAGCGGCGGGAAGCGGCCGGTCAGCCGCGCCAGCCGGTGCGCCATGTCGGCATAGCTGAGCACGTCGCTGCCGCCGATCTCGAATGTCCGCCCCACGCAGTCGGCGTTCCCCAGGACGTCGGCCAGGTAGCCGACGGCATCGGCGGCCGCGATCGGCTGGTGCAGGGTGCGCCCGCGACGGTCGGTGACCATCACCGGCAGCACCGCCGACAGCTGCCGGAGCATCTCCCACCCCGCGCTGCCCGGGCCGATGACGATGCCGGAGCGGAGCACCGTGACCGGCACCCGGGACCGGCGGAGGATCCGCTCCACCTTCCGGCGGCTGCCCAGGTGGGGCGACAGCGCGGCGTCGTCACGGCCGAGGCCGCCCAGACACACCAGTTGGCCCAGGCCCGCGGAATCGGCGGCATCGGCGAACGCCCGGGCCTGCTCCGCCTCCCGGATGCCGAACCGCTCGGAGGGCAGGGCGTGGACGAGCAGGTAGGCCGCGTCGGCCCCGGCGAGTGCGGTCGCGAGGGAGGCCAGGTCGTCGAGGTCGGTGTACGTCGCGGTGCCGGCGCCGCGGTAGGCCTGTGGCGACCGGGTCAGCGCCCGGACGTCGTGGCCCCGTGCGACCAGGGCCGGGACGAGCAACGACCCGACGAAGCCGGTCGCGCCGGCGACAGCGACTCTCACCGGCTGCCCGGCTCGGCGCTGGTCACTGCGCCGGTGGCCACGGCGTACTGAATGCTGAGGGTCCGGTCACTGCTCGGCCATACCCGCATCGCGGCCGTCGCATCCGCTCGTCCCACCGCCGTCGGCGGGGCAGTCGCCCGCTGGGGTGTCGGCGCTGACCACGCGAGCAGCGACCGGAGCGTGCCCGCCGGTCGCCAGATACAGCTCGTGCAGCTGGTGCCGCCACGAGTTGATCTCGGCGGCGGTCTTCTTGCTGTGGCAGTTGGCGCAGCGCACGTCGCACTTGTCGATCTCCTCGAGGATCCGGCGCCAGGGCAGGGAGTTGCTCAGCATCTTCGAGACGTTGGCCTTCTTTGCCGACCGGTCCCGGTGGTCGAACTGCAGGCACCGGACATCCGCCTCTCCGCAGTCGACGCACGGATGGGCGGCGAAGTATGCGGCGAGCCTGGCCGCCAGCTCCCTCCGGTAGGCGACGTTGCGACGTCCGACGTTCTTGAGGTGCCGCTCCTTGTTCTTCTCGTACCAGGCGCGAGAGCAGGCCCGGCAGCGGAACTGGAGCCCGTCCACGGACAGTGCGCGGCGGTTGAACTCGCTCAGCGGACGGTCGAGGCCGCAGGTGCTGCACCTCTTGACGTCCGGCATGACGAGATACGAGCAGATGCCCAGGACAGATCAACAGGCCGCCGGGTTCAGGTGGGCCCCGTGGGACTCGGACCCACAACCGACAGATTAAAAGTCTGCTGCTCTACCAATTGAGCTAGAGGCCCCGGATGTGGGAGCCGTCCTCATCACGCCAACGGCAACTGCCTCCCACGTCCAGAGCCAGAGTAGCGGCGTCGGGAAAGTCCCTGCGCGCTGCTCGGTCACCACCGAGAGCAGGCGCATCGACCCTGCGGTCTGCACGCGGTGCCGGCCAGGGCGGAGAGTCATCGGATCGGCTGGGTGAAGCAGCCGTTCTCGGTGAGCCTCAGCAGTCCCGTCGCGTCACCGGCTCCGAGGCCGGCGGGGGTCGACTGGGTCAACGCCGGGTACATGATCTCTCGCACCGCGTCGACGTGGTCCAGTCCCATCGCGTGCGCGGCCTCGTGCAGGGCGAGCGCCCCGAAGGTGGCGCCGCCGCCGAAGCCGGAGGGCATCGTCGCCTGCGCGTTGAACAGGACGTCGCCGGACACGTGCTCCCACGGCCCCTGGGCACCGTTGACCACCCTGGCCTGGGACCGCGCCCCGCCGTAGCCGACGACGTTGCCGGTGAGCTTGTCCGGGTACTCGGCGGGTGTGCCGAAGGAGACGACCAGGTCCTCGCCGTCGTCGTGTGCGCTGCTGGTGAACGCCCGGTCGGTCGTCGTGCCCGCATAGCTGAACGACAGCGGGGTGCCGCTGGCCTGGGTCGCCGCGGCGATCCGGCCCAGCGCCGAGGTGACGTCCGCGAGCGCGGTCGACGGGGCGTAGGTGGGGTTGAACCGCCAGGTGATCGGCTGGCACGGGTCCCAGCGGCCGGGGGTCCCGTCCGCGTTGAGGACGAAGAACCGGTACTCCCCCGTCGACTCGTCGGCCCCGGCGGGCGCAGCGGGAGCGGCGTCCGGGACGGTCCCGGTCGGCGCGAGCACCGGGTCCGGGCTGGTCGGGGGACGGGTCTCCGGGTGGATGACGACGGGCTTCCGCGGCTGGCAGGCCCTCGCCTTCAGTGCGGCCGCCCGGCCCTTGCGAACCTTGATGGCCCGGCACTTCCGCGGCTTGCGGGCCTTGGCGATCGAGAGCTTGCCGGCCGCCCCGACGGTGAGGACGACCGGGCCCGGCTGCCCGGCCAGGGTCACGAGGGAGGGCGGTGCCGCGGCTGGGGTGCTCGTCCCGCCGCCGCTGACCAGAGCACCGGCCAGCGCGAACGCCGCCACTGCTGCGGCGAGGGAGGCGCTGGCGCGCATACCCGGTCCTCCGGTGGTGGTGCCGCTGACGGCAGTCGTGCCCGCACCGTCCGCACGGGTCCCCCTTCTGCATCGGCAGCCGCCGGGTACGCCGCTTACCGCCGACCGAGTGACGCTCGGCGGCCTCTCGGCGCAGGACCGGGACGAGCCGGAGCCTCGGAGCCGCCCTTCCGGGTGAGCCCTGCCGGTCAGTCCTGCCGGTCAGCCCTGCCGGCGCGCCAGCTGCAGGACGGCCAGGCCGCGCAGGTCCAGCCAGGTGCGGTCCGGGGCCTGCACCACGCGGAGCAGCACCCCCTCGCAGCCGGCGCAGCGGACGACGATGCCCGGCGCGTCGAGGTAGACGCGGGTGTCGGCGAGCACGGCGGTGCGGCCGCACCCTGCACATCGGCCGACCGCGGCGGTGACGTCGACGGCGAACACGTCGGCGAGGACCCCGCCGACAGCGTTGCCGTCGAGGAACCGCGGGGCGGCGTCCTCGGGCTCGGTGCTGCTCATCGGCCACCTCCAGAGGGTCCGAAGCGTTCGGTGCGCACCCGGGACGGGTCGTGACCGGCGGTCACGAGAAGGTCGGCGGCCGTCTCCACGAAACCGGTCGGGCCGCAGACATACGTCGTCGCCCGGGCGGACGGCGGGAAGGCCACCGCGGCGAGCCGGCCGGCGTCCAGCCGGCCGACCTGGCCGTCCCAGCCGGCCGGCGCCGCGCGGGTGAAGACGTGGGTCACCGCGAGACGGTCCGAGGCGGCCAGCGACGCCAGCTCGTCGGCGTACAGCAGCGCCTCGGGCGAGCGCACCGAGTGCACCAGCCGGAGCGGCGCCGACGACCCGGTCGCCACGTGCTGCCGGACCATCGCCATCAGCGGCACGACCCCGGAGCCGCCGCCGACGAGCAGCACCGGCTCCGCCTGGCTCGGCCGCCAGACGAACCACCCCCCGACCGGGCCGCGCACCTCGACCTGGTCCCCGGGCCGTACCTCGTCGACGAGGTACGGCGACACCTCGCCCTCGGCCAGCCGCTCGACGGTGATCTCGACCAGGTCGCCCGCCGGCACCGAGGCGATCGAGTAGGACCGGGTGGCGGTGTAGCCGTCCTCGGCAGTGAGCCGGACGTCGACGTGCTGGCCGGCCAGGTGCCCGGGCCAGCCGGTGACCTCGAACCCGACCGTGCGCGCCGAGGCCGACTCCGGCCGGGCGGCCACCACGGTCGCCGGCCGCCAGCCCGTCACCCGCCGCCCGGCCACGCCGTCACGAGTCCCAGTAGCGCTGCTCGCGCCACGGGTCGCCGTACTCGTGGTAGCCCGCGGTCTCCCAGAACCCGGGCTCGTCGTCGTGCGAGAGCCGGATGTCGCGCAGCCACTTCGCGCTCTTCCAGAGGTAGAGGTGCGGCACGAGCAACCGGGCCGGCCCGCCGTGGCCCGGCTCGAGGTCCGCGCCGTCGTAGCGGTGGGTCACCCAGGCCTGCCCGTCCAGCAGGTCTGCCAGCGGGAGGTTGGTCGTGTAGCCGCCGTACGACGTGACGGCCACGTAGTCCGCCGCGGTCTCGACGTCCTCCATCAGCACGTCGAGCGAGACCCCTTGCCAGGACGTGGCCAGCTTGGACCAGCTGGTCACGCAGTGCAGGTCGACGGTCGGGGCCTCCGACGGCAGCGCCTGGAAGGCCGCCCAGTCCCACCGGTGCACCTGGCCGGTCTCGGTCGTGACGGTGAGCTCCCAGGTGCCGGTCGGCACCCGGGGCGTCGGCCCCGCCGTGAGGACCGGGAAGTCCTCGGTGAGGTACTGCCCGGGGGGCAGGTCCGGGACGTCCCGCCGCCGGCCGCCGAACCCTCGCGACACCACCATGGCTCGGAGTATCGCCACGGGCGTGGCCGCCGGGAAGGTGCCGGGCCGGTCGTTCTCAGGAGCTCCCCGGGTCCGGCGTCAGCCGCGACGCGGATCGAACCCCGGCGGGACCGCGCGGGCCCGGGGAGCGGCGAGCGCCGCCCCGGCCCTGGCCACCAGCCTGGCGGCCCGCTCGTCGACCCTGGTCGAGCCGGCGAGCCCGCAGGTACGGCAGCGGAACTCGACCTGGTCCTGCGGCTGGTCAGCCGTCGCGTCGGGGCGCGCCATCACGAGCCGGACCTCGGAGGCGGGCAGCTCGACCGTGCCGCACCGGTCGCAGGTCACCCGGACGAGGGCATCCGGACGGTCGGCCATCCCCGCATTGAAGCACCACCTGGCGCCCGTCGGGGCCTCCGCAACGCCACCCCGACGCCGGGGCCCGCGCTGTCACATCACGCGTTCACGGCGGTGCCGCCCTGGCCAGTCGCGGGCCTCCCGCCGGCGGCCGACCAGGCGGAGGCAGGGCACCGCGGCCAGCGAGAGAACGCCCAGCGTCAGCGCCGCCCGCGCGCCGGTCCAGCCCGACCCGGCACCAGCAGAGGCCAGCCCGACCCGCACCGGGGCGTCCTTCTCGGCGGGGTCGGTGCGGCGCGCATCAGCGTCGCTGAGCCCTGGGGGCACGCTCTCGCCGCGACCGAGCAGGAAGCCCTTGAGGCGGACCAGCTCCCGCTGGCCGTACTTCTCGCCGGGCTCCACGTAGGTGTTCTCCGACCACTCGTTCCAGCTGATCAGGGCGACCCCGTCGGGCTCGCTGGCGTAGGCGTTGGCAAGGCTGCGCACCAGGGTTCTGCCGTCGTCGCGAGGGATCACCCGGGTCCCCCCGAGGGTCCGGCCGTCGTAGCCGCTGGCCGCGGGCGCGAGCCAGATGCCACGGTTGGCGTGCACCGCGGCGCTCATCGCGAGCAGCTTCGTGGTGGTCATCGTGGAGGTGGGGTCGGCCGACGACCAGTAGTACGCCAGCCCGTCGACCAGGCGTGCCACGCGCTCGTAGCCCGCGACCGAGTGCGAGCTGGCCAGCAAGTAGGCGCGCTTCCCGAGGGCCGTGCTCACGGCGTGGATGTCCGCGGTCGTGTACTGGTCGGTCCCGGTCCAGACGATCACCGGCCTCCCGTAGTAGGTCGAGGCGAGCTGGTCGCCCCAGCGGTCGAGCAGGTAGACCATGTCGCGCTCCACGGTGCGGACCGGCAGCGGCCGCCGGGAGAAGTCCAGCGACTGGTACACCACGCCGACGTCGAACTGCTCTCCCCGCGCGACCCGGAGCAGCAGGTCGAGCCGTCGGTCCAGCTGCGGGGTGTCCTTCCAGGACGTCAGGAACCCGTCGATACCCGCGGTCTTCGCCAGCTGCACCTGCTCCCGCAGCACGTGCGCATCGTCGCTGCTGTAGCGGCCGACGAGCGGGTAGTCGGCCTTCGCGCGGTCCCACGACGACGGGATGAACCACTGGTAGAAGTACGCGAACAGCGGCACGTCCGCGGCCGTCCCGTCCGCCGGCGAGAGGGCACCGTCGGCGCGGGCCGGCCCACCGGTGCGGTCGACCGCTCCGGCCGGGGCCGGGACGGCCAGCCCCGCCAGCACCAGCAGCAGCGCAGCGGCGGCAAGGGCGGCAGGAGCGGAAGACGCGGAACGGGCGGCGAGCCGTCGGGTACGACGCCCCGGGACGCGGCGGGGACGGCCCGTCCGGGCGCGGACCGCCCTCACCCCGACCCCCGCGCACCGGTGGCGCCCCGGCCCGCGCCGCGCCGCAGTCGTTGCCCGCCCAGGACCAGCCCGGTCGTCAGGGCGAGCACCAGCAGCCCAGCCACCGACACGTCCAGCAGGGTGACGACCCGCAGGTCCACCTCGGTGGCCTTGCTCACGAGGATCCTGCTGTCGGCGCCGACCACGGCCGAGGCGGAGGTCAACGTGTACTCGCCCCGGACGAGCGACGGGATCACCGCGGCGCGGGCAGCGCCCAGCTCCACCGTCGCGCCGGTGCCGTCGGGCCGCACGACGTACACCGACGAGCTCAGGCGCCGGCCGAACATGACGTCCCGCATCGTGACGCGGACGTCGAACACCGACACCGTGACGTCCCAGTTCCGCCGGACCGAGGGGTCGATCCGCTGCTGCCCGGAGAAGACGGCGTTGGCGCCCTCGACGCGCACCTGCTTCACGGCGTAGGTCACCGGTTGAGGGGTCCACCGGCCGTCGACCAGCTTCCCGACGCTGGACACCAGGGACACCGGCTCCGCCAGCCGGGACCGGTCGATCCGCACCGTGCCGCCGCCGCTGTCCAGCCGCACCTCGCTGACCCGGTCGGCCGGTACCTGGCTGCCCGCCGGGTCGGTGAACCGGAGCAGCACCGGCTGACTCACGGCGAGCGCGACCACCAGGCGTCGCTGGAACGGCTGCAGCGGCGCCTGCCGGGCGACCCGGGCGACCGAGACCCCGAGGCCGGCCGTCGTCGTCGGGTCGGCGCGCACCCGCTGGTCCACGCCGTCGAGGTCGGCGACCTGTGCGGAGGCGTGCCCGCGGAGGTCGGTGGCGAAGCTGTTGCCGTCGAGGACGAACGTGACACCGGAGGTGGCGGGGACGGTGTCGATCTCGACGGTCCCGGCGACCGGCCTGAGCTCCAGCCGCCACTTCTTGCCGGTGAAGGGGTCGAACGGCGTCCTTGACGTGGTGACCGTGGCTCCCGACGCGGAGCGGAGGCTGTCGACGGTCCAGGTGACCGCCTGGGGTGCGCTCGAGCCCGGTCGGCGGGCCTTGCGCGACAGCAGTCGCACCACCGGGTGCCGTTGCGGGTCGACGACCCTCGTCGTTCCCGTGACCGCGTGCAGGCGCACCTGGTGCACGGACTTCCGCGCCACCGCCGTGGCGCCGGGGTCGACGCGCAGCCGGACCTGCGAGGTCACGTCGATGCCGACGGTCAGCCGGCTCACGTACTTGGTCGTGTGCGGCGCCGGTGCGACGAAGGCCAGCGCCAGGGTGTGCCGGCGACCCAGCCCATGGCTGGTGAGGGCAACCCGGCTGGCGATCCCGTTGATGTTCCCGACCCGCACCGACGCGGTCCCGTCGGCGCCGGTCGTGACCGGCGTGGAGCCGACCAGCAGGTGCACCCCGGGCAGGGCCGGGGTGGTGCGCAGCAGCACCCGGCCGGGCGTGGAGCCCGCCCCGGCCGCACCCGCGGAGCCGGTGAGCGCCAGCACCGTCAGGATGGTGGCCGCCGCCAGCCGGCGGACCGGGCCGCTCATGTCGGGTCCGGCGTGAGGAGTTGGGCGTCGGCGGGCCGCCGGCCCCGCGCGGCCCACAGCAGCGTGGCCGCCGCGAGCAGCAGGGCGAGCACATAGCCGGCGACGATGACCCGGCTGTCCGGCTGGACCAGCTGCCGGCTGTCCCCGGCGGCGGCACGGATGAGGACGGCGGGGCCGGGCGGACGGTCGAAGCGCAGCGCCGACGACAGGTCCGGCGACCCGCTGACCCGGTCGCTGAGCGGCGCCAGGCCCCAGTTCGACTGGAGGAAGCTGAGCACCGCTGCGCTGTCCAGCGTCGTGTGGTCGACCGAGCCGCGACGCGCGTAGGGGCTCACCAGGACGGCGGGCACCCGCAGCCCGAGCGACTCCCCGTCCCGGACCGGCGGCACCACGTGGTCGTACCAGCCTCCCGCGTTGTCGTAGGTGAGCAGGAAGAGGGACGACGGCCAGGCCGAGCTGGCCCCCAGCGAGTTCACGACGTCGCGGACCACGCCCTGGCCCGTCGTCGGCTGGGCCGGCAACCGCTCGGTCGACGTGGTGGTGACGATCCACGACACTGCCGGGAGCGTCCCCGCGGCGAGGTCCGCGTAGTACGTCTCCAGGTCCGTGACGTGCGCCATCAGTGCGGGGTCGCGCTCGTACCGCGGCATCGCGAGCAGCGGGACCCGCGCGACCTGGCCGCCGACCAGCGCGGCCGGCCCCGCCGTCGCCGCCGTCAGGGCGGGCTCGTAGTTCTCGACGTAGACCTTCCAGCTGACGCCCGCCGCCTCGAGCCGGTCGAAGACGACCGGCGCGTCCGGCCAGCCCGACTCGGGTACGGCCGCCGCGTCCGGCTGCGGGACGCCGGTGACGGCGAAGAGCTGGTTGGTGATCCCACCGCCCGGGACCGCGCTGAACCAGCGGTCGAACACCACGCCGTGGTCGGCCAGCGTGGACAGCACCGGAAGGTCCGCCGGCAGGTAGTGACCCATCGCTGCGCGCCCCGTGCTGTGCCGGGTGGTCTGCGCCAGGACGAAGCCGTTCATCGCGCCGCCGGCCACCGACGTGTGCTCTGTCTCCGCGGTGTTGACGAGCCGCTGCCGGGTGGGTGCGGACGAGAGGGCGAAGGGTCGCTGGCACGGTGTGGCCGCGCCTTCCTGCAGCGGGAGACAGACCCCTGCCGGGATGCCGTCCACCCCGGGCCGACCACCGAGGTAGCTGTCGAAGCTCCGCGCTTCCTGGGTCATGACGACCACGTGCTCGATGGGCGTTCTCGGCGCCGGCGGATCGGCAGCCACGGCGGCCGGCGCGAAGAGGCAGCCGAGGGCGGGCAGCAGGAGCGCGGTCACCGCCGCCGGGCGGCGCCTCACGGGTGCACCTGGTACACGACGATGACCGGCTCGCGCTTGCCCCCGCGGACCTGGGCGGACTCGGTGTGGATGACCACGCCGCGGTACTTGGTCACGAGGCCGACCGCCTTGGCGGCGAAGTGCGGGGAACGCCGGGCGGAGTACGCGTCCCACACGAGGTACTCGTAGTCGCCGTACCGGACGGAGGCGTCCGGGTTGACGACGGGCTGGTAGCTCGGGTTGCGGTGCGCCGGGCTCGGGCTGACCGAGAGCCCGTCGGCCTGCCGCCCGCTGTAGTACTGCAGGATGTTGGCCATCGACGGGCCGATGGTGAGCAGCCGGGCGCCCTCGGGGACGTGCGCGTCCACCCACCGCCCTGCCTCACGACCCCCCGGGGTTCCCCCGGCGCCGGCGAGTCCGGAGGGCACCGGCGCGAAGGCCGTGCGCGCGGCCGGCACGAGCAGCGACAGCACCACGGTCAGGGTCACCAGGACACCGGCGGCCCGCGTCCGCGGCGTGGCGGCGGGGTGGTCGACCAGCCAGGCGAGGGTGCGCGCCGCGAGCACGGCGACGGCCGGCAGGACGAGCAGGAGGTAGGAGAACCCCTTGACCGGCCAGATCTCGAAGAACAGCACCGGCACCGCCACCCAGGACACCAGCAGCACCTCGCGCCAGGACGACGCGCGCCGCAGCACCAGCAGCCCGACCACGGCCGCGACGATCAGCAGCCAGCCCATCGAGGTCGCCACCGAGGTGAAGTAGAAGGAGAACCCATGGTTGGGGCGGCGGGTCAGCTGCCACAGCAGGTAGGACTGGCCGCCCCGGGACCCGCCGGAGACCGCCGTGATGACCGGATAGCTGAGCGTCAGCACCAGGGCCACTGCGGCGCCGCCCACGACGTGCCGGAGCGGCCGCCAGTACCGCGGCACGAGGGACAGGAAGACGAAGACGGCGGCAACCAGGATCACCGCCGTCTCCTTGGTCAGCGCGGCAAGCCCCAGGCAGCCCCCCGCCGCGACCAGCCAGCGACCCCGGCCGGTGCGGCCCATGGCCGCCACTGCGGCCAGGGCACCGGTCGCGAAGAAGGTCATCGGGCCGTCGAGCAGCTCCTGCCGGGTGATCACGACGTGGTACGGGACGACCGCGAGGAGCAGGGCCGACAGCGCACCCACCCGGGGCCCGTAGAGCTGCTGGCCGACGAGGAACACGATCAGCACGGTGCCGACGCCGAACAGGGCGCTGACGTACCTACCGGGCACGTCCGGGATCCCGTTGCGGTACAGCGGCGACATCGCCAGCTGGAACAGCAGCGGGTGGGCCCGCACCACCGGGAAGTTGTCGGTGAACGCCGGGTTGCCGGCCAGCGAGGCCGCCTGACCCGCGTAGACGGCCTCGTCGCTGTTGAGGCCGATCCGCCCGAGGTCGACCAGGCGCAGCGCGGACGCGACCAGGACCGCGACGCCCAGCAGCCCGACGTCGAGCCGGCGGGCGGCCGCCGGGAGGACCGGCGCGGCGACCCGGCCGAGCCGCTCCCGGAGCCGCCGCCTGGTGACAGTGCCGAGCCGGGTCCGGAAGGCGACCCGCTGCCGCGGAGCCGGCAGAACGGCCGCGTCCCCGAGCTCGGCGAGGCGGGTGTCTCCCACGTCAGGTCCCGAGACGGCTGGTGGAGAAGGCGGCGTCGTCGTACAGCACGTCCCAGCCGGTCCCGGTGCCGTTGCCCGCGGTGTCGCCGATCTGCAGGACGCCGACGGGCGCGGACCCCACGTCGATCGCGGTGTTGGTCAGAGCCGCCACCACCGAACCGTCCAGCCACACCTCGACGCGGCCGAGGGCACCGGGCCCGGAGCCGACCGCGAGGTGCAGCTCGAGCTGGTGCCACCCCGGACCGGGGATGACGGAGCTGGTGGTCCCGGACGTCAGCGCGTCGCTGCGGAAGCCGAGACGACCGGTCGAGGTGAGGTACAGGTAGCCGCCGGAGCCCGTGGGGGTGTTGCGCAGCCGGAGGAGTGTCGTCTGCGAACCCTGGCTGAGCACGCGGAAGGCGACCGTCGCGTAGGCGTCCGGGTAGGTGCCGCCCGGCAGCGTCTTCTTCGCCCAGGTCACCCCCGTCGGGCTGGCGCCCTCGGCGGCGTAGCCGCCGCTGTGCACCGTCGCGGCCTGCACCTGCAGCCCGGTGCTGGAGGTCCAGGCGGACAGGTCGCCCGACTCGAAGCCGTCCGCGAACACCGGTGCGGCAGCGCCCGGTGTCGTCACCGGAGCCGTGGTGCTCGCGGCGGAGAGGTTGCCGGAGCTGTCGCGTGCGCGCACCTGGTAGCCGTACGAGGTTCCCGCCTGCACCGACGGATCGTCGTACGACGTCACCGGGGCGTCGACGGTGCCGGTGAGCACGCCGTCGCGGAGCACGTCGTAGGAGGCGACCGCGACGTCGTCGGTGGAGGCCGACCAGGACACGTGGACCGAGTGCGACGAGGTGGCACTGGCTGTCACGCCCTGCGGGACCGACGGCGGCACGGAGTCGGTCGCGACACCGATCCGCGAGGTGCCGAACGCGACGTCGTCGTAGACCACGTCGTAGGTGAGGCCAGCCTGGACCTCGCCGATCTGCAGGGCTCCCACCGGCACGGTGCCGACGTCGGCAGGGCCGGACAGGTCACTGGCCTTGACGCCGTCCAGCCACACCTCGACGGTTCCGGTCGGTCCGGGGCCGGACCCGGCTGCGAGGTGGAGCTCGAGCGCGTGCCAGCCGGAGGAGACGACGGTGCTGCTCAACGTGTTCGTCCCGGTCGCGTCGTCATGGAAGCCCAGCTGGCCGGTGACACCGACGTACACGTAGCCCAGTGATCCCCCCGCCTGGTTCCGCAGCCGGAGCAGGTTGACCTGGTCGGTCTGCGACACGACCTGGAACCAGGCGCGCGACCACGAGTTCGAGTACGTGGAGGGAAGTGTCACCTTGGCGTAGGTGCCGCCGTTGGTGGTGGAGCCCTCCGCGGCCTTGGTGCCGCCGTGGACCCGCGTCCCCTGGACGACCAGCCCGGACGTCGTGGTCCAGGCCGACAGGTTGCCGCTCTCGAAGCCGTCTGCGAACAGCGGTGCTGCGGCTCCTGGCGTGGTCACCGAGCCGGTCGCGAACGCCGACACGTTGCCCGCGATGTCGCGGGCGCGCACGGAGTACGAGTGGGTCGAGGCGGCCGAGACCGTCCCGTCCGTGTAAGTCGTCACCGGGCCCAGCGACTGGAACAACGACCCGTCCCGGTACAGGTCGTAGCCGGTGACGCCGGTGTTGTCGATCGACGCCGACCAGCCGAGGCGGACCTCGAACGGTGACGTCGCGACCGCCGAGAAGCTGCCCGGGGTCGACGGCGGGACGCTGTCCACCGTCCAGGTCCAGGTCGCCGGCTGCGGGTCCGACTGGCCTCCGACTGTCGCAGTCACCGTCAGGGCGTGCGAGCCCTGGGCCAGACCCGTGTAGGTCGTCGGGCTGCTGCACGCGGTGGCCGGCCCGCCGTCGAGCGCGCAGGTGAACGTCGCCGGGGACCCGCTCGCGTGGAAGGCGAACGTCGCGCTGGTGCTGGTGGAGCCGGCCGGCGGGCCACTGTCGATGAACGTGTCCGGCGTCGCCGAGAAGGAGTAGGTCTGCACGTCGAAGGTGCGACCGGTGGAGTCGGTCGGTGTGACGGTGACCTGCTTGCCGTTCACGGTGACCTTGAGGAAGTGGTACACCTGCGCGTCCGAGGTCGGCGCCGGGGCAGCACCGCACTTGGTGCCCTTGGACTTGGTGTAGGACCAGCCGATCGCGTAGTTGTCGTTGGCGCTGCACTTGTCGGTGGACTGAGCCTTGGCCCCACCGCCACCGGTGGTGTACGCGACCATGCCGCCGAGCCCGGTGCTGCGCTGGTAGATGTGCGCGTGACCGGAGAAGGCGAGGTTGACCCCGTTGGCGGCCAGCAGCCCTTCGAGGCTGGCCGGCCCCTGGAGGTACGTGTCCGAGGCCTCGCTCTTCTGGTCCGAGTAGAGCGGGTAGTGGAAGAACGCGAACTTCAGCCCGGACGGGTGCGCGCTCAGGTCGTTCTGCAGCCACTGGTACTCGGCCGAGGACGGCGTCCAGTGCGAGGCCGCCTCGTTCGCGTAGGGGCTGCCGCTGCCGGTGTTGGTGTCGGCCCAGGCGGCGTCCAGGACGTAGAAGCGGGCGTTGCCGGCGTCGAAGGCGTACCAGGGGCTGGGGTAGCTCGCCGGGGCGCTGCCGTTCACGCTGGGGTAGGAGGTGCGCGTGTAGCTGCCGCCCGAGGTCGCGACCGCGGTGTCCTGCGGCCAGATGCCGAAGTGCGGGTGGATCGCGTCGCTGCGGGACAGGCCGTGGTTCCCGATCGTGGGGAACAGCGGGATCGTCGCGCCGGGGACCCCCCACTGCCCGGGCCCGAAGATCGCGCTGACGTCGGTGCCCGACTGCTGCAGGTCGCCGTAGTTCAGCTGGGAGCCGGACGGGTAGCCGTTGTCACCCGTGGTCAGCGCGAACCGGACCCCGCTGGCCGCGAGCTTGGCCAGCACGTTGGTCTGGTTCGGGTTCCCTGCGGCGTAGGCCTGACCCCAGTCGCCGAACACCGCGAAGGAGTACGACTCGGTCGACCCGGCCGGGACCTGCGTGGTGAACACCGGCGCGGCCCCGGTCCCCAGCAGGTCGGTCGTGCCGAGGTACGGCCGGTAGCAGTAGCTGCCGGCCGACGGGAGGTTCAGCTTGGCCTTCCACTGGTACTCGTAGACGCTGCCGACGGCGACGACGATGCTGGTAGCCGTGACCGCGGTGGTCGGCGTGCAGGAGCCACCGGAGCCGACCGCCCCGTACAGCACGCTCGCCGACGACGACGAGCGGTCCGTCGCGAAGTTCACGATCACGCCGGTCCCCACCAGGTCGGTGAGGTACGGCGCCCGCGTCAGGTGCGGGTCGTAGCTGGTGGACGCCGGGGCGGCGCCGCCCGCCGGCGGCGCGGCCGACGCGTCGACCGTCCAGGTGAACGTCGCCGCCGACTTGTCCACCGTCCCGTTGGCGGTGGCGGCGACGGCGAACGTGTGCTTGCCGACCGCCAGACCGTCGTAGGTGACCTGGCCGTCGCAGGCCGAGACGGCCCCGCCGTCGAGCACGCAGGTGAAGGTGGCCGGAGTCACGGTGGAGTGGAAGGTGAACGTGGCACTGGTCGTCAGCGCCGTCTTGGCCGGACTGCTGTCGATCTTGGTGTCCGGCTTCTTGGCGGCCTGAGCCGCCGAGGCGCCGGCGACCACCGGGACGATGGCCGTGAGCAGCCCCGCGGTCAGGACGAGCAGCCTCCTACGCCGGGGCAGGTTCATGATGGATGCTCCTGACGTCACGAGCTCGACGGCGTGGACGACCGGGGTGACGGGACCTCCGGGCCACGCAGCCCGCCGTCGACAGGAGCGCGGACGTCGGTCGGCCGGACTGGCGCCCGCTGCACCAGCGCCGGGATGGCGTCGGCCCAGGTGAAGTCCGGCGTGGCCAGCCGGCGGGCGCGGACACCGTTCATCGCGGTGGCGAGGATGCGGCGTTCCTCGACCCGCAGCTCCTCGTACCCCATCCCCGCGACGACGAGAGCGGGGGCGAAGTACCGGAACGGGGGGAAGCCGTAGGCATCGTCGGTGTTCGCGATCAGCTCGTCGACCAGGTCCTCCGACGGCACGTCGCCGAGTGCGTGCCCGCCCCGCTCGATGATGAACAGCTCCTCCACCTGCACGGTGGCGACGTGCTCGCACGGCACCAGCCGCTCGATCTCGTACTTCGGCGGCGGCACGACGTACTGGGTGAGCGCGTTCAGCGTCATGATCGGGACGTTCAGCTCACCGAGCCAGGTCCCGATGCCGCGGCCCTCCTTCGAGTGCAGCCGGCTCTGCACCCGCAGCCGCCGCCACTCGCCGCGGGTCAGGTCGCCGGCGCCGACCGCACGCAGGGTGTGCTGGCTGATGGTGAGCGGCTTGGGGAACGACAGCGCCGAGCCGTCCGGGCGCAGGACGGTCATGTCGTCGGAGAGGAACCGGATGGCTGCCTCGCGGGCCAGCCGGAGAATCGTGCCGGTCTTGCCTGTGTCGGTGACCGCGGAGAGCAGCACGCCGCGGCCGTCGAGCTCCAGGCACGCCGAGTGCAGGAGCATGTGGCCGCGCGCGACCATGACGAAACGCAGCAGCGCCTCGACCACATTCGTGTACAGCACGTGCGGCGACCGGACCAGCATCGGCCCCACGACGACCTGGATGGGGTCACCCATCTCGACGGAGAAGTCCGAGCCGAGCCGGCCGAGGTGCTCCTCGTACCGCACGGCTGCCGGGTCGGCGTACTGCGTGACCCGGGCCCGGCGGCGCGGCCGACCGGTTCCGACCGGTCCTGGCCGGACCTCGATGTCGTGCGGTCGCGTCGACGGGCCGGTCTGCCGGAAGGCCGCCAGCTCCGGGAGCCGGACCGCCGAGCCGATGGACACGATGCCGTGGACGTCATAGCGGTAGCTGAGCTCCGGACGCGGTGACCGTGGCCTCGGGACCTGGCCCCGGCTGCGCAGGTCGACGACGAGCTCGACCGGACGTCGGGCGCCGACCGTACGGGCCGGGACCGGTGCCTCGACCGGGCTCGGCGCCCGACCCGGGCGCGCCGTCTCGCGGAAGGTGGTCATGGGAGCTCCGGTTCGGAAGAGGTAGCGGTCGGAGACCAGGAACCGGACGCCGAAGGCGGCGACCAGGGTCAGGATGCTGGCGAGCAGGTAGCCCACCCCGGCGGTGTGCACCAGCCAGGCCAGCAGCGGCAGGCGCAGCAGCAGCACCGCGTTGTTGACGGTGAGGAAGCCGACGAGCCGGGCCGGCCAGGACCGCGCCTTCGGCCCCCGGAAGACCAGCCGGTCGGTGAGCAGGAAGTTCCACACCGAGGACGCCTGGGTCGCGAGGGTGGCGCCGAGCAGCAGGCCGACGCCCGCGACGCCGACGAGCAGCCAGAGCGCCACGCTGTTGACGACGATGCCGGTGACGCCGACCGAGGCGAAGCCGAGGGCGCGACCCGTGCGTGGCCGGCCGGCCGGGTGTGCGGACGCGAGGCGCAGCCGCACCAGCCCGCGGAGCAGCAGCAGACCTTCGGACAGCGACGCCTTGCTGGTGCCGCTCTGCCGCGGCCCGAACGTGAAGGGGACCTCGGCCACCCGCAGCCGTGGCGACCGGGCGACCAGCTCGAGCAGGATCTTGAACCCCCGTGGCTTGAGCAGGCCGAGGTCCACCGCCCCGCTGCGCAGCGCGAAGAACCCGCTCATGGGGTCGGTGCAGCCCGCGAGGCGGCGAGGGAAGGCCACCCGGGCAGCAGCCGTCCCCGCTCCGGAGAAGGTGCGCCGGAACACGCCGGACAGGCCGGCCGCGCTGCTCCCCGGGCCGAGGTGCCGGCTGGCCACGACGAGGTCGGCGCCGGAGGAGATGCCGGTCCGGACCAGCTCCGTCACCCGCTCGGGCGGGTGCTGGAGGTCGCCGTCCATGACGACGAGCCACTCGCCCCGGGCTGCGCGGAAGCCCGCGAGGACGGCGCCACCGAGGCCACCGACCCGCTCGTGCTCCGGGCGGTGCAGCAGCCGGACCGGTCGGGACGCGGTGCTCGCGGCGGACCGCACGGCCTCCGGTGTCTCGTCGCTGCTGTCGTCGACGAAGACGATCTCCGCGGCGCCCACGCCGTTGAGCGCGGAGTCGAGCCGGGCGACCAGCGCCGCGACGTTGCCGGCCTCGTTGCGGGTCGGCACGATCACCGACACGTCGACCGTGGCTGCCAGGTCGACGGGAGCACCGGCCGGTCGTAGCCGCGGCTCGTTCACCGCACGGACCCGTTGTGCGACGCGGTCAGCGACTCGGTCAGTGTCGGCACCGGCTCGGTCACTGTCGGCAGCGGCTCGGTGCGCGCCGCCGGCAGCGGCACCGTCCGTTCGGAGGTCATCCCGGCGCGCCGGGCCAGCGCCACCGCGGCCAGCGAGGAGTGCACGCCGAGCTTGCGCAGGATGTTCTGCGCGTGGGTGCGGACCGTGCTCTCGGACAGCACGAGCTGGGCCGCGATCTGAGCACGCGTGTAGCCCGCGACCATGCCGGCCAGGACCTCGCGCTCCCGGTCGGTCAGGGCCCGCAGTCCCAGGCTGGCCGTCCGCAGCATGCCGGGGTCGCGATGAATACTGGCCACCAGGGAGCCGAGCAGCTGCGGGGGGATCCACGCCTCGCCCGCCGCCACCCCGCGGATGGTGGCGAGCAGCTCGGCGACGCCGTCCGACTTGCCCACCCAGCCATGGACGCCCGCGAGCACGAGGGCGACGACGTCGGTCGACCGCTCCGCACTGGCCAGCAGGACGATCCGCGGCGGCCCGCTCACCGCGGCGATGCTGGCCACCAGCTCGTCGGCGCTGGGCTCGGCGTCGGTGTCCAGCAGGACCACGTCGGTGCACAGCCACAGCACCGAGGCGTAGGCCTGGGCCAGACGCGGGGCCGATCCGACCACGTGCAGGTCGGCCTCGGATCCCAGTCGTTCCGCGAGACTCTCGCTCAGGGCTTGCTGGCTGCCCACGAGGAGCACGGCGATCGGCACCCGTTCACCTTCTGGTCAGCCGGGGTTCTCGGGAACCACCGTTGACATGAACTTCGACTACGCCTGACGTAGTAGCCGGGCGTCTAGACGGGGCGGGCCGGCGACCGGCCGAGCAGCTCGGCCAGACCCGTGCGCGCTGCCATGGCAGAGACCTGCAGCCGCGAGTGCACCCCCAGCTTGGTGAGGACGTTCTGCACGTGGGTGCGCGCCGTGCTGTCGGCGATGTTCAACGCCTTGGCCATCGCCGCGGTGTCGTAGCCCTCGACGAGTAGCGCGAGCACCTGGCGCTCGCGCTCGCTCAGCCGTCGCAGCAGCTGCCGCGGGTCGGAGGGGCTCTCGCGCGGCTGCCTGACGACCGCGCGCAGAGCCGCCAGGTCGAAGGCGCCCTCGCCGGCGGCCACCTGCTCGATCCGGGAGACGATGGCCTCGACGCTCTGGTCCTTGCGCACGAATCCGGCTGCGCCGGCCTCCAGCCCCTGCCGGACGACGCCCGCCTCGGCCATCGACGACATGAGGAGCACCTTGGTCCGCGGGCAGCTCCGGGCGATCTCAGCCGTCGCCTCCAGGCCGTCGCCGACCGCCAGGTGGACGTCGACGATCGCGATGTCCGGGTCGTGGTTGCGGGCGGCCTCCACGACCTCGGCGGCCGTCGTCACGAGGGCGTCCACCTGGTACCCGCGGGCGCTCAACGCACCACCCAGCGTGTCGAGCAGGAGCCGGTGGTCGTCGCAGATGACGAGTCGCACGCTGTCAGTGCTGACGTGGGAGGTCGAGACGCACCCGCGTGCGACCGCTGGTGGAGCGGCAGGCGGACACCGATCCACCCACCGCGTCGAGCACGTCGTGGACGTATGCCAGGCCGAGGCCGTGTCCGGCGGGGATCTGGCCCCAGCCGGGACCGTCGTCGTCGATGTCGACGACGGCACGCCCGTCCGCGACCCGGGAGCTCACCCGCACCGACCCGGCCGGACCCGCCGCACGGACCGCGTTGGCCAGGACATTGCTGACCACCCGGTGCAGCTGCGCGCGGCTGGTCGGCACCTTGACGTCGGCCGCACCAGCGGCCAGGTCGACGTCACCGGGGGAGGTGAGGCGGGCCATCGCGACGGCCACGGCCAGGGTCGCGTCGAGATCGGCTGCTGGCTCGCTCGCGTCCCCGGCGGCCGGCGCCGGCCCCAGCGTCGCGTCGATGAGGTCCGCGAGCAGCTCGGCCTGGCCCTCGATCTGGCGCAGCCGGCTGCGAGCGACCTTGGCGAACTCGTCCGGCGGCAGCGCTGCCGTGTCGGACGCGATCACCAGCACCGCGGCCAGCGGTGTCTTCAGGTCGTGACAGAGCGAGCGTTCCACCCCTCTGTCCGCTCGGTTCCCCACCCCCGCCGCGAAAACGGCGTCGTTCATCAAAGCCCCCCCTCCCTCGGGCCTGCCCCTAGACCCGTCTCCGACGCTAGGTAGGACCGCCGTGTCCACGCCATAGGCAGAGCGGGGGGGTGGTCGCACCCCCGCCGGCCGGGGCCGGCCGCGCCGATCGGACAAAGGGGACGCGGACATAGCCCGGGACCCGGCCGGGACGGAACATCCGTCACATCCGCCACCGCCGGGCCATCCCTGACCTAGCCCGACCGCACTAGTCCGATCGTGGTGTGGCGTCCAGCACAGTCCGGCCGGGTGGCACCGCAGCGCACACCGCCGACGACGGAGAGCGACATCGACCCTGACGTCGGCCGGACGAGGGCACCGCAGCACGGTCAGTACGCCGGCGGCACGGTCGTCAGCTCGCCCTGCGGGGGTCGGACGTAGTTGTCGGACTGCCGAGGAGGCAGCACCAACGGCTTCGAGGTGGTGTCCTCGTAAGGGATCAGGGAGAGCAGGTGGTGGATGCAGTTGAGCCGGGCCCGGCGCTTGTCGTCGGCGTCGACCACCCACCACGGCGAGAGCTTGGTGTCGGTGAACTCGAACATCCGGTCCTTCGCCCGGGAGTAGTCGACCCACCTGGCCCGCGACTGCAGGTCCATCTCGCTGAGCTTCCACTGCTTGCGCGGGTTGCGGATCCGATCCTGGAAGCGGTGCTCCTGCTCCTCGTCGCTCACCGAGAACCAGTACTTGACCAGGATGATCCCGGAGCGGATGAGCATCGCCTCCAGCGCCGGGGTGGCCCGGAGGAACTCCTCGTACTCCTCGTCGGTGCAGAAGCCCATCACCCGCTCGACGCCGGCCCGGTTGTACCAGCTGCGGTCGAACAGCACGATCTCGCCGGCGGCGGGCAGCTCGGCGACGTACCGCTGGAAGTACCACTGGGTGCGTTCCCGCTCGGTCGGCTTGGCCAGCGCGACGACCCGCACGACGCGCGGGTTGGTGCGGTCGACGATGCGCTTGATGGTGCCGCCCTTCCCGGCGGCGTCGCGGCCCTCGAAGAGCACGCAGACCTTCAGTCCCTCGTGGACCACCCACTCCTGGAGCTTGACCAGCTCGCGCTGCAGCTTGGCCAGGTGCCGCTCGTACGTCGACGTGCTCATCTGCTCGGGCCGGTGCCCGGCTTGCTCTGCCGCGCGCGCTGTCATCCGGTGAACCGGCCCTTCCGGATCCGCTCGGCCTCCATCAGGCTGATCTCCTCGGGCCCGGAGACCACGACCTTGGGGTCGGGCACCCAGTCCAGCGACGTGTCGCGGTCGGCGTAGTCGACGGCGTTGAGGATGACCTTCATCGCGTTCAACCTGGCCCGCTGCTTGTCCCCGGACCGGACGATGGTCCACGGGGCGGCGACGGTGCTGGTGCGGCGCAGCATCTGGTACTTGCGCTCGGTGAAGTCGTCCCACCGGTCCTGGGCCTGCATGTCGACCTCGCTGAGCTTCCACTCCCGCAGCGGGTCGTCGCGGCGGCGCCCGAACCGCCGGGCCTGCTCGGTCTTGGTGACGCTGAAGTAGAGCTTCACCAGGATCGTCCCCTGGCGCACCAGGTCCTTCTCGAAGCCGGTGACGCCGTGGACGAAGTTGTCGTACTCCTCGTCGCTGCAGAAGCCGAAGACCGGCTCCACCATCGCGCGGTTGTACCAGCTGCGGTCGAACAGGACGACCTCGCCGCCGGTGGGGAACTGCGCGACGTAGCGCTGGAAGTACCACTGGGTGCGCTGCTCGTCGGTGGGCTTGGCCAGCGCGACCACCCGGTAGTGCTTCTCGTTCATGTAGCGAGTGACCCGGCGGATCGTGCCGCCCTTGCCGGCGGCGTCGCGGCCCTCGAAGACCACGATCATCCGCTGCCGGGTGGTCTCGAGGTGGCGCTGCATCTTGAGCAGCTCGACCTGCCACGGGCGCAGCTCCAGCTCGGCCCGCTGGGTGCGCAGGGCGTCGCGGGCCCTCTTCTGCAGCGCGGTGAGCTCCTGGCTGGTCTCGAGGTAGCGCGCCGCCAGCTCGGCGACCGTCCACTGCTCGTCGCCGACCGTGACGGTGAGCCCGTCGCCGGTGGTCTGCGCCTCGTCGGCCGGCGCGCCAACTTCCTCGGGCGGGTCGGGCTGCCGGGCGGGCAGTGCCGTCACCCCGGCGCGGGGTCGTGTCGACGCCATGGCGGACCTCTCCTCGACGGTCTGTTCCCCTCAGCGTGCAGAGGGGACGGCCGCGACCCCAGGGACCAACGGCCCGACTTCGGTCCCGCCGTGCCTCGCAGTCCCAACGGCCGGCCGTCAGGCGTCGGGGTGCCCGGGGGCGGCGCGCATCCGGCGCTGGGCGTCTCCGCCGTACACGTGCGAGAAGGATGCGTCGTCGCAGATCTGGTCGTTCTCGCGGTCCAGCCGGATCGTCGGCGGCAGCACGAACCGGCGCTCGATGAGGTCGAAGTCGATCGGCTGGTCGAGGAACGCGTGCCAGCCGTCCGGCTGCGGGATGAAGCCGAAGTTCTCGTTGGCGTAGGTGACGGTGTTGCCGGCCTCGACCAGCGCCAGCATCACCGGGGCGAGATGGCTCATCGCCGGCTCGCCGGGGCGGTCCTGCGCGTCGATCACCTCGCGGTCGTCGCCGTCCGGAGATCCGCTCATCGCACCATCCTCTCGGAACCGGGTGCCGTCGTCACGGTCGGCCGTCACCCCGGCGGCACCGGGACGCGGGCGTCCAGGCGGGTCATCGGCCGCCGCTCGACCTGGGTGAACGCGGTCGCGGGCAGCCTGTCGACGTCCGGGATGAAGACCTGCCGCAGCCCGCCGGGACCGTACTGCGGGTTGGCCCGGGCGTAGGAGACGGCGACGTCCAGCGGCTGGTTGACCCGCACCACGGTGGTCTCGTCACGGTAGGTGCCCTGGTACGGCCGGATCTGCAGGCCCTCGTTGTAGCGCACGGCGTCCGAGCCGACGTCGTCGAGGACGGAGCGGGGCACCACGAAGCCGCCGGGCGTGGGCGTCGCCTGCGACGTGAGCGAGCCGAACGCGATCTCGTCGCCCGGCTGCAGCCGGGCGTTGTACCAGGCGTCGGCGTGCGGGTACGCCGGTGTGCTCTGCCACGACCCGGCCAGCCCCGCGGGGGTGCCGGGCAGGTTCGGCTCGGGTCCGGCCGGGCCGCTGAGCGCGTTGCGGGCGCGCTGCAGGTACGTGAGCCGCTCCGCGCCCTCGCCGAGCCGGTCCAGCCGCTGGAAGGTGGTGGCGACATCAGCGACATCAGCGACGTGGTCGAGCGCCTCGGCACCGCGGGCCGCCCGGCTGGCGACCGTGCCACTGCCGGCGGTGGCCAGCGCCAGCACCAGGTCGGGAACCAGGTGCCCGACCGCCCGCCCCGGCGACTCGGCCCAGGTGTCCCAGTCGACCAGGGCCTTGCCGAGCTCGACCGGGTGCTGGACGCCGTGGACGAGGCCGTCGCCGAGGTCGGTCACGTCGCGCTGCCAGCCCAGCGGGTCGACCAGCATCCGGGTCGATGACAGCGACCAGGCGAGCTCCACCATCCCGGCGGTCGCCTCCCACGCGCCCCTGCCGATCTCGGCGACGACGTGGCCGGCCTGCTGCCACCAGTGCGGCTCGCGCGGCGCGTCCGCCCACGCCGCCGCGACCCGTCGGCCTGCGGCGCAGCCCGCGGCGCGGACCCGTTCGCGCGCGTCGGCCAGCAGCGTCTCGGCACGGCCCCGGTCGTCGGCACCCGGGTCGTCCGCGGGCGGAGGGACCAGGCGGTCGAGTGCCCGCACCGGGTCGTCGGCCGTCCGGGCGGCGCGGGCGTCGGCCTCGTATTGCTCGACCTGGGCCTGCCAGGCCCGGCCGGCGGCCACGGCGTGCTCGTGCAGGGTGATCGCGGCGCGGGCGCTGCCCTGGGCCTCGCGCAGGACGGCGGCGTAGCCGTGGACAGCTCCAGCGGTGGCGGCGAACGCGCCGGCCGCGGCGTCGAGCCGGGCGGGCTCGACGTCGACCACCGCGCGGAACGCGTCGCCGGCCGGGCCGACCCACTCGCCGGAGTCGACGGCGCGGACCCGGGCGGCGGCTCCGCCGAGCCCGTCGGCGACGGTGCGGCACCGGGCGACCAGCCGGTCGAGGTCGTCCGGGCTGCCGGGGACCACCTCGGTGACGGTGGCGCCGGTGTGCAGGGCGGTCACCGCGCCGGCCCCGGGCCGGCAGCGGCGGCGATCGAGGTCTCCAGCTCGACGTACCCGCTGCCGGCGTCGGTGAGCATCGTGGCCAGCGCGTCGGCGTCCTCGACCAGGCAACCCAGCCCGTGCGCCCACCGGCCCAGGAACTCGTGCACCGCCTCGGTCAGCCCCCCGTGCCCCGCATCGTCGGCCAGGGCGGCGAGCTCGCCCCGCCGGGCGGCCACCTGCTCGGCGACCTCGACGGCCTGGCGGAGCCGGCTCCCCGTGGCCGCGAGCAGCGCCGGGTCGACCTCGATCTCGCTCACCGCGACGACGGTAGGAAAGACCGACGGAGCCGTGCCCGAGTTGTCCACAGGCTCGCTGCACCTGCGGCGCTGTGGGCAGTTCCGGCCGGGCCGCGCTGCGGGGGTCCGGACACGCCGGGGCACCGGGTCCCCGGGTCACGGCCATGAGGCACCCGGTCCGGCACGGTGGGGTCCGTGCCGATGACGACGCGTGCCGACGGGGGGCCGCGGCCGGCGATCAGCCCGGGGCGGCTGGTCGCCGGGCCGGTGCTGGCGCTGGTCGCCGGCTGCGCGGCCGGCGCCGCCGTCGGGGCACTTGCCGGCGTGGTTGCCTGGTCCGGCGCCAGCGACTCCGACGACTGGGCGGCACTGGGGGCGCTCCTCGTCGGCGCGGTGGTCGGCGTGGCGGGCGTCGCCGTGGTCTACCTGACGGCGCTGGTCGTCGCCGCCCGCCGGCTGTTCGCACCGGGGCGGCGCTTGCAGCCGGTGCTCCTGACGGTCCTCGGGTCGGTGGCGGTGGTCGCGTGCGGCGCGTGGCTGCTCGCCGTCCTGCGGTCGACCTCGGTGGGCTGGACCGCCCTGGTCCTGCTGCTCGGGCTGGCAGCGGCCGCCTGCGGCCCGGCCGGGTTCCTCTGGTCCGGCGGGCCTGCCCGGCTGCGTCTCGTCGCCGCCGGGGTCGTGCTCGGTCCGCTGCTCGCCGCCGGAGGCGTGGTCGTGGTGTCCCATGTCGTCGGTCAGGTCGGCACCGGCCGGGTCGCGGCCGAGATGCCGCTGGTCCTCTTCGACGGGACGACCGCCGACCCGTTGTTCCCCGGGTGGCGGCGAGACCGGTTCGGCACCGTCGAGCTGCGTCCGGCGCACAGCTTCACCGAGCGTGGCCACGAGGGCTACCTCAAGTACTTCACCCCCAACGGCGTCACGTTCGTGACGATGCACACCGACGCCGGGGACTGCGCCGCCCCCGCCCCGGGCTTCACGTGCTCGGCAGCCGGGGCACTGCCAGGCGGCCAGCTGCGCTGGTACGTCCCGGCGGACCCGGACGGGTACCCGCGCCTGGAGCGATACCTGACGCTGGTCTACCCGGACGGGTCGGCCGTGTCGGTGTCCGTCGCGTCGTGGCTGTTCGGCACCGAGCCGCTGGGCTTCGCGGAGGCCCGGGCCGTCCTCGAGGCACTTGAGCGGGTGGACCGGGACCGGTTCGAGGAGCAGGCGGGAGCGCCCCTGTCGCTCAGCTAGCCGCCGTCCCGGCGTGGACCCGGCGACGCGGGTGGACGCGGCGCGCCGGGGTAGGAACGCCGTCGTGCGTCTCACCGACACCAGCGACCTGTGGTGGAAGACCGCCGTCGTCTACTGCCTCGACGTCAAGCGGTACGCCGACTCCGACGGCGACGGGTGGGGTGACTTCCGTGGGCTGACCGGCAAGGTCGACTACCTGGCCGACCTCGGGGTGACCTGCCTGTGGCTGATGCCGTTCTTCCCCAGCCCGCTGCAGGACGACGGCTACGACATCAGCGACTACTACACGGTCGACCCGCGGCTGGGCTCGCTCGGCGACCTGGTCGACTTCTTGCGCACCGCGCACGACCGCGGGCTGCGGGTGATCGCCGACCTGGTGCCCAACCACACCTCGGTGGCGCACGGGTGGTTCCAGTCCGCGCGGACCGGGCCGGACTCGCCGTACCACCACTGGTACGTCTGGAACGACGACCCGCCACCGACGGCGCCGGCCGACATCGCGTTCCCGGGCGACGAGACCAGCATCTGGGAGTGGGACGAGAAGGCGCAGAGCCACTACCTGCACCGGTTCTACCGGTTCCAGCCGGACCTGGACATCTCCCACGTCGACGTCCGGGACGAGCTGACCCGGATCGCCGGGTTCTGGAGCGAGCTGGGCATCGACGGCTTCCGGATGGACGCGGTGCCGGCGCTGCTGCAGAGCGACGACGACGCGGAGAAGGCGCGGCTGCCCGACCCGCACGAGTTCCTGCGCGACCTGCACGGCTACCTGGGCCGTCGTCGGGGCAACTCGTTCCTGCTCGGCGAGGCGAACCTGCCGCACGACCAGCAGCGGCTCTTCTTCGGCGTCGACGGTGCCGAGGAGCTGTCCAGCTCGTTCGACTTCATCACGATGGCGAACCTGTGGCTGTCCATGGCGCGCGGCGAGGCCGGCCCGCTGGCGCACGCGCTGCAGGACCGGCCGGCGATCCCGCCGGAGGCGCAGTGGGCGACCTTCGTCCGCAACCACGACGAGCTGACCCTGGACCGGCTCACCGACGCCGAGCGGGACGAGGTGTTCGCCGCGTTCGGCCCGAGCAAGCGGATGCAGGTGTACGGCCGGGGGCTGCGGCGCCGGCTGGCGGCGATGCTCGACGGCGACCAGGACCGGATCCGGCTGGTGCTCAGCCTGCTGTTCAGCCTGCCCGGCACGCCGGTGCTGTTCTACGGTGACGAGATCGGCATGGGCGAGAACCTCGGCGCCGACGGGCGGCTGGCCGTCCGCACCCCGATGCAGTGGACCTCGGCGCGCAACGGCGGCTTCTCCAGCGCACCGGCCCGGTCGCTGGTCTCGCCGATGGTGCGCGGCGAGCTCGGGCCGAGGTTCGTCAATGTCGCGGACCAGCGGCCGGACCCGGCGTCGCTGCACTCGTTCGTCCGGTCGCTGGTCCGGACCTACCGGGACTGCCCTGAGCTGGGCTGGGGCGAGGCCACCCTGCTGTCCTGCGACGCGCCGTCGGTGCTGGCCCACCAGGTGGTGTGGGAGGACCGGACGCTGGTCCTGCTGCACAACCTGGCCGACCGGCCGGTGCGTGCCACGGTCCGGCTGGCCGGCGGGCGCGGGCCGGCCGAGCTGGCCGAGCCGCTCGGCCACCGGACCGCGACCGCGGACGCCGACGGGCGGCTGACGGTGCCACTCGAGCGCTACGGCAGCGTCTGGCTCCGGCCGCGTCCCTAGCCGGGTGCCCGCGGGTGTCCTCGCCGGTGACGCCTGCGGCCTGCGGCGCAGCGACGCGAAAAGGAGGCCGCGCCCGCGGGCGTGAAGGCGCCCCCGGACCCGGGGCCGCACCACCCGAGGTGCGGCGATTTGCCCCGCCCTGTCATCGCCCGTCGGGGGGTACTCGTCGGCGCAGCGTCAAGACAGTCGGGGCGTCGACCCGAAAAAGGGCCGGGTAGCACGTTCGGCCCGGTCGGGCTCCCCCGAACGGCCGATGGCCGTGGCGGGCTACCTCCGCCTCTCCCCTTCGGAGGTCCCATGTCGTCCTGCCGTCGCCGTTCGCTGCTCGCCGCAGCCGGGTGCGCCGCCGTCCTCGGCTCCCTGGCCGGCCCGGCGCCGGCCCAAGCCGCCACCGACCCGGTCAACAACGACTACGGCCAGTCGGCAGAGCAGGTCACGGCCGAGGTCGCCGCCCAGGTGGCCGCGACGCCGGCCGTGAAGGCGGCCAACGCCAAGGTCGCCCAGGCCCGGGCGGCCCTGCGCAAGGCCAAGAAGCTGGAGGCCGTGGCGCGCCGGACCGATACCCGGGTCCGGGCCGCCCACCGGAGGACGGTGCGTGCGAAGGCGGCCTTGGCGGCGGCGCGGGCTGCCCAGGCCAAAGTGGTCACCTCGGCCACCGCGACCGTGCGGGCCGCGCACTTCACCCCGGTCGACGGAAGCTACGTGGGCAGCGTCGCGCAGTACTTCATCCCGGGCATCGGGCTCGAGCCGATCCAGGTGGGGATCACCGTCTACGGCGGCCACGTCAGCGACGTCTCGGTCCCGCTGTACGTCGCGACCGGCGACTCGGGCGAGTACAACGCGATGGCGCTGCCGATCCTCATGACCGAGGCGATGGCCGCCGGGGACACGGCGACGGTCGCCTCGGTGACCGGCGCCTCGCTCACCTCGGGCGCCTTCGTCTCCTCGCTGACGGCCGCCCTGGCAGCCGCCGGCTTCACGGGGTGAGCCGGCGGGCCACGGGGGCACGGCACTCTCACCGACGCCGCAGCAGCGGCCGCTCCCGGCGCACGGTCACGGCGCTCGCCGGGCTCAGCGCTGCCCTCACCGGCGCGAGCGGCGCGTTGCTGTCGCCGGCGGCTGTCGCGCAGGCGGTGCCCGGCCAGGACGTCGACAACGACTGGGGCCAGTCCGCGGCGGAGACCGCCGCGGAGATCGCCGGGCAGGTCGAGGCCGACCCGCGGGTGGTCGCGGCCCGGGCCAGGTACCGCCGCGCCGTCGCGCGCGCGACGGCCACCCGACGGGCCGAGCGCGCGGCGGCGGCAGCGCTGCGGGCCGCGCAGCGCGTCCCGGGCAACGACCTGCCGGCCGCCCACGCCCTGTACGCGTCAGCCAGGTCGGCGCGCCGCTCCGCCCGCGCCGAGCTCACCACCCGGCGCGCCCTGGCCGCCGCCCGGGCCGAGGTGACCGCAGCGGTGCGGGCCCGGCACTACGTGCGGGCGCCGTACGTCGAGCTGCCGGCCCGGCCGGGCGCCCTGACCGCCGCTCCCGCCGACGGCCTGGTGGCACTGGCATGGGCAGCAGTGCCCGGCGCCGACGGCTACCGCGTGTACCGCGACGGGAGGCAGGTCGGCGCCGGGGCGGCGCCGGCGTTCCTCGACAGCGGCCTGGACAACGGCACGCCGTACGCCTACACGGTGCGCGCCGTGAACGCCGCCGGCTGGTCGCCGCTGTCCGACGTGGTCGATGCCACCCCGACCCCGGCCCCGCCGGCCGTCCCCGTCCTGACCGCGACGCCCGGCGACGGTTCGGTGACCCTCACGTGGACGCCCTCGGCAGGAGCCACCGGGTACCGCGTCGCACGTGACGGGGTGGCGGTCGCCACGACCACCGGGACCTCCTGGACGGGCGGCGGCCTGGTCAACGGGACGGCGTACGCCTGGACCGTGCAGGCGCTCGTGGGCGGCATCGCCTCGGCGCCCTCGGCCCCGGTGGGCTGCACCCCGGTCGCCGCCGCACCCCCTGCGCCGACCGGCCTGGTGGCCGCGGCCGGCGACCGGCAGGTGACGCTGACCTGGGTGGCGTCCCCCGGCGCCACCTCGTACGGCGTGTACCGCAACGGCACCCGGGTCGGGTCCCCCACCGCCACCGCGTACGTCGACGCCGGGCTGTCGAACGGCAGCACCTACACGTACGCCGTGGTGGCCTACCGCGACAGCTCGCCCGCGTCCGCGGCGTCGTCCTCGGTGAGCGCCCAGCCGGTCGCGCCACCACTGCCGCAGCCCACCGGCCTCACGACCACGCCCGGCGACGCCCAGGTCACGCTGTCGTGGTCCGCGGTGCCCGGCGCCACGTCGTACCGCGTCTACCGCGACGGCGTGCGGGTGACAACCCGGACCAGCACGTCCTGGACCGACACCGGCCTCACCAACGGCACCGGCTACGCCTACTACGTCGTCGCCGTTGGGCCGACCTCCGCGTCGCCCCCCTCCGGGACCGTCACCGCCACGCCCTCGGCCGCCGTCAGCGGCGCACCCACCGGCCTCAGCGGGACGCCCGGCAACACGACGGCCATGCTGACCTGGACCGCGGTGAGCGGGGCGACGTCGTACCAGGTGTACCGGGACGGCGCCGCGGTGGGATCGGTCTCGTCGCCGGCCTTCACCGACACCGGGCTGGCCAACGGCACGACGTACGCCTACCGGGTCACCGCGGTCACGGCTGGTGGCGAGTCGGCGCCTTCGACCACGGTGCAGGTCACCCCGGCCCTCCCGCCGCCCACGGTGCCCACCGGTGTGGTCGCGACGTCCGGCGACGCGCTGGTCGTCCTGTCCTGGTCGGCGTCGCCGAACGCGCAGTCCTACCGGGTCTACCGCGGCGGCAGCCTCGTCGGGTCCCCGACCACGACCGGCTTCACCGACACCGGGCTCACCAACGGGTCGGCGTACACCTACACGGTGGTCGCGGTGAACTCCACCGCGTCATCGGCGCCCTCCGCCGCGGTGATCGGCACGCCGGTGGCGACGGCGCCGTCAGCGCCCACCGGCCTGCTCGCCACCGCAGGCAACGCGCAGGTGACGCTGACCTGGACGGCCGTTCCGACCGCGACGGCGTACCGCGTGTACCGCAACGGTGTGCGCATCGGGTCGCCGACCGTGACCGGCTGGACCGACTCGGCCCTGACCAACGGCACGACGTACTCCTACTACGTCACCGCGGTCAACGTGACCACGGAGGGAGCCGCCTCGAGCACGGTGACGGCTACCCCGGCCGTCCCGCCGGTCAACGGGACGTTCACCGGCGCGACCACGGCGATCGCGAGCGGCCACGGCACCCTGCGGGTCGTCATCGTCGTCACCAACAGCCGGATCACCACCGCCACCGGGACGCTGCTCACCAACGACGGCAGCGAGACCAGATCGATCAACGCGAGCGCGATCCCGAAGTACGACACCGAAGCGGTCGCGGCCAACTCCGCCACGATCGCGAAGGTCTCGGGCGCGAGCCTGACCTGGGCCGCGTACAAGTCGTCGCTGCAGTCCGCCCTGACCCAGGCGGGGCTGTGAGAACGCGGACGAGACCGCCCCGGAGGTTCCCGGGCCCGACGCCGGTCCGGACGATGCCCTTCTCCGGGTCCTCCCCCGAGGCCTTCTTCGGGGACTTCTCCGGAGCCCTCTCCGGGCCCTTCTCCGGGGCCTCGTCACGGGTGCCGGCCACGCCGACCGTGACCCCGGTGCTGGACGACCGGGCGGCCGACGCCCTGGCGGCTCCGGCCGCTCCCGGCACCGCACCGCGGCACGCCTCCCGGCCGGCGCCGCGCGTCCCGGCCCGCCGACCGGCCGAGGTCGAGCCGGCGTTCGTCGCCGACCCCACCGCCCTGCCGGGCCGGCGGCGCGCACCCGCCCGTCCGCTGCTGACCCCCGGCCTCCGGGCACACGGCCGCAGCTCGTGGCGCGGTGACGTCGCCGTCACGCTGGCCGGCCTGGGCCTCGGCCTGACCGTCGGCACCGGCGTCGCCGGCGTAGCGGACGACCTGCGGGTGCCGGGCGGACCGGCGCTCGCAGCCGGCACCGTGGCCGCGCTCGCCGGCAGCTACTTGTGCCTCGTCCTGCTGGTGCTGACGACGCGGGTGCCGTGGATCGAGCGGGAGGTCGGGCACGACCGCCTGCTGTCCCTGCACCGACGGGTCGCCCCGTACGCGCTGGTGCTGGTGGCCGCACACGTCGTGCTCACCACCCTGGGCTACGCGCAGGCGACCCGCACGTCGTTCCTCGGACAGCTCTGGACGACGGTCACCACCTCGGCCTGGATGGTGCCCGCCGCCACCGCGTTCGTCCTCATGGTGACGCTGGGGGTCATGTCGGCCCGGTTCATCCGGCGCCGGATGCGCTACGAGACCTGGTGGGTGGCGCACCTCTACTTCTACCTCGCGGTGGCGCTGTCCTTCGGCCACCAGCTCGCGCTCGGCCCGATGTTCGTGTCGCACCCGGTGCAGCGCTGGTTCTGGACCGGCCTGTACGTCGGCGTCGGCGCGACGATCCTGGTCAGCCGCTTCGCCCGGCCGATCGCCATGTCGCTGCGGCACCACCTCCGGGTCGAGAGCGTCGTCGAGGAGTCGCCCGGGGTCGTCTCGATCTACCTGTCCGGCCGCCACCTCGACCTGCTGCGGGTACGTGGTGGGCAGTTCTTCTGCTGGCGCTTCCTCACCGCCGAGTGGTGGTGGCAGGCGCACCCCTACTCACTGTCCGCCGCGCCGAACGCGTCCTGGCTCCGGATCACCGTCAAGGATCTCGGTGACCACTCGGGCCGGCTGTCCCGGCTGCGGCCCGGAACCCGGGTCTGGGCCGAGGGACCGTACGGCGTCTTCACCGCCGCGGCCCGGCACGGCGAGCGCGTCGCGGCGTTCGCGGCCGGGGTCGGCATCACCCCGGTCCGGGCGGTGCTCGACGACCTGCCGCCGGGCGCCGAGGTCACCCTGGTCTACCGGGTCAAGGACGCCGCCGACGCTCCGCTGCGCGCGGAGATCGACGAGCTCGTGCACCGCAACGGCTGGACCGTGCACTACCTCGAGGACCAGCCGGAACGCCCGCGGCTGACCGCGGAGCTGCTCACCGAGCTGGTGCCCGGACTGGACGACAGCGACGTCTACCTCTGCGGCCCGCCCGCCTTCATGTCCGACCTGCTCGCCGCCGCCCGCGCCGCAGGTGTCGCCGCCCACCGGATCCACCATGAGACCTTCGCGTTCTGAGCGCGCGGTCACCGACCGGCCGAGGAGCCTCCCGTGAAGCGCGCCCTGCTCGTCACCACCGGGACCGCCGCCGGTCTCGTGTCCGTGCTGTCCTACTCCGGCCATGCCGCACCCGCGGCCGCGGGCGGCACCGTCAGCGGCGGCGCCCCCGCCGCCCCCGCCGCTGCCGCCACGGGCGCTCCCGGGTCCCGGGCCCACGCCGGGCGGAAGGCGGGCGACGCGTCCCGCACGTCGGCGCACCGGAAGACGCCGTCGGGTGCCGCCACCCACCGCAAGACCGACAAGCGCGCCGCCAAGCCGAGCGCCGCGCCGGCCCCGAAGGCCACCGCCAAAGCCACCGGCGAGGCCACAGCCGGGGCCACCGCGAAGCCCACCACCAAGCCCACCAGCAAGCCCACGAGCAAGCCGGTCAGCAAGCCGAAGCCGACGCCGACGCCCACGCAGCCGGCCGGCCCGACCGACTACCTCGGCCCGGTCGCGCAGTCGAAGTACGGCCCGCTGCAGGTCGGCATCCGGGTCGCGAACGGCACGCTGGTCGACGTCTGGGCCGCGACCTACCCCACCGGGGAGTCCCAGCCCTACTCCGAGATGGCCCTCCCGATCCTGCGGGCCCAGACGCTGGCCGCGAAGTCGGCCCAGATCGCCGGGGCGACCGGCGCGTCGTTCACCTCCGCGGCCTGGAAGACCTCGCTCGCCGGGGCGCTGGCGAAGGCACGGCTGTGACCGCTGCCGGGCTCGCGCCGGCGGCGGCAGCCGGCGAGGCACGGCAGGATCGGACCGTGCCCGAATCCGTCGCAGCCGAGGTCACCCTGGCCGGTCCCGGCCCGTGGCAGCGCCGGGTCCACGTCGAGCACGTGTGGGGCACCGCGGTCACCTTCGACCTGCGCGCGCCGGAGCTGCCAGCGGACTACGAGGACATCGTCGGCGACGCCGTCGAGTACCTGCACCAGGTCGACGCGTGGTTCTCCACCTACCGCGTCGACAGCCCGATCACCATGTACCGCAACGGGCTGATCACGCTGGACCGGACGCCCGCCGTGGTGCGCGACGTGCTGTCCGCCTGCCAGCAGGCGAAGCTGCTGACCGGGGGCGCGTTCGACCCCTGGGCGGTGCGCGGGGGCGTCGACCCGTCGGGCTACGTCAAGGGCTGGGCGGCCGGGCAGGTGGCCTTGCAGCTCCAGGCCGCCGGGATCCCCAACGTCTGCGTCAACGCCGCCGGCGACATCGCCTGCCGGGGCGAGCAGTCACCGGGCGAGCCGTGGGCGATCGGGATCCTGAACCCCTACGACACCCAGCAGGTCGTGCAGGTCGTCCGGGTACGCGACGGTGCCGTCGCCACCAGCGGGCTCTACGAGCGGGGGCACCACGTCACCGACCCGCGCACCCGCCGCGACGAGGTGCACTACGACTCGGCGACCGTCGTCGGACCCGACGCCGGTCTGGCCGACGCGCTAGCCACCGCCGCGCTGGTCGAGGGCCCGACCACCGCGGCCTGGTTCGCCGGCCGGCCCGCCTGGTCGGTGTACCTCGTCAAGGACGGCCAGGCGTCGTTCTTCGGGCCGGCGTTCCCCCGGGCATAGGGCGGGGGCCGGGGGGCCGGCGCTGCCGCCCTCCCGGCCCGCCTCGGAAGATGATCACGCTGAGTAGTTGGACTTGACCAACTCGTGACTCTTTCCAGCCTGGGGGTGAACCGGGGCGGGTCGGTGGTTCGTCGACGCTCCGTGACGGGACCATGGGTCCAGCACAGGGGAGGGGTTCTGGCCGACGACGAGGTCCAGACCGGCTCGGCGCATGCCGAGCCGGTGCTCGTCGTGCCGTTGCAGAACGCCCCTGCCGCGGACCAGGGGCCGGCGGCCGGCACCGTCGCCGGTTCCCTGTTCGGCGGGGCGGCCTTCGCCCGCAGCCCGGTCGCGATGGCGGTGGTCGACGGCACCGGCCGGGTGCTCGAGGTGAACCCGGCGCTGGCCCGCTACCTCGGCCACGACCCGGACACGCTGGTCGGCCGGGCGCTGCACGACTACGTCGCGCCGGAGGACGTCGGCCGGATCCGGGTGGGCACCAACGAACGCCGGCTGCGGCACGCGCGGGGTCACGACCTGTGGGCGGTGGTGTCCGTCGTACCGCTGCCGGAGGCCGGCCCGGACGCGGCGCTGGTGTGCCTCGACGACGCGACCAGCCGGCGCAACACCGAGCGGATGCTGCTGCACGCGGCGCTGCACGACAGCCTCACCAACCTGCCGAACCGGCGGCTGCTGCGGGACCGGCTGGAGACCGCGCTCACCCGCACGCAGCGCACCTCGGCGCGGCTCGCGGTGCTGTTCGTCGACCTGGACAAGTTCAAGGAGGTCAACGACACCTTCGGCCACGACGTCGGCGACGAGGTCCTGGTGTCGGTGTCGGCCGGGATCCTCGGCGCGCTGCGGTCCAACGACACGGTGGCGCGCCTCGGCGGCGACGAGTTCGTCGTGATCGCCGAGGAGCTGACCGACGACGACGACCTGGTGGCGCTGGTGGAGCGGCTGCGGGCCGGGATCGGCCGGCCGGTGCCGGTGGGCGGGCACGAGATCCGGGTGCGCGCGTCGGTCGGTGTGGCGATGGCCGGGCCGAACGGCGCCACCGGCGAGGAGCTGATGCGGCGGGCCGACCTGGCGATGCTGCGGGCCAAGCGGCACCCGGAGCTGCCGTTCGTCGTCGCCGACGACACGATCGGCGACGACCTCTCCGGCGAGCCGGGCGAGGGCCGCGGGCTGATCGCCGAGCTGCGGCACGCGATCCAGTCCGACCTGCTGCAGCTGTACTACCAGCCGGTGGTCAGCGTCGACGGCCGGCTGATGGGGCTGGAGGCGCTGCTGCGCTGGCCGCACCCGCGGCTCGGGCTGCTGATGCCGCAGGACTTCCTGCCGCGGGTGGCGGGCACCCCGCTGGCGACCTCGCTGTCGGACTGGGTGCTGCGCGCCGCCGTACGCGACGCGGCGTCCTGGCACGACCCGTCGGTGCGCGTGTCGGTCAACGTGTGGGCCGACGAGGTGGCACGGCCGGGGTTCGCCGACACCGTCGCGCTGCTGCTGACCTGGGCCGGGCTGCAGTCGCGCGGGCTGTACCTGGAGCTGCACGAGCAGGAGCTGCCCGAGGCCGGGCCGGCGCTGGCCGACGAGCTGGACCAGCTGCGCCGGCTCGGCGTGGGGCTGGCCATCGACGACTTCGGCTCGGGCGGCACCTCGCTGGCCGGGCTGCGGCGGCTGCCGGTGGACACCCTGAAGGTGGACCGGTCGTTCGTGGCCGGCTGCGTCGACGACCCGGAGGACGGCGCTGTGGTGGCCGCCGTCGCGACCGCCGCAAAGGCGGCCGGCCGGCACCCGCTGGCGTCCGGCGTCGAGACCGCCGACCAGCTGAGGGTGCTGCGCGGGCTGGGGTACGAGTCGGTGCAGGGCTACCTGACCGGCGCGCCGCAACCGCTGGTCGACCTGCGCGACGTGCTCTCGCACCGCCGGATCGAGCTGCCGATCGACGGCGCCCGGTCCAGGCGAGGCGCAACCGAGCGGGGGTGCGCTTGGCGCGGCATAACCGTGCCTCGGCGATCGGCACCTGCGCCCCGCCCAGTGCCGGTCGACCACGTGTACGTGGTCGAACCCGAACGTCGGCCGCACCGGTCGCTCCGTTCCCGCGCCCGTGCCTCGGGGTCGGGTCCACTTGGCGCGGCGAAACCGTGCCTGGCGTGGCACCTGCGCCCCGCCCAGTGCCGGTCGACCCGTTCGCACGTGATCGACTGCCGGCGCGGCGCAGATGAGTGGCGCGCGGATCACTGGTAGCCGAGGTCGTGCAGGCGGTCGTCGTCGATGCCGAAGTGGTGGGCCACCTCGTGCACGACGGTGATGTGCACCTCGTCGACGACCTCGGCCTCGGTACGGCACATCCGCAGGGTCGGGCCGCGGAAGACGGTGATCCGGTCCGGGAGCGACCCGCCGTAGGACCAGTCGCGCTCGGTGATCGGGATCCCCTCGTACAGGCCGAGCAGGCGGGGGTCGTCGGGCGGCGGCTCGTCCTCGACCAGCACCACCACGTTGTCCATCACCGCGGTGAGCTCCGGCGGGATCTCGTCCAGCGCCAGCGCGACCAGCTCGTCGAACCGCTCCGGCGGCATCTCCAGCACACCGCGATCATCCCGCCCCGTGGCGGTGCCGTGGGTTCACAGGCAAATCGGGTAGGCAGGACCCTGTGACCGAGCCGCCCGACGCCACCCCGACGCCGCCCCCGGCGTCGGAGCCGTCGGCCGCCGCGGAGCCGTCGGACAACGCTGAGCCGTCGGCGGGATCGGCGGAGTCGCCCGCGTCGGCGCGGCTGGCCGCGGTCCGGGCGGCCATCGGCCCGCGGTGGCAGCGGTTCGCGGCCTCGCACTGGTGGCGCGGCACCCGGGAGAAGCGGGTCCTGCTGGTCACCGAGGTGGTGCTGATCGGGCTGATCGGCTGCTGGCTCGGCCTGCTCGCCGGCGGGAACCTGGACGCCGGGGTCGGCCCGCTGCGGACCCGGCTGTCGGTCGAGCCGTCGCTGCACGGCGGCAGCGTGGTGTCGATCCCGCCGCTCGGGGAGCTCCGGGTGCACACCCACGCCGGGCCGTGGCGGCTCTCGATCGAGCTGACCCGCATCAACGCCGCCGACGCGCGGCAGATCTTCACCGACCCGGCCAAGGTCAACGGCCTCGGCGCCCAGGTGGTCGGCGACTTGAAGTCGGCGGTGATCACCGTGGTGGCCCGGTCGGCGGTGGCCGCGGTGCTCGGCGCGCTGCTGCTGGGGCTGCTGGTGTTCCGGCGGCGATGGCGGCTGGTGCTGCTCACCGGCGGGGTCAGCGCCTCGGTGGTGCTGGCGGGCGGGGTGGTCGCCGCGGTCACCTTCGACAAGAAGGCGGTCGACCAGCCGGAGTACGACGGGCTGCTGGCCAGCGCCCCCGGGGTGGTCGGCAACGCCCAGGACATCGTCGCCAACTACGGCAAGTACGAGGACCAGCTGGCCAAGCTGGTCACCAACGTCTCCCGGCTCTACGACGTGACGTCCACGCTGCCGGCGTACCAGCCGGACCCGTCCACGATTCGGGTGCTGTTCGTCTCCGACCTGCACCTGAACCCGGCGTCGTGGGACGTGATCCGGTCGGTGACCAAGCAGTTCAAGGTCGAGGCCATCGTCGACTCCGGCGACCTCACCGACCACGGCAGCGCCGCCGAGAACACCTACGTCGAGCAGATCGCGACCATGGGCGCGCCGTACGTGTGGGTGCGCGGCAACCACGACTCGATGGTCACCCAGGCCGCGGTCGCCGCCCAGCCGAACGCCGTCGTCCTCGACAAGGGCCAGGCGGTGGAGGTCGCCGGGCTGCGATTCCTCGGCTGGGGCGACCCGCGGTTCACCCCGGACAAGAACACCCGGGACGCCCCGGCGCCGGCCAGCGTCGGCCAGGTCGGGCTGGCGATGGACGCGGCGCTCCGCGCGCAGCCGGCGGACGCGCCGGTCGACGTCGCGGTGGTGCACGACGGCGCGGCCGCGACCGAGATGGACGGCGACGTGCCGCTGGTGCTGTCCGGGCACTACCACCGGCGTGAGCAGCACCTGCTGCCCGGCGGGACGCTGTCGTTCTTCCAGGGCTCCACCGGCGCGTCCGGGCTGCGCGGGCTGGAGAAGGAGAAGCCGACCCCGGTGCGGGCCTCGGTGCTGTACTTCGACCGGGACACCCGCCGGCTGCAGGCCTGGGACGACATCACCCTGGGCGGCCTCGGCCTGGTGTCGGCCAAGATCGAGCGGCGGATCCTGGGCCAGCAGTTCCCCGAGCTGGCGCCGTCGGCGTCGCCGTCGCCCGCGGCGAGCGGGTCCGGCAGCGCCTCCCCGAGCCCGGCCGCCGCCGGGTCGCGGCGCAGCGGCACGCCGACGCCGTCGACCACCTCCGGCTCCCCGAGGCCGACGGCGAGCTCGCCCTGACCGGCCGCCGACCGGCTGCCGACCGTGCCCCGAGCCGGGCCCGGTACGACGGTCTCCGCCGGGTCATGGACTGCTTTGGTGAACCCCGGCGGCGTCCCCTATGCTTTCCGGGTCCCCGACGGCTAGGACGCCGTGGGCCCACAGCCCTCATCGTCTAGTGGCCCAGGACGCCGCCCTTTCAAGGCGGTAGCACGGGTTCGAATCCCGTTGGGGGCACGCAGTGCAGCAAGGTCCTGTGGAGCAGCTTGGAGTGCTCGCCACCCTGTCAAGGTGGAGGCCGCGGGTTCAAATCCCGTCAGGACCGCCCGACTCCCTCCCCGCCTCCCGCGGTGGCCACCAGCGCCACCGCCACCGTCGGCCACCCGTTCGCCGCCCCGTTCGTCATCGACTGGCGCAAGTCTTCGCTTTCCCGTGGCCTGAGACCGAGGACTCGCGCCAGTCAACGACGAGCGGCGTGGCCCGGCCGGCGTGCTCAGGCCGGCTTGCTGGGCTGAGCCGCACGGGGCCGGGCCCGCACCTCGGCCAGCGCCGCGGTGAGCTCGGCCACGGTGAACGGCTTGCGCAGCACCGGGGCCGAGCCGGCAACCTGCGGCGCGTCCCGGTCGGCGTCGCCGGTCATGTAGACCACGTCGACGGGCAGCCCGCGCCGGACCAGCTCGGCCACCAGGCCGGGGCCGGACAGGTGCGGCATCACCACGTCGGTGAGCACCGCGTCCGGGACGTAGCCCGCCTCGACCAGGCGCAGCGCGTCCGCACCGTCCGCGGCGGCCGCCACCTGGTGGCCGAGGTCGGTCAGCAGGTCGGCCAGGGTGACCCGGATGCCGCGGTCGTCCTCGACCAGCAGCACGCGGGCGGGCGCACCGCCGGTCGGGTCGGCGCCGGCCGCCGTATCTGCCTGCGGCGCCGCGGCGGTCGTCGGCAGGACCAGCCGGACCGTCGTCCCCCGGTCGACGTGCGAGTCGATCTCGACCCGTCCGCCCAGCGCGGTGACGGTGGAGTAGACCGAGGCGAGACCCAGCCCGGTCCCCCGGTCCGGTCCCTTGGTGGTGAAGAACGGCTCGAAGGCCCGCTCGGCGACGTCCTCGGTCATCCCGACGCCGTCGTCGGCCACCTCGAGGACGACGGTCGGCGCCGCGTCGCCGGACGCGGTCCGGGCCGAGATCCGCACCTCGCCGGTGCCCGGGATGGCGTCGCGGGCGTTCATCGCCAGGTTCAGCAGCGCCTGCTCGAGCAATCCCGGGTCGGCGAGCACCGTCGGCACCGAGGAGGGCACGTCGACCGCGAGCCGGACGTCGGCGCGCAGCGCCCGCTCGAGCATCGGCCCGGCGCCGGCCACCAGCTCGTCCAGCCGGACGGCGACCGGGTGGCCGGGCTCGCGCCGGGCGAAGGACAGCAGCTTGTTGGTCACCCCGGCCCCGCGTCGCGCCGCCTCGAGCAGGAACTCGACCCGTTCCCGCTGAGCGTCGTCCAGCTGCGAGCGGCGCAGCACCTCGGCGGTGAGGATGATGACGCCGAGCACGTTGTTGAAGTCGTGCGCGAAGCCGCCGGCCAGGCCGCTGACCGTGTCCATCCGGCGGGACCGCTCCAGCTGCAGCTCCTGCTCGCGCTGCTCGGTGACGTCGGTGACCGCGCCGATCAGGCGCCGGGGGGCGCCGTGCTCGTCGCGGACCAGCCGCCCTTTGCCGATCAGCCAGCGCGTCCGACCGTCGACCAGGATCCGGTGCTGCACCAGGTAGGAGCCGCCGACCGTCAGCGCGTGCTCCAGCCGGTGCCGCAGCATGTCCCGGTCGTCCGGGTGGACCAGCTCGAGGAACGACGACACGTCGGTCGGCGTCTCGGACCGGCCGTATATCCGCAGCGTGTCCGCGGACCACTCGATCCGGTCGGCGGGGATGTCCCACTGCCACAGGCCCATCTCCGCCGACTCCAGCGACAGCGCCAGCTGGTCCTGGGCCAGCGCGTACGACGCGGCCAGCTCGCGGGCGTCCCGCTCGATGATCTGCGCGGCGTAGCCGGTCATCGCGGTCATCGCCAGCGCCGCGGCGGCGAACACCGACACCTCCCGCGCCGAGAGCACCGCCGAGCTCTCGGTGCCCACGGTGCTGGCCAGCACCAGCACGCCGGTCGACAGCCCGGTGGCGAGCAGCCCGCCGGCGTACGAGTCGAGCAGGGCGTGCAGGCCGACGAAGACCATGAACCCGAGCAGCACGCCGCTGGCCGGCTGCGGCACCGCGAGGAACATGCCGACCGCGGCGACGTCCAGGACGATGCTGGCCACCCGGCGCCCGGCTCCCGTCCCGCGGTGGGCGAGCAGCAGCTGCACCAGGGCGATCGGCAGCCAGACCAGGAGGAACAGCAGGGCGACGTGCCCGCGGCTCGGGTCGATGTCGGGCGTCACGACCGCCACGACCAGCCCGACGACGGTGAGCCCGACCCGGCCCCAGCCGACCCGGACCAGCAGCGCGCGGTCCCCCGCGGTCTCGGGCCGCCAGGGCGCCAGCCGCTGCCACCACCCGGCCACGCCGGTCAGCCCACCGGGCCGGCTCCCGGACCCAGGGGGATGCACCGTCCCCATCGACGTCCCCCTCGTCTGCGCCGGACCCGACCCGGCACTTGTTCGGAGCATAGGTCCGGCCGGCGCCGGCCGGGGCGGACCAGCCGGATCGCTCCGCTAGACTCCCCGGTCGAGGCGGCCGACCCCGCCTCGCCGCGGCACGGTGGCGCCCCCGGGCGCGGCGGGCCGCACGGCCAGGTAGCTCAGTTGGTACGAGCGTCCGACTGAAAATCGGAAGGTCGGCGGTTCGACCCCGCCCCTGGCCACCACAAACCCGCAGGTCACAGCGTTGCAGTGACGACACGAACACTCTCTGTTAGCGATCTTGCTAACATTTTGCTAACAAGCGTTTCTTTCACAGTTTTCCGCGTTGGCTACCCTGGGTGACATTGATCTTCCCGGGTGCGCCCCGGGGTCGGCGCACTCGACCAGCGAACGGCTTTGCGCACGCGCTGGAACTCCGGGCGATCGTGCGCCACAATTGTGGCCATGAGCACCGAGTCGCTGCGATCAGTCCGCGACCACCTCAGTGAGGTGGTCGACCGCGTCGAGCACCAGCACGAGCGCGTCATCGTCACCCGCAACGGGCACGCGGCTGCAGTCCTGATCAGCCCCGAAGATCTCGCTCAGCTGGAAGAGACGATCGACGTCCTGAGCGACCCGACGGCTCTCGCCGACATCCGCGAGGCGGACGCCGCCTACGCTCGAGGCGATGTCGTTCGAGGCGTCGACGCCGTCCGCCGCCTTCGCGCGTGACCGGGGAATCACCGTACGAGCTCGTCCTGACTCCGCCCGCGGCGCGGGCCGTCGCCGAGAGGCTGCCGGAGGCGGTGGCCAGCGCCGTGATCGACTTCCTCACCACCGCGCTGGTCGCGAACCCCCACCGAACCGGCAAGCCCCTCCGCGACGACCTCACAGGCATCTGGTCTGCTCGCCGCGGGACCTACCGGGTGCTGTACCGCATCAACGAGGACGCCCAAGAAGTCATCGTCCTTCGCGTCGAGCACCGTCGCGACGCGTACCGGCCGATGTAGTCGCAGGCCCTCGCGACGCAAGACCGAGCCCTCACCAGAGAGGCACCGCCGATCGGTTCAGCTCGTCGCTCTGCAGTCGTCCTCGTTGATGCGATCCAGTTCCCGCATGCTCCGGCGATGGCGTACGCCGAGATCGGGCGGATACTGCGTCCGGGTGGTCGTGTGGTGCTGACCTGCTGGGAAGCAGTCGGCCCCCACGACAAGGCCGTGCCGGAACGCCTGCGGAGGGTTGACCTACGCGGCGGGTTGGAGGGGGCCGGCTTCGTCGACGTCACCGCGCAAGAACGCGCCAACTGGCGTGAGGCGGAACGGGCGATGTGGAGGGAAGCCGCTGCACTGGACCCGGGGGACGATCAAGTGCTGATGTCGTTCCACGACAAGGGAGTGCGTTCCGTGGAAGGGTTTGACCGCGTCCGCCGGGTGATGGCTACGGCGTCGCGTCTCTCGTAGACCCGATGGGTCAGGCGGGGATGCGCCGTGCACGCGGCGGAGTGACCACTCTCGGCGGCATGACAGGACGTTGTCATGCAATGGCCTTCCGTAACCCAGGCAGACTGAGGACGGCGCAAGCGCTCAAGTCGTGCTGTCGGTTCAGGGCCGAAGGGCAGTGGGGGTCCGAATGAGCGCATGGCCCGGGGACACCTCGGCTGGTCGGCCGGGCTAGCCGAACTCGGCGAAGCTGGACGCGATTTCGTCTGTCCAGCGCTTGCCGCGACGAGTATGCGCAGCCAGATCCGAGCCTTGTACGGGTGGAGAAACCCACCGCCGATCAAGCCTCGCTCACGCAGGTCACGTTCGGAACCGATGGCGCCGTACGTGTTGGTGAGCACCGAACCCGCACCGGTACGGGACGTCAGCACCACTGGCATCGTGGCGACCAGCTTGCCCAGCACGGGCGCGAGGGCACCTGGAACATGACCGACACCGAATCCCGCGACCACAAGTCCGTTGTGAGTGTCCGCGATGCCGTCAAGCAGCAGGCCGTCGTCGTCGAACGTCGTCGTGTAGAGCGCGATCCTGGTCGCGGAAAGATCAGTCCGCGAGAACCCGGCGATGGGGGGATGACGTGGCACCCGTGCGAGGAAACGTGGAACACCCTCAACGACATGGCCGATCGGACCGAGATCAGGAGAGGTAAAGGTGGCGGTACTCGCGCTGTGTGACTTGCGGACATGTCTCGCGGCGTGGATCTCGTCATTGAACACGACGAGCGCCCCGCGACCTCGAGCCTCTGGTGCCGCCGCGACCTGGACAGCCGCGAGGACGTTCGCCGGACCATCCGCGCCGGGCAGCGTGGGGTTGCGCATTGCGCCAGTTACGATGAACGGCGCGTCGTGTGCCCAGACCGCGTCGATGAGGAATGCGCTCTCCTCGAGCGTGTCAGTTCCTTGCGTAAGCACGATGCCGCAGGCGCCAGCAGCTACTGCGTCATCCGCCGCATCGATGGCGTCAAGAATGCCGGCGAACGACAGGTCCGCGCTCGGCACGGCACGAAGATCGCGCACAACGACGGCTGTACGTTCGTCCAGCTTGGCGGCACCAACCAGATCGCGGCCGCTCAGTCGACCCACCACGCCGCCACCGTGGCCAGCCATCGCGATCGTGCCACCGAGAGTGAAGAGGACGACGCCACCCGGGTCCATAGCCCGACTTTAGTGGCGCCAGATAGCGCGGTGTGACGTGGCCGCTTCGCGGCGGAATGACCGCACTCTCATCGCGGATGATAGGAAGATCCTTCGTCTGCCAGACTGACGCGGTGCGCTGTCGATCACCCTGCGACCATCGTCCCCACCAAGCTCGAACTGCTGCAGGCATGGGTGCCACGCCAACCCTGGCTCGGCGGCGCTGACGCCTCCACCCTGACCAAGCTCGGCTCCTACCGCTTCGACGACCCCGACGGCGAAGTCGGGATGGAGACGCACCTGCTCGGCACCGCCGACGGCCAGGTCCTGCAGGTGCCGCTGAGCTACCGAGGTGCTCCCAGAACAGGGGCCGAAGGCTCGCTGATCACCACCATGACGCATGCCGTGCTCGGCGACCGTCTGGATCTACGACGGCTGCCACGACCCCGTCTACGTGACCGCCCTGGTCAGGGCGATCCTGACCGGCGGCCGCGAAGCCGACCTGTACGCCGCCACCGATACGGGACTCGTGCTGGAGCCAGCGACGACGCACGTCCGCGGCAGCGGCTCCTTGCCGTCGGCCAGCGCCCCGGCCTGACGGCGCCGGTGGTCAGCCACAACGGGACGACGACCACCATCGACGCCGGCGTCAGGCTCACCCTGCCGCGGGTCATCATCACCACGACACCAGCGGCGAACGCAGGGCTGAGCGGGACGTGGCCTGGCCAGGAAGGCCCCGTCGTACTGGCGACCGTGGACGGTCCGTCCTGGTCGGAACTGCGTGTGATGTAGCGATCACCAGCATGGGTGCAGCGCCATCGGGCGCCACGGCGCCCGCGATTGCGCCCCAGGACGGCGAACTGGGGCATCGCCTGGTGGTTATGAACGCGCACGACCGGCGGCATGAGAACGCTTTGCCCGCGCCTACTTCTCTGTCATGACACGCGCCGAACGGTCGCCTCTGCTCACGGGTTCGACTACGTCACGCGACAGTCGACCTGGGGCACACGCACGTGCGGGAACTCGAGGAGTCGATGTACACCCGCGGCTCGGCGCCCGCCGAGCACCCCGGGCGCTGAGGTCCGCCGCGGCCCTTCACTGGCGGCGCGGCACGGGTGCACACTCGGACTGGCGCTACTTCGCGCCGCGGGCCGGATCCAGGTGGCTGCAGCATGACCTCCCGACCCACCCGTGGCCGCGACCGTGGGAGGCGGCATGGGCGAGTCAAGAGCTCTTCAGCGCGCGGGATGGGCGGGCTCGGCTTCGGTCGTGCTGCTTGTCGTCGGGCTGGCGCTGACCTACCTGGTCGGTGTGGACCAGGCGAGCATGTCGGACGCCGCCATCCTCGAGAGGAACGACGGCGGGCGACAGGCCGCCGCCGGCGTCGGAGTCCCCGTACTCGCGGCAGGTGTTGCGCTGCTGCTCTGGTTTGCCTCGGGGCTGCGTCAGGTGCTGGACCGGCTGTCCGGCGGCGACCCGCTCGCGCACGCGGCCGTGCCTGCGGCGGCGCTGCTCGGCGGGTTGCTGATCACAGGGGTGTCGCTGGACGTTGGGAGCGCGTTCGCGGCGTGGTCGGACGAGTTCACCCCCGACCCGGACACCGCCCGCGCGCTCGGCATGGCGGGGCAAGTCCTCGGGCTCACCGGGCTGACCGGCGGCGCGGTGCTGGTCGCCGTGACGACGCGGATCGCCCAGCAGGCGCGCGCCCTGTCGACGTGGGCCGCCTGGGTGTCCTACGCCGTCGCCGTGCTGTGCCTGTCCGGCTTCTGGAGCGGAGGCATGGCATCCGTGGCGTTCGCGCTGTGGCTCATCGGTGCCGTCATCGGGGTGCTGCGCGTGGCGCGGACACCGTCAGGGCCGGCCGTCCCGGCGCAAGGGGCATCGGCTCGGGCGGCGGCCAGCACGCCCCCGACCACCACCAGCGGCTGAGCCCCAGCCGACCTTCGTCCCACACGGCAGCGTCTCCGGACGGCGGGAGAGTCCCGCCGCGAGCGGAGCCCCCGTAGCCCGTCGACTGCCCGATCGCTGAAGTTCACCCTCTGGGCGAGCGCCGTCCCGAGGTGAGAACCGTGCCACATATGAGGAGTAGTTCTGCCGGACTCCTCACGCTACGCATAACGAAGCGCGCCATGTGCTCCCGCCACCGTTACCAGCTGTTCATACCAACCGCTCATCGGCAATCCGGTCGTTGATGCGCGCCGACAGGCGGCGGTGTGACGCAGGTTCCTACGGTCTGCGAATGCCGTCCGGTCCCGACGTGCCGTAAGGGGATCCGCCACCGGAACGCACTTGAAGCGCACCGATGTCCGGATGATGACGCGTCATCGTCTGGTGTGCCATGCTCTGCCGCGTGAGCGTGCACTTCATCAGCACCTGGTGGCCGTCCTAGCGGACGGCCATTCGCGCACGACCAAGCCGTCCCTCGGGGCGGCTTCTGTGTTCTCCAGGCACGGAGTGGGACCTCGACGGACCAGTCCACCCGAAGCGGAGAACAGCAATGAACGAGAAGCGCGGCGTCGGCCGCGACCTGTCTGGAATCACCCCCTCCGGCCGCCTCACCCTCGGCAACCACCTCGGGGCGTTACGCCGCTTCGTTGAACGTCAGGAACACGTAGAGGGCTACTACTTCATCTCCGACCTCCATGCACTGACGACACCCCAAGACCCGGCTCAGTTCCGGCACACGACGCTCTCTACGGCAGCGACGTTGATCGCGGCAGGCCTCGACCCCACGCAAAGTACGGTCTTCGTTCAGTCCCACGTGCCGACCCATCTCGCGATGAGTTACCTGCTTGAGTGCACCGCTTATGTAGGTGAACTGTCCCGGATGATCCAGTTCAAGGAGAAGGGCGGGAGGCCTCGCACGAGAGCCTCACTGTTCACCTACCCGTGCCTTATGGCCGCTGACATCTTGCTCTACGAAGCCGACCGCGTACCCGTCGGCGGTGACCAGAGCCAGCACGTCGAACTCACTCGAGATCTCGCGATCAGGTTCAACGTCCTGTACGGCGACACGCTTGTTGTACCGGAACTGGCTCCGGCCGCCTTGGCCGCGCGAGTGACAGATCTTCAAGACCCCGCGGTGAAGATGAGCAAGTCGGCACCCGACGACGCACTCGGAGTCATCAGAATCCTGGACGCACCCGACACCATCGCGCGCAAGTTCAAGCGCGCGGTGACGGACTCGGAAAGAGTCGTCCGGTACGACCCTGCGAGCAAGCCGGGCGTCTCGAACCTGTTGGACATACTGGCCGTGCTGACCGGACAAGACCCCGACGCAGTGGCTGACTCGATAGCGAACTACGGCAGTCTTAAACAGGCCGTCACGGACGCCGTCGTCGCCGAGCTCGAACCACTCCGCATCTGTCACGATGATCTGCTCAACGACCCCACCGAACTATCCGCGCTGCTCAGCGTCGGGGCCGAGAAGGCTCTGCGCCAGTCGAGCGCCGTGTTGGCTCGGGCAACGGATGCAGTTGGTCTATAGCGAACGCGAGCTGTCTGCACAGCATGCAAAGGCGACCCGGAGGCTTCGCGGATGGGGATGCGGCGGCCCTCATTCGTATCCGATCCTGGTCGAAAGCCTCTTCGTAGCCGCGTTGAGGGCGTCCACGCTCACCCGGGTCTGCACATCCCACTGGATCTCCGGCGATCCCTCGGTTGCGGAAGTGGCCTACGGCGCCGCCTGGCCGCAACTCGTCGATGCCAAGGGTGAGCGCCGGTATCGCCGGAGGAGGATCGGCTTCCGGGGACCGCGAACGCGCGGCCTTGCCCCTGGGGTGCGCGCGCACCCGCTACAGCGGTGTCTGGGCGTCCAGCTCTAGCCTCGGCTCGTGTCGATTTCACTAAGTACGCGATTGTGGAAAGGGAGCGACGGTACCTCCTTGTGAGCCTCCCCGCGGGCGTGAGCGGCACCAAGGAAATCGTTGATCGGTATGTGACGGGAACACGTCTGCGCCTGCGCGAAGTGCGAGAAGGCGACGGGACGGTGACCCGCAAGCTTGGACACAAGGTCCGGATCAGCGACGGACCTGCCGAAGTTGCCTGCACGAACTTCTCCCTGAACGACGAGGAGTGGGTCGTCCTCACCGCCTTGCCTGCTCAGCTCCTCACCAAGAAGCGACACATGGTCCATCGGGATGGATTGGTCGTCGCAATTGACGAGCACGAAGACGGCACCCCTTATCGCCGAGATCGATGACGGCGACCAACCCTCGAAGTTTGTCCCCGACTGGCTCGATGTCGTGGATGACGTGAGCGAGGACGAATCCTGGACCGGCGTCAACCTCGCACGATAGCGGCGCGCACTCACCGGTCCGACTTCCAGCCGCTCCTGACTGCTCCCATTGCCGGAACGACGTGCGGCGACTCAGCCGTGCTCACCACGCGGCGCATATCGGTCGCCGGAAGCGGATCCCGCACCGGTCGCGCACCGCGTGACGAGGCCCTACGAAATGGGCCGGACGTACTCGTTAGACCGACGAGTGTGCGAGCGCCGACGGTTTGCCACTACGGGCGGCTGCCACGGTGGCCGCGCCGAGGACGCCGGCGAATCCCAGGTAGGCGAGCCCGTATCCGGTTCCCGAAGGAACTCCGGCGCGCAGGGCCGCGGAGATGACGGCGCCGCCTGCCGCGCTGCCCACCAGGCCGCCGAAACTCTCGGTCGTGATTACGGCCGAAGCTAGGGCGTTGGCATCGGTCGCTGTGTCAGGCGTCGTTGCGCGCAGGTAGAGGGTGGGGTAAGCGGCGCCGACGCCCGCGCCGACAGCGGTCCACGCGATCAGCGCGAGCGGGTACGGGGCACCTGTGAACAGGAGAACGCTAGTGACGACCACGCCGAGCGTCGTGACCGCGAATCCGAACGCTGGACCGGGTGCGTGTCCGCGATCGCGGAGCTTGGGGATGGCAAGGGTGGCGAGGGCCCAGGCCACGGGCGCCGCTCCGAGTGCCCACCCAGCTTGTGCCAAGGAGGAGCCAAGGACATCGGTGAGAGCGAGGGTGACGAGGCTGGTGGCTCCGAAGTAGCCAGCCCCGAAGAGGGTGAGTCCGGCCATGGCGCTGGGTGATCCGCGTCGGAGTCGCAGGGTGCCGGGCGGCATCATGGCCGCGAACCCGGCGACAGCCAGGCCGAGTGCCGGTAGAGCGACTGGCCAGAGCCCTACTTCGGTGAGAGCGACGAAGCCAGCGACACCGAGGGGAACGAGCAGGGTCAGCCCGGGTCGGCGGCTGGTGACGCGGTCTGCAGGCTGTGACCGGGGTGCGGTCCGGACCACCAATAACTGGCCGAGGAGCACGATTGGTATCGGCAGCAGGATGCTCCACCGCCAACCCACCAAGTGCTCGAGTCCGACGGTTGCGGGAGGGCCGAGGAGTCCGGGCAGGATCCACATTGCGGTCGAGGCCGCGATCACTCGGAGACGGATGCGTTCGTCGAGGTGCTTGATAGCTGCGGAGACACCAAAGACGGCCAGCAGCCCGGCGGCGAAGCCGGTGACGAACCGTCCACTTGCGAAGGACCATGCGCTCCCCGCGGTGGCTGTCCAAGTGCCACCGGCGAGCGTCAATGCCAGCCCAACCATCAACGCGAGCCGTCCGCCGATCCGATCGAGGATCGCAGACGCCACTGCCATGGCAGTGAACAGCCCGATCGTGGAGCCGCTGACGAGGACGGCGAGCTGATCGGCGGCGTCGAGGTCGCGCGCCACGACGGGCAGCAGGGTTGTGACTAGCAGGGTCGCCACGGCGGCGGCGAACTCCAACGCCACAACGCCGATCCCGAAGATCGCGGCGCGACGGCCAGTCAGCCACGCATCGACGGCGATGGTCACGTGCGCTCGGGCCGTTCGATCGGCACGTCGAGATAGTCACGTACGAAGGCGTCAAAGTTGGGCTGGGTCCCAGCCGGTGCCAGGTCTAGGGAAACAAGAAGGCTCTCCAGCAGGGCGTGCCAACCGGCTGCGAGGCTGCGAGGCCTTGCAGCGTGGTCGGTGGTGTGCACCACGTGGAGGCGACAGGTGGCGCTCTCAGTCTCGGTGAGCTCGAACCTCACCTCCCCGTGTGGGGCGTCCGGACTGCTCCAAGTCAGTGCCAGTAGGTGGGGCGGCTGCCAGGCGGTCACCTGTCCGGTGATCGTGTGGTGAGCGTCAAAGAGGTGAACGTGGCCACCCACGCCCGGTTCGATAGTGCCGTCGAACAGCCAGTCCGCGCGGGCCGCCTGACTGGTCAGCATCTCCCACACCCGCTCGATGGGCGCCGTTAGTTCGCGGGTGAAGGAGAGCGAGTAGCCCGCATCGGTGGCCTGGATCCTTCCGTACACCGCTCCGCCTCCCATCGCTGGACGACCGCCCGTCATTGACAGGCAACCATATGGTTGCCTTATTGTCCAAGGATGAGCGCAGGGGTTTACCGAGCGGTGGCCGAACCGCATCGACGGATGCTGCTGGATCTCCTGAGGGATCGCGGCGAGCAGAGTCTCAGTGACCTGTGTCAGCGCCTCCCGATAAGTCGGCAGGCGGTAGCCAAGCACCTGGGCCTTCTCGAGGATGCGGACCTGATCACATCCACCCGGCGCGGACGCGAACGGATCCATACCCTCAACGCAGCGCCTCTACAAGACGTCGTGGCCTGGGCAGCGACCTATTCGACCTTCTGGAACGACCGTCTCGACGCCCTGGAGGCGCGCCTTGAACGGCTCGACTGAGGCGCAACAGCCGGGCCACAGCCGAGGAGCGGTGGTCGACTTGCTCTCCACGATCGACATCGAGAACCACCTGGCGCAGCCTCTTGTCGCCAGGGTCGCGGCCAACGGTCCCAACGGGCCGACCGTCCGGCCCGTCTGGTTCCTGTACGAGAAGGAGGGTCTGCTGCACGATCCGAGCTCTGGAAAGTCGCCAGAAGCGGACCTCTTACGGGGAGGCCCGGATCTGACCGATGAGCGCTAGTGGGCGAGTCGGACGCCGGTCCACGCTTCGTCAGCGGTCACGTCGTCCACGACGTCGAGCCATTCGGGAACGAAGTCGGAGGGCTGATCGCCGTCATCGATTTCGGCAATCAGCGTGCCGTTCTCGTGTTCGTCGACGGCGACCAGCAGCCCATCCCGATGGATCATGTGCCGCCGCTTGCGGAGCAATCGGGCCGGCAAAGCGGTGAGGAGTGCCCACTCCTCGTTATCGAGGTAGAAGTTCGTGCACGCTACCTCGGCAGGACCATCGGTGATGCGCACCTTATGTCCGAGCTTACGAGTGACGGTGCCGTCGCTCTCTCGCACTTCGCGGAGGCGAAGCCGGGTGTCTGTCACGTACCGATCAAGGATCTCCCTGGTGCTCGAAACACCGTCAGGAAGCCGTCGAAGTCGATAGCGACGCTCTCGTTCCACAACTGCGTACTTCAGTGAGATCGACACGTGAGAACGCTAGCGCCAAACGTCCGCATCTCCACTGCCACCGGCGCGTCCCCGCTGGCGGATCGGCATGCGGAGCGTGCCACAGAGGGATCCACCACCATCGGTCATTGTCCGACGCGACCGTCAATGCACTCGCGCAACAGGTCAGCGTGCCCGCAGTGCCTGGCATACTCCTCGATCTGATGGATCAGCAGTTCCCTAGCAGCGATGCCGTCTTTGCCTAGCCGCTCTCCGAGATCCGGGTGTTCGGCCAACATGGCGTCGGTCGCAGCCTGCTCTCGGGCAAGGTCGACCCAGGCTGCCTCGACTACTTCCTGCTCGGCAACCGCCCCGTCGAAGTCGGCTCCACCCCCGCCGTACAGACTCGGCGACGGATCGTTGGGGGTGATCCAGTTGCGCCAGTCGCGTTCTGCCTCCGCGAGGTGGCGGACCAGGCCAAGAAGGGACATGGTCGATGGCGGCACCGACCGTCGCGCCAGTTGCTCCGCATCCAGGGCTTCGCACTTCATCCGAAGCGTGAGCCGGTAGTTATGTAGGTAGTCCTTCAATGTCGCCAGCTCGCCGTCCGGGCTGACTCCCTCACTGTTGCGCGGGTCATCGTCCGGATTCACCCACATGTCGGGGTAGACCGTGGCCTTGGTCCATCGACCAGCTTGTTCGCTCACCTCGCCACGGTGCCGGACGAACTCCTGTACGTCCACTGGCTACTCGGCCGCTGCGTCGAGCAGCGTCCCAGTTGACCATCGCTGAATGGGAGTCAGAGCAAGGCCGCAACGGGATGAAAGGCTCAGCTTATGAACGTTCTCTTTGTCGCTGGATTTGCCGTCATCAGCAGCACACCGAGTCAGGACCTCCGCCTCTTCGTCGACACTCTGGGCCTTCCGCTACGGGCGCCAACCAGTGTCCCGACTTCCGAGTACCGGTACTCGGAACGCATCGAGGGCGCCAAGCACTTCGGGGTGTGGCCCCTGTCGGAGGCTGCTCACGCCTGTTTCGGTACCCAGGAATGGCCAGCAACGCACCCGGTCCCGCAGGCCACGATCGAGTTCGAGGGAGACGACGTCGAGACCGCCACGGCAGAACTTCACGGGCAAGGCTATGACCTTGTCCACCCGGTCCGCACCGAGCCATGGGGGCAGATCATCGCGCGCTTCCAGTCGCCCGACGGTGTCTTGCTGGGCGTGTGCACCACACCCCATCTGGCAGACGCCTGACCTCTCACGGACACCTCAACGCCTTTGAGTACAGAGCCGCCGCGTCGTCGTGGCGAAAGGAATCTAGCGAGCACGTCGCCGTGAACGTGAACGTGCGCCTCGCATGCCTAACCTCGTGCAGTGGACGGAGTGCGCGGCGGGGATGGTCCCGCCGATCACCGCGAGCGGATTCCGTTGTGGGACAGTCGGCTGGTGATGTTGAAAGCGTGTCTGAACGGTGGCCGCGACCCTCGCGAACACGATGCGCTTCCCGTCACTGCGACGGAGTTGGCCACGGATGCACGGCACGTGCTGAACGCCGGTGCGCAGGCGGTGCACCTTCACGTCAAAGACGACGCCGGCAAAGACACCTTCGGGGCTGCGTCCACCAATGCGGCGATCGCCGCGGTGCGCGCTGCCGCCCCGCGACTGCGAATCGGGGTGACCACCGGAGCTTGGGCTGAACCCGACCCCGCCGCGCGGGTGAGTGCGATCCGGTCCTGGTCGGTGTTGCCGGACTTCGCCTCAGTGAACTGGCATGAGCCGGGCGCCGAGTACGTCGCGAGATGTCTGCTCGACCGGGGAATCGCTGTCGAGGCCGGGCTATGGCACGGCGACGCTGTGGCGCAATGGCTCGCGTCGTCGCTGAGAGCTCGGTGCCTGCGCGTCCTGGTGGAGCTCCCGGACGGCCTCTCGGCGAGCAGGACCGCCGAGCGTGCCGACATCCTCCTGCGCATGCTCGACGGGATCGAGCAGCCAATCCTGTTGCACGGCGAGGGCAGTAGCTGCTGGCCGGCACTCGAGCATGCCCGCGATCGCGGCCTGTCCACCCGAGTGGGCCTCGAGGACACCCTCGTGATGAGCGATGGCAGCCCGGCCGCTGACAACGCCGCCCTCATCGCCGAAGCAGTCACCATCCTGGGTGCCGGTCTCTGAACCGCTCGGGAGCCGTCCCATGGCGCTTGATCAGGATGCGAAGGGCAGTGGGTGGCGATGCACCATCAGCACGAGGCCGTCGCGCACAAGAGCCGCCACTGCGATTGGAGTCGGGGCAACCATGGCCGCAGGCTACCGATTCGGTGAACAGATCGGCTTGTGGTCACGCTCCACGCGACCATCCACTTGCGGTGAAGCGTCGTTGTTCACTTCGACGCTCGAGTTGCTCGAACTCTCGCCCGCAACCGGTTCGGTTTCCGGTCACGCGGAGCCGGTCGCCTGGCGTCGTTCGTATCAGGACTCTCCGCCCGTGATCCGACGGAATGTCAGACTCTCCGCATGTTCGATGGCTTCACCGAGGGGATGGTCGACGCGGGCGACCTTCAGCTGTTCGTTCGTTCTGCGGGCAAAGGACCGGCGGTGCTGTTGCTGCACGGCCATCCACGTACGTCTGCGACCTGGCATCGTGTCGCCCCTGCCTTGCTTCACCGGGGCTTCACCGTGGTCTGCGCTGACCTTCCCGGCTATGGCCGATCGGACAAGCCGAAACCGACAGCTGACCACTCAGCCCACTCCAAGCGAGTCGGTGCCACGCGTCTTCTGCACGCCATGAAGCAACTAGGCCATGACCGGTTCGCGGTTGTCGGCCATGACCGCGGCAGCTACTACGCACTGCGCATGGCGCTGGACCATCCCTCTAGCATCGGACAGGTCGCCCTGCTGGACTGCCTCCCTATCTCCGAGCACCTCGATCGTGCCGACGCCCGATTCGCCACCGCGTGGTGGCACTGGTTCTTTTTCGCCCAGCCCGACATCCCCGAACGCGTCATCGGTGTCGACCCGGACGCGTGGTACCAAGCAGACCCCACCGCCATGGGGCAAGAAAACTTCGCTGAGTGGCGCGCTGCGATCCACGATCCGGAAGTGGTCAAGGGCATGCTCGAGGACTACCGAGCCGGTCTGACGCTCGACGCCGACTATGAACGGGACGACCGTGATGCTGGTCGACGCCTGGAGCAGCCCCTGTTAGTGCTGTGGTCCCTGCGTGACGACCTCGAGGATCTCTACGGAGACCCGCTTGCCATCTGGGCAGCTTGGGCTGACAACGTCGCCGGCCACGGCATCGACTCCGGCCATCACATGGCCGAGGAAGCCCCCAACGAACTCACTGCAGCCCTGGCCGGCTTCCTGACCAACAGGCCCCGGTAGTCGATCCGTGTGCGGCTCTCTGTCGCCTCATCGCACTGATGGCCGGACAGCGACTCCTCGTGAACTGCTCAGCCGAGCCTTTGACAAACTTCACTCATGGTCATGGACTACGAGGACACCCTTGCCGGTCTTCTGAAGTGGGCGCACGACAACGACGACGTCCGTGCCCTTGTACTGACCGGTTCGGGAGGATCTCGAACGGCACATCCACTCTCAGACCGCGACATCAACCTCTACACCACCAACGTCGAAGGACTGGTCTCAGACGAGTCTTGGTGGGAAAGACTGGGAGAGGTCCTCGTCGTTGAGCGCCTGGAGAACCCGGACGGTGATCCAACGAGGCTGGTGTACTACGCCGGCGGGAAGCTGGATTTCACCCTCATCGACGCTGACAGGCTCAAGGCTGCGACATACGACAGGCCGTATGAAGTGCTCCTCGACAAGGACGGTCACGGACGCTCGATACGAGACGCCATGGGGACGGCGGCGCCGCCCACCCAGAACGAGTTCGACGAAGCGGCGAACTGGGGGTACGCAGCCGCGCTCATGTTGGCCAAGGCTCTCGTACGCGGGGAACTGTGGGCGGCCAAGTTCCGCGACAACGATTTGAAGGTGGAGCTGCTACGCATCATTGAGTGGGACCACCAGGCTCGCTATGGCCATGACTACGACACTCGCTACCTCGGCACCTGGATGAACGAGTGGATGGATCCGGATGTGCGTGAGGCTCTTCACGGCTGCTGGGGTCACCTCGACACCGCTGACAGCGCCTCCGCCTTGAGAAGGACGTTGTTGATCTTCGCCGAGCTCGCCTCGCGGCTCGCTACCTCGCATGAGTTCGTCGACTTCGACCACGTTCGCCTACGGGAGGAGATCGAATCGATCTTCGCGCTAGGCGACCTCTGAAGCAGAACCGAAACGCGGCACCGAAACCATGAACTCGCTGACATGTCCGGACCTCTCGTAAGCCCAACGGCCAGCGGTGTCGCGATGCTCCGCCGCCCATGACGTGGAGGAATCCCTAGTCCGCGATCGTTTGGGGATCGCCTAGCGGTGACGCCAGGCATCGATCTCGAACCCTCCGCGATAATGACCTCGGTGCCGCCGATGATGCGACGGCGTCCCGGACGAGATGCGCCGTACCCGGTCAGCCAAGACGACGCTTTCTTGAAGGGGTCGCGTCATGAGTCAGTTCGTTCAAATCGTCGGGTCGCTACTTGTCTTGGCAGGTTTCGCGCTGTCGCAGCGCGGCGTTCTGGACCAGAAGTCATTGCGCTATCTGACATTGAATCTCGTTGGTTCAGCCGTCCTGACCGTCGAGGCCGTCCTGGAGCAGCAGTGGGGCTTTCTGCTGCTCGAAGGAGTCTGGGCGATCGTCTCAGCCGTCAGCCTGGTCGGCGTGCTGCGCGCCAGAAATCCAACCAGCCTGAACCGCTGATCGATCCCGGAGCGGGACGGCCGCGCGCGGAACGCAGTCATGACCCGAGGTCGGTGGCGTTCCTGCTCGTCAACACTCGCGGGTGGGGGGCACAAGCCGCCGGGTGATCCATAGTTGAGCGAGGCCGGTGACCACCATTGTGCTGGCACAGGCGAACCACATTGCTCGCGGACCGAAGGCGATCAGGTAACCCATCAGTGGGGGGCCAAGAGTGAGTGCGGCTCCCCAGGTGATGCCGTAGACGGCGAAGTAGTGGGCCTTCGCGTTGGGTGGTGCTACGCGTGCGACCAGGGTGTATGAGTAGCCGAGAAGGAGCACGTCGCCTAGGCCCATGACGGTGACGGCGATTGCGTAACCGGGCAGATCTGGCATCAGCCCGGCTACCGCGAACCCGAGGGCGAGGAGTCCGTATCCGGCAAGCAGCCGCAGCGCGATTTTGCCCGTCGTCCGGAGAACGGGTTGGGCGGCGATGACGACCAAGGCCGACAGTGCCTCAAGCAGTCCTGCGTCAGAGGCCCGCCTACCTTCTATGGCCAGCGCAAGGGGCATGGCCATCGGCACGATCATGTAGATCATCGCGAAGCTGGTTCCGGTGGCCATGAGTAGCCACAGTCTGTGGTCTCGCCATGGTGAATGAGCAGCGTCGCTGTCCTCTTCGCTCTCTGCCGGGTGGCGGGCTGGGTGCAGCATCAAGGCCACAAGTATCAGGCAAGCGATCGCCGTGCCGGAATCGATGACGAAGAGCCACGACAACCCAAAGCGACCAATCGCCGCCGCGAGCAACCCAGCCGCGAGTCCCGCCGCGGCCAGAGCCGCCCCCAACAGACCGTAGGCGCGGGGCAATAGGTGATCGGGGGTCACATCGGCCACCAGGCCCTGACTGGCGGGCTCGTAGATCTCGAAGCAGAGGCCGAGCAGGGCCGCCCCAACGAAGGCGACCGCCAGCGATGGCGCCGAAGCAATGACTACTTGCGATCCTGCAGTCCCGGCGAGTCCCACGATCACCGCGTTCTTGGTGCCTACCCGTGTTGCGAGTCGCCCCCCGATCAGGCGAGACGGGATCGTCGCCAACCCGAAGACCCCCACCACGACGCCGGCGAGCGTCACGCTCGCGTCATGTTCTTGGACGAGCAGGACCGCCAGAAACGGCACCGAGAATGCGCCCAGTCGGTTGACGAATCGAGCCACCAGCAGGACCTTCACCGACCGTGGCAATCCGGTTACCGGCTCAGCATCCACCGGACTGTCTATTATGTTTTTGATAGTCACGGGGAGGAGGTTAGACCTGGGGCTTACACTGCTCAAGTGCGTTTTGACAGTCACGTCACCGACCTGTTGCGTGTTGCCACTGACATGGTGAATCTGCTGACCTGTGAGGAGGTTGGCGGCCGGGAGTCGAACCCGCCAACCGGAAGCTACTTGCGCCAGGTGCTGAGCCAGACTCTGATCCGCGAGGACCGGGCGCCGACCGTCACTTATGAAGACGCGGCGATACTTCAGCGGTTTGCACTTGAGGCTAGGCCGGTCTTCGAGGCAGTAGCCGACGAAGACTTCAACGATGCTGCCGCCAGAGTGAATGAGTTGCTGCGCTGGACGTGCCCGCAACCGCGGCTCGACCTGTTCGGCGGGGCCTGGCACATGCATTTTCACGGGCCGACCGACCGCCTAGGGGACGGGTGGGTGGCTGGCTGTGCAGCCGCGCTGACGATGGCAATCGGCAGCGCAGACGCCGGACGACTTGGCGTCTGCGAAGCCCCGAGGTGTGACCGGGCATACGTCGACCGCTCCAAGAACGGAACCCGGCGATTCTGCGGGGTGACCTGCCAGAACCGCGTCAAGAACACCAATCACCGCCGCGCCCACAACCCGAGACCACGTCAATAGACCAGTCCCTCCAGCGGTCGTCCACCCGACCCGCACATCAGCTAGATCCTGACGTCTCGCAAGCGGAATGCCCTCCGGCGAGGCTCCGGGCGGAGCAGCCATCGAGTCCAGGTCGTCCCAGAAGGGATCGGCTCACGGGACATGGGTTGACTGCGTCAACGTGGTGGAATCGCACGGCGACCCAGTTGGCTGACGGCATGACGCAAGCCATCGCAACCAGGTACCGCCGGTTCGCAGAGGTCGAGGCTCACGGTCAGTCGCCGTGCTACGAAATCTGGGCTACGGGTGTCGCGGAGGATCAGGAGGTGCTGAGGCTGCTCAGCACCATGACCGTCGCCCAGCAGCAGCCCAACCTGGTCTTCGCCGCCGCGCGCTGGTGTGGGGCGCAGCCGGGCTCGTTCGCCGCGCTTCGACATGTCGTGTTGGCAGACTGGGATCGCGTGAGGGCCGTCATCCAATCACGCACCACTCAGACGAATGAGCCGGGCCGGTGCGCCGTCTTGCTGCCCATCCTCCAACAGTTGACCGGCCCACTCGCGCTTCTCGAAGTAGGGGCAGCCGCCGGGCTGTGTCTGTACCCCGACCGCTACAGCTATCGGTACAGCAACGGTGTGGAGGTGGACCCCGAGCAGGGACCGAGCCGCGTCGTCCTTCCGTGCAGTATCGACGGGCCCGTCCCGCTAAGCCGCAGGGTGCCCGAAATCGTGTGGCGGGCCGGGATCGACCTGAACCCGCTGGACCCCCGCGATCCCGACGCCATGAAGTGGCTCGAGACGTTGGTGTGGCCGGAACAGGATGACCGCCGTACGCGCCTCAGGTCGGCTGTCCAGATCGCTGCGGAGGAGCCAGTTCGTATCGAGCGCGGCGACCTCAACGAGCTGCTGCCAGCGCTTGCCGCAGCCGCCCCCGCCGACGCGACACTGGTCATCTTCCACAGCGCCGTGCTCAACTACCTGCACGACCGCGCGGAGCGTCGGCGCTTCGCGTCAACGGCCCTCGCGTCTGCTGGACACTGGATCAGCTACGAGGGACGCGGCGTGGTCGACGTCGACCTCCCGCAGTCGATACCGACTCCCGACACCTTGTTCGTGCTCTCGCTCGATGGCCAGGCTCAAGCTCTCGGGAATGGCCACGGGCGTGCCCTGACATGGATCGCATAATGGCGGTCTTGAGGACCAGGAGAGGGTTAGGTCAGAAGTGAACGATCGTGGAACCAGAGGTCAACCGTGCTGACCTCCGCGCAGGCCGCAGACGTGCTGGGTGTCCGGCTCTCGACCATCTACGCCTACGTCACACGCGGCGTCCTAACCAGCTCCACTGCTATCGACGCTCGAGGCCGGCGCGTCTCCCACTTCGACCGTGACGAGGTTCTGACCCTGGCTCGTGCCAGGGCCAGGACCTCGGCGGCCTCGTTGGCGATCCTGCTCGAGAGCGACGTCACCCAGCTCGATCCCCAAGGCAGACTGCGCTTCCGTGGCCATGACATCGCGCAACTAGCCGCTGACAGCTCCTTCGAGCAAGCCGCCGACATGCTGTGGCAGGTTCCCCATCACGACTCGTCATGGGCCCTCCGGCCCGAAATGACGGAAGCATCCCGTGCCGCCCTCATCTTCGCCGAGCACACGCCACTACCGGTGGACCGCATGCAAATCGCGCTCACAGTCGGCGCCGCTCACGACTCTTCTCGGCACAACCTCACCCTCGAGCACGTTCCAGAGGTGGGACGCGCCGCGATCCGTTTGATGACCAGCGCCGCGGCCGAACACCCAGTCACGGTCGACCATGACGTAGCGACCGCGTTGTGGATCGGCGCGACAGGGCGAAGTCCGACATCCGACGAACACCACGCGCTCAGCGTGACGCTCATCTGCCTCATGGATCACGAGCTGACCGCCTCGACGATGGCTGCCCGAGCTGCCGCCGGCACCCACGCCGACCCCTGGATGGTCCTGCTGGCCGGGTCCGCCGCTATGCGCGGCCCTCGGCAAGCAGGAGCCAGCACCATCGCCGCGCAGCAGCTTCGCTCGTGGCTCTCATCCGGCGACCTCCCGCCCAGACCGCTCGGATTCGGACACAAGGTCTACCGAGGACCTGACCCCAGGGCGGAGATAATCCTCGCCCTTGTCGCTCGGCTGGACCCCACCACAGCGCACGACATCGAGCGGCTCACCATCAGCGCCGCTCGCGAGCTCGGCGCGTTCCCCAACGTGGACCTCGCCCTGGCAGCCCTCATCCTGGTCTGCGGATTGCCGGCCACCACGGGCGAGATCATCTTCACCACCGCAAGATCAGTCGGGCTGCTCGCACACGCGCTCGAGGAGTACCCGCACAGCCTGAGGCTGCGGCCTCGGGCAGTCACCTCAGCTGCAGCCGACGCTGCGGACCAACGCCCTGGACGCGGCGTTGCTCGCACTGCGACCTCAAGCGGTCCATGATTTCTGAACCCGCCTCTTGCGCAGTAGTCGCGGCGCAGCTGTGGCGGTCGCCTTCTCCGACGCGAGTGAGGGAGCGGTAGTCCCGTAGA
>CAWDZK010000005.1:0-559547 GCA_963807005.1 uncultured Actinomycetota bacterium | reverse complement strand
TCGCGCGCGGAAACCGAGCTGACCGAGGCCTGTCAGGGATTCCGCGGAACGCTCGGGACGAAGGTCATCGTCTGCAAGCCCCGCGACCCCGAGGCCAAGGGCCTGGTGGAGCGGTTCCACGACTACCTCGAGCGGTCGTTCCTGCCCGGCCGGACGTTCACGGGCCCGGAGGACTTCAACGCCCAGCTCACCAGCTGGCTCGCCGTCGTCAACGCGAGACCGCGCAGGGCGTTGGGCTGTGCCCCGACCGACCGGATCGCCGCGGACGTCGCCGCGATGCTCACCCTGCCACCGGTCACGCCGGTCACGGGCTGGCGCAGCACGACACGCCTCGCGCGCGATCACTACGTCCGGCTCGACAGCAACGACTACTCGGTCCATCCGGCCGTGATCGGGCGCCGCGTCGACGTTCATGCTGACCTGCAACGGATCCGGGTGTTCTGCGACGGCAGCCTCGTCGCCGATCATGAGCGGATCTGGGCCAAGCACCAGACCCTGAGCCTGCCTGAGCACGTCGCCGCCGCCGACGCGATGCGGCACTCCCGCGTCGCGATCGTCCGTCCACCGGCAGCCGCCGATGTCCAGACCCGAGCTCTCAGCGACTACGACGCGGCCCTCGGCCTCACCGACACCGCGATCGATCTCGCTGGCACCGATCTGCAGGGTGGTGTCGCATGACGACCCGCAGCAACCGAACCACGACAGCGACGGCCTCCTCGAGCAAAGACCTCGCCGCGGAGGTCGCGTTCCTGACCCGGGCGTTGAAGGCACCGACGTTGCGGGAGGCCGTCCCGCGGCTGGTCGAACGGGCCCGGGCGGAGTCCTGGACGCATGAGGAGTTCCTCGTCGCCTGCCTCCAACGCGAGGTCTCCGCGCGTGAGAGCCACGGAGGTGAAGGCCGGATCCGCGCCGCACGGTTCCCGGCCCGCAAGAGCCTGGAGGAGTTCGACTACGACCACGCCCGCAGTCTCAAGCGCGACCTCATCGCCCATCTCGGGACCTTGGACTTCGTGACCGCGAAGGAGAACGTGCTGCTGCTCGGACCGCCCGGCACCGGCAAGACGCACCTCGCCACTGGGTTGGCGATCCGAGCCTGTCAAGCCGGCCACCGAGTCCTGTTCGCGACCGCCGCGGAGTGGGTCACCCGCCTCGCCGACGCCCACCACGCCGGTCGGCTCCAAGACGAGCTCAGACGCCTCGGGCGCTACCCGCTGATCGTCATCGACGAGGTCGGCTACATCCCCTTCGAGCCAGAGGCGGCGAACCTGTTCTTCCAGCTCGTCAGCAGCCGCTACGAACGCGCCTCCCTGATCGTCACGAGCAACAAGCCCTTCGGCCGGTGGGGCGAAGTCTTCGGCGACGAGGTCGTCGCCGCAGCCATGATCGATCGCCTGGTCCACCACGCCGAAGTGATCAGCCTCAAGGGCGACAGCTACCGCCTCAAAGACCGAGACCTCGGCCGCGTCCCCGCGGCCACCAAAACCAACGACAACGACTGAGGGGGTCAACTTTCAACTGCCGGAAGGGGGTCAGTTTTCGACTGCCGTTGACACAGGTTGAAGATGTCAAGCGGTGTCCGAACGTTCGTCTCCACTCGCGATCCCTTCCGTGGCTCCGCGCATTCTGCGAGTCGCCGCCGAGATGCTGCCCAAACGGGCCAATTCGATGAACGGATAGGGCTCCTGTCCGGGTGCGATCACTCGTCCAGGTGGAGGGACGTTCCGCCATACCCGAAGACATGGGCGCTGACTACATCGACTTCGCGGCGGGTGCTTCCGAAGAAGGCACCGAGTCGACGAGAAACCCGCAGGAACGGCTTCTCACGTGTGCGGCCGTTCTCCGCCCAGTTCGCGTGAGGGACAACTAGGAACAGGTGGTGGGCGTCAGCAGCGATGTGCGCCTTCCACATGTCCTTGAGGTCGTGATTGTTGGTGCAGTCGTTCCGCCTCGTTCGACCTCAGCGAGGACCCCACGAGCCGCGCCAAGTGCAAAGAAGAAGTCTGGACGCGCCTGGGTCACGAACCCCGACTCGGGGCTGAGGACGACCTCCTCCGAAAAGCCCAGACGTTCTTGCAGGAGCTCGGACACGATCGTCTGGACCGCCATGCTGGACGCCCGATGAACGTGCACGCGTGTGATGCGGCCCGCCTCTGCGGCGAGATGTTCCCTGAGCTGTTCGGCAAGGCGATCAACCACGTCCAGCTCGGCGGCCTCGGCTGGAGTCAGCGTCGAGCGCACGAAGCGTGCGTAACCGACCTCCCCGTCCACGAGGACGCAGCTTCACAGCTTCCAGCGAAAGAAGCTAGAGCCGACCAGTCGGACTGCTAGACAGAGGCCATGGCGTTCATCACCGAGTTTTCCGAGCTCGCGAGCGAGTCGACGGGTCGAGATCACAGCACGTGCAGCGCCGGATGGCGAGTAACCGAGCGGGCTGGCGAGAGTGCTGCAGATCGACACCTACGGGTCCCCCGACCGACAGGACGCAGGCACCGTGAGCCAGTCCATCCAATTGGACCAAGAGACCGCGCGAGCACTCGTCGCCATCATCAACCGGGTGTTTTCGTGAGCCTGACTACTGAACGCGTCGCTGCCCGCTCCCACATCGCCCGGTCGCCGGAGTGGGTGTGCGAACGGGCTTGCCGCGGCAGTCGTACGTCGCGTCCGCCCAACTGGTGACAGCCGGTAGCTCGCTTGTAACCGACGCGGTCTTCTCCCGTGGGCGTCCTCAAGCGCCCGCCCGGCAGGCACGCCGAGCGAACACACAGCGTCACCTTGAGCACGCGTCCAGGGCCGCGATCTTGCTAACACTTTGCTAACAGCAGGTCTGGATTCCGGCGGACAGCCCCGGAAGATCGTTTAGCAAAACCGCAGGTCAGAGGCCTGTTGATCTACGCCGATGGACCCCTCCGGACCCCTCGACCGGCACTGAAAATCGGAAGGTCGGCGGTCGACCCCGGCCCTGGCCACCACAAACCCGCAGGTCACAGCGTCGCGGTGACGACACAACCACTTGACGCACGCAGCGCCGCCAGGTCCAGGTCGGCGTACACGACCTGCTGGCCGGTGCCGGCGCGAACGAGGTCCGAGCCGTCGGGTGCGACCAGGCAGCTCAGGCCGCAGTACTCGAGGTCCGCCTCGTGACCGGTGCGGTTCACGTAGGCGACGTACACCTGGTTCTCATAGGCGCGCGCCGGTACCAGGGTGCGCGCCACGACGTCGTACGGCAGCATGAGCGCGGTCGGGACGACGACGAGGTCGGCCCCGGCGAGTGCGAGCGATCGCACCGTCTCTGGGAACTCGACGTCGTAGCAGATCAGCAACCCGACCTGGACGTCGTCGAGCGGGACGGTGACGAAGTCCCCGTTGCCGGGCTGGAAGGACGACGTGTCCACGTCTCCGTACAGGTGTGTCTTGCGGTACGTCGAGAGCCGGTGCCCGTCGCGGTCGACGAGTGTCGCCGCGTTGTACACGGAGCCGTCGTGGAGCTCCGGCCAGCCGTACAGGACGGCAAGGCCGGTGGACGCGCGCGATCCGGGCCACCTCGCGGGCGGACGGTCCGTCGCCCGGCTCGGCGAGGCGGCGTACCGTCTCGGCGCCGATGGCGTAGCCGGTCAGGAACATCTCGGCGGTCACGAGCAGCCGGGCACCAGCGGCGGCCGCGTCCCGAGCCGTCGTCTCCAGCAGCGCGAGGTTTCCCGCGGGATCGCCGGACCCGGACGGTCCTTGGAGCAGTGCGATCCGCATGGCTATGCCGCTCCGACGTGGGTCGGCGCGAACATCTGCAGGGTCGCCGGCAGGACGACGACGTTCGGCCCGTCAGCCGACAGAGCCGACGCCAGGTCCTTCTCCAGCGTCTCGGGGCTGGTCAGCGTCGCCGGCACCCCGAAGGCGTGAGCCAGCGCGACGAAGTCGGGGCGCGCGAGCTCGGTGCCGAAGGCTGAGCCGAATGCGCCGGTCATGTACTCGCGCAGGATCCCGTACCCGCCGTCGTCGACGATCAGCCAGGTGACCGGCAGGTCGTGCTGGCGGGCGGTGGCCAGCTCGGCGAGGCCGTACATCGCGCCCCCGTCGCCGGTCACCGCGAGCACGCGGCGCCCGTCGGGCTGCGAGGCCGAGGCGCCCAGCGCGGCCGGGTAGGCGTATCCGAGGCCCCCCGCGCCCTGGGCCGAGCTCATCGCGCCGGAGACGCGGGCGTCCCATGCCGACCACGCCCAGTAGGTGAGGATCGTCATGTCCCAGAAGCTCGGGGTCTCGTCCGGCAGTGCCGAGCGCACGGCATCGAGCACGTGGCGTTCCAGCGTCAGATCCTGCCCGTCGAGCCGCTCCTGGACCCGCCCGAGCAACTCCGCCACCCGCCGTTCGGCCGCACCGTCCGCCGGTCCGCCGCTCGACCCGGCCGAGCATGCCCTCGAGGGCCAGCCGGGCATCGGCGTGGACGGCGAGTGCGGGATGGTTCGCCTCGAGCTTGCCGAGGTCGGCCTCGACCTGCACGAGCCGACCGCGCGGACGGAAGGTGTGGTAGTTGCTGGACAGCTCGCCGAGGCCGCTGCCGACGACGAGCAGCACGTCGGCGTCCTCGAGCAGGTCCGTGGTGTGCCGGTCCTCCAGCCAGGACTGCAGCGACAGCGGGTGCTGCCACGGGAACGCACCCTTCGCGCCGAAGGTCACCGCGACCGGGGCGCGGAGGGCCTCGGCGAGCTCGAGCAGGGCTGCCTCGGCGCCGGACCGAACGACGCCGCCGCCGGCCAGGACGACCGGCCGCTGGGCGCCGGCGAGCAGCCGGGCCGCCTCGTCGAGCAGCTCGGCGCGCGGTGCGGGCAGTCGCGGCGCCACGGCCAGGTCGGTGACCGGCGGGACGCCCGCCTCGCCGAGCAGCACGTCCTGGGGGATCTCGACCCAGGTCGGCCCGTACGGCGGGGTCAGTGCGGTCTCCCACGCGGCGGCCAGGGCGCCCGGAAGCTGTCCGGGCTGGGTCACGACGGTGGCGGACTTCACGACGTCGCGGACGCTCGCGCGCTGGTCTCGCAGCTCGTGCAGGTAGCCCTTGCGCAGCCCGCCGAGGCCGGACCGCGGGATCTGGCTGCTGACGGTCACGACCGGCACCGACGAGGCGGCGGCCTCCTGCAGCGCGGCCAGGCTGATCAGCGCGCCGGGGCCGGTCGACACGAGCAAGGTCGCCGCCGACCCGGTCGTCCGGGCGAAGCCGTCGGCGGCGAAGCCGGCCGACAGCTCGGTGCGCAACCCGACGTACCTCAGGTCCGAACGAGCCAGCGCGGAGAACGTCCCGAGCGCGTGCTGACCCGGGACGCCGAACACGGTGCGCCCACCGAGGGCGGTCAGCGTCTCGATCACCAGGTCGCCGCCGGTTCGGGGCGCGCTGCTCACGACGGTGACCCGGGGGTGAGGGCCATCATCGAGACCAGCTCGTACGCCACGTGCGAGGCGGCGACAGTCGTCATCTCGGCGTGGTCGTACGCCGGGGCGACCTCGACCACGTCCGCGCCGACCAGCTGGCAGCTCGCCAGCCCGCGCAGGATCGCGAGCAGCTCGCGGCTGGTCATGCCGCCGGCCTCAGGCGTTCCGGTGCCAGGAGCGTGCGCGGGATCGAGCACGTCGATGTCGACCGAGATGTACAGGGGCCGGTCGCCGATCCGTGCCTTGAGCCCGGCGACGACATCCGCGACGCCCTGATGCATCACGTCCATCGACGTGACGATGCCGAAGCCCATCCGCGCGTCGTCGACCAGGTCACCCGGACCGTAGAGGGGACCACGAGTGCCGACGTGGCTGAGCGCCTCGACGTCGAGCAGCCCTTCCTCGTGCGCGCGGCGGAAGGGCGTCCCGTGGGTGTAGCGCGCCCCGAAGTACGTGTCCCAGGTGTCGAGGTGCGCATCGAAGTGCAGAAGTGCGACCGGGCCGTGCCTGCGCGCGACCGAACGGAGCAACGGCAGCGCGATGGTGTGGTCGCCGCCGAGCGTGACCAGCCGTGCGCCGGTGCCGAGCAGGTGGTCGGCGCCGGCCTCGATCGCGGCCACCGCCTCGAGGATGTCGAACGGGTTGGCCGTGATGTCGCCGGCGTCGGCGACCTGCTGCGTCGCGAACGGCTCGACATCCAAGCCCGGGTGGTACGGGCGGAGGAGACGGCTCGCCTCGCGGATGGCCGCGGGTCCGAACCGTGCTCCCGGCCGGTACGAGACACCGGCGTCGAACGGCACACCGACCACAGCGACGTCGCACGACCCCACATCCTCCAGCCGCGGCAGCCGGGCGAAGGTCGCGAGGCCGGCGAAACGGGGCACCACCGAGGCGTCCACCGGCCCGACCGGGGCGGCGTGGTCAGGGCTCGTGGTCACGTCGTCTCCTCGGTGGTCTCTCGGTGGGGGTCTCGGGTGGCAGTGCAGGGGCGAAGACCCACAGCACCCGGGTGGTCACGTCCTGCGCGATGCTGCGGAAGCAGTGCTCGTTGCGGGGCGGGAAGGTGAACGCGTCACCGCTCTCGAGGACGACGGTGTGGTCCCGGAGCGTGACCTCCAGACGGCCGTCGACGACGAAGACGAACTCCACGTCGGCCGGCAGGCCGTACAGCTCGTCACCGCTGCCGCCGCCGGGCTCGATCTCGCTGAGGATGGCCTGGACCCGCCGCTCGCCCTCCGGCGTGAGCAGGAACTCCGACATGCCGATGCCGCCGAAGTTGATCGGGGGGTAGTGCGCCCTGCCGCACGACCTCGCCCGGCGAGGAGTGGAACAGGCTCCCGACCTGGATGCCGAGTGCCTGGCACAGCCGCATCAGGGACGCCACCGACGCCGCGGCCTGGTCGCGCTCCAGCTTGGACAGGAAGCCCTTGGTGAGCCCGCTCTCGAGCGCGACCTCGGCCAGGGTCTTGCGCCCGGCCAGCCGCGCGGCCTTGAGCTGCGCGCCGATCCGGTGCCCGTCGCCCGCGGGGTCCCGCTCGTCCTGGGGCGACCCCGGTCGACGAGTCATCGCCTGCTCCCATCCCCTCCTGCGCGACCGCCCGGACGGCAGGTCGTCCCTGCTATGAAACACCACATCACTGTATGGGAAACAAGGGTTGACAAGAAGAAAACTTCCAGGTGATTCTGGCGTGACGCAGGCCACACCGGCCCCCCGTCGTGAGGAGCCCGACCATGACCACCACCCGACGCACCCGATCCGGCCGAACGCCGGCTGGCCTCGTCCCGGCCGTCCTGGCTGCCACCCTCCTGGTGGTGGGCTGCGGCAGCGGGGGCAGCGACGCGACCGGGTCCAGCCCGAAGAGCAGTGTCCCGACGCAGGAGCAGAACGGCTCCCTGCACGACCAGCTGCCCGAGGACATCCAGTCCGCAGGCAAGGTCAAGATCGGGACCGAGGCGCTGTACCCGCCGTTCGAGTCCTTCGCCGAGGACAACAAGACCATCGTCGGGCTGGACCCCGACCTGGCGAACGCACTCGGCCAGGTGCTCGGCGTCGACGTGACGATCACGCACACCGCGTTCGACGGGCTGCTCACGGCCCTCGACGGTGGCCGGTTCGACCTGGTCATGGCCGCCATCACCGACACCACCGAGCGGCAGGCCAAGTACGACTTCGTCGACTACTTCACGACCGGCCAGGCCATCGTGGTGAAGAAGGGAAATCCGGAGAAGATCGCGGCGATCGAGGACCTCTGCGGCAAGAACGTCTCGGTGCTGGTCGCCTCGACCCAGGAGAAGCTGCTCGGCGAGTTCAACGGCGACCAGTGCGCGTCGAACAAGATCAAGGTGACCGCGTTGCCGAACGACAAGGACGCGCTGCTGCAGGTCCGGACCGGCCGCGCAGACGCGTCCTTCACCCAGGACGCCGTCGGTCGCTACAACTCGCGCACCATCGGGGGCGGGAACCAGTTCGAGGTGGCCAACTCCGAGCCGGTGCTTCCCGTCCCGGTCGGCATCGTCTTCGGCAAGGACGACACTCAGCTCCGGGACGCGTTCAAGGCGGCCCTCGAGGAGCTCATCGCGAACGGGACGTACGACGAGATCCTGGCGACGAACGACCTCAGCGGCGGCGCGAACAAGGACGCCACCATCAACGGTGGAACCTCCTGACGGGACCAGTCATGACATCGAACATCGACACCAGCGGCGGCCGCCAGCCGGCACAACGGAGCGGGACAGCGAGCCGATCAAGGCGATCCCGGTCCGGCACTGGGGCCAGTGGGTCTCCGCGGTCGTCGTGCTCGCACTCGTCGCCGCACTCGTCTACTCGGTGGCGACCAACGACAACCTGCAGTGGTCGGTCGTCGGGGACAACATCACCGAGCGGTCGGTCCTGCGCGGCCTGTGGGTCACCATCCAGCTGACGGTGCTCTCCATGGTCCTGGGGATCGCGCTCGGGATCGTGGTCGCCGTGATGCGGCTCTCGAGCAACAAGGTGCTCAGCACCGTCAGCTGGTTCTACATCTGGCTCTTCCGGGGCACGCCCGTGCTCGTCCAGCTGCTCGTCTGGTTCAACCTGGCACTGTTCTTCCCGACCATCGGCTTCGGACCGCTCGCAGGCGGACACGAACGACCTCATCAAGCCGTTCGTCGCAGCCCTGCTGGCACTCGCCCTCAACGAGGCCGCCTACATGGCTGAGGTGGTCCGAGCCGGCATCCTGGCCGTCGACCCGGGGCAGACCGAGGCGTCCCACGCCCTCGGCATGACGCAGGGCCAGACGATGCGCCGGATCGTGCTCCCGCAGGCCATGCGGGTCATCATCCCGCCGACCGGCAACGAGACCATCACCATGCTCAAGACGACGTCGCTCGTGCTGGTCGTCGGCGCGGGTGACCTGCTCACCCGGACGTCCGCCATCGCCGCGCGCGAGTTCACGACCATCGAGATGCTCATGGTGGCCAGCTTCTGGTACCTCGTGCTGACCTCGGTCGCGAGCTACGGGCAGTACCACCTCGAGCGTCGGTTCGCCCGCGGGTCGGCCGGCACCCTGCCTCCCACCCTGGGGCAGCGGATCCTCGCGAATCTCCGACCCGGCCGCGTCCACGGAGGTGCCCGATGACGACCCCGATGGTGAAGGCGGATGAACGTCCACAAGTCGTTCGGCCATGTGGACGTCCTCAAGGGCATCGACCTCGAGGTCGCACCCAAGGAGGTGTTCTGCCTGGTGGGTCCGTCCGGGTCGGGGAAGTCCACCTTCCTGCGGTGCATCAACCACCTCGAGAAGGTCGACGCCGGTCGGCTCTACGTCGACGGCCGGCTGGTGGGCTACCGGCAGGCCGGTGACAAGCTGCACGAGCTGCGCGAGAAGGAGGTCGCGGCGCACCGCCGCGACATCGGCATGGTGTTCCAGCGGTTCAACCTGTTCGGGCACATGACGGCGTTGCAGAACGTCATGGAGGCCCCGCTCCGGGTCCGCCGGGAGTCGAAGGCGGTCGTCCGGGAGCGCGCCGAGAAGCTGCTGGACCGCGTCGGTCTCGGCGCCAAGAGCGGCAGCTACCCCTCGCAGCTCTCCGGCGGCCAGCAGCAGCGCGTGGCGATCGCCCGAGCGCTGGCGATGGAGCCCAAGCTGATGCTGTTCGACGAGCCGACGTCCGCCCTGGACCCCGAGCTGGTCGGAGAGGTCCTCGACGTGATGCGGGACCTCGCGGCCAGCGGGATGACGATGATCGTGGTCACCCACGAGATGGGGTTCGCGCGCGAGGTCGGCGACGCCCTGGTCTTCATGGACGACGGCCTGGTCGTCGAGGCCGGGCACCCGCGCGAAGTGCTGGCCAACCCCCAGCACGCCCGCACCAAGGCGTTCCTCTCCAAGGTGCTGTGATGGCCGACAAGAAGCCTGCGCTGCAGAACGTGGTCGGCGGCCGGCCCGTCGACGCGGCCGACGGGCGTACATCGGAGCTGGTCGACCCGAGCACCGGCACGATCTTCGCGACGGCGCCGGTGTCCGGGCAGCAGGACGTCGACGACGCGATGCGCGCTGCCGCCTCGGCCTTCGAGCGGTGGCGGGACAGCACACCGGGCGAGCGTCAGCTGGCCCTGCTCCGGCTGGCCGACGCGATCGAGCGCCAGGCCGATCGGCTGATCGATGCGGAGTGCCGCAACACCGGAAAGCCCGTGTCGCAAATGCGTGACGACGAGCTTCCGGCGGTCCTCGACCAGATCCGGTTCTTCGCGGGTGCGGCACGCAGCCTCGACGGCCGGGCGGCCGGGGAGTACCTCGCGGCCCACACCTCGATGATCCGGCGCGAGCCGATCGGCGTCTGCGCCCAGATCACGCCGTGGAACTACCCGTTGATGATGGCCGTGTGGAAGCTGGCCCCCGCGATCGCCGCGGGCAACACCGTCGTGCTGAAGCCCTCGGACACGACGCCGATGACGACCGTGCTCCTCGCCGAGATCGGGCTCGAGGTGCTGCCGCCCGGCGTGCTCAACGTCGTCTGCGGCGACCGGACCACCGGCGGCCTGCTGGTCGAGCACCGGGAACCGCAAATGGTCTCCATCACCGGCTCGACCGGTGCCGGGATGGCGGTGGCGCAGACGGCCGCGAAGGACCTCAAGCGGGTCCACCTCGAGCTCGGCGGCAAGGCACCAGTTGTCGTGTTCGACGACGCGAACGTGGCCGCCGCCGCCGCTGCGATCGCCGCGGCCGGCTACTACAACGCGGGTCAGGACTGCACCGCTGCGACCCGGGTTCTGGCCGGACCGCGGGTGCACAGTGACGTGGTCGATGCGTTGACCGAGCGGGCCGGCGCCACGCATGTGGGGCTGCCTGACGACCCGGCCGCCTACCTCGGCCCGCTCAACAACCCCGGCCAGCTGGCTCGGGTCGCTGGCTTCCTGGACAGGCTGCCGGAGCGCGCCAACGTGCACACGGGCGGCAGCCGCGTCGGCGGTGACCTCTCCGACGGATACTTCTTCGAGCCCACCGTCGTGTCCGGGCTAGACCAGCGCGACGACATCGTGCAGAAGGAGGTCTTCGGCCCGGTCATCACGGTCCAGCGGTTCAGCGACGAGGACGAGGCGGTCCGGTGGGCCAACGACGTGCCGTACGGCCTGTCATCCTCGGTGTGGACCCACGACCACGGGCGCGCCATGCGGATGGCCAAGCGCCTCGACTTCGGCTGTGTGTGGATCAACAGCCACGGCACGCTCGTTGCGGAGATGCCGCACGGCGGCTACAAGCACACCGGCCACGGGCATGACCTCTCGCTCTACGGGCTCGAGGAGTACACGCGGATCAAGCACGTCATGACGAACTGGAGCACCTCATGACCCAGACGGGCGGACCGTCGCTGACGCAGGAGCGCCGCATCACTACCGAGCTGCCCGGCCCGCGCTCGCGCGAGCTGCTCGCCAGGCGAGAGACGACCGTCGCGCGCGGAGTGAGTAGCACCCTGCCGGTGTTCGTGACCGCGGCCGGCGGCGGCGTCGTCGTCGACGCGGACGGCAACTCGCTCATCGACCTGGGCTCGGGGATAGCCGTCGTCAGCGTCGGCAACAGCGCCGATGGCGTCGTCCGCCAGGTTTCGGAACAGGTGGCGGCGTTCACCCACACGTGCTTCATGGTCACTCCTTACGAGGGGTACGTCCTCGTCTGTGAGGCACTGGCCGTCCTGACCCCGGGCGACCACGCGAAGAAGTCGGCGCTGTTCAACTCTGGCGCCGAGGCGGTCGAGAACGCCGTCAAGATCGCTCGGGCGCACACCAGCCGGCAGGCAGTCGCGGTGTTCGACCACGGATACCACGGCCGGACCAACCTGACGATGGCGATGACGGCAAGGAACATGCCGTACAAGCACGGCTTCGGACCGTTCGCCGGCGAGGTCTACCGGTTGCCCTTGTCCTACCCATTCCGTGAGCCGACGCCGATCACCGGAGCGGAGGCGGCGGCGCGCGCCACCGATCTCATCGACATGCAGGTCGGCGCCGACAACGTGGCGTGCGTCGTCATCGAGCCGATCCAGGGCGAGGGCGGCTTCATCGAGCCGGCGCCCGGCTTCCTGCCGGCGCTCGCGCGGTACTGCCGGGACAACGGCATCGTCTTCGTGGCCGACGAGATCCAGACCGGCTTCTGCCGCACCGGTGAATGGTTCGCCTGCGACCACGAGGGCGTGGTACCCGACCTGGTGACGATGGCCAAGGGAATGGCCGGCGGTCTGCCACTGGCCGCTGTCACCGGCCGGGCCGAGATCATGGACTCGGTCCATGTTGGGGGGCTCGGCGGGACGTACGGCGGGAATCCGGTGGCCTGCGCCGCCGCTCTGGGTGCCCTCGCCACCATGCGTGAGCTGGACCTGGTCGGGCGGGCGCGCTGGATCGGCGAGACGATGCTGACCCGGTTGCGTGACCTGCAGGTGAGGATGCCGGCCATCGGTGACGTCCGAGGGCGAGGCGCGATGGTCGCGGTGGAGATCGTGGTGCCCGGGACGACCGAGCCTGACCCGACGACAACCGCCCGCGTCGCGGCGGCCTGCCGCGCCGAGGGGGTTCTCGTCCTCACGGCGGGCACCTACGGCAACGTGCTCCGGTTCCTGCCGCCGCTGGTCATCCCGGACCACCTGCTCGCCGAGGCGCTCGACGTCCTCGAGAAGTCCTTCGCGACAGTCTGAGGAGACGACATGACAGATGCGCGACCGTTCTGGGTCGCCGGGAGTGCAGAGACGGGCGCGGAGACCTTCGAGGTCCGCAGCCCGTACGACGGCGAGGTCGCTGCCGTCGTCGGCGTCCCGACGCCGGACCAGGTCGAGAAGGCGGTGGCCGCTGCCCACGCCGTGCGCCGAGAGGCGTCGCAGCTGCCCGCGCACACCCGCGCAGACGCGTTGGCAACGGTCTCCGCCCGGCTCATGGAGCGGGGCGAGGAGCTGGCGCGACTCATCACCGCCGAGAGCGGCAAGCCGCTGAAGTGGTCCCGGGTCGAGGTCTCGCGGGCGGTGTCGACCTTCCGCTGGGCGGCAGAGGAGGCGCGTCGCTTCTCCGGTGAGTTGCAGCGACTGGACACCTCGCCCGGTGCCGACTGCCGGATCGGCCTGATACGCCGGTTCCCGCGAGGACCGGTGCTCGGCATTGCCCCATTCAACTTTCCGCTCAACCTGGTGGCGCACAAGGTCGCGCCAGCGGTCGCCGTCGGCGCACCGATTGTGGTCAAGCCGGCGCCGAAGACCCCCCTGTCGGCACTGGTCCTCGGAGAGCTGTTCGCCGAGACCGGACTGCCGGACGGGATGATCTCGGTGCTCACCGTCCCCAACGACCGCGCCGGCGACCTGGTGGCCGATCCCCGGCTGCCGGTGGTGTCGTTCACCGGGTCCGGTCCGGTCGGCTGGAGCATCTTGGACGGCCAGCCACGCAAGCACGTGACGCTAGAGCTCGGCGGGAGCGCGGCAGTCGTCGTGTGCGCCGACTACGCGGCCGACCTCGACTGGGCTGCGAGCCGGTGCGCGACGTTCGCCAACTACCAGGGCGGACAGTCCTGCATCTCGGTGCAGCGCCTGATCGTGGCCCGACCGCTGTACGACGAGTTCGTCGCCACGCTCGTGAAGCACGTGGAGGCGCTGCGCACCGGCGACCCACGGGACGGCGCCACCGACGTGGGGCCGCTCATCGATCTCGCGGCGGCGCAGCGGGTCGGCGGGTGGGTGGACGAGGCGGTGCGGGCCGGAGCGAGGGTTCTCACCGGCGGTTCGCGCGACGGCACGACGTACGCCCCGACCGTTCTTGCCGATGTGCCCACGGATGCCAAGGTGTCCGCGGACGAGGTCTTCGGGCCGGTGGTCGCGGTCTCGTCCTTCGACGACGTCGACGGGGCCTTCGCCATGGTCAACGCGTCTCGCTTCGGGCTCCAGGCCGGCGTCTTCACCCACGACCTGCAGACGGCCTTCCGGGCCCACCGTGAACTTGACGTCGGGGGCGTCGTGATCGGTGACGTGCCGGCGTTCCGGGCCGACCAGATGCCCTACGGCGGAACCAAGGAGTCCGGCATCGGGCGCGAAGGTCTGCGCTTCGCCATGGAGGACTACACCTACGAGCGCGTCATGGTTCTCACCGGCGTCGACCTCTGAGCTGCCCCGGCTGAGCGCACATCCAAGCTGCGTCGCTCACTGGGGCCTTTGATCGCCACGGCGAACACATCCGAGGCGAGCAGTCTCGCGTTGCCAGTCGTGTGTTGCGCGTGCAGCCAGCCAACCGCGACTCGCCTGGTCAAGTCCACAAGGGCAGACGCCGGCCTGTCGGTCTGCAGCAGCCCGGAGCGGGCCGGCTTTCACACCGGTCTGGCGATCCGCCGCAGCAGCAATTGGGTCGAGTGCGGCTTACGTCGCCCGTCGACCCGAGCCTGGACGCGGGGCCGTCTTGGTATCGGATGCGGTGGAACCGCCCGACCCTTTCGAAGGCCGCGCCTGCTCGGCCACCGCTGTGGGCGTCGCGACAGTCGGCCAAGCCTTCGCCTACTACCTGTGCCCGAACGTGACCAACGGCCAGTCCCACAAGTGATGAGGCCCTCATCCTTGGCGCGGGCCGGTCCGGCGGGACCCGGTTCGCTGATCGCCTCCACGACCATCTCGTGGCGCCACCCGTCCACCTACTGGTTCGGCTGCCGATGCAATTCATCGAGCAGGCCCCGCTCTGCGGCCATGCCGACGTCCTCGCTCAGCCGGTCAGTATCGCGAATGTGGCCCGCCCATTGCCGCGGATGTCCTCGGGCACCAGCGCCCACGCCGGGTGCGCGGGGTCCTGAAGAGCGGCTACCAGCCGCAGCCAGCGCAGGTCCTTCCGGGTGAGGTGCGCGCGCATCTCGAACGGGTCCTCGACCAGCGCGCACAGCAGGGCAAGATCGCGAAGGTGCCGGACCGGGTCGTGCTTGTCATCGGGCTCCGACCGGATCTGCCGAGCGTCCTCCGCACGTCGCCCGCTCTGCCGCGGTCAGCCCCGATCAGCCGCCACGGTGCGCACCACGGCCGTCGTCAGAGCGTGTCTTGCAATCGGGAGACGGACACGAGGTTGCCCTTTGCTCGGTGCAGCTCGAGCGCACGTTGGCGGTGCGTGCGGGCGTCCGGCTCGTCTCCCAGAACTTCCGCGGCGAGTGCGCACGTCTCCTCGATGAGCGCGCGGCTGAGCAGCATCTCCTCGGGCAACGCAGCGGCCGCGAGGGCCGCCTGGCGCTTCGCCGCTTCTCGATCGCCAGCGTGAGCCGCGAGGCAGGACTGTGCGGCGTAGACGAGGCCGTGGGTGGCGACGTCGTCGGATGTGGCGAGCGCAGTGGCTTGCGCGGCTCGTCGGCGGGCGTCGTCGACCTGGCCGGTGTGGAGCAGAGCGTGGGCGAGGTTCGCGGCGTCGGTGGGAAGGGCGCTCAGATCGCCGAATGCCAGCCAGAGGTCGCAGACCTGCTCGAGCCGTGAGACGGCCTCGACCCAGTCGCCGGTGGCCAGTGCGCACCCGGCGCGTCGCAGGGTCACCGGAAGGTGTACCGGCGCTCGCAGATCAGCCGTGAGTTCGTCGGCGAGGTCCCAGGCGTCGAGGGCAGAAGCGCGGTGACCGAGCAAGGTGGCGAAGAATGCAACATTCGACAGGGCGCGAGCGCGTCCGGCCCGATGGTCGGCCAGGTCGGCTGCGCGGCGGCACAGGTCGAAACCCCTGTCTGCGGGACAGTCTCCGTGCACGAGGGGGGTAAGACCCATCAACCTCAGCCGCTGCGCGTCTCCCGGCCGGCCGGCCAACTCCGCGTGGTCCGCGCCCAAGGTGAGGTGATGGGCCCCGTCCGTCCAGTGGCCGGCGCCCATGTCGGCGATGCCCAGAGCCTGGTGGGCGACGGACAGGCCGTAGTGGTCACCCGCCGCGGTGAACTGTTCCACCCCGGCCATGGCCACCCGACGAAGGGTGTCTGCAGCACCCTCGAGCTCCGTCTCGTCCCTGATCACCGCGAGCATGATCCGGGCCATCGCTTCCCAGCGGCGGTCGCCTGCTGCTTCCGCAGCGCGAAGAACACGTTCCGTGGTCTCAGCGGCGTCGCGGTGCCCCTTGCTGCGGAACGTCGCACCCGCGAGCTCGATCTGCAGCGCCCATCTATCCGGACCCTCGTCGGTGCGCAGGGCGTCAGCCCGTTGCAGCAGGGCCGCCGCGTCCCCGTCGTCGCGGCCCAGCAGCTGGGTCCCGGCCGCCGCAAGGCGCTGTGCGGCCTCGCGAGCGAGCCCGCGAGTTGCTTCGTCAGCTTCTCCCAGCTCTGTCCTGTTGCGGAAGGCCGCTTCGAGATGGTTGCCGACGAGGGCCTCGAGCTCCCGGGCGACCTGTCGCACGTCCAGCCAGCGGGCGAAGCGCTCGTGCAGATCGGCGCGCACTGCTTTGGGTAGCGCGCCGTAGGCGGCGTCCCTGATCAGCGCGTGCCCGAACCGCATCGCCCCTTGTCCAGTCAGGTCCGACCTCGTTGGCCTGAGCAGCCCCTTCCGGACCAGCGATCTGAGCAGGGAGGACACGTGGGCGTCGGGAACGGTCGACAGCTCGCTGACGGCGGCCCGGTAGAAGACCTGGCCGATCACGGCGGCAGGACCGAGGACCGCCCGCTCCTGAGCAGGGAGTAGGTCCAGCCGGGCCGTGAGGAGTGCGTTGATGGTGGGCGGCACCCGCAATGCGCTCAGGTCGCCGACCAATTGCCAGTGTGAGCCGTCGCGCCGGAGGGAACCGTCCTCGACCAGCATGGCCAGCAGGTGCTCGACGAACAGCGGGTTCCCTCCGGCTGCCTCGCGCACCCGGTGCGCTACCCCGCCGGGTGCTTCCCCGTCGAGCCATCCCACCATGAGGGAGTCCACGTCCTCGTCGCTCAACGGCTCGAGCAGTGCCGTGGCCGAGTTCACCCGGCCCGCCCCCCAGCCAGGGTGCTCGTCCAGGAACTCCGGCCGGGCGAAGACCGCGACCAGGATCGGGGCGTCCCGTGACGAGTCACAGACGGCCTCTACCAGGTCCACCAGCCCCGGCTCGGCCCAGTGCAGGTCGTCCACCACCAGCACAACGGGCAGATCCGCGGCCAACGCCCCGAGCAGGCGCTGCACGGCCCAAGCGGTGTCCTCCTGCGCTCCCGGGGTGCCGCCGAGGCCGGCAACCGGCGCTATCCGTGCCACCACCTCGACCGCGTCCGGGACGTCACCGAGCAGGTCGGCCAGCGCATCGCGGGCCTGCTCCAGGGCCTCGCTGCCCGACAGGTTCGCGGCCTGCCGGACCACCTCGACAAGCGGCCAGTACGTGATGCCCTCCCCGTAGGACACACAGCGGCCGCGCAGCACCCTGGCCTTGCCGGCCAGGCCGGCGACAAACTCCGCGGCCAGCCGGGACTTACCGATCCCTGCTGGGCCGAGCACCGTCACGAGCTGGCACATCCGGTCGGTGGCTGCGCGGTTGAACGCCTGCCGCAGCAGCACCAGCTCGCCGGCCCGCCCGATCAGCGCCGTCGTGACCGGCTGCTCACCGTCCAGCTCCCCGATCTGGAGGAGCCGGTAGGCGTCGACCGCCTTCCCCATGCCCTTCAACGCCAGCCCGGGCACGGGCTCCGCCACCACCCGAGTCCGCACCAAGCGGTAGCACTCCGGACCGATAAGGCACTCCCCCCGGCCCGCCGTCTGCTCGAGCCGGGCCGCCGTGTTGACCGCCGCGCCCGAGGCGAAAGTGCTGCCCCGGGCGGTGTCCCCCACGACGACCTCGCCGGTCTCGACTCCGATCCGCCCTCCAAAGCTCACGGCAAGGGTCTCTGTCACCCGACGGTCCACCTCGGCGACCGCCGACAGGATCTCCACGGCCGCTCGGCAAGCCCGCAGCGCGTCGTCCTCATGGGCAACGGGAACGCCGAACACCGCCATCACGGCATCTCCGACGAACTTCTCCACCGTCCCACCGTGCTTCGTCAGGACCGCGCTGACGGCGGCGAAGTACTGCTCCATGACGCCACGCATCACCTCTGCGTCGAGCCGCCGACCCATCTCGGTCGACCCGACGACGTCGCAGAACACCGCAGTCACCGTCTTGCGCGTCTCGGCCACCGGCGCCGGCGACGCAAGAGGCGCCGCGCACGACGCGCAGTAGCGGGCGGACGTCGGAGCAAGCACCCCGCAGCGCCAGCATGTCAGCCCACTAGTGGCCACGCGCCGAGGATAGGCGCAGACGAACACCTGCCGGATGGGTTATCCCCGCTCACCGACGGCATCGCTCGCACATCGGTGCAGCCGGTCCAACGACCTGCGGCGACATCGCTCGGGACGGCCCGCCTGGCTGCCGGCCCGGGCGTTTCGGGAGCCGCCGGCACACCGAGACAGAAGCCACCGAAACGCCGTTGCCGCTCCTCGACATCTGCACAGCGGCTCTCAATGGTGCGACGGGAGCGTCAGCCGGTCCGGCGGTCCGGCGGTCCGGACCACGACCGGTCTCGGCACCGCGCTGTCGGTGACGGCATCCTGCAGGATCGGACTGGCGGTCTGGCGGTCTGGCGGTCTGGCGGGAGAGTGCGGTGCACCTGGCAGGGCGACGGCACGGCGCGGCAGTACCGAGCAGGTCATCGCGTAGCCGTGGACGGGTGGTGAGCATCTGGGTGGGCAGCCCGGGCGGGCGCCCGGTGGCGAGGTCCGGCGCGTCGACTGCTTGAGCCGCCGGGTCAGTGACGTCGACGGGACGCCGATGGCGGGCTCGAGCCGACGTGCGGTGACCGCGGCGACGGCCGCCCCGGAGACAAGCCAACCCTGCGCGGTCCAGATCTTCGCCGCGGCGGTGAGGGCGGTGCGCTTCCCAGTAAGTCGAGCACGTCGCCGACCTGCAGGCTTTGCGTCGTCTCGACGACCTCTTGGCCTTCGTCGCGTTGACCGGTCACGGCACCACTCCTAGCGTCGAGGGCCCCGGGCCGGGGGAGCCGAGAGGGGCAAGCCGATGGCGACGAGCACCCGCACCGCCGGCACCGCGAAGCGCACGACCAAGCGCACCACCAAGCGCACGACCACGCCCACTGCGAAGCGGACGACGAAACGCGCCAGCACCGGCCGTGGCACACCGCGTCGCACGGCACGCAGCTCCACCACCGACGACGACTCCGGCCGCACCCGCATCCTCAACTGCGTGCCGTCACCGGGCACCGACTCGGACTGGCAGCTGCACAACGCGCAGGATGCCGGGCTGCTGGCCTCGACGGCGAGGGCGGTGCCGCGCTCGAAGGACCTGCGCGACGACACCTGGTGGAGCATCGCCGACCAGGGACTGACCGGCTCCTGCGTGGGCTGGGCCACCGCCGACTCGGTCGTCCGCTGGCACCTCGTGCAGGCCGGCCGGCTTGCCAGGAACCAGGCACTGTCGCCGCGGTTCCCGTGGATGGCCGCCAAGGAGACCGACCAGTTCGTCGCTCAGCCGACGACGTTCATCGAGTCCGACGGCACGTCGCTCAAGGCCGCCCTCGACGTCTGCCGGAAGTGGGGCGCCGTGCAGGACACGGTGCTCCCGTTCCGTTCGGGGGCGCTCTACGTCGGCGAGGTCGCCACGTTCTACGCCATCGCCACCCAGCTCAAGATCGCCGCCTACTTCAACCTCGGCCGGCGGCTGGCCGACTGGCGGACCTGGCTGGCCGGCAGCGGCCCCATCCTCACCCGGCTGTCCGTCGACGCCACCTGGGACGCGGCGACCTCCAAGAAGGGCCGGCTGACGACCTACCGACCGGCGACCGCCCGCGGTGGCCACGCGGTCGCGCTGGTCGGTTACACGTCGACCTCGTTCATCGTGCGCAACAGCTGGGGCACGACCTGGGGCGACGGCGGCTACGCCTACGCCAGCAACGCCTACGCGGCGCAGGCGTTCACCGAGGCGTACGGCATCGCGCTCTGAACGAAACGGCAAACCGCCGGCAAAGACCTCGCTGCACGCCTTGTCCGCCCTGGTGAACAGGCGCACGGTCAAGGCATTCGGAAGGCCGCGGGGGGTCTGGGGGCATTTGCGGTCGACGCGTCGTGCCGACGCAGCGTCGCCGGTGCCGGGACGCAGCCAGGGGAGGCAGCGTGGCGGTACCGCGCCGCGCGAGGCGGCAGGGTGCGGGCGGGGACGAGCACGTCGACGCGGTGGTCGTCGGCTCCGGTTTCGGCGGCTCGGTCGCCGCCTACCGGCTGGCGGAGGCGGGCCACGCGGTCGTGCTGCTCGAGCGGGGACGCCCGTACCCGCCCGGCAGCTTCGCGCGGACCCCGGCGGCGATGGGCCGCGCCTTCTGGGACCCGAGCGAGGGACTGCACGGGCTCTTCGACGTGTGGACCTTCCGCGGGCTGGAGGGCGTGGTCTCCAGCGGCCTCGGCGGCGGTTCGCTGATCTACGCCAACGTCCTGCTGCGCAAGGACGAGAAGTGGTTCGTGCACGAGTCGCCGGTGCCCGGCGGCGGCTACGAGACCTGGCCGGTCCAGCGCGGCGACCTCGACCCGCACTACGACCGGGTCGAGCGCATGCTCGGGGCCACGCGGTACCCCTACGCCGACACCACCGCGAAGACCTCGGCGCTGCGGGACAGCGCCGCGCGGCTGGGGCTGGACTGGCAGCTCCCGCCGCTCGCGGTGACGTTCAGCGGCCGGCCGCAGGACCCGCCGGTGCCCGGTGCACCCGTCGAGCCGGCGCCGTACGGCAACCTGCACGGACTCCCGCGGTCGACCTGCCGCCTGTGCGGCGAGTGCGACATCGGCTGCAACGACGGCGCGAAGAACACCCTCGACCACACCTACCTCTCGGCCGCCGCGCACCACGGCGCCGACCTGCGCACCGGGTGTGAGGTCCGTGGCTTCGCCCCGCTCCCCGGCGGCGGGTACGAGGTGCGCTACGTCGTGCACGACGCCGCCGACGAGGGCCGGCGCACACGCACCAGCCACAAGCCGTTGCACCGCCTGACCTGCGAGCGCCTGGTGCTCGGTGCCGGCACGTTCGGCTCGACCTACCTCCTGCTGCGCAACCGGGCGGCCCTTCCCGGCATCAGCCGGGCACTGGGCACCCGCTTCAGCGGCAACGGCGACCTGCTCGCCTTCCTGCTCGACGCCCGCGACCCGACCGCGCCGGGTGGCCGACGCGTCGTCGAGGGCAGCCGCGGACCCGTCATCACCAGTGCGATCCGCGTCGGCGACGCCGCCGACGGCGACGGGTCGACCGGCCGCGGCTACTACGTCGAGGACGCCGGCTTCCCGGTCTTCGCGGACTGGCTCGTCGAGACCAGCCAGCTCCCGGGGCAGCTGCGCCGCGGGCTGCGCTTCGCCCGGGCCCGGCTGCGGCGCCGCGTCGGCGGCTCCCCCAAGACCGGCCTGTCCGCCGACCTCAGCGCCCTGCTCGGCCCGGGCCACCTGTCGGCCGGGTCGCTGCCGCTGCTCGGGATGGGCCGCGACGTCCCGGACGGCGTCATGCGCCTGCACAAGGGACACCTCGAGGTCGACTGGACCACGGCGTCGTCGGAGGCCTACTTCCGGCGGGTCCGGCGCACCATGCGCGACCTGGCCGACGACCTCGGCGCGGGCTTCCAGGACAACCCGCTGTGGTGGACCCGGCGGGTGGTGACGGTGCACCCGCTGGGTGGTGCGCCGATGGGACGGCACGTGGCCGAGGGGGTGTGCGACGAGAACGGCGAGGTCTACGGGTTCCCCGGCCTGCACGTCCTCGACGGCTCGCTGCTCCCGGGCCCGGTCGGCGCGAACCCGTCCCTCACGATCGCCGCGGTCGCGGACCGGGCCTGCGACCGGATGGCGGCGCCGTCCGCGCGCTCGGCCCGACGACCGGCGCCGGACCTCATCACCCTGCCCGAGCAGGGGCGGCCCGCCGGCCCGAACGGGTCCCGTCGCGCGCCCGGTGCCACCAGCCTGTCGTTCACCGAGGAGATGAAGGGCTTCGTCGCCCTGGGTGCCGACGACCCGGCCGATGGCGAACGGCTGGGGCGCCAGCTCGGCCAGCGTCTGATGTTCCACCTCACCATCACCGCCGACGACGTCGACGGCTTCGTGGCGGACGAGGCGCACCTCGGCCGCGCCACCGGGTACGTCGAGTGCGACCTGTTCGGCGGACGGCTGCCGGTGCAGCGCGGGTGGTTCAACCTGTTCACCCGCGACGGCGACCCGGCACGGCGGCGGATGCTGTACCGGCTGCTCCTCGCCGACGCCGGCGGCAACCCGCTCACCCTGGTGGGGCACAAGGACGTCCACGACGACCCGGGCCTCGACGTCTGGCGGGACACCTCGACGCTCTACGTGCGGCTGCACGCCGGGCACGCGGCACCGGGCAGCGCCAGCGACGGGCCGGTCGTCGCCGCGGGCATCATCACCATCCACGTGCCGGACTTCCTCCGGCAGCTCACCACCTTCCGCACCGACGGGCCGCAGCCGGCGCACGCGATGCAGGCGTTCGGGCGCCTGTTCCTCGGCGAGCTGTGGGACGTGTACGGCGCGGCGCTGGCGGGGAGCCGGGCATGAGCGGGGCCGGGCCCAGCCGGCCGCGGCGGCGCCCTGCGGACCTCTCCGAGCTGCCGTTCCCTCGCCACGACGCGGTCCGCTGGTTCAGCCCGGGCATGCTGCTGCAGACCGCGAAGTTCGTCGCGCTCTCGGCGGTGTTCGGCTCCTACGCCGACAAGCGCGAGGTCCAGGCCTCGGCGGCCACGGTCCCCTTCCACGACCACTCCGAGGGCGCCGAGGCCTGGGTCGACTACGTCAGCGACGTCGGCGACGGCTTCGACGCGACGTACTCGGTCGCCTACCTCCTGGCCCAGCCGAAGCTGGACGTCACCCGCGCCGACGGCGGCGACTCCACGTCGACGACCCGCGGCTCGGTGCTCGTGATGGGCGGCGACGAGGTCTACCCGGCGGCCTCGGCCAGGGGCTACGAGGAGCGCACCAAGGGCCCGTACAACGCGGCACTCCCCCACTCCGACGACCCGCCGGTGCTCTTCGCGGTGCCCGGCAACCACGACTGGTACGACGGGCTGACCTCCTTCCTGCGGTTCTTCTGCCAGGGGGATGGGTGGGTGGCTGGCGCACCGAGCAGCGCCGCAGCTACTTCGCGGTGCGGCTGCCGCAGGACTGGTGGCTGCTGGGCATCGACATCCAGTTCGACACCTACATCGACGCGCCGCAGATCGAGTACTTCCGCGGGGTCGCCGAGCGGATCGGCGAGCACGACGGCATCGTGCTGTGCACGGCCAAGCCCAGCTGGGTCGAGGGCGGCCACGAAGGGGCCGAGGCGTTCGCCACGCTGGACTACTTCGTCAGCGTCGTGCTCGGCAAGAGGCCCGAGCAGGTCCGGCTGATGCTCGCCGGCGACTCGCACCACTACGCGCGCTACGCCGAGGTCGACGGCGACCGGTCGCTGGTCACCTGCGGAGGCGGCGGCGCGTACCTCTCGGCGACCCATCCCCCCGGCGAGCCGCTGACCCTGCCGCCCGCCTCCCTGCACGCCGACCGGGTCGACCCGCCGCCGGCGGTCACGTTCACCCCCCGCGCGACCTACCCCAGCCCCGAGCAGTCCCGGCGGATCGCCGCGCGCGTCGTCGACCGGCTGCCACGGCGCAACCCGCAGTTCGTCCTGCTGATGACCGTCCTGCAGTCCGCCCTCGCGTACGTGCTGGTCACCAGCCTGCCCCGGCCGGCCGGGAGCTCGCTGGCCCGCACCTGGGACGACCTCACGCCGAGCTGGTCGGCCCTGGCCGCGTTCCGCCACCCGCTGGTCCTGACGCTCGCCGCCCTCGCGGTCTGGGGCGCGACGGCCTTCTACCGCCGCGGGGGCGCCCGCGGGCCGCGTCGGCGGCGTCGCGCACGGCCTGGCCCACCTCGGTCTGGCCCTGGTGCTCGTGTGGGCGGCCGCGCCCCTGCCGGTGCCGACCGGGTGGCCCGACTGGGCCGAGTTCTGGACCCGGCTGGCGGTGACCGGCCTGGCCGGCGGGGCCGCCGGCACCCTGCTCGTGGGCGGCTACCTGTACCTCGCGGGCCGCGCCGGGATCCACCTCAACGAGGTGTTCAGCGCCCAGTCGATCGAGGACCACAAGTGCTTCCTGCGCATGCACGTGCAGCCCGGCGGCGACCTGGTGCTGCACCCGGTCGTCGTGCCCACGGTCTGCCACGCGTGGCACGTGCCGACCAGCGGCTCCGACGGCGAGCCGTGGGTGGAGCCGGACGCGCCGATCGGCACCCGGCTCGCCGAGCCACCGGTCACCATCCGGCGTGAGGCACGGACATGACCGTGACCTCCCCGTCCCGCCCGACCACCCGCTCCGACCACCGCACCGAGGTGGTCCCGCTCAGCGCGCTGGACGGCCGGCCGCTGACGCTGGTGCACGTGCGGGGGCGGCACGAGCCGACCCGCGGTCCGGTGCTGGTGGTCCACGGCGCCGGCGTACGGGCCGAGCTGTTCCGCCCGCCGCTGCCCCGCACCTTCGTCGACGCGCTGCTCGACGAGGGCTGGGACGTCTGGCTGCTCAACTGGCGGGCCTCGATCGACCTCGACCCGGTGCCCTGGACGTTGGACGAGGCGGCCGCCTACGACCACCCGGCGGCGGTCCGCCACGTCCTCGCGGCGACCGGCGCGGACACGCTCAAGGCCGTCGTGCACTGCCAGGGCTCGACCTCGTTCACCATGTCGGCGGTCGCCGGGCTGCTCCCCGAGGTCGACACGGTCGTCACCAACGCGGTGTCGCTGCACCCGGTCGTCCCGCGGCTGTCGACGTTCAAGATCGGTCGGATGGCGCCACTCGTGGGCAGGGTGCTGCCGCACGTGTCGCCGGCGTGGGGCGACAAGCCGGCCGGAGCCCTGTCGCGCGTCCTCGTCCTCGCCGTCCGGGCGACCCACCACGAGTGCCGCAACACCGTGTGCAAGATGGTCAGCTTCACCTACGGCACCGGCTGGCCGGCGCTGTGGTCGCACGCCAACCTCGACGAGGCGACCCACGACTGGATCCGCGGCGAGTTCGCCGAGGTGCCCTTCACCTTCTTCCACCAGATGGACCGCAGCATCCGGGCCGGCCACCTGGTGCCGGTGAGCGCGCTGGACGGGCTGCTCCCGTCCTTCGTGCGCGAGGCACCACGCACCGACGCCCGGTTCGTCTTCCTCGCCGGCGAGGACAACCGCTGCTTCCTGCCGGAGAGCCAGCAGCGCTCGTTCGAGCACTTCGCCCGCCACCGGCCGGGCCGGGACGCCCTGCACCGGCTCCCGGGCTACGGCCACCTCGACGTGTTCCTCGGGAAGCGGGCCGCGCAGGACACCTTCCCGCTCATCCTCGAGGAGCTGGCCCGATGACCCCCGGAGTCCTGCTGCCGCTCGCGCGCGCCCTGCTGTCGGCCGCCCCCTCGGCGCTGCCCCGCCGCCAGCGCCGCCTGACCGGCCGGCACGCCCTGGTCGACGGGATCCCCTTCACCATGCCGGTCGACTCGGCGCGGACGCCGGCCCTGATGGCGGCCTTCCCGGTCGACGCGAGCGGTGCGGCTCGGCTGCTGCCCGCCGGCGAGCTGCACCCGGTGCGGCTGCCCGGCGGCCGGGCGCTGCTGCTGGTGACGGTCGTGAACTACGTGACGACCGACATCGGGCGCTACGTCGAGTACTCGCTGGCGATCGCCTGCACGTTCGGCTCCCGCCCGGCTCCCCCGCTGCTGCCCGGTCTGCTGCGCGGGCACTACGGCACCGGTCAGTACGTCGTGGACCTCCCGGTCAGCAGCGAGGTCTCGGTGAAGGGCGGCAAGGGCATCTGGGGGATGCCGAAGCACCAGGCGAACCTCGACTTCACCATCGGCCCCGGCGAGGTGAGCAGCCAGTACGAGGTCGACGGCCTGCTCGGCGCCCGGATCGAGATCGACCGGCCCCCGGCCACGGCCCTGCCGCTGGACGTCGGCGCGGTCAACTACTGCGCCTACCGCGGCCTGGTCATGAGGTCGTCGGTGTACTTCCGGGGCGACGCCGACATCGCCTTCGGCCGGTCCGCCCGGGCCCGGCTGACGCTGGGCGACGCACCGCAAGTAGCCGCGCTGCGGACGTTGGACGTCTCCCCCGACCCGGTGTTCACCGCGTTCTTCCCGGAGACCACCGGCGTGCTCGACGACCACTTCGAGTGCTGGTTCCTCACCAGCGAGCAGGAGGTCCGGCAGCAGCCGGAGGGCCTGGAGTCGGTGGCCGGCCTCGGGCTCTCGCAGGAGTGGCTCGACCCGCCCAAGGTCCGGGTCGGTGGGCGATGAAGGCCGCCCTGCTGCTCGTCAACGCGCTGTACTTCCTGTTCGGCGCGAGCATGTACATGGGCACCATGTGGGTGCTGCGGCTGTTCCTCTATCCCACCTGGCGCAGCCTGACGCCGGACAACGTCGGTGAGCACTTCGGGACACCGACGATCCTCGCGACGAGGTTCTTCACCGTCGTCGTACCGCCCATGTTCCTCTCCGGCATCGTGCTGGTCGCCAGCGAGTGGGGCGACCCGCTGGTCTGGCTGGCCGCCGTCTGCCTCGCCGGCATCGTCGTGCTCACCTACGTCGGGCAGCAGATCATCATCCCGGTCAACAAGAAGATCCGCGGTGGCGAGTACGACGGGCCGGCCGGCCTCACCCCGTTGCTCACCCGCTGGATGCAGCTCAACGACATCCGCTTCGTGGCCTCGACCGTCACCTGGGCCGCCATCGTCTGGTACCTGGCCGCGAAGCCCGACCTGCTGGACGCGCTGCGATGACCGCGCTGGACCGGCTGCTGGCCGACCGCCTGCGCGGCGCAGTCGCCGCGGTGGCGGCGATCACGGTGGTCTCCGGCGTCGGCCAGCTCGCCCTGCCGGGGGTGGTGCTGGACGCCCTCGGCGCCGAGTCGACCCCCACCACCCGGCACCTGTTCGCGATCGTCGGCATGTTCATGGCGGTGGTGGGCGCGGTCACCCTGCACGCGCTGGTCACGCCGGAACCCCCGGCGTACGTCGTGCTGTGGGCGGCGCTGCAGAAGGCCGGCGCCGTCACCGCGGTCGGCATCGGTGTCGCGCGCGACCTGTTCGACCCGCTCGCGCTCGGGGTCGCCGGCTTCGACCTCCTCTCCGCCCTGCTGGCCGCCGCCCTCTGGCAGCGGCTGCGCACCAGCGCGGTGACCGGACGGCACGAGCGGGTGACGGCATGAGGCGCTCGCTCGTCCTCGCCGGCGGCGGCATGCGGGTCGCCTGGCAGACCGGTGTGGTGCGCGCGCTGACCGAGCACGGCCTGTCGTTCGACCATGTCGACGGCACGTCCGGCGGCATCATGACCACCGGGATGATGCTGTCCGGGCTCGACCCGGTCGAGATGACGCGCCGCTGGGCCGACCTCGACGTGCGTGACTTCACCTCCCCCCTGCCCGTGGCCGACTACCTCAAAGGTCCGTGGGCGCTGCCGGCCGTCGGTGACGCCGACGGCATCCGCACGAAGGTCTTCCCGCACCTCGGCATCGACTGCGACGCGATCCGCGGCTCGACGGTCGAGGGCACCTTCAACCTCGTCGACTTCGTGACCAAGACCTGCGTGGCCGTCCCGCACACCGAGGTCGACCCCGACCTGCTGGCCGCCGGCATGTCGCTCCCCCTGGCGATGCCGCCGCTGCGCCGCGGCGACCGGGTCTGGACCGACGCCGTGTGGGTCAAGGACGCCAACGTCACCGAGGCCCTCCGCCGCGGCGCCGACGAGGTCTGGCTGGTGTGGGCCATCGGCAACTCGCCGTACTGGGGCGACGGGCCGCTCGAGCAGTACGTGCACATGATCGAGATGAGCGCCAACGGGGCGCTGTTCGCCGAGCTCGACGCCGCCCGGCACGCCGGGCGCGACTTCCGGCTGCACGTGGTCCGCCCGCGGCACCCGCTGCCGCTGGACAGCGAGCTGTTCGCCGGCCGGATCAGCACCTCGACGCTGGTCGACCTCGGCTACCGGGACTGCTGGGAGTACCTCGACCTGGCCCGACCGGAGGGCGTCCCGAAGGACCCCACGTGCACGGCGATGACCGAGCCGCCGATCGGGGTCCGCCTGACCGAGCGGCTGCGGGGGCGCCTGGACGGGGTCGACCTGACGCTCACGGTGACGTCCGAGCTGGCCCTGGACGAGTCGCCCGGTGGCGGGCCGACCCGGCTGGTCGGGCACGTCGACCACGCGCCGTGGGGCGGCCGGCTGCCGCTGGCCGGGGGCCGGGTCGAGGTCGAGGGCCCGACCGTCCTGCACAGCGGGCGGGTCCGGGTGGACGGACGCTGGGTCGCGCTCACGGCCCGGCGCGAGCTCGCCGACGACGCGGGCCTGGACGCGTGGGCCGACGTCAGCACCGTCACCCTCAGCACCAGCGACGGGGCTCGGACGACGCTGCGCCTCGGCCCGCTGGACGCGGCCCGGGCGCTGGCCTCGGTGGAGCCCGTCGGCGCCCACGGGGCGCTCGACCGGGCCGGCGCCCTCGCGCGGCTGGGCCGGACCGGCCTGCGCCGCGTCCTCACGACGTACGGCGGATGACAGGGGGAGCAGGAGATGGCCAGGGAGTCCAAGAAGGTCCGCCGGGCGCACGTGCCCGCGGTGGTCGTCGGAGTGCAGGTGCTCGAGACGCGGCTGGACGTCGCGCTCGCCCAGGGGCTCGGCCCCGACCAGCGGGCCGCGGCGGACGGCGTGCGCCGGCTGCTGCGCGCCGCAGAGGACGCGGCGTACGGCGTCGACCCGCGGATGGGACCGGTCAGTCGCTGGTGGCGGGGGACGCTCGTCGAGGTCGCGTTCCAGAACCTGCACGCAGCGCGGGCCCAGATGGTCGACGTCTACGCCGACGAGGAGATCGCCGCGGAGATCCCGGCGGCGCTGGCGCGCTCGCAGCAGTCCCTGCACGGTGACGACCCGCGGCGGCTCGTGGGCGAGGCGCTGACCCGGATGGCGATCGGCCAGCAGCGGGCGTTCCTCCGGCGGGCGATCGAGGACTCCTACGACGCGATGGACCGTCAGCACGAGCGGCTGCGCAGCTTCCGCAACATCATCCTGATGTCGGCGCTCTGCATGGCCGTCCTGGTCGGTGCCACCGTCCTGGTGGTGCGGGCCAACCCCACCTACATCCCGCTCTGCTTCGGGGCCAGCGGGCAGAGCATCGAGGGGGCGAGCTTCAACTGTCCGACGGGCACCGGCGTCCCCGGCGGCCGCGGGAGCGACGTGATCGTGGTGGCCCTGCTCGGGCTCCTCGGCGGCGCGCTGGCGGCAGCCGTCTCGATCCGCAACCTGCGCGGCACCTCGACGCCGTACGACGTGCCGGTGGCGCTGGCCCTGCTCAAGGTCCCGCTCGGCGCGTTCACGGCGATCGTCGGGCTGGTGGCCCTGCAGGGCAGCTTCGTCCCCGGCCTGACAGCGCTCGACTCCCAGCAGCAGATCCTCGCCTACGCGCTTCTGCTCGGCTACGCCCAGCAGGTCTTCACCTACTCCCTGGACCGCCGGGGGCAGACGCTGCTCGACGGGCTGCCCGCGAAGGACCCGACCGTCGCCCCCGCCCGGACCGGCGCGGCGCAGGCGCCTCCGGTGCTGCCCGTCGCGGGACCGGGTCCCGGCGACGGCCGCGGCGGGTTCCCGGCGCAGGCCCCGTCGTCCGCCGAGGGGCTGAGCCTCGACCTGCGCGACGACCTCGTGGTCCAACCCCCGCCGCCCGACGCAGACGACCTGGTGCAGGACGACGGCAGCCCGCCGATGCGCAACGTCCCGGTGGGAGACCACCGCTGATGCGTACCTACGCCCAGGCGAAGGAGTTCGCCCAGCAGCAGCACCACAGCGGGTCGACGTCGTGGCACCGGCTCTGCCAGCTGTTCTCCCGGCAGTGCGTCGGGGCGGCCCCCTTCGGCGCGTCCGCACGGGAGGCGTTCAACGCCACTCCGGAGGCCCATCGGCACCAGTCCAGCCCCCCGCCGGCCGGCTCGATCGCGTACTACGGCTTCCCCGACCGCGGGGCCGGGCACGCGGTGTTCGCCGTGAACGGCGGGTTCGTCTGGTCCAACGACATCCTGCGTCCGGGCCGGATCGACCGGGTGCGCTGGGACGTGTTCACCAGCAAGTGGCAGCTGCCCTTCCGCGGCTGGATCGACGGCACACCCGCGGGCGACGACCTTCCCGTGCAGCGGCCGCCCGTGCATGACGAGCTGCCCGGCTACCGCCAGGGCCGCAAGGTGTACGCCAGCAGGATGCGGCTCGAGCAGGACGACTCCGACAGCGTGTGGAACCTGCAGGTGGCGCTGATGGCGCGCGGCTTCGAGTTCGAGGACGGGCCGAGCGGCTACTACGGACGGCACACCCGCCGGATGGTGGCGCAGTTCCAGCGGCGGCGGGGCTGGGAGGGCCGGGACGCCGACGGCCTCGCCGGGCCGCAGACGGTCGCCCGGCTCGGGCTCATCTGGGTCGACGGCTGACCGAGCCGTGGACGGCCGGCCATCGCCATCTGCATCGACGGCCGCAGAAGGCAAGCTCGGCCGAGCGCCGCACGAACCCCGGCGCCAGGTCTCATCCGGACGGCGTGGGCCAGGCTCGCTAGGGGTTACCGCAGCTGCGGAACGCGAGCCTCGCGCTGCGGGTCACGGCCTTGCCTCCGCGGGTGAGCACCACGCGTGCCTTCAGCACGTGCTTCGACCCGGCCGCGAGCCGTGCACCGTTGAGCCGGGTCGCGACCCGCTTCCGGTCCAGCCGCAGGGTCGGTGTGCCCGCCTTCCAGCCCCGCGCGGGGCGGACCCGCGCAGCGACGCCGACGATCGAGGCTGGCAGGCAGGACGCGGGCCCGGTCACCGTGAGCCTGCCCTGCCGCGACTTCTTCGTGACGCTCCTCGACAGGGCCGGCAGCAGCACCCGCCCGACCAGCAGCTTGTCGCCGGTCGTGGACTGGATGGACCAGGCGACCCGGGCGTACCCGCGTGGGGTGCTGGCGACCTGGGGGTCGCCGCCCGCGACAGTTCCCCCGGTGGCGAAGCGCACCAGCCCGGCACGGCCGGCGCCGGCCATGTTGGCCACCACGACCTGGCTGCACTCGATGCCCACGTCGGCCAGTCGCCCGGACGCGTCGGCCACCAGGTCGTGCGAGTACGGCGCGCACGAGCTCCGGTCACCGGTGGGCGTCGGGCGGGTGAACGCCGAGCCGGTGAACCGCGACACGACGGGGAGGTAGCTGGCGTCGGCGATCGCCGCGACCAGCCGGACCCCGGAGGTGGCGGCGGCGAGCCCCACCGACCCGACCGACCAGGTGTTCGGTACCGGCGAGAACGGCGACCAGCCACCACCGGTGGCGAACGCCGTGTGGATCGGGGTCGCCACGGCGCCGTACTGCTGGGCGGCGACGACCGGGGTGGCGCCGGCGAAGGCGAGCCGGGTCGTCCCGACGCTGAACGGGACGGTGACCGGCTGCGGCGCGTTCGCGACCCCGGGACGCACCTCGATCTGGGTGGTGCCCACGCCCTGGTAGGCGACGGTCCAGAGCGCGCCCGCGGGGCCGACCTGGGCGTCGAGCAGCTGGCCGAAGCTGGGCGCGTCCGCGACGTCGGTCGCCGCGGACAGCGGGCCGCCGGCCTGGGAGGTGGCCACCGCGATCCGTCCGCCGCGGGGCCCGGTCACCGAGCCGGGGTCGGTGTCGTGGAACCACACCAGGGTGACCGCGCCGCCGGCCGTGGCCAGCACCCGCAGCCCGGCCGCCGAGGAAGCGCCGAGCGAGTCGATGACCTGCACCCCGCCCGCGCAGGAGACGCCGCCGGGCGGCAGCGTGCAGAGGCGGACCTTGCGGGTGGCGGCGCTGCCACCCGAGTCGTCGGCGATCCACCCGACGTACGCCGTGCCGGTGCCGTCGACCGCGACGTCGTACCCGTGCAGCTGGGTGTTGTCCTGGAGCAGGACCGGCGCACCGACCAGCCCCGGACGCGGACCGGACGCGGCGTGGGCGGCGGTCGGCAGGCCGGTGGACACGAGCGCGGCGACCGCGGCCGCGGTCACCACGGCTCGGCCGAGGGGCGGGCGGCGGACAGCCATGACGGACCTCCAGCGGTCGGTGGGCGGCGGGTGCGCAGGGTCCCGGTGTCGTCGGCACGACTGTTGCCCGCCGACGATCATGCGGGAAGGGTCGATCACGACCATTTGTGCTGGCCCGTTGTGACTACGGCACGACACCGGGGGCCGAGGCTCCGAACCGGCGGGCCGAGTCGTCCGGCGTGGAACCGGGGAGGCCGCGCCGACGTCTACCCGGGGACCGTTCACGGCAGGAGGCAGGATGAGGCGCCGACGAGGGCACGCGCTGCCGGCGGTGGTCCTGCTCGCGGTAGTGACCGGTGCGGCGGGCTGCGCCGGCAACGCCGCAGACAACCGGAACGGCACCGGGCTGAACTACCGCGGCACGTTCTACAGCCTGTCGTCGCTGGAGGTGGCCCCGGCCTCGCTCGGCGCCGTCCTCGACCGGCAGGTGCCGTTCCAGGACACCCGGATCGACCTGCGCCGGGTCCGCGGCGTCGACCCGGCGCGCGCGGTGGCCGGCTACACCCGGACCTATCCCGGAACCGGCTCGCCCGAGCCGACAGCGTGGCTGCTGCTCAGCCCCGACCCGGACCTGGCGGCCGACCCGCTGTCCGACCCCGCGCTGCGGACGGTCGTGCTCGACCCCGACCACCGCTGACCGGCCCGGCCGGCCGCCCGGTCACGCCAGCAGCAGCAGGACCGTGCGCGCGAGACCGACCGGCGGACCGAGCGGGAGCGCGAAGCCGACCCAGAAGACCAGCTCGACCGGCAGCAGTGCGTAGCTGACGGCCGCCGCGTGCGGCGCGCCGACCAGCAGCAGCACGCCCGCGGCCACCTCCGCCAGGCAGACCAGCACGAACCCGAGGAGCAGCGGCACCGATGTGGGGACGCCGACCCGTTGGAACGGCCCCCCGCCGTAGGTCGGGAAGCCGAGGAACGTCCAGACCTGTCCGGTCCGGGCGAGGCGCAGGGCGCCGATCACGCCCGGTAGCCCGAAGCCGAGACCGAGGACGAGCGAGCAGATGCCGGCCGCGTTCACCATCGTGCCTCCTGTTCCCCGAGCAGTATCAGCGCGTCGAGACCCGCGTGGGCCACGTACGCCTCCGGCCAGACGCCGTCCGGTCGACCCGGCCTCCGCATCCGGGGTCCACCGAGGAAGAACTCAGCGGTGACGGCGCCGCCGCTGTCTGCCAGCCTGAGGTCATGGCCGGGACGCCTGTCACGCGGTACGCCCGCTCGGGCGAGGTCAACATCGCCTATCAGGTGGTCGGCGACGCGCCGGTCGACCTGGTCTACGTGCCCGGCTGGGTCTCGCACGTCGAGCTGGCCTGGGAGCTGCCGGACCTCTCGGCCGGCTTCCAGCGGCTGGCGGCGTTCTCCCGGCTGATCCTGTTCGACAAGCGCGGCACCGGCATGTCCGACCCGGTCCCGACGAACGCGCTGCCGTCGCTCGAGCAGCGGATGGACGACCTGCGCGCGGTGCTCGACGCCGCCGGCTCCGAGCGCGCCGTCGTGTTCGGCGCCTCGGAAGGCGGAAACCTGAGCATGCTGTTCGCCGCTACCCATCCGGCCCGGACCACCGCGCTGTGCACCTTCGGCAGCACGGCGCGACGGCTCCGGACGCCGGACTACCCCTGGGCGCCGACCTGGGAGCCAGCAGGCCTTCGACGAGGTCGAGCGGCTCTGGACGACCGGCCTGGGCTGGGAGGACGTCGCGCCCAGCCTGGACGCCGCCGGGCTCGAGGAGCTGTCCCGCTACTACCGCCGGTGCGCGAGCCCCGGAGCCGCGCTGGCCCTGATGAAGATGAACACCGGCGTCGACGTCCGGGACGCGCTGCCGACCATCAGCGCGCCGACCGTGGTGATGCACCGGTCCGACGACCGCGACGCGCACGTCGAGGAGGGCCGCTGGATCGCGGCGCAGATCCCCGGTGCCCGGTTCGTGGAGTTCCTCGGCGCCGACCACTCGTGGTGGACCCAGGGTCAGGACGCCGTCATCGACGTCATCGAGGAGCTGGTGACCGGCGCCAGCCCGGCGGCGCACCCGACCCGGATGCTCGCCACGGTGCTGTTCACCGACATCGTCGGCTCGACCGAGCGGCTCGACTCGCTCGGCGACAGCGGCTGGACCAGACTGCTGGACCGGCACCACGCCGCCGTACGCCGGGAGATCGGCCGGTTCCGCGGCCACGAGGTGGACACCGCCGGCGACGGCTTCCTCGCCACCTTCGACGGCCCGGCCCGGGCGATCAGGGCGGCGGTCGCGATCCGCGACGCCGTGCGCCCGATGGGGCTGGAGCTCCGGGCCGGGCTGCACACCGGCGAGTGCGAGCAGTTCGGCGAGAAGGTCGCCGGGATCGCGGTGCACACCGGTGCCCGGATCGGCGCCCTGGCCGGGGCCGGCGAGGTGCTCGTCTCGGCCACGGTGCACGACCTGGTCGCCGGCTCGGGCATCACCTTCGAGGACCGCGGCGAGCACCACCTCAAGGGCGTCGGCGACCGCCGGGTGTACGCGGTCGTCGACGCCTGAGCGGCGCAGGTCGTCGGCCGCGACCCAGCCGGACGGTGCCCCTGTGCGAACGGCCGTCAGCTCAGAGCCGAGCCCTTGACCCACTTGTCCCAGGGCACGTTCCAGACGCCGCCGAGACCGTTCCACGACTCCGTCCCGCGCCCGGTGCCCCTGGTGACGATCGGGTCGCCCTCGCGGACCCGCTTGAAGACCCAGCGGGCGTCGGACAGCGTGAGGTTCGTGCAGCCGTGCGAGCGGTTCGCGGTGCCCACGTAGTAGTTCCACGGGGCGCCGTGCAGGAACTCCCCGGAGCTGGTGATCCGCATCGCGTACGGGACGTCGAGGTCGTACGCCTCGCTGCCGGTGATGCCGACCGTGATGGAGTTCATCCGGTAGGTCTCGTGGGTGTCCATGATGACCTTGATCCCGGACCGGGTCGTGAAGCCGGACTTGCCCATCGACACCCCGAAGGTGCGGATCTTGACGCCGTCCTTGCGCAGGACCATCCGGTGCTTGGCGTTGGACACCCGCATCACGAGCTTGCGGCCGACCCGGAACCCGGCGTCGGTGTCCTTCATCCCCCACACCCCCCGGCCGGCGTGCACCTTGCGCAGGTCCGCGGTCACCGACACCCGGGTCCGCGCCGGCCAGAAGCGCTTCGGCCGGAACTGCACCGTCCGCGACGAGGTCCAGGACCACGAGGCCGGGCCGATGTCCCGGCTGGAGGCGACGTGCAGCGCGGCCTCGACGGCGGCCTTGCGGCGTACCGGCTGGTTGAACGTCACCACGACCGGCCGGCCGACGCCGACGGTGCGGCCGCTGGGCGTGACGGTGGCGCGCAGCACCCGGTCCGGCTTGCCGGTGCGGACCGTGTCGCTCAGCGTCGTCTGCTGCCCGTCGGGTGCGACCGCCGTCGCCTGGAGCAGGTAGGTGGTCCTGGGCGCGAGCCGGCCGGTGCTCGTCCAGCGTGACCTGCGCAGGTCGCCGCGGACCTGGCGTCCGCTCCGTGTAGTGAGAGTGGCCGCCGCCAGGGTGCCGCCGGTGACGACGACCCGGACCGGCTTGTCCAGCTCCCATCCGGTCGCGCCGGCGGCGTCACTCGTGACCTGCAGGGCCGCGGTCGGCGGCGTCGTCGGATCCGTGCCGTTCGCGGCCCGGGCGACGTCGGGAACGGTGCTCCCGACCAGGGCCAGGAGGAGCAGCGGCGCGGCCAGCGCCGTCAGGGATCGTCGAGCAAGCACGGTGGGTGACTCCGGGTGTCGCGGGCGGTGAGTGGGCAGGCGGTGCCGGGGAACGGTACGGCGGCGATCGCCGTACCTCGACGGCAAAGCCAGCGCGGGCAGGGTCGCGCACGAGGCTCGGGTCACCGGTGGAGGCGGTGCACCGCGATCATTGTGCCCTGAGCCAGGCTCCGGGCCGCAACCGCCGGCGCGGCTAGTCGCGGTTCTTGATCTCCGCGGGGAAGGCCTTCCAGGCGATGGCGGCCATCTTCGCGTGCCCCTGGACGGAGAGGTGGTTGCCGTCGGAGGCGACGTCCTCGGCGCCGATCCGCATCGTCTGCAGCGCCGCGCCGTCGGTGAAGCAGCGCGGCAGCGACGCGCACACCTTCTCGACCACGGCCCAGTAGCGGTCGACGATCCGTTGCAGGGACCGGACCCCGGCCGGGCGGATCTTGCCGGCCGTGGTGAAGACGTCGCAGGGGCCTGCGCCCGCGTTCTGGGAGACGGCCGACGGGTTCCCGACGGCGTACGCGGTCCAGTTCTCGACGGTGCCCCACTGGCTGACCAGGAAGAGGTCGACGCCGGGGATCTGCTGCTCGATCTCGGCCAGCGCCTTCGTCAGCGCCTCGCCGTACGGCTGGTAGTTGCTCGCATCAGTGCCGTCACAGCGCATGTCGTTGTCGATGCTCTGCACGATCACGACGTCCGGCAGCGGGTCCGCCTCGAGCATGAGCCGTTGCAGCTGCGAGGGGAGGTTGTCCACCGCGGTCCCGTTCACCGCCATGTTGTAGTTGTGGCCCTGCATCGCCGGGTGGGTCTGAGCCAGCCGAAGGTAGATGCTGCGCACCGCCGGGCTCTCGCCGGTCGCCCACGAGTTCTCGTGCGCGTCGCGGGACGGGTCGGCCGGGTCCGACATCGTGCCGGTGGCACCGGAATGGCCCAGCACCGCGATCGAGTCCAGCTGCTCGGTGACGACCGGCGTCGGTGCCGCGCTGCTGGGGGCCGCGGTGCTCGAGCCGGCGGATGGCGACGGAGCCTGCCCCGTCGGCTGGTCACCGCCGCAGGCGGTGACACCGCGATCGATCAAGGCGGCGATCGGCGAGCCGGCCCGGGCCCGTGACATGCCGTCATGATGCGCTTCCGCCACCCGACCGACAAGGTGTAGGTCGCGCGCACCTGTCGGCCTCGGGCTCGAGCAGGTGCGCCGGTCGGACTGCTCCTCAGGGCAGTTGCCGGTGGAGGCGACGCATCGCGACGATCAAGCGTGCGGGCGCCCCGCGACGGACGCGCATGCCCTCCGCCAGCGGGCCAGGAGACCGGCAATGGTCATGGCGCCACCCGGAACAGGGCTACCGTGCAGAGACATGGCCGTCATCCTCACGATCCCCGACGTCCCGGACGCCGTCCGCGACGAGCTCGCCGCGCGCGCCGAGCGGTCGGGGAGGACGTTGGAGGACTACGTCGGCCGGCACCTCGCGGCCCTGGCGGCCCGGCCGGACTTCCCCGACGTCCCCGGGTCGGGTCGCGTCCGCGGCTCGCCCACCCAGGTGCTCGACATCGCGGCGATCGCGGCCGCCCGGGACCACAAGCGCCCCTAGGGGTCCTCACGGCAGGCGCCGCGGCGAGTGCTCGCGGCTGGTTCGCCGACGGCCTGCGCCGGGCGGCCGGGGCGCGCGACCATGTCCCCCGTGAGCCAGCGGCTGCCGACGGGGACGGTGACGTTCCTGTTCACCGACATCGAGGGCTCGACGCGGCTGCTGCACGAGCTCGGGGCCGAGGCGTACGCCGCGGCGCTGCTCGAGCACCGGCGGCTGGTGCGGGCCGCGGCCACCGCGTACGACGGGGTGGAGGTCGACACCCAGGGCGACGCGTTCTTCCTCGCCTTCCCGACCGCTTCGGGAGCGGTACGGGCGGCTGCGCGGATCGTCGAGGACCTCGGCCAGGGCCCGATCCGGCTCCGGATGGGCGTGCACACCGGCGCTCCGTACGTCACCGACGAGGGCTACGTCGGCGAGGACGTCCACCGCGCGGCGCGGATCGCGGCCTGCGGGCACGGCGGGCAGGTGCTGGTCTCCTCCGCGACCGCGGCGCTGCTCGCACCGGACGGGTTGCCGGACGTCCCGCCGTTGCGCGACCTCGGCGAGCACCGGCTCAAGGACCTGTCCGCTGCCGAGCGGATCCACCAGCTCGGCCACCACGACTTCGCGCCGCTGAAGAGCCTGCACCGGACCAACCTGCCCGTGCCGGCCACGCCGTTCGTCGGCCGGGACGCCGAGCTCGCCGAGGTCCTCGACCTGCTGCGGCGCGACGACGTCCGGCTGCTCACGCTCACCGGCCCCGGCGGGACCGGCAAGACCCGGCTCGGGCTGCAGGCGGTCGCAGCCGTCTCCGACCAGTACCGGGGCGGGGTCTACTGGGTGCCGCTCGCCCCGGTGCGCGACCCCGGCCTGGTGCTCCGCGAGGCGGCGCACGTGCTGGGCCTCACCGACGACCTGGCCGGCCACGTCGGCGACCGCAGCGTGCTGCTGCTGCTCGACAACGTCGAGCAGGTGATCGACGTCGCGCCCGAGCTGGTCGGCCTGCTCGCGCAGTGCCCGAACCTGCGTCTCGTCGTCACCAGCCGCGAGACGCTGCGCGTGCCCGGCGAGCAGGTCTACCCGGTGCCGCCGCTGGAGGACGACGAGGCGGTCCGGCTCTTCACCGCCCGGGCCCGCGCGGTCGACCTGGCCTTCCAGGCGACCCCGGCCGTGGCGACGCTGTGCGCGCGGCTGGACCGGCTGCCGCGTACCGGCACTCGAGCGAGGGACTGCCCGGCGATGCGCCATCGTGCCGTGCACTCGTCCATCAGGGCCTGCCATCAGCCCGCAGGCGAGAGCCAGCACGCCGAGTCGGGTGGGAGCATGCGCCCGAAGCGTGCCGGACGCGAGGTCAGAACCTCACCCCACTCCGCCGGGCAGCACCACGTCGACGGCACCGAAGTTGACCGCGCAGACGGCGCCGCCCCGGCGGAAGGCCAGCACCCCCGGCACCGGAGTCTCCAGCCAGCACAGAGGCTCCGGCCGAGCCCAGATTGCCCGGCGAAGGCGCAGGGCCTGGCGGTTCAGCGTGAGGAACGAGCCCGGCTGCGATTCCTGGACGTCAGCGGCGTAGCCCCGGAACCAGTCCGGCTGCGGCAGCCACGGCGGCTCCGCACCGGCCGGCGAGAACCCGAAGGACGGAGCATCCTGCCGCCATGGCAGCGGCACCCGGCAGCCGTCGCGGCCGTGCTCCCGGCCGGCCGACCGGTGCCAGATCGGGTCCTGACGTACGTCGTCCGGCAGGTCGAGCACCTCCGGCAGGCCGAGCTCCTCCCCCTGGTAGACGTACAGCGACCCCGGCAGGGCCAGGGCGAGCAGCAGCAGCGCCCGCGCGCGACGGTCGCCGACCTCGAGGTCGACCTCACCGCGCAGCCGCGCCGCGGCCACCAGGTCCGCCGCCCGGTCGACCGGGGCGGCGGTGGTCGTCCCCAGCCGGGTGACCGTCCGGTGCACGTCGTGGTTCGCCAGGGTCCACGTGGGCAGCGGCCCGCAGGTGCCGATCCCGCGCGCGATCGACGCCTGGAACGTGTCGGCATCCCAGGGCAGGCCGAGCAGGTCGAAGTAGAAGGCCTGGTGCAGCTCGTCGGCCCGCACGTACCGGGCGACCCGCTCGGCCTCCGGCACCCAGATCTCTCCGACGAACACCAGCTCGCGGCCTTCGTACTCCTCCGCCACGGCCCGCCAGCGCCGGTAGATGTCGTGGACCTCGGGGCGGTCCCACATGTGCCGGTTGTAGGACCGGTCGCCGTCGGGCCAGTCCGCCAGCGACGGGTGCTTGACCAGTCCGTGGGCGACGTCGATCCGGAAGCCGTCGATGCCGCGGTCGAACCAGCACCGCAGCACGTCCTCGAACATCTGCTGGACGTCGTGGTCGCGCCAGTTGAAGTCCGGCTGGCTGGGGTCGAACAGGTGCAGGTACCACTGGCCCGGCGAGCCGTCGGCCTCGACGACGCGGGTCCAGGCCGGGCCGCCGAACACCGAGCCCCAGTCGTTGGGCGGACGGTCACCGTCCGGCCCGACCCCGTCACGAAACAGGAACCGCTCGCGCTCGGTCGAGCCCGGGCCGGCAGCCAGCGCCTTCTGGAACCACTCGTGCTCGTCCGAGCAGTGGTTGGGGACCAGGTCCATGAGGATCTTCAGACCCAGGTCGTGCGCCCGCTCGACGACCGCGTCGAGGTCGGCGACCGTCCCGTACGTCGGCTCGACACCGAAGAAGTCGGCGATGTCGTAGCCGTGGTCGCGCTGCGGGGACGGGTAGCAGGGGTTCAGCCAGATCCCGTCGACACCGAGCGAGGCGATGTACGGCAGCTTGTCCAGGAGCCCGGTGAGGTCTCCCACGCCGTCGCCGTCGCCGTCGGCGAAGGAGCGCAGGTAGACCTGGTAGATCACCGCGTCCTGCCACCAGGACCGGTCTCCGGGCATGACAGCTCCCCGTCTCGTCGTCGTTGGATGGTGCCCGGGTGCGCCGCTGGAAGGGCGTCGAGCGGCGCACCCGGGGGCTCAGTGGTCAGAGGCTCGAGTGGATGTCGATCGCTGGTCCGCCCCCCGGTTCGGGGGCCACGCGATGCCTGGTACATGCCAGCACGACTACCTCCCGTGAGTTGGTGCCGGACCGGTCGACTCCCGCACCATCAGGGCGACGTGCAGGACGTGATGGTGGGGCTGGTCGTCGCCCCTGATCGCAGCGACCAGGAAGTCGCCGGCGACCCGGCCCTTGGACTCGATGGACTGCCGGACGGTCGTGAGCTGCGGGCGCACGAACGTGGCCTCGGGCTGGTCGTCGAACCCGGTGATGCTCACCGCACCGGGCACGTCGGCACCGGCGTCGCGCGCCGCGTCCAGCGCGCCGAGCGCGATGATGTCGCTGAAGGTCACGATCGCCGTGGGCGGGTCCGGGCGCGCGAGCTGCTCGCGGGTGGCGTCGTAGCCGGCCGCCCGCGTGCACGCCACCTCGATCAGGTCGACCCCGTCCGACTGCAGGGAGAGGCCGGCCTCCCGCAGCGCGTCCTCGAGGCCTGCTACGCGGCGACCGAGCGGGCCGGTGTAGCCGACGTCGGCGCTGTCCGGGCCGGCCTCGAAGGCCAGGAACGCGATCCGGCGGTGTCCGAGCTCGAGCACGTGCCGCACGATCGAGGCCATACCCTCGCGGTCGTTGACGTCGACGCTGGCCACGCCCTCCGGTGCGTTGCTGTCCACCAGCACGAACGGCACGCCGCGCCGGCCCAGGGCGGCCACCTCGCCCCGGTCGACCTGGAGCCCGGAGACGACGAAGCCGTCGACCGCGGCGTACGGGATCGCCGTGAGCATGGAGCCGCGCAGCGGAGGTGTGAGCAGCAGGGTGAGGCCCTCGCGGTGGCAGACCTGACCGAGGCCGCGGATGAACTGGCTGTAGTACGGGTTGTCGAAGACGTCCGGGATCGACTGCGGCAGCAGCAGCCCGAGCGCGTGCGTCGTGCCCTTGGTCAGCATCCGCCCGAGCGGGTTCGGGGTGTAGCCGAGCTCCTCGGCTGCCGCGAGGATGCGGGCCTGCGTTTCGGGGGCGATCTTCGACGGGTCGTTGAAGGCGAAGGACACCGCGGTGCGCGAGACGCCCGCCGCATCGGCGACGGTCTGGGCGGTGGGCCTGCTCATCGGGTCCCCTCCTGCTCGATCACGACAAGGCCGCGCCTGGGCACGAGGTTCTTCCCGACGGCCAGCCGGTCACCGGTCACCAGGTCGCGGGCGGGCGCGTCGAGCTCGACCACCTCGTCGACGTCGGCCCGGTTGGCGAAGACGGTGACCCACTGCTCGCGGTGCCGACGGTCGATGCGGACGACGTTCTCGCCAGCCGCGCTGACGCGCTGGTCGCCGCGTCGGAGCGCGATGCTCCCGCGGCGGAGCCGGACGAGGTCGCGGGTGCGGGCGAGCGAGGTCGTGTCCCACCCGGCGCGGTCCCACGGCATCGCGCCGCGGCACTCAGGGTCGTTGAAGCCGGTCAGCCCGACCTCGTCGCCGTAGTACAGCATCGGAGCGCCGCGCAGGCACAGGAGCAGCCCGGTGGCGAGCAAGCGTGAGGTCGCGCTCGCCGCCGCAGGTGGTGCGCAGCCGGGCGGTGTCGTGGCTCGCCAGCAGGTTGAGCATGTGGTGCGTCGCGTCGGCGCCGACGTCGGCGTCGATCTCGTGAACGCGGTCGGCGAGCTGCTCCGCGCCACTGCGTCGGTCGACGAGGAAGGCCAGCAGCGCGTCGCGAAGGGGGTAGTTCATCGCGGCGTCGGAGGTCTCGCCCGTGGTCCACTGCCCGGCCTCGTCCCAGACCTCCGCGACGATGTAGGCGTCGGGGTTGGTCTCGCGGACCACGCCGCGGAACTCCCGCCAGAAGCCGGGGTTGTCCATCATGTAGGGCACGTCGAGGCGCCACCCGTCGATGCCGCGCGAGGTCCAGTGCCGCACGGCGTCGAACAGGTGGGCGCGCAACGCGGGGTGGTCGACGTTCAGCTTCGGCAGGTACCAGCAGCCGGAGCAGGTGCCGTAGTTCGGCTGGGGATGGCTGACGATCGGGTGGTCGGCCGCGAAGAACCAGCCGGCATAGGGGGATTCGCGGCCCTGGCGCACGACGTCCTGGAAGGCCCAGTGGCCGAAGCCGCAGTGGTGGAAGACGGCGTCCAGTACCAGCCGGATGCCGTGCTCGTGCGCGGCCGTGACGAGACGGTCGAAGTCCTCCTCGGTCCCGAGCCGGGGGTCGATGCGCAGGTAGTCCTCGGTGTCGTACCGGTGGTTCGTGCCGGCCTGGAAGATCGGGGTCAGGTAGACGGCGTTCACGCCGAGGTCGGCCAGGTGGTCGAGCCGTTCGGTGATGCCGTGCAGGTCGCCGCCGAGGAAGTTGTCCCGGGTGGGTTTCGCGTCCCACGGGTCGACGTCGGTGCTCGCGTGCGCGCTGCGGGCGAACCGGTCCGGGAGCACCTGGTAGAAGACGGCGTCGCGCACCCAGTCGGGCCGGTGCGGGGGGTCGCTGGAGGGCAGGGGCACGGTCAGTCCTTGAGTCCGGTCGTGGCGACGCCGCGGATGAACGCGCGCTGCAGGAACAGGAAGATGACGATGGCGGGGATCGCGGCGGTCACCGTCCCCGCCATCAGCAGATGGGGATAGGTGCCGTACTTGCTGGTGAAGACCGACAGCCCGATCTGGATGGTGCGCCGCGCGTCGTCGGAGGTGACCAGCAGCGGCCACAGGAAGTCGTTCCACGCGTACAGGAAGCTGAAGACGCCGACAGTGGCCAGCGCCGGTCGGCACAGCGGCAGGATGACCGAGCCGAGGATCCGCCACGGGCCGGCACCGTCGACCCGCGCCGCGTCGTCGAGCTCGCGCGGGATGGAGGCCATGTAGGCGCGCAGCACGACGATGCCGAAGACGTCGGCCAGCCGCGGGACGATGAGGGCGGCGTAGGAGTCGTACCAGCCCAGCCGGATCACCAGGTCGTACGCCGGCAGCACGGTGACGAACTGGGGCACCAGCATGGTTGCGACCAGCAGCAGGAACAGCGTGTTGCGCAACGGGAAGCGCAGCCGGGCGAACGCGAACGCGGCCAGGGTGTCCATGACCAGGTGGCCCACCAGGATTCCCGCGGTCATGACCACCGAGGTGACCGAGTACTGCGCGAACGGCGCGGCCTGCCACGCCTTCGGGTAGTTGCCCCACTGGAACTGGGTCGGCCACAGGTACGGCGGCTGGTAGACGTCGGCGTAGTGCTTGAGCGACGTCGTGAGCATCCAGGCGAACGGCGCGACGACCACGACCGCCAGCGCGAGCAGCACCAGGTGCCGGGACAGGAGACTTCGGCCGCGCAGGCTTCTCACTGGCCCCACCGCTCCCGGCCGCCGAGGCGCCACTGGACCAGGGTGATCCCGAGGACCAGCGCGAAGGCGCTGTAGGCGACGGCAGCGCCGTAGCCGAAGTGCGAGAGGCGGAACGCCTCGCGGTAGGTGAGGAAGCCGAGCGTCTCGGTTCCCCCGAGCGGGCCGCCGCCGGTGAGGGCGTAGACGAGGTCGAAGCTCTGGAAGCTGGTGATCAGGCCCTCGACGACGACGAAGAAGGTCATCGGTGCGAGCAGCGGAACGGTCAGGCGGCGCAGCTGCTGCCAGGGGGAGGCGCCGTCGAGCGAGGCGGCCTCGTAGAGAGCCGCCGGCAGCGTCTGCAGCGCGGTGAGGTACAGCACGACGTTCAGCCCGAGGTTCTTCCACACGGTGAGAAGCGTGAGGCTGACCAGCGCGAGCTGCGGGTCGCCGAACCAGTTCGGTCCGGGCAGGTGAACGGCTCGCAGGGCGGCGTCGAGGATGCCGGTGTCGCCGAAGACGTAGCGCCACACGGTCGCGGCCGCGATCGAGGACGTCACGACCGGGAGGAAGAACAGGGTCCGGTAGACGCCTAGCCCGCGGAAGGACGCGTTCAGCAGCACCGCGACGCCCAGCCCGGTGACCACGCTCAGGACGCACACGCCGAGGCCGTAGAGGACGGTGACGGACATCGAGTTGCGGAAGTCGTGGTCGCCGGCCAGTGCGACGTAGTTGTCCAGTCCGACGAAGGTCTTCGCCGGGCTGAAGCCGTCCCACGACGTCAGGCTCAGGTAGCCGGTGCCGATGATCGGGTAGACGACGAACACACCGATGATGACCAGCGCCGGCGCCAGCATCAGCGCCGCCGCGAGCCCCTCGCTGCGCAGCGCCCTGCGTAGTCTGGGGCTCCGCGTCGTGGCCGCGGTCTGCGACCACGACGCGGAGGTCGACGGAGCCAGCATCAGCCGGCGGCCAGCACCTGGTTGACGTCCCGCTCGGCGGCGGCGAGGGCCTCGTCGACGGATGCCTTGCCGTAGAGCGCCCGTTCGACCTGCTTGGCGAAGGCGAGAGATGCGTCGGCGTACTTCGGCGTGTTGGGCCGCGCGTGCGCGGTCGGCAGCGCGTCGACGAAGGCCTGCATCAGCGGGGCCTTCTCCTGCACCCAGGTGCCGTACTCGCTGCCCTCGGCCACCGACTTCCGGACCGGGAGGAAGCCGGTCTGCTCGCTCCACCGCAGGTTCTGCTCGGGCGCGTCGAACCAGGTGAGGAACTCGGCCGCAGCCTTCTGGTGCGCGGCGTCAGAGGAGAACACGACCGCCTGCTCGCCGCCCATGTTGGTGGCCGGCTGGCCGTCGGCCGGCGCCGGGATCTGCGCCGAGGCGAACGGGAACGGCGGCTCGGCCGCCCAGATGCCGACCATCCACGAGCCCTCCTGGGCGGAGGCGGCGTTGCCCTTCTCGAACTCGCCCCAGGGCGCCAGCGGCGCGTCCTTCGACTTCAGCAGGTCGACCCAGTAGGTCAGCGCCTGCTTCCCCTCGGGGGTGTTGAAGGCGGCCTGGTCGTTGCCGTCGTCGAGGAACTGGCCGCCGGCCTGCCAGAGGCTGACCTGGAAGTTCCAGGTCAGGCCCTCGCCGTTGTCGCCGGCCTGGGTGAACAGCTCGAAGCCGGGCTTGCCGGTCTTCTGCTTGATGGTGGCGGCGGCCCGGGTCATCTCCTCCCAGGTCGTCGGCGGCTTGCTGGGGTCGAGGCCGGCCTGCTTGAACAGGTCGGTGTTGTAGAGCAGGGCCAGGTCGTTGGCCGACACGGGGATCGAGACCTGCCCGCCGTCGTGCTGGCCGAAGCTGAGCATCTCGGGGTAGATGTCGCTCCAGGTGTCGGCCGGGACCAGCGGCTTGAGGTCGGCCAGCCGGCCGGTCTCGGCCAGCTTCGGCACGTTGACCAGGTCGCCGATCGCGATGTCCGGCGTCGTCCGCGACTGCAGCGCGGTCTGCAGCTTGGTCATCATGTCCGCACCGGGAACGTTGACGACCTTGACGGTGACGCCGGGGTGGGCCTTCTCGTACTCGCCGACGAGCGAGCCGAACACGTCGCCGTTGTTGCCGTCCCAGTAGTGCCAGACGGTGATCTCGTTGGCCGGCTTGGCGGCCCCGGCCGCCTCCTCGCCGGTCTCCGCCGAGCCGCCGCAGCCGGCCACTACGGCCACTGCCGCGACCGCCGCCACGACTCCGGCCAGGTTTCTCCGCACCGCGCTGAGCATCAGGTCCTCCTGGTTTGGGTTAGTAACGCGCGTTAGTAACGCGCAACCTGGGCCTCGGCGTCAAGAGCCCGGACCACATTTCTTGCTCCGACGACGTCGGTGCCGGCGCGGACGGCGCAGCGGCGCACATCCCTGTCGACGGTCACCGCTACGGTCGCCTGGCGAAGGAGGAACGTGCTCATCACCCATCGGGCCTCCCACGGGGAGGCGCTGGCCCGCGGGCTGGCCGACGTGCTCGCCGTGCCGCCGGCCGACCCGTTCGCGGCCGAGGTCGTGGCGGTGCCGGCCAAGGGGGTCGAGCGCTGGCTGGCGCAGCGGCTGTCACACGTGCTGGGCACGGACTCCGGTGACGGGGTCTGCGCGAACGTGGAGTTCCCGTGGCCGAGCACACTGGTCGACGAGGCGCTGCAGGCCACCTCGGCCGCGCACGCCGAGGCGGTCGAGCGGTGGGCGCCGGGCCGCGCGGTGTGGCCGCTGCTGGACGTCATCGACGCGTCCGTCCCGAGCGAGCCGTGGTGCCGCTCGCTGGCGCAGCACCTCGGCACCGATGCGGAGGACAAGGGCCGGCGGCTCGCGGTGGCGCGGCGGCTGGCCGGGATGTTCGACGAGTACGGCCAGTCCCGGCCGGAGATGCTGCGGGCCTGGGCCGAGGGCCGGGACGAGCGCGGCGACGGCAGTCCGCTGGACGACGACCTGCGCTGGCAGCCAGAGCTGTGGCGGCGACTGCGGGACAGGCTCGCGACGCCGAGCCCGGCCGAGCTGTTGGAGGACGCCTGCCAGCGGCTGCGGCGCCAGCCGGAGCTGAGCGACCTACCGGACCGGCTCTCGGTCTTCGGCGCCAGCCGGCTCTCCCCCGCCCGGCTGCAGGTGCTGGCCGCGCTGGCCGAGCACCGCGACGTCCACCTGTGGCTGCACCACTCCTCACCCGCGCTGTGGGACACGGTCGCGCAGACGCCGCATTCGCTGAGGCGCAGGGACGACGACAGCCGCGGCCGGCTGGTCAACCCGCTGCTCACCAGCCTGTCCCGCGACGTGCTCGAGCTGCAGCAGCTGATCGCCCGCTGCGCCCCGGGAAGCGAGACCGTCCTGCACGAGTCGGGGCGGGACGCCGACACCCTGCTCGGCCGGCTCACGCACGACCTCGCCACCGACCGCGTCCCGGCCACCCCGCCGCCGCTGGCCGAGGGCGACCGCAGCGTGCAGGTGCACGCCTGCCACGGCCGGACCCGGCAGGTCGAGGTGCTCCGCGAGGTCATCGTCGGGCTGCTGGCCGACGACCCCACCCTCGAACCGCGCGACGTCCTGGTGATGTGCCCGGACGTCGAGACGTTCGCGCCGATCATCGCGGCCACCTTCGCGATCGGCGCCGAGGACGACGCCGCCCACCCGGCGGCCCGGCTGCGGGTCCGGCTGGCCGACCGGGCGCTGCGGCAGACCAACGCGCTGCTCGCCGTCCTGTCCCAGCTGCTCGAGCTCGGCACCGCCCGGCTGACCGCCAGCCAGGTCCTCGACCTGGCCGGCACGCCCGCGGTGCGGCAGCGGTTCGGGTTCGACGACGACGCGCTGGAGCGGCTGCGCGACTGGACCGTCGGCGCCGGCGTCCGCTGGGGCCTGGACGGCGAGCACCGCGCCACCTGGGCGCTCGGCGACCTCGAGCAGGGCAGCTGGCGCGACGGGCTGGACCGGCTGCTGCTCGGCACCGCGATGGAGGGCGCGCTGGACAGCTGGGGCGACGTCGTGCCGCTCGACGACGTCGACAGCTCGGACATCGACCTGGCCGGCCGGCTGGCCGAGCTGGTCGACCGGCTCGCCGCCGCCCAGGCCCTGATGGCCGGCCGGCACACCGCGACCGACTGGATGACCGGGCTGGAGGACGCCGTCACCGGGCTGGCCGCAACGACGTACGACACGGCCTGGCAGCTGCTGCAGCTGCGCGGCGAGCTCAGCGACATCGCCGAGGCGGCCGACGGCAGCACCGCACTGCTCGGGCTCGCCGACGTCCGTGCCCTTCTCGCCAGCAGTCTCGCCGGGCGCCCCACCCGGGCCAGCTTCCGCACCGGCACCCTCACCGTGTGCACCCTGGTGCCGATGCGCTCGGTGCCGCACCGGGTGGTGTGCCTGCTCGGCCTCGACGACGGCGTGTTCCCCCGGCAGAGCAGCCAGGACGGCGACGACGTGCTGGCCCGCGACCCGTGGGTCGGCGAGCGCGACCCGCGCAGCGAGGACCGCCAGCTGTTCCTCGACGCCCTCTGCGCCGCCGAGGACCACCTGGTCATCACCTACACCGGCGCCGACGAGCGCACCGGCGCACCGGTGCCGCCGGCCGTGCCGCTCGGCGAGCTGCTCGACGCCCTCGACCGCACCGCCACCGCACCCGACGGCAAGAAGGTCCGGGACGTCGTCACCACCCAGCACGCGCTGCAGCCGTTCGACCCGCGCAACTTCGAGCCCGGCAAGCTGCTGCCGGCGCGGCCGTTCAGCTTCGACCCGCTCTCGTATGCCGGTGCGCGGTCCGCCGCCGGCCCGCGCACCGAGCCGCTCCCGGTCTACGGCGGCCCGCTGCCCGCTCAGCCGGCCGGCGACGTCGACCTGGCCGACCTGCGCCGGCTGCTCACCCACCCGGCCCGCGGCTTCCTGCGGCAGCGGCTGCAGGTGGCCGAGACCCGCGGCGAGGACGAGCCGGCCGACGCGCTGCCGGTCGAGCTGGACGCGCTCGAGCAGTGGGCCGTCGGCGAGCGGGTGCTGCGCGAACGCATCGCCGGCCTCGACCCGGCCGACTGCCTGGCCCTGGAGCAGCACCGCGGCGGCCTGCCGCCCGGCCCGCTCGGGCTCACGCACCTGCGCGAGATCGGCCCCAAGGTCGAAGCGCTGCTGCAGGCCTCCACCCTGGAGCGGGCGCTGCCGCCCGAGTCGCACGACGTCGACGTCCCGCTGCCCGACGGCACCCGGCTGACCGGCACCGTCGCCGGCGTCCGCGGCGACACCCTGCTGTCGCTGACCTACTCCCGCCTGGCCGCGCGCCACCGGCTGCTCGCCTGGATCGACCTGGTCGCGCTCACCGTCGCCCGCCCGGACCGGGAGTGGCAGGCGGCCGCCGTCGGCCGGGGGAAGGGGAAGCGCGCGCAGCGCAGCACCTTCGACCCGCTGCCCCTCGCGGACGCGCAGGACGCGCTGGCCGAGCTGGTCGCGCTGTACCGGGCCGGGCTGCGGTCGCCGCTGCCGCTGCCGGTGAAGACCGCCGCGGCGTACGCCGAGCGGCGCAACCACTCCGACACCCCCACCGCGCGCGAGGGCGCCGAGCGGGAGTGGCTCACCGACCGGTTCCCCGGCGAGCAGGAGGACCCCGAGCACGTCCTGCTCTACGGCGAGCGCGCGCCGCTGACCGTGCTCACCACCCAGCGGCCCGAGCCCGGCGAGGGCGGGCCGGGCTGGCACCGGGACGAGACCGACCGGTTCGGCCTGCTGGCCCGCCGGCTCTGGGGCCGGCTGATCGACGCCGAGGTCAGCACGCAGGTGTGACCCGGGTGGACACCGCGAGCGATCACGGGTGGGTGCCAGCGGCTCCGTCCCACCAGGACAGCACCCGCAGGCAGTACAGGGTCAGCCACTTCGACGGCTCGCCCTCCGGTGCGTCGACCTCGAACCACACGCGCCCGGCGTGCGGCGACCCCTGGAGCCAGGTCCCGTCGGGTCGCCGGGCCTCGCGGAGCACCTCGACGGCCTCTGCCAGCCGCTCGTCGGGACCCGTGCGGTCGACAGCGGCGGCCCGCCGGAAGTGGTCCAGAGCCCGCAGCGTCGAGTAGGGCCACCGGAACGGGTAGGTCAGGTGGTCCACCCAGTCGCCGATCGGCTCCCCCGTCGACCGCCGGCGCCGAAGCCGACGTTCGAGGAGGTACTCCTCGCCCGCGCGTCGGGCCGCCCGGGTGTCAGCCGTCCCGCCGGTGGCCGCCTCGTGGTCGAGCAGGCCCCCGAGCGCGTTGATGGTCGAGTGCACCGAGGACCGGCGGGCGCCCTCGACCCAGTCGCAGTTCCAGCCACCGTCGGGCAGCCGATGCTCGACGAACCACTTGGCGTTGGCCGACACGTCGACGCCGAGCCAGGAACCGTTGGACAGGGTGGCCGCGTTGATGCAGCAGTCGACCTCGCCGTCCCAGAACGGCAGGTCGTCGTACTCCCATCGGCAGTTCTCGGCGAGCAGCTCCGCGGTCCGCCGACTCGTCAGCACCGCGGGGTCCAACCCCCACTCCCGTAGGGCGGAGAGCGACCACGACGTCGCGGTCCATGGCTGGCCCGGCTCCTCGCGTGAGGCGTCGGCAGGGAAGTAGGCCCCGCCGGCCCACTGCCCGTCCTCGTCCTGGTGGGCCAGCAGCCGGGAGCCGAAGCCCTCGGCGGCGACGCGGGCTCTGGTCGCCTCCCACACCTCGGAGGCTTCGCCGGCCAGGTCTCGTTCCACCTGCCAGCGCAGTGCAGGGTCGGAGTCGAGCAGCCACGCGATCAGTTCGGACTCGGTCATCCGGGGATGCTAATCAGTACGTTGACGGTGGCCGGTCCCGCGGCGGTCTCGGAGCAGCGTGAGTGCGCCGAGCGCCGCACCTCGCCGACCCCACCGCATGGGCTTCACGCCCTCGATCACCGTCGACGCGCACCCCACTGACGGCTCCGCGGTCCGCCGCACCGACGGCGGACGGGACAGTCCTCTGACCTGCACCGCAGGTGGCGCAGGTCAGAGGGCCGGGCGCGGGTGGGCGGACGAGTACCGCAGGAGCCCCGGACTACTCGGCGATCAGCAGGGTTCGACCGCGTCGACGTGGAAGCCCTGGTCGACCACGGCAGCGTCGGTCGTCAGTCGCACGGAACCGACCGAGGTCGTGATGCACGGCGAGGTCTGACCCAACGGGTGCGTTCCGTCGTAGCGGGCCAGCTCGCTGCCATTGCCGTCGTAGACATAGACGTAGTCGTATCCCGCCTCGGTCTCGAGCTGGTCGAAATGGAACCGGAACCCCGCCTGGCCGTTGTCGTAGGTCCAGGTGCAGTCACCGTTGTTCCCGTACGGATGCGGGGACTCGAACGGGATCTGCGCGTTGGCGTCCCCGACGCAGGGCGGCGGCGGCGGTACGGCCGGCTCGCACCCACGGTGGACACCCACCGCTGCCCAGGCCTGGTTGACGGCCCTCCTGGACCCGCCGGCCACCGCGAGCGTGGCGCTGCGGGCGTCGCAGAAGTTGGCGTACTCGGTCAGGCTGGTGAAGCCCTGGTAGAAGATCTGCTCGGCGCGGGCCAGTCCGATGCTGGGCACTCGGACCGAGCAGTCGACGGCGTGCACGTGTCCGCCGGACCCGACCGAGTCACAGCCGGCGTTGGTGCCGCCGTTGACGGCCAGGTAGTAGGCGTGGTTCGGGATGCCGCTGTTCGTGTGCACGCCACCGTTGTCCTTGGTGCCCGTGTAGCGCTCGGAGTAGTGGTCGGGATCCCCGTCGTCCTGCGGGTCCCCCATGTTCCGGAAGCCAGCGGTCGTGCCGCCGTACGGCCCCTCGGGGATGACGTCCTCACCGATCAGCCAGTCCGGCTGCGCGGCCGGGTCGCGCTGCTGCGCGTCGGCGTAGAACTCGATCGTGTTGCCCATCATGTCGCTGAAGGCCTCGTTGAGCGCCCCGGACTCGTTCTCGTAGATCAGGCCCGAGGTGAACTCGGTGACTCCGTGGGTCAGCTCGTGCCCGACCACGTCGAGCCCACCCGACAGCGGCTTGCAGGTTGCGGGTGTGTCACCGTCGCCGTAGGTCATCTGCTCGCCGTTCCAGAAAGCGTTGCAGTAGCCCGCGTCGTAGTGGACCGTCGAGATGATCTTCATCCCCGCCCCGTCGATGCTGTTGCGGCTGAACGTGTCGGCGTAGAAGTCGTCGACGACGTCGGCGTAGTAGTGCGCATCCACTCCGGCGGCCTGGCTCGGGCTCACGGACTGCGGCTGCGAGAAGTCCCAGACGTCGTCCGGGTCGGTCATGAGGACGCCCGGATGGTTCTTGAGGTTCTGTGCGTCGTAGGTCTCCTGCCGGTCGTCCGACGAGACCAGCTCGTACGCCCCGCTGGAACCGCTCGTGTCGAGGGTCTTGGTGTCGCCCTTGATGCCGACGCCGGTCCCCTCTGCGATCCCGTCGTAGCGGTTGAGCAGGTCGCCGTTCGCGGCGTCGACCCAGAGGAAGGGCCGCTCCGCGAGCCGCTGGGTCTCCACCAAGTAGAAGAACCGCCCGGTCCGGGGGTCGATGCGCAGCTCGCTGGAGCTCTTCCCGGCGGCGCCCAGCAGGTCCGCGGCGATGCGCAGCGAGTCGGCCTTGGTGAGCTGCACGTCGTTGGAGGGCTGCAGCGAGGCGAAGTGCGCGCCGATGACGGCAACGGCCTTCCCGGCCGCGTCCTCGACGACGGTCACCTGCCCGCCGAGCACCTGGGCACCGGCGAACACCTGCTGGTAGCGCGTCTGCACGGTGCCGTCCGGATAGGTCGCGCGCCAGACGCGTTCGCTGTCCGGCGGGACCGCGTACGACGCCGCGGCGGCGCCGCCCAGCGTGAACGAGCCCTCGGGGGCCGGGCTGCCGACGGCTGGGTTGGTCGATGCCGTCGGTGTCGCGGCTGTGACAGGCGTCCCCGGTAGCAGGAACGTCGTCATGGCGAACACGGTGGCGGCGGGCAAGAGGAGGCGACGAAGCATGCGCTGGGCCCTTCAAGGGGGAGTGGGGGGACGGCGTCCTCACCCGGTCGACATGCACTATTACGCCTGTTGTCCTTTTTGTACAGGTTTCTGACACATCGGCTGTTCCGTGCCTCGTCACGTCGTCAGCAGCCCGTCGCCGCAGACCTCGCGCGCGACCCAGGAGGCCGCGGAGCAGCAGACGGGGGCGGACGCGGCCTGGTCAGACCAGGTGGTGCTCGTAGGCGAACGCGGCGGCCGAGGTCCGGGACCCGACGCCGAGCTTGGTGAAGATGTTCGACAGGTGCCGGGCCACCGTCTTCTCCGAGAGAGACAGCTGCCCGGCGATCTCGGGGTTGCTCCTCCCGGCGGCGACCAGCCGGAGCACCTCGACCTCGCGCGGGCTGAGCCCGCCCGGCGCCGTCGCCTCGCCCAGCAGGGCGGCCGTCTCCTGCTCGGCGGGTCTCGCCCCGAGGTCGGCGAAGGCCTTCCGGGCAGCGGTCAGGTCGGCCACCGCCGAGTCCTCGTCGCCGAGCAGCCGCAGGGCCCGGCCGACCAGGACCTGGCTCCGCGCGGTCTCGTACGGCGCGGAGAGCTGCGACCAGCCGTCCACGGCCTGCCGAGCCGCCTGCAGCGCCGGCGCCGCCGCACCACTGGCCAGCGCGGCGACCGCGACGCCGTACTGCCCGGCCGCCTGCAGGGCGGTACAGCCGAACGCCTCACCGGTCTTGCAGAGCTCCTCGCCCAGGGCGGCCGCCCCGTCGCTGTCGCCCGTGGCCACCAGCACCTCGACCGCGGCGGCGAGGACCTGCGAGCGGTGCACCGGGTCCTGGCGTTCGTCGAGCAGTCGGTGGATCGCCGCCGTCGCGGCGACGCGACGGTCCCGGGCCAGCCAGAACAGGGCGCGACCCGGCTGGGTGGAGTGGCCGTGCTCGGCCGCACTGGCGTAGGCGGCCTCGGCCTCGTCGTACGCGCCACGCAGCCGATGGGTCTCGGCGCGCTCGTAGTGCGCCAGCCCGAGCGCGGGGTCGCCCCCGGAGAGCAGGTACCGCTCGACCGCCCGTTCCAGCTCCTCCACGGCATCGGCGTACGCACCGTGCAGCCGCAGCAGCTGGCCTCGGTGCGTCGCGCACTGGCCGGTGAACGCGACCAGCCCCGGCTGGCGCGTCGCACCAGGTGGTGAGCGCGTGGGTCCACTCGCCGGCGCGACCGTAGTCCGAGACCTCCTGACAGGCCTCGATCGTCGAGCAGTAGATCCGCCCGGCCGACACGGGCGACACCTCGCCGGCCATCACGCCGACCAGCGCCTCGTCCATCCGCTGCAGGCCTTCGGCGACCCGCCCCGAGTAGAGCGACAGCCGGCCCTCGGCATGGAGTCCGAGGGCCAGCAGGTCGGGCTCGTCGAAGCGTCGGCCGTAGTCGGTGGTCCGGGGCGCCAGCGCGAACGCCTCGGCGAACTCGCCGTTGAGGATGTGCCCCATCATCTCCGCGTCGCACAGGAAGCCCCGCTCGGCGACGTCCTCGTCGAGCTCGTCCAGCAGCCGCGCGGCCCGGGCCCGCCAGCCGTTGCCGACGGCGAGCTCGCCCGTCTGCCACAGGGTCATGGTCAGCTCGTACGCGGCGCGCACCGCAGCCGGCCGGTCGCCGGCCTCGACGCTCGCCTGGTAGGCCCGCTGCAGCGCGAGGATGCAGTCGTTGCGCCGGCCGAGCAGGTAGGCCGTGGTCGCCAGGGCGGCGAAGTCCTCGGCGCGCAGCTCGGCCTCGTCCAGATCGGACAGCTCCCGGTAGGCCGCGACCCACTCGCGCCGCTCGTACGCCTCCCGGGCCCGGTGGAGATCCTCGATGACACCCATCGGCGACCACCTCCCTGTCCGTCCGAGGGTAGTGAGTCCTCGGTGTCACGTCGGCTGGTCAACGGCCCGGCCACCTGCCCGCTACGCCCGCTTTCGGCGCGGCCGGACCGCCGCCTCAGGCGGCGACCCGGTGCCGGGCCGGGGTGCGCTGGTCGACCTTCCTGGCGACGTACGCCGCGTCCCGCCCGACGCCGGGCAGCACCATCGAGCCGAACGCGAACTGGAACGAGAGCCCGCAGAAGAACAGTCCGGGCACCCCCTCGGCCACGCCGCGGTACTCGCGCGGCCACCCGTCGTCGCCGGTGAGCGGTGCCTCGATCCAACGGAAGTCCGGCCGGAACCCGGTCGCCCAGACGACGTTGGCGACGTCGAGGACCCGCCCGTCGGCGAGCACCGGCTTGCCGTCGTCGGAGACGTCGGTGACCTTGTCCTCGACCCGCTCCACACCGCGCTCGGCGAGGTGGTGCGCCTTCACCCGGGTGGTCGGTGCGCCCTGGTGCCGGACCTTCTGCATCTCCTTCCGGCCCATCGGCGTCCGCCGGGTCAGCACGTGCTTCCACATGAAGACGATGACCGGCATGGCCACCTTGATCCTGGCCGAGTCCCACTCGAGCGGGATGTTGCCACGAGCGGGACCCACCAGGATCGTGGGCCGGTCGGCCGCCACCTCGTAGGCGATGTCGAAGCCGGAGTGCGACGCACCGACGACCGCGGTCGCCCCGGGCTGCAGCTGGTCCGGGTTCTTGTACTCGGTGGAGTGGAGCTGCCGGATGCGCGGGTCCAGCGAGGCAGCCACGTCGGGGACGCGGGGGGTGCGGCTGAAGGTCCCGGTGGCGACCACCACGTTGTCGCACTCCACCCGCTCCGAGCCCAGGTGGGCGGTGAAGCCGCCACCTTCGCGGGGGACGAGCCGGTCCACCCGGGTCTGGGTCCGGACCGGAAGGTCCATCTGCACGGCGTACTGCTCGAGGAAGTCCGCGACCTCCTCCTTGCCCGGGAAGTGCCACGGGTCACCGGGGAAGTCCATGCCCGGCAGCCCGTCGAACTTGGCCGGCGAGTAGAGCTTGAGCGAGTCGTAGTGGCAGCGCCAGTTGTCGCCGATCCGCTTGCCGCCGTCGACGATCAGGAACTCCCGGCCGCGCTGCTGCAGCTGGTGGCCGGTGGCCAGGCCGGCCTGGCCGGCACCGATGATCAGGGTCTCGATGTGCTGGGTGGTCATGACGTCTTCTCCTTCTGGTGTCAGTGGATGACGAGGTGCAGAGGTGCGTCGATGCTCATCGCCGGGCCCGCAGGAACTCCTGGGTCAGTCCGGCGACCCGGTCTGCGTGGTGGAACCACGGGGCGTGGCCACCGGGCACCACGTGCAGGTCGGCGTCGAGGAAGGACGCCACGGCGGTGCCAGCGTCGTGGGCCGGCGCGGCTCTCCCGATCGGGACGAGGTGGGCTTCCATGGCTGCGACGCTAGGAACTCCGCCGCCCTGCCCGCGTCGGGCTGGATACCCATTTCGCACCGGCGGTCGATGGGTGGTTCTGCGCATCCCCTTGTCGACCGCTGGGCGCCGGGCTTGGATGGAGCCGCCCCGGCGCGGGGGTCGGGCCCGGGCGCGGAGGTGGACCATGACGGATCGCGACGACTTCCTGGCCTGGGTGCAGTCCAGCCTCCGGGACGCCGAGGTGGCGCTGCACAACGGTGACGCCGCGCCACGACGGGCGATCTGGTCACGGCAGGAGCCGGTCACGGTCCTCGGTGCCTGGAAGACCGCCACCGGACAGCGGCAGCTGGACGAGCTCTTCCAGCATCTGGCGGACAGCTTGTCGAACTGCACGTCGTACGCGCACGAGCTGATCGCCGCCGAGGTGATCGGCGACCTGGCCTACACCGTGGGTTACGAGCACACCAGCGCATCCGTCAACGGCGAGGCCCGCACATACACCCTTCGCGTGACCCAGGTCTACCGCCGCGAGGGCGGCGAGTGGAAGGTCGCGCACCGGCACGGTGACACCGTCACGGACGCCGACGCCGGGTAGACGTCAACAGGCAAGCCGGCACGCGTCCACTGTCGCGTCCGCGATCGGCTGCACCAGAAGGGGAAGGAGCGGACGCCGTGGGTGTCGTTCCGCGAGCCATGGTTCTCAACGTCTCCGACGCCGGCCGGGCGGCCGCGTTCTGGACCCAGGCGCTGGGCTACCAGCGGCAAGAAGGTGCGCCGGACTTCCTGGTCCCACCGGGTGGTGACGGTGTCCGGCTCCACCTGGACGAGACCGACCGCACCCACCTCGACGTGTGGGTCGACCAGGAGACGTCCGACCTCGGCAGCGAGGTCGAGCGGCTGATCGGGCTCGGCGCGGAGCGGGTCGCGTGGACCTATCCCGAGGGCGCCGACTTCGTCGTGCTGGCCGACACCGAGGGAAACCTGTTCTGCGTCGTCGGCTGACCAGCCGGTAGCTCGTGGCCCGTGCACTCAGTCGGCTGGAACCGGCTCGGGCGACGCCTGCCACTCCCGCCTGATCAGCCCGTAGACGAACGAGTCCGAGACCTCGCCGTTCACGACGCAGTCCTCCCGCAACGTCCCCTCACGCACGAACCCGAGCTTCTCCAGGACGCGGGCAGACGCCGCGTTGCGCGTATCGGTCTCGGCCTGCACACGATTCAGGTCGAGCGTGTCGAAGGCCCACCCCAACAGGACGCGTGCGGCCTCGGTCGCATAGCCGTGACCCCACGCTGCATCGTCGAGGCAGTAGCCCAGCGACGCGCTGCGGTAGTCCGGGTCCCACCGGGTCAGGCTGCACCAGCCGATGAACGCCCCGTCGGACACCCGGTCGACGGCCAGCCTCGTCCCGGTTCCCGACTCGGCCATCCGCTGGCACGCCGTGATGAACCGCTCGGCGCGCTCACGCTCGCTCCACGGCGGAGCGTCCCAGTAGCGCAACACGAAAGCGTTGCTGTGCAGGCCGAACAGGGAGTTCGCGTCGGAGTCAGCGAAGGGACGCAGGCGCAGGCGATCGGTGTGCAGCGTCGGGGTCGACAGAGACATGCGTTTCATGGTGCCCCGTCAGGCACCCGGGTCGCTCACGGCATGGGGCTTCTCGGCCGGGTGGGCAGTGGAACGGGCGCGCCGTCAGCAGCGGCCCTGCCCGGTCAGAACGGCACGCGGGTGGCGAGCAGCCCGGTACCGCTGCCGCGGCCGGCCAGGATCCGGCAGAACTCCACCGCGTCCAGCTCGATCGCCGGTGCGTCGCCGAGGGGACCGTTGCGCCCGAAGGTCCAGGTGCCGCCGGCCGGCCCGGTCAGGGTGAGGGTGCACGGCTGCCCGTGCCGGCCGGCCCACTCGGCGGCAATGTCGGCGACGAGGACGCCGTCGTGCTCCGCAGTGAGCGTCATCGCCCGGCCGGTGGCCGCGGCGATGTCACTGCGGTGCATCCAGGTGTCGCGGGTGAGGATCACGTCGGTCAGGTAGCCGAGGGTCCACTTCTCCGTCTGCGTCCCGGTCTCCTCGACCGGCTGGCCGCCGAGCGGGAACCGGCGTACCAGCGACGGGGTGCGGCGCCGTCCGGCCGCGGCGCGTGGTCCTGCTTCGGTCATCCGCTCGACGACCTCGGCCGGCGAGCGGCCGACGTGCTTGGCCGACTGCACCGCCGTCAGAGCGTCGATGAACAGCCCGCCGGCCCTCTTCGCGGCGCGCGACTGCCGGGCCTGCTCCAGCGGTGACGCGGCGAACTCCGCCATGCCGAGGACGTGACACGCCATCGCGTGCACGTCCCACGCGGAACAGACGGTCGGCCTCGACCAGTCCTCCGGCGAGAGCTCGCGCAGCTGGGCGACGAACCGGTCGTACTCCTGCGCGGCCAGCCGCATCGCGACGTCGCGCGGCAGAGCAGGCGCCCGCGCGGACGAGGCGGCGGTCACAGCAGCGGTCGTGATCACGACGCCGCGCCGACCGGGGAGTCGTGCGCCGGCAGCGCCTGGCCGGGCAGGTTCACCGTGCCGCAGCCGTAGCGCTGCTCGTACACGTCGGCCATCGCGCGCAGCAGCGTCGCGCAGTCGCCGTCGTACGACGAGCCGTGCATGATCGCGAGCCGGGTGGGGTTCAGGTCCGCGAGCCGACGGTAGGTCGCGGGGACGGCCGGGCCGAGCGAGGTCTGGTGGAACAGGTCCTCGGCCGCGATCGCGCCCTCGACCAGGTCGTCGCTGGTGACCGCCGGGCCGTTGCCGAGCGTGGTCAGCAGGTCGCCGAGGAACAACGTCCCCGTCTCCTGCTCGAAGAACATGTGCGACTCCCAGTTGTGCGGCACGTGCGGCGTCGCGATCTCGACCACGCGGCGCGCGAGGGAGGCGCCGCCGAGGTCGATCACCTCGCCGTCCTCGAGCGCTCGTGGCGCACGGGGCAGCTGGTCCTGCAACGACAGGGTCACGCCGAGCGCGCCGTGGGCGACCTGGGCGTGCGGGGCCACCTCGAGGAACTCGTCCACCGCACCGCACTCGTCGGCCTCCAGGTGCGCGAACGCGATCCACCGCAGCCGCTCGACGGGCAGGACGGTCTCGATCGCGGCGCGGACGTCGGGGAAGAGCTGCCGCATCCCGGTGTGGTAGAGCAAGGGCTCCTCGGCGTCGACCAGGAACTGGTTGAACGTGAAGCCGGTCGGCCCGAGGTCGGGGACGAAGGTCGAGATCCGGTAGATCCGGTCGGCGATCTGGTCAACGGTTGCGGACACGGCGTGCCTCCTTCTTGCGCGGGGTCGATGTGGGTGTGGCTGTGTCGACGTCCGTGTGGATGTCGGCGTCGGTGCCGTAGTGGCGGGCGAACATGGCGACGAGGTCGGGCAGCGCCGCGGTGAACCGGCCGGTGGCGAGGGGCTCGCCGGGCGCGTTGGACATCTGCTGGCTGACGACGCCCGCGGTGAGCACGGTCCAGTCCCGGTGCACGTGGTCGATGTCCGCGTCGGCGCGGATCAGCCCCCGCTGCTGCAGGCTGGTGAACCAGTCGTGACTGAGCTGCACCAGCTCGACCGCAGGCGCGTAGGCCTCGGCCGAGGGGGTGAAGCCGGGCACCGGGCGCCAGAACAGCAGCTGGGTGTACGCCGGGTTCTCGACCGACCAGCCGACGAAGGACTCCGCCGAGGCCAGCAGCACCTCGGCGAGCGACCGCCCGGCGCCATCGAGCGCAGCAGCCTCCGCGCTGAAGCGGTCGAGGATCATTCGCGCCCCGCGTTCGAACAGGGCGTCGTAGAGCGCGTTCTTCGACGGGAAGTAGACGTAGAGCGACGGTGGGCGGATGCCCATCCGGCGGGCGACCTCGCCGACGGACAGCCCGGCGACGCCCTGCTCGGCCATGATCTCGGCCGCGTGGTCGAGGACCTCCTCCATCGTCTCCAGCCGGCGCCGCTGGCGACGGTCGGGGACGACCGGTTCTGCGCTCATGGACCGAGGATGTCCTAACGGCATTAGGATGTCAAGAGTCGATACGGAAGAGCGGGGTCGGGGGCGTCGGCTCAAGACGGGCCGGCCACCGGTCGACACGATCCAGAGGCGGACCACACGGGGGCACCCATGCAACCGGGCGAATCAGCGGGCCAGCTGTCGCAACGACGACGCGACCAGGCGGAGACCCTGCGCGCCCAGGCGCAGCTGTTCGCCGACCGGGCCGACCGGGCCGAGCGGGCGGCCGAGATGTGGGCCCGCGGGTACGCCGGCGAGCAGGCGGTCGGAGCGCGGCTCGAGGCACTGCGCCCGCACGGCTTCGACGTCCTGCACGACGTGCGCTGGCCGGGTCGCAGGCGAGCCAACATCGACCACGTCGCCATCGGCCCGGCGGGCATCCTGGTCGTCGACGCCAAGAACTGGTCCGGCACGATCACCACCCACCACGGCACCCTGCGGCAGAACGGTCATCGGCGGGACCGCGAGGTCGCCGCGGCCCGACGGGCCAGTTCGGACGTCGGCGCACTGCTGCCGCTGCCGTGGGCGCTGCACGTCATCCCGGTCATCGCGCTCGCGGCGTCCGACGGGGTGGGCGTCCAGCAGTGCCAGGGGGTGACGGTCCTCGGCCAGGGCGACCTGGTCCGCTGGGCGACCGGGCTGCCCGCGCACCTCTCCCCCGGGGACGTGCTGGGGATCGCCACGCAGCTGAGGTCCGGACTGCCGTCCGCCGCCGCCCCGGTGCCTCGTCCGGTCCGCGCCTCGTCCGTGCGCAGCCTCCGCGCAAGCCCCGGCGCGAGCCGTCACCGCGGCAGCGCCGGCTGGCGGTCAGGCGGGTGGCGTTCCTGCGGCAGAGCGTGGTCAAGCTCGCCGTCCTCGCGGCACTGGTCCTCGCGGCGCCGTCGCTGTTGACGTGGTGGGGCGCGCACGGTGAGGGCGTCGTTCGGGCCGTCCTGCCTACGCCGACCTTCTCGGCAGCACCAGCGCCCGCGGCGGCCACCGTCTTCCCGAGGTGCGCCGACCTGCGCCGCACCTACCCGAACGGCGTGAAGCTCGCCGGCGCCACCAACACCGGGAAGAAGAAGCGCGGCGCCGTCGTCGTCAACAACCCGGTCTACCGGGCCAACGCCGGGCTGGACCACGACCAGGACGGGATCGCCTGCGAGCGCACCCGTGCCGCCGGGCAGCGCACGGGTTAGCCCACGCCCGGTCCGACCAGTAGCGTCTGAGGGTCGCTGCGGGGAAGGACGTCGTCCGATCGTGCTGGGTGCGCAAGGGGATCTGTCCACGGCTGGCTGGATGCTGCGGACGTGACCGCCGCCCAGGTCGCCGCCGAGGCTGCGCCGGAGCCGTTCGACCTGCTCGGGCCGCTGCCCGAGGGCACCACCGTGCTCGAGGCGAGCGCCGGCACCGGCAAGACCTACACCATCGCCAACCTGGTCGCGCGCTACGTCGCGGGCGGGGTCGCGATGGAGGAGCTGCTCGTCGTCAGCTTCAGCCGCGAGTCGACCCGCGAGCTGCGCGAGCGGGTCCGGGAGCGGCTGGTGTCGGCCCGGGACGGGCTGGCCCACCCGGCGTCGATCGTCGCCGCCGACGACCCGGTGCTCGCGCTGCTCGCCGACGCCGACCCGGCCGAGGTCGCCGTACGGCGGCGCCGGCTGGAGCAGGCGCTCACGGTCTTCGACGCCGCGACCGTCACCACCACGCACGGCTTCTGCCAGCAGGTGCTGCTCGCCCTCGGGACGGCGGGCGACCACGACACCGGCGCCGTCCTGGTCGAGAGCATCGGCGACCTGGTCGCCGAGGTGGCCGACGACCTCTATCTGCGCAAGTGGGGCGCGGCCGGGTCGGACCCGGCCGACATGAGCCGGGCCGACTTCCACGCGCTGGCGATGGCCGCGGCCACCGACCCGGCCACCGACCTGCTGCCCGTGACGACGGCAGACGGGCTGCCCGGGCAGCGCGCCCGGGTCGCCGCAGCGGTGCGCGCCGAGGTGGACCGGCGCAAGCGGCGCCAGCAGCTCATCGACTACGACGACATGCTGCTCCGGCTGCGGAACACCCTGGTCGACCCGACGTCCGGGCCGATCGCGAAGGCGCGGCTGCGGGCGCGGTACCGGGTGGTGCTGGTCGACGAGTTCCAGGACACCGACCCGGTGCAGTGGACGATCCTGCGGGAGGCGTTCCACGACCACCGCACCCTGGTGCTGATCGGCGACCCGAAGCAGGCCATCTACGGCTTCCGCGGCGCCGACGTGCACGCCTACCTCGAGGCCCGCGCGTCGGCGTCGGTGGTGCGCACGCTGCCGCGCAACCACCGTAGCGACGCGGGCCTGCTGGCCGGGATGACCGCTGTGTTCGGCGGAGCCGCGCTGGGCGACGAGCGGATCCGGGTGCTGCCGGTCGAGGCCGCGCACACCGGCCGGCTGGTCGAGGCCGCGGTGCCGCTGCAGCTGCGGGTCGTGCCGCGGGACGGGCTGACCCTGCTGAAGAACGGCACCGTCAAGACCGGGCAGGCCCGCGACGTCGTCGCCCGCGACCTGGCCGACCAGGTCGTCGCGCTGCTGGCCGGCGGCACCGTCGTACGACCGCGCGACGGCGGCGACGAGCGGCCGGTCGCGCCGGGCGACATCGCGGTGCTGGTCCGCTACAACAGCCAGGCCCAGCTGGTGCAGGCCGCACTGCGGGCGGCCGACGTCCCCGTCGTCCTCACCGGCAAGACCTCGGTGTTCGCGACCCCTGCGGCCGCGGAGTGGCAGCGGCTGCTGGAGGCGCTGGAGCAGCCGCACCGCAGCACCCGGGTACGCCGGGCGGCGCTGACCTGCTTCGTCGGGAAGGACGCTGCCGGGCTGGACGCGGCCGGCGACGCGTTCGCTGACGACCTCGCGCTCAAGCTGCGGATCTGGGGGGCGGTGCTGGCCGAGCGCGGGGTGGCGGCGATGTTCGAGGCGCTGTCGCTGGACCTGGCGCTGCAGCCGCGGATCCTCGGGCAGGTCGGCGGCGAGCGGCTGCTCACCGACCTGCGGCACATCGCCCAGGTGATGCACGAGGCCACCCTCGAGGGGCAGCTCGGGCTGACCGCGCTGCTGGTGTGGCTGCGCCGGCGCCGCGAGGAGGCCGGCCGCGAGGGCGGCCAGGAGCGCAGCCGCCGGCTGGAGACCGACGCCGCCGCGGTGCAGGTCATCACCGTGCACACCAGCAAGGGCCTGGAGTTCCCGGTCGTGCTGGTGCCGTTCGGCTGGGACAACTGGGGCGGGCGGGAGCCGGCCACCGCGGTCTTCCACGACGAGCACGACCGCCGGGTCCGCGACGTCGGCGGCCCCGGCAGCCCCGACTGGGCCGCGCACGCCAGGGCGCACAAGCAGGAGGAGACCGACGACGAGCTGCGGCTCACCTACGTCGCGCTGACCCGCGCGCAGTCGCACCTGCTGGTGTGGTGGGCGCCGTCGTACAACACGCCGACCTCCCCGCTGCACCGGCTGCTGCTGCACGACTCCCCCACCGTGGCACCGCTGCAGGTCCCGGTGCCGGACGACGCGACCGCGCTGGCCGCGTTCCGCGCCCGGGCCACCCGCAGCGACGGCGGCCTCGCGGTCGAGCTGGTCCGGGAGCGGCCGCCGGAGGTGTGGTCGCCGGTCGCCGGCACGACGCCGACCCTGCAGCTGGCGGCGTTCACCCGGGCGCTGGACACCGGCTGGCGTCGCACCTCCTACAGCGCGCTCACCTCGGCGGCGCACGAGCTGCGGCTGGGCAGCGAGCCGGAGGTGGGGCAGAAGGACGACGAGACCGACCTCGAGGAGGCGCCCGCCGGCGACGGCACCGACGACGGCGCGCTGCGTGGCGTCCCGTCGGCCTGGGACGCCATCCCCGGTGGCGCGGCCTTCGGCACCCTGGTGCACACCGTCCTCGAACAGCTCGCCGACCCGGCCGACGACGCGGCGCTCACCGCGACCGTCGCGGGCACGGTGGCCCGGTTCGCACCCGACCTCGACCCGGGCGCGCTGACCGTTGGGCTGCGCGCGGCGCTGGCCACCCCGCTCGGCGACCTCGCCGGCGGCGCCGCGTTGCGCGAGGTCGACGCGCACGACCGGCTGCCCGAGCTGGACTTCGAGCTGCCGCTGGCCGGCGGCGACGACGCCCTGTCCGACGCTGCGCTGGCCGACGTCTTCCTCCGCGACCTGGTGCCGCTGTGGCGGGCGCAGGTGCCGACCGGGCTGCTGTCGTCGTACGCCGACGCGCTGGCCGAGCTCCCGGACGTGCCGCTGCGCGGCTACCTCACCGGCAGCGTCGACGCGGTGCTGCGCATCGGCGGTGCCGACCCGCGCTACCTGGTGGTGGACTACAAGACCAACCGGCTCGGCGGCACCGATGAGCCGCTGACCGCCTGGCACTACCGGGGATGCCGCGCTCGAGACCGCGATGGTCGAGGCGCACTACCCGCTGCAGGCGCTGCTGTACGCCGTGGCGCTGCACCGCTACCTGCGCTGGCGGCAGCCCGGCTACGACCCGGACGTGCACCTCGGCGGGGTGCTGTACCTGTTCCTGCGCGGCATGTCCGGGCCGGGTGTGCTCGACACCGACGGTGCGGCGCCCGGGGTGTTCTCCTGGCGGCCGCCGACCGGGCTGGTCACCGGAACCTCCGACCTGCTGGCCGGCCGGCGATGACCGCGACCCACGACGCGTCGCTGGCGCTGCGCGCGACCGGGCTGCTCTCGGCGTACAACCGGGCCGGCATCCTCACCGCCGCCGACGTGCACGTGGCGCAGCGACTGGGCCGGATCGGCGGCGAGTCCGACGACGCGGTGCTGCTTGCGGCCGCGCTGGTGGTGCGCTCGACCCGGCACGGCTCGGTGGTGCTCGACCTCGCCACCGCACCGGACACCACCAGCCCGGACGTCGACGAGGACGCCGAGACGCCGGCCGCCGAGGTCGCGCTGGACTGGCCGGCCGACTGGGTCGCCCGGTGCGCGGCCAGCCCGCTGGTCGGCACGACGGAGGCGGGCGGCCCGCTGCGGATGGCGGGGTCGCGGCTGTGGCTGGCGCGGTACTGGGACCAGGAGGAGCAGGTCGCCGCCGAGCTGCGGGGCCGGTCGGCGGCCGCACCCGACGACCTGGACGCCGGCGTGCTCGAGCAGGGGCTGGCGCGGCTGTTCGGCGCCGGCGACGACGACCAGCGGCAGGCCGCGCAGGCGTGCGCCGGGTCGTGGGTCAGCGTCCTCGCGGGCGGCCCGGGCACCGGCAAGACGACCACGGTGAGCCGGCTGCTCGCGCTGCTGCGCGAGCAGCACCCGGACTGGCGGATCGCGCTGGCAGCGCCGACCGGCAAGGCCGCGGCCCGGCTGGAGGAGGCGGTCCGGTCGTCCACCGCGCTGCTGCCGGCCGAGGACCGGGCGCGGCTCGGCGAGCTGTCGGCCACCACGCTGCACCGGCTGCTCGGCTGGCGGCCGGACGCGCGCAGCCGGTTCCGGCACGACCGCACCAACCGGCTCCCGGTCGAGGTGGTGGTGGTCGACGAGGCGTCGATGGTGTCGCTGACGATGATGGCCCGGCTGCTCGAGGCGCTGCGGCCGTCCACCCGGCTGGTGCTGGTCGGCGACCCGGACCAGCTGGCCTCGGTCGAGGCCGGCGCGGTGCTCGGTGACCTGGTCGGGGCGCAGTCCGCGGTAGCCGTCGCGGCCTTGTCGACCAACCGGCGGTTCCCCGCGACCAGCGGCATCGCGCTGCTCGCCGAGGCCGTGCAGGACGGCCGCGGGGACGACGCGCTCGACGTCCTCCGCTCGAGCCGGCACTCCCGAGGTGGAGATCGTCGAGGTCGCCGACGACGCGCCACTGACGACGGCCCAGCTGGACGCGGTACGCGCCGACGTCGTCGTCAGCGGCACCGCACTGCTCGCCGCCGCGGAGACGGGTGACGCCGTCGGGGCACTGGCAGCGCTGGAGCAGCACCGCCTGTTGTGCGCGCACCGGCGCGGGCCGCGCGGCGTCGCGCACTGGAGCGCGCTGGCGCAACGGTGGATCGGCGACGAGCACCCGATCGCTCCGCGCGCCGACGGCCGGTACGCCGGCGAGCCGCTGCTGGTGACCGCGAACGACTACGAGATCGGGCTCTACAACGGCGACACCGGCGTGGTGGTCGACGACGGCCACGGCGGGCTGGTCGCGGTGTTCGGTCGCGGCGGGGCGCCGATCGAGGTGTCGCTGGTGCGGCTCGGCGCGGTGCGGCCGCTGCACGCGATGACGGTGCACCGCAGCCAGGGCAGCCAGTTCGAGCGGATCACCGTGCTGCTGCCGGCCGCCGGGTCGCCGCTGGGGACCCGGGAGACGCTCTACACCGCGATCACCCGGGCGACCACGCACGTGCGGGTGGTCGGCTCGGCCGAGGCGTTTGTCGAGGCGGTCGGCCGCCCCGCCGCGCGCGCCACCGGCCTGCGCGAGCGGCTGCAGGCTCCGCCGGCCTGATCGGCCGCGCAGGTGCGCTGCACGACCGAGGACCTGCCCTTGGACCCGACAAGTCCGCCCATCCGCTCGCGCTGACATAGCCGAGCACCGCCGCGGGCGTGTTGTGGATGGGGGCACCGGGCCGGCAGGCGGCCCGCCGGCCCGTCGAGCAGAAGGGTGCCCGAGATGCACACTCGTACCGGTCGGATCCTGACGGTCGTCCTGCTGGGAGCGGCCCTGGTCGGCGGTTCACCTGCCGCCGCGGCCGCGGGCGGTGGTCCCGTCATCACAAAGGGGGGCGGAACCGAGACCTTCGCGGACGACTTCATCCTCGACCTGTGCGGGATAGCCACCCAGACGACGGTCACCGAGAAGTGGACCCTGAAGGTGTTCCCGGACGGATCGTCGACGTTCCACGACGAGCGCACTTTCGTCCCCGCGGACCGCCGGCTGCCGATCGAGAAGGGGGCGGCGACCAGCTTCACCGCGCCGGACGGCAGCCGTCGGGTGGTCGGCAAGCCGATCCAGCTGGTCGGCCCGAAGGGCGGGGTGCGGATCCTGGACGCCGGCTGGGTCCTCTTCGACCCGGCGGGCAACCTGGTCGACCTGCGCGGACCACACCCGTTCCTCAGCGCCGACCTGGTCGCTGCCTACTGCCCCTGAGGCTGAGCCTCCGATGCGGCGGCGACCCCACGGGGACAGGCAGTTAGCCCGACAATGATGTAGTAACCTGACACCGTGCTGGTCCTCGACGGTGTAGAGATGCTGGACGTCCAGGAGACCGCCCGGCTGGCCGGGCGCACCCCGGAGACCGTGCGGCGGTGGATCTGGTCCGGTCGCCTCACCGCCCGGCGGCACGGGGGCAAGCTGCTCCTCTCCCGACAGGACGTCGACGACCTGGTGGCCGGTGCCGCTGCCACGCCGGTGATGACCCTCGCTGCCTGGGCGGAGGCGGTGGGCGGCCAGCGGCGGGCCGGGGCGCTGGGCGGCGCGGCCGCGACCACCTCAGCCGCTGACCTGGTGCTCGACGACCGGGCCGGACGGCAGGCCGGCTGATGCCGGTGGTCGACGCCAGCGTCGTCGTCGACTGGGTCGCCCCGGGGGTGGACCCCGACGGCCCCGCAGGACGCCTGCTGGCGCGGCTGGCGCGGGAGGCCGCCCCGATCCTGGCCCCGCGGCTGCTGCTGGAGGAGTCGGCCAACGCGCTAGTGACCGGCATCCGGCGACGCCGCTGGAGCGGTGCACAGGCCGACGCTGCCTTCGTGCTGCTCGGACAGCTGCCGGTCCAGCTGGTCGACCAGCCGCAGGACCTCGACCGCGCCTTCGAGCTGTCCCGCCGCTACGACGAGCACCCGGTGTACGACCTGGTGTATGTCGCGGTCGCCGAACGGCTCCGGGAACAGCTCGTGACCGCCGACGACACCCTGCGCCAGCGACTCGTCACCCTGCCGTTCGTCGTCAGCCCTCACTCCGCGGCCACGGAGGACTAGGTTGCCCGCCCGCCGACGGACGGTTTGTACATCTCCTGCACCGCCGCGTTGATGTCACCACCATCCTGCTCGACCGGCTCCATGTACAGGCGGCCCCAGGCGACCTCGTCGTCCCGCAGCCCGAGCACGATCACCCCACCCACGAGGAAGGGGGACCCGTCGCGATACGTCCCGTGCCACCGCATCTCCAGCCAGACGGTCTCCCCGTTGCGCGCGGTGTCGACCAGCTCGGCAGCGAAGTCGGGTACTCCGTCGAAGACCGACGTCCAGTTGGCCAGCACCTGGTCGCTGCCACCGAAGCCACGGTTCGGGTGCAGCGGCTGCTCGCTGCGGTAGTCGGGCGCGAACATCGCCGCCACCGCGTGCGGGTCATGGCGGTTCATCGCCTCGAGAAGTCGGTCCGTCACGTCGGCCATCTCTCCTCCTTCACGCCGTCCCACCTACGAGAGACACCCGCACAGCCCTCCCACGCAAGGGCCACCGACGAGCGGCGCAGCCGGGGGGGTGCCCAGGACGGGGGCGCCGACCCCTTGCCGGGGTGCCGGGGTCGGGCAATGCTGACGAGAGGGGCGGGCGCCGGACCCGGGGCCTCCGCCGCCGCAAGGAGCCCGGAGGGCCGAGCCATGATCCGGATGAGGACCGTTTTCGCGTCGCTGGCGCTGCTCGGACTGGTGGTGGTGCCGGCCGGCCCGGCCCAGGCGCACGACGACCACGGCCCACGGGCGAAGGCGACCAAGGTCTTCCCGCTGAACCCGTCGACACCGGGTGACAACCCCGAGGGCGTGGCCTGGGACCCCCGCAGCCGGACCTTCTTCGTCGGCGGCATCACCAGCGGCACGATCTACCGCGCGAGCCTGCGCGACGCGACGTTGCGCCCGTTCATCGTCCCGAACCCGGCACCGCCCGCGGACTCCGCCATCGGGCTGAAGGTCGCCGACGGCAAGCTGTTCGTCGCCGGTGGGCAGACCGGCAGCATCTACGTCTACGACATCGCGACCGGTGCACTCAGCGCCCGGTTCGAGACCGGGACAGGCGGCTTCCTCAACGACCTCGTCGTCACCAGCAAGGGCGACGTCTACGTCACCGACTCGTTCCGGCCGACGTTGTGGCGGCTGACCAAGGCGATGGTCACCGCGGGCACCGGGACGCCGGAGGCGATCCCGGTCGGCCCCGAGGTCGCGTACACGGCCGGCCAGTTCAACCTCAACGGCATCGTCGCGCGACAGGGCGGCCGCGAGCTGATCGTCGTCAACTCGTTCTCGCAGTCCTTCTACCGGATCGGCATCGGCCGCCTCCCGGCCAGCCGCACCATCACCAAGATCGACGCCCCGGCGCTGCGTGGCGACGGCCTGCTGCTCGACTGGGGCCGGCTGCTCGTGGTGACCGGCGACCCGGCGCAGGTGGCGGTGCTCAAGTTCACCGACCACGGCAACAAGGCCGTCGTCGAGCGGACGGTCACCGACCCGTCGCTGCGTGGACCGTCGACCGTCGCCCGGACGAAGTACTGGTACTTCGTGGTCAACGCCGACTTCACCACCAACCAGCAGCCCTCCACCGTCTCCGCGGTGTTCCGCAGCGGTCCGTACGGCGACGACTAGCAACCGCAGCCGACGGGCTGGCGGCACCCGGGGGGGGTGACCGGCCGAGTCAGGGCGTGGGTCGGACGAACTCGCGCAGCACCGCCACGACCAGCCGGTGGTCCCGGACCTGCGGCAGGCCGGACACCGTGACCACGCCGACCGGGCCGACGCCGCGCACGGTCAGGGGGAACGCCCCGCCGTGCGCGGCGTACTCGGCGACGGGAAGGTCGAACTTCTCGGCGAGGGTGGTCCCGGCGTCCCGGCAGAGCTGCCCCAGGTAGAGCGAGCTGTGGCCGAACCGGGTGACCACCCGGGCCTTGCGGACCACCCAGGCGTCGTTGTCCGCCGAGGTTCCCGGCAGCGCGGCGTGGAAGAGCTGCTGTCCGGCGCGGCTGATGTCGACCACGACCGACAGCTCCCGGCGGCGGGCCTCGTCCACCAGCGCGACCCCGAGCCGCCACGCGTCGTCGTTGTCGAACCGGTCCAGCTGCAGCTCGTCCTCCTGCGCCGCCAGCTCGGCGAGGGTGAACGGCTCGTCGGTCAGCTCGTCAGCAGTCATGCCCCGCAGCGTGCCACGCGCCGACCTGCTCCGCCGGTGGTCCGCCGCGCGCTGCGACGAGGACACCGCACATGACACGGACGACGGCAGAACCGGCGCGGAATGGCGGCCGGAGGACGGCCGACGGGGTTGCGCCGTCGTTGGTGCGGGAGACCGGGTGGTGGCCAGGGGAGGGCGCAGATCGGGCGAATGCGTCGTTGTCCCGACGTCGGGGGAGGCAGGACGGCCGGTCGCCTGGTGCGGCGACCGGCCGTTCCGCCCTGGTCAGACAGCGGCGCGCGGGGGCAGGTCCCAGTCGCCGTCGCTGGTCCGGACGACGGCGAGAGCGGCGGCCGCCATGCCCACCGCTGTCAGGCCCCAGGCGATGAGGTCCAGCGTCGGGCTGCCGACGATCACGGCCGCGACGAAGTGCAGCGGTTGCGAGACCGCCAGCCCGAGGGCGATCCAGCGCGGCACCTGCCGGGTGCGCCACAGCACGATGCCGAACAGCACGTTGCCGAGCACGTGGCCGAGAACGAAGACACCCCCCGACACGAGGATGGCCGGGTGCGTCGCTTCGTACATCGCCGCCACCTGGGCCTGCGGCACCCCCGTGTGGGCGCCGGCCCAGAGGATCAGGTCGGAAGCCAGCAGGAAGCCCATCGTCAGGTACCCCGGGACCAGCAGCAGCGCTGCTGCGAAGGTGAGCCTCGGCGCCCGCCGGCGGGTCAGCCTGACCAGCGCGTACACGCCGGGCACCAGCGTGAGCACCGCCACCAGGCCCAACCAGACGACGAGAGACTCCGCACCGGGGTCCGCATACACGGCGGCGACGGCCTCCTTCGCGTCGTTGGTGGTGAGGTAGGGCAGCTGGTAGCGCAGCAGCGCCACGGCGGCCGGCCCGATCGGCATGAGGGCGGCCAGGAGGTACCGGGTGGCTCGGCGCAGGTCGCCGGTGCCGGCGCCGGTCGTTGCCCGGCGCCCGTCGGTGGCTGCAGAGGTGGAGGTGGTCATCTCGGTCCCTTCTCCGGTTGGTGCGCCGAACGTCGCACCGCGCACGACCGGCGCCCAGGGGCCAGGACCACGACCGGGTAGGGGCCAGACCCCAGGACACCGGCCCGGCCAACGAGCACACTGACGCCATGGAGGAGCCGGCGAGCCCGTGGCTGCGCGGCCTGGCCGCCGCCGTCGGCGCCGCGGTCGTCGCCTGCGTCGTCACCGGCCTCATCGGCGCCGTGCTGGTCGACTACTCGGTGAGCGATGCCGTCTCGTCCTTCTTCGCCACCAACGCGACGATGGGCCTGACCTTCGGCGTGTGCGGCGCGCTGCTCGCCTGGCACCGCCCGCGCAACCCCGTCGGCTGGCTGCTGGCTGCCGACGGCGTCGGACACGCGCTGGCCGCCGCGGCGGCGCCGGTCGCCCTGCTGGCCGTCCAGCACGACGCCCCGCTCGGGGTCCAGCGGTTGCTGGTCACGGTGTTCGCCTGGAGCTGGCCGTGGTCGATCGGCCTGTTCCTGCCCCTGGCGCTGCTGCTGTTCCCCGACGGCCGGCCGCCGTCCCGGCGCTGGCGATGGGTCGCCGTCGCCACGGTGGTGACCGCACCGCTGTTCGCGTTGGAGATGGGCCTCTCCCCGCAGCCCCCGGACGACCGTCTCCCGACCGGCTACCTGACACTGTCCTCGTACGACCGGCTCGGGTGGCTGTGGACGGTGACCGAGCTGCGCGGGGTGCTGCTGCTCGCGCTCGCCCTCACCGCTCTCGGCCTGCGCTACCGCCGCGGCACCGAGGTTCTGCGGCGCCAGCTGCTCTGGCTGGTCCTGGCCACCGTCGGACTCGTCGTCGCCGTCGTCGCGTGGGTCTTCGTCCAGGGCACGCCGATCGGCGTGCTGTTCGCCATCCCGCTGGTGCCGGTCGCGATCACCGTGGCCGTCCTGCGGCACAACCTGCTCGACATCCGGCTGCTGGTCTCGCGTGCGGTGGTCTACGGCGCGCTCTCGGCCGCGGTCTTCGCCGGCTACGCCGGGCTCGTCGTGGTGCTGGGCACGGTGGTGCAGGCCCGGTTCGGTCCCGGGGTGCTGGCCGCGCTGCTCGTCGCCCTCGCCTTCGGGCCGGCGCGCAGCCGGCTGCAACGCCTCGTCGACCGGACGCTGTACGGCGACCGGTCCGACCCGGCCCGGGCCATGGGCGCCGTCGGTGCGCAGCTCGCTGCTGGGGCCGACGGTGGCTTGGCCGGGGTGGTCGCGGCCGTGCGCGAGTCGCTGCGGCTGCCGTACGTCGCGGTGCGCACACCCACCGACCTGCTCGCCGCCGCCGGGACTGCCGGCGACCACGTCACCGAGCTGCAGCTGACCTACGCCGGGGAGACGGTCGGTGCGCTGGATGTGGGGCTGCGGCGCGGCGAGACCCAGCTCGCGCCGGCCGACCGGGCCCTGCTCGACGTGGTGGCACCGCCGCTGGCGCTGGCCCTGCACGCCACCCGGCTGACCGCCGACCTGCAGCAGTCCCGCGAACGCGCCGCCACCGCGCGGGAGGAGGAGCGACGACGGCTGCGTCGCGACCTGCACGACGGCCTCGGGCCGCGGCTCACCGGCGTCGCGTTCCGCGCCGACGCCGCCGCGAACCTGCTCGCCAGCGACCCGGACGAGGCGACCCGGCTGCTGGCCGCGCTGGGCAGCGACACCCGCGCTGCGATCGCCGACATCCGACGGCTGGTCTACGGGCTGCGCCCACCGGTGCTGGACCAGCTCGGGCTGGTCGGCGCGCTCGCCCAGCAGCTGGTGTCGCTGCGGCGCAACGACGGCACCCCGGTGCAGGCCGTGCTCGACGCCCCCGCCCTGCCCGCCCTGCCGACCGCCGTCGAGGTGGCGGCCTTCCGGATCGCGACCGAGGCCGTGGCCAACGCCGCCCGCCACTCCAGCGCCACCCGGCTGGTGGTCCGGCTGCAGCACGACCACGGCGCAGGCGGCGGCGACCTGGTGGTGGAGGTGGACGACGACGGCCGCGCCGTGAACGGCGCCTGGCGCGCCGGGGTCGGGCTGACCGCCATGCACGAGCGGGCCGACGAGCTCGGCGGCAGCTGCCAGGCAGGCCCCACCGCCCACGGCGGCCGGGTTCGGGCGCGACTCCCCCTGGCGTCGCGATGAGCGCGACGGACGGCGTGACCGTCGTCGTCGCGGACGACCACCCGGTCGTCCGCGACGGGCTCAGCGCACTGCTCCGCTCGCTGGAGGGCATCGACGTGGTCGCCACCGCCTGCGACGGCGCCGAGGCGGTGCGCGAGGCGGTGCTGCACCGGCCCGACGTGCTGGTGATGGACGTCGCGATGCCCGGCACCGACGGGGTGACCGCGACCCGGCAGATCGCCGCGTCGGCTCCGGACACCGCCGTGCTCATGCTCACGATGTTCGACGACGACGACTCGGTGCTGGCCGCGATGCAGGCCGGTGCGCGCGGCTACCTGCTCAAGGGCGCCCGGCAGGACGAGATCGAGCGGGCCATCCGCGCGGTCGCGGCGGGTGAGGCCATCTTCGGCCCCGGCATCGCCCGCCGGTTGCTCGGCTTCGTCGGCGGAACAGCGCAACAACAGCCACCGCAGCCGTTCCCGGCTTTGACGGCCCGCGAGCGCGACGTGCTCGAGGAGATCGCCCGCGGCCGGTCCAACACGGCGATCGCCCAGCACCTCGGGCTGGCGCCGAAGACGGTGGGCAACCACATCTCCAGCATCTTCCTCAAGCTGCAGGTGAGCAGCCGGGCCGAGGCGATCGTCCAGGCACGCGACGCCGGTCTGGGGCGCTGACCGGGTCGTCCCAGGGGTCGTCGCACGCGTCGTCGACCACCGGGTGTCCCGGTCCGAGGTCAGGACCGTGCTCCCGTGCGCTCGGGACGCGGGCGCGGCGACGCTGACGGTGTCAGCCCCACCCTGTCCCAGGAGTCGCCATGACCGTCATCGTCGAGACCCCCACCGGAACAAGCCCGCGAGGCCCGGCCGTCCCACCCATCACCGGAGCCGACCGCTTTGCGGCCGCCGTCCTGCTCGTCACCGGCGCCGCCCTGCAGCTCGCCGAGTTCCTCTTCGAGCCGCCCCTGAAGGACACCGGCGCCCGGCTCGACTGGTGGACTGCGCACCCGGACCGGATGGACTGGTCGCAGGCCGCCGGGCTGCTGGCGATCCCGTTCCTCATCGGCGGGTTCCTCGTCATGACCCGGCTCGCCCGCTCGCACTCCCGGCGCCTGACCGGCGTCGCGGTCGTGGCCCTCACCGGCGCGATGACGGGGCTCGCCGCGATCCACGGCGTCGAGCTCGCGGCCCGCTGGGCGCTCCTCGACGGCAACCGGGCGATCGCGACGGCCATCCTCGAGGGCTCCGACCTGAGGCTGCCGGGCATCGTGCTCGCCGTGCTGTTCTTCGGCGGTGCCCTCCTCGGCACGGTCACGATCAACGTCGCCCTGTGGCGCTCGCCGTACGTGCCGCGCGTGGCGGTCCTGCTCGGCGTCGCCTTCATCGCGCTCGACCTGGTGGCCGGGCTCGGCCGGCTCGGGCACGCGGCGTCGCTGGGCGCCGGCCTCGTGCTCGCCTGGGCCGTCGTCACCGGGTACGTCCGAAAGCCTCGCCGCGGGGCGGAGTCCGGCGCACACTGACCCCGTCATGAGCCAACGGGTGACCCGGTCGGCCCCCGCCCTGGTGGCGGGGGCCGCCGGCGCGCTGTCGGCCGGCACGCTGGCGCTGGCAGCGGCCAACGGCAGCAGCCTCGACGAGTTCGTCGCGGGCAACCAGGCCAGCACCTGGCTGGCCGGGCTCAGCCTCGGGCTGGTCGGCGCCCTCGTCCTGCGCTCGCAGCCCGGGAACCGGCTGGGCCCGGTGATGGCGGCCGGCGGTCTCTCGGCGTCGGTGAGCGCCGTGGCCCAGGGGTACGCCACCCACGCCTTGGTCACCGACCCGGGAAGGCTGCCCGCGGCGACCGCGGCCGCCCTCGCCGCGACCGTGCTCTGGATGCCCGCCTTCCTGGTCCTGGTGGCGGCGCTGCCGATGCTGTTCCCGCGGGGCGAGCTGCCGTCGCCGCGGTGGCGCTGGCCGGCCCGGGTCGCGGTCGCCGCCGTTCCGGTGATCCTGTTGCTGGTGCTCACCGCCCAGTCCCCGCTCGACGACAGCGGCTTCGGGCCGGTGGACAACCCGCTGGACCTCCCGCTGCGGGACTCCGCGCAGATGGTGCCGGCCCTGGTGCTGTTCGCCGGCGTCGTCGCGCTGGGTGCGACGGCCACCGTCTCGCTGCTGCTGCGGATGCGCCGGGCAGACCGGCCGGAGCGGCAGCAGGACGCCTGGTTCCTCGCGGCCGTCCTGCTCGGGGGCCTGTCCGCGTTCGCGCCCTGGCCGGACCTGGTGGCGCTGGCCGTCAACGTCGCCAGCGTCGCCGCCCTCGGCGTCGGCATCGTCCGGCACGGCCTGTTCGACATCGAGCTGGTGCTGTCCCGCGCCGTCGTCTACGCCGGACTCACGGCGGTCGCGCTCGGCAGCTACTTCGCCGCTGCCGCGGTCGTCGGCGCGCGATCCGCGGCCGGCGCCGGGCCGGCGCTGGTCGCCGCCGCGGTGGCCCTGGCAATGGCCTCCGCGCGGGCCCGCCTGCAACGTGCCGTCGACCGGCTGCTGTACGGCGACCGCCGTGACCCGCTCGCCGCGCTGACCCGGCTCGGTGACCGGCTCGGCGGTGCGCTGGACACCGACGACGTGCTGCCCGCGATCGTCCAGTCGGTACGCGCCGGGCTGCGGCTGCCGTACGCCGAGGTGCGGTTGTCCGGCGACGACGCCCCCGCCTACTCGTCCGGCGCCGCACCCGGGCTGACGGCGTCGCTGCCGCTGGTCCACGCGGGCGACGGGGTCGGCACCCTGGTCGTCGGGCTGCGGCCGGGCGAACGGGCGCTGGCGCCGGCGGACGCGCGCGTGCTGGCCGCGTTCGCCGCACAGGCGGGGGTGGCGGCGCACGTCGTCCAGGTCACCCGAGAGCTCCGCCGCTCGCGCGAGCGGGTGGTGACCTCCCGCGAGGAGGAGCGCCGAAGGATCCGCCGCGACCTGCACGACGGCCTCGGGCCGGCGCTCGCCGGCATCTCGCTCAGCCTCGAGACCGCGACCCGGGACGTCGCCCGCCACGGCGGCAGCACCGCCCGGCTCGACGAGCTGCGGGCCGAGACCGCGGCCTGCGTGGACGAGGTACGCCGGATCGTCGCCGACCTGCGGCCGCCCTCGCTCGACGAGGCCGGGCTGGCCGGTGCCCTCCGCCGGCAGGGCGAGCTGCTGACGAGCCGGTCCGGCGGCCGGCTGCAGGTGTCGGTACGGACCGCGCCGGAGCTGCCCGCGCTTCCGCCGGCGGTGGAGGTGGCGGCGTACCGGATCGCCAGCGAGGCGATGACGAACACCGCACGGCACGCGGGTGCGACGACCTGCGCCGTCTGCCTCGAGGTCGACGGCACCCTGCACGTCAGCGTCCACGACGACGGCAGCGGTGTCCCGCCGCAGCGCACCGGCACCGGGCTGACCTCGATGAGGGAACGCGCCGAGGAGCTCGGTGGGCGCTGCACGGTGACGTTCTCGCCGGGCCGCGGGACCCGGGTCGAGGCCGAGCTGCCCGTTCCGAGAGAGGTCGCGCAGTGATCCGGGTCGTGGTCGCCGACGACCACCCGGTCTTCCGGCGCGGGCTGGTCGGGATCCTGGCCGACGAGCCGGACATCGAGGTCGTCGGCGAGGCCGAGGACGGCGACTCCGCCGTCGCGGTGTCGGTGCGGACCCGGCCGGACGTCGTGCTCATGGACCTGCACATGGCCGGCAGGGACGGCGTGGACGCCACCCGCGCCCTGGCCGACGCCGCACCGGACACCGCGGTGCTGGTGCTGACGATGCTCGACGACGACGCCTCGGTGCACGCCGCCGTCCAGGCGGGCGCCCGCGGCTACCTCGTCAAGGGCTCCGCAGGCGACCGGATCGTCGCCGCGGTGCGCGGCGTCGCCGACGGAGAGGCGGTCTTCGGCTCGGACGTCGCCGGCCGGGTCCTGGGGCTGCTCGCCGCCGACCGGAAGGCGCAGCGGGCCGGGCCGTTCCCGATGCTGACCGACCGGGAGCTGGAGGTGCTCACGCTGATCGCCGCGGGCGCCTCCAACACCCAGATCGCCCGCCGGCTGGTGCTGTCGGACAAGACGGTGCGAAACCACGTGTCCAACGTCTTCACCAAGATCGGAGCGGACGACCGGGCGCAGGCCATCGTCCGCGCCCGCGAGGCGGGGTTGGCCGGTCCGTGACCGACCTCCCCCGCCCCGCGGACGGCGGCGATCAGCGCAGGTGGGTGAACGCTCCGGCGCGGTCCTGCTTGGCGAGGATCCGCTCGATCGGAGCAGCCTGCTCCTCGCTGTGCCGGGCGAGGATCGCGTAGAGGTCGCGCCGGTCGGCCGCGGTGCGGTAGTGCGCGAGGCCGCGCTCGAGCTGGCGCTGCTCGGCGCGGGCGGCCCGCTGGCGGGCCGCGGAGCTGCGCAGGGTCGTGACGGTGGAACGGATGGCGCTCATGGAGATACCTGTTCGGCTTGCCGTAGTCCGCCGAGGCTTCGTCGGACCCTTCCAGTGTCGGCATCCCATCGGCCCGTCAGTCGGCTCCGGCGGTGTGCGTCGGGTCACAGTGCGCCGATCCAGCGTGCGCCGTGACCGAGGTCACGGTCCCAGGTGAACGCGCGATGTCGGCCGTGTCACCACCCGATGTCGCAACCGCAGACGTCGCCCTTTCCGGCGGCCGGCCGGTCAGATGACGGCGAGCATGCCGCCGTCGACGAACACCGTCTGGCCGTTGACGAAGTCCGCGGCCGGCGAGCAGAGGAACAGCACCGCGCCGACGAGGTCGGCCACGTCACCCCATCGTCCCGCCGGGGTCCGGCCGCGCACCCACGCGTCGAACTGCGGGTCGGCCACGAGCTCTGCGGTGAGCTCGGTCGCGATGTAGCCGGGGCCGACGGCGTTGACCTGGATGCCGGCCGGTGCGAGCTCGGCGCACATCGACCTGGTGAGCATCCGCAGCGCCGCCTTGGTCGCGGCGTACGGCGCGGTCCCGGGCCGCGCGAGCTCGCTCTGCAGCGACACGATGTTGACGATCTTGCCGCGGCGACGCGGCACCATCCGCCGGGCGACCACCTGGCTGACCAGGAAGGCACTGGTCAGGTTGGTGTCGACCAGCCGGTCCCAGTCCTCGTCGGTGAAGTCGAGGAAGGCGGCGCGGTGCTGGGCGCCCACGTTGTTGACGAGGATGTCGATCGCACCGACCTCGTTCTCGACGCGTTCGACCCCGGCGGCGACGGCATCCCGGTCGGTCACGTCGAACGCCGCGGCGTGGACCGTGCCACCGGTCTGGGCGGCGAGCTCGACCCGGGCCGAGGCCAGCCGTCGCTCGTCGTGGCCGTTGAGAACGACGGTGCACCCTGCGCGGAGCAGTCCCTCGGCCAGCCCCCGGCCGATCCCCCGGCTCGACCCGGTGACCAGCGCGACACGGCCGGCGATCTCGAACAGCGGGTGCGCCATCAGCTCACCGGCTCACGAGGGTCGTCGAGAACCGGTACGCGGACCCGCGGTAGAGGTGGCAGCCGTGCTCGACCGGCCGGCCCTCGTCGTCGTACGCCGTGCGGGTCATCGTCAGCAGCGCCGCGCCCGCGCGCTCGGCGAGCTGCCGGGCCTGATCGGCGGTCGCCGCGGCGGCTCCGACCGACTGGTCGGCGATCCGGATGCGTACCCCGGCCGCCCGCAGCAGCTCGTAGAGGCCACGCGCCTCGAGGTCGTCGGCCTGCAGCGGGAGCAGCCCGACGGGAAGGTGGTTGGTCATCAGCGCGACCGGCCGGCCGTCGGCGCTGCGCAACCGGCGCAGCACGGTGACCGGCGCTCCGGGCGGGACCGCCAGGGCGGCAGCCACCTCGGGCGTCGCCGGCGTCTCGGCCAGCTCGAGCACGGTCGTGGTCGGCCGCCGGCCGGCCCGCAGGAGGTCGTCGTGCAGGCTGGTCAGCTCCAGGGAGCGGTTCATCTGCGCGCGCAGGACCTGGGTGCCGACGCCGCGCTTGCGCACCAGCAGGCCGCGGTCGACCAGGTGACCGATCGCGGTCCGCACGGTCGGCCGGGAGATCCCCAGCAGGTCGGCCAGCTCGACCTCGTTGGTCAGCCGGCTCCCGGGCGGCAGCTGCTCGGCGACGATCAACGCCTCCAGCTGCACCGCCACCTGCTGGTGCAGCGGGACCGGGCTGTCCCGGTCGACCGAGACGTGGGCGGCCAGGTCGTGGCCCACCACGCGCGGGAACGGGGAGGCGGCCATCCGGCGATGGTGGCACACCCTCGGCCGTATGTCAGGACAAAGGTTGACCGGCTCCCGAGCGGCGGACAGACTGCAGGTCGGCCGCCGAGACCTCGTCCGGCCGGCACGGTCCGACCGGTGAGAGGTGCAGACATGCGGGTGGCGCTGATCGGCACCGGTCGCATCGGCGCCGCGCACGCCGAGGTCGTCCGGGACCACCCGGAGGTCGAACGGCTGGTCGTCGCGGACGCCGACGTCGGCCGCGCGGCGGCGCTGGCCGAGAAGCTGGACGTGGACCACGCCCCGGTCGAGGACGCGATGGCGGGGGCGGACGCGGTCGTCATCGCCGCTGCGACGACGGCACACCCCGAGCTCATCGTGGCGGCGGCCGGGCAAGGGCTCCCGGTGTTCTGCGAGAAGCCGATCGCCGCGGACGTCGGCACCAGCGTCCGGGTGGTCGAGCAGGTGCGGGCCTCCGGCGTGCCCACCCAGATCGGCTTCCAGCGCCGCTTCGACGCCGGCTACGGCGCGGCCCGGGACGCGCTGCGCAGCGGAGCACTCGGCGAGCTGCGCCGGGTGCACGCGCTCACCGGCGACCGGGAGCCGCCCCCGGCCGAGTACATCCTGACCTCCGGCGGCATCTTCCGCGACTGCCACGTGCACGACTTCGACATCCTGCGCTGGGTAACCGGGCGCGAGGTGACCGAGGTCTACGCCGTCGGCGCCAACCGCGGGGCGGCGTTCTTCGCCGAGGGCGGGGACGTCGACGAGTCGGCTGCCGTCCTCACCCTCGACGACGGGACCCTGGTGACGCTGCAGGGCTCGCGCTACAACGGCGGCGGGCACGACGTGCGGATGGAGCTCGCCGGCACCTCGGCGACCTGGGTGGTCGGCCTCGACGAGCACGCCGCGCTGGTGTCGGCCGAGGCCGGCGTCGACTTCCCGGACGGCACGCCGTGGCAGAGCTTCTGGAGCCGGTGGACCCCGGCGTACGTCGCGGAGATGAACGCCTTCGTCGACCTGGCGCTGGGGCGCCGGGACAGCGCCTGCACGATCGAGGATGCGCTGGAGGCGTTCTACGTCGCTGAGGCCGCGAGCCTCTCCCGGCTGCAGCACCGGCCGGTCACCCTGGCCGAGGTGCGGACGGCGTGACCGCGGCGTTCGACGTCATCACAGTGGGCCGCATCTGTGTCGACGTCTACCCGCAGCAGACCGGGGTCGGGCTGGCCGACGTCGAGACGTTCGGGAAGTACCTCGGCGGCTCGGCCACCAACGTCGCCGTCGCGGCCGCGCGGTACGGCCGCTCGACCGCCGTCGTCACCGGCACCGGCGACGACCCGTTCGGCCGGTGGATCCACCGGGCGCTGGCCGGTTTCGCGGTGGACGACCGCTGGGTCGCCACGGTGCCCGGCCTGCTCACGCAGGTCACCTTCTGCGAGGTGTTCCCGCCGGACGACTTCCCGCTGTACTTCTACGGGCGCACGCCGACCGCCGCCGACCTGCAGATCCAGCCCAAGGACCTCGACCTCGACGCGGTCCGGGCCGCCCGGGTCTTCTGGGTCACCGGCACCGGCATGTGCCAGGAGCCCAGCCGGCAGACCCACCTCGCGGCACTCGAGGCCCGCGGCCGGGCCCGGCACACGGTCGTCGACCTGGACTACCGGGCGATGTTCTGGCCCTCGCGGGCGGAGGCGCGTGCGCAGATCTCCCGCCTGCTGCCGCACGCCACCGTGGCCGTCGGCAACCTCGACGAGTGCGAGACAGCGGTCGGCGAGAGCGACCCGCACCGGGCCGCCGCCGCGCTGCTCGACCACGGCGTCGAGCTCGCGGTGGTCAAGCAGGGTCCCCGCGGGGTGCTGGCCCGGACCTCCGAGGTGACCGTCGAGGTCCCGCCGTTCCCGACCGAGGTCGTCAACGGCCTCGGCGCCGGTGACGCGTTCGGTGGCGCGCTGTGCCACGGCCTGCTCGCGGGCTGGCCGCTCGAAGAGGTCGTGCAGTTCGCCAACGTGGCCGGCGCGATCGTCGCGTCCCGGCTGGAGTGCTCCTCGGCCATGCCGACCGAGTTCGAGGTCCGGTCCCGACTGGAAGGAGCCGGCCGTGCCGGTTGACGTCCGCGCCCTGGCGCGCAGCAGGGCCAGCGACCCCGGCGCGGTCGCAGCCGCGGCCGCGTCCCGTCGACGCCCCGACTCGCTGCTCGGCCCCACCGGGCGGCTGATGGTCATCGCCGCCGACCACACCGCGCGCGGGGTGGTGGCTGCCGGCCCCGAGCACGACGCGATGGCCGACCGTGAACGGCTGCTCGACCGGCTCTGCGTCGCGCTGTCGCGGCCCGAGGTCAACGGCGTGCTCGGCACGGCGGACGTCCTCGACGACCTGCTGCTGCTGGGGGCGCTCGAGGACAAGGTCGTTCTCGGGTCGATGAACCGCGGCGGCCTGGCCGGCGCCACCTTCGAGATCGACGACCGGTTCACCGGCTACCGCCCGGCCGGCATCGAGGCGGCCGGCTTCGAGGGCGGCAAGATGCTGATGCGCATCGACCCGGACGACCCGGCCAGCGCGCTGGCCCTGGAGTCCTGCGCCGCGGCGGTGTCCGACCTCGCCGACCGTGGGCTGATGGCGATGGTCGAGCCGTTCCTCGCCTACCGGGTCGACGGCGTGCTGCGCAACGACCTGTCCACCGAGGCCGTCGTCCGGTCGGTGACCGTGGCCGCAGCGCTGGGCAGCAGCTCCGCCTACACCTGGCTCAAGCTGCCGGTCGTCGACGACGGTGTCGAGGGGATGGAACGGGTGCTGGCGGCCTGCACCCTGCCCGCCGTCCTGCTGGGCGGCGAGGTGCCGGACGACCCGGAGGCGACGTTCGCGAACTGGGGCCGGGTGCTGCAGCTGCCGACCGCGATGGGTCTGGTGATCGGCCGCGCGCTCCTCTACCCCGCTGACGGCGACGTCGCGGGCGCGGTCGACCGGGCGGTGAGCCTGCTGTGACCGAGCTGCACTCGACCCGGCGCACGCCTGGGTCCGCGACCCCTGGGCGGCACAGCGGGTGGACCCGCGGCTGCCCCTCACCACGACGCAGCACGGGCACCGGCGGGTGACGCTCCGGGTCGGCGTCATCGGCGCCGGGATGATCGGCGCCGACCACGTCCGTCGGCTGACCACCGGCCTGGCCGGCGCCGGGGTGGTGGCCGTGAGCGACGTCGACGGGGACCGGGCCCGCGCCCTCGCGGCGACCACCGCTGCGGCCAGGGTGCTCCCCGCCGGCGAGGACGTCATCGGCGACCCGGCCGTCGACGCCGTCTTGGTCGCCTCGTCGGGGCCCTCGCACGAGCCGTACGTGCTCGCCTGCATCGCAGCCGGGAAGCCGGTGTTCTGCGAGAAGCCGTTGGCGACGACCGGCGCCGCCTGCGAGCGGATCCTCGACGCCGAGGTCGCGGCCGGCCGGCGGCTGGTGCAGGTCGGGTTCATGCGCCGCTACGACGCGGCCTACCGCGCCGTGCGGCAGGCCGTCGTCGACGGTGCGATCGGCGCGCCGCTGCTGGTGCACTGCGCGCACCGCAACGCGTCGGTGCCGCCGACGTACACCGCCGAGATGATGGTCAACGACTCCGCCGTGCACGAGATCGACGCCACCCGGTGGCTGCTGGCCGAGGAGCTGGTCGCCGTCCGGGTGCTCGAGCCGCGGCGCAGCAGCCGCGCCCCCGAGCGGCTGCGCGACCCGCTGCTGCTGGTGCTGGAGTCGCAGAGCGGCGTCCTGGTCGACGTCGAGCTGTCCGTCAGCGTCGGCTACGGCTACGACGTGCGGTGCGAGGTGGTCGGCGAGTCCGGCACGGCCTCGCTCGGTGACGAGGACCCGGTCCGGGTGGTGCGGGAGGGGCAGCGGACCTCCCGGGTGCCCAGGGACTGGCGGGAGCGGTTCGCCGACGCCTACGACGCCGAGCTGGCGGCGTGGCTGGCGGCGACGGCCGCGGGCGACTGCACCGGGCCGAGCACGTGGGACGGCTACGTTGCCGCTGTCGTCGCCGAGACCTGCCTGCGGGCGCCGCGCACCGGCGAGCCGACGGCGGTCGTGCTGCGCGACCGGCCGGCGCTCTACGCGGGGAGCTGACCGGCGCTGACGTCGACGCGGCCTCCGGTGCGCAGGCTCTCGAGCACCGCCAGCGACACGGCGAGGGACCGCACGCCGTCCTCCCCCGTGACCACCACCTCGCCCTCGCCGGCGACGGCGGCACCGAAAGCCCGGACCGTCACCTCGTAGAGGTCGTCCCGCGGGCCGACGACGACCGGCTCGCTCGCATGGTCGCGCCAGAACGTCACGGTGCCGACCGGGTCGCCGGTGTTGCAGTCCTCGGCGACGAGCGCACCGTCGGTGCCCAGCACGTGCAGGCTGGTCGGCAGGTGCGGGTTGTTGTAGGCGTCGTGCGTCTGCACCAGCACCCCGCCCTCCCACTCGACGTGGGTCATGACGGCGTCGAACGGGCCACCACTGGCGTTGTCCTGGTTCAGGCCGATGGCCTGGGCCGTCAGCGCCCGGCCGCCCAGCAGTGCAGCGACGGCGGCCGCGTCGTGGACCGTGACGTCGAGCACGACGCCGCCGCCCACCGGGTCGTCGATCCGCCAGCCCGCCAGGCGTTCCGGGAGCTGGACGGCGTGGTGCACCCGGACCGCCCGGACCTCGCCCACCCGGCCCGCCTGCACCGCCTGCTTGAGCGCGCGGTGGGTGGGCGAGGCCGGCAGGTGGTGGTTGGTCGCCATCACCACACCGGCGGATCGGCAGGCCAGCACCATCGCCTGGGCGTCCGCCAGCGACAGCGCGAGCGGCTTCTCCGCGAGGACGTGCTTGCCGGCGGCGGCCGCCGCCTCGACCTGCTCCCGGTGCTGGGCGTTGACCGAGGAGACGTACACCGCGTCCACGTCGTCGCGCTCCAGCGCAGCGCCCAGGTCGGTGACGGCGTCCGGAACGGCGTGCTCACGGGCCCAGGCCTCGGCGTGGTCACGGCTGCCGGAGCGCACGACCACGGCCGTGTCGCCGACGGCGCGGATCGCGGGCAGCACCTTGGTCGCGGCGATGTCACTGGCACCGACGAGGGCCCAGCGCAGCGGTCGGGTCATGGCGGTAGTCAAGCAGCCCGCAGCGCGCTCGGCGAGACCGTGGTTGGCTTGCCGGGTGGCGGATCTGCGGGCGGACGTCGTGGTGGTCGGCTCCGGGATCGGCGGTGCGACCACGGCCCAGGCGCTGGCCCGCCGCGGGGCCGACGTGCTGGTCCTCGAACGCGGCCAGCGGCTGCCCCGGGAGCCGGCGAACTGGTCGCCCCGAGAGGTCTTCGTGCACCGTCGGTACAAGCCGGCCGAGACCTGGTACGACGGCCGCGGCCGCCCGTTCGCACCGGGCGTGCACTACGTGGTGGGCGGCAACAGCAAGGTGTACGGCGCCAGCCTGCCCCGGTTCCGGGAGCACGACTTCGGTGCGGTGGAGCACCACGAGGGCGTCTCGCCCGGATGGCCGTTCGGCTACGCCGACCTCGAGCCCTACTACGCCGAGGCCGAGCGCCTCTACCGGGTGCACGGGACCGCCGGGGAGGACCCGACCGAGCCGTGGCGCAGCTCGCCGTACCCGCACCCGGCGCTCGAGCACGAGCCCTACGTCGCCGACCTCGCCGAGCGACTGAGGTCGAACGGGGTGCACCCGAGCGCGAACGCGATGGGGGTCGACCGCGGCCCCGGCGGTGGCTGCATCCGCTGCGGCACCTGCGACGGCTTCCCCTGCCGGCTGGGGGCGAAGAGCGACGCCGAGACCTGCGCCCTCGACCCGGCGCTGGCCGAGACCGACCTGCGGCTGGCCACCGGGACCAGGGTGCGTCGGATCGTCACCGACGGCTCCGGTCGGCGGGTCGACCACCTCGTGGTCGAGGGCCCGGACGGGGTCGGCACCGTGCACGGCCGCAACTTCGTGCTGTCCGCCGGCGCCGTCAACTCCGCTGCGCTGCTGCTCGCCTCGGCCGACGATGCCAACCCCGTGGGTGTCGGCAACTCCTCCGGGCTGGTGGGCCGGAACTTCATGATGCACAACAACGCCCACGTCGCTGCCCTCGACCTGGACCGCCGTAACGACGTCGTCTTCCAGAAGACGCTGTCGGTCAACGACTGGTACGCCGACGGCGGTGACGGCCGGCCGCTCGGGACGATGCAGCTCATCGGCCGGGTGGACGAGGTGATGATGAAGAGCTGGGCCACCCAGGTCCCGCTGCCGCTACTGCGAGCCGTCGCGGGACGCAGCGTGGAGTGGCTGGTGATGTCCGAGGACCTGCCGCACCCGGACAACCGGGTCACCGTGGACTCGCAGGGGCGGATCACCACGGCGCGAACGGCGCGCGGTCGCAGCACCCACCGCCGCCTGCACAAGCGGGCCAAGGCGCTGCTGCGGTCCGCAGGCTACGACGCGGTGTTCACCCAGTGGTTCGACATCAGCATGAACAGCCACCAGTGCGGCACCGTGGTGGCGGGCGACGACCCGGCCACCAGCGTCCTGGACCCGTGGTGCCGGAGCCACGACGTGGCGAACCTCTGGGTCGTCGACGGCGGGTTCTTCCCGTCGTCGGCGGCGATGAACCCGGCGCTGACGATCGCGGCCCAGGCGCTGCGGGTGGTGGCGGAGTCGGACCTCCGGCGGTAGACGTCCGCCCGGTTCCCGTCAGCCCGTTTCCTCGAGCGTGCCGTCGGTGGCCAGCTGAAGCGCACCGGTCATCACCGCGACGGCGTCGTTCATGCTGATCTTCTTCGGGTCGACCACCGCCGCGCGCTTGCCCAGGCGCTGGATGTGGATGCGGTCGGCGACCTCGAACACCTGCGGCATGTTGTGCGAGATGAGGATCACCGGCAGGCCCCGCTCCCGGATGCTCTGGATCAGCTTGAGCACCTGGTTGGACTCCTTGACACCCAGGGCGGCCGTCGGCTCGTCCAGGATGATGACCTTGCTGCTGAACGCGGCGGCACGCGCGACCGCCACGGCCTGCCGCTGGCCGCCGGACAGCGACTCGACGGCAGCGCCCATGTTCTGCAGGGTGCCGATCCCGAGCGCGCTCATCTGGCCCTTGGCCGCCTTGCGCATGCCCGGCCCGTCGAGCATCCGCAGGACCGAGCCGAGGAAGCCGGCCCGCCGGGTCTCCCGGCCCAGGAAGAGGTTGCTCGCGATGTCGAGCGCCGGCGCGACGGCAAGGGTCTGGTAGACCGCCTCGATGCCGTGCACCCGGGCGTCCTGCGGCGACCGGAAGTGCACCGGGGCGCCGTCGAGCAGGATCTGGCCCCCGTTGGGCCGCTCCGCCCCGGACAGGCACTTGATCAAGGTGCTCTTGCCGGCGCCGTTGTCGCCGATCACGGCCAGCACCTCGCCGGGGTACAGCTCCAGGTCGACGGCGTCGAGGGCGACCACGTGGCCGTAGGTCTTGACGATCGCCTTGGCCTGCATGACCGGTTCTGCGGTCTGCGCCGGCGCCCCCAGCTCTTCGGACGTGACGGTCATGTACGAGCCCTCCGGATCCACTGGTCCACCGAGACGGCGAGGATGATGAGGATGCCGACGGCCAGGGTCTGGTAGTAGATGTTGAGGCCGGCCAGCGTGAGGCCGTTGCGGAACACGCCGACGATCAGTGCTCCGATCAGGCTGCCGAGCACGGTGCCGCGACCGCCGAAGAGGCTGGTGCCGCCGATGACGACAGCGGTGATGGAGTCGAGGTTGGCATCGATCCCGGAGTTCGGGCTGGCCGCGCCCACTCGGCCGATGAGGATCCACCCCGTGATCGCGAAGATCAGACCGGCCACCAGATAGACGCTCAGGAGCACCCGCTGCACCTGGATGCCGGCCAGCCGGGCGGCGTCGGCGTCGTCGCCGACGGCGTAGACGTGCCGGCCCCATGCCGTGTACCGCAGTACGAACGCGAAGAAGGCGTACATCACCAGCATCAGCACCACGCCGGTGCTCACGCGCACCTGGCCGACGGAGAACGTCTCGCCGAGCCAGCTGAGCCCGGTGGCGAGCTCCGTGTCCCGGATGGTGCGGCCGGTGGCGTACAGCAGGGTGAGCGCGAGGAAGATGTTCAGCGTTCCGAGGGTGACGATGAACGGTGGCAGCCCGACTCGGGTGACGAGCACGCCGTTGAATCCGCCTGCCGCGGCGCCCACGACGAGACCGAGGAGGATGGCCAGCCAACCGGGGATCCCGGAGTCGAACGCGGTCTTGGCCATCACCATCGAGGAGAAGACCATGATGGCGCCGCAGGACAGGTCGATGCCGGCGGTGAGGATGATGAGGGTCTGGCCGATGGCGAGTGCCCCGACCACCGCGACCTGCTGGGTGATCAGCGACAGGTTGTTCGGCGTGGCGAAGTTGCTGTTGAGGAACCCGAAGACGATGACGCTGACGACCAGCACGATGGCCGGGCTCAGCCACGGGTACCGGTGCAGGGTGGCCTGCACCTGCTGACCCCTGGTCCGTCGGTCCAGGAACTCCTCAGCCGCGTCGTAGCTGCTGGGAGCCTGTGTCGCTCCGCTCACGGGGTCCGCCTTTCAGATGCCGACTGACAGCGCGGGTCACGCACGGTGGGGGCAGCAAGTGATCAACTGCCCCCACCGTACGCGTGGGGCTCGACTGCGGGAAGAGATCAGCCCCAGGCGTTCTCGAGGCCGAATGCGGAGTCCTTGCTCTCGACCCCCGGCATCGGGTCGTCGGTGATCAGCGTGACGCCGGTGTTGTAGAAGTCCAGCCCTGGGCTGTTCTCCGGCTTGGTCCCGTTCTTCACGATGTCGACGATCGCCTTGACGCCGAGCGAGGCCATCTTGAGCGGGTACTGCTGCGAGGTTGCGTTGATGGTGCCGGCCTGGACCGCCTCGACACCGGCGCGACCGCCGTCGACCGAGACCACGATGACGTCCGTCTTGCCGGCGGCCTTGAGGGCTGCCGACGCACCGGCAGCGGTGGGCTCGTTGATGGTGTAGACGACGTTGATGCTCTTGTTCTTGGACAGCAGCTGCTCCATGCCGGTGCGGCCGCCCTCCTCGTTGGCCCCGGTGGCGACGTTGCCGACGATCTCGTAGTCGCCGCCCGAGTAGGTGCCGGTCTTGGGCTCGTCGCCGTTCTTCTTCGGGTCACCGATGTCGCTGATGCCCATGCCCTCGAGGAAGCCCTGGTCGCGGTTGTAGTCGACCGAGACGACCTTGTCGTCGAAGATGTCCAGCAGCGCGATGACCGCTTTCTGACCGTCCAGCTTGGCGGCGGCGTACTGGCCGATCAGCTTGCCGGCCTCGCGGTTGTCCGTGGCGAAGGTGATGTCGACGGCGTCCGGCGGGTCGGTCGGGGTGTCCAGGGCGATGACGAACAGGCCCGCGTCGCGCGCCTTCTGGATCGCGCTGTTGACGCCGGTGGACATCGGGGTGATGAGGATGCCCTTCTGCTTGGCGGTGATGGCGTTCTCGATCGCGTCGATCTGACCCTGGTCGTCGCCCTCGGCCTTGCCGGAGGCGATCGTGATGTCGATGCCCTCGTCGGACGCCGCCTGCTTGGCGCCCTTCTGCATGGCCACGAAGAACGGGTTGGTGGAGTCCTTGGTGATCAGCGAGACGGCGATCTTGTCGCCGCCGCCGGAACCCGAGCTGGTGCCGCCCGTGTCGCTGCTGCCCCCGCACGCGGCGAGGGCCAGCATGCCGGCGACAGCCACGCCGACGAAGCGGAGCGCATGCGTTCCTTTCGTCCTACGAATCATCGATCTGTCCTCACGTCTGGGTCTCGTGTCCGGCCGATCGCCTTGACAACGTTGTCTGGGTAGTTGTAGTCCTGCCTTTACATCCCCGTCAAGAGTTCGCCTCCGAAAAGAAACCCGCGTGATGACAACGTTATCCGGACCGTCCGCGCCGCGTCCGCGCGCGACCATGCGGGACGTCGCGGCCCTGGCCGGGGTCAGCCTCAAGACGGTGTCCCGGGTGGTCAACCGCGAGCCGGGCGTCTCCGAGCTGCTCGTCGACAAGGTCCGCAGCGCGGCCGAGGAGCTGAACTTCCAGCTCAACGCCGGCGCCCGCAGCCTGCGCCGCGCCGACGGCCGCACGGGGACCATCGGGCTGCTGCTGGAGAACGTCGCCAACCCGTTCTCCTCCGCGGTGCACCGGGCGGTGGAGGACGTCGCCCGGGGCAGGGGCGTGGCGGTGCTGGCCGGCAGCCTGGACGAGACGCCGCAACGGGAGCGCGAGCTGGTCGCGGCGTTCACCTCGCGCCGGGTCGACGGCCTCATCCTCATGCCCGCCGGTTCCGACCACTCCTACCTCGTCCCGGAGCAGCGCGCAGGTACCGCACTGGTCTTCGTCGACCGGACACCCGGCCGGCTCGACGCCGACGTCGTCCTGACGGACAACCGCGAGGGGTCCCGGAGCGGGGTGTCGCACCTGCTCGCGCGCGGGCACCAGCGGATCGGCTTCCTCGGTGACCTGGCCCGGATCGCCACCGCCTCCGAGCGCTACGACGGGTACGTCGACGCCCTGCGCACGGCGGGGCTGCCGATCACCGCAGACCGCGTCGCGCGCGACGCGCCGACGGTCGAGGCCGCCGAGGAGGCGACCGCCGAGATGCTCACCCGGCCCGACCCGCCGACCGCGCTGTTCACCGCGCAGAACCTGGTGACGATCGGCGCCGTCAAGGCGCTGCGGCGGCTCGGTCGGCAGCACCACGTGGCGCTGGTCGGCTTCGACGACTTCCTCCTGGGCGACCTGCTCGACCCACCCGTCACCGTGGTCGCACAGGACCCGGAGATGATCGGGCGGGTGGCGGCGGAGCAGCTGTTCCGCCGGATCGACGGCGACCCGTCGCCGTTCGGCACCCAGGTCGTCCCGACCCGTCTCGTCGTACGCGGCTCCGGCGAGATCACGCCGTTCCGCGAGGCGGCGTCCTAGCCGACCGGCCAGCGCGGTGCCAGGACCCCGGCGGCGACACCGGCCAGCTCGGCCGCGCCGACGGCGCCCGGCTCGGGCAGGTCGCGGGTGCCGAACGCGCCGTACTGCGCCTGCTTGACCGCGCGCACCATCGGGTTGTGCAGCCAGCCACCGGCGACGACCACCGAGCGGTGCGCGCCGACCTCGGCCGCGATCGCCGCCAGGATGGCTTCGCTCATCGCACTGACGTCCTCGACGGCGACCCGCCACACCAGCGCCGGGGCCGCCTCGTCGTCCACGTCGTGCACCGTCAGGCCGTGGTAGGTCGCCGAGACCCGCATCGCCGTCCCGGACCGGTCGGTGGACAGCGCCCGCCGGCCGAGCTCGACCCGGTCGGCCGGGGTGGACGCCCCGACCATCGCGCCGACGCGCTCCAGCGAGATACCGGTGGGCAGACCCGCGAGCAGGCAGAGATGGTCCGGCAGCACCCCCCAGCCGGTCGAGATGTTCAGCTGTGCCATCCGGTCGATGGACCCGTTGTCGAGTGGCGCGCGCACCGTGCGCAGCAGCGCCTCGGCGGTGCCGAGGGAGTCGAACAGGGCGCCGTCGGAGGCCGCCCCGAGGGCGAACGCGGCGACCTGGTGGTCGTGCCCGGCCACGGTGAGGACCGCGCCGCGCAGCTCCTCGGGCGCCGTGTCGCCCACGCGCCCGACCGGCGCGCCGGCGCTGACGATCTCGCCGAGGAACGACGGCCCGGCCCCGAGCAGGGCGAGGGCGTCCCCCCACGGCCGGCGCCCGGGCACGTCGAACAGGCCGGTGCGGCTGACCAGGGACAGCTCGTTGACGGGCTCCCCGCCGAGGGCGAAGACCGCCCACTCCGGCACGGACAGGAACCGCACGGCCTGCCGTGCCTCGTCGACGTGCCGTCGCAGCCAGAGCAGCTTGGGCAGGCTGGAGACGGCGTCGATCGGGCGCCCGGCGGTGCGGCGGTAGGCCTCGTCGCCCAGCTCGCGGCGGACCTGGTCGACGTCCCCGCGGGGGTCGTGCCAGGCCAGCGCCGGGGCCAGCGGCCGGTCGTGCCCGTCCAGCAGGACGCCGGTCTCGGACATCCCCGCCATCCCGACGGCGAGGGCCCGGGCGCCGGCTGAGCGGGCGGCGCCGGCGGCCGCGGCCGTCACCGCCTGCGCGAGCGCGTCCGGGTCGACCTCGGCATGGGCACCCTCGTGCCGCCACGGGGTGACGACGGCGTGCTCGCCCCGTACGGCGAGGTCGTGGTCGGTCGCGACTGCCTTGACCCTGGTGGTGCCGATGTCCACCCCGACCAGGACGGGCGTCACCTGGGCCCCGGCGCGTTCGGCGGTCTGGGCGGCCGGCAGACGACCACGTCCACGCCGTCCACGTGCCAGCGCCCCGCCGCCCACGGCACCACGAACGCCGCCCCCCGCGCCACGTCCAGGGTCCCCGCACGCTCGGTGACCACCGGCCCCGACCCGGCCAGCACCAGGCACACGGCGAACCCGGCCTGGACCTCGCCGTGCCCGGGCAGCAGGTCCGCGCGGAAGAAGCCGTCGGCCCGCCTCGTGAGCAGGCTGCGGACGTCACCACCCGACAAGCCGCTGTCCCGGACCAGGTCGTCGCGCTCGTCCTCGGGCAGCGGGTCCAGCCGCAGTGCGTCGAGGACCGTCGGGAAGCCGAGCCCGAGGTGCCCGTCCTTCTCGCCGTCGACCGCGAACCCGTCCCACTCCAGCAGAGCCGAGAGGTCGGTGGGCTCCTGCAGCTCGAGCACCAGGACCCCGGCGTCGATGGCGTGCGGCACGCCCGCCGGGACCAGGACGGTCTCGCCCGCGCGGACCGGCAGCCGGTGCAGCGCGGCGAGCAGGGTCGCGCTGTCGCGGCGGGTGACCAGGTCGAGGACGTGGTCCTTGGTCATGGGCTGCGAGAAGCCCAGACCCACGCCCGCGCCGTCGGGGGCCTCGAGCACGATCCAGGCCTCGGTCTTGCCGTGGTCGAGCCCGAGGTGCTGCCGGGCGAACGCCTTGTCCGGGTGGAAGTGCACCGGCAGCCGCTGGTCCGGGTCCAGCAGCTTCGCCAGCAGCTCGCTGCTCTCGCCGAAGTCGGTCAGGTGCTCCGGCCCGAGCCACCCCCATGCGTCGGCCAGCACGGCATCGCGCAGGTAGCGGCCGTCCGGGAGCACCGACAGCCCGGAGGTCTCCTCGCCGAAGCGGGTCACGGTCGAGCCGAGCCACTCCTCCGGCCGCATCGGTCCGCCGGGGCCACCGCGCAGGGCGCCGATCCGGTCTCCGCCACGGTAGAAGTGCGGGAACTGGTTGGGCGGGAGCAGCACCGGCGACCAGCTGGTCATGTCGTCATCTCCGCACGCGTCGAGATCTGCACCGAGTCCAGGAGCGCGGCGACGGCGGCCGGCTCCACCGCACCCGGGCCGACCCGGCGCACGCTGTCCGCGGCGCACGCCACGCCGAAGCGCACGGCGGCCGGCAGCGGGTCGCCTCTGCCGAGCGCCACCGCGACCCCTGCGACCAGGGTGTCCCCCGCACCGACCGGGTTGACCGTATCGACGACCGGTGCCGCGACCCACCACGAGCCCGCGGGCGAGTGCAGCGCGGCGCCGGTCCGTCCGCCGCTCACCAACGCCGCCTTGGCGCCGGCCTCGACCAGCGCCACGGCGGCGGCCAGGCAGCGGCCGGGGACGTCCTGCCCGGACTCGTCCACCGCCTCGGCGTGATCGGTGCCCGCCTCGTCGGCGGCCGACCCGGCCATCAGCCGCAGCACCGCCTCCGCCTCCGCGAGGTTGGGTTTGACCAGGGTCGGCCCGGCCGGCAGGGCCGCAGCCAGCACCGGGCCGCCGACGTCCACCACGGTGGCGCAGCCGTGCTGCGCGCCGCGCCGGACCAGCTCCGCGTAGAGATCGACGGGAGCGCCGGGCGGCAGGCTGCCGGAGACGACCACGACCGTCCGCTGCTGCGCGGCCAGCGCCCCGTCGTAGGCGGAGAGCAGCGCCGCGACCCCGTCGCCGTCGAGCACCGGGCCGGGCTCGTTCACGACGGTGGTGCGACCGCCGTCCTCGAGCAGGATGGTGGCGGTCCGGAGCTCGCCGGCGGTGTGGACTGCCGTCACCTCGAGCCCGTCCGCGACCAGCTGCTCCGCGAGCAGGGCACCCAGGTGGCCCGGGCAGCTCGCCAGCAGGGTGGGCCGGCCGCCGAGTGCGAGGGCGGCCCGGGCCACGTTGACGGGCTTGCCGCCGGGAGCGGTGACCACCTCGCGGGCACGCAGCACCGCGCCTGGCAACAGGTCCGCGAGACGGATGATGCGGTCCTGGGTGAGGTTCGTGCCGACTACGAGCAACGCCAGCGCCCCTCACGAGCTCGTCCGACCTTCGCGCGCACGCTAGGCGCGCCGCGTAGCCTGCGTCAACGACCCGTCCAGGCACCAGGAGGCTCTGTGTCCGACGTCCGGATCCGCATGTCCCGGCTGTTCGACCACCGCTCCGGGAGATGCTTCGACGTCGCCGTCGACCACGGGTTCTTCGGTGAGGGTTCGTTCCTCGCCGGGATCGAGGACCTGGCCGCCGCCGTCCGGGTCCTGGCCGACGCCGGGCCGGACGCGATCCAGCTGACCCAGGGCCAGGCGCGACTGCTGCAGGAGATCCCCGACCGGCGCCGGCCGGCGTTGGTGCTGCGCACCGACGTGGCGAACGTCTACGGGCAGGTGCTGCCCGACCGGCTGTTCAGCCGGCTGATCCCGGAGCCCGCGCTCACCGCCGTACGGCTCGACGCCGCCTGCGTCGTCGTCAACCTCTTCGACCTGCCCGGTCGCCCCGAGGTCCGCGAGGACTGCCTGGTCAACGTGCTCACCGCCAAGGCCGACTGCGAGCGCTACGGGATGCCGCTGATGGTGGAGCCGCTGGTGATGAAGGACGCCACGGCGGGCGGGTACACCTCCGACGGGACGACGTCGAGGGTCGTGCCGCTCGTCCGCCAGGCGGTCGAGCTCGGCGCGGACATCATCAAGGCCGACCCGACCGACGACGTGAGCGACTACCACCAGGTGGTCCAGGCAGCGGGTCAGGTACCGGTGCTCGTGCGTGGGGGCGGGCGGGTCGACGACGACGAGCTGCTGCGCCGGACCGCCGCCGTGCTGGACCAGGGCGCGGCCGGGATCGTGTACGGGCGCAACGTCATCCAGCACACCGACCCGGCGGCCCTCACCCGCGCCCTGATGGCGATGCTGCACGACGGGGCGACGGTCGAGGCCGCTTCGGCGATGCTCGGCGCGCGGTGAGCACGCCGGTCCGCATCGGGGTCGTGGGCGGCGGCCTGATGGGCCGCGAGCTGCTCGTCCTCACCCGGCGGTGGGACGCCCTGGTCGACCACCCGGTCCGCCCGGAGGTGGTGGCCCTGGCCGACCCTGCCCCCGGGGTGCAGGACTGGTGGCGGCGCAGCGGGGTGGCGACCGTCACCGACGACTACCGCCGACTGCTCGACGACCCGGGCATCGACGTCCTCTACCTCGCCGTGCCGCACGACCTGCACGAACGGGTCTACCTCGACGCGGTGGCCGCCGGGAAGGACTTCCTCGGCGAGAAGCCGTTCGGGATCGACCTCGCCGCCGCCGAACGGATCGTGTCCGCCATCTCGTCGGCGTCGGTCTTCGTCCGCGTCTCCAGCGAGCTGCCGTTCTTCCCCGGCGCCCAGCGCGCGGTGCACCTGGTGCGCGAGGGTCTGCTCGGCGAGGTCCTGGAGGTGCGGTCGGGCCTGCTGCACTCCTCCGACCTGGACCGGGCCAAGCCCATCAACTGGAAGCGCCGGGCAGCGACCTGCGGCGAGATCGGCGTGATGGGCGACCTCGGCATGCACGCGGCGCACGTGCCGCTGCGGCTGGGCTGGGCACCGCACAGCGTGTACGCGCTGCTCGACGACGTGGTGCGGACGCGGCCCGGCCCGGACGGCACCCCGGTGCCCTGCGACACCTTCGACAACGCGCTGCTCGCGCTGAGCGTGCAGACCGCCGAGCGGCGCTTTCCGATGATCTGGGAGACCAAGCGGATCGCCCCGGGCGAGCGGAACACCTGGTTCTTCGAGGCGGTGGGCATGGACGGCGGCGTGCGCTTCTCCACCCGCAGCCCGCAGGTCCTGCACCGCTTCGGCATGGTCGACGGCGAGCAGGCCTGGTCGGAGGTCCAGCCCGGGCACACCAGCGTGTGGCCGACGGTGACCGGTGCCATCTTCGAGTTCGGCCTGACCGACGCGCTGCTGCAGATGTGGGCGGTCTTCCTCGCCGAGCGCGCCGGCGAGCTGGGCGACCGGTTCGGCACCGCCACGCCGGCCGAGGCGCTGGCGTCGCACCGGGTGTTCGCTGCCGCCCTGCGCTCGCACGCGACCGGCAGCAGCGTCCCGCTGGAGTCCTGAGCGGCCCGAGGCCCTCAGCCGGCCGGTGAGGCGTCGACCTCCCCACGTCGCGGGACGGCCGGGACCGCACCCGGGCGCTGCACGCAGAGGGCGGCTGCCGCGTTCGCCACCGCCAGGGCACCGGGCACCGGGCGACCCTCGGCCAGCGCTGCGGCCAGGTAGCCCGCGAAGGTGTCGCCGGCGCCGGTCGTGTCGGTGACGGCGACCGGCCGGCCGGGCTCCAGGTGGCGCGCCCCCTCGCGGCTCCGGTAGAGCGCACCGCGCGGTCCGAGCGTCACGACCACCGCCGGCACCCGCTCGAGCAGGCGGTCGACGTGGCGGTCGACATCGGCCTCCCGGGCCGCGGCCGGCAGCGCGGGGGACTCGGGCGGACCGGCTGCAAGCCCCCGGGCCTCGCCCTCGTTGACGACCAGCAGGTCCAGGTGGTCGGTGACCGCCGGCGGCAGCTCGCGCTGCGGGGCCGCGTTGAGCACCACCAGTGTGCCGGCATCCCGGGCGGCACGGGCCGCCTCGGCGACGGTCGGAACCGGGACCTCCAGCTGCATGAGCAGCACCTCCGCGACAGTGACGGCGGCCAGCTCGTCGCGGCGGAGCCCGACCAGCTCGGCGTTGGCGCCGGACGCGACCACGATGGCGTTCTCGCCGCTCGCGTCGACCATCACCACGGCCAGCCCGGTGCGCCCTTCGGTCCTGCGCACCAGCGCCTCGATGCCGTCGTCGGCCAGGACCTGCAGCAGCTCGGCGCCCTCGGGGTCCGCCCCGACCGCGCCCACGAACCGGGTGCGCGCGCCGGCCCGGGCCGAGGCCACCGCCTGGTTGAGCCCCTTGCCCCCGGGTCCTCCGGTCCGACCCGTGGCGAGCAGGGTCTGGCCGGCCAGCGGCAGCGCCCCGACGGCCAGCGTGAGGTCGACGTTGGCGCTCCCGAGGACGGTGACTCCCGAGCGGCCGGCCATGGCGGAACGCTACGGGCTCGGCGCCGCGGTCGTCCGGGCGCCCGGGATCCCCGTCCTGGTCCTCGTGGGCCGAAGGTCCCTACCCGGGGCCGGGGCTGCTCGCGAGGGTGGTGCCGTGACGACAGGTCCCGACCGCGGGCGGACTGCCGCGGAGACGGTCGCGAGCCAGGAACCGGTGCCCGCCGCCGGACCGGCCACGGTCCTGGGCCCCGACGGGCTGCAGGCCCTGATCGGTGCCCTGGCCGCCGCCGGCTTCACGGTCCTGGGCCCGACGGTGCGGGACGGCGCGGTGGTCCCCGGTCGCATCGCGGCCGTCGACGACCTGCCACGAGGCTGGGGCGACGAGCAGGAGCCCGGCCGCTACCGGCTGCGCCAGCGGACGGACGGTGCGCTGTTCGGGTACGCCGCTGACGCCGTCTCCTGGAAGTCCGTGCTGTTCCCCGCCCGGGAGCTGGTGTGGGCCGGCACCAGGACCGCGGGCGGCGTCGAGCCGGAGGACGTCCGCCATGAGAGCCAGCTGGGGGACCCGCCGTACGCCGTGCTCGGCATCCGCTCCTGCGACCTGCACGCGCTGGCCATCCACGACCGGGTGCTGCTCGAGCGCGACCATCCGGACGCCCGCTACCGCGCCCGGCGCGACGCGGCGTTCCTCGTCACGGTCGACTGCTCCGACCCGGGCGGGACCTGCTTCTGCGTCTCGATGGGCACCGGACCGCGGGCCGGTTCGGGCTACGACCTGGCCCTGACCGAGGTCCTGGACGGGGAGCACCGGTTCGTCGCGCGGGCCGGCAGCGAGCGAGGGGCGGACGTGCTGGCCGAGCTCCCGACGCGCGGTGCCGCTTCGCCCGACCTGGTCGCCGCCGAGGCAGTCACCGAGCGGGCGACGGGGATGATGGGCCGCGAGCTGGACACGTTCGACATCCGCAACCTGCTCTACGACAACGCCGAGCACCCGCGCTGGGACGACGTCGCGGACCGGTGCCTCGCCTGCGGCAACTGCACGATGGTCTGCCCGACCTGCTTCTGCACGTCCACCGAGGACCACCTGTCCCTCACGGGCGACCATGCCGAGCGGTCTCGCGTGTGGGACTCGTGCTTCACCTCGGACTTCTCCTACCTGCCCGGGGGGAGCGTCCGGCAGAGCACCCGGTCCCGTTACCGCCAGTGGATGACCCACAAGCTGGCCTCCTGGACCGACCAGTTCGGCACCTCCGGCTGCGTGGGCTGCGGCCGGTGCCTCACCTGGTGCCCGGTGGGCATCGACATCACCGAGGAGGTGGCGGCGATCCGCGGGTCGACTCCATCTCCTGCCGGCGGCGACGGGGAGCGGCCGTGAGGTCCGTCGGGCAGATCCTGGCCGAGCACCCGTTCTTCGACGGTTTGGACGAGGAGACGGTGGCGCTGCTCGAGGGCTGCGCCGGCAACGTGCACGTCCGTTCCGGCGGGCACCTCTTCCACGAGGGCGAGCCGGCCGACCAGTTCTACGTCGTACGGCGCGGTCGAGTCGCCCTGGAGGTGCACGCACCGGGCGGCGGCGACCACGTGCTCGACACGGTGGAGGCGGGCGAGGTGGTGGGCTGGTCGTGGCTGGTGCCGCCGTACCGCTGGTTCTTCGACGCCCGGGCGGTCGGGGACGTCTCGGCCGTGTCCCTGGACGCGACCTGCCTGCGGGACAAGCTCGAGACTGACCCGCGACTGGGCTACCTCGTCCTGCAGCGGGTCGCCGGGGTGATGTACCAACGGCTGCAGTCCACCCGGGTGCGACTGCTCGACCTGTACGGCGCGGCCGATGACGGCTGACCTCTCGACGACGCGCGCGCCGGCCGGCTCCCCGCCGCCGGACGCGATGGTGCCGCGCTGGTTCCGCGTGCTGTGGACCCGGCGCGAGACGAGCGACACGGTCACCCTCGGCCTGGTGTCGCCCGACGGTGAGGGGCTGGCCTTCGCACCCGGTCAGTTCACGATGCTGGGTGCCTTCGGCGTCGGCGAGGTGCCGATCTCGGTCAGCGGAGACCCCGCTCGGCCGGACCTGCTGGTGCACACCGTGCGCAACGTCGGCGGAGTCACGCGCGCGCTGACAGGGGCGAGGGCAGGCGACGTCCTGGGAGTGCGCGGGCCGTACGGCGTCGGGTGGGACGTCGAGGACGGGCAAGGCGGCGACGTGGTCGTCGTCGCCGGCGGCATCGGGCTGGCACCGCTGCGCCCCGCACTGCTCCAGCTGCTTGCCAGGCGCGAGCGGTTCGGCCGGGTCGTCCTGCTCTACGGCGGACGGACCCCGGCAGACCTGCTCTTCACCGACGAGCTCCACCGGTGGGAGGCGGCGGGGGTTCTCGACGTGGCCGTGACTGTCGACCAGGCATCGTCGTCGTGGGGCGGGCAGGTCGGCCCGGTCACCGAGCTGATCCCCGGGGCCGACTTCGACCCGGCCCGTTCGCTCGTGCTGGTCTGCGGCCCGGAGGTCATGATGCGGTTCGGGGCCGCCGCGCTGACCAAGCGCGGTGTTCCGGCCGAGCAGATGCGCGTCTCGCTCGAGCGGAACATGCGCTGCGGTGTCGGCCTGTGCGGACACTGCCAGCTCCGGGAGAAGCTGGTCTGCGTCGACGGTCCGGTGTTCTCGTTGGACTCGGTGGCGCACCTGCTCGCGGCGCGGGAGCTGTGATGGCGCCGGGTCGGCGGCCGACGCTGGCGGTGTGGAAGTTCGCCAGCTGCGACGGCTGCCAGCTGACCCTGCTCAACTGCGAGGACGAGCTGCTCGACCTCGCCGGTCAGGTCGACATCGCCTACTTCCCCGAGGCGACCCGCGCGGTCGCTCCTGGCCCGTACGACCTGTCCCTGGTCGAGGGCTCGGTCACGACGCCGGAGGATGCCGAGCGGGTGCGGGAGGTGCGCCGGCAGTCCCGGCGGCTGGTCACGATCGGCGCCTGCGCCACCGCCGGTGGGATCCAGGCGCTGCGCAACTTCGGCGACGTGGCGGAGTTCAGCGCCATCGTCTACGCCCAGCCGGACTACATCCGCACGCTCGACCGCTCCACCCCGATCGCCGCGCACGTCCCCGTCGACTTCGAGCTGCGTGGCTGCCCCATCGACCGGTCCCAGCTGCTGGAGGTCATCACCGCGATGCTCCAGCAGCGCAAGCCGCGCATCACCGGGGAGAGCGTGTGCGTCGAGTGCAAGCGTCGCGGGACCGTCTGCGTCACGGTGGCGCACGGCACGCCGTGCCTGGGCCCGGTCACGCACGCCGGCTGCGGCGCACTCTGCCCGTCGTACGCCCGCGGCTGCTACGGCTGCTTCGGGCCGGCGGACACCACCAACACCGGCGCACTGACCCGCAGGCTGGTCGACCTCGGCATGCCGCGCCGTGACGTGCAGCGCGTGTACCGGACCTTCAACGCTGCCGCCGAGGTGTTCGCCGACGCGAGCACAGCGCAGGAGACCGCAGAGGACGTGGCCCCGTGACGCACCGCGGCACCGGCGAGGGACGGGAGCTCACCGCCGAGACGCTGGCCCGGGTCGAGGGCGAGGGCGCCATGCGCGTGGTCGTCCGCGACGGCGAGGTCGAGGACGTCCAGCTGCGCATCTACGAGCCGCCGCGGTTCTTCGAGGCGTTCCTGCGCGGTCGCGGGCACACCGAGCCACCCGACATCACCGCGCGGATCTGCGGCATCTGCCCCGTCGCCTACCAGATGAGCGCGTGCACGGCGATCGAGGACGCCTGCGGTGTCACGGTGCCGGCGGAGATCACCCTGCTGCGCCGCCTGCTGTACTGCGGCGAGTGGATCGAGAGCCACACGCTGCACGTCTACCTCCTGCACGCCCCGGACTTCCTCGGCTACCCCGGGGCCGTGGAGATGGCCGCCGACCACCGCGACCTGGTGGACCGTGGGTTGCGGCTGAAGAAGGCCGGCAACGCTCTGATGGCGCTGGTGGGCGGCCGCGCCGTGCACCCCGTCAATGTCCGCGTCGGTGGGTTCTACCGGCTTCCGTCACCCGCCGAGATGACGGCGCTGCGCCCGACGATGGAGGCCGCTCTGGAGGATGCGCTCGCCACCGTCACGATGGCAGCGGGGTTCGCGACGCCGGACTTCGAGCAGCCCTACGAGTACGTGTCCCTTCGTGCCGACGAGGGATACCCGCTCGAGCAGGGGTCGTTCGTGACCAGCAGCGGCCGCGGCTTCCCCGCCTCCGACTTCGCGGACTGGGTCACCGAGCACCAGGTCCCGCACTCCCACGCGCTGCACGCGCGGCTGCGCGACACCGGCCCGTACGTCGTCGGGCCGCTCGCCCGCTACTCGCTCAACCACGACCGGTTGCCACCGCTCGCCCGCGCCGCCGCCGACCGCGCCGGCCTCGGCCCGACCTGTCGCAACCCGTTCCGATCCATCGTGGTGCGCGCGGTGGAGCTGGTGGTGGCCTGCGAGGAGGCCCTGCGCATCATCGACGGCTGGACCGGCGCCGCTGCCTCGGTGCGCGGCCCGGCGGTCGCCGTACCGCCGCGGGCCGGGACCGGGCACGGCGCGACCGAGGCACCGCGCGGCGTCCTGTACCACCGCTACCGGCTGGCCGACGACGGGACGATCCTCGACGCCCAGATCGTGCCGCCGACGTCGCAGAACCAGGCGAGCATCGAGTCGGACCTGCGGGAGTTCGTCCGGACCCGGCTCCACCTCGACACGGAGGAGCTCACCCGGCAGTGCGAGCAGGCGATCCGCAACTACGACCCGTGCATCTCCTGCGCCACGCACTTCCTCGACCTGACGGTGGACGAGGAGCGCTGAGGCGGATGGCGCTGGTGGTCGGGGTCGGGAACCGGGACCGGGGCGACGACGGGTTCGGTCCGATGGTGGCCGCGCGGGTCGCTGCCCTCGGCCTGCCGGACATCGGGGTCGTGGTTCAGTCCGAGCCGCTCGACCTCGTCGAGCACCTGGCCGAGCACGACGACGTCGTGGTGGTGGATGCCGTGCGCACCGGCGGGACCCCCGGCACGCTGCTCGTCCAGGTCGTCGGGGCGCGGGGTCTGCCCCGGCGGCCGGAGGTGGGTTCGCACGGGCTCGGCGTCGCCGACGCGCTGGAGCTCGCTCGCGCCCTCGGGACCCTGCCGGGACGGGTGACGGTGGTCGGGGTGGAGGCGCCGGAGCTCCGCCCGGGTACGCCGCTGTCGGCGCCGGTCCGGGAGCGGCTGGACGACGCGGTCCGTGCGGTGGTGGCGGCGCTGGAGAACCGGCCCGCCACCAGCTGACCGGGCGCAGCGAAGCCGCCTACTGGTCGAGCTGGTGCCCGGCGAAGTACATGAGCGGGTCGCTCAGCAGCTCCACCTGGATGCCGTCGGGGTCCTTGAAGTACATCGACTCCGGGATGCCGAGGTCCGGCCCGGCGTAGGCGACGCCGGCGTCGTCCAGCCGCCGCTGCACCTCCTCCCAGCGGTCCCGGGCGGCCGAGATGGCGATGTGCTGCACGCCGCCGATCGCCTCGACGACCGGCTCGAGGCCGAGGCCGGGGAAGTCGAAGAACCCCAGCAGGGTGCTGTTCCCGACGTCGAAGAAGAAGTGCGAGGACCCCGGGTAGTCGCGGTTCTCGGTCAGCTCGACCAGCGGGAAGCCGAGCAGGTCCTGGTAGAACCGGATCGTCTGCTCGACGTCGGAGCAGATGAGAGCCGCGTGGTGGATGCCGCGCCCGGTGGACGCCCGGCGCTCGGCGGCGGGACGCAGGTACGACGCGCGCAGCTGCGCCCGCCTGCGCTTCAGCTCGGCCAGCTCGGTGTCAGTGGGCACGCGGGACCTCCGGCGTCAGGGTTGAGCGCCACTGTGCCCTGGCTCCGCCACGCGCGCCAGGGGCACGCCGCACCTGGGGCAGCGGGTCAGTGCAGGTCGCGCACTGCGCGGGCCTCGACGTCGGCGAGGACCGCGTCGGCCACCTCCGAGCTCACCTCGCCCCGGTTGCGCAGGGCCAGCACCAGCGCCCGCTCCACCTCGCTGGCCTGTCGGAGGACCAGCTGCAGCTCGTGCGACTGGTCCTCGGCCGCGGCGGCGCCCGGGTCGCCGCCACGAGCGCTGTGCAGGGCCTGCTGGGCCGCCAGGTAGCCCTCGTACTGCAAGGTCACCGCTTCGTGCACCGGGTCCGGGCCGCCCCCGTCCGCCGCTGACTCCCGCACCGAGTCCAACGCGGCCTGCGCGGCCCGCTGGCGCAGCTCGGTCACCTCGCGCGCGATGTCGGCGTCCTCGCCGACGCCGAGCGCCTTGACCAGCGGCGACAAGGTGAGGCCCTGCGCCACCAGGGTGATCAGCACGCAGCCCAGCCCGACCACGACGATCTGCGGCCGCTCGACGAAGCGTCCGCCACCGGCGGCCGTGAGCGGAAGCGCCAGCGCGGTGGCGACGGTGACCACGCCGCGCATGCCCGCCCAAGCAGCCACCGTCGTCTCGCGGGCGCCGTAGGGCCGCGCCTCGTCGCGGCTGCGCCGGAGCAGGCTCGCGGCCGCGACGGCGGGGAACATCCAGGCGAACCGCACCACCACGAGGGTGACCGCCACGAACCCCAGCAGCCGCCAGGTGTCGGCACCGATCGAGGCGCGGTCGAGCACGTCGGTCAGCTCGAACCCGATGAGCACGAACACCAGGCTGGTGATGAGGTAGTCGAGGTAGCGCCAGACCGCACGGCCGAGCAGCCAGCCGCTGGACGTGAACGCGGGGTGGGCGTAGCTGCGCAGGAACAAGCCGAGGGTCAGCACGGCGAGCACGCCCGAGCCGTGCACCTCCTCGGCGGCCAGGTAGGCGACGAACGGGACGGCGACGGTCACCGTCGTCTCCGCGCCGCCGTCGCGCAAGGCGGCCAACGCAACCTTCGCCAGCCAGCCCAGCGCGAGCCCGACGGCCACCCCGACCACCACCGCCAGCACCAGCCGCCAGAGGACGAAGGCCGCCGTGACGTCCGCGGTGACCACCGCGGTCACCGCCACGCCGTACAGCACCAGGGCCGTGGCGTCGTTGAACATCCCCTCGCCCTCGAGCACCGTGACCAGCCGACCAGGCAGGTGCAGCCGCCGCGCGACGGCGGTGGCGGCGACCGGGTCCGGCGGTGCCACGACCGCTCCGAGCACGAACGCGGCGGTCCAGCCGAGTCCGGCGGCATGGGCGACCACGGCGACCACGGCGGTCGTGGTGACCGTGAGGCCCACGGCGAGGATCAGGATCGGCCGGGCGTGGTCGCGGAACTCCCGCGCCGTCGCGCGCTGGGTCGCTGCGAAGAGCAGCGGCGGCAGCACGATCGGCAGGATGAGGTGCGGTTCGATCTCCAGCCGTGGGGTTCCGGGCACGAGCGGCAGCCCGAGGCCGAACACGGTGAGCAGGACCGGTAGCGGCACCCGCAGCCGCTCGGCCAGCGGTGTCCCGACGACGACGACCGCGACCAGGGCAACGCCCAGCACCACCGACGACATCGCGGCACACCTCCGGTTCTCCACGGCGGCTGCCGGCGGCCGCCGACGCCCGACCTGCTGCGCGCAGCCACCGTACGGGGCAGTCGGCAGCGGACCGCCCGGCGCGGTCGTCGACGCGACGGGTCAGGCGGTCGGGACGCCTACCCGGCCGGTCTCGGGGCGTCCGACCACGAGCCGGTCGCGCCCGGCGTCCTTCGCGGCGTACAGCGCCTGGTCGGCGATGTCCCTGAGCGCCTCCGGGTCGTCGGCGCCACAGTGCGGGGATGAGGCGGCGCCCACGCTGACGGTGATCTGGACCGTGGTCTGGCCGGTGGGAACGGAGACCCCGCTGATCGCCCGGCGGATCCGTTCGCCGACCGACTGGACGTCCTCGACGCCGCCGCCGGGGAGGACGACGAGGAACTCCTCGCCGCCGGTACGGATGAGGACGTCGCCCTCGCGCAGGGCCAGCCGGGCCGCTGCCGCGGTCTCGCGCAGGACCCGGTCACCGACGAGGTGCCCGAACGTGTCGTTGACCGCCTTGAAGTGGTCGAGGTCGAAAGCCAGCACACCCAGCGGCACCTCGGAGCGCAGCGACCTGGCCCACTCCTCGTTCAGCCGCGAGAGCCCGAACCGGCGGTTGTACGCGCCGGTGAGCGGGTCGACCGCCGCCAGCCGCTGGAACCGCTCGTGCGAGATGACGTTGTTCAGGGCAACGCCGGTCGGCGCGCGCATCGCCTCGACGAGCCGGGCGGCCTCGTGGTGCGGGGTCCGGGCGAACGCCAGGACCACCACGCCCAGGGGTACAGCCCGGAACGGGATCGGCAGGATCGCCACCGTCGCCGGGCGGAAAGTGGTCACGGCGGCGTCGACGTGGAGGTCGTCCGGGATCGGCATCCAGACCGGCGACCCGCTGCCGAGGGCCGCGAGCACCGTCGGGTTCTCCCGCAGCGTCAGGGCGGAGAGGCGGTGCGCGGCGGAGATCTCCAGCTCGCCGTCGCGCACGATGGCGAAGGCGCCGGCCTCGCCGCCGGTGGCCGCCAGGAAGCTGCCGAGGGCCGCGGCGGTGAAGTCGGACAGCTCGAGGTGCTCGGCCAGCAGCCGGCTGTGCTCGGCCATCGCCTGCTGCACCTCGCGGGACGCAGCCAGCGCGGCGACCAGGTCGTTGAAGGACGCGGCCCCCTCACCGAACTCGTCCGCGGAGTCGACCGGGAGCTGGCAGGCCTCCGGCGTGCAGCCGGCCCAGTCACCGGAGTACGTCGCCTCCCCGATCACCCCCGACACCCGCCGCATCTGGCGCGACAGCGTGTCCAGCCGGCTGCCGACGACCCACCGGGCCAGCCGGTAGTTCGCGGCGGCCAGCAGGAGCCCGGCGACGACGGTCGCGAGGAAGAACGCCGGTCGCAAGGTCAGCTCGGCGGGGATCCCCAGCGGCGGCAGGGCGAACGGGAAGGCCACACCGATGGCGACGCCCAGGCCGAGCATCCAGAGCCCGAGGTCGGTGAAGGCGCGACGGGTCAACCGGGCCGGTCCCCGGCCGGCGGCCGGGCCCGCCTGGAACGACTCAGCCAGCGACTCGGTCATGGGGGCGCCTCCTTTCCAGGGCTCCTCTCAGCATCGGCATCCCCCGGCCGGGCTGTAGCCGGGTGGAGCCGTGCAGGCGCCGGGGCTGGGCGGGGCCGTCGGGTCGAGCACCCGTCAGTTGGCCCCAAGTCGTCCGCAAGGGCGGCCGCGGACAGTACTGCTGGCAGCCCTGCCACCTGTTCCCGCCCGTCCTGTCCCGGAGAGGCCGACATGTCCAGCACGACGACGTCCGCGGTGACTCCGCGGCGGAACGGCGAGCCCGAGGTCGACCTCTCGGCGTACCGGCTGGTGCACCGCGCGGCTCTCACCGACGTGGCCGCGCTGGCCGACCTGGCCGACCGGGTGGCCGGGGGGCTGGAGGTCCTCCCGCCGGCGAAGGCGGCCGCCGTGCACCGGTACGCCGGGCGGCTGTGCACGGAGATCGCCGCTCTGCAGGCGGCCGAGGACCAGGACCTGTGGCCGGTCGTCTCGGCCTCTGCCGGCTCCGCCGTGGACCTGTGCGAGCTCCGCGCGGACCACCGGGCCGCCGCCGCCCTGCTCGCCCGCTGCCGGTCGTCGGTCGCCGCGCTCGCGGTGGCACCCGACGACCGCGCGGTCGCGGTGACCCTCGCTGGGGCCGCCACCGACCTGCTCGGGCTGCTCCAGGAGCACGTCGAGTCGGCCGAGAGCGAGCTGTTCCCCGCGATCCGGCGGTTCGTGTCGGTGCCGGACTACCGGATGGCGGTGGCCCGGGCCCGTCGTCGTACGGGCAGTCGGCGGGTCGGCTGGGTGCTCGCCTGGCTGGCCCGGCACGCCACCGCGGCAGAGGTCGAGCAGGCCCTGACCGGCCTCGGGGCCGGGAGCCGCAGCCGGCTCCTGCTCGCCCTGTCGGGTCCGCTGTTCGCCCGCGAGCGCCGCGCCGCGCTGGGCTGAGGTCGCCCGCGGCCGCGCCGGGACCGCGCTAGTCGTTCGTCGTCGTCGCCTTCTTCCTCTTCTTGCTGGCCTTGGGAGAGGGCTGGCTCTTCTTCGTCGGGGCCGAGCTTGCGGAGGCGTCCTTGCCGCCGCTCGCCGCCGGCGTGGAGGTGGCCGGGCTCGGCGAGGCCGCGTCGGCCCCGACCACGGGCAGCCGGGCGGTGAGGGTCGCACCGGCGAACGTGAACGTCACCGCTGCCGAGTCCCCTGAGCGCAACGGCCGGCGCAGGTCCCTGAGCTGCAGCCCGCGGCCGTCGCCGCCGAAGGCGACCCAGCCCTGGCTGGGGATCGTCACCGGCAGGTCGCCGCCGTTGACCTCGACCCGGGCGGCGAGCGGGCTCGACACCGACCGGAGCACCAGGTCCTCGCCGGTCTCGTTGCGCAGCCAGGCGACCAGCGGCGTGCGGGTGCTGCCGCGGGCCCAGTCGCCGTCCGGCTCTCGCAGGTAGCCCACCGCGAGGTGGATGCCGTCGGCCCGCGCCGACGCACCCCGCGGGGACCGGTCGGCGGACACCCAGGCGGCCGTGGCCACCACCGCGCACCCGAGCAGGATCACCGTCGCGGTCAGCCCCACCGCCGCTCGCCAGTTGCGCGTCATGCCGGGTCCCTCCTCCGCCGCGCCCCGCGCGACCTCCTCCCCTCGCTCCCCGCGTGACCCGGCCAGCATGCCCGCGGGACGTTGCGGTCTCATGACGATCCCGCCCAGCAGAAGTCCTCAGCAGAGGGTGCTGCAGGGCCTCGGCCGATGGTGCAGCAGCGGGTGCTGGACGAGGGCGCTGCAGCGGGCCCCGGCGGTGCAGCAGCGGGCCCCGGCAGAGGGTGCAGCAGCAGGCCCCGGCGGCGGGTGCAGCAGAGGGTGCTGCAGAGGGCGCTGCAGCAGGCGGGACTGACCGGACGGCGGACGAACCCGGGCCCTGCCGCGGCGTTCCCGGACTGACTGTGGCCTGCAGGCCTCGGTCAGCCCGAGTTGATCACGTTAACGTGATCAACTCGGCGGGGCGGGGCGACGGGTAGCGGGGGCTACCGGCCTGGGGTCAGGTGAGGCGGGCGAGGGCGGCGTCGGCCTCGGCGACCCGCTGCCGCCAGCCGATCTCGGCGGCCATCTGCCGCGACGCGGCCCAGTGCCGCCGGGCGTCCGCAGGCCGGCCGAGGTGCTCGGCCAGCCAGCCCAGCGTGGCGTCCACCGGCCCCAGCGCGAAGACGGCCCCTTCGCCGCCGGCCAGCCAGCCGCTGAACGGCAGCAGCGCGTCGTACGCCTCGGCCGCGAACGTGTCGTCGCCGAGCAGCACCGCCGACTCGGCCCGCAGGACCATGAAGAACTGCCAGAACTCGTCCGGGCGCTGCGGCGGCAGCCGGTGCCACAGGGCCCGGGCCTCGTCGACCTCGCCGGCCGCCAGCAGGGCCCGGACCAGGGACGGCTGGCCGGCCGCCGGGATCGTCTCGGCCGCCCGGCGGGTCGCCTCGACGGTCTCGGCGAGCCGGCCCTGCGCGTGCCGCACGGTGAAGGGGCAGGCCCACCGCATCCCGGACTGCGGCGCCCCGGCGCGCTCGAACTCGTCCAGCAGCGCGTCGTACGCCGACTCGGCGGCGTCGTAGTCGCCGTGCACCAGCGACAGCAGCGGCGCGAGGAACTCGTTCGCCAGCACCGCGTCCCGCTGGTGCAGGTCGCGCGCCAGCCGGACCGCGCCGCGCTGGTGGACGTGAGCCTGCTCGACGTCGCCGCGGGCGAACCAGTAGTCGAAGAGCAGGTAGTGCGCCAGGGTGTGGAACCCGCCGAGCCGGTGACGTTCGGCCACGTCGTGCAGCTCGTCGATCACGGTGGCCCGGTCCTCGGTCAACCGCGGCCCTCGCAGGTGCACGAGCAGCGACATCAGCGCGAACGCCAGGGCCCGGCCGTCCTCCGGGACGACCCGGGCCAGGGCCACCGCCTGCTGGGCGGACTCGAACCCGTCGTGGTCGTCGGAGCCCTCCAGCTCCAGCGCCCGGCAGGCCAGCAGCCGGGCCCGCAGCCCCACCTCGGAATCCGGCACCTCGGCCAGCGCGACCGCGATCCACTCCAGCAGCTTCAGGTCGGTGGCCCCGTAGACGTGCTGGCTCCAGAAGATGGCGCCGTCCCAGGCGGTGACCGCCCGCGCGACCAGCATCGGGTCACCGGTCGCCGCGGCCGCCTCGATGGCGCGGTGCAGGGCGTCCCGCAGCCGCAGTCCCCCGGCGTTGCCGTGGGCCCGGACCAGCCGCAGCATCAGCTCGACCCGCTCGGTCCGGTCGGCGTCCGGGATCCGGGTGTGCAGCTCGACCGCCTGCTCCCACAGCTCGATGGCGGTCGTCAGGGCCGACCGGGCCTCGGCCTGCTCGGCCGCCCGCACCGCGTAGCCGACCGCCTTGGCCGTGCTGACCGGTGACCCGGCGCAGTGCAGGTGGTGGGTCAGCCCGGCGTAGTCCGTGGACCCCAGCGCCTCCATCACGTCGGCGATCCGGGCGTGCAGCCGCGAGCGCCGCAGCCGCGACACGTCGTCGTACAGCGTGTCGCGGACCAGCGCGTGGGCGAAGCGCAGCCGGCCGGTCGCCGGCTCCAGCAGCAGCCCCGCCATGACACCCGCCTCGACGGCGTCCAGCGCGGCTTCCTCGTCGGTGTCGTCGGCACCGAGCAGCACGTCGACGTCGACGTCCCGGCCGATGACCGCGGCCAGCCGGAGGACGGTCTGGGCGTGCGCGGGCAGCCGGGCGACCCGGCGCCGGATCACGTCACGGACGCCGGCGGGGACCTCCGACACCGCGACCAGGCCGCCCTCACTGGCCAGCAGCCGGGCGGTCTCCCGCACGTAGAACGGGTTGCCGCCGGTCCGGTCCATGATCGCGGCGGCGACGCCGCCCTCGACCTCGGCGCCGGACAGCTGCGCCACCAGCTCGGTCACCTCCGCCGCGCCGAGGCCGTCGAGCTGGAGGCGGACCGGGGTGCGGGGGACGAGGGTGGTCAGGGCAGCCGCCACCGGTGCCTCGACCTCCTGCCCGCGGTAGGCCGCCACCAGCACCACCGGCTGCCGGTGCACCTGCTCGACGACCGCGGTGAGCAGGTCCAACGACTCGGGGTCCGCGCGGTGCAGGTCGTCGAGCAGCAGCAGCAGCGGAGCGTCGGCGGCCACCTGCGCCAGGTAGCCGCCGACGGCGCGGTGCAGGTAGAAGCGCTGCGCCACCGCGTCCGGACCGGTCGGCCGGGTCGCAGCGTCGTCGAGCAGCGGCGCCAGGACCTCGGCGAGCTCCGGCGACGGCGGGCGGTGCGCGGCGAGGGCACGCAACAGCTCGGCCCACGGCCAGGCGGCGGGCGCACCCTCGACCTCCGGGCAGCGGCCCCACGCGACCTGCCACCCCTCGCTCGCGAGCCGAGCGGCCGCGGCGCCCAGCAGCGCGGACTTTCCCTCCCCCGGATCGCCCGAGACCAGCACCGGCACCACCTGAGGGCCACCACCGTCGCGGCCCCGCGCGCGGGCCGCGGCAGCGGCCAGCTCGGCAAGCTCGACCGCCCGGCCCACGAAGCGTTCCCCGTCGGTCCGGGCGTGCTCGGCAGGTCCCGGCTCGGGCCGAGCCGGCGGCCCGTCGGGCCGGGACGGGGCGACCTGAGCGACCGGTGCGACGGGTGCGACCGGCCCGAGGGGCGCGACCGAAGGTCCGGCGGGGGGTGCGGCCCAGTCCAGCTCGGGCGACTGGGCGAGCACGGCAGCCTCCAGCCGGCTCAGCGCCGGACCGGGGTCGACGCCGAGCTCCTCGGCGAGCTGCGCGCGGGCGGCGCGCAGGGCGGCAAGCGCGTCCCCCTGGCGTCCGCTGCGGTACAGCGCCAGGCCGAGCAGCCGCCAGGCGTCCTCGCGCAGCGGGTGCGTGCGCACCTGCCGTTCGAGGTCGGGCACCACCTCGGCCGGCCGGCCGAGAGCGAGCAGCGCGTCCGCGCGGGCCTCGACGGCAGCGGCGTGCAGGCCGGCCAGCCGGGCCGACTCGGGGGCGGCCCAGTCCTCGTCCAGGAAGCCCGCGTAGGCGTCACCGCGCCACAGCCCGAGCGCCCGGTCCAGCAGCGCCGCCGCCCCGGCGGGGTCGGCGTCGCAGCGGGCCATCGCCTCGCGCACCAGCGCCTCGAACTGCCAGGCGTCGACCGCCTCGGTGGGCAGGTGCAGGGCGTAGCCCGGCGAGGCACTGACCAGAACGGTGGCCGGCGCGCGGGGCGGGCGGTCCGGCTCGAGGGCGCGTCGCAGGTGCGAGACGTAGGCCTGCAGCGACCCCATCGCCTTCGGCGACGGCTCGCCGCGCCAGAGGTCGTCGATGATCCGGTCGGTAGCCACCACCCGGCCGTGCGCGATGGCCAGGACGGCGAGCACCGCGCGCTGCCGCGGCCCGCCGAGGTCGAGGCGGCCACCCGCGGCGTCCGCGGCGGTCAGCGACCCGAGGACGGCGAGCCGGACGGCGGGCGCGGAGCCCGCCGCGATCCCGGCCGGCTCGGGCCGGGCCGGCGCATCAACCGACAGCATGGGCCCGGCGGGCGCTGAGCAGCACGGCGGCGAGCACGGCGTAGACACCGGCCGACACCCGGTCCACGATGCGCATCCGGACCGCGGGCAGGACGGTGCGCAGCCGGTCGCCGGCCAGCGCCCAGCACGAGTCGAAGCAGGCGGCCAGCACGATGAAGAGCAGCCCGAGCACGAGCAGCTGGGCCCAGGCCGGCCCGCCGGCGTCGGTGACGAACTGGGGCAGGAAGGCGAGGTAGAACACCGCGGTCTTGGGGTTCAGCGCCCCCACCAGCAGGCCGCGCGCGAAGGACGGCCGCGACCCCGCGCGCCCCGGCCCGGCGGCCCGCACGCCCGCCAGGGTCGTGTCGCCGGCCCTTCGGGCGCTGCGCAGGGACAGCACGGCGAGCACCGCGAGCCAGGCGGCACCGAGCACCTTGACGACGGCGAAGGCCTGCGCACTCGCAGCGACCACCGCGGAGAGGCCGACGACCGCGCCCAGGACGTGCACGAGGTAGCCGGTCTCGACCCCGGCCGTGGCCGCCAGCCCGGACCGGCGGCCGGACCGCAGCGCGGTGGCGAGGATGAACGCCACGGACGGCCCCGGGAACAGGATCAGCGGGATGCTGGCGGCGACGAACAGCAGCACCGAGCCGGTGGTGACCATCACCTCTCCTTCCGGTGGCGCCGGAGGCTACTCCGGCGGCCCGGGCAGCGCAGCCGGGTTTCCCCGCGCGGCTGCCGCGGTCCCGGACAGGGTGCACCGCTGCACTGGCGGTCTTCTTGCAGGGCGCTTGCGGGCGCGCCGACGAGGGCGACGGCAACCGCCGCCGACAGCGCGACACCGCACCGCCCGTGCTGCCGGGCGGTGCGGTGCGGCGTGCGGAGGAAGCACACCGGGCCCGCCTCAGCGGGCCGGTGGGCCGGTGCCGGTGGGCCGGTGGGGCGGAAGAGTCAGGTCAGCCGACCGCGGACGTCGGGTCTGGTCCTTCGGCCCGCCGCCGTGGTCTCAGCCGGCGTGGGCTCGGCCGGCGTCGTCTCAGGCGGTGGTCTCGGGAGGGGGTGGTCAGCCGTCGGCGCGCTGGGTCGGGATCCCGGCCAGCAGCGCGCGCACCTCGGACTCGCGGTAGCGGCGGTGGCCGCCCAGGGTGCGGATCGAGGTGAGCTTGCCGGCCTTCGCCCAGCGAGTCACGGTCTTGGGGTCGACCCGGAACATCGTCGCGACCTCGGCAGGGGTCAGCAGCGGCTCGGCGTCAGGGGTTCGCGTCGTCATGGGGCCGTTTCCTTCAGCCTCGATGGGTAGGTCCGAGAGTCCCCGGATCTCTCCGACAATGGTGCCCGTTGGGCGGGATGTCCGAAATGGCCCGAACGGGCCATGTCTGGTATGGCCACGCGGGACTAGGCCGGGCACCCGCATGGGTGGCACAGCGTGACCGGCTGAGCGTGCGGAGGAGCACCCGACACCGAGAGAGTGCGACCGGTGGTTGCTGTCCGTAGTCGGAGGGCGTCCCTCAGTTCGCGTGCTCCAGGGCCGCCACGCCGGCCCAGCGGTCCGCCACCGTCCGGTACGTGAGCAGCGCCTGCTCCTCGTCACCGGCGCCGAGCGCGGCCACCGACGCCGCGACGTCGGCGACCGAGGTGTCCGAGTCGACGCCGTCCGGTCCGAGCAGCCGGGCCAGCCCTGCGTAGTCCAGCTCCAGCCAGGAGCGGGCGTGGAACTCCTCGAGCCAGCGGGCCAGCTCCTCGACCTCCTCGACCACGTCGACGTCGCCGAGGTGGCGGGTGAGGGTGCGCAGGGCCCGGGCGACCCGGCGCCGTGCGGCCGACATCCGGGTGCGGTGCACCACCGTGGGCACGACCGTCGACACCCCGGCGGACTCCTCCGCCGGGATCCGGTCGGCGGGTGCGAACGGCACGAACCACGGCAGCGGCACCGACCAGGTGGCGGTGAGGATCCGCAGCGCCGAGCCCACCTCGGCCTCCCCCCAGGCCCGGTGGTCGGCCTCCGCGCGCTCCAGCGACGCGGGCGGGACGAAGGCGTGCAGCACCGAGTCGGGCAGGCCGTCGCGGAACTGGCCGAGCGCGACCCACGACCGCAGCCGGGTCTGCACCGGGCAGACGTGCGGGACCCCGTCGACCTCGAGCACGAACGCCTCGCGCTCCTCGTCGGTGGGCACCGGCCGCGGGGGCACCGAGAGCACGCCGGCCAGCGCGGTGCGGTGCTCGGCGTCCAGCCGCTCGGCCCGGGCCACCGCGCGGGCGGTGTCCTGCGCGTACTCGGTCCAGCGCGCCCGCTCGTCGTCGGCGAACGCGGCCAGCGGCTCGTACACCCGCAGGTAGGCGGCGTACGGGTGGGGCAGCAGGCCCTGACGTCGCGGCACGGGTCGACCCTACGGCTCGTAGGGTGAGCGGGTGCCGCAGCGCCCCGACACCCGTGCCCACCGACCGGTCCGCGGCCCCGTCTTCGGGCCGCACCCCGGCTCCGCCCACTCGCACGAGCAGGTGGTCTTCGGCGCCGACGACGCGACCGGGCTGCGCGTCATCGTCGGGATCTACTCCACCGCGCTGGGGCCGGCCCTGGGCGGCACCCGCTTCTACCCGTACGCCGACGAGGCAGCCGCCCTGGCCGACGTGCTCGAGCTGTCCCGCGCGATGGCCTACAAGAACGCGCTGGCCGGGCTCGACCACGGCGGCGGCAAGGCCGTGATCGTGGGCGACCCGGCCACCGACAAGACCGAGGCGCTGCTGCTGGCGTACGGCCGCTTCCTCGACGGGCTGGGGGGTCGGTACGTCACCGCCTGCGACGTCGGCACCTACGTGGCGGACATGGACGTCGTGTCGCGGGCGACCCGCTACGCGACCGGGCGGTCCCCCGAGAACGGCGGCGCCGGGGACTCGTCGGTGCTCACGGCGTACGGCGTCTTCCAGGGGATGCGCGCCGGTGCCGAGCACCTGTGGGGCAGCCCGACCCTGGCAGGCCGGACCGTCGGCATCGCCGGCGTCGGCAAGGTGGGACGTCACCTGGCGGCGCACCTGGTCGACGACGGTGCCACCGTCGTGGTCACCGACGTCTCGCCGGCGGCCGTGGCCGCGGTCACCGCCGCGCACCCGTCGGTGCAGGTGGTCGCCGACACCGACGCCCTGGTCGCCGCCGACCTGGACGTCTACTCGCCGTGCGCGCTGGGCCACGCGCTCACCGACGACGTGGTCGCGACGCTGTCGGCCCGCCTCGTCTGCGGCGGCGCGAACAACCAGCTGGCGCACCCGGGCGTCGAGGCCCAGCTGGCCGCCCGCGGCATCCTCTACGCGCCGGACTACTGCGTGAACGCCGGCGGGGTGATCCAGGTCGCCGACGAGCTGCAGGGGTTCTCCTTCGATCGGGCCCGGGCCAAGGCCGGCGAGATCTTCGCGACCACCGCCCGGGTGCTCGCCACCGCTGCCGACGAGGGGATCACTCCCGCGGCCGCGGCCGACCGGCTGGCCGAGCGGCGGATGGCGGGCGCGGGCCGGGCCGGCCGGGCGGCCCGGATCGAGGCGTAGGCACGGCGGCACGAGCGACCTCCGGGTCGGCGGCTCGCCGGGATGCCGGAATGCCGCGGCGGCATGTACCGTTGGGGCCACGAAGAGACACTGAACCCGGGGCCGCCACGCGCTGGCCGCCCCGTTGACTCATGAGGGGGTCGAGCCATGGGGCGCGGCCGAGCCAAGGCGAAGCAGACCAAGGTCGCCCGCGAGCTGAAGTACAGCTCGCAGGGGACAGACTTTGCGGCGCTGCAACGCGAGCTCGCATCCGGTTCCGTCGACCGGTCGGACATGACCGAGACGGAACAGGACGAGTACGACGAGTGGGCAGCCGGCGAGAGCCGCTGACCCCACCAGATCCACCTCCCCTCCACCGCTCCAGCCACCCGCCACCCGCGGCGCCCGAGTTGATCACGTAAACGTGATCAACTCGGACTGACAGCGGCCTGCAGGGCACGGTCAGTCCAGGTTCGCCGCGGTCGGGCCCGCGGGTTCGCCCTGCCCGGGCCGGGCCGGGCAGGTTCCGCCGGTCTGGTCGGACGCCTGGTGCGGGACGGGACGCGCGGGCGTCGCGGCTCGCAGCCAGGGAGTGGCGGCGGGCTCAGCGCGGGTGCGTGCCGCGCAGCGTCACGGTGCCGTCGCCGTCGCGCACCTCGCCGGCGACCCAGGCCGGGAGCCCCCGGTCGGCCAGCAGGTCCACGGCGCGGTCCGCCTGGTCCGGCGGCAGCACGGCGACCATGCCGACCCCGCGGTTGAGGGTCCGCTCGACCTCGGCCTCGGCGATGCCGCCGACCTCCTGGACCAGCCCGAACACCGGCGCGGGGGTCCAGGTGCCCCGGTCCACCTCGGCCGACAGGTGGCCGGGGAGCACCCGGGCCAGGTTGGCGGCCAGGCCACCGCCGGTCACGTGGCTCATCGCGTGCACCTCCACCGCCGCGACCAGCGCGAGGGCGTCCAGCGCGTAGACCCGGGTCGGCTCGAGCAGCTCGTCGACCAGCGGCCGGCCCAGCTCGGGCACCTGCCGGTCCAGCGCCCAGCCGGCGCCGGCGACGGGGTCCAGCAGCACGTGCCGGACCAGCGAGTAGCCGTTGGAGTGCAGCCCGCTGGAGGCCATCGCCACCAGCACGTCGCCCGCCCGGACCCGGTCCGGGCCCAGCACCGCGTCCGCCTCGACGACACCGGTCGCCGCGCCGGCGACGTCGTACTCGTCCGGGCCCAGCAGGCCCGGGTGCTCGGCGGTCTCGCCACCGACCAGCGCGCAGCCCGCGAGCACGCACCCCTCGGCGATGCCCTTGACGATGCTCGCGATTCGCTCCGGCACGACCTTGCCGCAGGCGATGTAGTCGGTCATGAACAGCGGCTCGGCGCCGCAGACCACGAGGTCGTCGACGACCATGCCGACCAGGTCGCGACCGATGGTGTCGTGCCGGTCCGCGGCCGCCGCGATGGCCACCTTCGTACCCACCCCGTCGGTCGAGGTCGCGAGCAGCGGCCGGCGGTACGACGTCAGCGCGCTGGCGTCGAACAGGCCGGCGAAGCCGCCGATGCCGCCGACGACCTCTGGCCGGGAGGCCTTCGCGACCCAGGCCTTCATCAGGTCTACGGCGCGGTCGCCGGCCTCGATGTCGACGCCGGCCGCGGAGTACGAGGTCACGGGTGTCGAGCCTACCGGCGCCGCGAACGCAGCAGCGCCCGCGCCGCGTGGTACCCGGACATGCCGTGCACCCCTCCCCCCGGCGGGGTCGAGGACGAGCACAGCCAGACCCGCGGGTCCGGTGTCGAGTACGGCACCGGCCGGGCCATCGGCCGGGTGAACAGCTGCCGCAGGTCCTGCACGCCCCCGTTGATGTCGCCGCCGACGTAGTTCTCGTCGTACGCCTCGACCTGGACGGGGGTCATCGTCGCCCGGCCGACCACCAGGTCGCGGAAGCCCGGCGCGAACCGCTCCACCTGGGCCTCGATCCGCTGGGTCATGTCGACCGTGCTGCCCGACGGCACGTGGCAGTACGCCCACCCGACGTGCTTGCCCTCCGGCGCCCGGGTCGGGTCGACCACGGTCGGCTGCGTGAGCAGGACGTACGGCCGCTCCGACACCCTGCCGGCGACCGCGTCGGCCTCGGACGCGGCGATCTCCTCGAACGTCCCGCCCAGGTGGACCGTCCCGGCGCGCCGCACACCGTCGGCCAGCCACGGGATCGGTCCGTTCAGCGCCCAGTCGACCTTGAAGACCCCCGGCCCGTACCGGTACCGGCGCAGGCCGCGGAGGTAGCGCGCCGGCAGCCGGTGGGCGCCCATCGCCAGCACCTGCCGGGGGGTGACGTCGAGCAGCACCGCGCCGGCGTCGTCGAGCTCGTCGAGCGACTCGACCCGGTGTCCTGTGACGACCGTCCCGCCGAGGGAGCGCAGGTACGACGTCAGCGCGTCGGCCACCGCCTGGGAGCCGCCGCGGGCGAACGGCCAGCCGACGGAGTGGGCCGCCGTCATCAGCACCAGCGCCACCGCACCGCTGGGGACCCGGTCGAGGCGCAGCATCGAGTGGGCCGCGGCACCGGCGAGCACCGCCTTCGCCCGCGGGCCCTCGAAGCGCCCGGACAGCCGCCGTGCCGACTGCAGGCCGCGCAGTCCGAACCGCGCCATCGCGATCGGGTGCCGCGGCGGACGCAGGGGGCCGAGGAGCTCGTACATGAGCCCGTCGGCCTCACGTACCAGGGGCTCCATCAGCCGCCGGTACGCCCGGCCGTCCGACCCGAGACCGTCGACGGTCGCCGCGAGGTCCTGGGCGACAAGCCCCGCCGAGCCGTCGTCGAGCGGGTGGGCGAACGCGAGCTCCGGCTGCACCAGCTCGAGCCCGTGCTCGGCCAGCGGCAGGTCGCGGAGGAACGGCGAGACCAGCGCCAGGGCGTGGACCGCCGAGCAGACGTCGTGCCGGTATCCGGGCAGCGTCAACTCGGCCGTCCGCGAGCCTCCCCCCACGGTCGGGGCGGCCTCGAGGACCGTGACCGACCGGCCGGCCTGCGCGAGCGCGATGGCGGCGGCCAGCCCGTTCGGGCCGGAGCCGACGACGACCGCATCCACACCCCCGAGGTCGACCAAGCCGTCGTCAGGCCTTCGGGGCGCGCGGGCGGCGCGGACGGAACGGCGTGGTCATGGTGTAGATCGTGGACCGGATCGCCGACGAGTGCCACACGTTGGTCCACCGGGACCACTGGCGGCGCTTGTCGACGCAGACCACCTGGGTGTCGACGTCGACGCCGGTCGCGCCCACGGCCTCGGCCAGCGAGGTCAGCGTCGCCTGCCAGAACTTGTCCTCCTGCCGGTGCCCGCCAAGGGTCAGGGCGAGCTCGAAGACCGGGTCGGAGGCCCTCATGAGCACCTGCGCCTGCGCGACCGTGTCGGTCCCGCGGGTCGTGGCGCTCAGGGTGATCCAGCCGGCGAACATGTGCCCCTGCGGAGTCATCAGCGTGAACGACTCCTCGTCGGCGTAGAGCACCATGACGCCGGTCGAGAGCGTCATCTTGCCCGGCAGCGTCATGCCGATCAGCGCCACCTCGCCGGGCTCGATCCCGGTCAACGGCGCGTAGAAGTGGTTGCCCGCCGGCCAGAACTCGGAGAACCGCTTCTTCCAGGTCGCGACCAGGTCGGTAGGCGACACGAGCGAGCCGGGGACTGCCACCTGGTAGGTCTTCTGCCACATCTTGCCGAAGCCCTGGACCGGGCCGGCCAGCCGCTTGCCCGAGACGTTGATCCCGGCGGCCCCGTCCGGCACCTTCGACACCTCGAGACGGGACACGGCCTTGGCCCAGTTCGTCGCGTCGCGTGCGGCGGCCTTCTCGTTGACGTCACTCATGGCTGCACCTCACTTCGCTCCGGCCGCTTGAAGGGCGGCCTGCTCGTCCAGGTGGATGACGACGGCCTCGTCCAGCCGTGTCAGCTCGAAGATCTGCCGGTAGTGGTCCGACAGCCCGTACGCCAGCAGCCGCTGGGACTGCCGGTTGGCCCGCACGAGCAGCGTGACGAGCAGCCCGATGCCACCGCTGTTCATGTACGACAGGTCGGAGAAGTTCAGGACGATCGCCTTCGCGTCGCCCACCTCGTCGTACGCCTTCATCAGGACGTCCTCGGACCCAGCGGTGACGTCGCCCTTGATGTCGACAACCCCCGCCGACCCGTGCCGGCGGACGTCGAACGTCGCTGTCGCCTCGGTCATGTCGTGCTCCCCTCGCCGCGAACGGCACTGTCCTCGTCGGATGTGATGGCCAGGAAGTCCGCGAGACGCGTGATCTCGAAGATCTCCCGGTAGTGCGCGGTGAGCCCGAAGGCGCGGATCGGGATCCCGTGGGCGCGGCCGCGGGCGAGCAGGCCGACGACGAGTGCGATCCCGGTGGAGTTGATGTAGCCGGCGCGCTCGAAGTTCAAAACCACGGCCTCGGTGCGCTCGGCGGCTGCGGTGGCGGTGGCCCAGGCGTCGTCGAGGGACTGCTCGGCGCGCGCGTTGACGTCACCGACGATGTCGATCACGGCCACGCCGTCGGTGCGTCGGACACCGGTCAGTTCACTGATCGTCATGGCTGCCTCCGTCGTCGGACCGGGCGTCGAGGCTCATCACGAGCTCGAGCGTGTGCAGGTCGCCGTCGGTCGACTCGGTTGCCGCGTCGACCATGTTGGTGATGAGGAACAGGCCCCAGCCGCGCGGCCGCTGCAGCCCGGCGAGCTTGGCCTCGAGGTCCGGGGTCTCGGCCGTGACGTCGGGACGCTTGCCGCCGTGGTCGACGATCTGGACCCGCACCTCGTCGGCGCTGGTGAGCACCCGGACCACCACCGGCAGGTCCTCGCGGTACCGGTTGCCGTGCTCCATCGCGTTCATCGTCGCCTCGCCGACGGCGGTCTCGAGCCGCTTGAGCCGCTGGTCGGGCATGCCCAGCCCACCCACGATCGCGCTGACCCGGGCCAGCGCCAGGCGCTCGTTGCCCTCGGCGCTGGGCACCTCGAACTCGACCAGTTGCTGGGTGGGTGATTCCCAGTCCGTCGGCTGCGCCGCGGACCGGGCCAGCGTCACCATCGTGATGTCGTCCTCCTGCTCGGCGTCGGGGCCGGTGTGGTCCCGCAGGTCGGTCAACACCCGGTCGATGAGCTCGGCGCCGCCCGGGTACTCCGCGACCGCGTCCTTGAGCCGGGGGAAGCCGAACATCTCCCCTGCCGGGGAGTGCGCCTCCACCACCCCGTCGGAGTGCAGCAGCACGGTGTCGCCCGGCGCGAGGACGGTCTCGTTCACCTCGTAGCGCATGCCGGTCATCAGGCCCAGCGGCATGCCGCGGGCCCGCAGCTCGACCGACCCGTCCGCGGTCTTGACGTACGGCAGGTCGTGGCCGGCGTTGGCGAAGCGGAACCGCCCCGTCGCCGGCTCGAGCACCCCGTAGAGGCAGGTGACGAACATCTTCGCCGGCATGTCGGGGCACAGGTGCTCGTTGACCCGCTCCAGCACCTCGCCCGGCTCGACGAGGCGCTGCGCGGAGGCCCGCAGCACGCTGCGGGTGGCCGCCATCACCAGTGCTGCGGGGACCCCCTTGTCGGTCACGTCGCCCACGACGAAGCCCACCTGTCCGTCCGGCAGCGGGATCACGTCGTAGAAGTCGCCGCCGACCTCGCGGGCCGGCCGGTAGTAGGCCGAGACCTGCCAGCCCGGCAGGTCGGGGAGCACCTTGGGCAGGAAGTTCTGCTGGATCAGCTTGGCGACCTCGAGCTCCTGCTCGAACCGTTGCCGGGTGGCGGCCTCGGCCTGCTGCTCGCGGACGAGCTGGCCGACCCGGAGGGCGGGCGCGGCCTGGGCCGCCAGGTTGTCGAGCAGCTTGCGGTCGTCGGTGGAGTACTCCTGCTCCGACCTGCGTGGTCCGAGGTTGAGGACCCCGATCAGCTCGCCCTGGCTGATCAGGGGTACCGCGAGCTTGACCCCGGCCTCCTTCATCGCGGCCAGCGCCGGCGAGTCCAGGTCGAGCGCGTCGACGTCGACGGCGCCGCTCGCGCTCTGCAGGTAGGCCAGCAAGGGATCGTTCGCCGCAATGTCGACCGGTGCGACGTCGTCCTGCGGGACGGGCACCAGCTCGGTGCTCTCCCGAGCGGAGACCCGCTGGGCCGTGGCGGTGCGGCTCAGGAAGCGGCGTCGGAACGAGCCGGTGAGCGCGGTCATCGGTGCACCTCTCGCAGCAGATCTCGGCCGCTGTCCGGCGGTCGGCTGGTCATCGTTGCCGTTCCCTCCTGCTGTCCTGGGGACAGCCTGCTCGTCGACCGTCCAGCCATCGTTACGGCCGCAGCCAGACCGAGGCGTGCGCCGGCGAGACCGTGTCGCGCACCACCGACCGGAGGTCGGCGCTCACCGCCTCCAGGTCCACCTCCTGGCGCAACCGGGCCGCGAAGTCGTCGAGGGTCCGGGCGGCGTCGTAACGCCGCCGGAAGAACCGCCGGTCCACGACCCCCTGGATGCGCGATCGCGCCGGCCGGAACACGGCAGCAGCGGCCAGCGTGGAGGCGGCCACGGCCAGGTCGGACTTGTCGGTCAGCGGGCTGAGCACCAACTGGAGCACCAGTACCGACACGAGGTAGACGGCTGCCAGTGCGGCCGTGAGCGAGCCGTAGACCAGGGCACGGTTGACGACCACGTCGATGTCGTAGAGCCGGTAGCGCAGGATCGCCATGCCGATCGACACCGGCAGGAGCACGAAGGAGAGCAGCGTGAGGGTCTGGACCGCTGTGAGCCACGCAGGGTCGGCCACGGTCTGGTCCTGCGCCGCGACGCCCTTCGTCAGCGTCCCCAGCATCGACACCGCGTAGAGGGCTGCGACGACAGCTCCGCCGCTCGCCAGCCAGGTGAGCTGGAGCCGCTCGACGCCCGTGCTGCGGCGGAAGCGCAGGACCAGGGCCGCTGCAGAGGCGACGATGCACAGTGGGAGGAGCGGCAGGAAGATGACGAGCAGCGCAGTCATGAGTTCAGGTGCGGACTCGAGGCCGAGCGGGTTGGGATGGTCCGGTCGCGGCCCGGCGCCGCGCGGTCCCGGGGTGAGGGTGATGACGACCGTCACCATCACGATCGCCACGGCGGACAGCCAGGCGACGGGTCGCCACCGCCGGGACGGCAGGTGCCCGTCCGGGTAGACGAGCAAGAGGAAGGTCGCCATCAGCCCGATCCCGGGGGCCCACAGCCCGGCGTCGAGGGCGGCGACCAGCTCGGCGGCCGGCAGCGATCCCGGGCGGGTCTGCAGCCCGTACAGCGTGTACGCCTCGGCGACGGTCGTCAGCAGCCAGACGAGGCCGATGGCCTGCAGCACCCACCCGACCCTGTTCCTCGGCTGCTGGCGCAGGATGAGCAGGCCGGTGGCCGGGAACGCGAGGATCGCCACGCCGAAGAGAGCCTGCGCGACAAGGCCCCCGCCCTCCCATGAGCCACCCGCGTGGTCGACCGGCGGGCTCGCCGCCGCCACCAGCCCCGAGACGACGAAGGCGGCCGCGAGCAGGACCGGAACCGGCCAGGCAAGCCGGCGCAGGGTCCGGTCCGACACCCGGGTGGAGACCGGACCGGTCACGGCACACTCCTCAGCCACAGGGACACGTGCGCTGGCTGGACGGTGTCCCGGACGGTCCGGGACAGGTCCGATCCCACCGACTCGAGGTCGACCTCGTGGCGCAGGCGTGTGCCGAACTCGTCCAGTGTCCGCGCGGCGTCGTACCGGCGCCGGAAGAACCTCCGGTCCACGATCGCCTGGATGCGCGCCCGGGCGGGGCGAAAGAGCGCAGCGGCGGCCAGGGTGGAGGTGGCCACGGCGAGGTCGGACTGACGGGTGAGAGGTTCCAGCAGCAGCTGGAGGAGCAGCACCGAACCGAGGTAGAAGCCGGCGAGCATCGCGGTCAAGGAGCCGTAGACCAGTGTCCGGTTGATGACGACGTCGATGTCGTACAGGCGGTGCCGCAGGATTGCCGTCCCGGCCGTGACGGGTATCGCCACGTAGGCCAGGATCACGAGCACCGGACCGGTACCGGCGAGCTCTGTGGCGTAGAGCCCTGCGCTCACGGCGCAGGCGATGACGAAGACCACCGCGGAGAAGGCGACCCAGCGCAGCTGCAGCCGCTCGTCGCCGGCGCTGCGCCGGTACCGCAGGACGAGTGACCAGCCGGCGAGAGCGATGACGGCAAGGACCAGCGTCCAGCCCAGGCCCGCGACGGCGTCGGCCACACCGGGCGTCCCGGCGTAGGGGTTCTCCAGATCGGGGACGGGCGAGTCGACGAGGGGGCCGGGCCTGACCGCCTGCCCCGCCGAGACCGCTACCAGCGCCGTGGCCGTGACGATGACGACCCAATCCCATGGGCGGCCCATCGTGCGGCCGTGGGGGAACAGCAGGAACAGCAGCGGTGGCACACCGAACACCGCCGGGAGGTAGATCCAGGCGCTCACCCAGGCCGCGAGAGCGCCACCCGGAAGCGCATGACCACCCAGCAGGACGAACGCGGCCCACCCGTAGCTGACGTTCGCGACGCCCAGCAGCACCCCGGCGCCGGTGAAGAGCCAGCCGATCGAGTTCCCGGGGTGTCGGGACGCGACGACCACGCCGACCGCCGGGACCAGCACGAGCAGCACGCCGGCGGCAACGTCGAGTGGTGGCGTCGCGAGGTTGCTCGCGAGGACCAGGACCCAGCCGGCGAGGTGCAGGACGTTGGAGAGGGCGAAGAGAGCCCAGGCGAGCCAGACCACCGGGCGCCTCACGGGGCACCTCGCAACCAAAGGGAGACGTGCGCGGGCTGCACCGACTCCCGGACCGTGGCCCTCAGGTCCGACCCGACCGACTCGAGGTCGACCTCGTGGCGCAGCCGGCCGGTGAACTCGTCCAGTGTCCGCGCGGCGTCGTACCGGCGCCGGAAGAACCGACGGTCGACGACCGCCTGGATCCGTGCGCGCGCGGGCCGGAAGAGGGCTGCGGCGGCCAGGGTCGAGGTGGCCACGGCGAGGTCGGAGGTCTCGGTCAGTGGGCTGAGCACCAGCTGGAGGAGCAGCACGCACCCGATGTAGGTGGCGACGAGCAGCGCCGTCAGGGAGCCGTAGACCAGCGTCCGGTTGATGACGACGTCGATGTCGTAGAGCCGGTGCCGCAGCATCGCCGTCCCGATGGAGAGCGGCAGCAGCAGGAAGGACAGCACCGCCACGCTCTGCAGGACCAGCAGCCATCCGGGCTCGCTGCCGCCCGGGTCGGCAGAGCGCGACAGCGACGCCGCCACGCCCACCAGGTACATGCAGGCGACCGCCGCCCCGGCCGTGGCGAGCCACTTCAGCTGCAGCCGCTCCACGCCGTTCGAGCGCCGGAAGCGGCTCACGAGTCCTGCGGCGCTGCCGAGGATGCACAGCGGGAGCATCGGGAGGGCCGCGCCCTGCACGATGGCAAGCTCGGTTCGCAGTGAGTCGACGCCGAGCGGGTTCGCCAGATCGGGCACCGGCTTCACCCCGATCGGACCAGGGGTCAGCACGATCGTGACGGTCACGGTCGAGATGACTGCGGCCGAGAGCCATGCGAGGACTCGCCACCGCTCGGAAGGTAGGCGGCCGTCGGGGAAGAGCAGGAGCAGGTAGGTGCCCATGATGCCGATCGCGGGCGCCCACCCTGCGGCTCCGAGTGCCGCTGCTTCGTCGGCGCCGGGCAGCAACCCGGGACGGAGCACCAGGGCGATCGAGGCGTATGCGACGGCGGCGTCGGCGAGCCCCCAGGCCGCTCCGACGGCCAGAAGCACCCACCCGACCGCGTTGCGCGGCTGCCGGCGCACGATGAGCAGGCCCGTCCATGGGAAGACGAGGACCGCCAGGGTGAACGCGATGTCGCTGAGCCTTCCGCCCGCTTCCCAGGCGCCGTCCGGCCCAGCAGGCCGAGTGAACGAAACAGCGACCACCACCGTGTCCACGACAACGAGCAGGACGGTGACGACCCAGGCCGCACGCCGCAGCGCAGCATCCGACAGCCGCAGGAGGCCGAGGCCGATCATGTGAGTCCCCGGACCCACAGCGAGACGTGCGTGGGCGCGACGGTCTCGCGAACGGCACCGGTCAGGTCGCGGTGGACCTCCTCGAGATCGACCTCGTGGCGCAGCCGGGCCGCGAACTCGTCCAGGGTCAGCGCCGCGTCGTACCGGCGGCGGAAGAACCGCCGGTCCACAAGGCCTTGGATGCGCGAACGCGCCGGCCGGACGAGCGCAGCCGCCGCCAGGGTCGACGCCGCCACGGCGAGGTCGGAGGTCGCAGTGAGCGGGGCGAGGACCAGCTGGAGAAGCAGGACCGAGCCGAGGTAGACACCGGCGAGCAGTGCGGTCAGGGAGCCGTAGACCAGCGTGCGGTTGATGACGACGTCGATGTCGTAGAGCCGCTGCCGCAGCATCGCGACGGCCATGGCCACGGGCACGAAGGCCAGTCCGAGAGAGACGAGGCCGTTCGCGGCGTCGTCCGCGCCGGCGCCGGACCGTGTCGACTCAACGACGACGGAGGCGCCCATGAGGACGAGGACGGCGGGCAGGCTGAGCGCCACCCATTGCAGCTGCCGGCGCTGGACGCGGCCGGCCCGGCGGTAGCGCACCACCAGCGACAGGCACGACGCCGCGGCCGCCACCAGGAACCCCCACAGGCCGATGACGCCGACCACGTCGAGGAGCGGCCCGGCCTTCGCGACACCCAGTGGGTTGCTGCGCACCGGGGTGTCCTCGATGGGGCCGGGGGACAGCGCGCCGGCCGCGATGCCTGCGGCCAGCGTCAGACCCGCCAGCCAGCCCACCGCCCGCCACCGCGGCGAGGCGTACCGGCCGTCCGGGAAGAGCAGGAGCAGGAACGTGGCCGCGGGCCCCACTCCGACCAGCCAGACCCACGTGCCCGTCCAGGCCGCCGCGGTCACGAGCGGTCCGGGCAGCGTCTCGGCGCCGTGTTCGACGACCTCCACGACCAGGCCGCCCACCGTGAACGCCCCCGCGGCCAGGACGAGCAGCCAGCCCACCGCGTTGCCGGGCTGGTGGGCGACCAGGAGGACGCCGGTCGTGGCGAAGGCCAGGATGAAGGTGCCTGCGCCGACGGCACCGAACGGCCCGGAGCCCGGTACTCCACTGACGAGCAGGCCTACGACCAGAGCGACCTCCGCCCCCCAGAGGGTCCACGCCAGCCGCGCGGCCGTGCGCCGGCTCACGGCTCGCTCCGGAGCCAGAGCGAGACGTGCGCCGGCGCCATCGTGTCTTGCACGACCCGGCGCAGGTCGACCCCCAAGGTCTCGAGGTCGAGCTCGTCGCGCAGCCGGCCGGAGAACTCGGCCAGCGTGACGCGGGCGTCGTACCGGCGGCGGTAGAAGCGGTGGTCCACCACCGACTGGACGCGAGCGCGGACCGGACGGACCAGCGCCGCGACCGCGAGGGTCGACCCGGCCACCGCCAGCTGCGACTCGCCGACCAGCGGGTCCAGGACCGCACGCAGAACCAGGACAGTCCCGAGGTACACGCCGACCAGCAGGGCCGTCACGGAGCCGTAGACCAGCGCCCGGTTGATCACGAGGTCGACGTCGTAGAGGCGGTAGCGCAGCACCGCGAGGCCGATCGCCGACGGGAGGAACAGGAGTCCGAGCACGACCAGGAGGAGGCCGAGCCACGTGCCGTCGCCGAGACCGGTCAGCTCGTTCGCCAGCAGCGCGAGAAGGAAGAACGTGGCCGCGGCGGCGAACCACTTGAGCTGCTGTCGCTCGGTCCCTCGTGCCCGGCGCAGCCGGAGGAGCAGCAGACCGACGGCGAGGACGAAGCTGAGGCCGTACGCCGCACTCGTCACGCCGACGACGGCGCGCAGCTCTGCGCCTGCGGACTCGATCCCCCACGGGTTCGCGACCCCCGGGAAGCCGTCCATCTCCCCGGGCAGCACCATCTGGGCCGCCGTCAGCAGCACGGTCGCGGTGCCCGCGAACAGCGCCACCCATCTCCGACGGCGCCCGTACCGACCGTCCGGGAACACGAGGAGGAGCTGGATGATCCCCCCCATCGCCAGGATGTACAACCAGCTGGTGACCCAGGCCATCGTGAGCGGTGCCGGCAGCCCGTCACCCGACCCGAAGAGGACGTGACCGGCGTACTGGCCGGCCAGCACGGGGACGCTGAGGGAGACGCCGATGCCGAGCATCAGCCGCCCGACCGTGTTGCCGGGCTGCCGCGCCACCACCAGGGCTCCGACGACCACGAAGGCAGCCGCGAAGGCGGCGAAGGCCAGGGCGATCTCGATCGGGGTCTCGGTGGTGGCGGGCACCGCCACGAGTGCGAGCGCCAGGAACAGCAGGGAGCAGGCCGCCAGCCCCACCGCGACACCCCGCTCGACCCGGGCGGGAACGCCGGGCCCGCGCCTCACGGGTCGCTCCGGAGCCAGAGCGAGACGTGTGCCGGCTGCAGCGTGTCGTGCACGACCCGCCGCAGGTCGATCCCCAGGGACTCGAGGTCCAGCTCGTCCCGCAGCCGGGTCCCGAACGACTCCAGCGTGCGCTGCGAGTCGTAGCGAGACCGGTAGAAGCGCTGGTCCACGACGGACTGGATTCGGGAGCGCAGCGGACGGAACAGCGCCGCGACGGCGAGCGTCGACGCCGCGACCGCGAGGTCGGACTGGCCGACCAGCGGGTCGAGCACCAGCCGGAACGTCAGCACCGACCCCAGGTAGACCAGGACGAGCGCCGCCGTGAGCGCGCCGTAGACCAGGGTCCGGTTGATCACCAGGTCGATGTCGTAGAGCCGGTGCCGCAGCATGGCGACGCCGACGGAGACCGGCAGGCCGCACAGGCCGACCGCGAACACCAGCCCGGTGAGGGCGTCCACCGTCGGCGAGGTCGAGCCCCGGAGCGACCGTGGCGACTGCCGCCACCGGCAGGTACGCCGTGAGCAGGGCGGCCGACCAGGCGAACCACTTCAGCTGGGCCCGCTCGGTCCCGCGGGAACGCCGGAACCGCACCACGAGGCCGGCGGACGCCGTGGCCAGGATGACCAGGTAGCACAGGTCGGTGGGGACGTCGGCCAGCCAGGCGGCGCCGTCGACGCCGGTCGGGTTGCGCAGCCGCGGGACGTCGTCGATCCGTCCGGGAACCAGTGCGGTCGTCAGCAGGACCGGGACGACGGCCACGACGACCACGGCGGCCCCCAGGCGCCACCGGGCCGACGGCAGCCGGCCGTCGGGAAAGACGAGGAACGCCAGACCCAGCAGCACCGGCGTGAGGGTGTTCGACAGGTCGACGAACCACCCGAGCCACACGTCGCCCACGACGTGCCGCACGGAGACCGAGTACCAGGCCAGGCCGTACGCCAGCTCGGTGGCACCCCCCAACGCCGCAAGGCCGAGGAACAGCCAGCCGACCGGGTTGGACGGCAACCGGGACGCGACCACCGCGCCGACCAGGCCGAACACGAGCAGGACCGCCACGAACGAGCCGGAGAGCCACACCGAGTCGCTGACCGGGTCCAGTGCCCCACCGGGCAGCAGCGCGAGCAGCGCGAGGCCGGTGGCGCTCGACGCGCTGGCGAGGGCGAAGACCGACCAGGCCAGACGGCTTGCCGTACGCCCGGTCATCGTGGCATCTCCCGCAGCCACACCGAGACGTGCGCCGGCTGCATGGTCTGCCGGACGACCCGCCCGAGATCGGCGCCGAGGGTGTCGAGGTCGATCTGGTCGCGCAGCCTGGCCGAGAAGCCGTCCAGGGTCTGTGCCATGTCGTACCGGGACCGGTAGAAGCGACGGTCGACGCCGGCCTGGATGCGAGCCCGCACCGGACGGAAGAGGGCGGCCACGGCGAGGGTCGACGCGGCGACCGCCAGGTCGGACTCCCCGGTCACGGGCTGTAGGACGAGCCGGAAGGTGAGGACCAGCCCGAGGTAGGCCGACACCAGCACTGCGCTCAGCGAGCCGTAGACCAACGTCCGCTTGATCACGACGTCGATGCCGTAGAGCCGGTGCCGGAGGACCGCCACCGCGACAGCAGTGGGGATGCCGACCACGATGAGGAACAGTGCGCCGAGCCACCCGGTGCCGCCGAGGACGAGGAGCCACACCGGTGCGTCCGCCTCCTCGACGAACGGCTCCGCCAGCACCGCGACCAGGGCCAGGGCGAGAAAGAAGAGCGCCAGCCCGCCGACGTAGGCGAACCACTTGAGCTGCTGTCGCTCGCGACCCCGTGCTCCACGCAGACGCCGGGCGATCTGCACCGCGCTCAGGACGAGCCCGGCGGCCACCAGGACGTCCGCGACCTGGTTCGTGTAGGTCAACAGCCTCCCGAGCGCTCCTCCGACACCGAACGGGTTCTCGATGCCTTCGACGTCGACGTCCAGCGGTCCGGGTCGCAGGGCCGCACCCACCACCCGCAGGACGAGCGTCCCGACCGCCATCCGGAGCACCCAGCGCCACCGGGGGGAGGACACCCGGCCGGTCGGGAAGACCAGCGGCAGCACGAGGGCGGCGAGGTAGATCCAGAGGTACCACGCCCACGCCGCGACCCACGCGACGGCCGTGCGACCCGGCAGGGCCTCCTCACCCGCGATGTACGCGTCCGCCGCTGCCTGCGCACCGAACGAGATGCCTATCGCGAGCAGCAGCCAGCCCACGGCGTTGCGCGGTTCCCGCAGCGCGACGAGAGTCCCCACGACCGAGTAGCCGGCCGTCAGGGCGATGATCGCCTCGTCCACGGTCCCACGACCGGTGACGATCGCCACGACGACGACCCCGACCAGCGCCACCCACAGGCCCAGGCCGGCCCACGCGAGAGCCGCCACCCGCCGGCTCATCGAGGTGCCTCACGGACCCAGAGCGAGACGTGCGCCGGCTGCATCGTGTCCCCCACGACGTTCCGCAGGGCCCGGCCCAGCGTGTCGAGGTCGAGCTCGTCGCGCAGCCGGCCGGAGAACGTCTCCAGCGTGCGCGCCGTGTTGTAGCGGGAGCGGAAGAAGCGGCGGTCGACCGCCGCCTGGATCCGCGACCGGACCGGCCGGAACAGACCGGCGACCGCCAGCGTGGACGCGGCCACCGCCAGCTGCGACTCGCCGACCCACGGGCGGAGCGCGAGCCGGAAGAGCAGCACCGACCCCAGGTAGACCGCCGCCAGCGCGGCCGTCAGCGCGCCGTAGACCAGCGTCCGGTTGATCACCCGGTCGATGTCCCACAACCGGTGGCGGAGCATCGCGATGCCGATGGCCGCGGGAATCCCGACCAGGCAGCCGAACATGCTGGTGAACCAGCCCGCGGTGCTCACCGGCTCGTGCCAGCCACCGGGGAACGCGACCCCGGCGAGAGCGACGAGGATGCCGGCGATCGCCAGCAGACCGGCGAACGCGAACCACTTCAGCTGCACGCGCTGTATCCCCTGCGACCGGGAGAACCGAAGGACGAGAGACGTGCCGGACAGGACGACCGCCAGCGCGAGCGCCACGTTGCCCAGCACGTAGAGCGCCGCGACGGCATCCGCTGCCGCCCCGTGCGCCCCGTACGGGTTCGGGATGCGCTCCTCGATGTCGAGCCTGCCCGGCTTGAACGCGGTCGCGACCACGAGCACCGTCATCGCCAGGGCACCGAGCCACCCCACGGACCGCCACCGCGGCGACAGGGCACGCCCATCAGGAAAGAGCATTGGCAGGAAGACCAACGACAGGCCGATCCACACCCACCACATGGACGTGCCGAACCAGGCGACCTGCACGTAAGCCGGCCGCGAGCGGCCGGCCGCGTACGCCTCGGTCAGGAGCGCCAGGGCCGAGGCCACGGCGATCACGAGCATGATCCAGCCGAGCGGGTTCCCCGGCCGGCGCGAGGCGACCAGCAGCCCCACCGTGGCGTAGCCGAGCATGAACATCCCGAAGAGCTGGTCGCTCTTCGTCTCGCCGCGCGCGACGGAGACCACCAGAGGCACCTGGACGAGCACGAACGCCCACCACAGCGACCTCGCGAGGACGGGTGCGGTCCGGCTGCTCATGAGGACTCGCGCGAGGTGGTGCGTCGGGTGCCGCCGTCGTCGACGACAGGCAGCGCGGGCGCCACGGAGCACAGGACGTCGCAGAGCGCCCACCCACCCCAGGCCGGCCGCCGTACAGCCATCAGGCGACGTCCTCCCTCCCGCTGCCCATGTTGTACGCCAGGCTGGCCCCTCCGTGTCCGGGAATCGTTACGATCCGCACCCGACGGGGACAGCGAAGCGGGTGGACGAGTGATCGAGGTCAGCCTGCTGGGCCCACCACGGGTCGAGCGCGACGGCACGCTGCTGGCGTTCGACACCCGCAAGGCGGTTGCCCTCCTGGCCCACCTGGCCCTCACCGGCCGGCCGCGGCCCCGCGACACCCTGGCCGACCTGCTCTGGCCCGGCAGCGACCCCGAGCGGGCCCGCGGCGCCCTGCGGCGGACGCTCACGTCGCTGCGCAACGCGGTCGGCCCGGAGTCGCTGGAGGCCACCCGCGACCACGTCGTGCTGCGGAAAGGCCCGCAGCTGTCCGTGGACGTCGACCGGTTCCGGGCGCTGCGGGCGGCCGGGGACACGGTGGCAGCCGTCGACCTCTTCCGAGGACAGCTCCTGGAGGGCTTCACGGTCCGGGACGCCCCCGACTTCGAGGACTGGGTCCGGGCGGAGTCCGACGCCCTGTCCCGTGAGCTCGCCGCCGCCCTCGCGGACCTGACCACCGCCGCCGAGACGTCCGGGGACGCCGCGGCGGCACGGCGGCAGGCGCGTCGCTGGCTGGACCTGGACCCGTTGCACGAGCCCGCGCACCGGGCGCTGATCCGGCTGCACGCGCGCGCCGGGGACCGCGCCGCCGCCCTGACCCAGTACCGCGAGTGCGTCCGCACGCTGTCCCGCGAGCTCGGCGTCCCGCCCCTGGCCGAGACCACGGCGCTCTACGACGCGGTCAACGCCGGCACGTTCGACCCCGTGCCGGCACCTCCGGCGCGAGGGGGCTCGGCGCCGGTCGCGTTGCCTGTCCTGCCCCCGTTCGTGGGGCGGTCCACGCAGGTGCAGGCGTTGCTGGACGCGTACCGCGACGTGGCTGCGGACGGTCGGGTCGTGGTCGTGGAGGGCGAGCCCGGCATCGGCAAGTCCCGGCTGGTGGAGGAGCTGCTGTCCGCCGTCGACGCGGGCGACGCGTCGGTCGTGGTCCGCGCCCACGAGGACGAGTCGGCCCTGGCGTACGCGCCCCTGGTCGACGCGCTGCGGACCCGGCTGCGAGGCGGGGCGTCCTGGCTCTCGGGCGTCGGCGACGACTCGCTGGCCGAGGCGTCCCGGCTGCTGCCGGAGCTGCTCGACGGACGACCCGACGCTGCGGCTCCCGGCCCGGCCGACGGCCGCGGGGCGGAGGCCCGCTTCCTGGCCGGGCTCTGGGACGTGCTCGCGGCGGCTGCCGGTGGGGAGCGACCCGGCGTGCTCGTCGTCGAGGACGTCCAGTGGGCCGACGACGCCACGGTGTCACTGGTCTCCTACGCGCTGCGGCGCCTCGCCGGCCGAAGAGTGCTGCTCGTGCTGACCTGGCGGACGCCGTCCGAGCACCCCCTGCGCCGCGCCGCACTGGACGCGGTACGGGCCGGCGGCGGGGTGCACTGCCGGCTGGACCGGCTCGCGCCCGAGGCGGTGGCCGAGATGGTCAGTCACTCACGACCCGGCGACCAGGACCCCGCCCTCGCGCAGCGGCTGTGGGAGCGCACCGAGGGCGTCCCGCTGCTGCTCGTGGAGTACCTCCGGTCGCTCGTGCCGGACACCCAGGACGCACCGCTGCCGGAGGGGGTGCGGGACGTGCTGCGGTCACGGCTCGACCCGGTCACCGAGACCGGCCGCCAGGTGCTGTCCGCCGCTGCCGTGACCGGGCGCGCGTTCGACGTCGACACCGTGCGGACGGTGAGCGGGCGTGCTGACGAGGAGACGGTCGCGGCCCTGGAGGAGCTCGTACGCCGCGGCCTGGTGCGTGAGGGTCCCGACGGCTACGACTTCTCCCACGAGCAGCTGCGTGCCCTGGTCTACGACGAGACCAGCCTCGCCCGGCGGCGACTGCTGCACGGGCGGGCGGCCGAGGCCCCCGGCACCTCCGCGGGCGCCGCGGCCCGGCACCTCGAGCTGGCCGGCCGCGACGACGCGGCCGCCCTCGCGCACGGCCGGGCCGCCGACCGGGCGCGCGCCGTGTACGCCCACGCGGAGGCCCTGGACCACCTGTCCCGTGCCGCCGCGCTGGGCCACCCCGACCGCACCGGGGTGCTGACCGCGACCGCCGACGTGCAGACGGCACTGGGCGACTACCTGACCGCGCTGCAGACGCTGGAGGAGGCGGCCTCGACCGCGGCGGCCGGCGAGCTGCCGGCCGTCGAGCACCGGCTCGGCCGCCTGCAGCACCGCCGTGGCGAGTGGACGCTCGCGGCCGCCCACCTCGAGGGCGCCCTCGCCGCGCTGCCCGCATCCGAGGTGGGCGCCCGGGCCCGGGTGACCGCCGACCTCAGCCTGACCATGCAGGAGCTGGGCGAGCCCGACCGGGCGCAGGTCCTCGCCGAGGCTGCCGCGGAGCTCGCGGAGGCGGCCGGCGACGACCTCGCCCGGTGCCAGGCGCACAACCTGCTCGGACTGCTGGCCACCGCCGCGGGCGACCACGGCACCGCGCTCGCGCAGCTGACCCAGGGGCGGGCGCTGGCCGAGCGGGTCGGCGACGCCGACCTGCGGGTCGCCGCCCTGAACAACCTCGCGTTGGCCCACCGCGCCCGCGGCGAGCTCGACCAGGCGACCGCTCTCACCGGCGAGGCGCTGGCGCTCTGCGTCGGGCTCGGCGACCGCCACCGGGAAGCCGCGCTGCGCAACAACCTGGCCGACCTCCTGCAGGCCACCGGACGTCCCGAGGAGGCGATGCGGCACCTGAAGTGCGCCGTCGAGATCTTCGTCGAGGTCGGCGGGACCGGTGAACCGCAGCCCGAGATCTGGAAGCTGGTCCGCTGGTGACCTGCAAGGGCGCGGACCGCCGTCAGGGCCTGGTCAGCGCGTCGGCGGCGCCGGCGCCGCCGAGCAGGGTCGCGGGGGCCACCTCGAGCAGGTGCTTGCCGAGCAGCTCCGGCTCGGGCAGCTCGACCGGGTAGGTGCCGTCGAAGCAGGCCCGGCAGAGGTTCTCCGTCGGCTGCTCGGTGGCAGCGACCAGCCCCTCGAGCGAGACGTAGGCCAGCGAGTCCGCGTCGATCGAGGCGCGGATCTCCTCCACCGCCAGGCCGTTGGCGATCAGCTCCGCCGGCGAGGCGAAGTCGATGCCGTAGAAGCACGGCCACTTCACCGGCGGCGAGGAGATGCGCACGTGCACCTCGGCGGCGCCCGCCTCGCGCAGCATCCGCACCAGGGCCCGCTGGGTGTTGCCGCGCACGATCGAGTCGTCGACCACGACCAGCCGCTGTCCGGCGATCACCTCACGCAGGGGGTTGAGCTTGAGCCGGATGCCGAGCTGCCGGATCGTCTGCGACGGCTGGATGAAGGTGCGACCGACGTAGGAGTTCTTCACCAGGCCGAGGCCGTACGGGATGCCGCTGCCCTGCGAGTACCCGACCGCGGCCGGCGTGCCGGACTCGGGTACCGGGATCACCAGGTCGGCGTCGGCCGGGGCCTCCTCGGCCAGCCGGCGACCGACCTCGACACGGGTCGCGTGCACCGACCGGCCGGCGATCCTCGTGTCCGGCCGGGCCAGGTAGACGTACTCGAACAGGCAGCCCTTCGGTGTCGCGTCCGCGAACCGCGACGACCGGAGCCCGTGTCCGTCCACGGCGATCAGCTCGCCGGCCTCGATCTCCCGGACGAACGACGCGCCGACGATGTCCAGCGCAGCGGTCTCGCTGGCCACCACCCAGCCGCGCTCCAGCTTGCCCAGCACGAGCGGCCGGATGCCGTGCGGGTCGCGGGCGGCGTACAGCGTCTCCTCGTCCATGAACACGAGGGAGAACGCGCCGCGCAGCTGCGGCAGCACCTCGAGGGAGGCCTGCTCCAGCGAGCGGTCCGGGTAGGACGCGAGCAGCGCCGTGATGATCTCGGTGTCGGTGGTCGAGTGCAGCGCGGCGCGGTGCGCCCGCATCCCCTCACGCCAGCGGCGGGTCTCGTCAGCGGTGGGCGCGGCGCCGTCGTAGGGCAGCTGACCGCTGTCGGCCGCACGCTTCTCGACCAGCTCCAGCAGGTCGCGGGTGTTGGTGAGGTTGCCGTTGTGCCCCAGCGCGATGGAGCCCGCCGCCGTGGAGCGGAACGTCGGCTGCGCGTTCTCCCAGACGCTGGCCCCGGTCGTCGAGTACCGGGTGTGGCCGATGGCCAGGTAGCCGCGCAGCGATCCCAGGTTGCCCTCGTCGAAGACCTGCGCGACCAGGCCCATGTCCTTGTAGACGAGGATCTGCGAGCCGTTGCTCACCGCGATGCCGGCCGACTCCTGACCGCGGTGCTGCAGGGCGTACAGGCCGAAGTAGGTGAGCTTGGCCACCTCGGTGAGGTCCTCGCCGGACCGGTCCCCGGTCCACACGCCGAAGACGCCGCAGGCGTCCTGGGGTCCACGGTCGGAGGGGTCGAGATCGTGGTTGAGCCGTCCGTCGCCACCGGGCACGGGCCCGAGTGTACGGGCGGTTCGTCGCGGGCCGGACCGGCGACACCCCCTGGACACCGGCGACGTGGTCGGAGAGCGGGCCGGGCGGCCGGGGCGGCCCGGGGCTCAGCGGCGGCGACCCTCCAGCAACACCGCGACGACCCCTCCGAGCAGGGCGCCGAGCCCGGCCAGGAGCGCGCCCAGGTAGCCGATCACGCGCGCCTCGTCACCGGCCACCTCGCCGGGCCCGAGCGCGAGCACCAGCGCCACCACCAGGCCGGCGACGGCGCCGGTGGCGAGGAAGGCGGCGTAGCGGGGCGGACGGCGGCTCGATGGCACCCGACCAGCCTACGTGCCGTCCTGCGCCCCTCCCCGACCCCCGCCGAGTGGTGGCTTCCGCAGGTTGGAGCGGACATTCCAGGTGCCGAACCCACCACTCGGCGGAGGGGTGGTGGGGGGTCAGAGGCGGCCGCCGCCGGCGTTGTCGGCCGACACCCGCTGGGCCAGCCACACCGGCACCACCGACAGCAGGATCAGCAGCGCCGCGACCACCGCGACCACCGGCGCCTGGTTGGGCCGGGCCAGGTTCGTGAAGATCCACAACGGCAGGGTCTGCACCCGCGGCCCGGCGGTGAAGGTCGTCACGATGATCTCGTCGAAGGACAGCGCGAAGGCGAGCAGGCCGCCGGCCACCAGCGCCGAGCGCATGGCCGGGAACGTCACGTGCCGGAAGGTCTGGAACACCCCGGCACCGAGGTCCATCGACGCCTCCTCCAGCGATCCGCCAGTGCGGCGCAGCCGGGCCAGGACGTTGTTGTAGACGACCACGACGCAGAACGTCGCGTGCCCGACGATGACCGTGAACATCCCGAGGTTGACGCCGAGTGGCTGCAGCGTGGTGCGGATCGCGTTGGACAGCGCGATGCCGGTGACGATGCCCGGCAGCGCGATCGGCAGGACGACGAGGATCGACACCGCCTCCCGGCCGAAGAAGCTGTAACGCCCCACCGCGAAGGCCGCCATCGTGCCGAGGACCAGGGCCACCGCGGTCGCGCCGAGCCCGGCCCGCACCGACGTGGCCAGCGCCGACCGGGCACCCGGGTTGTCCCACGCCCGCTGCCACCACTCCAGCGTCACGCCGCTGGGCGGCCAGCCGAAGGTCCGGTCCGGGTTGAACGACGAGATGAGTACGACGGCCAGCGGGATGTACACCACGGCCAGCCCGACCCCCATCAGGGTGGCGAGGGCGGCGCGGGCCTGTCGCGACAACCTCATGCCAGGTCACCGGGGACCGCGCGCGGTCGCGGGCGTAGCGAGGCCGGGAGAGCAGCGTCACGACGCCGCGAGCGACTCCGTGGGGTGCTCACAGGTTGTCCAGGGCGCCGGTGCGGCGGACGCCGAGCAGGAAGACGACCATGATCAGGACAGGAACGGCAGCGAGGGCAGCAGCGAGCGGCAGGTTGTTCGCCGCTCCCGAGTTCCCCTGGATCAGGTTCCCCAGCAGCTGGCTCTTCCCGCCCACGATCTGCACCGCGATGTAGTCGCCGAGGCTGAGCGAGAAGGTGAAGATCGCGCCCGCGACCACGGCGGGGAACGCGAGCGGCGCGACGACCGAGCGGAAGGTCCGCCACGCCTTGGCGCCGAGGTCGCCGGACGCCTCGAGCAGCGAGTCCGGCAGCCGTTCCAGCCCGGCGTACACGGGCAGGATCATGTACGGCAGCCACAGGTAGCTCAGCACGATGACCGTCGCGGGCACGCCGAAGCCCGGACCACGCAGCCCGAGCGGCTCCAGCGCCCAGTTGACGACGCCGTTGCCGGCGAGCATCGACCGCCAGGCGTACGCCTTGACGAGGTAGCTCGCCCACAGCGGCGTCAGGACCGCGACCACCAGCAGCCGCCGCGCACGGGGCGAGGCGACCTTGGCCATGTAGAACGCCATCGGGAACGCGAGGACCGCGCAGATCGCCGTCACCGACAGCGCGACCAGAACGGTGCGCAGGATCACCGTGCGGTACGTCGCGCTGCTGACGACGTCGCGGAAGTTGTCCAGCGTGAACGTCTTCACCACGTCGCCGGTGAACACGTCGGTGGACCAGAACGCCGAGAGCAGGAGGACGGCGAGCGCCCCGAGGTACACCACGACGAGCACCAGCATCGGCGCGGCCAGCAACAGCACCAGCCGCAACCGGGGGTGCCGGTGCAGCGCGCTGGAGAGCCGCCTCAGCACCGCCGCCGCCGCACGTCGTCCTCCCTGCTCCCGACCGCCGTCAGCCCTTGATCTCCTGCCAGGCCGTCGTCCAGTCGCCGTAGTCCTTGCACTGGACGTCCGTGCGGCCGTCGAGGCACTGCGCGATCGGCGTGTTCCAGTACCAGACCTGGTCGAAGTAGGCCTCGTCGCTGGCGTGGAACGTCTCGCAGAAGTTCTTGTCCGACGTCTCGGCGCAGGACTTGCTGTTCGACGGCGCCTCGCCGAACCACTCGGCCACCTGGGCGTTCGCCTTCGGGCTGATGATGTGGTCCATCCAGAGGTACGCGCAGGTCTTGTGCACGCTCTTGGTCGCCACCATCCAGGTGTCCGACCAGCCGGTGGCGCCCTCGCTCGGCAGCACCGCGGCCACCTTCGCCTTCTCCGCCTCGGCGAGGTTGGCGATGATCTGCCAGGTCGTGCCCACCAGCGAGTCGCCGTTCTTGAAGGCCTGGATCTCCTTGGTGTAGTCCGACCAGTACTCGCCGATGTTGGCGTTCTGCGCCTTCAGCAGGTCGACCGCGGCGGCGAACTGCTTGTCGTCGAGGGCGTAGGGGTTCTTGATGTTGAGGTCGGGCTTGGTGGCCATGAGATACACGGCGGCGTCCGCGATGTAGATCGGCGAGTCGTACGCCGTCACGTGACCCTGGTACGCCGACCCGCCGTCGAAGACCACGCTCCACGACGTCGGGGCCGGGGTCACCTTCTCGGTGTTGTACATCAGCAGGTTCGCCCCGCGACCGTGTGGGATGCCGTAGGAGACGCCGTCGACGCTGTTCCAGGCCTTCATCTTCAGGCCGTCGAACACGTCGGCATAGTTCGGGACCAGGTCGGTGTTGACCGGCTCGACGTCCCCCGCAGCGATGAGACGCAGCGAGGCGTCGCCGGAGGCGGACACCACGTCGTACTGCCCGGTCTTCATGAGGTTGACCATGTCGTCGGAGGTCGGCGCGGTCTTCACACTGACCTGGCAGCCGGTCTCCTTCTCGAACGGCGTCACCCAGTCGACGGACGGGTCGGTGGAGCCGTCCTCGGCGTAGCCGGCCCACGCGACGATGTTCAGCTCACCTTCCGGGGTGCCGAGCTTGTCCAGCGCCGAGAGCTTCGGCGGCGTGAACGCCTGGCCACCGGCCTCGTTGCCGGAGCCGGTCGGGCCGGGGCTGCTCGTGGCGTCGCTGCCTCCGCAGGCGGCGAGTGCGAGCAGTGCCGCAGCGGAGATCGCGACGAGTCCCTTGCCGGTCATCTGGTTCCTCTCTGATGGGCCGCGCCCCGCACGCGGTCGGTGCCTTCCTGATCGTTCCCTGCAGCCGTGCCGCGGCCTGCGACCGCGTGGTCACCGGTCACCCGGTACACGTGTGCCCGGGCGAACCCCACCCGGACCCGGTCACCACGGACCGGTACGACCTCACCGGCGTCGCCGGTGTTCTGGACCAGCGCGGTCAGGTCCGCGCCGGCGTCGAGCCGGACGAGGACCTTGGTCGCGACTCCCGTGTAGACGACCTCGGTCACGACGCCCTCGGCCACCACGTCCGCCGACGTGACCAGTCCCGACCGGCTGTCCCCGGCAGGCGAGAGCCGGAGCTTCTCCGGCCGCACCGAGAACGCCGCCGGCTCCCCGAGGAGGGCCTCGGCCACCTCGCCCGCGAGCAGGTTGGAGGTCCCCACGAAACCGGCGACGAACTCCGACGCCGGGTGCTCGTAGACCTCGCGGGCAGTGCCGACCTGCTCGACCCGGCCGCGGTGGAACACCGCGATCCGGTCGCTCATGGTCAGCGCCTCCTCCTGGTCATGGGTGACGAAGACGAAGGTGATGCCGACGTCGCGCTGGATCCCTTTGAGCTCGACCTGCATCTCCTCGCGCAGCTTGAGGTCGAGTGCGCCCAGCGGCTCGTCCAGCAGCAGCACCCGGGGACGGTTGACCAGCGCCCGGGCGAGTGCGACGCGCTGCCGCTGGCCGCCGGAGAGCTGCCCCGGCCGCCGGGAGCCGAAGCCGTCCAGGCGCACGCTCGCCAGCGCCTCGGCGGCCCGGCTCCGTCGCTCGGCCTTGCCGACCCCCTTGACCATGAGTCCGTAGGCGACGTTCTCCAGCACCGACATGTGCGGGAACAACGCGTAGTCCTGGAAGACGGTGTTGACGTCGCGATCGAACGGTGCGTCGCGGGTGACGTCCCGGCCGCCGAGGTGGACCCGGCCGGACGTCGGGGTCTCGAACCCGGCGATCAGCCGCAGCACCGTGGTCTTGCCCGAGCCGGACGGTCCGAGCATGGCGAAGAACTCACCGTCGCCGACCTCGAGGTCGACCGAGTCGACGGCGACGACGTCGTCCTCACCGCGCGCGGGGAAGACCTTGCGCAGCCCCACGAGCCGCACCGCGGCCTCGCTCGTCATGGGTGGTGGCACCTCCGCCAGAGCCGTCCCCGTGGCGGACAAGGTAGCGGTAGAGATCACGCCGGGCGCCGGAATCCGTCGGGGCACCCCGGTGGGGCACCAGGATCCGCCGTCTCGCCCCGTCTCGAGCAGACGTTCCCGACGCCGGCCCCGCCGACGGGACCCGACGGCTGACGGCCCGACCGGCTACGCGGTGGCAGGATCCCCCACCGGTGCGTCGCCGCGCTGTCCCGGCACCCGCGCCTGCTGCTCGGCCGCCATGGCCTCGATGAGCATGGCGAACTGGGCGGCGTCGGGGGGCATGTCGGGCTCGGCGTCCGGAACCGTCTCGAGCAGCGTGAGGAAGTCCTCCATCGACGTGCCGCTCGCGGCCGGGAGGTGCGAGGAGAAGAGCCTGGTCGGCGCCAGCTTGCGCACCCGGTCCAGCACCGCGGAGAACTTCGCCCGGTCGGTCACGTGCGCCCAGGGCGAGTCGCTGACCGCCCAGCCGACCATGCCTCCGGCGAGCGCGTCCGCCGGCACCTCGGCCACGTCCTGGGTCGCCTCCGGGATGATGGCGCCGAACGAGTCGACCGAGAAGAAGGCTCCGGTGGAGCGGTCGAGCAGCCCGATCGAGGTCGGGTTGTCGAACAGCGGCGGAGCGACGGCGGTCAGTGTGCGGTCGCCGACGGGCAGGTCGTCGCCGGGACGGATCGCGTGCACCCGGTCCAGCGGTACCGGCCACCAGCTCGCCATCCGGAGCGCCCCCATGCCGTGCGTCACCAGCCGGGCGTTGGGGGCGAGCTCCATCACCTTCGCGATGCTCCCCGTGTGGTCGGCGTCGTCATGGGTCAGCCAGACCCACTTGAGCTCCTCCAGCGGCACGACCGAGCCCACCGCGTCGATGAACTCAGCCGTGTCGACGCCGATGCCGGTGTCGATGAGGACCGGCTCCTCGGCCATGAGCAGGTAGGCGTTGATGGGGAGCACGCCGATGCCGGGCAGGGAGAGGTTGGCGGGGAAGACGTGCACGTCGGGCGCGCCGAGATACGGGTCGTCCATGGCGGAGCCTCCGGGGTTCGTCGGCCCGTGCGGTGTGCGGGCCGCTGACCCGAGTCCTAGCACCCCCGCGCGGGGCCGTAAAGATCCAGATCTGCCGGGCGCCCACCGGTCCGGCCCTGGTCGCGCACCGTCAGCGCAGGTCCGAGCCGACCCGGACGATCGTGCGGGCGGCGCGGGTGATCCGCCACGACGGCACCCGACGGCCGAACTCCACGGTGACGCCCAGCCCCTCGCGGCGGTGGTTGACCCATCCGGTGAACGTGCCGTGACAGACCCCGGTGCAGTGGAAGTCGTCGACCGGAAGCCTCATCCCGGCGGCGATCTCGCGCACGGTGCGCATCCCCCGGTCGAGAGAACCGACGCCGAAGAGCGGCTGGTGGAAGACGAGGGTGAGCACCGGGTCGAGCCGGTGGTGCAGGGCCTTCAGCGCCCGGCTCTCCGGCTCGCTGAGGTGGCCGGGCCCGCTCCAGGTCGCGCCGCGGGCGCTGCTGTGCCACCGGTAGGGGAAGTTGCGGTTGAGGTCGACGCCGTGCGCGTTGGTGCGCCGGTCGGCGACGGTGCCGTCCGGGTTCACCGTCGGGACCAGCCACAGGTCGAGGTCGGCCGGCAGGTGCGCACGGGTCCGCAGCCGACGGACGACGCGGAGCCCGGCCTTCTCGTCGCCGTGGATGCTGCCGATCACGAGAACGGTGCGGGTCGCGCCCTCCCGGGCCCGGTGGATCGCGACGATCGGGCGACCCTGCACCGAGGTGCCCACGACCTCGCGGGTCGTGACGACCCCGGTCGGGGCGGGCTGGTCGTCGGCCGCTGCCGGGGCCGCCAGCAGGGGTACGGCGGACAGGGTCAGCACGGCGACCAGCGCGGCGACCGCTCGGGCCGGCCGCTGCTGTCGGTGGTGGAGGCGGTGGTGCGGCGTCACCCCGGCAGGTTCTCAGACCAACGGGAGAAATGCGGACAGGTCGGCGCGCTCACCACTCGCCCGGGCGAGTCCGTCGGCCACCGCGGCCGGCCAGGACGTGCCCCCGGTCGCCAGGGCCACCCAGGTCAGGGCGTCGATCTCGACCACGTTCGGGGGCGTGCCCCGCGTGTGCCGCGGGCCGTCGACGCACTGCACCGCGCCGTACGGCGGCACCCGCACCTCCACCGACCGCCCGGGCGCCCGGGACGCCAGCTCCTCGAGCAGGAACCGCACCGCGTCGCGCAGGTCCGCGTCCTCCAGGGTGTGCGCCTCGAGCACCCGGCCGAGCGCGGCCCGGCCGGTGCCGGGATCGGTACGTCGGCGGGCGGGCACGTCAGGCCCTCGCCCGCCCGAGGTCGGCCAAGGCGGCCACGGCCACCGCCAGCACCGCGGCGGCGTCCTCGGCCGGGAGCTCGGGCAGCATCTCCTCCCAGAGCGTGAGGCAGGAACCGCGCAGCTGGAGCATCCCCGCCGGGCGGCCGAGCAGGAACGCGTGCAGGTGGGCGCCGCCGTCGCCGAACTTGTACAGGTGCACCCGGCCGACGAGGTCGAGCGCCTCGACGGCCCGGGTGATCCGGGCGGCCAGCACCCCGAGCTCGGCGGCCATCGCGTCGTCGAGGTCGCCGAGGTCGAGGTGGGCTCGCGGCATCAGCATCACCGCGAACGGCAGCCGCGACTCCGCGAACGGCGTGACGACCCAGCGGTCGTTGGCCCAGACGACGTCGTCGTCCGGGTGGCTGCAGCGCCAGCACTCGTCGCCGTTCTCGCCCCGGCGTGGCGGCTCGGGCAGGGTCAGGTCGTCGAGCGGCTTGACCCGCAGCGAGTCCGGCTCGAACGGGAAGATCTCCCACATCGACTGCTCGGGCAGGGGCAGCCGGCGGTCGGTGCCGGCGTGGGCGAGGGTGCGGTCGTAGAAGTCCTGGGGGTTGAGCGGCACGGCGGCACCCTATGCCGGTGCGGTCGGCGCGGCCGAGCCGGCGGGACCGCCCGCCGCGAGGGCCGACCGACCGGTCGGGATATGGTGCCGGGTCTCCTCGCGGACGCGCGGAGCATGCGGGCGTAGCTCAACCGGCTAGAGCGCCACCCTTCCAGGGTGGAGGTGTTGGTTCGCGACCAGCCGCCCGCTCCACATCCGTCCACCCGTCCAGCCGTCCAGCCGTCCACCCGTCCAGCCGTCCACCGGATGCGCCGTCCACCGGATGCTCGTTTGCGACATCCGCCCCGCGACACGCCGGCGTCAGCCCGGCGTGTCGGGGGCCCAGGTCGCAAACGAGCGCCCCAGGGTCAGCCGAAGAGGGCCGGCAGGGTGGCGTCGTGGGCGGCGCGCAGCTCGTCCAGGCCGACCGCGAAGGACCCGTCGACGGACAGCTCGGCGCCGCCGGTCCGGCCGATCACGGCTGCCGGCACGCCGTACGACGCGGCCCGGGAGAGCAGCTCCTCGGACCGGTCCGGGGCGACCGACACGACGGCCCGCGCGACCGACTCGGAGAACAGCGCGACGAACGGGTCGCCCTCGAGGGTCACGGTCACTCCGACGCCGCGCCGCAGCGCCATCTCGGCCAGCGTCTGCACCAGCCCCCCGTCGGAGACGTCGTGCGCCGCGGCGACCAGCCCGTCGCCGGCCGCGTCGGCCATCAGCCGGCCGAGAGCCCGCTCCGCGGCCAGGTCGACCCGGGGCGGCCGGCCGCCCAGGTGCCTGTGCACGTGGTGGGCCCACTCCGAGCCGCCGAGCTCGTCGCGGGTCTCGCCGAGCAGCACCACGGTCTCGCCATCGGCCCCGAACCCGATCGGGACGCGACGGCGCACGTCGGCCACCACGCCCAGCACCCCGACGACGGGGGTCGGGTTGATGGCGACGTCACCGGTCTGGTTGTAGAAGCTCACGTTCCCGCCGGTCACGGGGACCCCGAGCTCGAGGCAGGCGTCGGCGAGGCCGCGGGTCGCCTCGGCGAACTGCCACATGACGTCGGGGTCCTCGGGGGAGCCGAAGTTCAGGCAGTCGGTGACCGCCAGCGGCCGGGCACCGCTGACCGCGACGTTGCGGTAGGCCTCGGACAGCGCCAGCTGCGCACCGGCGTACGGGTCGAGCTTGGCGAACCGGCCGTTGCCGTCGGTGGCCAGCGCGACACCGAGGTTGCTGCTCTCGTCGACCCGGACGACGCCGGCGTCCTCCGGCTGGGCGAGCACCGTGTTGCCCAGGACGTAGCGGTCGTACTGGTCGGTGACCCACGCCTTCGAGGCGAGGTTAGGCGCCGCCACCATCTGCAGAACCGTCGCGCGCAGCTCGTCGCCGGACACCGGACGGGGAAGCCGCGACGGGTCGTTCGCCTGCAGCGCGTCCTGCCAGGACGGCCGGGCGTAGGGGCGCTCGTAGACCGGCCCCTCGTGCGCGACCGTGCGCGGCGGCACGTCGACGATCGTCTCGCCGTGCCACTGCACGGTGAGCCGGCCGGAGTCGTCGACCTCGCCGATGACGGTGGCCAGCACGTCCCACTTCGCGCAGATGTCGAGGAACGCGTCGAGCTTGGCCGGCTCGACCACCGCGCACATGCGTTCCTGCGACTCGCTCATGAGGATCTCCTCGGGGCGCAGCGAGGAGTCGCGCAGCGGGACCCGGTCGAGCCACACGGTCATGCCGCCGTCGCCGTTGGAGGCGAGCTCGGAGGTCGCGCAGGACAGGCCCGCGCCGCCGAGGTCCTGGATGCCGACGACCAGGTCAGCCGCGAACACGTCCAGGCAGCACTCGATCAGGACCTTCTCCATGAACGGGTCGCCGACCTGCACCGCGGGCCGTTTGGTCGGGTGGGCGTCGTCGAAGGTCTCCGACGCGAGGACCGAGACGCCCCCGATGCCGTCGCCGCCGGTCGCGGCGCCGAACAGCACGACCAGGTTGCCGCTGCCGGAGGCGAACGCGAGCTTGATGTCCTCGTGCCGCATCACCCCCACGCACAGCGCGTTGACCAGCGGGTTGCCCGCGTACGACGGGTCGAACACGACCTCGCCGCCGATGTTGGGCAGGCCGAGACAGTTGCCGTAGCCGCCGATCCCGGCGACGACGCCGGGCAGGACCCGGCGGGTGTCGGCGGCATCGGCCGGCCCGAAGCGCAGCGGGTCCATCACGGCGACCGGCCGGGCGCCCATCGACATGATGTCGCGCACGATGCCGCCGACGCCGGTGGCGGCGCCCTGGTAGGGCTCGACGTAGCTCGGGTGGTTGTGGCTCTCGACCTTGAACGTCACGGCCCAGCCGCCGCCGATGTCGACGACGCCGGCGTTCTCGCCGATGCCGACCAGCATCGCGTCGGTCTGCGGTGCCTTCTCGCTGAACTGGCGCAGGTGCACCTTGCTCGACTTGTACGAGCAGTGCTCGCTCCACATGACCGAGTACATCGCCAGCTCGGCGCTGGTGGGGCGCCGGCCGAGGATCTCCCGGATCCGGGCGTACTCGTCGTCCTTGAGCCCCAGCTCGCGGTAGGGCTGCTCGACGTCCGGCGTCGCCTCCGCGTCCTTGACGGTCTCGCTCATGCGCCCACCACCGCGTGGAGAGCCGAGGTGAAGAAGCCCAGCCCGTCGGTGCTCGGGCCGGTCAGCTCCTCGACCGCGTGCTCGGGGTGCGGCATCAGCCCGACGACGTTGCCGCGGTCGTTGGCGATGCCGGCGATCCCGCGGTAGGAGCCGTTCGGGTTGGCACCGACGTACCGCGCGACCACCCGGCCCTCATCCTCCAGCGCGTCGAGGGTGGCCTCGTCGGCGACGTAGCCGCCCTCGCCGTTCTTGAGCGGTACGACGATCTCCTGCCCCGCGGCGTAGTGCGACGTCCAGGCGGTGGCCGTCGACTCGACCCGCAGCCGCTGGTCGCGGCAGACGAACTTGCGGTGGTCGTTGCGGATCAGCGCACCCGGCAACAGGTGCGACTCGCACAGCACCTGGAAGCCGTTGCAGATGCCGAGCACCGGCAGACCACCGCGGGCGGCCTCGACGAGCGGCCCCATGACCGGCGCGAACCGGGCGATCGCGCCGCAGCGCAGGTAGTCGCCGTAGGAGAACCCGCCGGGCAGCACCACCGCGTCGACGCCGTGCAGGTCGGCATCGGCGTGCCAGAGCCGCACCGGCTCGCCGCCCGCGAGCGTGACCGCCCGCCCGGCGTCGCCGTCGTCCAGGGAGCCGGGGAAGGTGACGACCCCGACCTTCATCGTGGCCCCCGCCCGGTCCGGGCGAGCGCCGGCGAGCAGCGACCCGGTGTGATGGTCCGCATCAGGCCTGCTCGACCCGGACCGTGAAGTCCTCGATGACCGGGTTGGAGAGCAGCGTCTCGGCGGCGCCGCGGATCTGCGCCAGCCGCTCCTCGGTCACCTCGCCCTCGACCTCCAGCTCGAAGCGCTTGCCCTGCCGGACGCCGGCGATGCCGTCGTAGCCGAGCCGCGGGAGGGCCTGGTGCACGGCCTTGCCCTGGGGGTCGAGGATCTCGGGCTTGAGCATGACGTCGACGACGACGCGGGCCATCCGGGCGCTCCAGGCGGTGGGCGTTGGCGGGGCGGTACGCCTCAGGGTACCGACGCCGGCCGGCCCCACCGCCGCGCGCCACCGTGTCGGCACGTGTCGCCCGGGTCGCCACGTCCGTCGCCACGGGTCGCCACGTTCGTCGCGGCGTGCGCGGTCATGATCGTTTGCGACCTGCGGCACGGACACGCCGCACCTTGCTGCGGCGGGTCGGGGCGGAATGTCGCAAACGATCACTCCTGGGGGCGGCTCGGCTCGAGGTGAAGTGCGAGACAGCCCGGCGGTGGGGGCACCGGATGCCTACGATCACGCGCATGACGCTTCTGGGTCTCCGCCCCCGCCGTACCGCCGTCGCCGCGCTCACCGCACTGGGGGTGCTGACCCTCGCCGCGTGCGCGCCCGCGGACGACTCGACCGACACCGCGGGCACCTCCACCTCGCCGTCCGCCACCTCCTCCGCCTCGTCGAGCGAGTCGGCCGACCCGTGTGCCAAGGACAGCCTGCAGACCCACACGGCCGGCACGCTCACGATCGCGACCGACAAGCCGGTCTACGAGCCGTGGTTCGTCAACGACAAGCCCGAGAACGGCGAGGGCTTCGAGGGCGCGGTGGCCGAGGCGGTCGCGACCCAGATGGGGTACAGCGACACCGAGGTCACCTGGGTGCGGGTGCCGTTCAACAGCGTCTTCAAGCCGACGGCGAAGAACTGGGACTTCGACATCAACGAGTTCTCGATCACCGAGAAGCGCAAGGAGGCCGTCGACTTCTCCGCGCCGTACTACGACGTGAGCCAGGCGGTCGTCACCACCAAGGGCACCAAGGCGGCCGGCGTGACGACGCTGGCCGGGCTCAAGGACCTGACCCTCGGAGCCCAGGTGGGCACGACCAGCCTGCAGGCGATCCAGGACGTCGTCGCGCCGAGCAAGAAGCCGCGCGTCTACAACTCGAACAACGACGTCGTGAAGGCCCTGGAGAACGGCCAGGTCGACGCACTCGTCACCGACCTGCCGACCGCGTTCTACATGGCCGCCGCCCAGCTGAACAAGGGCAAGATCGTCGGCCAGCTGCCGGCGTCGGGAGGGACGCCGGAGCAGTTCGGCCTGGTGCTGGACAAGGGCAGCCCGCTCACGACCTGCGTCAGCCAGGCGGTCGAGGCGCTGCGCGCCGACGGCACCCTGCAGCAGCTCGTCGACACGTGGCTGTCGCAGAGCGGGGCACCGGTCCTGTCGTGACCGGCCGTCCGCTGCCCCGGCCATGACCGTCCCGGCCGAGGCGTTCCCGCTCCTGCCCGACGACGCCGGCCCGAGCGAGCTGCAGCAGTGGCGGACCGGCTACCGCCGGGCGCGCAACCGCCGGTCCGCCGCCGTCGCGTCCGCAAGCACCGTCGTGTTCCTGCTGGTTGTCGGCACCGCGATCGTGCTGTCGCCCGGCTGGCAGCGGGTGAAGGCGACGTTCCTCGACGTCGAGCTGGCCCGCGACTCGCTGCCGGGCATCCTGTCCGGGCTGTGGCTCAACGTCCGCGTGCTCGTCGTCTGCGCGGTGCTCATCGTGCTGGTCGGCCTCGGCATCGCCACCCTGCGCACCCTGCGGGGGGCGGTCTGGTTCCCGGTCCGGGCCCTCGCGGCGGCCTACACCGACTTCTTCCGCGGGATGCCCCTGATCATCCTGCTGTACCTCGTCGGGTTCGGGCTGCCCGGCCTGCGGCTGCAGGGCATCCCGGACAACCCGGTGGTGCTCGGCACCATCGCGCTGGTGCTCACCTACTCGGCGTACGTCGCGGAGGTGTTCCGCGCCGGCATCGAGTCGGTGCACCCGAGCCAGCGGGCGGCGGCGCGCTCGCTGGGCCTGTCCTACGGGCAGACCATGCGCCGGGTGGTGCTGCCGCAGGCGGTCCGCCGGGTGACGCCGCCGCTGCTCAACGACTTCGTGGCGCTGCAGAAGGACGTCGGCCTGATCTCGGTGCTCGGTGCGTTCGACGCCGTGCGGGAGGCGCAGGTCGCGGCCGACGCGGCGTTCAACTTCACGCCCTACCTCGTGGCCGGGCTGCTGTTCGTGCTGCTGGCCATCCCCACGATCCGGCTGGCCGACTGGGTGACCCTGCGCGCCGTACGCCGGCAGCAGGCGAGCGGCGCGCTGTGACCGCCGCAGCCGGCTCCGCACCGGTGCTGTCCTGCGAGGCCGTCGTGAAGCGCTTCGGGGCCCAGACCGTGCTCCGGTCGGTCGACCTGGTGGTCGGCGAGCACGAGGTCGTGACGCTGATCGGCGCCTCCGGGTCGGGCAAGTCCAGCCTGCTGCGCTGCATCAACCTGCTCGAGACCGTCGACGACGGCGTCATCCGGCTCGACGGCGAGGACATCACCGACCCCCGGGTCGACGCCGACGACGTCCGCCGCCGGATCGGCGTGGTGTTCCAGGCCTACAACCTCTTCCCGCACATGACCGTGCTGGACAACGTGACCCTCGCCCCGCGGCTGGTCGGCAAGCTCGAGAAGGCCGTGGCCGAGGACAGGGCCAGGGCCCTGCTGGAGCGGGTCGGGCTGGCGGAGAAGGCCGGGGAGTACCCGGACCGGCTCTCCGGCGGCCAGCAGCAGCGGGTGGCGGTCGTGCGGGCGCTGGCGAACGAGCCGCGGCTGCTGCTGCTGGACGAGGTCACCTCGGCGCTGGACCCCGAGCTGGTCGGCGAGGTGCTCGGGCTGGTCCGGGAGCTCAAGGAGCAGGGGATGACCATCGTCATGGCCACCCATGAGATGAGCTTCGCCCGGCAGGCGGCCGACCGGGTGGTGTTCCTCGACGCCGGCGTGGTCTGCGAGGAGGGCCCGCCGGAGCAGGTGCTGGTCGACCCCGTCGAGCCGCGCACCCGCCAGTTCCTCGCCCGCATCCTCGACTCCGGCCGGCACTGACGCCCCGGGGCCCGATCCGGGGTCCGATCGGGGGGCCGATCCGGGTCCCGGCGGCCTTGCAGCGCCGGATCGGATGGGACGGGCGACCGCGTTTCCGCAGGTCAGAGGCTCCTTAGGCGGCTCGGTCCGGCCTAAGGCGGGCGCCCGGCGACCGGGCGCCACGAATAGGACATCGTCCGGATGTGGGCCCCCTCCTCAGCAGGCGAGATTCCTCTGTGTCAGCAGAACCGTTCCACCAGAGGAGTTGCCATGAGCTCGATCGTCGGTCCCTTCGCCGGAGTCGAGGACGACTACCGCCGCGAGCGCATCACCGGCTCGTTCAAGGACCACCGCAAGACCGGCCGCAAGCTGTTCCACCGGCGGGCACCGAAGGGTGCGGCGCCGGCCATCGACTGGTACGGCGAGTGAGATCGCACGTCCTGGCCGCGTGGGTGCTTCGTGAGCTCGGTCAGTCCCGTGGAGCCGAGCACGGCCCCGGGCGCGGATCCCGTCGCTGGCCCCTTGTCGGTCCGGCCCACGATGATGGTCGCCATGCCGGCGGCCGCCGAAGTCCGAGGCCCGCTGGTCGGCCGAGCCGCTGAGCTCGCCCGGCTGGCGGGCCTCGTCGGGCTGTCGCGGGGCGAGACCAATCCCCGGTCGAGCCGCGGCCCGGGCCCCGGCCCCGAGAACGCCGTCCTCATCGCCGGCGACGCCGGGGTGGGCAAGACCCGACTGCTCGCCGAGCTGCGCAGCAATGCCGAGGACGCCGGCCACCGGGTGCTGGTCGGGCACTGCCTCGACTTCGGCGACGGCGCCCTGCCCTACCTCCCGTTCAGCGAGGCCTTCGGCCGTCTGGCCGCCGAGTCACCCACCCTCGCCCGCTCGCTGGTCGAGGCCACTCCCCCCATCGCCCGGCTGATGCCCGCCCGGCGACTGCTGCCCGAGCAGCCGGGGTCCGACGCCGCAGCCGCGTCGGTCGCCCCGGACGACGGCCGGATCGACCGACCCGGCCTGTTCGCCGCCGTCCACGCAGCCCTGGAGCTGCTCGGCCGCGGCGCCCCGCTCCTGCTGGTGCTCGAGGACGTGCACTGGGCCGACCAGTCCAGCCGCGAGCTGCTCAGCTACCTGTTCTCCCGCCGGTTCGACGCGCCGGTCGCGCTGGTCGCGTCGTACCGCAGCGACGACCTGCACCGCCGGCACCCGCTGCGCACCACCGCGGCGGAGTGGTCCCGGCTGCCGGGGGTGACGCGCCTCGACCTCGAGCGGCTGCCCGACTCCGACGTCCGCGACCTGGTGCAGCTGCTGCACCCGGCACCGCTGCCGGACCGCGCAGTCCGCCGCATCGTGAGCCGCGCCGAGGGCAACGCGTTCTTCACCGAGGAGCTCGTCCAGGCCGCCGAGATGGGAGCCGACTCGATCCCGGAGGCGCTGGCCGACCTGCTGCTCGTGCGCCTGGACCGCCTCGACGAGGACTCGCGCCTGGTGGTGCGCGCCGCCGCGGTGTCCGGGCGGCGGGTGCCGCACCTGCTGCTCGAGCGCGTCGTCGACACCCAGGTGGTCTCCCTCGACACGGCGCTGCGCACGGCGGTCGAGCGCAACGTCCTGGTGCCGACCGGCGGCGACGGCTACGCGTTCCGGCACGCGCTGCTCGCCGAGGCCGTCTACGACGACCTGCTCCCCGGTGAGCGGGTGCGGCTGCACGCGGCGTACGCCCGGGCGCTGCAGCAGGGCGGCGTCGGTGGAACCGCGGCCGAGCTGGCCAAGCACGCGCGGGCCGCCAACGACCTGGCGACCGCCACCCGGGCCAGCGTGGCCGCCGGTGACGAGGCGATGACCGTCGCCGGTCCGGACGAGGCGGCCCGGCACTACGAGCTCGCGCTCGAGCTGGCGACCCACGCCGGCATCGACGACCTCGACGTCGTCGAGCTCACCGTCAAGGCGTGCGAAGCGGCCCTGGCGGCAGGGCAGACGTACCGGGCCCTGGCACTGGCCCGCGACCAGCTGCGGGCCGTCGAGCCCGCCACCTCCCCGCAGGCGAGGCTGCGACTGCTGCGGGTGCAGGCGAGCATCGCCATCGTCGGCGACTCGGCCACCGACGCGTTCGACGTCACCAGCGAGGCCCTCGAGCTGGTCGGGCAGCATCCGGACGACGACGCCCGGGCCGAGATCCTGGCGATGCACGCCCGCGCCCTGGCCGAGCTGCGACGCCACGAGGAGGCGGCTACCTTCGCCACCGAGGCGATCGACCTCGCCGACCGGCTCGGTCGGGTCGGTCTCGCCGCTGACGCCCGCACCACCCTGGCCCGGCTGCGCGAGCGCAGCGGCGAGACCGCGGAGTCGCGGGCGATCCTCGCCGGCACGATCGAGGCTGCCCGGGCGGCGGGCGACCTGGCCGCCGAGCTGCGCAGCATCTTCAACCTCGCGACCCTGCAGTACGACGCGGGCGAGGTGGCCGAGGCGCGCGAGGGCTACGCGCGCACCGAGCGGCGGGCCCGCGAGGAGTGGCGGCCCTGGGCGCCGTACGGCCTGGAGTCGCGGGTGCTCGGCATCCAGGCGGCCTACCTGCTCGGCGACTGGGACGACGCGGCCGAGATGGCCGACCTGCGCGCGGAGTCCCCGCCCGAGCTGGCCGAGGCGATGGTCACCGCGAGCGGGATGCTCGTCCGGGCCGGTCGCGGCGACGAGTCCGCGCTCGACCTGCTGCCGGTGCTCGCCACGACCGCCCAGCGCGAGGGCATGGTCGCGATGTTCGCCGGCTTCGCCGCGATCGACCTGCACGGCGACCGCGGCGACCTGGCGGCGGCCATCGCGGCGCACGACGAGCTGGTGCGCACCGTCACCACGCTCTGGGCGAACCCCGACTTCCAGGGCCGCATCCGGTTGTCCGCGCTGCTGCTGGGACAGCTGGCGGGCGCGGTGCCACACACCGGGAGCCAGGACCGCCAGGACCTCGTTCGGCTGGCCGACGAGCTCCACGAGGCGGCCCACCGCGCCGTCCGGCTGCGGACCGAGTCGGTCTGGGACGAGGGTCCGGAAGGCCGGGCCTGGCTGGCCCGGACCGATGCCGAGCACGCCCGGCTGCGTTGGCTCGTCGGCGACGACCCGCCCCCGCTCGAGGACCTGGTCGCGGGGTGGGAGTCGACCGTCGAGGCGTTCCGCGTCCTGGGGCACCCCTACGAGACCGCCCGGTCGCAGGCCCGGCTGGCCGCGGTGCTGCGGGCCGCCGGGCGCACCGCCGACGCCGACGCCGCCGTGAGTGCCGCCACGACCGAGGCTCGCCGGCTCGGCGCCGAGCCGCTGCTGCGCGAGCTGCGCGCCGTCGGCGGTACGGGCAACGGGCGGCCCGCCGCCGATGCCAGCCGTCGGGACGAGGCGCTGACCGCGCGTGAGCTGGAGGTGCTCGCCCTGGTGGCCCAGGGACGCAGCAACCGGGAGGTCGCCGGGCAGCTGTTCATCAGCGCGAAGACCGTCAGCGTGCACGTGTCGAACATCCTGGCCAAGCTCGGTGTGTCCGGCCGCACCGAGGCCGCCGCCGTGGCCCGCCGCCGCGGCTTCCTGCCCGACTGACGTCGTCCGTACGTGCCGCCGACGACTCCAGATGATCACGTTAACGTGATCATCTGGGACTTCCTGTGGCCTGCAGGCCACAGTCAGTGCGAGTTGATCACGTTAACGTGATCAACTCGGGCGGTCAGGGCAGCTGGGGGTCAGGGCAGCTGGGAGGCTGCAGGGCAGCGGCGGCTGCGGCGGTCAGTGCTGCCCGGCCTGCATGGCCTCCCAGGAGCTGCGGACCATGTCGGTGAGGTCGAGGCGCGCCTGCCAGCCGAGCTGGTCGCGGATCTTCGACGAGTCGGCGAAGTACGACGGCGCGTCCCCCGGCCGGCGGCCGACGACGTCCACCGTGAAGTCCGAGCCGGTCACCTCGCGGACGGTCTCGAGCACCTCCTTGACGGTGACCCCCTCGCCACGGCCGACGTTGTAGACCTCGCCGAGGTCGCTCTCGTCCAGGTGGCGGGCGGCCGCGGCGTGCGCCTCGGCCAGGTCGACCACGTGGATGTAGTCGCGGATGCAGGAGCCGTCGCGGGTGGCGTAGTCGTCGCCGAACAGCTTCGGGTTCTTGCCCGCCGCCACCGCGCGCAACGCCAACGGGACCAGGTTGGTGGCGCTGCGGTCGGCCAGCTCCGGCGCACCGGTGCCCGCGACGTTGAAGTAGCGCAGCGCCGCCCACCGCAGCGGCTGGGCGGCTGCCAGGTCCCGCAGCATCCACTCGCCGACCAGCTTGCTCTCGCCGTACGGGCTGATCGGGACCGCCAGGGTCTGCTCGTCGACCAGCTCCACCGGCGGGTCCCCGAACACCGCTGCGCTGGAGGAGAACAGCACCCGGTCGACGCCCTCGTCGACACAGGACTGCAGCAGCGAGCGCATCCCGCCGACGTTCTCGTCCCAGTAGAGCAGCGGCTTCGCGACCGACTCCTCCACCGACTTCTTGGCGGCGAGGTGCAGCACGCCGGTCACCTCGTGCTCCCGGATCGCCCCGCGGACCGCGTCCGGGTCGGCCACCGACGCCTGGACGAACGGCACGTCGGCCGGGACGTTCTCCTTGACGCCGGCGGACAGGTCGTCCAGGACCACCACCGGGAGGTCGATCGCCTGGAAGGCGCGCACGATGTGCGCACCGATGTAGCCGGCCCCGCCGGTGAGCATCCACGTCATGGCTCGACCCTAGTCAGTCGCCACGGCCGGCTGCCGGCTGCCGGCGGCTCAGGCGAACGTGCGCCCGGTCAGCCGCTCGTAGGCCTCGACGTACTTCGCCCGCGTCCGCTCCACGACCTCGTCCGGCAGCGGGGGCGGCTGCTCGCCGGAGTGCCGGTCCCACCCGGACTCCGGTGACGTGAGCCAGTCGCGCACGTACTGCTTGTCGTACGACGGCTGGGCCCGGCCGGGCTCCCAGCCGTCGACCGGCCAGAACCGGGACGAGTCCGGGGTGAGGACCTCGTCGGCCAGCACGGTGCGGCCGTCGGCGTCCCGGCCGAGCTCCAGCTTCGTGTCGGCCACGACGATGCCGCGCTCGAGCGCGATGTCCCGCGCCCGGCGGTACACCGCGAGGGTGAGGTCGCGCAGCTCGGCCGCGGCGTCAGAACCGATGGTGGACACCACCCGCTCGTAGCTGACGTTCTCGTCGTGCTCGCCCATCGCGGCCTTGGTCGCCGGGGTGAAGACCGGCTCGGCCAGCCGGGAGCCGTCGACCAGTCCCGCCGGCAGCGGCACGCCGCACACGGCACCGGTGGCGAGGTAGTCAGCCAGGCCCGACCCGGCGAGGTAGCCGCGGGCCACGCACTCCACCGGGTACATGTCCAGCCGGCGGCAGAGGATCGCGCGACCGGCGTGCTCGGCCGGCACGTCGGTGGAGACGACGTGGTTCGGCACCAGGTCGGCCAGCCGCTCGAACCACCACAGCGACAGCGCCGTGAGGATGCGGCCCTTGTCCGGGATCGGCGTCGGGAGGATGAAGTCGAAGGCCGAGATGCGGTCGCTTGCCACCATCAGCAGCAGCCCGTCCGGCGCCTCGTACAGGTCGCGGACCTTCCCGCTGTGCAGGTGTGTGTAGGCCGCCACGCGGGCAGTCTGCCACTCATGAGCGAGTCCTTCTCCGAGCCGGACGGCGTGGCCGGGTACGTCGGCCGGGTGGCCGGTGACGACGAGGGCTGCGCCGGCGAGCAGGGCGCGGAGGCCCGGGCGGCGGCCGAGCAGGACTCGTGACCTCGGGGTCGGCGCGCGGCACCCGCCAGGTCACAACTCGGCGTCGACTGCCCGCCGGCCGCGGCAGCCGAGGCGCGACGCCCTAGCGTTCCCGCCATGCGGCGGCACTGCTCGACCCGGTCGGCGCTGCTCGCCGCCTCCCTGACGCTCGCGACCGCGCTGGTCGTGGCAGCCTGCGGCGGCTCCTCGGCCGAGCCACCGCCGGACGGGAACGGGTCCGGTCCCGCCTCGGGGCCGGCGTCCGGGTCCCCCTCGGAGTCGGCCACCGCCCGGCCGCTGCTCGGCCCGGTCGGCCTCGCGGAGGCCCCGGACGGCACCGTGTGGGCCGCCTACGCGGGCAGCGACGCCATCGCCCCGCTGGACGGGTCGGGTTCCCCCGGCGAGCCGATTCCGGTCGGCGACACCCCGCTGCGGATGCTCCAGCTGAACGGCTCGTTCTGGGTCACGACCATCGGCGACGGCGGGCTCACCCAGGTCGACCCGTCCTCGGGCACGGTGGTGCGCACGGTCGACCTGGGCGGCGAGCCGGAAGGCCTGGCCGCCCTGGACGGCCACCTGTTCGTCGTGCTCCAGGCCGACGGCGCGCTGGTCGAGGTCGACCCCTCCGACGGCTCGGTGGTCCGGCGCTTCGACGTCGGCGGCGAACCGCGACTGGTGACCGCGGGGGCGAACGCCCTCTTCGTCGGCGACTTCGCCGGCGGCCGGATCGTCCGGGTCGCGCCCGGTCGCCGCACCGAGCCCGTACGCAGCAAGGCGGTCTGCGGCGGGGTCCAGGACCTCACGATCAGCGGCCCGAACCTGTGGGCGGCGTGCATGACCGACGGGACCGTCGTCGCCCTCGATCCCTACACGCTGGCGCTGCGGAAGCGGTACCCGGTTGACGGCGACCCGGACGGGCTCACCAGCGGTGCGGGTGCCACCCTGCTCGTCAGCCTGCAGGACGGCCCGGGACTGGCCGTGATGGACACCGCCGACGGTGCGACCGAGCGCGTCTTCACCGGGAGCAGCGGCCGGCTCTACGACCAGGCCAACAACGACGTCCTGGAGCGCGACGGCACGGCGTTCGTCAGCGACTTCACCGGGAACACGGTGGAGATCGTCGGGCTCGACCCGTCGTAGCGCGCACGCTCCACGTTGACATCGGACATTCGGTGCGATGAGGTGCTTGACGGACACGTCCTCGTTCGTGTCCCCAGTGCCAGCCGAGCTGCAGCGCACCGAGCCGCAGCACACCCGGCCGCTACCCGCCGTACGGCGAGCGCGCCGACGTCACACCAGCAACCAGGGGGACTACACCGCCGATGACCCGCACCACTCTGTCGACCACCCTTCCGATCGGGTCATTCCTGCAGCGGTTGCTCGCCCTCGCGGCCGCGGCCGCGCTCGCGGTCACCCTCCTGCCCGCAACGCCAGCCGAGGCGAGCGCCCACCGGCGCGTGGGTCCGTCCTTCTTCGGCCTGCATGACAGCAGCCCGACCTCGTGGCCCAGGGCTCAGGTCGGCCAGATCCGTCTCTGGGACTCCGGCGTCAGCTGGCGGGAGATCGAGACGGCGAAGGGGCGCTACGACTTCGCTCGGCTCGACTCGCAGGTCGCGGCCGCCCGCTCCCACCACGCGAAGGTGCTGCTGGTCCTCGGGCAGTCCCCCCGCTTCCACTCCCGCCACCCCCACAAGTGGGGCAGCTACGGCCGTGGCGCGGCGTCCATGCCCACCAAGGCGTCGTGGATCGACTACGTGTACACGGTCGTCCGGCGCTACCGCGGTCGGCACGTCGACTACCAGGTCTGGAACGAGGCCAACGTCGCCGGCTACTGGAACGGCAGCGCCCGGCAGATGGCGAAGCTGACCCGGTGGACCGCCAGGGTCGTCGCCAACAACGACCCGCGTGCCAAGGTCGTCGCGCCCGCGCTGGCCACCCGGCTCACCGGGCAGCGCCGGTGGCTGCGCACCTTCTACGCCACCCGGGTCGGCGGCAAGCGGGTCGCCTCGTACGTCGACGCCGTGTCGCTGAACCTCTATCCGCTGCCGAAGCAGGGTCCCGAGCACTCGATGCGGCTCCTCGGCGCCGTCCGCAGCATGCTGTCCCGGGCCGGCGTGCACAAGCCGATCTGGAACACCGAGATCAACTACGGGCTGCTCGGCGGCGGCACCGCGCGCAACATCAAGCGGGGCAAGGAGGCCGCCTTCGTCGGGCGCACCCTGGTCCTCAACGCGCAGTACGACGTCAAGCGGATGTTCTGGTACGGCTGGGACCTGCAGCACCTGGCGAACACCCAGCTGACCTTCGCCGACGGGACCACCAAGACCCGGGCCGGCGTCGCCTACGACGTCGCGCGCGGCTGGCTGCTCCGCACCCGGACCCGCGGCTGCGCGCGTGACCAGCGCGGGACCTGGACCTGTGAGCTGAGGTACGCCCGCGGCACCAAGCGGATCTACTGGAACCCCTCGCACAAGGCCACCGTGCGGGCCGTGCGGTCCGCCACGCGCAGGGTCGACCTGCGCGGCCACCGCACCCGGCTCACCGGTGGCGAGGCGATCCGCGTCGGCAAGGCCCCGGTGATGGTGCGCTCGCGCAGGTGAGCGACGAAGTGTGGTGACCGCGAACCCCGATCCGTGCCAAGGTCGTGGCCGCTGGTGCAGCTGGGCACCCGCCGAGCCGGAGGACCGTGGATGACCGTGGACACCGCGTCGTGGACCGACATCACCTCCGAGGCCGAGCTGCGTGCGCTGCTCGGCGAGCCGTCGGAGCGCGCGGTCGGCAAGGAGCGCACCGCGCTGCACGAGCTGGACCGGGCGTGGATCGCCGCGTCACCGTTCCTCCTGCTCGCGACCGCCGCCGCCGACGGCAGCTGCGACGTCTCACCCAAGGGCGACCCGGCGGGCTTCGTGCACGTGATGGACGACCGGACCCTGGTGATGCCGGAGCGGCCCGGCAACAAGCGGGCCGACGGCTGGGTCAACGTGCTGACCAACCCGCACGTCGGGATGATCTTCGTCGTCCCTGGCCGGGCCGACACCCTGCGGGTCAACGGCCGGGCCCGGCTGGTGAGCGACGCGCCGTTCTTCGACGACCTGGTCGTGCAGGGGCACCGTCCGCTGCTGGCCCTGGTCGTCGACGTCGAGCAGGTGTTCCACCACTGCGGCAAGGCGTTCCTGCGGTCGCGGCTCTGGGACCCCGAGTCCTGGGGTGCCCCCGAGCTGCCCAGCCGTGCCGTCATCGCCCGCACCCTCGAGCGGCCGGAGACGGACCTCGCCGAGCTGGAGGCCTACTACGGCCCGTCGTACGCCGACGGGCTCTACCGCCCGACCTGACTCACGGGCGACCGGTGCCCGCCGTCACGACGCCCTGCTCGTAGGCGTAGATCACGGCCTGCACCCGGTCGCGCAGGCCCAGCTTCATGAGGACCCGGCCCACGTGCGTCTTGACCGTGGTCTCGGACACGACGAGGTCGGCGGCGATCTCGGCGTTGGACCGGCCGCGCCCCAGCAGGACCAGGATCTCCCGCTCCCGCGGCGTCAGCCCGGACAGCGCCGACGCCTGCCGTCCCGCCGGCGGGCGTTCGAGGTAGGCCTCGATCATCCGACGCACGATGACCGGGGAGAGCAGCGCGTCGCCCGACAGGACCTCGCGGATGCCGTCGACCAGCTGCTCGGGCGGGACGTCCTTGAGCAGGAAGCCGGCCGCACCGGCCTGCAGCGCGTCGTAGACGTACTCGTCCATGTCGAACGTCGTCAGCATGATGACCCGCGGGACGTCGCCCTCGACGGCAGCGATCCGTCGGGTGGCCTCGATGCCGTCGACGCCCGGCATCCGCACGTCCATCAGCACGACGTCGGGCGCCAGCTCGCTCGCCAGCGCCACCGCCTGTTCGCCGTCCGCGGCCTCGCCGACAACCTCCAGGTCAGGCTCGGTCTCCAGGATCATCCGGAAGCCGCGACGCACCAGGGCCTGGTCGTCGACGATGAGGACCCGCGTGCGGCTCACGGCTGCCCCAGCGGCAGCGAGGCCACCAGCTCGAAACCGCCGTCGCGCCTCGGCTGCGCGACCAGCCGGCCGCCGTACACCGCCACGCGTTCGTGCATGCCCAGCAGCCCGTGACCCGGCTCCGCGGACCGCACGGGGTGCCCGTCGTCACGGACCGCGAGCTGTAGGCAGTCCTGCTCGTACGCGACCGTCACCTCGGCACGGCCGGGAGCGACGGCATGCCGGAGCGAGTTCGTCAGACCCTCCTGCACCAACCGGTACGCCGTGAGGTCGAGGCCGGGCGCGAGCGGCTGCGCCTGGCCGGTCACCGTGAGCTCGACGGGCAGCCCGGCCGCTCGGAACTTCGCCACCAGCCGGTCCAGCTGCCCCAGTCCCGGCAGCGGCTCCCGGCCGGTCGTCCCGTCGCCGGTCGCCGGCCCCGCGTCCCGCAGCACGCCGACCATCCGGCGCATCTCGGCCAGCGCCTCACGACCGGTGGCCTCCACCGTCTCCAGCGCCGCCCGCTCGACCGCCTGTCCCGGCGTCAGCCGCCGTCGTACCGCCGCCGTCTGCACGGTCATGACGCTCACGCTGTGCCCGATGACGTCGTGCAGCTCGCGGGCGATCCGGTTGCGCTCGTCGGTCACCGCCTGTGCGGCGCGCTGCTCGTGGACCAGGCGGCGCTGCTCGGCGTTCTGCACCCGGCTGCGGACCAGCGCACCGACCAGCCACGCGATCACCGACGGCGACAACCAGACCAGCCCCTGGGCCTTGCTGGTCACCGTGTCGTCCAACGGGTCCAGGCCGACCCAGCCGAGGCCGAGGACGACCGATATCGCCAGGCCCCACCAGGGAGGGTGACGCTGCTCCCACCGGGCGACCGAGTAGACCGCGACCATCGGAGGGACCGCCACCCCGAGTCCCTCCGGTGCCCCTACCGCGGCGAACTCGACGAGGTAGGCCGCGGCCATCGCCGCGAGGCACAGGGTCGGCCGGGTCCGGCGCAGCAGCAGCAGGACAGCGACGATCGCGTAGAGCAGCGCCTCGGCCCAGTGCGCCCCCTGCCGGTGGGTGGCGTTCACCCCCAGCCAGGCCTCGAGCTGGCCGAGCACGAGCAGGACGGCGGCGATCGCGACGTCGAACGCCCAGCCCCGTCGGGTCACGTGCACACGGTAGGTCCCGGACGGCGCACGGGCGTCGTCCTCGCGGATGATCCCCCGTCCTGCTGCGGTGCCACTCGACAATCCGGTCCGGGGAGGACGACCCGGCCGCTCGAGGTTCCTAGCGTCGGACCGGGCTCCACCACGGGGGTCCCGCGACCCAGGAGGACACCATGCCCCCCATCCCACGTCACGCCGGTGCCGGTCTGCTGGTCTACGGGCTCGGGACGACGTTCGCTGCCGCCGGCTCCGGCTCGCCCGGCGGGGACTACGAGCCGTCGCTCGTCGCGGACTACATCGCGAGCAGCCACTGGCCGGTCGCCTTCGGTCTCTGGTACGTCGCGGCGTTGTCGGCAGTGGGCCTGCTCGTCGCGGGTGCGGCCCTGCGCGCGCTGGGCGGGTGGCTCGGCGACGTGCTCTGGGGCCTGGCGGTCGCCGGGGCCGCCACCAGCGTCGTCGGGGCGTTCGTCTCCGGGGGCCTGGTCGTGGCCGAGGCCGAGGGCGGTGCCGCCGTCCAGGCCGGCGTTCCGCACCCGGTGGTCTACACGATCACCGAGATCGGCAACCTGCTCGCCGTGTGCGCGCCTGCGCTGTTCGTCGGCGTCGGGGCCGTGCTGCTCGCGACCAGACTGCCCATGCCGCGTTGGCTGCGCGCGTTCTCGGTGTTCGCCGGCGTCTGCGGCGTCCTCGCTCCGCTGTACTTCCCCTATCCCGTGTTCCTCGTCTGGGTGGTCGTGGTCGCGATCGCGGTCCTGCGGTCGGGGGCGCGCACTCCCGCACTCGACGGCTCCCCGGTGCCCGTGTGACCTGACCGCCAGCCGCTACAGGATCGGACCCGGCACGTACGCCGCCGCCTCCGGGTGGCGGCGTACGACGGTCTGGACCCGCTCGACGACGGCGGCCACCTGGGCGCCGGCCGCGCCGGTGAATCCGGCCGGGTCGGCGACGAGGGCGTCGAGCTGTCCGCGCGAGAGGCCGAGCCGGTCGTCGGCCGCCAGCCGGTCGAACAGGTCGTTGTCGGTGGTCCCGTGCTCGCGCATCCCGAGCGCGACGGCGACGGCGTGCTCCTTGATGGCCTCGTGCGCCTGCTCGCGCCCGACCCCGTTGCGGACCGCGGCCATGAGCACCTTGGTGGTCGCGAGGAAGGGCAGGTAGCGGTCCAGCTCGCGGGCGACCACGGCCGGGTAGACACCGAACTCGTCGAGCACGGTGAGGAACGTCTGGAACAGCCCGTCGGCCGCGAAGAACGCGTCGGGCAGTGCGACCCGACGCACCACCGAGCAGAAGACGTCGCCCTCGTTCCACTGCGCACCGGCCAGCTCGCCGACCATCGACAGGTAGCCGCGCAGCACCACCGCGAGGCCGTTGACCCGCTCGCAGGACCGGGTGTTCATCTTGTGCGGCATCGCGCTGGACCCGACCTGGCCGGCCCGGAAGCCCTCGGTGGCGAGCTCCTGGCCGGCCATCAACCGGATCGTGGTCGCGAGGCTGGACGGGCCGGCCGCGAGCTGCACCAGCGCCGCGACCGCGTCCAGGTCCAGCGAGCGCGGGTAGACCTGCCCGACGCTGGACATCACCCGGTCGAAGCCGAGGTGCGCGGCCACCCGCTGCTCGAGCTCGGCCAGCCGGTCCGCGTCGCCGTCCAGCAGGTCGAGCTGGTCCTGCGCGGTGCCGACCGGCCCCTTGATGCCCCGCAGCGGGTAGCGCGCGATCAGCTCGTCGACCCGCTCGACGGCGATCAGCAGCTCCTCGGCCGCGGACGCGAACCGCTTGCCGAGCGTGGTCGCCTGGGCAGCCACGTTGTGGCTCCGGCCGGCCAGCACCAGCCCCTCGTGCTCGACCGCGAGCCGCGACAACCGGACCAGCGCCGCGACGGCCCGGTCCCGGACCAGCTCGAGGGAGGAGCGGATCTGCAGCTGCTCGACGTTCTCGGTGAGGTCGCGACTGGTCATGCCCTTGTGCACGTGCTCGTGGCCGGCCAGCGCCGAGAACTCCTCGATCCGGGCCTTCACGTCGTGCCGGCTGACCGCCTCGCGGGCGCGGATCGACTCCAGGTCGACGTCCTCGACCACCTTCTCGTACGCCTCGACGACGCCGTCCGGGACCGCGACGCCCAGGTCGCGCTGCGCCGACAGCACCGCCAGCCACAACCGCCGCTCGAGCACCACCTTGCTCTCCGGCGACCAGATCGAGGTCAGCTCGGCGCTGGCATAGCGCGCGGCGAGCACGTCGGGGATCCGGGGGGCGTCGGAGGTCACGGCGTCATCCTCCCGCACCGGCGGGGCGGATAGCTCCCCGACCGGACCGGCCACCGGCACGGACGACGGCAGAACCAACCGTGTGACCGGCTCCCGGTCCCGTGGCACCGCGTTGTGCCGTCGTCAGTGTCCGGTCGCAGTTCCCAGCTGGTCGGCCGCGGCGGCAGCGGCGGTCGCGGCGATGTCGGTGCGGTGGTGGCCGCCGGGCAGGTCGATCAGCTCGACGCCGGCGTAGGCCCTGGCCCGTGCGGCCGCGAGGTCCGGTCCGGTGCCCACCACGGACAGCACCCGGCCGCCGCTGGAGACGACCCGGCCGTCCCCGTCGACCGCAGTGCCGGCGTGCAGGACATCGACCCCGTCGAGGGCGTCGGCCGCGGCCAGCCCGGTGAGCTCGTCACCGGCGCGCGGCGTGCCGGGGTAGCCATTCGCGGCGACCACCACGGTGACCGCGGCATCGTCGGACCAGTCGAGCGGGCCGATCTCGTGCAGCCGCCCGGTGGCCGCCGCCCGGAGCAGGGAACCGAGCGGGCTGCGCAGCCTGGCCAGGACGACCTGGGTCTCCGGGTCGCCGAAGCGGGCGTTGAACTCCACCACCCGGGTGCCGCGCGAGGTGAGGGCCAGGCCGGCGTAGAGCAGGCCGGCGAACGGCGTGCCCTGCCTCGCCATCTCGGCCACGGTCGGCTGCAGGACCGTCGCCAGCACCTCGTCGACCAGCCCGGGCGGCGCCCAGGGCAGCGGCGAGTACGCGCCCATACCGCCGGTGTTGGGACCGGCGTCGCCGTCGAGGGCACGCTTGAAGTCCTGGGCCGGCACCAGCGGCAGCACGGTGCTGCCGTCGGTGACCGCGAACAGCGACACCTCCGGCCCGTCGAGGTACTCCTCGATCACGACCCGCTCGCAGGCGGTTGCGTGCGCGAGCGCTGCGGCCCGGTCGTCGGTGACCACGACGCCCTTGCCCGCGGCCAGGCCGTCGTCCTTGACGACGTACGGCGGGCCGAGCTCGTCCAGCGCGGCGGCTGCTGCGCCCGGCGAGGTCGACACCAGGGCCCGCGCGGTCGGCACTCCCGCCGCGGCCATCACCTCCTTCGCGAACGCCTTGGAGCCCTCGAGCCGGGCTGCGGCCGCCGACGGGCCGAAGCAGTCGATGCCGGCCGCGCGCACGGCGTCACCCGCTCCGGCGACGAGGGGCACCTCGGGACCGACGACGACGAGATCCACCGACAGCGCCCCGGCCAGGGCCGCGACGGCGGCCGGGTCGTCGACGTCGAGCGGGTGGGTGCGCACGTCGGCGGCGATACCGGCGTTGCCCGGAGCGGCCAGCACCTCCGTGACGTCGGGATCGGCCAGCAGCGAGCGGACCAGCGCGTGCTCGCGGGCGCCACCGCCGACGACGAGGACCTTCACGGCTTCCAGAACTGCCACCACCGGCGCGGCGGGGCATCAGCGGGCTCGGGGTCGAACGGCTCCGGGTCGAGGGCGCGGGTCGCCTCGGGCCCGCGGGCCTGCGCGCCGGCCGGCCCGTCGTCGTCGGGGTCGTCGGGGTCGTCGGCCCAGTGGCGCCGGGTGGGCGACGTGTCGCTGATGTCGCTGACCGGTTCGCCGAGCTGCGGGTCGTAGCCCTCCAGGCCGGTCGCGTCCTCCACCGCGCGGGCCAGCTCGTAGACCCGGCCCATCAGCATCAGGTCCTCGTCACCGGTGACGGGACGTTCGGGGACATGCACCTGGAACTCCCCCGAGACCAGCGTGAGCCCGATGCCGGTGACCGGGTCGGTGAGCTCGCGGGTCTCCTCGTCGTCCTGGCTGAGCTCGGCAGTCTCCCCGAGCACCTCCCGGGCGGCCGGCAGCACGGCGTCCCACAGCTCGAGGTCGGCGTCGGTGAGCGGGCCGGGGTCGCCCCCGTCGTAGGACTCCTCGACGTCCTCGAGCGCGTCCTCGAACGACTGGCCGGGGTCGCGCCGGACGAAGAAGATGTCGTAGCTCATCGCCGCGACGCTACCAACGGGCGACCGGTCACCCGGTGGTGTGCTCGTCGGCCACGGTGAGCGCCTCGTCGAGGATGGCCAGACCCTCCTTGGCCTCCTCGTCGGTGACCGTGCACGGCGGGACGACGTGCAGCCGGTTGAAGTTGACGAACGGCAGCAGGCCGTGGCTCTTGCAGGCTGCGACGAGCTTGGCCATCGGCGCGTTCGCCTCGCCGGAGGCGTTGTACGGCACGAGCATCTCGCGGGTGCCCTTGTCCTTGACCAGGTCCAGGGCCCAGAACACGCCGAGGCCGCGCACCTCCCCCACCGAGGGGTGCCGCTCCGCCAGCCCGCGCAGGCCGGGGCCGAGCACGTCCTCGCCGATCCGGCGGGCGTGCTCGATGATGCCCTCCTCGGCCATCGCCGTGATGCTGGCGACCGCCGCGGCGCAGGCCAGCGGGTGGCCGCTGTAGGTGAGGCCGCCGGGGAACACCCGCTCGGCGAAGGTGGCGGCGATGGCGTCGGAGATGATCACGCCGCCGAGCGGAACGTAGCCGGAGTTGCTGCCCTTGGCGAAGGTGATGAGGTCGGGGCGGACGTCCCACTTGTCCACAGCGAACCACTCACCGGCCCGGCCGAAGCCGCACATCACCTCGTCGGCGACGAAGATGATGCCGTGGCGGTCGCACAGCTCGCGGACGCCGGCCAGGTAGCCGTCCGGGGGGACGAGGATGCCGGCGGTGCCGGGGATGGTCTCCAGCACCACCGCCGCGATGGTGCCCGGTCCCTCGAAGGCCAGCACCTGCTCGAGGTGCTGCAGCGCCCGCTGGCCCTCCTGCTCGACCGAGTCCGACCAGAACGGCGACCGGTAGGGGTACGGCCCGAAGAAGTGCACGACGCCGGTGGCGCCGCCGTCGTTGGGCCAGCGGCGCGGGTCACCGGTCATCTGGACGGCGGTCGCGGTGTTGCCGTGGTAGCTGCGGTAGGTCGTGAGCACCTTGTGCCGGCCGGTGTGCAGCCGAGCCATCCGCACGGCGTTCTCGATCGCGTCGGCACCGCCGTTGGTGAAGAAGACCTTGTTGAGGTCCGCGGGCGCCCGCTCGGCGATGAGGCGGGCCGCCTCGGAGCGCTGGTCGTTGGCGTGCTGCGGCGCGATCGTCGTGAGCCGTCCGGCCTGCTCCTGGATCGCGGCCACGACCTTCGGGTGCTGGTGACCGATGTTGATGTTGACCAGCTGCGAGGAGAAGTCGAGGTAGCGGTTGCCGTCGTAGTCCCAGACGTAGCAACCCTGCGCTCCCGCCACCACCATCGGCGAGATCAGCGCCTGGGCGGACCAGGAGTGGAAGACGTGGGCGCGGTCGAGCTCGTAGGCGCGGGCGCCGGCGGCGGGGTCGGGCGTCGGCCCGGCAAGGGACTGGTCGGTCATGGCCGCGAGATTAGCCCTCCCCTCCCAGCGCGTGTCGACCACGTCAACGTGGTCGACCCGCACTTGGCGGGGTGCAGGTGCCGCGACAAGCGCTGTTCTGCCACGCCAAGCAGGCGTCCGTCTCAGCGGGCCGTGGCCAGGCGCTCCTCGAGGCGGGACCGGACCCCGGGCCACTCGTCGGCGAGGATCGAGAAGACGACCGTGTCCCGCCAGCTCCCGTCGGCGCGCTTGATGTGCCGGCGCAGCACGCCCTCGCGCATCGCGCCGAGCTTGGCGATCGCGGCCTGCGACCGGGTGTTGACCAGGTCGGTCTGCAGCTTCACCCGGCCGAAGCCGAGCTCGTCGAAGGCGTAGCCGAGCAGGGCCAGCTTGCAGGCCGGGTTGACCGGTCCGCCCCACCAGGCCGGCCCGTACGCCGTCCAGCCCAGGTGGATGCGTTCGTTGGCCAGGTCCCACTCGCCCAGGCTGCTGGTGCCGACGACCGTGCCCGCCGCCCCGAGGTCGGAGTCGGCGGCGAGCCGGGCGACCCAGGCCTGCCGCGGCCCGGACGCGCCCCTGTCGGCCACGGCCAGGAAGGCCCGGGCACCGTCGACGTCGGCGAACCGGGCGGCCGGACCGCCGCCGTAGCCCGCTGCCCAGACCCGCTCGTCGGACACCGCGGCGAACAGCTCGGCCGCGTCGTCGGTGGACGCCGGGCGGAGGCGGACCACAGGGTTGGTCAGCTCGATCGGCTCTGGTGCGCGGGTCACCGGCAGAAACTAGCGCGACCGGGGTGAGGCTCGGCGCGGCCGCCTGACCGGTCGCACCACCGGGTCCGGGTCGCCGTCACGACTGCACCGGGTGAGGACCCGTCACAACCGGTGTGCGCCGTCACCCGGTCGGGCCAGCACCGCGGACCCCGCGATCGATTCCTCACCAGAAGATCTTGTCGCCGCGGCCCGGGGTGCCCTAGGTTCCGGCTCGGCCGAGGGGGGTTCACAACGCTCGGCGCCCAGGAAGGGTCCTGTCCGATCGTCGTGAAGGAAGCCCCGATGCGCGTTGCGTTGCGCCGTTCCCCGATGACCAGGTTCGCTCTGGCCGCGTCGGTGACCGCCCTGTTCGTCACCGGCCTGCCCGCCACCTCCGCCTCCGCCGACACCCGGCCGACCGATGGCTTCTCGCTGGCCGCCGGCCAGCCGCAGCTGGTCGGCGCCGCGTCCGCCGACAAGGCGTCGAGCAGCCGACTGGCCCAGACACCCGTGGCGCTGAAGAACATCAGCAGCGCCAAGAAGATCCCGGTGCTCATCAAGTACGACTACGACGCCCTCGCCGGCTACAAGGGAACCGTCTCCGGCTACGCGGCCACCAGCCCCAGCGTCACCGACCAGCCGCTGCGCCTCGGCAGCCCCGAGTCGGCGCGCTACCTGGGCCACATCCGCTCCCAGGAGCGCGGCATCTCCGAGCAGGTGTCGGCCGCGGTGCCCGCCACCACCATCACCCGCAGCTACCGCATCGTGTACGGCGGAGTGGCGGCGCTCGTGCCGGGCAACGAGGTGCGCCGCATCCTCCGGGTGCCCGGCGTGGTGGCGGTCCAGCGGGACGCGCTGCGGCAGCCGCTCACCGACTCCAGCAGCCACTTCATCAATGCCGACGCCGCGTACGCCGCGCTGCACACCGAGTCGAACGCCGGCCAGGGGGTGCTGCTGGGCAACCTCGACACGGGCGTCTGGCCCGAGCACCCCTCGTTCGCCGGACGCGCAGACCTGCCGGCGTACACCGGCCCGGCGCTGCCGTGCGACTTCGGGGACAACCCGCTGACGCCGGAGAGCGACCCCTTCGTCTGCACCAACAAGCTCGTCGGCGGACAGTCGTTCCTGGACACGTACGACGCCTTCAACTCCGACACCGTGTACCCGGGCACTGCCCGCGACGCGGAGGGCCACGGCTCGCACACCGCCTCCACCTCCGCCGGCAACGTGGTCGAGGGGGTCCAGACGATCGGCCCGGAGCTCGCCAGGATCAACGGCATCGCACCCGGAGCACAGATCGCCGAGTACCGGGTCTGCGGCCCCTCCGGCTGCTACAGCTCGGACACCGCGGCCGCGGTGGAGCAGGCGATCCTCGACGGCGTCAAGGTCATCAACTTCTCCATCAGCGGCGGTACCAGCCCGTTCACCGACCCGACCGAGCTGGCGTTCCTCGACGCCTACGACGCGGGCGTCTTCGTGGCCGCCTCGGCGGGCAACGAGGGACCGGGCGCCGGCACCGCCAACCACCTGAGCCCATGGGTGACGACCGTCGCCGCATCGACGCAGGAGCGGGAGTTCGCGTCCACGCTGAGCCTCACGGCCGCCGACGGTGCCACCTTCCAGGTCGAGGGCGCGTCGATCACCGCGGGGGCGGGGCCGCTGCCGATCGTGCTCGCCTCCGACGCGCCGTACTCCGACGCCGTCTGCAACCACGAGGCCGACCCCGGCACGTTCACCGGGAAGATCGTGGTGTGCCGGCGCGGCGTGAACGCCCGCGTCGACAAGGGCTACAACGTCAAGCAGGGCGGCGCGGCCGGCATGATCCTCTTCAACCCGGTGCAGGCCGACGTCGAGACGGACAACCACTGGCTGCCGGCGGTGCACGTCGCCGACGGCACCCAGATGCTGGCCTTCATCAACGCCCACGCCGGCATCACCGGCGCCTTCACCGCGGGTGCGGCGAAGAACGGTCAGGGCGACGTGATGGCGGCGTTCTCCTCGCGCGGCCCGGCCGGTCAGTTCATCAAGCCCGACATCACGGCGCCGGGCGTGCAGATCCTCGCCGCCATGACGCCGACCCCGGGGAGCGTGACCGACGGCCCGCCCGGGCAGTACTACCAGGCCATCGCCGGGACCTCGATGTCGTCACCGCACATCGCCGGCGCGGCCCTGTTGGTCGCCGCCGTGCACCCGGGCTGGACCCCGGGGCAGATCAAGTCCGCGATGATGACCCAGTCGCGGACGGCAGTGGTCAAGGAGGACCTGACCACCCCTGCGGACGCGTTCGACATGGGCGCTGGTCGCATCGACGTGGGGCTCGCGATCGAGGCACCGGTGACGATCTCCGACACGGCGGCAGACATGGCCGCCCTTGCGGGCGACCCGCTGCACGCGATCGACGTCAACATCCCGTCGATCAACGCGCCCACCATGCCGGGCCGGGTCACCACCACCCGCACGCTGACCAACGTCACCGGCCGGTCGCTCAAGGTCAAGCCGAGTGCCGACGTGCCTGCTGGCACGACCATCACCTTCAGCCCGACGAGCCGGACCCTCCGGCCCGGCCGGAGCGGGTCGTTCCGGATCACCCTGGAGTCCACCGCCACGACGGGCAGCCAGCAGTTCGCCACGGTGTACTTCCGGACCAACCGCGGGACCGCCCACCTGCCGGTGGCCTTCGTGCCTCAGCAGGGGTCGGTCAGCCTGACGCAGAGCTGCGACCAGGCCGCGCTGGTCAAGGGCCAGACGGCCACCTGCTCGGTCACCGCGACCAACAACTCCTTCCAGGCCCAGGACGTCACCGTGACGACCACGGTGAACCGCAACCTGGACATCGTCGGTCGCCGGCCGCGCGCCTCGGCGACCCTGGCCGGGTCGCAGCTCGGGGTGCCGTCGATGGGGCCGGCCGGCTACGCCGGAAGCGGGTACCTGGACATCCGGTCGTTGGGAGTGGTCCCGACGCCGATCGGCGACGAGGCCATCCAGAACTACGACGTGCCGGCGTTCCTCTACAACGGGCAGCCGGCCACCCGGGTCGGCGTCGACTCCAACGGCTACCTGGTGGTGGGCGGAGGTTCGGCGGCTGACAACGAGTGCTGCACCCTGCCGGCCGGGGCGTCCCCGAACGCGCCGAACAACATCCTGGCGCCGTTCTGGACCGACCTGGACGGCGGCGGTGCCCCCGGTATCTCGGCGGCCGTGCTGACCGACGGGACGAACAGCTGGCTGGTGGTCCAGTGGGACGTCAACGTCTGGGGCACCTCCGACACCCGTGCGTTCCAGGTCTGGATCGGGCTCAACGGGGTCCAGGACATCAGCTATGCCTACGCGGCACCGCAGACCGACCCGGGCCAGCCGTACCTGGTCGGAGCCGAGAACGCTGCGGGCGCCGGGGACGTGCAGGAGCTGCTGCCCGCCGACGACATCGTGATCAGCTCGACCGACCCGGTGCCGGGCGACAGCCTCACGTACCAGGTGCGGGTCCGCGGGGACAAGGCCGGCGCCGGGAACGTGCACAGCGAGATGGACGCGAACGGGGTGTCCGGCACCACGACGGTGGACACGCCCATCACGGTCACCAAGCGGTAGTCGGGACGGGCCCGCCGGCCGCAGCGTCGGCGGGCCCGGTCCTGGCCCGGCGGCCGTCCGTGCGCAGGCAGTCGGCCGGCCGGTCAGCCGAGCAGCGACCGCACCTGCACGGTCTGCTCGCGGCCTGGGCCGACGCCGATCGCCGAGATCGGCGCACCGGACATCGCCTCGAGCGACTCGACGTACTGCCGGGCCGTCTTCGGCAGGTCGGCCAGCGACCTCGCGGAGGAGATGTCCTCGTCCCAGCCGTCGAGCTCCTCGTAGACAGGCTTCGCGTGGTGGAAGTCGGTCTGCGTCATCGGCATCTCGTCGTGCCGGACGCCGTCCACGTCGTAGGCGACGCAGACGGGGACCTTCTCCCAGCCGGTGAGGACGTCGAGCTTGGTCAGCACGAAGTCGGTGACGCCGTTGACCCGGGCGGCGTAGCGCGCGACCACCGCGTCGTACCAGCCGCAGCGTCGGGGCCGGCCGGTGGTCGTGCCGAACTCGGCCCCGTCGGCACGCAGCTTCTCACCATCGGCGTCGAGCAGCTCGGTCGGGAACGGCCCGGCCCCGACCCGCGTGGCGTAGGCCTTCACCACAGCGACGACCCGGTCGATGCGGGTCGGCGGGATGCCGGAGCCGGTGCACGCGCCGCCGGCCGTCGGGTTCGACGACGTGACGAACGGATAGGTGCCGTGGTCGACGTCCAGCAGGGTTGCCTGTCCGCCCTCGAGCAGGACGGTGTCCCCGCGATCGAGTGCCTGGCTCAGGACGAGGCCGGTGTCGGCGACCATCGGCCGCAGGCGCTCGGCGAAGGACAGGAACTCCTCGACCACCTCGTCCACCGTGATGGCACGCCGGTTGTACACCTTGACCAGCAGGTTGTTCTTCAGCTCGAGGGCGCCCTCGACCTTCTGCCGCAGGATCTTCTCGTCGAACAGGTCCTGGACACGGATGCCCACGCGGGACATCTTGTCGGCATACGTCGGGCCGATCCCGCGACCGGTGGTGCCCAGCTTGGCGTCACCCAGGAAGCGCTCGGCGACCTTGTCGATGGTGCGGTGGTGCGGCCCGATCAGGTGCGCACTCGCGCTGACCAGCAGCCTCGACGTGTCGACCCCTCGGGCGTCCAGGGCGTCGAGCTCGGTGAACAGCACCGCCAGGTCGATGACCACCCCGTTGCCGATCACCGGCACGACCCCCGGTGTGAGGATCCCCGAGGGCAGCAGGTGCAGGGCGTACTTCTCACCGTCGATCACGATCGTGTGGCCGGCGTTGTTGCCCCCGTTGTACTTCACCACGTAGTCGACCGAGGAGCCGAGCAGGTCGGTCGCCTTGCCCTTGCCCTCGTCACCCCACTGGGCGCCCAGGAGGACGATCGCCGGCACAGGACACCTGTTTTCCGTCGGGGACGAGGGGGCAGTTCCGTGCGGGGACCTGCCGGACGTGCGAGGAGATGCTACGTGAACCCGCTGGTCGTGGTCACGAACGAGTCGGCCGGTGGGACGGCGGACGACGCGGTCGAGGCGGCCCTGTCCGTCCTGCGCGCCGGGACCGGGGTCCGCCGGGAGGTCTGCGCCGAGCCCGGCGACCTGGAGCGGGTGCTCGACCGCCTGGGCCGCGAGGAGACGCTGGTCGTCGCCGGTGGCGACGGGTCGGTGCACACCGCCGTCGCGGCGCTGCACAGGCGTGGCGAGCTCAGCCCGGGCCGCCCGTTGGGCCTGGTCCCGCTGGGCACCGGCAACGACCTGGCCCGGACACTGGGCGTGCCGCTCGACCCGGCCGCGGCAGCGCAGGCCCTCCTCACCGGCCGGCCCCGGCCGCTCGACCTCCTCGTCGACGACGACGGCGGCATCGTGGTCAACGCCGTGCACGTGGGCATCGGTGCAGAGGCGGCCCAGCACGCCAGCGGGCTCAAGGACCGGCTCGGCGCCGCGGCCTACGCGGTGGGCAGCGTCGCAGCCGGGGTCCGTCCCGGGGGCTGGTCGCTGCACGTGGTCGTCGACGGCGAGCCCGCGCACGCAGACGGCGAGGTGCTCATGGTCGGCGTCGCCAACGGCCGCACGATCGGCGGCGGTACCGAGCTCGCGCCCGACGCGGTCCCCGACGACGGGCTGGTGGACGTGATCGTCGCGACCTCGACCGGACCACTCGCCCGGCTGGGCTTCGCCACCGCGCTGCGCGACGGCGACCACGGGCAGCGCGACGACGTCCTGGTTCTCCGCGGGCGCACTGTCACAGTCGGCGGCGACTCCTTCCCCGTCAACGCCGACGGCGAGCTGTCCGGACCGGTCACGTCGAGGTCCTGGACGGTGCGCCCCGCCGCCTGGTCGGTGCTCGTCCCGGCGACGACCTAGGCGCCAGGCCTCGTCAGCGGCCGGCCCCTCGGGCCAGGGCGGCCTGCCGCACCAGGTGGTCGCGCTCGGCGACGGCCGTGGCCCGACGGGCGGCAGCCGCGTACGCCGTGGCGGCAGCCGGCAGGTCGCCGCCCAGCTCGTGCAGGTAGCCGCGGACGGCGTGCCAACGGTGCCGCTCACCGAGTACCTCGCGCAGCCGGTCGGTCTCGCGCAGCCCGGCGGCCGGGCCCAGGACGTGGCCGACCGCGACCGCGCGCGCGAGCACAGCGGCCGGGTCGTGGCGCACCGGGTCGTCGGTGAGGGCGACCAGGTCGTCGTACCAGGACAGGATCTGCGGCCAGTCGGTCTCCTCGGCGCTGGCCGCGTCGTCGTGCACGGCGGCGATGGCGGCCTCGAGCTGGTAGCGGCCGGGGCGCGCCGCCACCAGCGCCGACTGCAGGACGCGTACGCCCTCGGCGATCTCGCGGGTGTCCCACCGGCCGCGGTCCTGCCGGTCGAGCGTGACGATCCGGCCCTCGGGGTCGCGCCGCGCCGGGAGGCGGGCGTGGTTGAGGAGCATCAGGGCGAGCAGCCCGCGCGCCTCCGGCTCCTCGGTGGCGAGGGTGAGCTGGCGGGCGAGCCGGATGGCCTCGCCGGCCAGGTCCACCCGGCCGGCGTGGCCGGCCGTATAGACGAGGTACAGCACCCGCAGCACGACGGCGAGGTCCCCGGGCTGGTCCAAGCGGCGCCCCTGCACGGCGCGTTTTGCCCGGCTGATCCGCTGCGCCATCGTCGCTTCCGGGACGTAGAAGGCGTCGGCGATCTCGCGGGTGGTGAGGCCGCCGACCGCGCGCAGCGTCAACGCCACCTGGGAGGCGGGCGTGAGCTCGGGATGGCAGCAGCAGAACAGCAGGAAGAGGGTGTCGTCGCCTTCCTCGGTGGCAGCGGGCACCGGCTCGGCATACGTCGCCTCCTCACGGCGATGACGGGCGGCCTCGCTGCGGCGGGCGTCGACCAGCCGACGGGTCGCCACCGTCGTCAGCCACGCGCGCGGATCGCGCGGGGGGCGCTCCGGCCACGTCCGCAGCGCCTCCAACAGCGCCTCCTGCAGCGCGTCCTCGGCGGCATCGAAGTCCTCGCCCCGCCGGATCAGGCCCGCGAGCACCCGAGGGACGAGGGCGCGAAGCGCGCCCTCGTCCAGCCGTCGCGTCGGCTCGTCGACCACGCTGCGTCAGTCGCTCGGGGACGCCTCGGACATGACCTCCCGGACGTCGATCCACTCGTACAGCGGCTGCCCGCCCGGGCCGGGCTCGGAGGAGACGTAGGCCGCGAGCTCGACCGCGCGCTCGTACGACTCGACGTCGATCATGTACCACCCCGCGACGAGGTCACTCGTCTCGGGCAGCGGGCCATCGGTGGTGACGGGCGCTGCATCCGGGCCGCCGTAGCGCACCCAGGTGCGCGCCGGCGTGAGCGCCTGCCCGTCCACGAACTCGCCGTTCTCCTTGAGCAGGTCGCTGACGTGGTGGAGGAACGCCATGTGCGCCTCCACGTCCTCGGGGTCCCACTGGTCCATCGGCGGGAAGGGGTGGTGCGGTTCCGGGCCGCCGCGGTAGTGCTTGAGGAGCAGGTACTTCGGCATGGTGGTCTCCCGTGTCGTGGGGCCGCGCCTGTCGCGGCCCTCACCTGGTGAGCGGAGCCGGTGGAGGCTCCTCGACATGGAATCTCCCACCCGTGCAGAAAACTGTGCCGCAGGGGTACGGTGCGCACCTGTTCTCCGGCACCGCCCCGCATCCGGGACAAGACGGGAGACCTCCCGCTCGGGCGCCGGCCCCTACATCCAGCGCCGGATCGGCGAGACGGCACGCTCCAGGGCCCGCTGCGCCGGGCTGCGCTCGCGCCAGCGGGAGAGGTCGATCTCGATGCTGCGGGCGAAGTCGTCCTCGAGGTCGGCGTCCAGCCGAGCCGTCAGCTCCCGGTCGAGCGCGATGAGCACGACCTCCTCGTCGTGGTCCAACGAACGCCGGTTGAAGTTGGACGAGCCGACGGCAGCGGCGACGCCGTCGACCGTCATCACCTTGGCGTGCATCATCGACGGCTGGAAGGTCCAGACCCGCACACCGCAGTCGACCAGGCGTTCGTAGGCACCCTCGCTGGTCAGCTGGGAGACGCGCTTGTCCGCGTGCGGCCCCGGCAGCAGCAGGTCGACCTGAACACCCCGGCCGGGGGCCGCGCACAGCGTGTCGAGGAACGCGTCGTCCGGGGCGAAGTACGCCGTCGCGATGCGCAGCCGCTCGCGCGCCGAGGAGAGCATGACGTGGAAGGCCGACTGCATGTCATCCCACCCCAGCGACGCGGACCCGCGCACGACCTGGACCGTCGCGGTGCCGTCCTGGGCCTGGACCGGGAACTCGTCGTCGTCGCCGTAGAGCGGCCGGCCGGTCTCGGCCCAGTCCTGGATGAACGCCGACTGCAGCCCGTCGACGGCCGGGCCCTCGACCCGGAGGTGGGTGTCGCGCCACTCCCTCTCGTTGCGCGCGTCGCCGCACCACTCCTCGGCGATGCCGACACCACCGGTGAACGCCACCCGGCCGTCGACGATGCACACCTTGCGGTGCAGCCGGTGGTTGGACTTGAACGGCGACTTGAGCAGCGGCGGGCGGAACCACTCGACCTGGACCCCCGCGCGGTCCATCTGGTCCACCAGCCCGTTCTCGATCAGGCGGCCGCCGAGGGCGTCGATGAGCAGCCTGACCCGCAGGCCGGCTCGGGCCCGCTCGCTCATCGCGTCGGCCACCTGGCGGGCGATGTCGCCACGCCAGTAGACGAAGGTCATCAGGTCGACGGTCGCCTGCGCGCCCCGGATGGCGTCCAGCATCGCGGGGAAGATCTGGTCCCCGTTGCGCAGGACGTCGACCCGGTTGCCCTCGGTGAACGGCGTGCCGATGGTGACCTCGAGGCGGCGCCGCAGGACCTCGGCGGTCAGCAGGTCGTCACTCATGCGGGGCTCCTCGAGCTCTTCAGGCACGGTACGGCGGTCAGAGCAGCCCCCGCCGCGCGGCCTCCGCCCCTGCCTGGAACCGGGTCGACGCGCCCAGGTCGTCGAGGAGGTCGGCGATCCTGCGGCGCACGGTCCGCAGCGAGAGACCGAGCTGGCGGGCGATGCTCTCGTCCTTCATGCCCAGCGAGAGCAGGTCCAGCACCGACTGGAGGTCGTCGGCGGCGTCGGCACCAGGCTCGCTGGCCGGCATCGGCGCTGCCTGCGCCCAGTACTGCTCGAACAGCGCCCGGACGAGCGCGACCAGGGCGGGCGCGCGCAGCAGCAGCCGGCCGGCGTCCTCGCCGTCGCCCGTGCGGTCGGCGACCAGCGCGACCTCGTCGCCGAAGACCGCCACCGAGGGGAGCGCCCGGTCGGCCAGCCGGACCTGCTCGCCCGCGTCGGACCAGTGCCGGACGTACGCGAGCCGGTCCGGGTCGCCCAGCACGTCGGCGGGGTAGAGCCCGCGCATGGCGCGGCCGCCGGCGAGCTGGTGCTCCAGCAGGTCGACGTACGCCGGGCTGTCGACGCCGAGATCGACGACGGGGTGGCAGGACAGGACCTCGCCGACGGTGCTGCGCTGGATGTCCTCGACCGCAGCGAACGACTCCTCGAGGCTGAGCAGCTCGAACGGGACGGCAGCCCAGCCGCGGGTCTGGCCGACCATATGGTCGGCCGCGAACCCGGACAGGCTCGCGCGCACGGCGTCCAGCCGCGATCGCCGCTCCTCGAGGTCGGAGAGCTCGACGTGGACCAGGGCCGCCAGGGTGGTGGCGGGCGACGCGGGCACCACCCCGCTGGAGCTGTGGCCGCCGGGCGGACGGGTGACGAGGCCGACGCGGACCAGGGCGGCGACGGCCGTGTCGAGGTCCGCCGCGCTGAGCTCGAGGTGGCGGGCCAGCCGGGCGAGGTCGAAGTCCGGGTTGCGCAGCATCGCCCGGTAGACCGTCTCGGCCACGTCGTCCAGGCCCCAGATGTCCAGTGCACTCATGCCGGCGAGGGTACGGGGTGTGGCAGGTTCCTGTCAGTGGCACGCACCGGCCAGACGGGAGGCCGGAGACCAGGCACAATGTCCGCGGGCGAGACGCGGAACCGCGGCAGGGGACGGTTCCGCGTCTCGCGTCTCGCGTCTCGCGTCACGCTCCGATGCCGCCCGGGCCTGACGGCCGGCCGGTCAGCCGAGCTCGCGGGCGGCGGTGGCGCTGCTGTCGGTCAGGAACTGCGTGCAGCGCGCTGCCTCGTCGTCCTCGCCGATCGCGGCGGCAGCGGTGGCCAGGGCATGCAGCGCCCGGAGGAAGCCCCGGTTCGGCTCGTGCTCCCACGGCACCGGGCCGTGGCCCTTCCAGCCGTTGCGACGCAAGGCGTCCAGCCCGCGGTGGTAGCCGGTGCGGGCGTAGGCGTAGCCCTCGACAGTGCGCCCGCCGGCCAGCGCCTCCTCGGCCAGCGTCGCCCAGGCCAGCGACGACGTCGGGTGCGCGGCGGCGACCTCGGCCGCCGGCGTACCTCCGGCCAGCGCCTCGCGGGGTGCGGTCTCGTCCGGCAGCTCGGTCGCGGGCGGCTCGCCCAGCAGGTTCGTCATGCCGGGATCCTCCCACCGCGCCGCGACCTGCGGCCACGCCGAGGGACCGGCCGGGTCAGGAGGCCCCGAGGGTGGTGTTCGCGGAGCGCAGGCTCTCGCAGGCCTCGGCGACGCGCGCGGCCATGCCGGCCTCGGCCGCCTTGCCCCACGCACGGGGGTCGTACTGCTTCTTGTTGCCGACCTCGCCGTCGACCTTCAGCACGCCGGCGTAGTTCGAGAACATGTGGTCGGCCACCGGGCGGGTGAAGGCGTACTGCGTGTCGGTGTCGACGTTCATCTTCACCACGCCGTAGTCGAGGGTCTCGCGGATCTCCTCGAGCAGCGATCCCGAGCCGCCGTGGAACACCAGGTCGAACGGCTTCTCGGCGCCGAGCTTGGCCCCCACCTCGTCCTGGATGTCCTTGAGGATCGACGGCTTGAGCTTGACGTTGCCCGGCTTGTAGACGCCGTGCACGTTGCCGAACGTCGCAGCCAGGATGTAGCGGCCCACCTCGCCCGGGGCGCCGAGCACCTCGACGGTGCGCAGCGCGTCGCCCGGGGTCGTGTAGAGCTTGTCGTTGATCTCGTTGGCGACGCCGTCCTCCTCGCCGCCGACGACGCCGATCTCGAGCTCCATCACGATCTTCGCCGCAGCGCACTTCTCGAGCAGGTCGCGGGCGATCGTGAGGTTCTCCTCGAGCTCGACCGCCGAGCCGTCCCACATGTGCGACTGGAACAGCGGCGCGCGCCCCTCGGCGACCCGCTGCGCCGAGATCTCGATGAGCGGGCGCATGTACCCGTCCAGCTTGTCCTTCGGGCAGTGGTCGGTGTGCAGCGCGATCTGCACCGGGTAGTTCTTCGCGACGTGATGGGCGTACTCGGCCAGCGCCTGCGCGCCGGCGACCATGTCCTTGACGGTGGGGCCGGACAGGTACTCCGCGCCGCCGGTGGACACCTGCACGATGCCGTCGCTGCCGGCCTCGGCGAAGCCCTGCAGCGCGGCGTTGAGCGTCTGCGACGAGGTGACGTTGATCGCCGGGTAGGCGAACGCGCCGGCCTTGGCGCGGTCCAGCATCTCGGCGTAGACCTCGGGGGTGGCGATGGGCATGGTCGTCTCCGTCGGTTCCGTGCGGGCGGTCTCGGCTAGCGGTCGGCCAATCCCACCACAGCCGGCCGCAGGACGTCAGCGGGCGGCCACGGACTGGGCAGTGGTGCGCGCCGCCCAGCCCGCTTGGCGTGGCTCACCTGTGCTTGGCATGGCCAGTACGCCACGGCATCTGCAGGTCGACCACGTCTACGTGGTCGACCGCCGGGGGGTCGGGGTGGGCGACGGGTGGGGGTCAGCTGCTGGCGCGGGGTCGGACAGCGTCGGCGCGGACGGCGTCGGCGGCCTTGCGGGCCGCGATGAGCACCGGGTCCCAGACCGGCGAGAACGGCGGCGCATAGCCGAGGTCGAGCGAGGTGATCTCCTCGACGGTCATCCGGTTCCACAGCGCGACCGCGAGGGCGTCGATCCGCTTCGCCGCCCCCTCGCGGCCGACGATCTGGGCGCCGAGCAACCGCCCGGTTCGCCGCTCGGCGACCAGCTTGACCGTGATCGGCTCGGCTCCGGGGTAGTAGCCCGCCCGGGTGGTGGAGTCCACGCTGACGGCCAGCCAGCGGAAGCCGACCGTGTCGCAGTCGGCCTCACGCAGCCCGGTCCGGGCGATCTCCAGGTCGCAGACCTTGCTCACCGCCGTACCGACGACACCGGGGAAGGTGGCGTAGCCGCCGCCCAGGTTGGTGCCGAGGACCCGGCCCTGCTTGTTCGCGTGGGTGCCGAGCGCGACGTGCACGCGGTTGCCCGAGACCAGGTCCAGCGACTCCACGCAGTCGCCGGCCGCCCACACGCCTTCGCTGTCGAACATCCGCATCTGCAGGTCGGTGACCAGTCCGCCCCACCGGCCCAGGGTCAGCCCGGCGGCCCGGGCCAGGGTGGTCTCCGGCCCGACTCCCGTTCCGAGCACCACCAGGTCCGCGGGGACGCTGCCCTGGTCGGTCTCCACCGACCGGACCCGGCCGGCTCCGTCGGTCGCGAAGCCGTCCAGCCGCACCGACGTCCGCACGTCGATGCCCATCGACTCCATCGCCTGGTGCACCTGGCGGCCCATGTCCGGGTCGAGAGTGGCCATCGGCTCGCGCGAGCGGGTCACGACGGTGACCGTGAGACCGCGGTTGACCATCGCCTCGGCCATCTCGATGCCGATGTAGCCGCCGCCCACCACCACCGCACGCCGCGGCGCGCTCTCGAGCTCGTCGAGCAGCCGCTCACCGTCGTCGAGGGTCTGCACGCCGTGGATCCCGTCGGCGTCGACGCCCGGCACGTCCGGCCGCCTCGGTCGGGCGCCGGTGGCCAGCACGAGCTGGTCAAAGCCCAGCCGGTAGGTCGTGCCCTCCTCGTGGTCGCGCACCTCGACCTCGCGCCGGTCCAGGTCCAGCGCCGTGGCCTCCGACCGCATCCGCAGGTCGATGCCGTTGGCGCGGTGCTGGTCGGCGGTGCGCGCCACCAGCCGGTCGACCGAGTCGACGTCGCCGCCGACCCAGTACGGGATGCCGCAGGCGGAGTACGACGTGTAGTGCCCCCGCTCCAGCGCGACCACCTCGAGGTCGTCACCCTTGAGCCGCTTGGCCTGCGAGGCCGCCGACATCCCGGCCGCATCGGCCCCCACCACGACGACACGCTCGCTCATCCGGTCCAGGCTACGTGCCCGGCTGCCACATCCACGGGGTCGTCGACGTCAGGGCGCGCAGGCCGAGGCGCTCGAGGATGGGCCGGCTGTCGGGCGACGCATCCACCTGCAGGTAGCGGAAGCCGCGGGCGGCCGCCTCGTCCGCCCGTCGCGACACGAGCGCCTTGTAGATCCCGCGGCCGCGGTACTCCGCCAGGGTGGCCCCGCCCCACAGGGACACGAAGTCGGTGCCGCGGTGGAAGTTCGCCCGGGCGGCGCACACCACCGTCCCGTCCGGGGCGACGGCCAGCCACATCGACGTACCGTCCGGGTCCTCGGCGATGCTCGCGGCGATCGACGTGCTCGAGCTGCCGGCTTCCTCACCCCAGACGGCGCGGTTCAGGTCGTCGATGCCCTGCCAGTCCGCCGCAGCACCCTCGGGGTCGGTCCGGAGCCGGCGGACGGTGATCCCCGCGGGGTCTGCAGCGGCGGCGAGCCGGTCGCGGACGACCGCGACCTCCCCGATGACCAGCGCCTCCTCCTCGTCCGGCGTGAAGCCGGCGGCCTGGAGCCGGTCGGCCAGGTCCGCCGGCCGGTCGTAGCCGTAGTGCTTCCACTCGAACTCACGCCCCCGCGGCGCGAAGTGCGCGACCGTGGCCGCGATGGCGGCGTCCGCGGTGGACTCGTCCAGGTCGCACCAGAACACTCCGCCGCCCCACGACGCGACGTCCCCGTTCGGCGTCAGCCGCAGCAGCGGGGCGGGGTCGGACACCAGCTCGACGTCGAAGCCCGGCATCGGGTCGAGGGATCGGCGGACCTGGCGGTCGAAGACCTGCAGGAGGTCGGCGTCGGCGAGCGGCCGGTGCGCGGAATCGGCGTCCATGGCGCAGACCCTAGGGATCTCGCTCGTCCGGGGCATGCGCGTTTCGCACCGGCTGGGGCCGGCGCGGGTCGCGCATCCGGGTCAGAGGGGGTGGCCCAGGATGTGCTGGCGCACCCACGCGTGCATCGCCACCGCGGCGGCAGCGCCGGCGTTGATGGAGCGGGTGGACCCGAACTGGGCCACCGAGACCACCGTCTCGGCGTGCGACCGGGCGGCCGCGGACAGCCCGGGGCCCTCCTGGCCGAACAGCAGCACGCAGGCGCGTGGCAGCCGGGTCTGCTCCAGCGGGACCGAGCCCGGCAGGTTGTCCACCCCGACGAGAGGCAGCCCGGACTCCTCCGCCCACACGGCGAGCGCCTCGACGTCCTCGTGGTGACGGACGTGCTGGTACCGGTCGGTCACCATCGCGCCGCGACGGTTCCAGCGGCGCAGCCCCACCACGTGCACCTCCCGGGCGAGGAACGCGTTCGCGGTGCGTACGACCGAGCCGATGTTGAAGTCGTGCTGCCAGTTCTCCACCGCGACGTGGAAGTCGTGCCGGCGAAGGTCGAGGTCCGCGACGACGGCCTCACGGCGCCAGTAGCGGTAGCGGTCCACGACGTTGCGCCGGTCGCCGTGCTCGAGCAGCTCGGGGTCGTAGCGCGGGTCGTCCGGCCACGAACCGGGCCACGGTCCGACCCCGACCTCCTCCGTCACGCCCTGCACCCTAGGGCCGTCGCCGACCTACGCTGCCCGGGTGAGCGCCGTCCCGGACCTGCTGGTCCGCCGCAGGTGAGCGAGCTGCTCGCTGCCGACCTCGCGCCCGACCTCGCGACGCTGACGGCGGCAGCCGTCTACGCCGTGGTGTTCGGCTTCGTGTTCGCCGAGTCCGGCCTGCTCGTCGGCTTCCTGCTGCCGGGCGACACGTTGCTGTTCGGGGCCGGAGTGCTGTCCGGCCGGCCGGGCTCCGGGGTCTCCGTCGTGGTCCTTGCGGGTGGCGCGTTCGTGGCCGCGGTGCTGGGTGACTCGGTCGGGTACGCGTTCGGCTCCCGGCTCGGTCGGACCTGGTTGGAGCGCCGGGTGAGCAGCGGGCGCCTCGACCAGAGGCACCTCGTGCGCGCGGAGGCGTTCACCCAGCGGTGGGGCTGGTGGGCGGTGGTCGCGGCGCGCTGGGTGCCGTGGGTCCGCACCTTCACCCCGGTGCTCGCGGGCACCAGCCGGATGCCGTACCCGCGGTTCCTCTCCGCGAACGTGGTCGGTGCGCTGTGCTGGGCGGTCGGGCTCACGGTGCTCGGCCACGTCGCGGCGCGCGAGCCGGCCCTGCGGCACACGGCCTACGTCGTCGCGGGCACGGCGGTGGCGGCCTCGCTCGTCCTGGGTGTCGGCGGCTGGGTCCGCCGTCGCCGCGCCGTCAGGCAGTAGCGTCCGAGGGTGGGCCGACACACCACCCCCGGCACCGGCGCACCGGAGCCGGACCCCGGATTCTGGATGCGCGGCGCCGTCGCGGCGCTCGCCCTGGTCCTCGTCGGCGGGTACGTCGTGCTCCGGCTGACCGGCGGGGACGGCGACGTCACAGCCTCCTCCCCGACGCCGTCCGCGACCGGGTCGGGCACCGCGGGCGCCGCCGCCGGCAGCCCCCCCGCGTCGACACCGCCGGCTCCTGCTGCGACCCCCTCCGCCAGCGGGACGGCGCCACCGGCCACCGCGTCGAACGACGCAGCCACCGCTCGCCCGCCGACGCTGGCGTTCACGGTGCGCTACCCGGCGTACATCACCGTCCGCGTCCCGGGGGGCAAGACGCTGGTCTCCAAGGTGTTCAAGAAGGGCGCCACCGCCTCGTACGACCGCAAGGTCCTCGAGGTGGTCAACGGCCGGCCGGACGCCGTGCGCTTCGTGGTCAACGGCAAGCCGCGCAAGCCCGGCCCCTCCGGGCAGACCGAGACCTTCACCGTCCGACGGAGGTGAGCTCACGGGGCTTTCCCCGGTGCGGCTCGATCTCCCCCATCTCTCCCCGATGTCGCCCGCCCGCGCGGTCAGGTCGCGATCAGGTCCGCCTGGGTACCCTCACCGGGTGGAGACCGTCACCGCGCTGGGCCCGTCCTGGCTGGACCCCGAGCACCTGATCCGCACCTTCGGCATGATCGGCACGATGGCGGTCGTCTTCGCCGAGTCCGGCCTGCTCGTCGGCTTCTTCCTGCCCGGTGACTCGCTGCTGTTCACCGCCGGCCTGCTGGTGGCCACCACGAGCCTGCTGCCGCCGCTCTGGCTGGTGGTCACGCTGATCGTCGTGTCGGCGATCGCCGGTGACCAGGTCGGGTACGTGATCGGCAAGCAGGCCGGGCCCAAGGTGTTCCAGCGGCCCGACTCGCGGTTGTTCCGGCCGGAGTACGTCGACAAGGCCTACGGGTTCTTCGAGCGGTACGGCGGGCGGGCCATCATCCTGGCGCGGTTCGTGCCGATCGTTCGGACCTTCGCTCCCGTCGTCGCCGGCGTGAGCAAGATGCACTACCGCACCTTCGTCGCCTACAACGTGGTCGGCGGCCTGCTGTGGGGCGTCGGGGTCACGGTGCTCGGCTACTACCTCGGTCAGGTCGACTTCGTCGCCCAGCACATCGAGCTGATCCTGATCGGCATCGTCGTGCTGTCGGTGGTCCCCATCGCGGTCGAGCTGCTCCGGCACCGTCGCGCCTCGACGCGCCCCGCGACGAAGGGGGCCGGAAGCCGGCCCGACGCCGTCCCCGAGCAGCTCGGCGACGACCGCTAGCCGGTCACGACCGGGCCGGTCAGGAGAAGTCGACGGTCGGGGCGGCCCGCACGGCCTCGTCCTCGACCTCGAAGTACTCCTCCTTGTGGAAGCCGAAGGCGCCCGCGACCAGGTTGGAGGGGAACGACTCGACCCGGGTGTTCAGCGCCCGGACGTTGGCGTTGTAGAACCGGCGTCCGGCGGCGATCCGGTCCTCGGTCTCGGACAGCTCGCGCTGCAGCTCGAGGAAGTTGGTGCTGGCCTTGAGGTCCGGGTAGGCCTCCGCCACCGCGAACAGCCGGCCCAGTGCCTGGCCGAGCATCCCCTCCTGCCGCCCCTGCTCCGCCGGGGACGACCCCGGTGCGGCGGCGAGGGCCCGCGCCTTGGTCACCGCGTCGAAGACCTCGCGCTCGTGCGTCGCGTACCCCTTCACCGTCTCGACCAGGTTGGGGATCAGGTCGTGCCGGCGCTTGAGCTCGACGTCGATCTGGCGCCAGGACTCCTGCACCAGGTTGCGCTGCGAGACGAATCGGTTGTAGGCGACGGCGACGTAGATCGCGAGCAGCACGACCAGAGCCAGGACGATCCACACCACGGTCATGACCCGGAGCCTAGGGACCCGCCGGGCCACTTGTCAGCCGCACACGGCTCCGCGGCAGCGCGAGTGTCCGCCGACCGGTCAGGCGCCGCCGTGGTCCTTCCACACGAAGCTCGGTATCCCGTCGTGCACGCGGCCCAGCACCGCACAGGTCTTGATCACCTCGGTCGGGTCCAGCCGGCCCTGGGCGAAGCTCACCAGGTCGTTGCCGCAGGTGCGCCAGCCCTCGGCGTCGGTCGAGAGCAGGTACTGCATCGTGCGTGGCGTCAGCACGTCGCTGGCGAGCTTGGGTGAGGACGCGCTGACCCGGAACCTCCGGTTGAAGTCCTCGCTCTCGAGGTCGATGTCCTGCATTAGGCCGATCGCACCCGCCATCCGGTCCAGCGCGGACTCCCGCTGCACCTCGACGTGGCCGAGGTAGCCCTGCATGGGGACGACCGTGACCGACCACCGGTGGGTGGTCGTGGTGCGGTTGCCCTTGGAGTCGGTCGAGTGGGTCTCGTAGGTGTAGTCGAACGCCGTGAACGGCCGCCCGGACTCGGTGCCGGAGAGCACGTTGCGGGCGCGCGGGTGGTCGCCGCGGCCGAACGGCGTACCAGGCCACCGGTCGCACAGCGCAGGCACCTCGGCGGTGTACTGCCAGCCGCGCTTGAGCGCGTACTGCATCAGCCGCTCGCGTCGCTTCTGCTCCAGCACGAAGCCGACGACGATCACGGTGACGGCGAGCACGACGAACAGGACGAGAAGGAGGCCGGACATCGCGGTCGCTCAGTCCAGGCCGAGGTCGGCGAGCTGGTAGGCCGCCCGGTAGGTGAGGCCCTCGGCCTCGACCCTCCCGGCCGCGCCCCGCTCGACGATGACCGCGACGCCGACCACCTCGGCGCCGGCCTCGCGCAGCGCCTGCACCGCGGTGAGCACCGAGCCGCCGGTGGTCGAGGTGTCCTCGACGGCGAGCACCCGGCGCCCGGCGACGTCCGGCCCCTCGATCCGGCGCTGCAGACCGTGGGCCTTGCCCTCCTTGCGCACCACGAAGGCGTCCAGCCGGCGACCGCGGGCGGCCGCGGCGTGCAGCATCGCGGCGGCGACCGGGTCGGCGCCGAGGGTGAGCCCGCCGACGGCGTCGAAGTCGAGGTCGGCGGTGAGCTCGAGCATCACCTGGCCGACGAGCGGCGCGGCGGTGCCGTCGAGGGTGATCCGGCGCAGGTCGACGTAGTAGTCGGCCTCCCGGCCCGAGGAGAGCACCACCCGGCCGTGCACCACCGCCTTGTCGGTGATCTGGGCCAGCAGGTCGTCGCGCGCGGTCATGCCCCGGATGCTAGGTCAGCGGCGCCCCGATCCCGTCGAGTGGCGCGTAGTGGCGGCATGCAATCGATCGCAGCCGGCCACTACGCGCCACTCGACCGGGGGGTGCGGGCGTTCGCGGGCCCAGCATGATGTGGGGATGACCGCGACGCTGGTGCTGGCGCACAGCCCGCTCACCGGGCCCGAGGCCTGGGGCCCGCTGCCGGCCGAGCTGGGGCGCCGCGGGCACGGCGTCACCGTGCTCGAGGTCCGGGACGACGACGCGCCGCCGTACGCCAACCGGTACGTGGCGCGGGCCGCGTTGCAGGTCCGCGACGCGTGCGGCGACGCCGGCGTCGTGCTCGTCGGCCACTCGGGTGCCGGCTACCTGCTGCCGTTGCTGGGCGCGGCCCGCCGGGCCGCCCGCGCGCCGGTGGCCGGGTACGTCTTCCTCGACGCCGGCCTCCCGCCGTCCCGGCCGACCAGCCGGCTGGACCTGCTGCGCGCCGAGGCCACCGACCTCGCCGACGTGCTCGGGCCGCACCTGGCGGCAGGCGGCACCTTCCCGGACTGGACCGACGACGACCTGCGCGGGCAGCTGCCGGACCGCACGGCCCGCGCTGCGTTGGTCGCCGGGCTGCGGCGCCGCGGCGCGGACTTCTTCGCCGAGCCGGTGCCGGTGGCGCCGGACTGGCCGGACGCCCCCTGCGGCTTCCTGAGGCTCTCCCCCGGCTACGACGCCGCGGCCCGGCTGGCCGGGCACCGCGGCTGGCCCCGGGTGCTCGGCCCGGACGACCGGCCAGGGGGCCACTTCGCGATGCTCGTCGACCCGGTCGCCGTGGCCGACGACCTCGAGACCCTGCTCGGCCTGCTGTGACAGCGCTCGTTTGCGACCTGGGTCACGCGACATGCCGTAAAGGGCTCGGCGTGTCGGGGAGGGAGGTCGCAAACGAGCGTTCATGGGGCGGTACGGCGGTGGCGGGGGCGGGCCGGTCTGGTCGCCCGCGAACGGGTCAGCGGGCGTGCCACGCGGCCAGGATCCGGGCCTCCTTCTCCAGGTCGAGGCCGTGCCGCATCTCGTGCGCGTGCTCCGGCGGCGGCGTGGTCCGGCCGTCGGCCTGCAACCACGCCCAGGTGTCGGCCACCGTCTCCCTCACCGGCCGGTTGCGCATCCCCGCGGCGTGAGCCCGGTCAGTGGCGGCCTGCCACACCGCGTCGGCATCCTGCCCGGGCGGCATCCACAGCGGCAGCTCGGTCCACGGCTCGACGCCGTGGGCGAGCAGCAGGTCGTCGGCGACCCAGGTGAGCGTCGCGTCGCTCCCGGTCACCTCCACGCAGTAGCGCAGCCAGTCGCCGTACGTCGTGCTGCCCGGCGGCGCGGTCGCGTTGAAGGTCCCTGCCGTGCCGCGCTCCCCGCAGTCCAGCAGGAAGGCCGCGAGGTCGCGGACGTCGACCAGCTGCATAGGCGTGCCGGGAACCCCCGGGGCGAGCACCTCGCCACCCAGCGCGATCCGCTGCAACCAGGCCGGCAGCCGGCCGATGTTCTCGTGCGGCCCGAGGATCAGCCCCGCCCGAGCCACCGTCGCGCGGGTGGCGAAGACCTCGGTCACCGCCCGTTCGCAGCCGGCCTTGAGCCGGCCGTAGTCCCCGTCGTCCGGGCCGGCGCCGGACGAGCAGTCCTGGCCCTCGAGCCCTTCGGGTGTGGGTGTGCCGGGCCACGTGGTCGTCGCGCTGATGCTCGACACGAACACGTAGTGCGCACCGGAGCGGGCCAGCGCGCGGACCGACTTCGCGACCACCCGCGGCACGAAGCCGCAGGTGTCGACCACGACGTCGAACGACCGCCCGGCAAGCTGCGCCAGCGCCGCGTCGTCGTCGCGGTCCCCGCGCAGTGCCTCGACGCCCACGGCGTCCGAGCCACTGCGTCCGCGGTTGAACGTGGTGACGTCCCAGCCGCGGCCGAGCGCGTCCGCCACGGTCGCGCGGCCGAGGAACGACGTGCCGCCGATGACGAGCAGGTGCATGATGAGACCCTCGCCGACCGGCCACCGACCCGCCAGGGTCGTTCACCGACAGCGCACAACTACCGCGGTACGGCGGCAGACGTCAGCGGTCGAGCAGCTGGCCGCTCACCACGAGCACCTGGCCCGCGGTGCCCGAGTTCCACGGCCACGGACGCCCCGCGGCGCTCGCCGAGCCCTCGATGGCGGTCAGCAGCCGGTCGGCCTCGGCGACGTCGCCGACCGCCGCCCAGGCGGCGGCAGCCATCGGCCAGTAGCCGACCGGGGCCGGGCCACCGGCCATCTGGTCGGTGGCCTGCGGGTCGGCGAGCTGCGGGTGCAGCTGCTTGATCCGGGCCAGCAGCGGCACCGCCCGGCTGGTGGGCACCAACCCGAAGGCGACCGCCCACACCTGCTCCATGGCGTCCGGGTAGAGCACCGCGAGGTCGGCAGGCTGCGTGCCGCCGTCCTCGTGCCGCGCCCAGGCGTACGTGCCGGTCGCCGGGTCCCACAGCCCGGCGACACCGGCGGAGACGCCGGCCGCGAGCGACCGGGCCCGGTTCCCGCGGGTCCTGTCGCCGAGCACCGCGAACAGCCGACCGGCGGACTGCATGCCGGCGTAGACCTCGGCCTGGTCCATCAGGTACTTCACCCGCCAGCCCGGCTTGGCCCAGGTCAGCCCGTCCGAGGTGACGGTCGACTCGACCGCACGCAGTGCGCCGTCCAGGCCGCCGGCCAGGGACTTCAGCCGCTTCTTGGCGGTCCCGGAGCCCTCGACCCGGCTGCTCGCCCGGTAGGCGGCCTCGGCCGCGAGCACGAACACCGCGGCGTAGGAGTCGGTCGAGTCCATGTCCCCGGTGCTGGCCAGCGAGCCGTTCGCGGCCACCGTGTAGTCGGTCACGTAGCCGTTCGCGTCCTGCGCCGCGGCGTACCACGCGAGGTACGACCAGGTGCTCGCGAGCAGCGAGCGGTCACGGGTCCGCCCGGCCTGGTCGGCCATCCCCCAGGCGGCGAAGCTGCCGAGATACGGGACCACCCGCGCACGGTCCGGATAGGTCGCGACGGCCCCCGACGCGAGCTGCGTCGACACCGCGAACGACGTCTCGGCGCCGCGCTCCGCCGGTGCGACCGCAGCGGCGGCGGAGGTGGCGGTCGCGACCAGTGCGGCGCAGAGGGCCGCGACGGTGAGCAGGGTCCCCCGACGTCTCATGCGGCCAGACCCTAGGCCGGGCGCGAGGGGGTACCGGCCACTTGACCTGTTCTCGCCCCGGATCTCGCCCGGACGTTGCACACGCCGTTGCGCACCGTCACCGGCCGCACCACAGCGTGAACGACGACGTCTGGGTCCGGTCAGTGCCGGCGGCGCGCTCGCCGGCGCCAGACGAGCAGCACCAGCAGCAGACCCGCCACCAGCGGCGCGAGCCGCTTGAGCACGGGCAGGCCGGCCGTGTCGAGCAGGTCGATCGCGTCCCCGGCGTCGTCCGCGCGGACCGGCCGGGGCACAGGCGCGGGGACCGGCCCCGGCGTCGCCGTCACGGCCGCTGCCCCGGCCGCCGCCGCTGCGGGGGTCGACCCGGCCGTCGGGCCGGATCCGCCGTCGCCCGCCGCTGCCGGCACGGGCGCAGCGCCGCCGGTCCCGAGCTCGTCGGCGAGGCAGTCGGCGAACCGGCCGAGGATCTTGTTGCCGACCTCGACCAGGACACCACGCCCGAACTGGGCCGGCTTGCCGGTGATCGACAGGTCGGTCGTGACCGTGACCGCGGTCGAGGAGCCGCCGTGCTCGGTGAGCACGGCGGTGATCGTCGCGACCGCCGTGCCGGTGCCGCGAGCCTCCTTGGCGTTCGCCTCGATCACGGCCCGGCGTGCCGAGGCGTCCTGGTCGGTGAACTTCGCGGTGCCGGCGTAGGTGACCTGGATCGGGCCGACCTTGACCTTCACCTTGCCGACGATCGTCTCGCCGTCGAACGAGTCCACCGTGGCGCCGGGCATGCACGGCGCGATGCGTTCCACGTCCAGGAGCACGTCCCAGGCCTGGCCGACGGGCACCGGCACCGTGAACTGGTGCTCCAGCTCCACCCCTACGCTCCGGCCGCAACGGTGACGGCCCGCCGGGTCAGGACCCGGGCGAGATGCTGCCGGTAGTCGGCCTTGCCGTTGAGGTCCGAGGGTGGGCTGGTGCCATCGGCCGCGTGCTCGGCGGCGGCCGCGACCGCGTCCAGCGCGGCACCGGTCAGGGCCTGCTCCGCGGCGCTCGCCCGAACCGGTGTGGCACCCATGTTCGTCAGCCCGATACGGGCCTCGGCGATGGAGCCGTTGTCCCGGCGTACGACGGCGGCCACCCCGACGATGGCCCAGGACTGGGCCACCCGGTGGAACTTCTCGTAGCGGTAGCCCCAGCCGGTGTGCTTCGGCACCCGCACCTCCACGAGCACCTCGTCCGGCTCCACCGCCGTCTGCAGGTAGTCGACGAAGAACTCCGACGCCGGGACGGTACGGCGTCCGCCACCGCCCTCGATGACGAACTCGGCCTGCAGCGCCGCAGCGACGGCCGGCAGGTCGCCGGCCGGGTCGGCGTGCGACAGGGCACCGCCGAAGGTGCCCCGGTTCCGGACCGCGGGGTCGGCCACGGTCGAGGTGGCCTCGACGATGAGCCCGGCGTGCTGGGTGACCAGCGGGTCGTGCATGACGTCGTGGTGCGTGGTCATGGCGCCGATGACGATGTGGTCGCCGTCGTCGCGGACGCCTTGCATCTCCTCGACCCGGCCCATGTCCACCACCACGGAGGGGTAGGCCAGCCGCAGCCGGAGCAACGGGATGAGCGACTGGCCGCCGGCCAGCACCTTGGCGTCCTCGCCGTGCTCGCGCAGGGCCGCCACCGCGTCGGCCACCGAGGTGGCCCGGACGTAGTCGAACTCGGCCGGGATCATGCCGACTCACCACCAGCGGTCGACCCGGTCGTTGGGCCGCCGTAGGAGACGGTGCCCGAAGCGGCCCGGCCGCCGGCGTCACCGCCGCCGGACCTCGCGTCCTGGACGGCGCGCCACACCCGCTCCGGCGTGCACGGCATGCGCACGTCGTCGATGCCGAGGTGACGGACGGCGTCGACGACGGCGTTGACCACCGCGGGTGTCGAGGCGATCGTCCCGGCCTCGCCGACGCCCTTGACCCCCAGCGGGTTCGTCGTCGACGGCGTCTCGGTGCGGTCGGTCACGAACGACGGCAGGTCCGGCGCCGCGGGCACCAGGTAGTCGACCATCGAGCCGGTCACCAGGTTGCCGTCGTCGTCGTACACCGCCTCCTCGAACAGCGCCTGGGCGATGCCCTGCGCCACCCCGCCGTGCACCTGCCCCTCCACGATCATCGGGTTGACCACCTTGCCGACGTCGTCGACGCAGACGTAGCTGCGGATCGAGGTCATGCCGGTCTCGGTGTCGACCTCCACCGCGCACAGGTGGGTGCCGTGCGGGTAGGAGAAGGTCTCGGGGTCGACCAGGTGGTCGGCGGTGAGGATGGCATCGCTCGAGTCGCCCAGGGAGTGGGCTGTGAACGACGCGAAGGCCAGCTCCTGGATGGTCTTGCTGGCCGAGGGCGACCCCTTCACCCGGAAGGTGCCGGCGTCGAACTCGAGGTCCGCGGCGTCCACCTCGAGCAGATGACCCGCCACCCGCTTGGCCTTCTCGACCAGGCCCTCGGCGGCCCGGCGGATCGCGGTACCGCCGACGACCAGCGACCTCGACCCGTAGGTGTCCAGCCCCCACGGCACGGCGGCCGTGTCGTTGACGATGATCTCGACGTCCTCGAACGGTACGCCGAGCGCGTCGGCGGTGATCTGGCTGAACGTCGTGACGTGGCCCTGGCCGTGCGGCGAGGTCCCCACCACCACCTCGGCCTTGCCGAGCGGGGTCATCCGTACCGTGGCGCGTTCCCACCCACCCGCGATGTAGCCCTGCTCGCCCAGCCAGCGCGACGGTGCCAGCCCGCACATCTCGGTGTACGTGGACACGCCGATGCCCAGCTGGACCGGGTCGTCGTTCTCGCGCCGCTTCGCCTGCTCGGCCCGCAGCGCGTCGTAGCCGAACAGGTCCAGCGCCTTGTCGGTCGCCGCCTCGTAGTTCCCGGTGTCGTACTCGAGCCCGGCGACGGTCGTGAAGGGGAACTCGTCGTGCCCGATCCAGTTCCTGCGGCGCAGCTCGATCGGGTCCATGCCGAGGTGCGCGGCCAGGTCGTCGACGGCCCGCTCGATGGCGTAGGTCGCCTCCGGCCGGCCGGCCCCGCGGTAGGCGTCGGTCGGGGTCTTGTTGGTGAACACGCCCGCGCAGTGGAACGAGTGGGTCCGGAACTTGTAGATCCCGGGGTACATGTAGCGGCCGAGGAGGGCGATGCTCGGCGTCAGCAGCTGCAGGTAGGCGCCCATGTCGGTCTTGAGGTCCACCCGCAGCCCGAGCATCGTCCCGTCGGAGGTCGCTGCGATCTCGACGTCCTGGATCAGGTCCCGGCCGTGGATGGTCGCCTGGTAGTCCTCGCTGCGGGACGCCGTCCACTTGACCGGCCGGCCCAGCCGCTTGGCCAGCGCGAGGCAGATCGCCTCCTCGGCGTACACGTCCAGCTTGGAGCCGAACCCGCCACCGACGTCCGGTGCGATCACCCGGATCTTGTGCTCGGGGATGCCGCACACCAGGGAGATGAAGACCCGCACGAAGTGCGGCACCTGGGTCGCGGACCAGATCGTGTACGAGTCGACGCCCCCGGTCGGGTCGACGACGACCGAGCGCGGCTCCATCGCGTTGGGGATGAGCCGCTGGTTGACGTACCGGCGGGTCAGCACGACGTCCGCCCCGGCCTTGGAGGACTCGTAGTCGCCGTGCTCCTCCTGGTAGGTGAAGCACAGGTTGGTGCCGATGTCCTGGTGCACCAACGGCGCACCGTCCTCGAGCGCCTGCTCCATGTCGAGCACGACCGGCAGCGGCTCGTAGTCGACCTCGACCGCCTCCAGCGCGTCGGCGGCGGCCTCCCGGCTGGAGGCGACCACCACCGCCACCGCGTCGCCCACGTAGCGCACCTCGTCGCGGGAGACCGGAAGGTGCGGCGGGGTCTTGAGGTCCTCGCTGACCGTCCAGGCGGTCGGCAGCCCACCCATGTCGTCGGCCAGGTCGTCGCCGGAGAACGCCGCGACGACCCCCGGCCGGGACAGTGCGCCCGACACGTCGACCCGGGCGATCCGCGCGTGGGCCATCGGCGAGCGGAGCACGGCGGCGTGCAGCATGCCCGGAAGCACGACGCTGTCGGTCCAGCGGGTCCGGCCGGTCACCAGCCGGGCGTCCTCCTTGCGGCGCAGCGGCTGGCCGATGCTGGCCGCCGCCCGCTCCTCGGTCGCGGTCATCGCGGACCTCCCTCGGCGGCCATCTGCACGGCTCGGACGATGTTCTGGTAGCCCGTGCAGCGGCAGAGGTTGCCCTCCAGCCCGTCGCGGATCTCCTCCTCCGACGGGTGCGGGTTGCTCTCCAGCAGGTCCACCGACGCCATGATCATCCCGGGCGTGCAGTAGCCGCACTGCAGGGCGTGGCACTCCTTGAACGCGGTCTGCACCGGGTGCCACTCGCCGTTGGCGAGGCCCTCGACGGTGGTGACCTCGGCGCCGTCGGCCTGGACGGCGAGCACGCTGCAGCTCTTCACGCTGCGGCCGTCCATCCGCACGGTGCAGGCCCCGCAGTTGCTGGTGTCGCAGCCGATCGGCGTACCCACCTTGCCGGCGCGTTCCCGGAGGTAGTGCACCAGCAGGAGCCGAGGTTCGACGTCGTCCTCACGCCGCTCGCCGTCCACGGACATCGAGATCCGGACCATGTGCGCTCCTAGTGCTCGCCGGTGAGCAGGGAAACGACCCGTTCCTTGCACCCAAGCACGACCGGCGCATCGGGGGAAGGCCTGTGCCGTGCGAGGGTGGTCGGGTGACGACCGACCATGTCGCGAGCCGCCTCGACGGGCTCGGCACCACCGTGTTCGCGGAGATGTCGGCCCTCGCCCTCGAGACCGGGGCGGTGAACCTGGGGCAGGGCTTCCCGGACACCGACGGGCCGCCGGAGATGGCCGAGGCAGCGGTCGCCGCGATCCGGGCGGGCGCCAACCAGTACCCGCCGGGACCGGGGATCCCCGACCTGCGGCTGGCGATCAGCGAGCACCAGCAACGGTTCTACGGGCTCACCGTCGACCCGGCGACCGAGGTGGTCGTGACGACCGGTGCGACCGAGGCGGTGGCTGCCGCGCTGCTCGCGCTGGTCGACCCGGGCGACGAGGTGGTCGCGCTCGAGCCGTTCTACGACTCCTACGCCGCCTGCATCCAGATGGCCGGCGGGGTGCGGGTCCCGGTCACGCTGCGCGCGCCCGACTTCCGGCTGGACGTCGACCGGCTCCGGTCGGCGGTCACCGCACGAACCCGCCTGATCCTGCTCAACTCCCCGCACAACCCCACCGGCACGGTGCTCACCCGGGAGGAGCTGGCGGCCGTCGCCGAGCTGGCGGTCGAGCGGGACCTGGTCGTCCTCACCGACGAGGTCTACGAGCACATGACCTACGACGTGCCGCACCTGCCGCTCGCGACCTTCCCGGGCATGGCCGAGCGGACGCTGACGATCAGCTCGGCCGGCAAGACGTTCTCGTTCACCGGCTGGAAGGTCGGCTGGGCCAGCGGTCCCCGGCACCTGGTCGCGGCGTTGATGGGCGCGAAGCAGTTCCTCACCTTCGTGTCCGGCGCGCCGTTGCAGCCCGCCGTCGCGGTCGGGCTGCGGCTGCCGGACGCCTTCTTCGCCGGCGTACGGTCCGACCTGCGGGCCAAGCGCGACCGGGTCTGCACCGGCCTGCGCGCCGCGGGGTTCGAGGTGTACGAGCCGCAGGGCACCTACTTCGTCACGGTCGACGTCCGGCCGCTGGGGTTCACCGACGGCCTGACGTTCTGCCGCGAGCTGCCCCGCCGGGCCGGCGTCGTCGCGATCCCGCACCAGGTGTTCTACGACGACGTCGAGGCGGGCCGCCCGCTGGTGCGGTTCGCGTTCTGCAAGCGCGACGAGGTGCTCGACGAAGCGATGACCCGGCTGCAGTCGCTGCGCGGCTGACCCCGCCCCCCGCTCCCTCCCGCCAGCTGCGCGGTGCCCGCTGCCCGCTGGCCGCTGCCTCCGGTGGCCCGACGCCCGACTGCCCCCTGCTCCTCATGGCCCGACGGCCCCGAGTTGATCACGTAAACGTGATCAACTCGTACTCACCGAGGTCTGCAGGCCGCAGTAAGTCCAGGAACGCCGCGGTCAGGGCATCGTCGCCGCGGTCAGGGCAGGAACGCCGCAGTCAGGGCAGCGTCGCGGTCGAGCGCCGCGGGCCGCGGCCCCTCAGCCGCCGGGTGGCCGCCCCGAGGACCCGGAACGGCATCCGGCGGGCGACCCCGACGAGCGTCTTGTACTGCGTCCCCGGGACGCACACCACCTGGCCGCGGTCCAGCGCGGCGAGCGCCTCCGACACGACGTCGTTCGCGTCCAGCCACAGCCACGGCGGGGTGCTGTCCATGTCGAGCCCGGCGCGCTGGTGGAACTCGGTGTGGGTGAACCCTGGGCAGAGGGCGAGCACCTGGACACCGGTGTCCGCGACGTCGCCGGCCAGCCCCTGGCTGAAGCTGGTGACCCACGCCTTCGCGGCGCTGTACGTGCCTTGCGGCACGAACGCGGCGACCGAGGACACGTTGATGACGACGCCGTGCCGACGTTCGACCATGCCGGGCACGGCCGCCCGGGTCAGTCGCAGCACCGCGCGCACCAGCACCCGCAGCAGCCGCTCCTCGTCCTCGATGTCGCCGGTGACGAAGCGCTGGTTGAGCGAGAAGCCGGCGTTGTTGACGAGCAGGTCCACGGGGTGGTCGCGGTCAGCGAGGCGTGCCTCCACGGTGCGGCAGCCGGCGTCGTCGGCGAGATCGGCGGCCAGCACCTCGGCCTGCACGCCGTACGCCGTGCGCAGCTCGTCGGCCAGCTGCTCGAGCCGGTCGGCATCCCGGGCGACGAGCACCAGGTCGTAGCGGTCGGCGGCCAGCCGTCGGACGAAGGCGTTGCCGATGCCCGCGGTGGCGCCGGTCACGAGTGCGGTGGACATCGGTCCACCCTCGCAAACGCCGGACGCCGCCCGACCCGGTGGGGTCGGGCGGCGTCGGGGTCGGGCCCTGCTCGGCTCAGGCGGCGGTGAGCTCGCGCTCGTCCGCCTCCTCCGCGGCCTCCCGGCGGTCGCGGCGCAGCCCCTGCAGCGCCAGACCGAGAGCGAAGGCCCAGACGGCGAACGCGATGGCGTACAGCTCGGGGCGGAGCGAGTTCTGCACGTCGAAGGCGTTGAACAGCGTGCGCATGTTGGTCACGATGATCAGGCCGCCGACCGAGGCCCCCAGCAGTCGGGTCGGCACCAGCCGCACGAGGTACGCCGCGATCGGAGCCGCGACCAGCCCGCCGGCGAGCAGCGCCGCCACGGCCGTCCACGGGATGTCGGCGGTGCCGATGCCCAGGAAGAAGCCGGCGCTGGCGGCGACCGAGACGAGGAACTCGGCGGTGTCCACGGTGCCGATCACCTTGCGGGGGGTCATCCGGCCCGAGCTGATGAGCGTCGGGGTCGCGACCGGGCCCCAGCCGCCGCCTCCGGTCGCGTCGACGAAGCCAGCGAACAGGCCGAGCGGGACGAGGAACCGCCGCCGTGGCGGGACGTCGGTCGTCTGTACCGGCACCTTGGTGGCGAACCGCAGCAGCAGGTAGACACCCAGGGCGAGCAGGATGCCGGCCATCCAGGGGGCGGCCGCCTGGGTGGACAGGTGGGAGAGGAACGTCGCGCCGGCAAACGCACCCAGGGCGCCTGGGACACCGATGCGGCTGACGACCTTCCAGTTCACGTTGCCGAAGCGCCAGTGCGAGACGCCGGAGGCCAGGGTGGTGCCGATCTCGGCGAGGTGGACCGACGCCGAGGCGATGGCCGGCGAGTACCCGGCGGCGAGCAGCAGGGTCGTGGAGGTGACGCCGTACGCCATGCCCAGGGTCCCGTCGACCAGCTGGGCACCCAGCCCGACCAGCGCGATGGTGACGACCGACTTCATCAGTTCTCCCTGTTATCGATGTATTCCTATGGAGAACGGTGCCACGGTGAGAATCAGTTGTCCACCCCACCCGCAGCGCGCCGTAGCAGTGATCGTTTGCGACCTGGTTCCCCGACTTGCCGGGTGGGGGCCGGCGTGTCCGTGGCTCAGGTCGCAAACGAGCATTCCTGGGTGCGCCGGGCGGCGGCGAGCCGGGGGCGGCGGGGCGCGCCGTGGCAGTGCTCGTTGCGACCTGGTTCCCCGACTCGCCGGGTGGGCCGGCGTGTCCGTGGCCAGGTCGCAAACGAGCGCCTGGGCGGTGGCGGCGGGCCAGCGGGTGCGCCTGGTGCGTCAGGCGGCCTGGGAGGCGCTGGTCACGGTGAGCGCGCCGCCAGCCGTGGCCGCCTCGTCGAGGTCGACCGTGACGGTGTCGCCGTCGCGGACCTCGCCGGCCAGCAGCGCCCGCGCCAGCGGGTCGCCGATCGAGGACTGCACCAGCCGGCGCAGCGGACGGGCGCCGTAGACCGGGTCGAAGCCGGTTCGGGCCAGCCAGCCGCGGGCTGCGTCGGTGACCTCGAGGTCGAGCCGGCGGTCGGCCAGTCGCCGGCGGAGCGCCGCGACCTGCAGGTCGACGATCCGGGCCAGGTCGTCGGTGCTGAGCGCGTCGAACACGACGACCTCGTCGAGCCGGTTGAGGAACTCCGGCTTGAAGGCCGTACGCACCGCGGACAGCACCGCCTCGCGGCGGGCCTCCGGCGTCATCGTCGGGTCGACGATGAAGGTCGAGCCGAGGTTGGACGTCAGCACGACGATCGCGTTGCGGAAGTCGACCGTGCGACCCTGGCCGTCGGTCAGTCGCCCGTCGTCGAGGACCTGCAGCAGCACGTCGAACACCTCGGGGTGGGCCTTCTCCACCTCGTCGAGCAGCACGACGGTGTACGGCCGGCGCCGGACCGCCTCGGTCAGCTGGCCACCCTCCTCGTAGCCGACGTACCCGGGCGGGGCGCCGACCAGCCGGGCGACCGAGTGCTTCTCGCCGTACTCGCTCATGTCGATGCGGACCATCGCCCGCTCGTCGTCGAAGAGGAAGTCCGCCAGCGCCTTCGCCAGCTCGGTCTTGCCGACCCCGGTGGGGCCGAGGAACAGGAACGACCCGGTGGGGCGGTCGGGGTCGGAGATGCCGGCGCGGGCCCGGCGCACCGCGTCCGAGACCGCGCGCACCGCCTCGGCCTGGCCGACCAAGCGGCGGCCGAGCTCGTCCTCCATCCGCAGCAGCTTGGCGGTCTCGCCCTCGAGCAGGCGGCCTGCCGGGATGCCGGTCCAGGCGGCGACCACCTCGGCCACGTCGTCCGGCCCGACCTCCTCCTTGACCATCGCCTCGCGGGAATCCGCCGCGGACCGGGCCTGCTCGAGCTGCTTCTCCAGCTGCGGGATCTCGGCGTACAGCAGCCGGGACGCCGTCGCCAGGTCGCCGTCGCGCTGGGCGCGGTCGGCCTGGCCGCGCAGGTCGTCGAGCCGGGCCATCAGCTCGCCGACCTCGTCGAGGCCGGCCTTCTCCTGCTCCCACCGGGCGTTGAGCCCGGTCAGCTCCTCCTGCTTGTCGGCGAGGTCGGCGCGCAGCCGCTCGAGCCGGTCGCGGGAGCCCTCGTCGGTCTCCTGCTCCAGCGCGAGCTCCTCCATCTGCAGCCGGTCGACCTGCCGCTGCAGCACGTCGATCTCGACCGGCCGCGAGTCGATCTCCATCCGCAGCCGGGAGGCGGCCTCGTCCACCAGGTCGATCGCCTTGTCCGGCAGGAACCGCGAGGTGATGTACCGGTCGGACAGGGTGGCGGCCGCGACCAGCGCGGCGTCGGTGATGTCGACCTTGTGGTGCGCCTGGTAGCGGTCCTTGAGACCGCGCAGGATCGCGATGGTGTCCTCGACCGACGGCTCGCCCACGAGCACCGGCTGGAACCGTCGCTCCAGCGCGGGGTCCTTCTCGACGTGCTCGCGGAACTCGTCCAGCGTGGTCGCGCCGACCATCCGCAGCTCACCGCGCGCCAGCATCGGCTTGAGCATGTTCGAGGCGTCCATCGCGCCCTCGCCGGTCGCGCCGGCCCCGACGACCGTGTGCATCTCGTCGATGAACGTCACGACCTGGCCGTCGCTGCCCTTGATCTCGTCGAGCACGGCGCGCAGACGCTCCTCGAACTCGCCGCGGTACTTCGCCCCGGCCACCATCGCGCCGAGGTCGAGGGCGACCAGCGTCTTGCCGCGCAGCGAGTCGGGCACGTCACCGGCCACGATCCGCTGAGCGAGCCCCTCGACGACCGCCGTCTTGCCGACGCCGGGCTCGCCGATGAGCACCGGGTTGTTCTTGGTCCGCCGGGACAGCACCTGGACCACCCGGCGGATCTCGGCGTCCCGGCCGATCACCGGGTCGAGCCGGCCGTCGCGGGCAGCGGCGGTCAGGTCGACGCCGTACTGCTCCAGCGCCTGGAAGGTCCGCTCCGGGTCGGCCGAGGTGACCTTCGCTCCGGCCCGGACCCGGTCGACGGCGTCGGCGACCGCGTCCTCGGACGCGCCGGCGTCGCGCAGCAACTCGGCGGCACCGGCACCCCTCGCCGCCAGGCCGAGCAGCAGCATCTCGGTGGAGACGTGGGTGTCGCCCCGCGAGCTCGCCAGGTCGATAGCCGTCGCGACCACCCGCTGCAGCGCGGCAGACGGGTTCGGCGTGGACACCGACGACCCGCTCGCCTGCGGCAGGCCCGAGACCGCCTTGTCCGCGGCGTCGCGGACGGCGGCGCGGTCGGCACCGACCGACTGCAGGACCTGACCGGCGATGCCCTGGTCGTCCTGGAGCAGGGCCCACAGCAGGTGCTCGGGCTCGACCGCGGGGTTGCCGTCACGCAGGGCGCGGCGGGAGGCGGCGGCGAAGGCCTCCTGGCTCTTCGTCGTCAGCTGGGTGGCGTCCATGTCACTGTCCCAATGCTCGTGATCATGAAAGTTCGTCACCGCTCTTGCAGGGAGGAACCTTCATGATCAAGGGGTCTTGCGGGGTTGGGGACGCCAGACGACGAGGGACGTCTGGGGCCCGTGGCGGTACGAGTCGAGGTCTGCCTCGAGCTCGCGGACGCGCGCCCGGAGCGCGGCGACCTGGTTCTCCAGCGCGAGCACCTGACGCACGCCCTCGAGGCCGAGGCCGAGCCCGGACAGCCGGACCACCTCACGCAGCACCGCGATGTCGCGGCGGGAGTAGCGCCGGCCGCCGCCCGCGGTGCGGGTCGGGGACACCAGGCCGAGCCGGTCGTACTGCCGCAATGTCTGGGCGTGCAGCCCGGTCAGCTCGGCGGCCACCGAGATCACGAAGACCGGCGTGGTGTCGTCCGACTCCCACACGCCGTCGCGGCCGACCATGAACGGCATGTCAGCCGCCGTCCCCGAGCAGTCCGGCGCGCGGGTCCTCCTCGGCCGTCGCGTCGCGGAACGCCTCGACGGCCTCGCGTGCCTTGCCGGACAGCTTGCCCGGCACGGCGACCTCGACGGTGACCAGCAGGTCGGCAGCGGTGCCGTCCTTGCGGCGGACACCCTTGCCCTTGACCCGGAAGGTGCGACCGTTGGCGGTGCCGGCCGGGACCCGCAGCGTGACGGGTGTCCCGTTCAGCGTCGGGACCTTCACCTCACCGCCGAGCGCGGCCTCCGCGAAGGAGACCGGCACCGTGAGCGTGAGGTTGTCGCCCTTGCGGCCGAACATCCGGTGCGGCGCGACGGTGACCGTCACGAACAGGTCACCCGCCGGCCCGCCGCGCTCACCCGGCGCACCCTTGCCCTTGAGCCGGATCCGCTGGCCGTCCTTGACCCCGGCGGGGATCCGGACGGTGATGCTGCGGGTGCCGATCGCACGTCCGCTGCCCCGGCAGTCGGGACACGGGTCGTCGACCACCAGGCCGCGGCCCCGGCAGTCCGGGCACGGCTCGGCGAAGGCGAACCCGCCGGCGTTCCGGCTGGTGTGTCCGGTGCCCTGGCAGGTCGGGCAGGTACGCGGCATGGCGCCCCCGCGGCCACCGGTGCCGTGGCACGCCTGGCAGGGCTGCTCGCTGCTCATCCGCAGCGGGACGGTGACGCCCTGCACCGCCTGGTCGAAGGGCAGCGTGACCGCCGACTCGATGTCGGCGCCGCGACGTGCCTGGGTGCGGCCGCCGGTGCGCTGGCCGAACAGGCCGCCGAGGACGTCGCCCAGCCCGCCGCCGCCTGGGGCGCCGCCGAACAGGTCGCTGAAGTCGAACTGCGCTCCGCCCGGGCCGCCCGGTCCGCCCGGACCGCCGGTGCCGGGGGGCCGGAACCGCCCGGCGCCGCCGGCCCCGAACAGGCTGCGGGCCTCGTCGTACTCCTTGCGACGGGTGGCGTCGGAGAGCACGCCGTAGGCCTCGGAGACCTCCTTGAACCGCTCCTCAGCCTTCGCCGAGTCGGAGTTCGTGGCGGTCTTGTCCGGGTGGAACTCCCGGGCGAGCTTCCGGTAGGCCTTCTTGATGTCGGCGGCCGACGCGTCCTTGGGGACGCCGAGCGCGGCGTAGAAGTCCTTCTCCAGGTAGTCCCTGGTGCTCATGTCGGCGTCCCCCTCTCCTGGCTCGTGATCGTCGTACCTCTTACTCGGCTACTCGGGGTCGGCCACCGCGACCCGCGCCGGGCGGACCACCCGGTCACCGATCCGGTAGCCCGGCTGGAACACCTCGACGCACGTGGTCTCGGTGACCTCGGCCGAAGTGCTGTGGGTCAGCGCCTCGTGCACGGTCGGGTCGAACGGGTCGCCGGCCGCGCCGAACCGGACCAGGCCCAGCTTGTCGACGGTCTGCTCCAACGCCTCGCCGACCGACCGGAAGCCGCCCTCGAGCTCGCCGTGGTCGCGGGCCCGACCGATGTCGTCCAGGATCGGCAGCAGGTTGGTGAGCACGTTGGCCACCGCGGTCTCCCGGATGACCTCGCGGTCGCGGTCGACCCGGCGCCGGTAGTTGGCGTACTCGGCCTGCAGCCGCTGCAGGTCGGCGGTCCGCTCGGCGATCTGCCGGCTGAGCTCCTCGGCGACGTCGTCGCCCAGGGGGTCGGCTCGACCGTCGGCCGGCGAGTCCGGTGCCCCCGGGGCCGCGGGGGCCGGCCCTCCGGCCGGCTCCCGCAGCTCACCCGTGGCGGGGTCGACGCGGCGCTTGTCGCGCACGACCGGCCCCTTCGGCTCGTCGGACCGGTCCGGTCCGTCGGTGCTGCCGTGAGGGCGATCGGTCACTTGGACTCGTCCTCGTCGACGATCTCGGCGTCGACGACGTCGTCGTCGGAACCGCCGGAGGTCGTCGCACCGGCACCCTCGGTGCCCTCGGGACCGGGCGCCCCGGCCGCGGCGGCCTGCTGCTCGGCGTACATCGCGGCACCGAGCTTCTGGCTGACGCCGGCCACCTTCTCGGTGGCCTCCTTGATGGCCGGGATGGACGCCTCGTCGGTGCCCTCCAGCGCCTTCTTCAGCTCGGCCACCGCCTCCTCGACCTCTGCCCTGGTCGCCGCGGCGTCGCCTTCGGCGAACTTGTCGGCGTTGTCGGCCAGGAACTTCTCGGTCTGGTAGACGAGCTGGTCGCCGGTGTTGCGGACCTCGGCCTCCTCGCGGCGCCGCTTGTCCTCCTCGGCGTGCGCCTCGGCGTCCTTCATCATCCGCTCGATGTCCTCCTTGGGCAGCGCCGAGCCGCCGGTGATGGTCATCGACTGCTCCTTGCCGGTGCCGAGGTCCTTGGCGTTGACGTGCACGATGCCGTTGGCGTCGATGTCGAAGCCGACCTCGATCTGCGGCACGCCGCGCGGGGCCGGCGGCAGCCCGGTGAGCTCGAACATCCCGAGCTTCTTGTTGTAGGACGCCATCTCGCGCTCGCCCTGGTAGACCTGGATCTGCACCGAGGGCTGGTTGTCGTCGGCCGTGGTGAAGATCTCCGAGCGCTTCGTCGGGATCGTCGTGTTGCGCTCGATCAGCTTGGTCATCACGCCGCCCTTGGTCTCGATGCCGAGGGACAGCGGGGTGACGTCGAGCAGCAGGACGTCCTTGACCTCGCCCTTGAGGACACCGGCCTGCAGGCTGGCGCCGATGGCGACGACCTCGTCCGGGTTGACGCCCTTGTTGGGCTCCTTGCCGCCGGTCAGCTCCTTGACCAGCTCGACGACCGCGGGCATCCGGGTCGAGCCGCCGACGAGGACGACGTGGTCGATCGCCGAGACGGCCATGCCGCCGTCGCGCAGCACCGACTGGAACGGCGCCCTGGTCCGCTCGAGCAGGTCGGCCGTCATCTGCTGGAACTGGGAGCGGGTGAGCTTCTCGTCCAGGTGCAGCGGGCCGGCGTCGGACGCCGTGATGTACGGCAGGTTGATCGTGGTCTCCTGCGAGGACGACAGCTCGATCTTGGCCTTCTCGGCGGCCTCGCGGAGCCGCTGCAGCGCCATCTTGTCCTTGGACAGGTCGACGCCGTGGCCGTTCTGGAACGCCTTGACCAGGTGGTCGACGACCTTCTGGTCCCAGTCGTCGCCGCCGAGGTGGTTGTCGCCGGAGGTCGCCTTGACCTCCACGACGCCCTCGCCGATCTCGAGCAGGGACACGTCGAACGTGCCGCCACCGAGGTCGAACACGAGGATGGTCTGGTCCTTCTCGCCCTTGTCCAGGCCGTAGGCGAGCGCCGCCGCGGTCGGCTCGTTGACGATGCGCAGGACGTTGAGCCCCGCGATCTCGCCGGCCTCCTTGGTGGCCTGCCGCTGGGCGTCCTCGAAGTACGCCGGCACCGTGATCACGGCGTCGGTGATGGTCTCGCCGAGATACGCCTCGGCGTCGCGCTTGAGCTTCATCAGCACCCGAGCGCTGATCTCCTGCGCGGTGTACTTCTTGCCGTCGATGTCGACCGACCAGCTCTCGCCCATGTGCCGCTTGACCGAGCGGATGGTCCGGTCGACGTTGGTGACGGCCTGGCGCTTGGCGACCTCGCCGACCAGCACCTCGCCGTTCTTGGCGAACGCCACGACGGACGGGGTCGTCCGCGAGCCTTCGGCGTTCGCGATGACGGTGGGCTCGCCACCCTCCAGGACCGAGACGACGGAGTTGGTCGTCCCGAGGTCGATGCCGACCGCACGTGCCATGGTCTGTGTGTTCCTTCGCTGCTGGGCTTCGGGGGAAGGGTCGAGCAACACGGAGTTGAGTCGACCCGACTCATATATTGCCCGACCGGATCGGATCATGCAAGAAAGTTGAGTCTGCTTTGCTCAACTGCGCTCGAGCGGCCCAGGTTCCCATCCCCCCACCCACCCGCGAGTGGTGGGTTGCGCAGGCGACATGTCCCTTTCGCCCTGCGCAACCCACCACTCGGCGGGGGGTCGGCGGGGGCGGGGGGTCGGCGAGGGCGCGGCGGGGGTTCGGCGGGGGCGGGGGTCAGCGGGGGTCGAGGTGCAGGACCCGGCTGCGGCCGGCGGCCAGGCCGGCCCGGGACCGCCCGCCGACCCGGACCCGCAGGTCGGTGGCGCGGGCACCGCGGACCCGCCAGCCGGCCGACCAGCGGCCCCCGCTCAGCCGGGCGCGCGCCACGGTCCGCCAGCCCTGGGCCGCCCGACGCTGTACCTGCACGAGCCCGTTCCGCGCCGGCCGCACCGACCCGGCCAGCCGCAGGACCTGCCCGGTCCGCGCCGGCGAGGACGTCGCCGCGGTCACCCGCTGCCGGACCGCCAGGTCCTGGCGCCGGCCGCGCACCCCGACCTCGGTCGCGGTGCCCTGGTAGAGGACGTACCACCGGGAGCCGCGGCGGGCCGTCCAGCGGAACCCGAACCGTCCGTTCGCCCGGGTCGTGGCGGAGCCGGCCACGTCGTACCCGGAGGTGCCCGCGTCGCGGCGGGCCAGCACCAGCCGGCGGCCGCGCAGCCCGGTCCCGGCCGCGTCGACCAGCCGTCCGGCGACCCGGACCCGGTCACCCCAGCGCACCGAGGTCGGGGCCGTCAGCTGCGCCGCCGTGCCGGCCAGGGACCGGGCGACCGACGTCGAGGTCCCGTCCGGGGTGACCGCGAACAGCCGGAACGTGTAGTCCACCCCCGGCGCCAGCCCGGTGACCACCCAGCCGTCGGCGGTCGGGTCGACCGTCACCAAATCGTCGCGGCCCGGGGGCGCGGGGGCGACCGCGATGGCGTACGACGTCAGGGGCGCCGTGCCGGAGCTGGTCGGAGCCCCCCAGGAGAGCAGCGCCTCGCTCGGGCCGCCGCGCACCACGACCCGCCGTGGCTCGCTCGGGCCGACCCCGCGGCTGAGGCCGGTGGCCTCGACCGCCTGGGACACCGTCGCGCACTCGTCGGGCGTGAACGCCAGGTTGGCGCACGACTGTGCGAGCGCCAGCCCGAGGTCCTGGAAGTCCGACCCCGGGGTCAGCATCTGCAGCGCCGCCCAGTACAGCGTCGCGGCCCGGGCCGAACCGATACCGGCGAAGGTGCGGCCGGCGAACGCGCCGCCGGGCTCGGCGGCGGTCCCGTCGGTGATGAGGTAGGCGGTCTTGTTCGGGACGCCGCTGTTGGTGTGCACAGCGCCGTTGTCGTCGTAGTCCAGCGCCATGTCGTACAACGCGCTGGTCGTCGTGTCCGGCTGGGCGAAGCGCGGTGGGTCGGCCATGTCCCGGGTGACGCCGCCGTGGTCGACCGGCAGGTCCTCGCCGAGCAGCCAGCGCACACCGGGGCTGTCGTCGCCGACACCGTCGCCCTGGTCGACCAGCTCGCCGAACACGTCCGACATCGACTCGTTGATCGCACCCGACTGGTACCAGTAGACGAGGCCCGCGGTGTGCTGGGTGACGCCGTGGGTCAGCTCGTGGGCCACCACGTCGTCGGCCGCGGTGTAGCCCGCGCCGTACACCATCTGGTCGCCGGACCAAAACGCGTTCTCGAGCGGGCAGTCGCCCGGCGGGCAGTAGTTGGTGGTGGACCGCAGCTTGCGCCCGTCCCCGAGGTCGTTGCCGATCAGCGCGGTGAGGTCGACCCCGAGGGTGGCGGCGTACCAGGTCGAGGTGGCGCCGGTGAGATCGTAGGCCTGGTCCGCGTCCGGGACACCGGTGGCCGGACCGCCCTCGACCCGGTCGTAGGCGCTCGGCTGGCAGCGGTAGGTGCGGGTCCGCAGGTCGTCGCAGACGACCCGGTCCAGGGTGGCGACCTGCGCGAGCCGCATCGCGACCCGACCGGTGCGCGCGTCGACGAGCACGAGGTCCGCCACGTCGCGCCGGGTGAGCGACCGGACCGGCACCCGCCAGACCGGGCGCAGACCGGGTGTGGCGCGCGGGTCGACCAGCGACCGGTCCAGCAGCCAGCGGGTGGGCCGCTCGGCGTGCAGCGTCCCCGACGGCACCTGGTGGCGGACGGCGGTGCTCCGGCGGGCGGTCCGGGCCGCGGTCGAGGCCGCCACGTCGTACGACGTCAACCTGGCCCCCGGCGCCGGCCGGGCCGTCTCGCCGGACACCGAGAGCAGCCCGCCGCGGCGGTCCAGCACGGCGACCAGCTGGCCGGCGAAGACCGGCAGGCCGACCCGGGTCTGCTGGAAACGCACCACGTCGCGCCCGGCGACCCGGCCGCTGGCGCTGACCCGCAGCTCCCCCGCGGGGACGCCGAACGTCGGGGCCACTCGGGCCAGGTGGGCGCGCGCGGACGCCACGGCGGAGGCGCCGGCGGCGAGGCCCGCCGGTCGACGGCCGTCCGCCGTCAGCAGCCGGACCCGACCGCTGCCGTCCCGCACCACGCGGTCCGCGGCCGAGCCCGGATCGGTGCGGCCGACCGACGGTGCAGGAGCCGCTGAAGCGCCCGGTGGGGCGGCGGCCAGTGAGGTCACCAGGGCCCCCGCGGCGACGGTCAGGGCGAGCGCACGCCGGGCGCGGAGCGGCACGCAGGCCCCCTCTGGTCAGACCGGACGATCGGGTGGACGAACCACACCGGAACGTCACCGGCAGAGTAGGACGTACCACCCGCAGGCGGGGCCGGACTCGCGCGCGTCCATGAAGTCTCGGTCCGGCAGCAGCCCGGGTTGAGCGGCCGGAACGGGGGCAAGGGCTTCAGATGGCGACCAACACCTCCTTCGGCTGGCGCATCCTCGGCGGGATCTCCGCCGTCCTCGCCGGCATCGCGACCCGCAAGGTCCTGACCAAGGGCTGGCGCGCCACCACCGGCAACAACCCGCCTGCCAATCCCGCCGCGCCGGGCACCCAGTGGCGCGAGGCGATCCCGTTCGCGCTGGCGAGCGGGGCCGCCTTGGGGCTGGCCCGGATGCTGGCGACGCGCAAGGCCGCCGGGTACTACCGCAAGTCCACCGGCCACCTGCCGCCCGGGATGGAAGAGGTCACCTGACCGGCGGATCCGCCGCGGGCCACCCGCCGCCACCGGGGGCGTCGTAGGCTCGGCAGGTGCTCCCCACCCTGCGCAACTCGCGCGGCAAGCCGGCCGCGCCGCTGCGGCTGCTCGCCGTCCTGGTGGTGCTCGGCATGCTGCTGCTCGCGGCCCCCGTGCTGGTCCCGGTGCTGCGCTGGGCCTCCGACGCGTTCCTCTAGGCCCGCCCCGGGACTACTGCGGTGGCGCGCTCAGGGCGGCCTTCTGGCGTAAGTTACCCGCCGGTAGCATGGCGCCCCCCTACGCTGACGCACCTCACTTGCAGGAGGTTCCGTGCGCCTCGCTCTCGGGCTGCTCATGACGGTCGCCGCGATGGCGGTCGCCGGTCGCCGTGTCCACTACCTCACCCGGCTCATCCGCTCCGGCCAACCGGCCCCCGGCCGGCTCGACGACATCGGCACCCGGCTCAGGAGCCAGCTGCGCGAGGTGTTCGGGCAGCGCAAGCTGCTGCAGTGGAGCGTGCCGGGAGTGGCGCACTTCTTCACCTTCTGGGCCTTCGTGGTGCTGGCCGCGACGATCCTCGAGGCGTACGGCGCGCTGTTCGACCGCGAGTTCGCGATCCCCGTCATCGGGCGCTGGGCCCTGCTCGGCTTCCTCGAGGACTTCTTCGCCGTGGCCGTGCTCCTGGCGATCGGGGCCTTCACCGTCATCCGGTTCCGGCAGGCGCCGGCCCGGCGCGAGCGGCGCTCCCGGTTCTACGGGTCGCACACCGGTGCCGCCTGGCTGGTGCTTTTCATGATCTTCAACGTGGTCTGGACGTTGCTGCTCTACCGCGGTGCCCAGATCAACACCGGGGTCTTCCCGTTCCAGGAGGACGGCTGGTGGGCGTTCGCCTCGAGGGCCAGCGCAGAGGTGCTGCAGCCGCTGGGTGAGAACGCGAACGAGGTGCTCGAGACCGTGGGCATCCTCGGCCAGATCGGCGTGATCCTCGGCTTCCTCGTGCTGGTCGTCTACTCCAAGCACCTCCACATCTTCCTGGCGCCGCTCAACGTGCTCACCAAGCGCGAGCCCAAGGCGCTGGGCCCGCTGCTGCCGATCATGGTCGACGGCAAGCCGATCGACTTCGAGAACATCGACGAGCTCGACGAGGACACCGCGTTCGGCCGGGGGAAGATCGAGGACTTCACCTGGAAGGGCATGCTCGACATGGCGACCTGCACCGAGTGCGGTCGCTGCCAGGACCAGTGCCCGGCCTGGAACACCGGCAAGCCGCTGTCGCCCAAGCTGGTGATCATGGACCTGCGGGACCACTTGTTCGCCAAGGGTCCGGCGCTGCTCGGCGCGGGCGGCGGCCCGGCCGTCACCGGCGTCGACGAGGCCGGCGACGAGTCCTCGCACGGCGGTGCCTCCGGGTCCCATCACGGCGTCCCGGAGTCCGGCTTCGGCCGGGTGCCCGAGCCCGGACAGGCGCAGGTCGACCGGCCGCTCGTCGGTACGGCCGAGCAAGGCGGCGTCATCGACCCGGACGTGCTGTGGTCCTGCACGACCTGCGGTGCGTGCGTCGAGCAGTGCCCGGTGGACATCGAGCACGTGGACCACATCGTCGACATGCGCCGGTTCCAGGTGCTCGTCGAGTCGTCCTTCCCGAGCGAGGCGGGGACGATGCTGAAGAACCTCGAGAGCAAGGGCAACCCCTGGGGCATGTCGGCGCGGGCCCGGCTCGAGTGGACCCAGGGACTGGACTTCGAGGTCCCGGTGCTCGGCCAGGACGTCGAGGACCTGTCCGAGGTCGACTACCTGTACTGGGTGGGCTGCGCGGGGGCCCTGGAGGACCGCGCCAAGAAGACGACGCGGGCGTTCGCGGAGCTGCTGCACATCGCCGGGGTGAACTTCGCCGTCCTCGGCGACAACGAGTCCTGCTCGGGCGACCCGGCCCGCCGGCTGGGCAACGAGTTCGTCTTCCAGATGCTCGCGCAGCAGAACGTCGAGGTCCTCAACGAGGCCGGCGCCGACAGGACCGTCATCGTCGCCACCTGCCCGCACTGCTTCAACTCACTGGCCCGGGAGTACCCGCAGGTCGGTGGCCACTACGAGGTGGTGCACCACACCCAGCTGCTCGACCGCCTGGTGCAGGAGGGCCGGCTGACGCCGGTCACGCCGATCGACCAGCTGGTGACCTACCACGACCCGTGCTACCTCGGCCGGCACAACAAGGTGTACACGCCACCGCGCGAGGTGCTGGCCAGCGTGCCCGGTCTGCGGACCGAGGAGATGCACCGGTGCAAGGAGCGCGGCTTCTGCTGCGGTGCCGGCGGGGCGCGGATGTGGATGGAGGAGAAGATCGGCAAGCGGGTCAACGTCGAGCGCGTCGACGAGGCCCTCGCCCTCGACCCCGACGTGGTGTCGACCGCCTGCCCGTTCTGCCTGGTCATGCTCGGCGACGCCGTCACGACCAAGAAGCAGGAGGGCGCCGCGCGCGAGGACGTCGAGGTGCTCGACGTCAGCCAGCTGTTGCTGCGCTCGGTCCAGCGCAACATCACCGTGGTCCCCGTCGGCGAGGAGCCGGCCCCGGACGCCGGCTGACGCCTCCTGAGCGGGGCACCGGCCGGACGGTCCCGGCCGGGTGACCGGGTGACCTAGCCCGTCCGTGTGCTCTTCGTGTTCCCCACGTGACATTCAGTAGCGGGTCAAGGGATAGTCAAGCCCGCACCCGCTGACACGACCGAGGGGACCCCCGTGACGCCGCACCGACTCGACGCAGGACTGCGTTGGCGAGCCGCTGCTGCAGCCGCAGTCGTGGTGGGTGGGCTGCTGCTCACCCCCGCCGGGCACGAGGCGGTGGCCGGCACGGCCGACGAGCCGCCGGTCACCCGGGCGAGCCTGACGGCGCAGCGCCCCGTGCGGGTGGTGGTCGAGGCGAAGGCGGGTGAGCTCGGCGCCGCCGTGACCGCGGCCCGGCAGGTCGGCCACGTCGTCTCCGTGCAGGAGTCGCTGGGCACTCTGGTTGCCGACGTCCCGGCCGGCAGCCTGGCCCAGGTGCGGCGGGCCCCGGGGGTCGAGGGGGTCACCCAGGACTCCCAGGTGCGGCTGCAGTCGACGAAGGGACCGACCGGAAAGCCCGGCGACATGACCAACGTGGCGCAGCTCACCGGCGCGACGACGTTCTGGCGGTACGGCTTCAGCGGCCAAGGCGTCGACGTCGCCCTGCTCGACTCCGGCGTGCTGCCGATCGAGGGGCTCAACACCACGAACAAGCTGGTCATCGGCCCGGACCTCTCCTTCGAGTCGCAGGACAGCGACCTGCGCAGCCTGGACACCTTCGGGCACGGCACCCACATGGCGGGCATCATCGGCGGCCGCGACTCCGGCACCTCACCGTGGACGTACGCGAGCGACGACACCCACTTCCTCGGCATGGCGCCCAGCTCCCGGATCGTCAGCCTCAAGCTGGCGGACGCCCAGGGCAACACCGACGTCTCCCAGGTGATCGCCGGGATCGACTGGGTGGTCAGCCACGCACAGGACCCGGGCCTGAACATCCGCGTGCTCAACCTCTCCTTCGGCACCGACTCCGACCAGGACTACCGGCTCGACCCGCTGGCGCACGCCGCCGAGGTCGCCTGGTCCCGGGGGATCGTCGTGGTGGCCTCCGCCGGCAACGGGGACGGCTCGAAGACCGGTCTCACCAACCCTGCCTACGACCCCTCCGTGCTCGCGGTCGGCGCCGTCGACACCAAGGGCACAGACGACCGGCGCGACGACGTGGTGCCGGCCTTCTCGCAACGCGGGAACGTCGCCGCCGGGGACCGGGCACCGGACCTGGTAGCCCCCGGGGCCTCGATCGTCAGCCTCCGGGCACCGGGCTCGTTCGTGGACGCCACCTTCGGCAGCACCGGCCGGGTCGGCGACCGGTTCTTCACCGGCAGCGGCACCTCGCAGTCCGCGGCAGTGGTCTCCGGTGCGGCCGCACTGCTGCTCTCGCAGCGGCCGTGGCTGTCCCCGGACCAGGTGCGCGACATCTTCAAGCGCTCGGCGAGCGACGTCCCGGGCGCCTCCGTCGACGCGCAGGGCGCCGGCTCGCTCGACCTCTCGAGCGCCTTCCGCACGGGAGCGAACTGGGTATCCCGGTCGCGGGTGCACGCGGGCGGCGGCTCCCTGGACCGGGCCCGCGGCACCAAGAAGCTGCGTCGCGACGGACGCACGCTGCGCGGGGAGAAGGACATCTTCGGCGCGCCGGCGGACACCGCCGAGCTGGCCGATGCCGAGTCCGAGGGACGGACCACGCCGAGTGGCGCCACCTGGGCTGGCGGCCGCTGGCTGGGATCCCCCTTCCGCGGGGCGACCTGGGCCGGGGCGACCTGGGCCGGGGCCACCTGGGCCGGGGCCACCTGGGCCGGGGCCACCTGGGCCGGGGCCACCTGGGCGGGCGCGACCTGGGCGGACGACCGCTGGGCCGGGGCCACCTGGGCAGGGGCCACCTGGGCCGATGCGAACTGGGCGAACGATCTGTGGTCGAGCGCGAGCTGGAGGTGAGCACGATGACTGCCAACACGATGGTGAATGTCCGGCCGGACGCCGGGTCGGGGCGGGCGAGCCACGGCGAGGCACCCGGGGCGACCTGGGTCTGAGCGAGGGCTCGACCGGCGTCCCCGGCTAAGGGTGGGCGCCACTCGCTCCGATGCTTCCTCCATGGCGACGACCGCGACGACCGCGACGGCGCGGCGTCCGGCGCGACGGGCGTCGCTCCCGACCCGACGGGTGATCCTGCTCACCGCAGGCCTCACCGTGGCAGGCAGCATCCTCTGGCAGGTGCTGCGGATCGCCCCGATCGACGCGCCCCTCGACCTGACCATCCCGTGGTGGGCACTCGCGCTGATGTTCGCGGCCACCGAGATCTGGGTCTTCCACATCCAGGTCGGGCGCGAGGCGCAGAGCATCAGCATCAGCGAGATCCCGCTGATGCTGGCCCTGTTCTACGCGTTCCCGACCGACCTGCTCGTCGCCCGGGTCGTCGGCTCGACCCTGGTCATGCTGCTGCACCGCCGCCAGACCGTGCTGAAGTCGAGCGTCAACGCCGCCCTGATGTTCGCCGACACGACGCTCGCGCTGGTGGTCTTCCGCGCCATCGGTGGCGGCAGCACCGCCGACGGCTGGCGCGCGTGGACCGGCGGCGTGCTCGCGTGCGCGGCCGCCATGGCGCTGGACCTGATCGTGCTCTCCGTGATCATCCGGTGGTACGACGGGAAGCCCCCGCTCTCGGGCCTGCGCAGCCTGCTGTCCGGCATGAGCATCGCAGCGGCCAGCGGGGTCCTCGGCCTGATGCCGCTGCTGACCCTGCGGTTGGGCGCGCTCGCCGCCGTACCGCTGCTCGCTTCCGGTGCGATGCTGATGGTCGGTTACCGGGCCTACGCCTCGCTGGCCGACCGGCACACCAGCCTGGAGCGGCTCTTCCACTTCAGTCGTGAGCTGTCCACGGCACCCGCCTCCGACGACGTGCTGCCCTCGGTCCTCCAGCAGGCGCGGGACCTGCTCCGGGGCGAGGTCGCGGAGGTGCTCCTGTTCGGGGAGGACGGTCCCACCGCGGCCCGGTTCGCCGGCGACCGGCTGGTGTCGCTCGACCAGGCCGAGGCCATCGCCAACGCGCGGGTGGTCCGACCCCTGCTCGACGGCGCGGAACCGGTCCTGGTGAGAGGCGAGGACGGGCCGGCCGCGGCCTACCTGCGCGCCCGGGACGCCGAGGAGGCTGTGCTGGCGCCGCTGCGCTACGACGGGCAGACCGTCGGTGCCCTGGCCGTGCACGACCGCCTGGGTGAGGTCCGCGGCTTCTCCACCGCCGACGTGCACCTGCTGCAGACCGTCGCGAACCACGCCTCGGTGGCCCTGCACAACGAGATGCTCATCGGGCGGCTCCGGCACGACGCCCTGCACGACACGCTCACCGGCCTGCCGAACCGGTCCCAGATCACCGCCGCCGCGGTCACCGCCCTGGCGGACGCCCGCCACCGCCGCGGCCAGGTGGCGATGATGATCATCGACCTCAACGGGTTCAAGGCGGTCAACGACACCCTCGGTCACCACGTCGGGGACGACCTGCTGCGCCAGGTGGCGAACCGCTTCGACGCGGCCATGCCCGAAGGCGTCACCGTGGCGCGGCTCGGCGGCGACGAGTTCGCCGTCCTGCTCCCGGCCTGGGTCGAGCAGACCTCGGAGGACCTGGCCCAGAGGCTGCTCGGGACGCTCGAGCAGCACTTCACCGTCGGCGAGGAGCGGCTGCACCTGTCCGGCTCGATCGGCATCGCCCTGGCACCCGAGCACGGACGGACTGTGTCCGACCTGCTCAAGCGGGCCGACATCGCGATGTACTCCGCCAAGAACGGCGCGGACACCTGCGTGCTCTACCGCCCCGACATCGACGTCAACGACCCGTCCCTGCTCTCCCTGATGGGCGAGCTGCGGGACGCGATCGAGACGGGCGAGGTGGACATCGAGGTCGAGCCGGTGGTCGACCTCGTGGACGGCCGGATCGACTCCTGCGAAGCACTGGTCCGCTGGCACCATCCGGTGCGCGGCACACTGCGACCGGGGCTCTTCCTCCCGCTAGCGGAGCGCAACGGGCTGATCGTGCCGCTGACGAGCCTGGTCCTGGACCGCGCCATCAGCGCGTGCGCCTCCTGGCGGGACCAGGGACTGGACATCGGGATCTCGGTGAACCTCTCGGCCCGTTCGCTGCTGGACACGATGCTTCCGACCGTGGTCGCGGACACCCTGGAGCGGCACGGGCTCCCCAGCTACCGGCTGACGTTGGAGATCACCGAGAGCATCGTGCTCAGCGACGCCGACCGCGCCCTCGGCCTGCTGGCCGACCTGCGCGATCTCGGCGTCCGGCTCTCGCTCGACGACTTCGGCACCGGGTACTCCTCGCTGACCCACCTGTCCGAGCTGCCGATCCAGCAGCTGAAGATCGACCGCTCCTTCGTCAGCCAGGTGCACGAGGCCGGCCGGGACCGGGCGATCGTCGCCGCGGTCACCGACCTGGCCCGCCACCTCGACCTGGAGGTCGTCGCGGAGGGCATCGAGACGCCCGAGACCGCCGCCGTGCTGGCCGCCATGGGCTGCGGCCTCGGCCAGGGCCACTACTTCGCCATCTCGATGGCCGCGGACCTGCTGCCGCTGTGGGTGGGCACCCGACCAGTCGGCCCCGCCGCCGCCGCTGGGACGGCGACCAGCTCCCGGCCGGGGACACCTCGGACCCAGCTGCTGCGCACCGTGCGCTGACCGTCCGGGCGCGGCCTCAGGTCGCGGTGCGGTGGAAGTTCTGGAACGACCGCGAAGGCGTGGGGCCGCGCTGCCCCTGGTAGCGCGAGCCCTGGGCACCGGAGCCGTACGGCGCCTCGGCGGGGCTGGTCAGCCGGAAGAAGCACAGCTGACCGATCTTCATGCCCGGCCACAGCTTGATCGGCAGGGTGGCGACGTTGGACAGCTCGAGGGTGACGTGCCCCGAGAAGCCGGCGTCGATGAAGCCCGCGGTCGAGTGGGTCAGCAGCCCGAGCCGGCCCAGGCTGGACTTGCCCTCGAGCCGGGCGGACACGTCGTCGGGCAGCGAGACGACCTCGTAGGTGGAGCCCAGGACGAACTCGCCGGGGTGCAGGATGAACGGCTCGTCGCCGTCCGGCTCCACCAGGCGGGTCAGCTCGGCCTGCTCGACCGCCGGGTCGATGTGCGGGTAGCGGTGGTTCTCGAAGACCCGGAAGTACCGGTCGATCCGCACGTCAACGCTCGAGGGCTGCACCATCGAGGCCTCGAAGGGCTCCAGGACGATCCGGCCCTGGTCGATCGCGGCGCGGATGTCCTTGTCCGAGAGCAGCACGGGGCGACCCTACCGGCGACCCGGGGAAGCCGGCGCCAAGGCGCTAGGATGCCCGGGTCGCGCCATCGCGGGTGTAGTTCAATGGCAGAACATCAGCTTCCCAAGCTGACAGTGCGAGTTCGATTCTCGTCACCCGCTCCACGAGGTCCTTCGCCGAACGAACGCGAAGTCTTCGCACAACTAGCCGGGCCGGTGGAGACACCGGCTCCAGCCCGCTCGAACCAGACCTCCCCGCAAGTGCCGGGAACGGTCTGGTGTGTTCGCCCAGGTGGCGGAGGAAGAAGCGACCAGCGTCGTCCGCGGCGTGGGGCGGGATGCCGGTGTGTCCGCCCATGTTGGCTTGGAGCGTCTTCTCCGCGGACCCGAAGGCATCGAAGAGGTCCAGGGCCCTCTGCCTGTCGTTGCCGCGGTCGTCCCACTGCAGCAGGACGTGGAGAGGGATGGTGACGCGGCGTGCCTCCTCGATGATGGCGCGAGGGACGAAGCTGCCAGCGAAGAGGCCGGCCGCGGCGATCCTTGGCTCGAGCAGGGCCAGCCGGACGCCGATTGCAGTGACCCCTCCGGAGATGCCCACGGGTCCGCCGACCTGGGGGAGCGCGAGAACCTCGTCCAGGACCGCGCGCAGCTCCGGAACGGCCTGCTCGACCAGTGGAAGGACCAACCGGTCGATGACGTCGTCGTCCGGACGCTCCCCGGCCTGAATGGCCTGGCGCAGCTCGGCGCGGGCCTGCTCGACGACGGCGATGCCGGGCCGCGCGCCGCTCCCGGGCAGCTCGACGGCCGCTGTGGCGAATCCCAGCTCTGCTGAGTGCCGGGCTCGAGCCTCCAGACGGGGGTACATCGCGCTCAGACCACCCGGATGACCCAGGAGGATCAACGGGGCAGGTGCGGATGGCGTGGCAGACGGAGGCGTCCACAGGATGCCTGGGACGTCCCCGAGGGTGAAGTCGCGTTCGAGGATGCCGTCGTCGAGGGTGTGCTCGGAAGTGATGCGCATGGTCGGGCCCTTCGGGAGTGCTCACAAGGCGCTCCCGGACGATCTATCGCCCCGCCGCGACCCCGGAGGAGGGCGCCCATGTCGATGCGTTCACGGGCAGCACCTCCTCGTTTCTCCAGGTCCGCCATCCGAAGCTACCAACGATCGTCTGGCACGCCTATCGGGTTTCGCGCTCACCGGACTCCGCGCACCGGCAGGATGCACACGGCCGCGACCAGCGCGCACAGCCCGGCCACGGTGTACAGGGCCGGGTAGCTGCCGAGCGCGAGGATGCCTGGGGCCAGTGCAGGAGCGAGCGAGTACGGCAGGGCCCCGGCGATGTTGAACACGCCGAGGTCCTTCGCTGCGGTGGCGGGGTCGGGCAGCACGTCGACGACCAGCGCGAGGTCGATGGCGACGTACAAGCCGAGCCCGACACCGCTGACGGCCAGCGCGAGGTAGAACCCGGCAAGCTGAGAGGTTGCGGCGAGCCCGAGCATGGCGATGCCGAACACGGCTGCCGCCACCATCACGAACACCTTGCGACGCCCGGTGCGGTCGGACAGCGGACCGCCGACCAGCGAGGCTGTGATGACCAGGGCGGACTGCAGCGCTGTGGCGAGGAACACCTGGTCGGGCACGTCGTGGTCGGGGCTGCCGAGGTGGTCGAGGAGGTAGAACGCCTCGTAGCTGGTGAGGCAGGCGTAGGCGAACACGAACAGGAACCGGCTGGCGAACGCCCACAGGAAGTCGCCGCTGGCGCGGGGTCGAACCCAGAAGGTGCGCGCCAGCTCCCCCCACGACCAGGGCGCCCGGCCCGCGGGGTCGAGCCGCCGGTCGTCGAGACGCCACATGAACCACACGATGGCGACTCCGCCGACGAGGCACGGCGCGAGGAACATGGCCAGCGCGTTCGGGTTGAAGACCTTCACGAGCAGGGTCCCGAGCACGGACGCGACCGGAAGGCAGACGCCGAGCACCCCCGACACCATCCCTCGCTGCCGGGTAGGGACCTGGTCGGGCAGCACCGCCAGCAGGGCCGCGAGCACGGCGTTCAGGAACAGCTGCGCCAGGCACCAGCCGAGCACCACGACCGCGACGTTGGGGGCCAGGGCCACGATGACCGTGCCGACGGTGCCGCCGGCCAGGCCGACGAGCACCCACGGTCGGCGCATCCCCAGCGGTGAGGTGGTCCGGTCGGAGAGCCGGCCGAACACCGGGTTCCCGACCACCGCGACCAGCGACCCGAGGCCGGCGACCACGGCGAGGCTGTTCGGCGCCTTGTCGCCGACCAGCGCGTCGAGCTTGAGCGCCAAAGTCACGACCAGCGGCGCGATGAGCATGATGATGACGCCGGTGTAGGCGGCCGCGAACTCGACGACGAACCGCCACCCGACCGCGCCCACGTCCGGTCGGCCGTCGCCACCGGCGGCGCCCAGCAGCGCCGAGCGCTCGGCGTCGTGCTCGGGACCGGCGAGGCGTGTCAGGGCCACCGGGGCTGCCGGACCGTCGCCCACGGCAGGCACCAGCGGTCCCGGCAGGGCGGACGTGGGTGACGGGTCGGACATCGCGGCTCCCGCGGGAGGCAGGGCGATGACAGACGCCTCGCTCGTGATCATGAGACTGCTCCTGCAACCTGACCGCCGCAAGAGCCGTCCCGCGCCTCGGCGCGCATGACCGGTATCTCACGCCGCGCGAGACGGCCTTGCGGTGAGGCGGGTCTGCGCGACCATGGCCGGGTGGGAGGGACGGGGTCGCGCGCGCCGATGGGTGCACCGCTCGTCCAGACCAAGCTGCACGTGCCCGTCGGCCGCGCGGGCACGGTGCCCCGGCCACGGCTGTCCGACCGGCTCGCGCGGGGGCTGACGGCGAAGCTCACGCTCCTGTCGGCTCCGGCCGGGTTCGGCAAGACCACGGTGCTGGCCCAGTGGCTCGCCGAGTCCCGGCAGGTACCTGATGGTCCGGCGGTCGCGTGGGTGTCGCTGGACGAGCACGACGACGAGCCGGGCCGGTTCTGGTCGTACGTCGTCGCTGCCCTGGCCGGCATCAGCGACGCCGTGCACGCCGACTCGTTGCCGCTGCTGCACGGTCCGTCCGCGGCCAGCGAGGCGGCGATGGCCACCCTGCTGAATGCTCTCGGCGAGCTGCCCGTGGACGTCATGCTGGTCCTGGACGACTACCACGCCGTAACAGCGCACGAGATCCACGACGCGGTGGGCTACCTGCTCGACCATCTGCCGTCGCAGGTGCATCTGGTGCTCTCGTCGCGGTCCGACCCGCCGTTGCCGCTGTCCCGGCTGCGGGCCCGCGGCGACCTCGTCGAGGTGCGTTCGGCCGACCTGCGCTTCTCCCGGGACGAGGCCGCGCAGTACTTGACCGGGTCGATGGGGCTCCACCTGGCGGCAGCCGAGGTCACGCTGCTCGCCCAACGCACCGAGGGTTGGGCAGCCGCGTTGCAGCTGGCGGGCCTGTCGCTGCGGGACCGCGCCGACACGGCCGAGGCCGTCGCTGGGTTCGCCGGCGACGATCGGTTCATCGTCGACTTCCTGGCCGAGGAGGTTCTGACCCGGCTGCCGGCCGACGTGCGGGAGTTCCTGCTGCGGACCGCGGTCCTGAGCCGGCTGACCGGGCCGCTGTGCGACACCGTCACCGGACAGACCGGCGGCGCGGCCCGGCTGGTGGAGCTCGAGCGGGCCAACATGTTCTTGGTCCCGCTCGACGACCGCCGCGAGTGGTACCGGTACCACCACCTGTTCGGTGACGTGCTGCGCGCCCACCTGTCCGAGCAGTATCCGGACGAGGTCGCCGCGTTGCACCGGCGCGCCAGCGACTGGTGGCACGGCCAGGGTGACGCGGCCCAGGCCGTCGAGCACGCTCTCGCCGCCGATGACCCGGAGCGGGCAGCCGAGCTGATGGAGCTCGCGTTTCCGCTGATGGCGCGTGACCGGCGCGAGGCCGAGCTCGCCCGCTGGGTCGGCGCTCTCCCGGACGACGTGGTGCGGACCAGGCCGGTGCTGGCCATCGCCTTGGCGGGCGCCCTCGCGCAGGTGTCCGACTTCGCGACGGTGGAACAACGACTCGACGACGTCGAGCGGCTTCTGGTCGATGCGGACGGCAGGTGGCCCACCGAGCCGCCGGACGGACTGGTCGTCGTCGACACCGACAGCTTCAGGGCGCTGCCGGCGATGGTGCACATGTACCGGTCGGCGCTGGCGTTGTCCCACGGCGACCCCGCGGGAACGCTCGAGCTCGCGCGACGCGCGCTCCATTTGGCACCTGAGGGCCACCACCTGCTCCGGGCGGGTGCTCGCGCCCTGGCGGGTCTGGCGGCCTGGGCCATGGGAGACCTGACGGCCGCGCACGCGGCATACACCGACTCCGCCCTCGACATGCGCCGGGCCGGGCATCTGGCCGACGTGCTGGGGCTGTGCATAACCCTCGGCGAGCTGGGCCAGACACAGGGACGCCTGACCGACGCCGAACGCACCTACCGTGACGCGCTCGACCTCACCGCAGCTGCTGACGGGGCGCCGCTGCGCGGCACCGCCGACATGCACGTGGGCCTCGCCGGCGTCCTGCTGGAGCGCGGTGACCTCGCCGGAGCAGCGGCGGAGCTGAACGCCGCCGACGCTCTCGGCGAGCACAAGGGGCTGCCGCAGAACGCGTACCGCTCACGGGTCCTCCACGCGTGGCTCGCCGAGGCCGCGGGGGACCTGACTTCCGCCGTGAGCCTGCTCGACGAGGCGGAGCGGGTCTACAACGGCGACTACGCACCGAACGTCCGGCCGGTGCCGGCGGTGCGAGCCCGGCTGCGCCTGCGCCGCGGCGAGCTCGACGACGCCGAGGCATGGGCCCGTGAACGACGTCTCGGGCCCGAAGACGAGCTGTCGTACCTGCGCGAGTACGAGCACATCACCCTCGCCCGGCTGCTGCTGGCACGGCACCAGGCCGGCAGGGCGGACGCGGCAGCAGGGGGCTCACCGCCGCTGGACGAGGCGACCAGCCTGCTGCAGCGGCTCGCGGCCGGGGCCGAGACCGGCGGCCGTGTGCGACCGCTCATCGAGATCCTCGCCCTGCTGGCGCAAGCGCACGCGGCGCACGCCGAGCGCGACACCGCCCTGAGCACCTTGCGGCGTGCGGTCGAACTCGCCGAGCCCGAAGGCTACGTCCACGTGTTCACCGGCGAGGGGCCCGCACTTGCCGCCCTGCTACTTGCTCTGTCGCGCGCCGAGCCCGGCTCGGGCTACCTGCGGAGGCTCGCGGCCGACAGCCAGCCGGGGCAGTCCGCAGCGTCCGGCATTGCCGGGCAGACCACGGCGAACCGCCCGGGGGGTCGAGCGCTCGTCGAGCCGCTGTCGGAGCGGGAGCTGCACGTGCTGCGGCTGCTGGCTACCGACCTCGACGGCCCGGCCATCGCCCGCGAGCTGCACATCTCGCTGAACACGATGCGCACCCACAGCCGCAACATCTTCCGCAAGCTGCAGGTCAGCAGCCGCCGGGCCGCGGTCCGGCGGGCCGTCGAGCTCGACCTGCTGCCCCGCCAACGCCGCAGCTGACCCCACCTGCCAGCAGGCCGCGCCGCTGCCGCGCCGCTCCGCGGGCGCAAGTTCACCATGCCGCTCACCAGATGTGGTGACGACGACTCACCACATCGGTTCTTACCTTCCCGGTGATGGACGGCGCGCACCGTCGCCGACCTCCCGCAGTTGCCCTCAACTCGCACGAGGTGTCCCATGTGCCAGCACCAGCCCCAGTGCCCTCCGGCCGACAGCCCGGCACGCCAGCTCGCGCGCACCGCCGCAGCCCACCCCGAGCAGGGCTGGCACCTGCTGTGCAACGGCGTCGTCGTGTTCGACGACCTCGGCGAACTGCTGCCGCACGACGTCACGCGCGTCGCGCGGGCCGCGTGAAGGGCGTGACCGCCATGCGCCAGGTCCAGCAGACGCGACGGCGGCGGCCAACCCGCCCGGCGGAGCTAGACCTCACCACCCCGTCCGGCCACCCGCTGCCGTTCTGACCAGCCGAGAACCGGAAGGACATCCGATGAGCGACACGAACCCGACGTCCCGCTCGCGGGAGCCGAGGCGGTACGCGATCCGAGTCGCCAGCCTCCTCGACCAGAGGTGGGCGACATGGTTCGACGGGCTCACCCTCACCCACCAGGACGACGGCACCACCGTCCTCGACGGACCCGTGGCCGACCAGGCCGCCCTGCACGGGCTGCTCCAGAAGATCCGCGACCTCGGCCTCACGCTGCTGTCCGTCACGCCCGCGGACACCACGGCCGGCCCCGGCGCCGACGACCCCACCGACCGGCCCGAGGCATACGCCTCGACACCCACCACCACGACCCCCGGGAGCTCCTCATGAACCGCTTCATCCGCCGCCTCGGGGACCTCGGCGCCCGCCGCCCCTGGATCACGATCGGCACCTGGGCAGTCATGGCCGCACTCGTGGCCGTGCTGTCCGGCGCACTCGGCGGCGCGTTCGCCGACGACTTCAGCGCACCCGGCAGCGACAGCGCCAAGGCCATGGACCTGCTCGACGAGCGGTTCCCCGCCGTGTCCGGCGGCACCGCCGTCGCCGTCTTCGCCGCCCCCGAAGATCAGCGGGCAACGGCCTTCCAACCCGCCGTCGATGCCGCCCTGTCCCGGGTCGCGAAGATCAACCACGTCGCCGCCGTCGGCGACCCCTTCGCCGCCGGGCACGTCTCCCCCGACGGTCGCATCGCTTACGCGGACATCGCCCTGGACGTGCCCTCGACCCAGTTCGGACGCGACACCGCCGCCACCCTCGTGCACGCCCTCAAGACCGCCCAGGTGAACGGGCTGCAGACCGAGTTCGGCGGCGACGCCGCGTTCCTCAACGCCGAGGAGGAGAAGTCCGGCTCCGAGGTCTTCGGCATCGTGGCCGCCCTCGTCGTGCTGCTCGTCGCGTTCGGAACCGTCGTGGCTGCACTCGTCCCGATCGTCCTCGCGCTGGTGGCGGTCGGTGTCGGCCTCGCCGGCATCGTGTTGCTCGCCGGCGGCATCACGGTCTCCACCGCCGCTCCGACCATCGGCGCCATGGTGGGCCTCGGTGTCGGCATCGACTACGCGCTGCTCATCGTGTCCCGGTACCGCGAGAACCGGGCTGCCGGGCACGGCAACGCCCCCGCGCTCTCCGCCGCCATGAGCTCGTCGGGCACCGCGGTGTTCTTCGCCGGTGGCACCGTCGTGCTCGCGATGGGTGCCCTCGTGCTCACCGGCGTCGGCTTCCTCACCTCCATCGGCATCAGCACCTCCCTCGTCGTCCTCTTCGCGGTCGCCACCGCAGTCACCCTGCTGCCCGCGCTGCTGACCGTCCTAGGCGACCGCATCGACTCGCTGCGAGTCGTCGGCCGCCGCCGCAACAAGCGCGCCAGGACCGCCAAGCCGGTGGAGTCGACCGTCTGGTGGCGGCTCGCACACCGCATCTCCGCCCGGCCCGTCCCTTACCTCGCCGCCGGCGCCCTCGTCATGCTGACGCTGGCCGTCCCGGCCCTGTCGCTGCGGACCGGCTTCCCCGACGCGAGCGACAACCCTTCCGGCCACACCGAGCGCAAGGCGTACGAGCTGCTCGCCGACGGTTTCGGTCCCGGCTACAACGCCCCCCTCGTCGTGGTCGTGGACCTGCGCGCTGCCCGCCTGGACCCGAGCGACGTCTCGTCGCTGACCGCCAGCATCGCGGCCGTCCCCGGGGTCGCCCAGGTCGGCGAGCCGCGCACCAACACGGCGGGCGACACCGTCATCCTGCCCACGCTGCCGACCACCGAGCCCTCGGACCCGGCGACCGTGCGCACGCTCGAGCGGGTCCGGGCCGTCACCCCGCCCGGGGCCTACGTGACCGGCCCGGCCGCACTGACCCTCGACCTGGACAAGCAGCTGTCCGACACCCTGCCGCTGTTCATCGGCGCCATCCTCGCGACCTCGATCCTGCTGCTGATGATCGTGTTCCGCTCGGTCGCCGTCCCGATCAAGGCCGCCGTGATGAACCTGCTGTCGATCGGTGCCGCTTACGGCGTCGTGGTCGCCATCTTCCAGTGGGGCTGGCTCGCCGGCCCGTTCGGCATCCACGACACGTACCGCATCGCCTCGCCGCTGCCGGTCATCTTCTTCGCCGTCCTCTTCGGCCTCTCGATGGACTACGAGGTGTTCCTCGTGTCCCGCATCCGCGAGTCCTACGAGACCACCCGCGACAGCACGGAGGCGGTCGCCCGCGGACTGGCGTCCACCGGACGGGTCGTGACGTCCGGCGCGCTGATCATGGTCCTGGTGTTCATGTCGTTCGTCACGAACCCGTCCCCGTTCGTGAAGATGATCGGCATCGGCCTGGCCACCGCGATCGCGCTGGACGCCACCGTGGTCCGCATGGTCCTGGTGCCGGCCACGATGGCCCTGATGGGTCGAGCCAACTGGTGGCTGCCGGGTTGGCTGGACCGGGTCCTGCCGCACCTGAGCCTCGAGGGCCTTGCGCAGCCCCCCGCCTCCCCGGTGACCGTGCCGGCCCAGGGCCACCACGCCACCCCAGCAGGGAAGGACGCGCCCGTCCCGAGCGCCTCCCGCTGACCGGAGCCGCGACCCGCCCGGCCGGGCCCGCCAGCCAGCCCATACGGGCCCGGCCGACCCCCCCCACCCGCAGACCACGCACAGACAGGATCCGGCCGATGATCCAGGCCCGCAACATCACCAAGCACTACGCCGACAAGGTGGCCGTCGACGACATCAGCTTCACGGTCGCCCCCGGGAAGGTCACCGGCTTCCTCGGCCCGAACGGTGCCGGCAAGTCCACGACGATGCGCATGATCGTCGGGCTCGACCGTCCCACCGCCGGCACTGTCACGGTGAACGGCCGCCGATATGCCGGGCACCCGTCGCCGCTGACCGAGGTCGGGGTGCTGCTCGAGGCGAAGGCCGTGCACACCGGCCGGTCCGCGGTGGACCACCTGCGTGCCGTGGCCGCCACCCACGGCTTCGGCCGGCGCCGCGTCGAGCAGCTCATTGACATGACCGGCCTGCACAGCGTCGCCGGCAAACGGGTCGGCGGGTTCTCCCTCGGCATGGGGCAGCGCCTCGGCCTGGCCGTGGCCCTGCTGGGCGACCCACACACCCTCATCCTCGACGAGCCCGTCAACGGCCTCGACCCGGAAGGAGTCCTCTGGGTGCGGAACCTCCTTCGGCAGCTCGCCGGCGAGGGCCGCACCGTGTTCCTGTCCTCGCACCTGATGAGCGAGATGGCCCTCACGGCCGACCACATCCTGGTCATCGGACGCGGCCGCATCATCGCCGACGCCCCGGTCGCCGACATCATCGCCCGCTCCGGCGGCAGCTGCGTCAGGGTCCGCACGACCGACCCCGGCCGGCTGGCCGATCTGCTGCGCGGCCCCGACGTCACCGTCACCGCTGCGCAGGACTGCGGCCTCGAGGTCCGAGGCGCCACCGCCCAGGTCATCGGTGAGGCAGCCGCCTCCGCCGGCCTGGTGCTGCACGAGCTGGCACCGCGCCGCGGCAGCCTCGAGGACTCCTACATGTCACTGACCGCCGACGCCGTCGAGTACCACGCCACCGGCGGCCCGTCGGCCGACCCAAACAGGCAGACCGACGAGACCACACCGCTGGCCGACGCCCGGCAGGCGCCGAACCCGGAGGAGACCCACCGATGAGCACCCACACCGCCCTCGCCCCCACTGCAGTCGCACGTGCAGGTGCGCACGACGTGACGTTCCCCCGGGTGCTGCACTCCGAGTGGATCAAGTTCTGGTCGCTGCGGTCGACCGTGTGGACCGTCGCCGCCACCGTCGTCGTGATGGGCGCCGTCAGCTGGCTCGCGGTGTTCTTCACCGCCCGCGAGGTCACCGACCCCGGCACGAAGCCGCAGGACGCTGCCGAGCTGACCCGCTTGCTGCACGACCCCGGCCTCATCCTGACCGGCACCGAGCTCGCCAAGCTCGTCGTGGCCGTCCTCGGGGTGCTCATCATCACCGGTGAGTACTCCACCGGGATGATCCGCTCCACGCTGACTGCGGTTCCGCGCCGGCTGCCGGCCCTGTGGGCCAAGGCGATCGTGCTCTTCGCAGTCACCACCGGCACCGTTCTGGTCGCCGAGGTCCTCTCCTGGCTGGTGGCCGCCCCGACCCTGCACTCCCACGACGCCGCCCTCGCCTTGGGTTCCGCCGAGACTCAGCGCATCCTGCTCGGCGGCGTCCTCTACCTGGTCGGCATCGCCCTGCTCGCGTTCGCGGTCGGCGCCATCGTCCGGGTCGCCGCCGGCGCCCTAGCGACCGTGCTCGGTCTGCTGCTCGTCGTCGAGGTCCTGTTCCGCACCCTGCCGGTCGACTTCTTCCGCCAGGTCAGCCCGTTCCTGCCGGCCACCGCCGGGCACCAGCTGCTTGCCACCCAGACCAGCATCGAGCAAGCCCGCGCCATCAGCAGCGCACCCGTGCTCGACCCCTGGGTCGGGTTCGCCGTCATGGTCGTCTGGGTCGCAGTGGCCCTGGCCGTGGCTGCTGTGCAGCTGCGCCGTCGCGACGCATGACCTCCCGGATTGCCGGGGGCCGGGTCCGCCTCGGCGCCGCGCACTCCGCGTGCGTCAAGGGGCGGCCACCTTGGGGGGCCGATCAGCTTTCCCGGCTGACTGTGCGAGTTTTCGGTTCGTCGCCCGCTCCGTCCAGCCGCGTCTCTCCCGGCCATCCGTCGCCGCAGTCGGCCGCACGACGACATGCCCTAGCGCGTCGGTGGGCGGCGGCGGGCGGCCGCAACGCCGTCCAGGCTGGCTCGCCGTGCGGGCGGCGATGCGATCGCCTCGGGCAGGGCTGCGGCACCCCTGGCCGGGGGCGTGGACGAAGCCGAGCTGCTTCTGCGTCACGTGGTTCACGGCGATGACGAAGCAGATGCGGTCGGGCCCGCGCTGCGGGAACGGCTTACCGGTGTACTTGCGCGCGATGGGGTCCATCAGGCGGCAGTCCTGGTCGGGCAGCTCGGCGACGACGCGGCCCTGGGCCGCCGCCATCCGGTACGGATTGGCGCTGTCGACCACCGACAGGGACACGCGCGGGTCGCGGCGCATGTCCTTGGCCTTCCACGTCACGTCGGACGTGCACACCAGGACGTGGTCACCGTCGAGGTCCACCCAGACGACGTGGTTGCGCGGAGAGCCGTCGGTCCGCAGCGTCGTCAGATGGACATAGTTGGGCGCATCCAGCAGTGCCCTCACCTCAGGTGGCAGCGCCACCGGCGCTGGCGCGGGCGGAACGGGGGCGACGGAGGTGCGGTCACGAACATCAGTGCGCATGGGTGCCTGCCCGGGGCCAAGAGAAGGACTGGTGACCCCGAGTTGTCGCATCTCATCGACGCCCGTTACGGACGCGCGCTGGTGAAGGTCCAGAGCGGCCGGGGAGGCTCCGCTAGCCGGCGGCCGCCCTGGCCAGCAGGCGGGCGCGCACCTTGTGCAGCTGGGGCATGAGCCCGTAGATGACGACGGGCACGGCGACGGTGGCCAGGACGAAAGTGCGCAGCACCGGCGACAGTGTCCTCAGCCAGTCGCCGAGCGCCAGGTTGAGCAAGGTCAGGGTCGGGAAGACGGCCAGCCAGATCATCAGTGCCAGCTGGTGCTTGGTCGGCGGCGTGGTGGTGGACATCTGTTTCTCCTCAGGTCTCGGGGGCGACAGCTCTCGGGCGGGTGGGGATCGGGCGCCGGGCCCTCAGGGGAGGGATGGCCGGTCGACGAGGTCGACGGCGGCGCGGACGTCGTCGTCGACGAGGTCCGCGTTGAGGGCGATGGCCGCGGCCGACCCCTCTCCGGCGGCGGTGATGACCTGGGCGCGGGGGTTCGCGACGTTGCCCGCGACCCACACTCCGGGGACCGTGGTGCGACCGGTCGGGTCCTTGACGACCCAGCCGCTGTCGCCGAGCTCGCAGCCGAGTGCGACCAGCAGGTCGTTGTTCGGAACGAACCGCGGCGGGACGAACAGCGCATCACGCGCGACGACCCGGCCGGCCACGGTCTCGACGCCGACCAGCCGGTCGTCCTCGACGAGGACCCGGGCCAGGTCTTCCTCGACGATGCCGACGGCGCGGGCGACCAGCCCGGTGCGTTGCGCTTCCGTCAGGGTGCCGCCCGGCACGAACAGGACGACGTCCGCGGCCCACTGACGCACGATCTGTGCGTACCCGACGCTCTCGGGCGAGGCATCGCCGAGGACGCCGATCCGCTGGTCGCGGACCTCCCAGCCGTGGCAGTACGGGCAGTGCAGCACGTCGCGCGCCCAGCGGGCCTGCAGGCCGGGCACGTCGGGCAACTCGTCCCGCAGGCCGGTGGCGACCAGGAGCCGGCGCGCGGAGAGGCGGCGGCCGTCCGCGAGGCGCACCAGGAAACGGCTTCCGGACCGCTCGACGTCGGCAACCTCGCCCGTGACGACCTCGCCGCCGTACTCGCTGACCTCGGCCCGACCGGTGGCCAGCAGGTCCGCCGGCGGCAGCCCGTCTCGGGACAGGTAGCCGTGCATGCGCGCCGCCGGTGCGTTGCGGGGGGCGCCGCTGTCCACCACGAGGACCCGGCGCCGGGCCCGTGCCAGCACCAGCGCGGCGGACAGCCCGGCGGCACCGCCGCCGATCACCACCACGTCGTACGCGTTGTCGTCGTCGTTCATGCCCGTCAGGGTGCGCCTGTTTCCCTGTTCCCTCAACATTCGTTGCCATTTCCGGGAACCACCCACCACGATGTGCGCATGCACGACACGACGACAGTGATCGCAGCCGCGCTCGAGCAGGTCGGTCCCCGGTTGAAGCGGTTGCGGCAGCAGCGCGGGGTGACGCTGACCGGGCTGGCCGCGTCGACCGGCATCTCGAAGAGCACCCTGTCCCGGCTCGAGACCGGGCAACGCCGTCCGAGCCTCGAGCTGCTGCTGCCCCTTGCGCAGGCCTACCGGGTGCCCCTGGACGACCTGGTCGGCGCGCCGGAGGTCGGGGACCCGCGTGTCCGGCTCAAGCCGACGCGCGTCAACGGACGCACCGTCGTCCCGCTGTCGCGACAGCCGGGCGGGGTCCAGGCATGGAAGATCGTCATCCCCACCACGAAGAACACCCCGGAGCCGAAGGCCCACGAGGGGTACGAGTGGCTGTACGTCATCGCGGGGACGATGCGGCTCGTGCTCGCCGAGCACGACCTTGTCCTCGGTCCCGGAGAGGTCGCCGAGTTCGACACCCGGGTCCCGCACTGGTTCGGCAGCACCGGCCGGGAGCCGGCCGAGGTGCTGAGCGTCTTCGGGCCGCAGGGCGAGCGGATGCACGCGAGAGCGAAGCCCCGCAGGACCCACGCCGGCTGAGGACGCACGGTCGTCGGCGGACGCGCACCGAGGGGCGTGCTCACGTCGGTCTCGCCGCCGCGGCAGGGGTGACCGGGGAGCCGGCGCGAGCGGTTTGTCGTGACCGCCCCGGTGCTACCTTCCGCCCATGGCGACCCTCTGGACGCTCGGGTGCGACGCTGCCGACCCCCACCGGATCGCCGCGTTCTGGGCCGTCGCACTCGGCTACGTGACCGAGCCCGGCTACGACGACCCCGACGGCGCGTCCCTCGTCGACCCGGACGGCGCGGGCCCGGCGATCAGCTTCCTCCGAGTGCCCGAAGGCAAGGCCGCCAAGAACCGGATGCACATCGACATCCGGGTGGCCGGGGAGCCGCCGTGGGACCTGGCCGCCCGCGAGCAGCTCATCCGGGCGAAGGCGGCCGCCCTGGTCGACGCCGGCGCGACGACCGTCCGCGAGGAGTCCTACGGCGAGCACCTCGGTCACATCGTGATGGTCGACCCTGAGGGCAACGAGTTCTGCGTCGCGTGACGGTCAGCGGCCCGGAGGACCGTTCCCGCCGATCGGCGCCGACTACGCCACGACGACGATGGTCGGGCGACGAGCGTGGGTGAGCAGGTGCAGGCTGACCGAGCCGACCAGCCTGCCGGTGAGCTGGCCGTGACCGCGGGAGCCTACGACGAGGAGGTCGGCGTCCGCCGCGGCCTCGCCGAGGACCTGCGCCGGGTGTCCCGGCACCACCCGCTGCTCGAAGACCAGGTCCGGCCACTCGGCCTGGACGGGCCCGATCACGCCGGCGAGCAGACGCGTCCCCCACTCGACCAGCTGGTCGTCAGTGGGGCGGACGAGGTCCGTCCCCGTCATCGACCAGTTCACGGCGTGGACCGCGACGACGTGGGTGCCCCGCATCACGGCCTCCTGCGCCGCGACCTGGACGGCGGCCTTGCCGGCCGGTGAGTCGTCCACCCCGACCACGACGGGGGCCTCCCGGCCGGCGTCCGGCACGTAGGCAGGCACCACGGCGACCGGGCAGGTCGCCCGCTGCGCGCAGTGCAGGCTGACCGACCCGAGCAGCAGCTCGGTGATGCCGGCGCGGCCGCGAGCACCCAGCACCAGCAGGTCGGCGTCGCGGGCGGCCGAGACCAGCGTGTGCGCGGGGTCACCGTGCTCGATCCGGGTGGTGACCGAGACGTCGTGGCCGCGGATGCCGCTCAGCTGCTCGTCCTGCATCCGGGCACACGCGTCCGCCAGCTGATGATCGGTGACCAGGTCCGAGCGGTCGGGCAGGTCCCCCGGCCCGAGCAGACCGAACACGGTCACCACCTCGACCTTGGCGTCGCGGCGGCGGGCCTCGTCGAAGGCCCAGCGCGCCGCGGCGGTCGAGTTCGGCGATCCGTCGAGGCCGACGACGATCCGTCCGGTCATGTCCCGCTCCTCCCAGTCCTTGACCGAGTCTGGCGTCTCAGCAACGGGCTGCACCCCGGCGAACGACAGGACCGGGTGGGCCCTTCGACCCTTCTTTCCGGGCGGCGGAGCCGATGGCCTTGGTCCATGACCGCCCGGAACCTGCCCATGGCGGGCCGCGCCCACCAGGGCACTCATCGCGGCGCTCACCACGGCCTCGCCGGGCACGAGGTGGTGCTGCTGCTGGAGACCGACCCCCGGCGGGGCCTGGGCGCGCAGTCAGCCGCCGAACGGCTGGAGCGGTTCGGGCCGAACCTCCTGCCGCACGCGGAGCCCGCCGGGGCGGTACGGCGGTTCCTCCGCCAGCTGCAGCACCCGCTGATCTACGTCCTGCTCGCCGCCGGGTTCGTCACGCTGGCACTCGGCGAGTTCGTGGACTCCGGGGTCATCTTCGGTGTGGTGGTCATCAACTCGATCGTCGGGTTCCTGCAGGAGTCCAAGGCCGAGGCAGCCCTCGACGCGCTGCGCTCGATGGTCCGCACCGAGGCACGAGTCGTCCGGGACGGGCACGCCCGTACGGTCACCTCCGACCAGCTCGTGCCCGGGGACCTGGTGCGGGTGGAGGCCGGGGACAAGGTGCCGGCCGACCTGCGCCTGCTGGCGCACGCCGAGCTGCAGGTCGACGAGTCGGCGCTGACCGGGGAGTCGGTCCCGGTGGTCAAGGACGAGGACGTCCTCCCGCGCGAGACTGCCGTCGCAGACCGACGGAACATGTTGTACTCCGGCACGCTGGTCACCCACGGCACCGGGTCCGCGCTGGTGGTCGCCACCGGAGCCGAGACCGAGCTGGGCGAGATCCACCGACTGGTCGCCACCGCCGACACGCTGTCGACCCCGTTGACCCGCAAGCTGGCCGGGTTCAGCAAGGCCCTGACCGCGGTCATCCTCGGCCTGGCCGCGGCGACCTTCGCCGTCGGCGTCATCCGCGGGGAGCGCACCGCGGACATGGTCACCGCGGCCGTGGCACTCGCCGTCGGCGCCATCCCCGAGGGCCTTCCTGCCGCCGTGACGATCACCCTGGCCATCGGGGTCGGCCGGATGGCGCGGCGACGCGCCGTGGTCCGGCGACTGCCTGCGGTGGAGACGCTCGGCAGCACCACGGTCATCTGCACCGACAAGACCGGCACGCTGACCGAGAACCAGATGACCGTCCGGCAGATCTGGACACCGAGCAGCTCCCTGCGCGTCACCGGCTCGGGGTACGACGCCGAGGGCGAGCTCGTCGACGAGTCCGGTCAACCCGTCGGTGTCGAGTCCGACGAGGCGCTCCGCTGGTCGCTGCTCGCGGGGGCTCGATGCGTCGACGCCCGCCTCTCCGAGCGTGACGGCCGGACGCACGTGGTCGGCGACCCCACCGAGGGTGCTCTGCTGGTCGCGGCCGGCAAGGCCGGCCTCCAGCTCCGGGCGCTGCGCGACACCCTCCCCCGCGTCGCCGCCATCCCGTTCAGCTCCGAGCGTCAGTACATGGCCACCCTGCACCGGGACAGCGGCTCCGGAACCCACATGGTTCTCGCCAAGGGGGCGGCCGAGCGCATCGTCGACCTCTGCGGCGCCGAGCTGGACGCGTGCGGTGCGCTGCGTCCGCTCGACCGTTCGGCGGCGCTGGCCGCGGCCGACTCCCTCGCCGCCGGTGGGCTGCGCGTCCTCGGTACCGCGATGCGGCAGGTCGACCCGTGGACGCGCGACGACGACCTCGACGAGGACCTGCTGGACGGGACCCTCGTCTTCACCGGGCTGCAGGGACTGCTGGACCCTCCCCGGGGCGCCGCGACCGCGTCCGTAGCGGCCTGCCACGTCGCCGGCATCGACGTGAAGATGATCACCGGTGACCACGCCGGGACCGCACGCGCCGTCGCCCAGCAGGTCGGCCTGCTGGACGGCGACCCGGACGGCCTGGTCCTGACCGGAGCCCAGCTCGACCGGCTCGACGACGCCGCCCACGCGGTGGCCGTCGACCGGGGGCGGGTCTTCGCGCGGGTCTCGCCGGGGCAGAAGCTGCGCCTCGTCCAGGCGCTGCAGGGGAGGGGTCACGTCGTGGCGATGACCGGCGACGGCGTGAACGACGCCCCCGCCCTGCGCCAGGCCGACATCGGCATCGCCATGGGCCGCAGCGGCACGGAGGTCGCGAAGGAAGCGGCCGACATGGTCCTCACCGACGACGACTTCGCCACGATCGAGGGCGCGGTCGAGGAGGGGCGCGGCGTCTTCGACAACCTGACCAAGTTCATCGTCTGGACGCTGCCGACGAACATGGGCGAAGGCCTGGTGATCCTGGTCGCCATCGTGCTCGGCACCGCGCTGCCGATCCTGCCGGTGCAGATCCTGTGGATCAACATGACCACGGCTGTAGCACTCGGCCTGATGCTGGCCTTCGAGCCGAAGGAGCCGGGCATCATGACCCGGCCACCACGCGACCCGCGGCGGCCGCTGCTCACCCGCGCGCTCGTCACCCGGGTGCTGCTGGTCTCGGCGCTGCTCGTCGGGGGGTCGTGGTGGCTGTTCGAGTGGGAGCGCGCGAACGGCGCATCCCTCGCCGAGGCCCGGACCGTTGCGATGAACCTGTTCGTCGCCGTCGAGACCTTCTACCTGTTCAGCTGCCGCTCCCTGACCCGGTCGATCTGGCGCATCGGCCTGTTCAGCAACCGCTTGCTGCTCGTCGGTGTCGCCGTACAGGCGGCGGGACAGCTCGCGCTCACCTACCTGTCGGCGATGAACACGCTGTTCGACACCGCGCCCATCCCGGCGGACGCCTGGCTGCGCATCCTCGGGGTGGCGCTGGCAGCCTCCGTGATCGTCGCCATCGACAAGCGGTTGCGCCGCTCGGCCCTGTGACCGGCCCGGCCCGCCATGGGTCGCGATCGATGCCGACGACGTCCGGCGGGCCGTTCGTACCGCCAGGACCTGGGTAGCAGCGGGGCATGGCCACGTACACCGTGAACGAGGACGCCGTCGCCCGCTGCCGGGCCCTGATCGACAAGCGGCAGTACGTGCTGGACAGCGACTGGGGATCGGTCCAGCCGGACGCGGCCGCACAGAACGCGTACCTGGAGAAGCACTCCTGGGACGACTACGCCGCCTGGCACCTGGGCCTCACCGAAGGAGCGACGGACGAGACCAAGGCGCGGTATGCCTTCGCGTACGGCGACCTGCGCCGGGTGCACCGCACCGGACTGATCGCATGTGTCTACCGGGCGTCGGAGTGGCGGCACAAGGAGGTCGAGCTGGCCGCTCACGACCTGCTCCAGCATCTCGACGCCACCAGTGGCTGAGGGCCACGATCGGCGAGCACCCCGATGAGTATCGGGACCGCCGCGAGTCGACATCCCGTGACCCGCCTGGTCGGACGAGAGGACAACCCATGTTCGCCACCTCCCCCGCCTTCAGCACCTTCGCCGTCGACGACACCGACGCAGCCAGGGCGTTCTACTCCGGAACGCTCGGGCTGCCCGTTTCCGACCTCGGCATGGGCGGCCTGATCGGGATCGGCATCGACGGTGGCCGCGACGTGATGGTGTACCCGAAGCCGCACTTCACCCCGGCGACCTACACCGTCCTGAGCTTCCCGGTCGACGACGTCGAGAAGGCCGTGGACGCGCTGACAGCGGCCGGCGTCACGATGCTGCGGTACGACGGGCTGGACCAGGACGACAAGGGGATCGCTCGTCCCCCCGTGGGCCCGGCCATCGCCTGGTTCACCGACCCGGCCGGCAACATCCTCGCCGTCCTCCAGGACTCGCGCACGTCCTGAGAGCAGTCGGTCGACGGCTGAGCAACCGCGATCAAGTGGAAACTGGCCGGTGACCCGAACATCGAGGGCATGACGACGGCAGCGGTGGACACCTTCCACCGCTTCGTGGCCGTGCTCGCCGAGGCGATGGACGACCACGAGGCGGACGGTGTGGCGCTGGCCTCGCGTCTGCACCTGTCCCGCTTCCACGCCGACCGACTGGTCCGGGCGGCCAGCGGCGAGACCCCTGCCGCACTGCGCCGCCGGGTGCTGCTCGAGCGGGCGGCGTACCGGCTGGCAACCTCAGACCACGACGTCCTGCGGGTCGCGGTGGAGGCCGGCTACTCCAGTCACGAGGCGTTCACCCGCGCCTTCAGCCGGGCGTACGGGCTGCCGCCCTCGCGGTGGCGGGCTCGCCCGGCGTCGTACCGGCTGGAGGCGCCGAGTCGGGTGCACTTCGTCCCGCCCGGAACGCTGCGCGTCCCGGCCTACCAGGAGGTCACCGCCATGGATCTGCTCACCCGCATGGTCGAGCACCACGTCTGGCTGGTTGGCGAGCTCGTCGACCGGTGCTCCCGCCTCACGCAGGAGCAGCTCGAAGCCCCCGTCCACCTCAGCGTCGACGGTATCGACGACGACCCCACCGTCCGGTCCCTTCTCGCCCGGCTGGTCGGGCAGATGGCGATGTGGGACGCCTCGATGCACGACCGCCCCTACGACATCGCGCCCGAGCGCTCGTGGAGCCTGGCCGAGATCCGGTCCCGGTTGGACGGCATCGGACCGGTCTTTCTCGACCAGGTGCGCGAGATCGCAGCGGACGGGCGACTGGAGGAGTCCTTCGTCGACGCGACCTGCGAGCCGCCGCAGGCTTTCACCTACGGCGGGATGGTGGCGCACGTGCTCACCTTCGCCGCGCACCGTCGGGTGTTGGTCCTCGGCGCGCTGGCCGACGCCGGCATCACCGACCTCGGCGCCGGCGACCCGATGACCTGGGTGGCCCAGCCGGACTGACCCCCCGCCCCGAGGGCAGGATTGAACCACTCAGCTCGCGCCGCACCCCTGACCTGCTCCGCCCCCCCACACCCCACACGCCCCCCGCACCGCGAAATGATCACGTTTACGTGATCATTTCGGACTGACTGAGGGCTGCAGGGCGCTGTCAGTACATGTTGATCACGTTAACGTGATCAACTCGGGCACCCGGGAGGGGCGGAGGCGGGGCGCGGCGGCTAGCGTCTGGCGCATGACTGAGCACTTCGACGTCGTCGTCCTCGGTGCCGGCCCCGGTGGGTACGTCGCCGCGATCCGCGCCGCCCAGCTGGGCAAGAAGGTCGCGGTCGTCGAGGAGAAGTACTGGGGCGGGGTCTGCCTCAACGTCGGCTGCATCCCGTCCAAGGCGCTGCTGCGCAACGCCGAGCTGGCGCACATCCTGACCCACGAGAAGGACAAGTTCGGCATCACGGGTGACGCGGCGATGGAGTTCAAGCCGACGCACGCCCGCAGCCGCCAGGTGTCGGACTCCATCGTCAAGGGCGTCCACTTCCTGATGAAGAAGAACAAGATCACCGAGATCGACGGCTGGGGTACCTTCACCGGCCCGACGTCGATCGACGTGAAGGCGTCGGACGGCAGCGCCCGGCAGGTGACCGGCGACAGCGTCATCATCGCGACCGGCGCCACCACCCGGCTGATCCCCGGCACGTCCCTCTCCGACCGGGTGGTGACGTACGAGGAGCAGATCCTCACGGCCGACCTGCCCGGCTCGATCGTGATCGCCGGCTCCGGCGCGATCGGCGTCGAGTTCGCCTACGTCATGAAGAACTTCGGCGTGGACGTGACGATCGTGGAGTTCCTGGACCGGATGGTCCCGACCGAGGACCAGGAGGTCTCCAAGGAGCTGCTCAAGCACTACAAGAAGCTCGGCGTGAACGTCCTGCTGTCGACCAAGGTGGAGAGCATCGACGACAGCGGCGACAAGGTGAAGGTCACGGTCTCCCCCGCGCAGGGCGGCGACCATCAGGTCATCGAGACGGACAAGGTGCTGCAGGCCATCGGCTTCGCGCCGCGGCTCGCCGGCTACGGCCTCGAAGCGACCGGCGTGACGGTCACCGAGCGGGGTGCGATCGCCGTCGACGAGCGCGGCCGGACCAACGTCGACGGCGTCTACGCGATCGGCGACTGCACCGGCAAGCTGATGCTGGCGCACACCGCCGAGGCCATGGGGGTCGTGGCCGCTGAGACCATCGCCGGCGCCGAGACCGTCGAGATCGACTTCGACATGATCCCGCGGGCGACGTACTGCCAGCCGCAGATCGCCTCGTTCGGCTACAGCGAGGAGCAGGCGAAGGAGAAGGGGTACGACGTCAAGGTCGCCAAGTTCCCCTTCACCGCCAACGGAAAGGCCAAGGGGCTGGGCGACGAGGTCGGCTTCGTCAAGGTCGTCGCCGACGCGAAGTACAACGAGATCCTCGGCGCGCACCTCATCGGACCGGACGTCACCGAGCTGCTGCCTGCGCTGACCCTGGCCCAGAAGTGGGACCTCACGGCCGACGAGGTCGCGCGCAACGTGTTCGCGCACCCGACGCTGTCCGAGGCGGTCAAGGAGGCCGTCGAGGGCATCGCCGGCCACATGATCAACTTCTGACCGGCGCCCGTGCCCTCCCCTCCCGCTCGTCGTTTGCGACCTGCGCCCCCGACACGCCGGTGCGGAGCACGGCGTGTCGGGGCGCCAGGTCGCAAACGAGCGGTCCCCAGCGGAGCGGCCCCCGCGGAGCGGACCTCGGGGCACCCCGGCCCGGGGGGAGCGGTCAGCCGGTGACGAGGGCGCCGGCGGCCTCGGCGACGAGCAGTGCCTGGGTGGTGTCGATCCGGGAGCCGTTCCAGGCGAGGCCGGCCAGCGCGACGCCGGTGAGGTCCGCCCCCACCAGGTCGGTCTGGTCCAGCCGCGCGTTGCGCAGCGTGGCGCGGGTCAGGTCGCAGTCGCGCAGCACGGTCTTCCTCAGAACCGCCTCCGACAGGTCGGCCTCGACCAGCTTCACCCCGGTGAGGTCGAGCTCGGACAGGTCGGCGCCGCGCAGCGACACGTAGGACCACATGCCGCCCTCGACGGTCATCGGCCGTAGCCGGGCCTCCACGAACGTCGAGCCGACCAGCTTGCACCCCCGCAGCGTCGCCGCGAAGAAGGACGTACGCCGGAAGGTGCAGCCGGCGAACGACGAGCCGTCGTGCGTCGAGGCGTTGAGCTGCCCGCCGAGGAAGCGGCAGTCCTCGAACCGGGCGCCGCGGGACGTCACCTCCGTCAGGTCGGCGTCGACGAACTCGCAGCCCACGAACACCGACGCGCCGAGCTCCTCGCCGTACCAGTCGACGCCCACGAACCGCTCCGCTTCCGCGGTGCGCACGCCGGTCATCGCGACCGCTGGTCGACGATCCGGCGCATCTTGCCGACCGACCGCTCGATCCCGTCCGGCTCGACCACCTCGACCCCCACCGACACCCCGATGGTCGCCTTCACCAGCCCGGCCAGGGCTCGGCCCGCCTCGGTCGCGGCGGCCGCTGACGAGTCCGGCCGTCGCTCCACCCGCACCGTCATCGCGTCCAGCCGGCCGTCACGGCGCAGCACGCACTGGAAGTGCGGCGACAGCTCCGGGGTGCGCAGGATGAGCTCCTCGACCTGGGTCGGGAACAGGTTGACCCCGCGCAGGATGATCATGTCGTCCGAGCGGCCGGTGACCTTCTCCATCCGGCGCATCGGCCGGGCGGTGCCAGGCAGCAGCCGGGTGAGGTCGCGGGTGCGGTACCGCACGACCGGCATGGCCTGCTTGGTCAGCGACGTGAACACCAGCTCGCCGACCTCACCGTCCGGCAGCACCTCGCCGCTGATCGGGTCCACGACCTCCGGGTAGAAGTGGTCCTCCCACACGTGCAGGCCGTCCTTGGTCTCCACGCACTCCTGCGCCACACCCGGCCCCATCACCTCGGACAGCCCGTAGATGTCGACCGCGTGCATGTCCAGCCGGTTCTCCAGCTCGCGGCGCATGTCGTCGGTCCACGGCTCGGCGCCGAAGATGCCCACCTGCAGAGAGGTGGTCCGCGGGTCGACGCCCTGCCGCTCCATCTCGTCGACGATCGCCAGCATGTACGACGGGGTCACCATCACGACGTCGGGCTCGAAGTCGCGGATCAGCATCACCTGACGCTCGGTCATCCCGCCCGACACCGGGATCACCGTGCAGCCGAGCGCCTCCGCCCCGTAGTGCGCGCCGAGACCGCCGGTGAACAGCCCGTAGCCGTACGCCACGTGCACCCGGTCGCCCGGCCGGCCACCGGCGGCCCGGATCGAGCGGGCCATCACCGCGGACCAGGTGGCGATGTCCTCGGTTGTGTAGCCGACCACGGTCGGCCGGCCGGTGGTGCCCGAGGACGCGTGGATCCGAGCCACCTGCTCCCGCGGCACCGCGAGCATCCCGAAGGGGTAGTGGTCGCGCAGGTCCTGCTTCGTGGTGAACGGGAACCTGGCCAGGTCGGCGAGCGAGCGGCAGTCGTCCGGGTGCACACCCGCCGCCTCGAACGCCGTCCGGTAGTGCGGCACGTTGTCGTAGGCGTGCCGCAGCGACCAGCGCAGCCGGTCCAGCTGCAGCTGGCGCAGCTCGTCGACCGACACCCGCTCGACCGGGTCGAGGGTCGCTGCGTCCGGCGTCCGGTCCTGCACCGCTGCCTCCTCCCCGTGGGCTCCGCGAACTCCGTGGCAGCGGCAGCCGACTCCTGTCACCCTTGCGGACGCCATGACCACCGACGACCCGCCGACCCCACCTTCCCACCGTCCCCCGGTACGACGGCTGGGCAGGCCCCGGTTGCCGGCCGTGCTCCGCGACGAGCCGCAGTACCGCCTGCTGTTCAGCGGCCAGGTCCTGTCGATCCTCGGCGACCGGGTGACCGGGGTGGTCCTGCCGTTCGCCGTGCTGTCGGTGGGCGGCGGGGTCGGCGACGTCGCCGTGGTGTCCGCGGCGCAGTTCCTGCCGTTCGCGGTGCTGGCGCTGCCGGCCGGGGTGTGGGCCGACCGGCTCGACCGGAAGAAGATCCTGGTCGCCTCGGACGTGGTCCGGTTCGTCTGCCAGCTCACCGCCGGCCTCCTGCTCGTCACCGGGCGGGCCGACGTGCTGCACCTGGCGCTGCTCGCCGCCGCGTACGGCGCCGCCGACGCGTTCTTCGCGCCGGCGTTCACCGGCCTGCTCCCGGGCACCGTCGCCCCGGTCAACCTGCAGCCGGCCAACGCCCTGCGCGGGCTGAGCTTCTCGACCGGCTCGATCGTGGGGCCGGTGCTCGGCGGCGCCCTGGTCGCCTTCGCCGGTGGCCCCGGCGGCGCGATGCTGTTCGACGCCGGCACCTTCCTGGTGTCGATCGCCTGCCTGCTCCCGCTCCGGCCCCGGGTCGTCGCCAAGGTGCTGCACGACGAGGACCCGCAGGCGAGCACCGACCACTTCCTCACCAGCCTGCGCGAGGGCTGGTCCGAGGTGCGCAGCCGCTCGTGGGTGGTCGCGTTCCTCGGCGGCATGGCCTCGTACCACGTCATCGTGCTCCCGGCGATCTTCGTGCTCGGTCCGGTGCTGGCCGCGGAGGAGATGGACGGCGCCCGCTCGTGGGCCATCATCACCGCCGGCTTCGGGCTCGGCGCGGTGCTGGGCGACCTGCTGCTGCTGCGCTGGCGCCCGCGGTTCGCGCTGCGGGTGGCCAGCCTGATGCTCGTCGGGGCGTCCTGCCAGGCCGCGTTCATCGGCAGCGGCCTCGGCGTGTGGGCGATCGCCGGGCTCGAGGTGCTGGCCGGGGTCTGCGTCACGGGGACCTTCACCCTGTGGGAGACCTCGCTGCAGGAGCACGTGCCGGACCGGGCGCTGTCCCGGGTGTCGAGCTACGACTACCTCTCCAGCGCCGGACTGATCCCGGTCGGCAACCTGGCCATCGGTGCCATCAGCGCCGGCGTCGGGGTCCGGCCGGCGCTGCTCGGCATGACGGTGCTCGGAGTGCTCGTGGCCGGGGCGATAGCCGGCCGTACCCGCCGTACGGCGGCTGCCACGCGCCGTGCCCGAGGTGGCTCTGCCGGCACCGGCCTGACCGAACGATCCCCGCTGGGTCACCCGTCCTGGTCGGCGGGCGACCCGGTGGACAGGGCCGCGACCAGGCGGTCGAGGAAGGCGACCTGGCCCTTCACCAGCAGCTCGCGCGCGGTCGCCAGGTCGGCCCAGGCGAACCGGTCCAGCTCCGGGAACTCCTGCTGCCGACCGGACCTCGGTGGCCACTCGACGGTGAAGGTGTTGCTCACCGCAGCCGCCGCGTCCAGGTCACCTTCGACTGCCCAGACCCGCACCTGCTTGCCGCCGGACTGGGCCACCGTGCCGAGGTCGATCAGCTCGCCGTCGGGCACCGGCTGGCCGGTCTCCTCGCCGAACTCCCGCCGGGCCGCGTCCACGGGCGCCTCGTCCGGGTCGTGCTCGCCCTTGGGCAGCGACCAGGCGTGCTCCTGCTTGCGGGCCCAGAACGGGCCGCCCAGGTGCCCGACGAGCACCTCGACCCGCGGGGCCGTAGGCGCCGAGCCGTGGTCCCCGGCCGCAGACCGGCGGAACACCAGGATCCCCGCACTGCGCTTCTGCCCCATGCGGGCATCCTCCCGGAAGCATCCGGCGCCTGCGGGCGTTGTCTCGGAGGTACCCCCGCTTCCTGCACCGAGGAGAGACATGGCCACCCGCGAGGCCACCGCGACCACCTTCGACTCACTCGTCGACGCCGACGGCATCGTCCTGGTCGACTTCTGGGCCGCGTGGTGCGGGCCCTGCCGGATGTTCGCCCCGGTGTTCGAGGCCGCCTCGGAGCAGCATGCGGACATCACCTTCGCCAAGGTCGACACCGAGGCCGAGCGCGAGCTGGCCGCTCGCGCCGCGATCACCTCGATCCCGACGCTGATGGCCTTCCGCGACGGCATCCTCGTGTTCGCCCAGCCGGGTGCGCTGCCCGCCCCGGCCCTGGAGCAGCTCATCACGGCGGTCCGCGGTCTCGACATGGACGACGTACGCCGTCAGGTCGCCGCACAGGACGGCGCACAGGACGACGCCGCGGAGTCCACCGGCTGACCCGCCTCGCTGCACCCCGGGGCCGTCGGGCCGGGGGCGACCCGCGGAACCATCGCGGCGCTCCGGGCGTCACACTGAGTCGTGCGGCTGCCCTTCCCCCGTCCCCGGCTGGTCGCGGGCGTGCTCGCCCTCGCGCTGACCGTCGTCGGCGTCGTGCTGGTCTCCACCGGCCGGGGCGGTCCCGGCCCGCTGCGCCAGGGCCCCACCGCGCAGGCGGCCCTGGCCGGGATCACCCACATCGACCACGTCGTCGTGGTGATGCAGGAGAACAGGTCCTTCGACTCCTACTTCGGCACCTACCCGGGTGCCGACGGGTACCCGCGGGCCGCCGACGGCTCGATCGACGTCTGCGTCCCCAGCCCGGTGCGCGGCGGCGGCTGCCTGGCGCCGTACCACGACACCCGCGACGTCAACGGCGGCGGCCCGCACGGGCACGACGACGCGCTGGCCGACATCAACGGCGGCGCGATGGACGGCTTCCTGGCGCAGGCCGAGAAGGCGCGCCGGACCGGGGGCTGCTCGGACCCGAACGACCCGGAGTGCCTGGCCTCGTCCGAGCGGGACGTGATGGGCTACCACGACGGTCGCGACATCCCGAACTACTGGGCCTACGCGAAGAACTTCGTGCTGCAGGACCACATGTTCGAGTCGAACACCTCGTGGAGCCTGCCGGCCCACCTGTTCACCGTTTCCGAGTGGTCGGCCCACTGCGACAGCGACGACCCGGAGTCGTGCCACAACGACGTCGGCCACCCGGGTGACCCGCCGGACTTCAACACCGCGCGGCACCCCGGGGCCCAGCCGCCGACGTACGCGTGGACCGACCTCACCTACCTGCTGCACCGTGCCCACGTCTCCTGGCGCTACTACGTGGCCAAGGGCAACGAGCCGGACTGCGCGAACGACGCGCTGATCACCTGTCCCCGGGTGGCGCAGAGCGCAAGCACTCCGGGGATCTGGAACCCGCTGCCGTACTTCACCACCGTGCAGGAGGACCGGCAGCTGCAGAACATCGTGTCGGTGAGCCGCTTCGTCAGCGCCGCCCGGTCAGGCCACCTGCCCGCGGTGAGCTGGGTGGTGCCGTCCGAGGCCGTCAGCGAGCACCCGCGGGCGCGGGTGAGTGCCGGCCAGTCCTACGTCACCGGGCTGGTGAACGCCGTGATGTCCGGGCCGGACTGGAAGTCCACCGCGATCTTCCTCACCTGGGACGACTGGGGCGGCTTCTACGACCACGTCGCGCCGCCGGTCGTCGACGCCAACGGCTACGGCCTGCGGGTGCCGGGCATCGTCATCAGCCCGTGGGCCCGGCGCGGGTACGTCGACCACCAGACCCTCAGCTTCGACGCGTACGCGAAGTTCATCGAGGACCGGTTCCTGCACGGCCAGCGGCTGGACCCCGCCGGCGACGGCCGGCCGGACCCCCGGCCGGGCGTGCGCGAGAACGACCCCCAGCTGGGTGACCTGCTCGCCGACTTCGACTTCACCCAGCAGCCGCGGCCACCGCTGCTGCTGCCGGTGCACCCGGCGACCGCCCTGGTCGCCCCGTCGGACGAGGCCGGCCTGTCGGCCGGCCCGGCGACCGGGCCGCCGACGGCCGAGCCACCGAGCACTCAGTCGCCCACCGGCGTCGCGACGCCCAGCTGATCGAGCAGGCCGACGACCCGCCGCCGGACCTCGTCGCGGATCGGCCGCACGGCCTCGACGCCCTGTCCCGCCGGGTCGTCGAGGGCCCAGTCGAGGTAGGTCTTGCCGGGGTAGAACGGGCACTCGTCGCCGCAGCCCATGGTGATGACGTAGTCGCTGGCCTGCACGGCGTCGCTGGTGAGGACCTTGGGCGTCTCGGCAGACAGGTCGACGCCGACCTCCCGCATCGCCGCCACCACCGCCGGGTTCACGGTGTCAGCCGGTGCGGTGCCGGCCGAGCGCACCTCGACGGCGTCGCCGGCCAGGGAGGTGAGGAAGCCGGCGGCCATCTGCGACCGCCCGGCGTTGTGCACGCACACGAACAGCACGCTGGGTCGGGTCATGCCAGTGCCTCCTGAGGGACGGGACCGGGGACGAGCAGGCGGGCCAGGACCAGTCCGGTCGCGCCGCCGACCACCTGGGCGAGCACGAACCCCGGCGCGGACGAGGGCGCGATGCCGGCGAAGGTGTCGGAGAAGACCCGGCCGAGCGTCACCGCCGGGTTGGCGAACGACGTGCTCGACGTGAACCAGTACGCCGCGCCGATGTAGGCACCGACCGCGGGCGCGGCCAGCGCCGCCCGGCCGGTGCGCAGCAGCAGGACGACCACCAGCACCAGGCCGGCGGTGGCCACCACCTCCGCGAGCCAGAGCCGCCAGCCGTCGCGCGCCGTGGTCGCCAGGACGTCGACCGGGACGGCGTACATGAGGTTGGCCAGCGCCGCTCCGCCGACCGCCCCGGCGCACTGGGCTGCGACGTACCCACCCGCCTCCCGCGCCGACAGGGCAGCCGGCTGACCACGGCCGTCCCACCACAGCACGGCGGTGACCACCGGGTTGAGGTGCGCGCCGGACACCGGCCCGAGGACGGCGATCAGGACGGCCAGGCCGAGGGCGGTGACCAGGGCGTTCTCCAGCAGCTGCAGGCCCACGTCGCCCGGCGAGAGCCGCTGGGCGGTGATGCCGGAGCCGACGACGATCGCCACCAGCAGGCCGGTGCCGAGGGCCTCGGCCAGCAGGCGGCGCGGCAGCGGGAGCGTCAGCACGGGCGACGGTCCGGGACGCGACGGGACGCATCGGCGAGCTCGGCGACCAGGTGGTGCACCGGGTCGAGGGCGCCCGGCCGGAGCCGGTAGTACACGAACCGGCCGGCCGGCTCGGTCTCGACCAGACCGGCACGGCGCAGCGTCCGGAGGTGGTGGGAGACCAGCGTCTGGCCCAGGTCGAGCTCGTGCTGCAGGTGGCAGACGCAGAGCGCCTGGCCGCCGAGCAGCTCGAGGATGCGCAGCCGGACCGGGTCGGCGACGGCCCGCAGGACCTCCCCCGCCGGCGCCGGGGTCGCCGGTGTCGTACCAGCGGCGGCTGATGTCATGCACGGAGCAGACACCAGCCGCCGCTGGTGGGTCAAGCCAACAGCAGGTGAACGCCGGCTCAGCAGCAGCCGGGCTCGCAGCAGGTCGACACGCAGCAGTCGTCCATGACGGGCACCTCCTTCCGCGCGCGCAGGGCCGCTCAGCAGCAGGCCGCGGTGGTGGCGCCGGCGCAGCAGGTGCCGTCGCCGGCCACGCCGGCCCCGGGCGCCGACCCGGGCTCGGCGGCTGTCCGGCCCTCGAGCTCGGCGCCCGCGTCGGCGAGGACGGTGTAGACCTCCCAGCGCTCGTCGCCGGGGCCGGTGACCCACACCTTGTCCTGCAAGGCGTAGCAGCAGGTGGTGCCGTCCTCGACCTCGGTCGCCAGCCCCGAGTCGGCGAGCCGGCGGGTGGCGGCGACGACCTCGGTGGTGCTGCCCACCTCGACGCCGAGGTGGTTCAGCGAGCCACCCTGCCCCGGGTTCTCCAGCAGCACGAGCTTGAGCGGCGGCTCCTCGAGAGCGAAGTTGGCGTACCCCGGGCGGCGCTTGGCCGGTGTGGCGTCGAACAGCCGCGAGTAGAAGGCGACCGCTGCGTCGACGTCGTCGACGTTCAGGGCGAGCTGGACGCGGGACATGGGACCTCCGAGATCAGGCACAGCACGCGGTGCTGCGCGGGGTGGTGGCGGTACGGCGGCGGACGCCCTCGCGCAGCGCGGTGGCCAGCCACGGGGGCAGCAGCAGCCGGGCCGGACGGCCGGAACGACCACCGGTTGCGACCCGGGCCAGCCGAGCCCGGTCGGCGGCCCGGAGCCGCTCCTCGATCCGGAGCGGCGAGGCGGCGGCAAGGTGCGACGAGAGCACGGGGGACCTCCTTGTATCGATGGATGTCGATGCGAGGAGGATGGCTCATCCATCGACAGTTGTCAATGGATGGCGTACAGTCGAGTCATGGACACCGCCACCCGCCCGCTGCTGCCGCTGCTCGACGAGCCGGCCGAGCTCTGCTGCCCGCCGCTGGCGCAGGCGCCGCTGTCCGTCGCCGACGCCGAGGAACTGTCCTCTCGGCTCAAGGCGCTGGCCGACCCGGCCCGGCTGCGACTGCTCTCGCTCGTCCTGTCCGCGGGAGAGTCGTGCGTCTGCGACCTCACCGGGCCGGTCGGCCTGAGCCAGCCCACCGTGAGCCACCACCTCAAGGTGCTGGTCGACGCCGGCATCCTCGAGCGGGAGAAGCGCGGCCGCTGGGCCTGGTACCGGATGGTGCCGGGCTCGCTCGGTGCCCTGGCGGCCGTGATCGGCTCAGCCGCGGCCTGAGCCACCGATCGCGTCGGCGCCGACCCCGCGGCGGGGTCGGTGTCCGGTGTGCCCGCGACGCTGCGGTCGGTCCTAGCTGTCGCGACCGGCGCGGGGCTCGACCTTGTTCGGGTGACCGGCGCCGGCCGCATCCACCTCGTCCGCGGTCACGCCCTGGGTGGCTGCGTCGTCGGCGGGCTGCTCGGCCGTCGGTACCGGGCCGCCGTGATGGCCCGGCGCCCCGGGGGCGCCGCTCTGCTGGGTCACTCGCTCGTGCTCGTACTCGCTCTGGCTCATGCCGTGCGCCTACCCACTGCCCGGGCCGCCATTCACGCCCGGAGGTCCGTGAGCCAGCGGTGCGCTGGTGGGGAGCCGTACGCGGGCCCGTCATCCGGCGCCCGCTCGGGCGAGACTGGGCGCATGTCGACCGACCTCACCGCAGCCCGCCCGCGCCTGCTCTCCCGCCGGCTGCTGTGGATCGAGGTCGCGCTGGTCCTCGGCCTGTCGCTCGGCCGGTCGGCGGTGTTCTCCGCCGTGCACCTGCTGGAGTCGGTGACCGAGCCGGGAGCGGTCGCCGACCAGGCGGCTGTGCTGAACGCGAGCAAGTCGCCTGGCCGCCCCTGGTTCGACCTGACGCTGCAGCTGCTCAGCCTCGGCTTCGGTCTCGTCCCCGTGCTGCTCGTCGGCTACCTGCTGGTCACGGGCGGTCAGGGCTGGTCGGCCATCGGCCTGGACCGGACCCGCCCGGGGCGCGATGCCGCGGGTGGTGCCCTCCTCGCGGCGAGCGTGGGCGGCGCCGGACTGGTGCTCTACCTGGTCACCCACGCGCTCGGCGTCGACCTGACCGTGGTCGCCTCCGGGCTGCCGGACGTGTGGTGGCGGGTGCCGGTGCTGCTGCTCGCGTCGGTGCAGAACGCGCTGCTCGAGGAGGTCATCTTCATCGGGTACCTGCTGCTGCGGCTGCGCCAGCTCGGCATCGGGGACCGGACGGCGCTCGGGGTCACCGCGCTGCTCCGCGGGAGCTACCACCTCTACCAGGGGCTGGGCGGCTTCGTCGGCAACGTCGCGATGGGGCTCATCTTCGGCGCGGTGTACCGGCGGTGGGGGCGGCTCGGGCCGCTGGTCGTGGCGCACACGCTGATGGACGCGGTCGCCTTCATCGGGTACGCAGCCCTGGTCGGCAAGGTCGGGTGGCTGCCGGCATGAGCCGGCCGCCACGTCGCCGGTGCATGGACGACCCCGGCTGTACGGTCGTCACCGTGCTGACGTTCCCGCCCGGGGCCCTCCCGGCCCATGGGTAGCGCGCACGGCCACCACCACTCCCCCGTCGTCCTCGGTGCAGCGGGCCACCGGCGCAGGCTCGCGCTGGTGCTGGGCATCACCGCGACCGCACTGGTCGTCGAGGTGGTCGGCGCGGCCGTCTCGGGTTCGCTGGCGCTGCTCGCCGACGCCGGGCACGCCCTCACCGACGTCGCCGGCCTCACCCTGGCGCTCATCGCCGCCGTCCTCGCGCAGCGACCGGCGACACCGCAGCGCACCTGGGGCTACCGGCGGGCGGAGGTCCTCGCCGCGGCCGCGCAGGCCGCGGTCCTGCTGGCCGTCGGGGTGTTCGTTCTCGTCGAGGCTGTGCGCCGGCTGCTGGACCCGCCCGAGGTGGCATCGACCGCGATGCTGGTCTTCGGCGCCGTGGGCCTGGTCGGCAACGCCGCCGCCATCGCGGTTCTGGCGAACGAGCGCCGGGCGAACCTCAACATGCGCGCGGCGTTCCTCGAGGTCGTCAACGACGCCCTCGGCTCCGCAGCAGTCCTCGTCGCCGCCGGGTGCATCGCGCTGTTCGACTGGCAGCGCGCCGACGGCGTCGCGTCGCTGCTCATCGGAGCACTCATCCTGCCGCGCACCTGGCGGCTGCTGCGCGAGACCGTCGACGTGCTGCTCGAGACCACCCCCAAGGGGCTGGACCTCGACGACGTCCGCGCCCACATCCTCGAGCTCCCGCACGTCCGCGAAGTGCACGACCTGCACGCCTCCCAGGTCGCCTCCGACCTGCCGGTGCTGAGCGCCCACGTCGTCATCGACGACGGCTGCTTCCACGACGGGCACGCCGCCCGGCTGCTCGACGAGCTGCAGCGGTGCGTCGCCTCCCACCACGGGATCTCGGTGGAGCACTCCACCTTCCAGCTCGAGGCCGCCGGCCACGGCGACCACGAGCACCCCACCCACGCCTGAGCCGGGACCGGTCGGCGAGCGGCTGGAGTCCGGGACGCCTCAGGCGTCGTCGCTCGCCGCGGCCGGCCGCGCGTCGGCAGCGGCGGGCCGGCGCTGGCCGGGGACGCTGCCCAGCCAGGCCTGGTAGCCACCTGCCAGGTCGGTGGCCCGGTGCAGTCCCAGCTGCCGGAGGGTGGCCGCGGCCAGGCTGGAGCTGAAGCCCTGGTTGCACACCACGACGACCCGGCGGTCGGGGTCCGACGCCTCGGGGATCCGGTGCGGGCTGGTCGGGTCCAGCCGCCACTCGAGGACGTTGCGGTCGATGACCAGGGCTCCGGGCAGGTCGCCGTCCCGACGGCGCTGGTCCACCGGGCGGGTGTCGACGACGAGGGCACCCGCGGCCATCTCGGCGGCGAGGTCCCCCGGCTGCACCCGGTCGAGGCCGGCGCGCGCCTCGGCCAGCAGCGCGTCGATCCGGGATCCCCGAGCGACCTCGGCCATGGCAGCCTCCTGCGCGGACGGTACGCCGGGCCGACCGTCCTGTCAGCCGTTCCTGCCAGCGTTCGAGTCGGCCGTCGTCACGGTCGTCAGGTCCGGCGCAGCACCAGCCAGGTGAACGGCTGTGCCGCGCCGGCAGGGGTGTGGTGCTCCTCGCGCTCGGTGTGCACGACCTCGAAGCCCGGGCCGAGTTCCGCCGCCAGCTCGTCCGCCGCGTACCGGGCGGTGGGCAGCCCGGAGCAGCCGGTGGGACCGTCGGCAGCGAACGTGCCGAGCACCAGGACACCTCCCGGCTCGACGGCCGCGGCGACGAGAGCGCGGTAGCGGTCCCGGTCGGCTGCCGTCGTGAGGAAGTGGAACACCGCCCGGTCGTGCCAGACGCCGTACCGCCGGTCCGGCTGCCAGGACAGCAGGTCCGCGACCAGCAGCGTGGCTGGCGGCCGGCGGTCGGCCATGCTCGCCCGGACCAGCGCCAGCGCGGCCGCGGACACGTCCAGGACGGTCACGTTGGTCCAGCCGCCGTCGAGCAGCTCCGCCGCGAGTGAGGAGGCGCCGCCGCCCACGTCGATCACCGACGACGACGGTCCGGCAGCCGACCCGATCAAGCGCAGCGAGGTCTCCGGCCGGGCCTGGAACCAGCTGACGCCGCGTCCCCTGGTGCGTTCGTAGACCTCGTCCCAGTGCCGCGACGCGCTCTCCGCCATCCCCGCACGGTACCCGCGCGGTCGCGCCGCCCGCCCGAGCCCTCGCGCCGGCACCGATCGTGCGCCGCACGAGCGTCCAGCGGCGGCGGACGTTGCCGCGGAGGCACGCGGCAGGCGCCGTAACGGGACTTTCGGGCCGAACCGCTTGCCAAAGTTACTCACGAGTAGCACCATGGATGTTACTGACCGGTAGCACCGAGTCGTCCGGTCACGTCGTACGGAAGGACGTCGCCCCGTGAGCCACTACAAGAGCAACCTGCGCGACATCGAGTTCACCCTCTTCGAGGTGCTGGGCCGGCAGAAGGTGCTCGGCGCCGGCCCGTACGCCGAGGTCGACGAGGAGACCGCGCGCAGCATCCTCGACGAGGTGGAGCGGCTGGCCTCCGGACCGCTGGCCGAGTCGCTGCTCTCCTCCGACCGCACCCCGCCGGTGTTCGACCCGGCCACGCACACGGTGACGATGCCCGAGGAGTTCGCGAAGAGCTACCAGGCCTACATGGACGCCGAGTGGTGGCGGATGGACCTGCCCGAAGAGCTCGGCGGCACGGTCGTCCCGCCGTCGCTGCGGTGGGCGGTCGCCGAGCTGATCCTCGGCTCCAACCCGGCGGTGCACATGTACGCCTCGGGCATGGCCTTCGCCCATGTCCTGCACCGGCTCGGCACCGACGAGCAGCACAAGGTCGCCGAGCGGATGGTCGAGGGCCGCTGGGGCGCCACCATGGTGCTCACCGAGCCGGACGCCGGCTCCGACGTCGGCGCCGGCCGCGCCAAGGCCACCCCGCAGCCCGACGGGACCTGGCACCTCGAGGGCGTGAAGCGGTTCATCACCTCGGCCGAGCACGACATGAGCGACAACATCGTGCACCTGGTGCTCGCCCGGCCCGAGGGCGCCGGTCCCGGCACCAAGGGCCTGTCGCTGTTCATCGTCCCCAAGTTCCACTTCGACTGGGACACCGGCGAGCTCGGTGAGCGCAACGGCGTCTACGTCACCAACGTCGAGCACAAGATGGGGCTCAAGGCCTCCACCACCTGCGAGCTCACCTTCGGGGAGAAGGGGCCGGCCGTCGGCTGGCTGGTCGGCGAGGTGCACGAGGGCATCGCGCAGATGTTCAAGATCATCGAGTTCGCCCGGATGATGGTCGGCACCAAGGCGATCGCCACGCTGTCCACCGGCTACCTCAACGCGCTGGACTACGCGAAGACCCGCGTGCAGGGCCCGGACCTGACCCTGATGACGGACAAGTCCGCCCCGCGCGTGACGATCACGCACCACCCCGACGTCCGCCGGTCGCTGATGACGCAGAAGGCCTACGCCGAGGGCATGCGCGCCCTGACGCTGTACACGGCCTCGATCCAGGACGAGGTGGCGCTGGCCGAGGCCGCCGCAGGGGAGGCGGACGAGGCGGGCAAGGCAGCGCACGACCTCGCCGTACGGCTCAACGACCTGCTGCTGCCGATCGTGAAGGGCTACGGCTCGGAGAAGTCCTACGAGCTGCTCGGCTCCCAGTCCCTGCAGACCTTCGGTGGCTCCGGCTACCTGCAGGACTACCCGCTCGAGCAGTACATCCGGGACGCCAAGATCGACACCCTCTACGAGGGCACCACGGCGATCCAGGGCATGGACTTCTTCTTCCGCAAGATCGTGCGGGACAAGGGCCAGGCGCTGACCAAGCTGATGACCGACATCCAGGAGTTCGCCAAGGGCGACGAGGGCAACGGCACCCTGCAGGTCGAGCGGGAGCTGCTCGCGGCCGCGCTCGAAGCAGTGCAGGGCATCGTCGGCACGATGGTCGGCTCGCTGACCGCCTCCGCCGAGGAGGTCACCAACATCTACAAGGTCGGCCAGAACACCACCCGGCTGCTGCTGGCCTGCGGCGACCTGGTGGTCGCCTGGTTGCTGCTGCGGCAGGCGGCGGTCGCACTGCGCGCGCTGTCGGCGGGCGCCAGCGGCCGGGACGAAGCGTTCTACCAGGGCAAGGTCGCGGCGGCGACCTTCTTCGCCCACCAGGTGCTGCCGCTGCTCACCGCCCAGCGGGCCGTCGCGGAAAGCGTCGACAACAGCCTGATGGAGCTGCCGGAGGACGCCTTCTAGGGTCGCGGGGCGCACGCCACATGGCCCCGGCGGCCGCTCGGAAGCCGGCCGCCCGGCTGGGTCGCACGACCGGCTGCAGGTGCCCCCGGGGGGACGGTATGGGGTATTTTCGCCCCTCTTGTCCCGCTGCCGATCGGGTGGAAACGGTGTGCGGGCCGCCGACCGGGGTAACCCCACCCCATCGGCCGGCACCCGTCGGTCTGCTCACCGGCTCGCCAGCCGCTCACATCTGCACCTGGAGGAACCCATGGGCATCGGGGTCAGCATCTTCCTCATCGCCGTCGGCGCCATCCTGGCCTTCGCGGTCAACGCCAGCGTCTCGGGCCTCGACATCGCCGTCATCGGCTACATCCTCATGATCGTCGGCGTGCTCGGCCTGATCATGACCGCGTTCATCTTCGGCCCGCGCCGCGCCGAGCGCGGCGAGGTGGTCGAGGAGCGCCGGGTCTACGACGACCGCGTCTAGCCCGCCAGCCCGCCGGCCGGCGGCCCCTGCAGCACGGGCCGCCGGCCGCGGCACGTCCGGAGAGGTCCGCATGCGCCGACAGTCCTCCCGCGCCGGTCGTCCCCGCCCGCCCGGACCCGGTTCGGTCGCCACCGCCGTGGTCCTGATCGCACTCGGCGGCGTGCTGTCCTTCGGCGTCCGCGCGCCCGCCGTCGTCACGGAGTACGTCGACCTGCTCGACCTGGGCCTGATCCTGGTCTGGTCCGGGCTCCTCCTGCTGGTCATGCAGGTCGTCATGACCCGGCGACCGAGGGCCCGGCCCCGCCGCTCGACCTGGGACGACCGCACCGACCAGTGGTACGAGCAGGACGTGCACCGGCCCGGCTACGCGGGCCGGACCCGCCAGCTGCCGACCGTCCGCGACCGGGAGCGCTGAGCCGTCGGCCCGCGCCGCTGCACCAGCCTGTCCGCCTGGGCGTAGACGTCCGAGTCGCGGCCGGAGGCGATGCACTGCATGCTCAGCCGGCCAGGTGCAGCCGCAGCCCGGCCGGGGCGCCGTCGACCAGCCGGACCGGGACGCCCCAGTCCTGCTGGTGCACGTGGCAGGCGGGGAACTCCACCTCGGCGCCGACGTCGCACGAGGCCGCCATCGCGGCGACGTGCAGCACACCGTCGCCGACGTGCGGGTCGAGCACCAGCCGGCGGGTCAGGCCTTCGCTGCGGCCCTCCCCCGCGCGCAGGAGCCCCGGCGGGGTGGACGACACGACCAGCCGGGTGGCCGGGCCGTAGCGCTCGTCCAGCTTCTGCCCGGCAGGCGGCGTGAACACGACCTCGAGGTCGACCGCACCGGGAGCGAGATCGGTCACCGGCCGGTGGGTGCGCCGGGCCACGCCGTCGACGACCAGCGCCTCGTCCGGCAGCCGCACCCGGGTGAGCCGGTGCGCCGCCGACTCCACGACCACGAGGTCCCCGTCGAGCAGCACCGCGTCGCTCGGCTCGGCCAGGCCGGTGAGCACCGTCGTCACCAGCCCGGTGGCCGGGTCGAACCGCCGTACCGCGCCGTTGTAGGTGTCGCAGACGGCCACCGACCCGTCGGGCAGCGCCGTGACACCGAGCGGGTGCTGCAGCAGCGCCCGGCCCGCCGGTCCGTCGACGTGGCCGAAGTCGAACAGGCCGCTGCCGACGGCGGTCGTCACGGTGCCGTCCGCGACGTCCCGCAGCGACGACGTCTCGGCGTCGACGAGCCAGAGGCGATCACCGCCGTCGGCGAGGCCCGAGGGCTGGGCGAACCAGGCGTCCGCGACCGGACCGTCGAGCAGCCCTTCGTTCGCGGTGCCCGCCCACACGGCCAGCGACCGGGCCGCCGGGTCGAACCGCCACAGCTGGTGGATGCCGGCCATCGCGACGACCACCTGGCGCAGCGCCGGCGACCAGGCCAGGTCCCACGGCGAGGACAGGGACGCGTCGCGCGGGTCCGCGCCCGGCGGCACCGGGTCGCCGTGCATCCACTGCGACCCGGTGCCGGCGACGGTGGTGACCTCGCCAGAGTCCAGGCGCACACCGCGGAGGGCGTGGTTCACGGTGTCGGCGACCACGACGTCGTACCCGACGCCGCCCCGGACGTCGTCGGGCAGCAGCAGCAGGCCCTGCGGCTCGCTGAACCGTGCCGCTCCGGCGGCGCCGTCGAGCAGACCGCGCTCGCCGTCGCCGATCCGGCGCAGCACCGTCTCGCCGTCGGCTGCCAGCTCGACCAGGCTGTGGTGACCGCTGTCGGACACCAGCAGCGTCCCGCCCGGCAGGGCGACCGCCTTGCCGGGAAAGCGGAGGATGGTGTCGGGCGCGGGCGGCGCGACGTACGGGCCGTCGCCGCGGTGCAGAGTGCCCTTGGCGTCGTGCTCGCGCACCAGCTCGCCGACCAGCCGGTCCAGCGCGTGCGCGTGCCCCTCGCCGGACAGCTGCGCCACCACGTAGCCCTCGGGGTCGACGACCACGAGGGTCGGCCAGGCCTTGACGGCGTACTGCTGCCAGGTGATCAGCTCGGGGTCGTCGAGCACCGGGTGGTGGACCGCGTAGCGCTCCACCGCCGCGGCCAGCGCATCCGGGTCGGCCTCGTGCTCGAACTTCGGCGAGTGCACCCCGACGATGACCAGGACGTCGGCGTAGGCCTGCTCCAGCGGGCGCAGCTCGTCCAGGACGTGCAGGCAGTTCACGCAGCAGAACGTCCAGAAGTCGAGCAGCAGGATCTTGCCGCGCAGGTCCGCGAGGCTGAGGGCCTGCCCGCCCGTGTTCAGCCAGCCGCGGCCCCGCAGCTCTGGCGCGCGGACCCGGGGGCGGCGGGTGGAGGTCGAGGGCACGCGGCCATTCTCACCGAACCTCCCCCGCGCCGCCGGACCGGCGTACCGCTGACCGGCACGGGCGGCCCACAGTCGGCGAACACTTCCTACTTGACCGGTAAAGAGATCGGGCGTACTGTAGCGGTACAGAAGCCTGCTCCGCCGGAAGGACACCACCATGACCACCCTGCCCCTGACCACGATCATCGTCGCCCGCCAGGTGATGGAGAGGGAGCTGGGTAGCGCTCTCCCGCACGCCCCTGTGGTGCCGGACCACCCAGCCGCGGCGGCCGCACCCGGCAGGGCGGTGCTGCACCGGACCCGGCTCCGCACCGCGACCGTCCTGCAGCGGGCGGCCGCCCGGATCGCCCCCGCCTGACCGCACCCGAGGACAGGGCTGCCTAGGGTGTGCTCGCAGACGAGGTGGGAGGTGCCGGGATGGGCCGGGTGACGTTGCAGACGGTGGCCGAGCGCGTCGGCGTCAGCCGGATGACCGTGTCGAACGCCTACTCCCGGCCGGACCAGCTGTCCACCGACCTGCGGGACCGGATCCTGGCGACGGCCGCCGAGCTCGGGTACTGCGGGCCCGACCCGGCGGCCCGCGCGCTGGTCCGCGGCAACGCCGGCTCCGTCGGAGTGCTGATGACCGACACGCTGAGCTACGCGTTCACCGACGAGGTGGCCACCGGTTTCCTCGGCGCGGTGACCTCCGAGCTGTCCCCCACCGGGCTGGCCCTGACCCTCGTGCCCACCTCGGTCGGCGGGCCGCGCGTCCCCGCGCGCGACGTCCCGCTGGACGGGGCGCTGGTGTACTCCTGCCAGGGCGACTCGGAGGCACTTGGCTGGCTGGTGCGGCGGGGGGTGCCGCTCGTGTACGTCGACCAGGTCGCCGCCCCCGACGTCGACAGCGTGAACGTCGACGACCGCGGCGGGGCCCGCGCCGCCGCCCAGCACCTCGTCGACCTCGGCCACCGCCGGATCGGCATCGTGACCGGTGAGCGGACCGGCCCGCACGACGTGCTGGTGCCGGTGGACACCGAGACCGAGCACCACGTGGCCCGCCAGCGGATGCTCGGCTGGACCGACGCGCTCACCCCGGCGGGCATCGAGCCGCTGGTGGTGCGCCAGGCGCTGGTGCCCGACACCGCGGCGTACGGCGCCGCCGGCGTCCTGCTGGACCTGGCGGACCGGCCGACGGCGGTCCTGTGCTTCTCCGACGTGATGGCCCAGTGGACGGTCCGGGCGGCGGAGGACCGCGGCCTGACCGTCCCCGACGACCTGTCGGTCGTCGGCTTCGACGACAACCCGCTCGCCGCCCGGATGCGCCCGGCACTGACCACGGTCCGTCAGGACGTCGCGGCCAAGGGCAGGGCGGCCGCCTCGCTGCTCACCGACGCCATCACCCGCGCGGGCACCGACCGGCCGGCCGACCCGCGGCACCTGCTGCTGCCGACCAGCCTGGTGGTGCGCTCCAGCACCGCAGCCGCACCGGCCACCGTGCGGCCGGCGACCGCGGTGGCCGCGCGCTCCTAGAGCTTGCTCAGCTTGGTGTAGGGCGCGAGCACCCGCAGCGGTCGGTCGTTGAAGTTGACGACCACGGCGTCGGCCTGGACCTCGATGACCCGACCCATGCCCTGCTTGTCGTGGGTGACCCGGTCACCGACCTCGAAGGTCTCCACGACCGGCGGGGCCGGGTCGCGAAACGGGCTACCGGCGGGACGGGGGCGTGGCTTCTGCGGTGGCGTCATCAAGCCCAGTATGCGCGCAATCAGCCGCTGACCGATACTGCTTGCCGGCGTTCGAGCTCCTGGAGGTCCAGGACACGCGCTGCTGCGGCCGCCAGCGCCGAGCTCAGCGCCTTGCGCCCAGGGCTCAGGACGACCAGCGGACCGCACTCGGCGAGCTCGGCGAAGATGCCGTCGTTGCTCACCACCAGGGTCTGGGCGTCCGGGAGGTCGAAGGTGTCCACCGACTCCAGCAGCGCGACGTCGGCCAGGTCGCTGCCCTGTGGCACGGTCACCGCCGCGGACACGAACTCGGCCAGGTGTGGGCGCGCCCTGCGCACGGCGCCGTCCTGCCCGGCGAGCACGACATGGTCGGCCTGCCGCGCCAGGGCGACCACCGCGCCCATCCGGGCCGCCCACCTGGCCGGGCCGGCCCGCAGGTTGTCGAGGTCCACCAGCAGGATCCGGGGCGCGTCGTGGTCCATCCAGATCTGCTCGGCCAGGACCCGCTCGGCGAGCGACCCGTCGTCGAGGGCCACGACCGCGTCGGAGCCGCCGAGACCGCTCGGGAACCACTCGTAGTCGGCCCACTCTCCCGGCCCGTCGCCCAGTCCCATGCCGCCATCGTCGCAGCCCCGGTCCCGAGTGGTGGGTTCAGCAGGCCGATCCCGGCATTACGGGTGCGGAACCCACCACTCGGCGGGAAGTCGGGGGGGCGTCAGAGCCGGCGGTCGGCGAGCACCGGGAACGAGGCGCGGGTCGTGGCCACCAGGGCGTCGTCGAGGTCGACGACCACCACCTCCTCGCCGTCGCCGGCCTCGGCCAGCACCTCGCCCCACGGGTCGACCACGGCGGACCGCCCGCCCATCGGCACCCCGGCGTGCGTGCCCCCGGTGTTGCACGCCACGACGTAGGACTGGTTCTCGACGGCGCGCGCCCGGGCGAGCAGCCGCCAGTGCTCGACCCGCTTGGCCGGCCACGCCGCTGGCATCAGGACCACCTCGGCACCGCCGTCGAGCAGCGCGCGGAACAGCTCCGGGAAGCGCAGGTCGTAGCAGGTGGCCAGGCCGAAGCGGCCGTGCACCACCGGACCGTCGCCCGGAGCGAGGAGCTTCGGCTCACCCTCGCCGAAACCGAACAGGTGCACCTTGCGGTACGTCGCCAGCGTGCTGCCGTCCGGGGCGAGCAGCACCGAGGTGTTGAACAGCCGGCCGGCGTCGTCGCGCTCGACGAACGAGCCCATGTGCACGGTCGCGCCCAGCTCCTTGGTGGCCGCGCGCAGCTCGGTGACCACCGGGCCGTCCAGGGGCTCGGCGGTGCCGTCCCAGCGGTCGTAGGAGAAGCCGCCGTTGGGCCACAGCTCGGGCAGCACCACCAGGTCCGCGCCGGACTGCGCACGCACGAGGTCCACGACCCGGGCTGTGCGCTGCGGGGTGGTCTCGTCGTCGCCGTAGGCCAGCTGGATGACATGGATCCGCACGGGCCCTAGCCTCGCACGCCGGGCCCGCTGCCTCGGTACCCCCGGGGCGGCGGTTCCGGCCGGGCGCTCGTCCTGCGGTCAGTCCGTGCGCACCCGGAGCCGCGCGACACCGGCCGCCCGCCCCGCCGTTGGGTCAACGTCCGCCCCACACAGGGATAACCGGTGGCTAACAGGCTTGTCTCGGCCCCTTCGCGCAGCCGACGTTGACCAGGACAGCCCTCGAACCTGGAGCACACCATGCACCGTTCCCGCCGGATCGTCCTGACCGTGGCCGCCGCCACCGGACTGCTCGGGGGTGCCGGCGCCGCGATCGCGGGCATCGCCAGCACGACCGGGAACGCCGCCCAGCCGACCACGGCCACGGCCACGACCGTGGCCGCGAGCAGCTCGGACACCGCCGACGACGAGCTCGCGACGTACGTCGATGACATGACCGACCGGGCCGGGCGACTCGACCAGCGGCTGGCGGCCGCCAAGGCGAAGCTGGCCGCCGCCCAGGCCGCCCGTGCCGCTCAGCTCGCCGCGCTCCAGGCCCGCCAGGCAGCCGCCGCATCGGCGGTGCCCGCGGCGCATGCGTCCCACGACGACGCGACCGAGACCGACGACGACGCGACCGAGGCCGACGACGACGCGACCGGGGCCGACGACGCGACCGAGGCCGACGACCAGACCGCGACGTCCGACGACGACACCTCGGACGGTGCCCGCAGCCACGAGCGCGACAACGAGCACGACCACGAGCACGAGAGCGGCGACGACGGCGAGGGTGACCACGGCGATGACTGACCGCCAGGGCACGGCGGCGGGCTGGCGGACGGCTGCGGCCGTCGCGCCGGTCGCCGCGGCCGCCTTGGCGCTGGCCACCGGGTGGGCCGTGCAGCACCCGCCGACCGGCGCGGCGGCGGCCGAAGCCTCGGTCGCGTCGGCCGCACCACCCCCGGCCGCACCGGCGCCGGCGACAGCAGATCCCGCCGCGCAGCTCGAACGCCGCGCCACCGGCCTGCACCGCAAGGTCAGCCGGCTGGAGCGACGGCTGGCCCGGCTGCGGGCGCGCACCGAGGCGATCCGCACGGCACCGCTGCCGGTGCTCGCCGCCTCGGGGACGAGCGGAGCCACCGCCGTACGCAGCGGATCCACCGGCCCCGTCGCGTCCGGCGGCTCCGGCAGCTCGACCGGTTCCGCCGCGGCGGGCAGCTCGGCCGGGTCGGGCAGCTCGGCCGCCCGGGTCGCCGCACCGCCGCCGGCCGCGCCCGCACCGAAGCCGGCGCCCGCACCGGCACCCGCCACCCACACGTCCACCGGCGCGTCGTGACCACGGTTGCCGCGACCGCCCGACCGGCAGGGTCCGCCGCCGACCTGGTGCGGTCTTTCCGGTCGATGGCGACCGACGTCACGCTGCGCGTCGTCGACCCGGTAGGCGACGCCGCGGCCGCGCTCGACCGCGCCACCCGCGTCGTCGAGGAGGTGGCCGCGACCTGCACCCGGTTCGACCCGACCAGCCCGCTCATGCTCGCCAACGCGGACCCGGGGCGCTGGCACGAGGTCCCCCCGCTGCTGTTCGAGGCCCTCCTGGAGGCGGCCGCCGCCTACGAGGCGACCGACGGGTTGTTCGACCCGCGCGTCCTGGAGACCTTGCGGGCCTGGGGGTACGACCGGTCGCTGGCGTTCCGGTCCGGCGAGGTGGCCCGGCCGGACGCTGCCGAGCAGCCAGACGTTCCCGGCCGCCGGCGCTGGCGGCCGCGGTTCGACTCCGACAGGAGGGCGGTGCGCCTCGGCCCGACGCCGGTCGACCTCGGCGGGATCGGCAAGGGCCTCGCGGTCCGCTGGGCCGCGGCCGAGCTGGCCGGCGCCGGGGCCGCCAGCCTGGTCGAGGCGGGCGGCGACCTCTACGCGGCCGGCCCCGGACCCGACGGCGACGGCTGGCTCGTGGCCGTCGAGGACCCGCGCGGGGGCGACGGTCCGGTCGCCGTGCTGCGCCTGCAGGACCGTGCCTGTGCGACGTCCTCGGTGCGGCTGCGGCACTGGACCGCCGCGGGTCGGCCGGTGCACCACCTGGTCGACCCGCGCACGGGTCGCCCGGGCGGCGACGGCCTGCTGGCGGTCACCGTGGTGGGCCCGGACGCCGCGACCTGCGAGATCTGGACCAAGGCCTTGTTCCTCGGCGGCCGCGGTCGGGTGCGCAGCGTGGCGGACGAGCGCGGGGTCGCCGCGCTGCTCGTCGACGAGGACGGGGTGGTCGGCCTGAGCCGTGCGATGCGCCAGTACGTCACGTGGCAGGCACCACGATGACCCCTCCCGCGCCCATGGGGAGCCTGCGCGTCGAGGGCCCGCACCGGGTCCGGCGCGCAGCCGTGGTGGCCGCGATCGTCCTCGCTTGCGCTGCCAGCGCCGCGGTCACCGGCTGGCTGGTCGGGCGCACCGCAGGTGCCGTCGCGGGCGACCGGAACGCGCCGTGGATCATCGGTCGCTCGGGCGGCATCGCGGCGTACCTGCTGCTCGTGCTGCTGGTGGCCACCGGCCTGGTGCTGTCCCACCCCGCCCGGTCCCGGCTGCGCCGGCCGTCGTCGGTGACCAGGATCCGGCTGCACGTGAGCCTCGCGGTCTTCACGCTTGCGCTGACGGTCCTGCACGTCGTGGTGCTCGCGACCGACAGCTACGCCGGCGTCGGGTGGCGCGGCACGTTCGTGCCGCTCGGGTCGTCGTACCGGCCGGTGCCGGTCACCCTCGGCGTCGTCGGCCTGTACGCCGGTGCGCTGGCCGGACTGACGGCGGCGATGTCCGGCCGCCGGTTCGTCTCACGGATCTGGTGGCCGGTGCACAAGGTGGCCGCCCTCGCCCTGGTGCTGGTGTGGGGCCACGGTGTCCTGACCGGCATCGACTCGGACCGGCTGCTCTGGATGTACCTCGGCACCGGCGGCGGCCTGCTCGCCCTGGCGGTGTGGCGCTACGTCGCCCGCACCCCCGCCGACCGGGTGGACGAGCTGGCCGGCTCCTCGACGCTCACCGTGCGGCACGGCCTTCGGGCGCTGCCCGACACCGAGCGGCGGGCCGGGTGACCAGCCCACCCGTGGAGCGGGCAGTGCACCAGTCCCCGCTGCACCGGGCCCCGCTGCCCCCGACTGCCGCGCACCCGCTCGCCCTTCTCGCCGACCCCGTCGCCGTCCCGCTGCGGGGCCTCGGCACCGGGCTGCCGGCAGAGGACCTGCGCACCCACCTGGCCGCGCTCGGCTCCCGCCCCGACGCGGTCGCGGCGGGCGAGGACCTGCTCTCGGCGGTCCAGGAGGTCGGCCTCACCGGCCGGGGCGGCGGTCACTTCCCGGCCGCCGCCAAGTGGCAGACCACGCGGGACGCCGCCCGGCGCACCGGCCGGGCACCGCTGGTGGTCGCCAACGCCGCCGAGGGCGAGCCGGCCAGCGCCAAGGACCAGGTGCTGCTCGGGACCCGGCCGCACCTGGTGCTGGACGGGCTCGCCGCCACCGCCGCCGCCGTGGGAGCGACCGAGACCGTCTTGTGGCTGCACGCCGACGCCCACCACCTGCACCGCACCGTGCACACGGCGATCGCCGAGCGGCGGGCGGCCGGCCTGGTCGAGCCCCGGGTGCGGGTGGTGTCCGCGCCGGCTCACTACCTCGCCGGCGAGTCGAGCGCCGTGGTGCAGGCCCTGGGCGGCGGACCGGCACTGCCCACCAGCCGACGGGTGCCGGCCGCAGTCTCCGGGGTCGGGGGCCGGCCCACACTCGTGCACAACATCGAGACGCTCGCCCGCGCGGCGCTGCTGGCGCGCACCGGGCCGGCGCAGCACCGGCCGACGGCGCTGGTCACGGTCGTGGTCGGGGACCGCCGCACCGTGCTCGAGGTGGACGCCCGGACACAGCTGCGCGCCGCCGTCCTGCTCGGCGGATGGCCGGTGGGCAGCGAGCCGCAGGCCGTGCTGGTCGGCGGGTACGGCGGCAGCTGGCTGCCGTGGGAGCCGGCCGCCGACGTCGAGCTGTTCCAGGCCGCCCTCGGCCGGGTCGGCGCCTCGCTCGGTGCCGGCGTGCTCGCACCCCTGCCCGCCGGAGCCTGCGGGGTCGCGGAGACGGCCCGGCTCACGGCGTACCTCTCGGCGAGCAGCGCCAGGCAGTGCGGGCCGTGCCTGTTCGGCCTGGACGCGCTCGCCGACGTCCTCGGGCGGCTGGCGACGGGCTCCGGCCGCCGCCGCGACGTGGACAGGCTGCGCGGCTGGGCAGGGGAGATCACCGGCCGCGGGGCCTGCCACCATCCGGACGGCGCCGTGCGGATGGTGCGCTCCGCGCTGGCGACCTTCGCCGCCGACGTCGAGGCCCACCGCCGGCACCGCCCGTGCCGCGGCGCGTCGGCCGCCCCGCTGCTGCCCGTCCCGGACCTCGCATGAGCCGCACCAGCGGCGCCGGCACCGGGCCGGACCGCTCCGGCACCGTGCTGCCCCGCGCCACGCGGCTTCGGGTCGACCCGATCGCCTGCGACGGTGTCGGCATGTGCGCCCACCTCGCACCCGGCGTGGTCCGGCTGGACTCCTGGGGGTACCCGAGAGTGCCGGACCGCCCGCTCACCGGCACAGACCGCGACCTCGCTGCGCGCGCGGTCGCCGGGTGCCCCCGTCGCGCCCTCGAGCTGCGCTGACCCCCCCCGCTCGGACGCGCCTGGCGGTTGGCGTGGCGTACGTGCGCTTGGCGGGTCGCACCCGCCGCGCCAAGCACCCGCTGACCACGTAGACGTGGTCGAGCGCCGACCGGGCGGGGAGGGGAGGGAGGTGCTACCAGAGCAGCGCGGTGGCGGGGTCCTCGAGCACCCGGGCGACGTCGGCGAGGAACATCGAACCGAGCTGGCCGTCGACGAGCCGGTGGTCGAAGGACAGCGCCAGCTGGGTCACCTGTCGCACCGCGAGCTGGCCGTCGACGACCCACGGCGTCGGCCGGACCTGGCCGAAGCACAGGATCGCGGACTCGCCCGGGTTGAGGATCGGCGTTCCGGCGTCGACGCCGAACACCCCGACGTTGGTGATCGTCATCGTGCCGCCGGCCATGTCGGCCGGCTGGGTGCGACCGGCGCGAGCGGTGTCGACGAGCGACCCCAGCGCCTCGGCCAGCTCGCGCAGCGACATCCGGTCGGCGTCCTTGATGTTCGGGACGACCAGGCCGCGCGGGGTGGCGGCCGCGATGCCGAGGTTGACGTAGTGCTTGACCACGATCTCCTGGGCAGCCTCGTCCCAGGACGCGTTGATCTCCGGGTTGCGCCGCGCCGCCAGCAGCATCGCCTTCATCACGACCAGCAGCGGGCTGACCCGCACGTCCCGGAAGTCCCGGTCGCCCTTGAGCTTCTCGACCAGCTCCATCGTGCGGGTGACGTCGACAGTGACCCACTCGGTGACGTGCGGCGCGGTGAACGCCGAGGTGACCATCGCCTGGGCCGTCATCTTCCGGACGCCCTTGACCGGTACCCGGGTCTCGCGCTGACCGGGCGCGGGGGCGTACGACGGTGCGGCGGCCGCCGCTGCGGCTCCGCCGCCCGAGGCCGCCTGCTCGACGTCGGACCGGGTGATGACGCCGCCGTCCCCGCTCGGGGTGACAGCGCCCAGGTCGACCCCGAGGTCCTTGGCCAGCTTGCGCACCGGAGGCTTGGCCAGGGCCCGAGGCGTGCCGCCCCCCTGGACGCCGGGCCGGACGGTGTGCGCCGGCGCGGCCTCCGGGGCCTCCTCCTCGGTCGGCTCCTGCACCGGGGTGGGCGTGGTCATCATCGAGGTCTGCACAGCCTGCTGCGCCGTCGCCGCGGACGCACCCGAGGGGGTGGCGCCCTTGCGGGGCCGCCGGACTGCCGCGGTGGTGCGCGGCCCGTAGCCCACCAGCACCGAGGTGCGCCCGCCCGGCGCCGGACCGCCGATGAGACCGGGCTCGACCGCGCCCTCCTCCGGTGGTGTACCGACCTGCGACTCGTCCGGCACCGGGGGCGCCATGTCGTCGCGCGGCGGTGTCGCCGGCGTTGCCGCTGCGCCGGACCCGTCGTCGACGGTGATGATCGGCGTGCCGACGTCGACCGTCGTCCCCTCGGGGACGAGGAGCTCGGCCACCGTGCCCGCGAACGGCGACGGCAGCTCGACGAGCGACTTGGCCGTCTCGATCTCGACGACGATCTCGTTGACCTTCACGGTGTCGCCGGGCTTGACCTTCCACGACACGATCTCTGCCTCGGTGAGGCCCTCGCCGACGTCGGGGAGCTTGAACTGCTTCATGGGTGCCTGACTCCTTGCGAGATCAGTACGCGAGCGAGCGGTCGACCGCGTCGAGGATCCGGTCCAGGTCGGGAAGGTAGTCCTCCTCGATCCGGCTCGGCGGGTAGGGCGTGTCGAAGCCGCCGACCCGCAGCACCGGGGCCTCCAGCGAGTAGAAGCACGTCTCCGTGACCCGGGCGGCGACCTCCGAGCCCATGCCGAGGAACACCGGAGCCTCGTGCACCACCACCAGCCGGCCGGTCTTCTCCACCGACGTCCGCAGCGTGCTCATGTCCAGCGGTGACAGCGACCGCAGGTCGACCACCTCGATCGCGGTGCCCTCCTCGGCCGCGGCCGTCGCGGCGTCCATGGCGGTCTTCACCATGGGGCCGTACGTGGCGACGGTGATGTCCGTCCCCTCCCGCGCGACCCGGGCCGCGTGCAGCGGCATGGCGTCCTCGAGAGCGAGCGAGTCGTCGAGCTCGGCCTTCTCCCAGTAACGCCGCTTGGGCTCGTAGAGGATGACCGGGTCGTCGGAGAGGATCGCCTGCTGCACCATGAAGTACGCGTCGACCGGGTTGGAGCAGCACACCACCTTGAGGCCCGCGGTGTGCGCGAAGTAGGCCTCGTTGCTCTCGCTGTGGTGCTCGACCGCGCCGATGCCACCGCCGACCGGGATGCGCACCACGACCGGCAGTGACACCTTGCCGAGTGCGCGGGCGCGCATCTTCGCCAGCTGGCTGACGATCTGGTCGAACGCCGGGTAGACGAACCCGTCGAACTGGATCTCGCAGACCGGCCGGTAGCCGCGCAGCGCAAGGCCGATCGCGGTGCCGATGATGCCGGACTCGGCCAGCGGGGTGTCGATGACGCGGTCCTCGCCGAAGTCCTTCTGCAGGCCGTCGGTGACCCGGAAGACGCCGCCGAGCTTGCCGACGTCCTCGCCCATGACGAGCACCTTCGGGTCGGCCTCCATCGCCTTGCGCAGGCCCATGGTGATGCCCTTGGCGAGGGTGATCTGCGCCATCAGTGCTCGCTCCCGACCTTGGACTCGAACGTGTCGAGGTAGGCGGCGAACTGCTCGCGCTCCTCCTCGATCAGCGGATGCCGATCGGCGTAGACGTGGTCGAAGACCGACAGCGGCTCGGGGTCCGGCATCTCGAGGCAGCCCTTGCGGACGTGCGCCGCCAGCTCGTCGGACTCGGTCTCCACCGCGTCGAAGAACTTCTGGTCGGCGGCGCCGGTGCGCACCAGGTAGGCCTTGACCCGCTCGATCGGGTCCTTGAGCTTCCAGGACTCCAGCTCGTCGGAGAGCCGGTACCGGGTGGGGTCGTCGGACGTCGTGTGCGCGCCCATCCGGTAGGTGTACGCCTCGACCAGCGTGGGGCCGTTGCCGTCGCGGGCGTTCTGCAGTGCGGCCCTGGTCACCGCGAGGACCGCGAGGACGTCGTTGCCGTCGACCCGGATGCCGGGGAAGCCGAAGCCCATCGCGCGCTGGTAGAGCGGGATCCGGCTCTGCTTCTCGATCGGCTCGGAGATGGCCCACTGGTTGTTCTGACAGAAGAACACCACCGGGGCGTTGAAGACGCTGGCGTAGATGAACGCCTCGTTCACGTCGCCCTGGCTGGTCGCGCCGTCACCGAAGTAGGCGATGACTGCGCTCTCGGCGCCGTCCTTCTGCATCCCCATCGCGTAGCCGGTCGCGTGCAGGGTCTGCGCACCGATGACGATCGTGTAGAGGTGGAAGTTCTTCTCGTTCGGGTCCCAGCCACCGTGGTTCACGCCTCGGAACAGCCCGAGCAGGTTCAGCGGGTCGACGCCACGGCACCAGGCGACGCCGTGCTCGCGGTAGGTCGGGAACGCGTAGTCGTCCTCGCGCATGGCCCGGCCGGACCCGACCTGGGCGGCCTCCTGGCCCAGCAGGCTGGCCCAGATCCCCAGCTCTCCCTGCCGCTGCAGCGCGGTGGCCTCGGCGTCGACCCGGCGCACCAGGACGAGGTCGCGGTACAGGCCGCGCATCTCCTCGTCGGTGACCTCGACGGAGTACGTCGGGTGCTCGACCCGCTCGCCCTCGGGGGTGAGCAGCTGGACGAGCTCGTGCTCGCCGGAGCGGGGCAGAGGGTCGGCGACACCGGCGACGGTGGCCCCCTCGGCGGCCCCCGAGTCGGTGTGGACGGCGCTGTCGGTCACGGGCACTCCTCGGGCGACCCGGTCGCGTCCCCATGGGGTCGCCACGGCTCGTGGCCGGGTGGGTTGTCGGGAGCGAGCCGAGGCTGGTGGCCGCGGTGATCGCTCCCGGTTCTGACGGGCGTTGCTTCTGACGGGCGCTGACATGTGCAGTGGTACAGGTGCGGCGCGCTCACGGGGTGAGACGACGGGGACAACGTACCTGCGACCGGCCCGCGGCCACGACCCGGGGAGCCCGGCCGGGAGCCGTCGCCCCGTCCGCCCGGCAGCGACCCCGCTCCCGCGTGCTCAGTGCCGGTCGTGCCGGTCGCCGTCGTTCCCACGGCGGTCGCCGTCGTTCCCACGGCGGTCGCCGTGCTCGTCACCGTGACGGTCGGCGTCGTCGCTGACGCGGCTGACGCGGTCGTCGGTACTGACGCGGCTGTCGCTGCTGCCGGCGCTGCCGGCGCCGTCGGTGCCGTCGGCGCCGTGGGTGCTGCGGTCGTCGCTGGCCGCCCGCACGCGGCGGTCCGGGCGGTCCCGGTCGGAACTGTCGCGGTGCGGACGTTCCGAGCGGTCCCGGTGGCGGTCGGGGGCCGCCTGGCCCGACGGCACGCCGCCAGGATGGCACCGAGGGCATGGCCGGCTGGTGGGCCACCGGCAGGTCGGCGGGCCCGCGTCCCTTGGCGCTGCGCTGGCGCCGGTCCCCGCGCTCGGACCGCTCGGCCGGCCGCTGCTGGGCATCGGAGTCGCCGGCGGCTCGCCCGGTCTTCTCCGGTCGGTCCGGTCGGTCCGGTCGGTCCGGTCGGCACCGATCCTGGGCATCCCGGTGCCGACGCTCGCTGCGCTGACGAGCGGCCTTCTCGCCCAGCACGGCGGTGCGGGGAGTCGCCGTCGGCGGCAGGCCGGCGAGCACCGGTTCGGTTCCCCGCACCACCGGTACCGCCGGCACGTCGGGGACCGCCGGCACGTCGGGGACCGTCGGGACGGCCGGAACGCTGGGCACCGCCGGGACGCCGGGAACACCCGGGGCGTCGGGGACGTCGGGCACCGTCGGGACCGTTGGAGCGGTCGGGACCTCCGGGCTGCGTGGCCCGCCGGCAGAGCCACCCGCCGGCGCCCTGGCGCCGGAGCCGGCGAGGCGAGGCCGCGACGCACCGCCCCCTCCGCCGGTCAGGGCAGCGGGCGCACCGCCGTCGGCCGCGGTACCGCCCCGGGCCGCCTTGGGCCCGGACCCGCCGCCGGTCCCGCCGGTCCCGCCGGTGCTGCGCGGTGCCGGGGTGAGCGCGATCGGGGCGGGCGGAGCCAGGTCGTGGGCCCGCACCTCGGCGACCGGGTCCCGGCCGACGTCCCGCAGCTCTCCGGTGGTGACCACGCCCAGGGTGGCCAGCGCCCCGGCGCTGAGCAGCGCGAGAGCAACGGTCGCCAGGCCGGTGGTACTCCCGGCGTCGCGACCGGCGGTTCCGCCGGTTCGGCTGGTCATGTCCCCGTCCACGGACTGCGGTGCTGGGCATCGTCGCTCACGGGTGGTGACGACGGCACCACCTTACGTGGTCGGACGTCGGCCGGACAGGTCCGGGCCGGTGACACCCCGGCCCGAGCCCCGGCAATAACTGCGGGCGGCTCGTGTCAGGACCGACGTACCCTCACGGTCATGACAGGACGTCCCACCGCAGTGCCCGGCGTGATCGCGGTGTGGGCGGCGCTGGGAACCGTCTACCTGGTGTGGGGCTCGACCTACCTGGCGATCCGGGTCGTCGTCGACAGTGCGCCGCCGTTGCTGGCGATGGGGGCCCGCTTCCTGCTGGCCGGTTTCCTGCTCGCGACGTTCCTGACCCTCCGGCGCGGCGCCCGCGCCCTGCGGGTCAGCCGGGCCGAGCTGCGCGGTGCGGCGCTGGTGGGCCTGCTCCTGCTCCTGGGCGGAAACGGGGGCGTCGCCGTCGCCGAGCAGACCGTCCCGTCGGGCGTCGCCGCGCTGCTGATCGCTGCCACGCCGCTCTGGCTGGTCGTCCTGCGCCGGGTGGCGCGGGACCGGGTCGCCCGCCTCACGCTGGTCGGCACCCTCGTCGGGTTCGCCGGCATCGCCGTGCTCGTCCTGCCTGGTGGGCTGGAGGCACCGGACGGAACGCCGGTCCGGACCTGGGGGCTGCTCGTCCTGGTGGTGGCCGCCTGCTCGTGGGCCGTCGGGTCGTTCGCCAGCAGCCGGGTCCCCATGCCCCGGGACGCCTTCGTCGCCACCACCTGGGAGATGCTCGCTGGCGGCGTGGGGCTGCTGCTGTCCGGTGCCGCCACCGGCGAGATGGCCGACCTGGACCTGGGCGCGGTCTCCGGGGCGGCCTGGGCCTGGCTGGTCTACCTCGTGCTGGTCGGGTCGCTGGTCGCGTTCTCGGCGTACGTGTGGCTGCTGGCGAACGCGCCGATCTCGCTCACCGCCACCTACGCCTACGTGAACCCCGTGGTCGCCGTCGTGCTCGGCGCGCTGGTCCTCGACGAGCCGGTGACAGCGGCCGTGGTCGCCGGCGGCGCCGTGGTCGTCGCCGGCGTCGGGCTCGTCGTCAGCTCCGAGCGCCCGCGCCGCCGGGTCGGCGCACCCGAACCGCAGCCGGTTGGCGGTGGCGCGGAGGTGGTAGACCTCCGGTCGTGACCCCGAGATGAGCGCCCTCGTGCTCGGTCCCCTGCTCCGCCACGTCGGCGAGTCCGACGCGACCGTGTGGGTCGAGACGGACTCCCCGTGCACCGTGGAGGTGCTGGGCCGCAGCGAGCGCACCTGGTCCGTGGCCGGGCACCACTACGCCGTGGTCGTGGTGGACGGCCTCGGGCCGGGCAGCGTCACGGAGTACGACGTCCGGCTCGACGGCGCGACCGTCTGGCCGCCGCCGGACTCCGAGCTGCCGCCGTCGCGCATCCGCACGCTGGACCCGGAGACGCCCTTCCGGATCGTCTTCGGCTCGTGCCGCTACGCCACGCCGGACGCCGTCCGGGGCGACAACCACTTCGACCCGGACGCGCTGGACACCTATGCCCAGCGGATGGCCCGGCTGCCCGACCACCGCTGGCCGGACGCGCTGCTGCTGGTCGGTGACCAGGTCTACGCCGACGAGACCTCCGAGCGGATCCGGTCCCGCATCCGGGCGCGCAGGGACGTCACCGTCGCGCCGTACGAGGCGATCAAGGACTACGAGGAGTACACCTGGCTCTACGACGAGAGCTGGACCGACCCGCACGTCCGCTGGCTGTTGTCGACCGTCCCCTCGTCGATGATCTTCGACGACCACGACATCTCCGACGACTGGAACACCTCGGCCGCATGGCGCCGGGACATGCAGCGGACATCGTGGTGGCACGAGCGGATCGTCGGCGGGCTGTCGTCGTACTGGGTCTACCAGCACCTGGGCAACCTCTCGCCGGCTGCCCTGGCCGCCGACGAGCTGTACCAGCAGGTGCGCGCGCACGACGGGGACTGCGAGCAGCTGCTGCGGGACTTCGCGGCGGCCGCCGACAAGGAGGCCGACGGCCGCAAGGGCGCGCAGTGGTCCTACCGGCGCGACCTCGGCGACGTCCGGCTGCTCGTCATCGACTCGCGGTGCGGTCGTGTCCTCGAGGCCGGCGAGCGCTCGATGGTGTCCGAGCCGGAGTTCCGCTGGATCGAGGAACAGGTCGAGGGCGACTACCAGCACCTGCTGGTGGGGACCTCGCTGCCCTGGTTGCTGGCCCGGGCCCTGCACGACATCGAGGCCTGGAACGAGGTGCTCGCCGACGGCTCCCGCGGACCCCGGGTCGGCGCGTGGGCGGAGAAGCTGCGGCGGGCGGCCGACCTGGAGCACTGGGCGGCCTTCCGCAGGTCGTTCGACCGGCTCGCGGCACTGCTCGCGTCGGTCGGCCGCGGTGAGCGGACCGGCCCGGGCGGGACGCCGCCGGGCTCCATCTGCGTGCTGTCCGGCGACGTCCACCACGCCTACGCGGCCCGGGCGAGGTTCCCCGAGCACGTGGGCACCCCGGTGTACCAGCTCACCTGCTCGCCGGTGCACAACTACGTCCCGGCGCTGATGAAGGTGGCCTTCCGGGTGTCGTGGTCGCGGGTCGCGGAGCGGTTCACCCGGTTCCTGCTGAGCACGGTGGCCCGGGTCCCGTCCCAGCCGCTGTCCTGGGACCGGCTGGCCGGCCCGTTCTACGGCAACGAGATCGCCACCCTGCTGCTCGACGGCCGATCTGCGCGGCTGGTCATCGAGCAGGCCGGGCGGGACCGCACCGGCGCGGCCCGGCTCACCCCGGTGCTCGACCTGCCCTTGTCGTGACCGTCGGGCCCCACGAGAAGGAGATCGTCGACCGGCTGCGGGCGGCCGGCTGCGTCTTCGCCGAGGAGGAGGCCGGGCTGCTGCGGACGGCGGCCCGGGGGACGGCCCTGGAGGACCTGGTCGCGCGCCGCGTGCGGGGCGAGCCGCTGGAGCACGTCCTCGGTCAGGCCGAGTTCTGCGGGCTGCAGGTGGCCGTCGTCCCTGGGGTGTTCGTGCCTCGACGGCGTACCGAGCTGCTGGTGCGGGAGGGCGCAGCGCTGGCCCGGCCGGGTGGGGTGGTGGTCGACCTGTGCTGCGGGTGCGGTGCGGTGGGGCTGGCGCTGGCGCGCACCGTGGGCGGCGTGGAGCTGCACGCGGCCGACGTGGACCCGGTCGCGGTGGGCTGCGCGCGGCACAACCTGGCTGCGGTCGGCGGGACGGTGCACGAGGGCGACCTGGACCGGGCGCTGCCGGAGAGGCTGCGCGGCCTGGTGGAGGTGCTCGTCGCCAACGCGCCGTACGTCCCGACCGCGGAGATCGCGCTGATGCCACCGGAGGCGCGGGAGCACGAGCCGGCGGCCGCGCTGGACGGCGGCGTGGACGGCCTCGACCCGGCCCGGCGGATCATGGCGCTGGCGCCGCGCTGGCTGGCTCCCGGCGGCCACGTCCTGGTCGAGACGAGCACCCGGCAGGCGCCGGCGCTGGCGGCCGCCGCGTCCGCGGCCGGGCTGGATCCCCGGGTCGTCACCGACGACGACCTGGACGGGACGGTGGTGGCCGGCCGGCTGCCCCGCCGCGAAGGCTGAGCGCTGCGCCGCCTCCGCGCCCACCCGTCCGTCGACTGGCGGAAGTTGGCGGTGCTGTACCGGTACAGACCTGTCAACTTCCGCCAGTCGAGGCACATCCAGGATTGACAGCACTCCTTTCGAAATCTATCTTTCGAAACATGCCTAGCGATGCCTCGTCGCCCCCACCCGACCAGCCGGATCTCGGGCCGCGCGACCTCGACGGCGACGCCGTCGCCATGCGCGCCCTGGCGCACCCGACCCGGCTCCGGCTGCTGGAGGAGCTGACCCTGCGCGGCCCGCTGACCGCCACCGAGGCGAGTGGGTACGTGGGGGAGTCGCCGTCGTCGTGCTCGTTCCACCTGCGCACCCTGGCGCGGTCCGGCTTCGTGGTGGAGGCCGAGGGCGGCACCGGCCGGCAGCGCCCGTGGCGGGCGGTGACCGTCGGCAACCGGTGGCGTACCGGCCCGTCGGCCGACGCCGGGACGCAGGCAGCCGGCGAGACGCTCGGCGCCCAGGTCCGCCGGCGCGACGCGGAGCTGCTCGCCGAGCACCTCGCGCACAGCGACCAGCTGCCGGTCGAGTGGGCGGACGCCGTGATCCACTCGAACTTCGGCGGCTGGCTGACCGCCGACGAGCTGGCCGGGATCGGCGCGACCCTGCTCGCGGCCTGGGCGCCGTACCTCGAGCGGCTGCGCGACCCGGCGCAGCGCCCCCCCGGGTCCCGGCTGGTGCACATGTTCGCGCACGGCTTCCCGCGGGCCGACCACGCGCCCACCGGCCACAGCGACCGAGCAGCAGAGACGACCGGCGAGTCGACCGGCCGGGGGGCGACGGGAGACGACGATGCGTGACCTGCTGCGGCACCGCGACTTCCGCCTGCTGCTGGTCGGGCAGACCCTGTCGATGTTCGGCGACACCGCGATGCTCCTGACCCTCGGGATGTGGGCCAAGGACCTCACCGGCTCCAACGCGATCGCCGGCAGCGTGTTCGCCGTCCTGGGGCTGCCCGCCCTGGTGGCGCCCTTCGGCGGCCTCGTGATCGACCGGTTCCGCCGCCGGCACCTCATGGTCGCCGTCGACCTCGCGACCGCGGCAGCCCTGCTGCTGCTCCTGCTGGTGCACGACCGCGGCGACCTGTGGCTGATCTACCTGGTCGCCCTGCTGTACGGCGCGTCGCTGATCCTGTTCTCCTCGGCCCGGTCGGCGTTCCTGCACACCATGCTCGACGAGAGCCAGCTCGGGCCGGCCAACGGCTCGCTGTCGACCGTGCGAGAGGCACTTCGCCTCGTCGGGCCGGCGGCCGGCGCAGGTCTCTACGCCTGGCTCGGCGGCGGCGCCACCGCCCTGCTCGACGCGTCGACGTTCGTCGTCTCCGCCGCTGTCCTGCTGGCGATCCGGACCAGGGAACCGAAGCCGGTACGCGCGGTCGGCGAACCACTCCGTCGCCAGCTCACCATCGGCGCCGGGCACCTGTGGTCGACGCCGGTCCTGCGCGCCGCGGTCGTCGTCGTCGTGATCTGCATGCTCGCCCTCGGTCTCGCCGAGTCGGTGTTCTTCGCCGTCGTGGACGAGGGGCTGCACAAGCCGGTGACCTTCCTCGGAGTCCTGCAGACCGCGATGGGCGGCGGCGCCATCCTGGGCGGGCTGGCCATCACCGCGCTCATCCCGCGGACCGGGGACCTGCGGCCGGTGCCCCTCGGCCTCGGCCTGGTCGCCGGTGGCGCGGCGCTGCAGATGGTGCCGTCGGTGCTCGCCGTCACCGCAGGGATGGTGCTGCTGGGAGTGGGGCTGCCCATCGTGACGGTCTGCCTCACCACGTTGCTGCAGAGGCGGACCCCGTCGGCCATCCAGGGACGGGTGTTCACGACGTTCGAGATGGCCTTCGGAGTCCCACAGGTGCTCTCGATCGCGGTAGGGGCGGCGCTCGTCGCGGTGGTGGACTTCCGCGTGCTGCTGGCGGTGATGGCAGCAGGCATTGCACTCTCCGCGGTGTACGCCGGTGCCCGGCTGCGCGACGACGCAGGCGGGCCGTCAGAGCTCGCGGACCCCGCCGGCGTCGACCTCCAGGTGCCGGTCGGTGTGCACCCCGTCGAGCAGCCGCCGGTCGTGCGACACGAGCAGGAGCGTTCCGTCGTACGTCCCTAGCGCCTCTTCCAGCTGCTCGATCGCGGCCAGGTCCAGGTGGTTGGTCGGCTCGTCGAGCACCAGCAGGTTGGCCCGGCGGGCCATCAGCAGGGCGAGGTCGGCGCGGGTCCGCTCGCCGGGGGACAGGGTGCCCACCGGCCGGGGCACGTCATCGGCTCCGAGACCGAACTTCGCGAGCAGTGTCCGGGCCTCGGCCTCGTCCTGGCCGGTGGCAGTCCGGAAGGCTGTCACCAGGGGCTCGCCAGGTGCGAACGTGCGCCGCACCTGGTCCACCTCGCCGACGACGACGCTGGTCCCCAGCCACGAACGACCCGACGTCAGGGGCAGCCGACCGAGCAGGGCCGCGAGGAGCGTCGACTTGCCGGAGCCGTTGCTCCCGGTGACCGCGAGCCGGTCGCCGCGGTGCACCGCGACGTCGACCGGCCCGAGGGTGAAGTCGCCGCGCCGCACCACCGCGGCTGCCAGCCCGGCCACGTCGTCCGGGCCGCGGGTCGCCGGGTCCAGGACGAGCCGGAGCTGCCACGGGTCCCGCGGATCGGCCACCTCGACGAGCCGGGCCAGCTGCCGTTGCACCCGTGCGGCCGCGGCACCGCGCCCCTCGGCCCCGGCCCTCCGGTGGGCGCGGACGTTCTTGTCCGGTTCGGCGGCCCGGGCGCGCGCACTGGTCGCTCGCGCCTGCCCCTGCCGGGCCCACTCCCGCTCGCGCCGGGCCCGCTCGAGCAGCGACCCGCGCTGGTCGTCGTACGCCTCGAAGGCGGCCTTCGCAGCGGCCCGGTCCCGGTCCCGCTCGGCCAGGTAGGCCGCGAAGCCGCCGCCGTACACCGTGCCGCGGCGAGTGAACTCGTCGATCTCGAGCACATCGGTGGCGACCTGCTCGAGGAAGGCCCGGTCGTGCGACACGACGACCAGGCCGCCTGCGCGCCGCGCCAGGAAGGACTCGAGCAGGACGAGGCCCTCGACGTCCAGGTCGTTGGTCGGCTCGTCGAGGAGCAGCACGTCGACCTGGGTGAGCAGCACCGCAGCCAGCCCGCACCGGGCCAGCTGGCCGCCCGACAGCGACGCGGTGCCGCGGTCCAGCAGTCCCGCGTCGAGGCCGAGGTCGCCCAGCACGACCGGCGCCCGGGCGGCGAGGTCCGGCCCGCCGAGCGCGAGCCAGCGCTCCAGCGCGGCGGCGTACCTGTTGTCGGCGCCGACCCGACCGTCGGCCAGCGCATCGGCGGCGACGGTCATCGCACCTTCGGCGGCCGCCACCCCCGTGCGGCGGGCCAGGTAGTCCCGCAGGACCTCGCCGGGACGCTGGTCGCGCTCCTGCGGGAGCAGTGCGACCGTCGCCCCGGGAGGGGCGAGGGTCACCGCACCGGCCTCGGGCGCGACCTCTCCAGCCATCAGTGCGAGCAGGGTGGACTTCCCGACACCGTTCGGGCCGACGACCGCCAGCCGGGTTCCCGCGCCCACCGTCACGGTGACGTCGGCGAGGACGACGTCCGGTCCGTGCGCGAAGCCGACCGAGCGGAGCGCGACGCTGCCGTCGTAGGTGCCGGACACGACGGTCGACCCTACGTGCGGCGGCCCTCCGCGGCGACCGAGTTCGCGGTCAGCGACCCCTCCCGCTCAACCCGGGGTGTGCGGCCGGGGTGGCGACGGGGGATCAGTCGATGCGGACGTCGCCGCGCTCGGTGCTGAAGTGCACCGCCACCAGGCCCGGCTCGTCGCCGTCGACCCAGTCGATCTCGAAGTCCGCCCGGGCCACCGGCTCGCCGAGCCAGTCACCCACCTTGCGCGGGTCGCCGCAGATCTCCACCTGGCTGATGCCGGGGCCCGGGGCACCGTTCCCATCGGCTGCCGGGTGCAGAGCAGGGTCACCCTGCCACTGGACGAAGAAGGGCAGTGCCGGGTCGTCGAGCAGATCGAGGACGCCGATCTGGCGCCAGGTCAGGTCGATGCCGTCCGGGCGCCGCCGGTGCCCCTCGACCGCAGCACGGCCGAGCCGGCTCTCGAGGGGACCGAGGTCGTCGACGGCGACGACCCAGGCCAGCCAGCCGCCCCCGGCCTCGGTGCGGGCCTTGACGGCCTGACCGAACGGAGCCTTGTCCGCGGCCGGGTGGTCGAGGGCCGCGACGACCTCGAGGTAGACCCCACCCGCGAGCGGCAGGACGAAGTTGCGGGTGCCGAACCGGGGGTGCAGGCCACCGTCGTGGAACCCCGCCCCCAAGGTCGCCCCGAGCCGCTGCGCAGTCGCCCCGAGGCCTTCCGGGCCGGCGGCGTAGGAGAGGTGGTCGAGTCGCACGTCTCGACCATCTCACCCGGCTGCGCCGCGACCGACATCGGGTCCGGCGTTCGGCGGGTCAGTCCGGGAGGAACGCCTTGGCCACCTGCAGGAAGAGGTCGTTGCCCTCGCGTTCGCCGATGGTGACGCGGGCGCCCTCGCCGGCGAACGGCCGCACCACGACGCCGGCGGTCTCGCACGCCGCGGCGAAGTCCGTCGTGCGCTCGCCGAGCCGTAGCCAGACGAAGTTGGCCTGTGACTCGGGCACAGTGGTCCAGCCCTGTTCGCGCAAGGCACCCTGCACGCGGGCGCGTTCCGCGACGAGTGCGTCCACCCGTTCCAGCAGCTCGGTCTCTGCGGCCAACGACGCGGTGGCCGCCACCTGGGCGAGGCCACTGACGCCGAACGGCACCGCAGTCTTTCGCAGCGCGTCCGCGACCGGCTCGGGAGCGACGGCGTAGCCGACCCGCAGCCCCGCCAACCCGTACGCCTTGGAGAACGTGCGCAGCACCGCGACGTTGTGGCGGTCGCGGTACATGTCCAGCGCGTCAGGCACCTCGTCGTCGCGGACGAACTCGCGATAGGCCTCGTCGATGACCACGAGGACGTCGGAGGGAACGGCGTCGAGGAACTGCTCGAGCTGGGTGCGGCGGACCGCCGTGCCGGTGGGGTTGTTGGGGGAGCAGACCAGCACCAGCCGCGTCCGCGGCGTGATGGCGGCGAGCATCCCGTCGAGGTCGTGGTGCTCGTCGGGAGTCAGGGGGACGGTCACCGACCGTGCCCCGGACACCTGCACCACGATGGGGTAGGCCTCGAACGACCGCCACGCGTAGAGGATCTCGTCGCCCTGCGCGGAGGTCGCCTGGACCAGCTGCTGCAGGACACCGACCGAGCCGGTACCGGTCGCGACGTGCGCTGGGGGGACGTCGAACCGGTCGGCGATCGCCTGGACCAGCCCGGTGGCGAACATGTCGGGGTAGCGGTTGAACGACTCCGCGGCGCCGCGCACGGTGTCGAGCACCGACGGGAGCGGCGGATAGGGGTTCTCGTTCGACGACAGCTTGTACGCCGGCCCGCCCTCGCGGGCCGCGGCCGGCCGTCCGGGCTTGTACGTCGGGATGCCGTCGAGCGCGGCACGCAGCCGGGGTCCGGTGGTCGCGGGGTGGTCGCTGCTCACGGCCTCAGCCTACGGCCGCACCCGCGCCCCTCCGCCCGGACGCGGTGGCCAGCCGGGCGGTCAGACCGCGGCCGGCCCGGTCAGGCGGTCAGCGGCAGCGCGGAGAGGCACAGCGCCGGCTCCTCGTGGTAGCGCGCCACCAGCTCGCCGGTCGCCCGGTCGAGACGCCGGAACAGCGCCTCGCGGTAGGAGGACAGCACGCTCTCGGCCGAGGCCAGGCGGGTGAACAGCTCGGCCCGGGTCTCGTCGTCGCCCGCGTCGACACCGCTGGCCCAGAGGTCCGGGAGGTGCGGCAGGATCGGCATCCCGCCGTCGGGGTGCAGCGCGAGGATCACCTGACGGCCCTTGGTGCCGCGCTGTTCGGTCAGCGCATCCAGCAGCGCCGCCCGGTCGCCCGGCCGGCCACCCACCCGCAGCAGGTCCCGGCGGGCCTGGATCAGGCGCCGCCAGTACGACGCCCGCAGCTCCTCGTCGAGCAGGGTCCGACGGTAGCTGCGCAGCCGGACCAGCGTCATGTGCGCCAGCTCCGGCGCACGCTGAGGAGCCGCGGGGCGGAAGCGCGGAGCCGGCGCGGGGGTTCCGGCCGCGGACCCCGGAGTGTCCCCCGTGGACCGCTGCTGGTCGAGCGGTGATGCTGCCACTGTCACGACCTGTGCATCGTCGCGATGCGCCTCCGGCTTGATCCCTCTCACCCTCGCGGAGTAGGGCCTCCCGCCCGGGAGGACAGGTGCCGGAACGGCTCGGGGGGATAGCGGTCCAGCTGCTCGCGCCACGCACCGGGCAGCGCCGCGGCCACGACCGGGTCGTCCTGCACCAGCCAGGAGAGGTGCCGCAGCCCGTGCTCGACGACCTGGGCCGTCTCGATCTCCGACGGCGCGCTGGTCGCCCCGCCGCGGGCCAGGTCGGTCCGCGCGACCGGTCGCGAGACCTCGCCACCGTGCTCCGGGGCGACGACCACGACGAAGCTGAGGACCACCGCGCCGCGGTCCCGACGCCACGAGGTCGAGTGGACGACGTACGGCGCGGCCACGACGCGGTGGGTGGCCTCGGCCACCACCACCATGGGGTCCTCGTCGTCGCCTACCTCGAGGTACCACGGCTGCGCGCCGCAGGGGCCGGCCAGCTCGGGCGAGGCAGGACCGAGGCGGAGGACGAACACCTCGGCCTGGACGGGGCCCTCGACATCCAGACCGGGTGCCAGCGTGACCATCGAGTCAGTGCACGGTCGGGTCGTCCGCGGGCACGGCCATGGCCAGTACCTGCTCGTCGGTCACCGTCATGTTGTGCACGTCCTCGCCGTGCCGGCGCACGTCGGCCACCACCTGAGCCTCGCTGCCCCGCGCCTCGAACCCGCCGCACGCGCAGCGGACCACCAGCTGTTCCGCCATCGGCCCTCCTCGCACCATGCCGCCGACGTCCATGACGTCCATGACGACCGCCCCCCAGCATCCCCCTGCCGGGCTCAGGTCTCCAGCCGGGCGCGCAGCCGGTCGAGGTCGGCCGCGATGCTCGCGTGCACCTTGCGGCGCATCAACGGGCCCAGCAGGCCGAAGAACCTGCCGGGGCTGCCGGTGGCGCGGATCGCGACCTCGGTGCCGGCGGCGGTGTCGGCCAGCTCATAGCGAACGACCATCGGGAACGGACGTTCGACGCGGAGGACGACCAGCCGATCCGGCTCGTGCTCGGTGACGACGTACCCGTAGTCGAACGTCCGGCCCAGGAACCGCGCGGTGCGGACCACGGTCGCGCCCACGACCAGCCGGCCCGGCTGATCCGGCCGGCTCGCCGTGATCCCACCCGTCCACTCGAGGTCGTGCGCCGGGTCGAACATGTACGCCGCCACGTCCGGGCGAGCCCGGCGGACCAGCACGGTCGGCCGGACGTCGACCGTCACGTGCACCCCCCGGGTGCGGCGGGAACCGCGCTCACGCGGAGGCAGGGAACAGCGGCTGGGGCTCGCCAGAGGCCAGGTAGCGGGCCAGCCGGTCGAGCACCAGCGCCCAGGTCTGGGCGGTGTGCCCGAGGTCGACCTCGGCATAGCCGTCCTCGAAGCCGTGGTGGCGGAACAGGACGCCCGTCCCGGACTCGGCCCGGGTCGCCGGGCCGAGCTCCCACTCCCAGCTGGACCCCACCCAGAACGGGAAGCCGGACCGGACGGTCATCCGGACCAGCTTGCCCGGCTCGACGGTGACGTCGGTCTCGAGGTCGACGGGAGCGGCCTGGAAGCCGAACCGGGCGGTGTCACCCCGGACATCGCAGTCGACGGTCCAGAAGGCCTGCTGCCCGCTCGTGGTCGACAGCACCTCGGTGACCCGGCCGGGGTCGGCGGCGACGTCGGCGGCCAGGCTGATCGTGCGGTTCATGGCTCTCCTTCGTGAGTGCTTGTTTTAGACTATTCTAAAATAAGCTCGGGACGTCAAGCACGCAACAGCGGCGGTGCGCGACACTGCCCGTCGAGGAGGTCCCATCGTGGAGTCGCTGCGGGTGCTCGCCGCCCCTCGTCGGATGCAGATCCTGGAGCTGGTGTGGGAGCGGGAGCTGGCCGCCGGGGAGATCGCGGCCGCGTTCGACGTGTCCTGGTCCGCGATCAGCCAGCACCTCACCGTGCTTCGCCGGGCCGGCTTCCTGGTCGAGCGCCGGGTCGGCACCAGCCGTCGGTACCGCGCCGACCAGGCCGCGCTGGGTCCTCTGCGCGCGGTGGTCGAGGAGCACTGGCGCGGCGGGCTCGGCCGGATGAAGCAGCTGGCCGAGGCCGAGCAGCAGCGGGCGGACGCCACGCACACCCCGCCGGGACCAGCGACGACGGGTCGGGCAGGCGGCCGACGGCGGTGAGCGAGACCCAGGCGCTCGAGGTGAGCCTGCACGTCGCCGCAGACCCGGAGGTGGTGTTCCCTTACTTCACCGATCCGGAGCGCTACGTGCTCTGGATGGGCCGGACCGCCCTGCTCGACGCCGTCCCCGGCGGCGAGTACCGCGTGCAGATGGGGGACGGGGTCGCCGCCCTCGGCACGTTCCTCGAGGTGGACCCACCTCGGCGGCTGGTGTTCACCTGGGGCTGGACCGCCGGCCCCGACGTACCTCCGGGGTCGACGCGGGTCGAGGTGAGCCTCACCGCCGAGGCCGGCGGGACCCGGGTGGTGCTGCGCCACCACGACCTGCCGGACCTCCCGATGCGCGAGCACCACCGGGCCGGCTGGGAGATGTACCTCGCCCGGCTGGGCGCCGTCCTGCTCGGTGGTGACCCCGGCCCGGACCCGAACGCCTGACCGTCTGCCTGCCCTCAGCCGCCGCGTGCCGTGGGCTGCGGTCAGACCCGCGCCAGGACCTCACCGTGCACGACCGTGAGCCATCCGTCGGGGTGCGCGCCCCACTCCCGCCACGCATCGGCCAGGCGGTGCAGGTCCGCGTCGGTGGCAAGTCCGCGGTCGCGGGCCTGGGAGGCGAAGTCCGACGAGGTGACCCTGACGGCCCAGGTGCGCGACCACCAGGACCGGTCGGCCTCGGCCGCGAAGCACCACACCGATGCCCCGGCGGTCAGGTCGGTGAGCCCAGCCGAGCGGCACCAGCCGACGAGCCGACGGCCGGCATCCGGCTCGGCGGCGTTGGACCGGGCGACCGCGCGGTAGAGCGCGAGCCACTCCGTCAGCCCCGGCAGGTCCGGCCACCAGGTGAACGCGCCGTAGTCGGCGTCCCGGACCGCGACCAGACCGCCGGGACGGGTCACCCGGCGCATCTCACGCAGCGCGGTGACCGGGTCGGTCAGGTGCTGGAGGACCTGATGGGCGTGCGCGACGTCGAACGTTCCGTCATCGAAGTCGAGGGAGTAGGCGTCGCCGACCCGCAGGTCCACCCCCGGCGCGGCGTGCCGGGCCTCGTGCAGGACCGCCGGTGCACGGTCGATGCCGACGACCCGGCCGGGGGCGACCCGGGCCGCCAGGTCCGCGGTGATCGTCGCCGGGCCGCAGCCGACGTCGAGCAGATCGGTGCCCGGCCGAAGGTGGGGAAGCAGGTAGGCCGCCGAGTTGGCGGCGGTCCGCCATCGGTGCGACTGGAGCACACTCTCGTGGTGGCCGTGCGTGTAGACGTCCGCGGGCGGCCGCTGTCGCCCGTCCTCGTCAGCCGGGCGGCCACCTTTCCGCACGGCAGGACGCTAGCGGTCGACCGGGCCCGCGGGGCGCAGGCGCGGCTCACCCGCTCGCACGGGGACCGTCCGCACCGGTGGGCCGGCGACCCCGGCTGTCCAGGTCAGGCGCACCGCCGCGTCAGCGCGCGCTGGACCGTCACCGGCATGTCGACGCCGAGGGAGTCCAGCGTGCCGCCCGGCCCGAAGACGAGCATCCGGCCGGAGAGCACCGCCGGCTCGAGGATGTCCCGGTCCGAGCCACCCACGACGAAGCCGTCCCGGCGGAAGCGGGTGCCGTGCAGGGCCGGCTGCGGCGGCAGGTAGTCGCCCGGCAGCAGGTCGCGCGCGACGACCCGATGCTCGGTGCACGCCGAGGCGGCTGCACCTCGGTCGGCGACGTCGGTCTCGTTGTGCGGGCGGTGCGCGCGCATGTCCTGTCCTCGGGCGGTGTGAGGGAGCGGTCCCAGGGTGCAGCATCGGCATTGCGACGGGGTTTCCGGAGCGTGACGTCGCTCACTCGGGTCCACGACAGCGCCGGTGCGCACCGCCGTCGGGCCGTCGGCGGACTCGGTCAGAAGGAGCCGGCGGTCAGCGGCCGTCGGTGCGCACGACGCACCAGACGGCCTTGCCCTCGGGCGTGGCCCGGGTGCCCCACCGGTCGGCGAGCAGGGTCACCAGCTGCAGGCCGCGACCGTGCTCGTCGGTCGGCGTGGGGCGTTGCCGGCGCGGCAGGTACGTCGCCGAGTCGTGCACCTCGAGGACGACGTGCCCCTCGCCGAGCCGCAGCCGGAGCCGGATCGGAGGCCGGCCGTGCAGGATCGCGTTGGTCACGAGCTCGCTGGTGAGCAGCTCGACGTGATCGGCGGCCGTTCCGGTCACGCACCACTCCCTCAGCGTCGCCACCACGGTCCGGCGCACCTCCGCCACCGCGTCCTGCGCCGGGGTGACCTCCACGACCGCCACCGCCGAAGGTGACTGCGGCGCCTGAGCCCGGGCGACCAGCAGGGCGACGTCGTCGCTCGGCTCGGTGGGCAGCATCGCGGACACCACGGCGCCGGGCAGCATCGCGAACGGCACGTCGAGATCGAGCAGTGTCCGGCGCAGCAGGTCGATCCCGTCGTCGATGTCGCTGTGGCGCGACTCGACCAGGCCGTCGGTGTACAGGGCGAGCCCGGCCCCGGTCGGCAGTGGCAGCCGGTTGTCGGACAGGGCGAGCAGGCCGGTGCCGAGCGGCGGCCCGGCGACGCCGCCGAGGCGCTCCACGTCACCGTCGGCGGTGAGCAGGAGCGGAGGCAGGTGGCCGGCGCTGGCCCAGGTCAACGACCCGTCGCCCGGGTCGTACACCGCGTAGACGCAGGTGACGATCTGGTCGTGCGCGAGGTCGCGGACAACGCCGTCGAGGAACTCGAGGATGTCGGCGGGCGGCATGTCGAGCCGGGCGTAGGCACGCACGGCGGTGCGCAGCTGGCCCATCACAGCGGCGGCCGGTACACCGCGACCCATCACGTCGCCGACGACGAGGGCGGTGCGGCCGGCACCCAGCTCGATCACGTCGTACCAGTCGCCGCCGACCTGGGTCCCCTCCACACCGGCCCGGTAGAAGGTGGCGACCTGCAGGTGGTCGCTGCGGTGCTCGGACGACGGCAGCAGGCTCCGCTGCAGCTCGTCGGCGATCTGGTGCTCGCGGACGGCGGCCTCCTGCAGTGCCGCGGCCGAGGCCATCGAGTCCTGCGCTGCGAGCAGCTCGGTGACGTCCTGGTTGCTGCCGGTCAGCCGTACCGCCCCGGTCGCGTCGCGCCGCGTCTCTCCGATCACCCGGTAGGTGCGGGTCGCGCCGCCCGGCTCATTGACCCGGAACCGGAAGTCGAGGGGGGCACCGGTCTCGAGCGCTGCCGCCACCGCGGCGCGCGCCACGGCGGCGTCGTCGTCGGGGACCAGCGTCGTCAGCACGTGCTCCAGACCGAGCTCGGCAAGCTCGGCATGACTGAGGTGCAGCTGCCGGGCGAGCTCGTCGGAGGCCGTGATCGCGCCGGTCACCGGGTCCAGCTCCCAGCTGCCGACCCGGGCCATCCGCTCGGCGCGGTCGAAGAGCTCCTGGTTGCGTTCCAGGCGCACGCGGGTCCGGCGGACCCGTTCCAGCTCGAGGTTGGCACCGACCCGGGCCAACAGCTCCCGCGCCGTGAACGGCTTGACCAGGTAGTCGTCGGCGCCGGCCTCGAGACCCTCCACTGCCGCGTCGTCACCGGCCCGCGCAGACAGCATGACCACCGGGACCAACCGGGTGGCCTCGTTCTCGTGCAGCGCCGAGAGCAGACCGAAGCCGTCCAGCCGGGGCATCATCACGTCGGTCAGAACCAGGTCGGGAGGTTCCGCCAGGGCCAGGTCGAGCGCCTCGGCGCCGTCGCGCGCCACGGCGACGCGGTACCGGTCGCCGAGCAGCCGGGCGACGTAGTCGCGCATGTCGGCGTTGTCGTCGGCCACCAGCACGAGCGGGGCGTCCGCGTCAGCGGAGCCGACGAACCCGCCGGGCACCGGCGGGTCGCCCGCCCACCGCATGGCCTCGGCCAGGAACCCGTCGGCGACCTGGCGACCCGTCTCCGCCGCGTGCCCGGCGTCGGCCGGCTCGGAGGGGTCGTCGGCGACCTGCTCGGGTGGCAGGTGCTCGACGCCGTACGGCAGCCGCACGACGAAGGTGCTGCCCCGCCCGGGCTCGCTCTCGACGTCGACCTCACCGCCGTGCAGGGCCACCAGCTCGGCGACCAGGGCCAGCCCGATGCCCGACCCTTCGTACGTGCGGGAGCGGGCACCGGTGATGCGGTGGAACCGCTGGAACAGCGCCGGCCGGTCCGGCTCGGCGATCCCGGTGCCGGTGTCGGCCACGCTGACCTCGACCTTGTCACCGACGGCCCGGGTGCGCACCGTGATGCCACCCTCGAAGGTGAACTTCAGCGCGTTGGACAGCAGGTTGAGGACGATCTTCGCCCACATCTCCGGGTCCACGTGAACGGTCCCGGAGGCCGGTGAGTCGACGGTCAGGGTCAGCCCGACCCTCTCGATCGCGGCCCGGAACGTGCTCGCGAGGTCGGCCGTCTCGCGGCCGAGGTCGACCGGCACGAACCTGGCGGTGAGACGGCCGGACTCGAGCCGGGAGAAGTCGAGCAGGCTGTTGACCAGTCGCAACAGCCGCTGGCCGTTGCGGTGCACCGTCTCGACCCGGTCGCGCTGCACGCCGGTCAGCGGCTGGGCGGTGTCGTCGAGCGCGTCCTCGGCCGGGCCGAGCATCAGGGTCAACGGCGTACGGAACTCGTGGCTGATGTTGGTGAAGAACGCCGTCTTCGCGCGGTCCAGCTCAGCCAGCTGGTCGGCCCGGCGGCGCTCGGCCTCGTAGGCGCGGGTCCCGCCGAGGCCGGCCCCGAGCTGCCCGGCAACCAGCCCGACGAAGTCGCGGTAGCCGTCGTCGAGCGGGCGATAGCGGTTCGCCCCGACCACGAGGAACCCGAACGGCACCTGCTGCCCCTGCTGGGGAAGGGGCGCCACGATCGCCTGTTGCGGAGGCTCCGGCCACGCACCTGTCGGTAGCGCTCCGTAGCGGTCCGGGTCGAGCGGGACGACGGTGGTGACCCCGGCGAGCAGCTCGGTCGCCGGCCAGGGGATGCCGGGGTCGGTCAGATCGAGCATCGGCGGCGCCACCGGGTCGCCGGGAGCGGCTCCAGTGGCGCCGACGAGGTGGGCCGTGCGCGGGCGCGGACCGTCCGGACCGGTGGAGGGTTCGTCGTACAGGTAGGTCAAGGTGAACGGCAGCTCGCGGGACGACCCGGCAAGGTGGCGGCAGGCCTCTGCGAAGTAGCCGGCCTCGTCCGGCAGCGCGCGTGACTGCGACCCGAGGTCACGCAGGAGGGCCATCCGTCGCTCGGCGATGACCTGGTCGGTGTCCTCGGTGACGACGCAGAGCATCCCCACCACGCGTCCGTCGTCGTCGGTCAACGGGCTGTAGGAGAAGGTGTGGTAGCTCTCCTCGACGAAGCCGCTGCGCTCGAGGAACAGCAGCAGCGCCTCGTCCCAGGTCGCGCGCCCGGTCCGCATCACGGTGTCGATCCGCGGCCCGATGTCCGGCCAGATCTCGGCCCAGACCTCGCTCGCCGGCCGGCCCAGCGCCCAGGGGTACTTCCGGCCGAGGGTGTCGCGGCGGTACGCCCCGTTGCAGAAGAAGGTGAGCTCCGGCCCCCAGGCCATCCACATCGAGAAACGGGAAGACAGCAGCGCCCGGACCACGGTGCGCAGGCTCGACGGCCAGGTGTCGACCGCACCGAGGGGAGTCGTCGACCAGTCGACCCGCCGCAGGTCGGTGGCGACCTCGCTGTCGACGGCGAACGGGTCGTTGGCCGCGGCCGTGCCCGTGGTCACCGCCTCCGCTGCGACGTCAGCTTCCCCGTCCACACCCGGGGATCTTAGGTGGCGCTGGCCGGGCGGCGGCCGCGGATCCTGGTCGCCAGGCGGCCAGCGCGTCGGGAGGCGAACTCCCGGATGCGCCCAGCCGGGTCCTGGAGCCGGCCGGCCGGCAGCCCGGTGGCGGTACGTCGGGCCGCGTGCACCAGTGATGCCCGGACCGGCCGCTGATGTCATCGGTCCGCTGACGAGCTCCGGCTCCACGCCCGGTGTCGTGGGAGCAGGACGAGTCAGTCCACCAGGTCGGTGTCGGGCTGGAACAGGACCCAGGCGAACCAGAACGTGTCGACGTGCCGGACCCGGTCGAGCTGGGTGCCCGCCAGGGGCCCGGACGTCGCGCGACCGAGAACCGACCAGGCGGATCCGGTCTGGTCGTCGACGAAACCTGCCTCGACCCGGCGGAACGTCACCCGCTGACCGTTCACGACCGGGGAGAACGCCCCGGTCACGCCCACGTCCCGGCCGTCGGCGACCTCGGCGGTGTCCAGCGCGGAGGCCAGACCCGGCAGTGCCAGCAGCACCACCGGACTGCTGTCGACGGTCACCTCGCGCACCCCGTCGTCCTGCAGCTCGGAGGTGACGACCGCGACGGCGGCGGCCCCCTCGCCCAGCCCCACCACGCGGGTCTTCGCCGGGAGCCGGTCGTCGGCCTCGACGTCCAGCAGGAACGGGTCGGTGTCCGGCTGGTCGTAGCCCACGTACGGGTTGCGGCCGTAGTCCCGGTCGTACCCCGTGTCGCGGGTGAGCACCTGGCCGCGCGGGTGCGCATCGCGCCACACCCCCCACGGCACTGTCTGGACGGTGATCGCCGCCAGCTCGGTCCCGGTCAGCACCCCCGCCACAGCGCGGCCTTCCAGCTGGGGCCAGAGCGACTTCGTCTGCCGGTCGAACATCACCAGGTCGGAGTTGTACAGCCGGCCGGACACCCCGAAGGTCAGGACCCGCCCTGCGGCCCGCCGGTCGAAGGCCAGCGCCGAGTTGCACAGGGGGCAGTACGTCACGGCCAGCGGCGTGCCACCGACGGTGTCGTTGACGATCTCGTGCCAGATCACGACCTGCACCGGGTAAGCGCGTGCGATGCCGTCGAGGTCCAGGGCGAGCACCGGCTCGCTCTCGGCGAGGAAGTCCACCTGGTCCGCCGTGGTGAACCGCGGCTCGTCGATGGCGGGGATCCCGTCCGGGGGTGGCCCGCCGCTGATCAGGCGGTCGACGTCGACGAGCGGGGTCGGCAGCCGGGCAGTCAGCGGGGTCATCGAGGGCAGACGGGACGTCCTCGGCCGGCGAGCCTGGCACCTGCTCGACCAGGACCGTCGAGCCCCGAGCCGTGTCAGGCGCTGCCACGTCGGCTCCCGACCCGCAGCTCACCAGCACCAGGGCGAGCAGCGCGACGAGCAGGCTCACCCTGCTCCAGGACGTTCGCGCGGTACCCATGCCCAAGGAACCCGCCCGGTCCGGTCGGACCTTCCCCCGGTGCGGGGCCGCGGCTCCGACGGTCCTGTGCCTGGTCAGCCGGGCGGGACGACCGCCGCGGCCGCGGGCGACACGTGGACCCCGACCCGGTCGCCGACGAGCACGGCGGCGCCCGCGGGTGCGGTCACCTGCAGGACGACACCGTCGGTGCTCCCGGGATCGCGGCCGGCGCGATCTCGGGTCGCTGTCGGCGGCACAGCCACGGTCACGCTCGTGTGGGTGCCGCGGTAGTCGGCGGCGACCACGGTCCCGGCCAGGATGTTGCGCCCGGAACCCTCTGTCAGCCGAAGCGCCTCCGGTCGCAGCACGAGCAGGCCGGGGCCGTCAGGACCCTCCTGACCCACCGTGACGACGCCCACCGAGGTGTCGAAGACGGCGCCGCACAACGTGCCCGGCAGCAGGTTCGTGGCACCGAAGAACCGAGCGGCCGCTGCCGTCGCCGGGTGCTCGTAGAACTGTCGGGGCGGACCGATCTGCTCGAGCCGCCCGTCGAGCATCAGCGCGATGGTGTCGGCGAGCTCCACCGCCTCGGACTGGTCGTGGGTGACGAACAGCGTGGTCACCGCCAGCCGGCGCTGCACCTCGCGCACCAGCAACCTCATCTGCGCCCGCAGCTCGGAGTCCAGCGCCGAGAACGGCTCGTCGAGCAGCAGGACGCGAGGGTTCGTCACCAGTGCCCGCGCCAGGGCGACGCGCTGCTCCTGGCCGCCGGACAGCTGGTGCACCCGGCGACCGCCGTAGCCGTCGAGCCCGACCAGGGCGAGCATCTGCGAGACCTGACGCGAGCGCTCCCGGCGTGGCACCCGGCGCATCCGCAGGCCGAAGCCCACGTTGTCGGCGACCGAGAGGTGCGGGAACAGCAACGCCTTCTGCGAGACCATTGCGACCGGGCGGCGTTCGGGCGGGACACCGAGCACCGACCGGTCGCCGAAGCAGACGTCCCCGGTGTCCGGCTCGAGCAGCCCGGCCACCAGGTTGAGGGTCGTGCTCTTCCCGCAGCCGCTCGGGCCGAGCAGCGCCGTCAGCGACCCGGCCGCCAGGGCCAGGTCGAGGTCGTGCACGGCGGGGTCGGCGGCACCTGCGAACCTCTTCGTCAGGCCGCTGACGGTCAGGGCGGTGGCGTCGGTGGTCACAGTCGTCCCAGCCCGATGACCGGTCCACGAGCCTCGCGGCCAGGAACCAGGTCGCGCGCCAGCAGCGCGACCAGCAGCAGCGGCGGCGTGACGAGCAGCAGCGCGACCGCCGCCGCCTCGGTCAGGTCGGAGCCGCGGGCGTAGGCGAACAGCAGCAGCGGCAAGGTCTTCACCACGCCGCCCCCGATCAGCAACGTCAGCACGTACTCGCTCCACGAGATGAGGAATGCGAAGAAGGCCGCCACCACGAGCGCCGGCCGGAGCGCCGGCAGCGTCACGTGCGTGAGCGCGCGCCATGGTCCGGCACCCAGCAGCCTGGCCTGGTCCTCGTAGCCCACGTCGTAGTTGCCGAACGCGCCTGCCATCACCAGGGTGACATACGGAACGGCCGGCACCAGCTGGACGAGCACCACCCCCTGGACGGTGTCCGCGAGGCCGTAGCGCAGGAAGAAGACCTGCGTTCCGAGCAGCGCGGCCAGCCCGGGCACGATCGCGGGGGCGAGCAGCAGGAACTGCACGAGCCGCCGGCCGCGGAAGCGGTACAGCCCGAGGGCGCGGCCGGCGGGCACACCGACGAGCAGCGCAAGGACGGTGACCGCGGCGCCGATCCCCAGCGACGTCACCAGTCCGGTGAGAACGTCGGACTCCGGGTCCACCAGCAGCCGAAGGCCCCGGCTGGAGAGGCCGCCCGGCAGGAGGGCGGGGTAGCGCCACGGCCCGGCCACGGCCCAGACCACAAGCGGCAGCAACGGGATCAGCGTGCCCGCCACGATCGCGGCGACCGCGAGGCGGCGCCTCACGGGGACCGTCGCACGAGCCGGTCCATCGCCGCCATGTACACGAGGACGAGGGCGGAGACCACGACCGCGATCACCACCGCGACCGCCATCGCGACCGGTCGGGCGCCCAGGTCGACGTCCTGCTGGTACTGCAGCGCCACGACCGGCAGGGCGGCGGGGAACGGACGGCCGAGCAGCAGCGGCACCTCGTAGCTGCCGACGGTGAAGGCGAAGACCAGGACGGAGGTGGCCGCGACGGCCGGTGAGATCAGCGGCAGCACCACGTGCCGGAACCGCTGCCAGGTCGAGGCGCCGAGCGTTCGGGCCGCAGCCTCGAGCTCGTCCACGCCGCCGGAGAGCGCAGCAAGGGCCACCACCCCCACGAAAGGCGTCTCCTTCCACACGTACTCGGCGATGATCGCCCAGCCGAAAGCGTCCGCCGTGAGAGCGGGGAAGTCGGCCGGTGCGTCGGTGAGCCCGACGGCGTGGGTGACCCGCGACAGCGCGCCGCTCTGGGAGAGCAGCAGCAGCATGGTCAGGCCACCGACCAGGTGCGGCACCGGCAGGGTCGAGGCGAACACCGCGCCGACCAGCCGCCTGGCGCGCCGCATCCGGTGCACCACCAGGGCGCAGCCCACGCCGAGCACGGTCGACAGGACCGTCGAGATCACCCCGATCCGGGCGGTCAGGGCGAACGAGGCGCGCACCGCGGGGTCCTCCCACAGCCGCTGGTAGGCCTGCACGTTCCACGTCCAGCCGGACAGGAAGGGCAGGTAGCCGAGCGACTGCGCCACGCCCAGCGAGAGACCGCCGACGAACAGGGTGAGGACCACGGTCAGAGCCGGGCTCAGCAGCAGGACGATGCGCGCGGTGCGCGGCAGCCGGACCGGGCGGCCCCGCCGCCACCGCGCCGACGGCGGGGAAGCCGGCCCGGCGGCGGAGCCGTCGTGGGTCAGCCGGCCGGTCACCGGCCGGCCCTACTGCTGCAGGACACGGGTCTTCCAGTCGGCCTCGATCCGGGTGACGAACTCGGCCGGCAGCTCGGGCACGGTGTTGGCCGTGAGCTCGCTGATCGGCAGCACCGACGGGCCGAGGTCGACGGCGTCGAACGCCTCGCGTTGCGCTGTGGGCAGGGAGGAGAGGTCGATCGCGGGGTAGGCGCCGGTCGTCCGGTAGAGCTCGAGCTGGGTGTCCGGGTCGAGCAGCTGGTCGGCCAGCACCATGGCGGCTGCCTTGTGCCGCGCGTTGTAGGGAATGGCGACGAAGCTGTTGTTGGCGATGTTGCCGACATCGAGGACCGTCTCGCGGGTGCTGGGGGGGAACACCCCGTCGCGCACCTTCTGACCGACGGCGCCTGGGCCGTAGGTGAGGAAGGCGTCGATCTCCCCGGAGGCGTACAGCTTCTCGACGTCGTCCTGGCTGGCAGGGTAGGTGTCGCCCCGGCGCCACAGGGACGGCTCGATGTCGTTCAGCCGGCGGTACAGACGGTCGGACGCCGCGGTGAACGACGGGCCGTCGGCCGAGGAGCCCAGTGCGGTCGGGCCGCCGGCCGAGTCGTAGAGAAAGGTCCGCACCGCCATCGACCCGGTGAAGTCCGGTAGCGCCGGGTAGGTGAACCGGCCCGGGTTCCGCCTCGCCCATGCGAACAGCGACCCGACGGACGCGACGTCGCCGGCGTCCAGCGCGGCGCTGTCGTAGACCAGCGCCGAGTCGGCCTGCTGCCACACCGACTCGCAGCCGTCGACCGGGACGCCGAAGTCGTTGCGAACGGCCGGGTCGGTGAAGTCGACCTGGCTCGCGTTCGGCAGGTCCTGGACGTAGCCGCAGTGCCAGAGACCCGCCTGCTTGCCGGTCGCGAAGTTCTCGCCGTTGACCCAGATCAGGTCCACGGCGCCGCCGTCCCGGCCGGCCTGCTTCTCGGCGAGCACCTTGTTGACCGCGTCCACGGTGTCGGTGATCTTGACCTGGTTGACCGTGACGCCCTCGGCGCGCAGCCGGTCGGCCAGGTAGCCGCTGACGAACGAGTTCAGCCCGTCGTCACCGCCGTACATGTACCAGTTGACGGTCTGGCCCCTGGCCTCCTGGAGCACGGCCGACCAGTCGTCGGCACTCGCGCTCGACTGCGGACGGGTCGTCGCCGCACCGCCGCACGCGGTCAGCACGGCCAGCGCACCGGCGACGAGGCCGACGGTGCCGGCCCGGCGACGGGACGATGCGGAAGAGAAGGACACGGGGTCTCCGAGGTAGGGAAGAGGGTCAGTCGGTGCCGGTCGCGGCCGGGGCCGGGCTGGGTCGCATCGGGGCCGACGACCAGCGGGTTTCTGTGCGTACGGCCTCCGGACCCACGCCAGGCAGGCTGTCCTCGGCCGTGAGCACGCGGACACCGAAGGCGATCCGCTGCCCGGCGGTGATCGCGACCGCGACGGCGAAGAGCCAGGCGATCAGCTCGGCCTGCGACGGGAACACGGTGAAGAGCGCGTAGACGACGACCGTCTCGGTGCCTTCGGCCAGGCCTCCGACGAACCGCAGGGACCGCTCGTCCCCGCGGGAGTGCCGACGCCGCTCCAGGAGCGAGGACACCGCAAGAAGCGCCGTTCCGGAGACGTAGTACGCGCTGAGCAGGGCGACACAGGCGAGCCGGGCTGACGGTACGGCGATCGCGACGCCGAGCACGAACCCGGTGTAGATGCTGAAGTCGGCGACGATGTCCAGGAAGCCGCCGCGCTCGGTCGGCCCGTGCACCCGCGCGACCGCGCCGTCCAGCCCGTCCAGCAGCCGGTTGCCCAGCCACAGCACGAGGGCCGCCGGCCACATGCCGGCCGCGACGGCAACGCAGGCACCGACGCCCAGGAGCCAGCCGGCCGCGGTCACCGCTCCGGGGCGTACTCCGGCGACAGCAAGCCGGACGGCGACACCGTCCAGCACCGGCGCGGTCGCCGCGCGCATCCGCACGTCCAACATCCGGCTAGCTCCCGACCGCGGCGTCGGGAGCCGCCGCGCCGGTCAGCGGCCGGCTGCCGCCGGTGCGGGTGCGGATCTCGGTCAGGGGAAGCAGGGTGCGCAGCGCCTCGTTCTCCACCGGGTCGAGGACGGCGTGCTGCACGCAGGCCGGGACGAGGGTGCCGTTCTCCGGGTGCGCCATCGCGTAGTGGCAGGCGGCCAGCCGCTCCTGCACCGACGTCAGGTGCGGGTCGGTACTGGTCTCGCCGCGCTGCATCATCGCCCACGCCGGCGCGACGTCCTCGGCGTCCATGAACTGGTGCATGACGAAGGAGACGGGTCGCACCCGGCGGTGCCGTAGCAGGGTGCGCAGTCCGACCCGGCGTACTGCCCGGGCCGACCAGGCGACCGCCATCGGCGTCGTGCCGGGGTGGCGCAGCAGGACCCGCACGATCTGGGCCGCCAGCAGGCCCGGCCGCGTGCCGCCGAACATCACGTGGCCGAACCGGTCGAGGAAGGCGTCCCTCGCCGCGAGGTCGCGCGGGTCGGCGCCGTCGATGAACGGGTGCCAGGTGTCCCCGACGTAGAACCCGTACGCGGTGCGGTTGCAGCGAACGTCACCGTTCTCGAAGACGCGGTAGTCGAGCGTGCTGCCGACGCCCTTCTCCATCTCTCCCCACACCGAGTCCGGGGTGGCGTCGCGATAGCTCTCGTGCCAGCGACGGTCGTCACCGAGGAAGGCGGCGGGTTGGAAGGACAGCATGCCGAAGCCCATCCGGGTGGCGTCGCGCACGACGTCGGACACCTGCTCGAGGTTGGCCGGCGTGACCGTCATGTTGTGGGCCAGGAAGGACTTGACGCCGTGCTCGCGTCGCAGCCGCGTGAACATCTCGGTGAAGCGGCGCCGGTAGGGCGAGAGGGACAGCTCGTCGGACGGACGGTTGATGCCGCGCCGGCCGAACATGAACATGTCGAAGTGCCCGGCGAAGGACAGCTTGTCGAACCGGCGCCGGCCGTCCGGCCCGACCGCCAGCCGCTCGAGGTAGTCGTAGTCGAAGTCGCCGTGGCTCATGCTCATCGGCTCGCGGCCGTTCTCGCGCATGACCGCGATGGTCTCGGCGTGGTCCTCCGGTGCGAGGAGGGTCACCTCGCCGCCGATCAGCTGGGCGTGAGCGTACGGGCCGCGGTGCTGGCGCAGCAGCCGCATCTGCTCGCGGACCTCGCGCACCGTGTGCCCACCGTCGACGCGCACCCGGTTGGCGTCCCGGGAGTGGTAGCACGGGGTGCAGGCCAGGTTGCACTTCGGGAACACCCCGTGCGTGCCCTCGCAGCCGACGGCCTTGCGGCCGAGGACCTGCCCCGGCGTCTTCACGACGTCCGGCAGCCCGGCCCACCGGGTCAGCCAGCGCAGCGGTGAACTCCGGATCGCCGTACCGGACCACGCGTGCCAGTGCCCGAGCCCGTGCGAGCAGTCCCACGTCGCTGTCGTCCTCTCCCTGGCTCCCGGCCCGCTCGGGTCGGGTCGTGCTCGTCCTGGTTCGGTGCCCGGCCCGGCACGGTTCGGTCGTCCGGGTCGGACCGGGTCGGACTCTGGGGAGGAACCCGGCGATCCCCGTTCCCCCTTCCCGGTGGCGGGTCGGCGCAGACGCGGGTGAGACGGGTCGTGTCGTCCCGCGGTGTGGAAGACCGTCCGCGCGCGCCGCGCTCAGCCCTCGCTGCCAGCCCGGGCGGGTCGGGCGCTGCGGCCGTCGAGCTCGACGAAGAACTGGGCAGCAGCGCTCCGGACGCCCGTGGACCAGGTCGGGTAGGCGTGCACGGTCTGCGCCAGCCGGCCGGTGAAGGCGCCCACCCGCATCGCGAGGGCGACCTCGTGGATCATCTCGCCGGCCCGCTCGGCCACGATCGTCGCCCCGAGCAGGCGGCCGCCCGCCAGGTTCCGGGTGAGCAGCCGCGGGCCGGCGATCAGGGTGATGAACCCGTCGGTGCGGTCCGCCGCGATGGCCCGGTCGACCTCGCTCATCGGCAGGTGCGCGACCCGGCCGCCGTGCTCGGCGGCCTCGGCCTCGGTCATGCCCACCCGAGCCACCTCGGGACGGGTGAAGGTCACCCACGGCACCGCGTCGGTCCTGAACCGCAGCCGCAGCGGCCAGCGGAGGGCGTTGAGCGCGGCGGTCCGGCCCATCTCGTCGGCGGCGTGGGTGAACTGCAGCGCTCCGGTGACGTCGCCGACGGCGTACACGTGGCCGCCGTTGGCCCGCAGCCGGTCGTCGACCTGGATGTAGCCGCGGTCGTCGAGCCGCACTCCCGCGGCGTCCAGGTCGAGTCCGTCGGTCGCCGGTCGGCGCCCGACGGCGACCAGCAGCGCCGCGCTGTCGACTGTCGAGCCGCCCTCGAGCGTGACGCGGACGACGCCGTTGCCAGGCTGGGTCACGCGGGTGACCTTCTCCCCGGTGCGGACCTTGACGCCCTCGCGGACGAGCGCGTCCTCGATCACCGCGCCGGCAGCCGGCTCCTCCTTGGTGAGCAACCGGTCGGCGGCCTCCACCACGGTCACGGTGGTGCCGAACCGGGCGAAGGTCTGGGCGAGCTCGCAGCCGATCGCACCGCCCCCGAGGACGGTCAGCGAGGAGGGGCGGGTGGTGAGGTCCCAGACGGTCTCGTTGGTGAGGTAGTCCGCGTCCCGCAAGCCGGGCAGGTCCGGGACCATGGGTGCCGCACCCAGGGCCAGCACCAGCCGGGGTGCGCTGAGCCGGCGATGGTCCACCGTCACCCCGCCGGGGCCGGTCAGCTGGGCCCGCCCCTCGACGACGTCGACTCCTTCGCCGCGCAGCACGTCCGCGGTCTCGGTCGCCGCGATCCGCGCGACGACGTCGCGCACCCGGGTCATGGCCTGCTCGAACGGCAGGTCGCTGTCGGCGGCCTCGATCAGCGTCTTGGACGGGACGCAGCCGGTGAAGGTGCAGTCACCGCCGATCGGGCCGTCCTGCACCAGCGCGACCCGCTTGCCCAGACGGGCGGCGGTCCGCGCGGCTGCCATCCCGCCCGCTCCGCCGCCGACGACGATCAGGTCGTGTGTCATGGGCTGGGAACTCACGGGGACCGCCACGTCCTTCCCGCAGCCGGCCTCAGGCCTCCGAGGCGGCGCGGCGGCGCAACGCGGCGCGTACCGCCAGCAGGACCACGGCGTGCATCGCGCAGCCCGGGCACTCGCGCAGGTGCCGCTGCGCGGCATCGGAACCGATACGTACCGGTTCGCCGTCCAGCAGCTGCTCCACGGCGAGCTCCCACCTCCGGTGTCTACCCGGTCTCATGCCGCGGGAACTCGCGAGCCGTCGGCTTCCTTCCGCAATGATGAGCGGTACGACGGAATCCGGGACTGCCGGACCGGGTTCCCCGAGCGTGGCGGAAGCGGTGACGGACCTGGACGCCCGACGCCAGCGGTACCACGAGCAGGTGCTGCCGGAGGTCGAGGTGCTCCTGCGGGTCGCCCTGTCCCTGACGCGGCACTCGGCCGACGCGGAGGACCTGGTGCAGGACACGCTGCTGCGCGCCTGGCGTTCACTGGACTCCTTCGACGGCCGGCACCCTCGTGCCTGGCTGCTCACCATCCTGCGCAACGCCCAGATCAGCCGGAACCGAAGGCAACGGCCGGTGCTGATGGACGACCCCGATCTCACGCTGGAGCGGCACGCGGCCACCGGGCCCGCCTACGCCTCGGCAGAGGACGTCGTCGTCGACGGCATGTTCGATGCGGCGGTGGAGGCTGCCGTCCGCGACCTGCCGGCCCGGTTCCGCGAGACCTTGATGCTCGTCGACGTCCACGGCCTGACCTACGCCGCCGCCGCGGAGGTCCTGGACGTCCCCGAGGGGACGGTGATGAGCCGTCTGCACCGGGCCCGTCGCCGGGTCCGCACCAGCCTGGCCGGCTCCGGCCTTGCTCCGAGGAGGCACCGATGACCCAGCACCCGCAGCCCGGCGAGATCCCTCCGCCGGTCCGCGCGACACCCCCAGGCGCCGGCCCGCGGGCGTGGTGGCGGGCGATGTTCGGCAGCCGGGACGTCGCCAGCTGCCGGCAGGCCGGTCGTGCCCTCCAGGCCTACCTGGACGGCGCCCTCGACGCCGGCAGCGCGCGGCGGGTGTCCCGGCACCTCGAGACCTGCCGTCGCTGCGGCCTCGAGGCAGAGACGTACGCCGCCATCAAGGCCACGCTTGCCCGCGGCGGCCGCGAGGTCGACCCGCACGTCGTCTCCCGGCTGCAGGACTTCGGCGCCCGGCTGGTCGACACCGACCCCGGCGAGCGGTAGCCGGGGAAGGTCGTTGCCGCCCGCCGCGTTGTCATTGCATGAGCAACTACCGGACCATGCAGGCCGTCTGGAACGGCACCGTCCTCGCCGAGTCCGACGACACCGTCGTCGTCGAGGGCAACCACTACTTCCCGCGCGCGGCGCTGCGCGCCGAGTTCTTCGTCGGGTCCGAGCACCGCAGCGTGTGCCCGTGGAAGGGTCGGGCGAGCTACTTCACCGTGGAGGTGGACGGCGAGGTCAACCGCGACGCCGCCTGGTTCTACCCCAGCCCCTCCACTGCGGCCCGGGAGATCGCCGACCGGGTCGCCTTCTGGCGCGGCGTGCAGGTGCGCGCGGTCGAGCAGGCCGCCGCCTAGCCGGCTGGGGGGCGACGCCGCACTGCGCTGGCACCCGCATCGCCGTGGGAAGGCTTCGGTCCGGGTCCGGGTTGGCCTACCCGTGACCGGACACCTCGTCGATGCGGGCAACCGTGGGACGTCCGGGCCGATGCGGCACCGGTGGCTACGGCCGGCCCTGCTCGCCGTCGTCTGGGCGGCGATGGCCGGCGCGGTCCTGGTCACCGGCGCGGACGACGTCGCCGTGCTGCGCGAGCAGGTCGGCCGGGCCGGCGCTGCCGGTCCGCTGCTGTTCGCCGCGGTGTACGCGCTCGTCACGCTGGCCCCGCTGCCGAAGAACGCGCTCAGCGCCGGCGCCGGCCTGCTGTTCGGCTTCCCGGCCGCGGTCCTCGCCGCCTGGTCCGGGGCGATGGTCGGCGCCGTGGCGGCCTTCTGGCTGGCCCGCGCCCTCGGCCGGGACGGCGTCGTGCGGCTCGCGGGACCGCGGGTGCAGCGCGTCGACGACGTCCTGGGTCGCCGCGGCTTCGTCGGCGTCCTGCTCGCCCGGCTGGTGCCCGTGCTGCCGTTCACCCTCATCAACTACGGGAGCGGTCTGTCGGCGGTGCGGTTCCCGTCCTACCTGGTGGCCACGGCCGTGGGCATCCTGCCGGGTACGGTCGCCTACGTGGCGATCGGCGCGTACGGCGCCACCCCGTTCTCGGTGCCGGTGCTGGCAGCCGTGACCGCGCTCGTCGGGCTCACCGTCGGCGGCGGCCTGGCCGCCCGGCGGGTCCGTCGTCACGGCCGGGCCGGATGAGACTTCCCCGCCCGGAGCGGTACCGCTGGTCGGGTCGCGTCTACGACGCGATCTCGCTGGAGTGGCCGCTTTACCGGCGGGCCCGGGCGGCCGGGATCGACCTGCTGCGGCTACGACCTGGGGACGCCGTGCTGGACCTGGGCTGCGGAACCGGGCTGAACTTCCCGCTGCTCGCCGAGCGGCTCGGACCCGGCGGGCTCATCGTGGGGGTCGACGCCAGCACCGGGATGCTGGGCCAGGCGCGCCGTCGCGCCGACGGGGATGGCTGGCCGCCCGTGACCCTGCTGCACCTCGACGCGGCCGAGCTCGACCCGGCCGCGGTCCGGGCGCTCACGGCCGGCGGCCGCGGGGTCGACGGAGTGCTGTCGACGTACGCGCTCTCGATCGTCCCGCGCTGGCGAGAGGCGTGGGGCGCGGCGGTCTCGTCGGCCCGCACCGGCGCCCGGGCCGCCATCGTCGACCTCGGCCTGCCGACGGGCGCCGCGGCGGTGCTGGCGCCGCTGGCCCGGCTGGCCTGCCTCGCCGGCGGCGCCGACCCGTACCGCGACCCGGGTCCGCACCTCCTCGAGGGCGCCGCGGACCGCTCGCACCGACGCCTCCTCGGCGGACATGTCCACGTCGACGCCGGGACGCTCGGCGGCCCTCCGTGAGCCGGCCGCGGTCGCTCGCACGCCGCCACCCGGTCAGCGGGTGAAGCTGAACCAGACCTGGTCCGGAACGAGCGTCGCGGCTTCCCCCTGGAACCGGTGCGCGCCGACCGTGAACAGGACGTCGTCCGGTGCGGTGAACGACTTCTCCTCGAAGCCGTTCCGGCCGAGCCACTCGCGGATCCGCGGCGTCAGGTCGGGGGCGCTGCGGTGCCGCGTCCAGATCACCAGCGCGCCCGGTGCGCAGAGCTGCGGAAGCGCCGCGATGAACCGGTGGACGTCGCGGTCGCTGATGTTGCCGAAGATCCCGCAGGCCAGGACCAGGTCGGCCGGCGGCAGACCGACGTACGCGTTGCTGCGACCGGCGTCGGCGCACACGGCGCGGACACCGGGCAGGCCGAGGTCGTGGATCCGCCGCTCAGCCCGGTCCACGTTGCGCGGGTCGATGTCGAGCAGCGTCGCGACGACGCGAGCAGCATCGGTGCGGTCGGCCAGCGCACCGAGGACGTCTCGGCCGTCGCCCGAGCAGGTGCTGAGCACCGACACCGTCCCGGGTGAGGTGTCGTCGAGCCACCCGTGGACGAGCCGCTGGACGACCCGGAGCCGACGCGACAAGGCGGAGCCGGCGTCGGCGTAAGGGTCGTGCCACGCGGACCAGTCCGTGGTCATTCGCTGTCCCTCGTCACGGAGCCCTCGGCACGACCAGCTCGGTGCAGCCGGCTAGCTCTGCGCCATGTCGACGAAGCGGGAGTAGTGACCCTGGAAGGCGACCGTGATGGTGGCCGTCGGGCCGTTGCGGTGCTTGGCCACGATGAAGTCGGCCTCCCCCGCACGCGGCGACTCGCGTTCGTAGAGCTCCTCGCGGTGCAGCAGCACCACCATGTCGGCATCCTGCTCGATCGAACCACTCTCGCGAAGGTCCGACATCTGCGGCTTCTTGTCGGTGCGCTGCTCCGAGCCACGGTTGAGCTGCGAGATCGCGATCACCGGGACCTCGAGCTCCTTGGCGAGGAGCTTGATGGCGCGGGAGAACTCCGACACCTCCTGCTGGCGGCTCTCGACCCGCTTGCCGCTGGACATCAGCTGGAGGTAGTCGATGATCACCAGCTTGAGGTCGTTGCGCTGCTTGAGCCGGCGGCACTTCGCCCGGATCTCCATCATCGACATGTTGGGTGAGTCGTCGATGAACAGCGGCGCGTTGGACACCTCGCCCATCCGCCGGGCCAGCCGGGTCCAGTCGTCGTCGGTGAGCCGACCGGTGCGCATGTGGTGCAGCGGCACCCGGGCCTCGGCCGACAGCAGCCGCATGGTGATCTCGTTGCGGCTCATCTCGAGGGAGAAGATGCAGGTGGCCATGTTGTTCTTGATGGCAGCCGAGCGGGCCACGTCGAGACCCAGCGTCGAGTTGTGCGTCGGCACCATCGCCCGCCCTGCGAGGTAGAGGTGGTCGCTGTCGTCGACCTCCACGCAGCGGACGGGAACGGAGGGCACCGACCGCACGTCGACGACCGCCCGGAAGGTGTCCTGGGTGCGCGACTGGCGCCGTCGCTTGTGCTCGAGGTTCTTGGACTCGACCCGGAACACGTCGGCGTCCGCGCACAGTGTCAGCTCGACCTCGCCGTCCCGCTCGCGGGTCACCCGGCACTGGTGCCCCAGGCCGGTCACGAGATCGGCGAGGTCGTCGGCGAGCCCGGCTGTGAGGTCCGGCACCCTGACACAGCCCCCGCTCGTGACCTCGCCCAGGTGGTCCAGGACACCGGCCAGCAGGTCCCGCCGCTGGCCGGCAGAGGCGCGCAGCAGGACCGGCGGCACCCGTGCGCCGACTCGTGCCGCGAGGCCGGGGTCGGCCCCCTCGTCGTCGAGCTGGACGGTCACGTCCGGCGCGGGCCCGCGGTCGGTGCAGCCGAGGGCCGTCGCGACGCCGACGACGTACGGCGACTCCGGCAGGTCGACACGCGGCAGGTCGAGCGGTGCGGTGTTGCGCACCCGGTGCCGGGTCGCGACCGCGTCACCCGAGGTGGCGAACAGGGTGGCGGCGATCTCCCGGGTGGTCCTGATCGTCGGCCGGTCGGCGCCGGCATCGACGGTCGACCACTGGTGCTCCGCGTCCGCGACGAGAACGGTCCCGTCGGCGAACTCGACCTCGTAGCACGGCCGCCCGGTCATGACCTCGGTGGCGGCGACGACGGTGGTGGGACGCCCGTCGGCACCGAGCAGGCGGTCGCCGACCTGGACCTCGCCCATCGTCGTCCACCCGCTCGGCGTCGGGAGAGGAGTGTCGAGGGCCAGCGCCTTGCCCACCGCCGGGCGAGCAGCGAGGACGATCATCTGGCCCGCGTGCAGGCCGTTGGTCAGCTCGTCGAAGTCGGCGAAGCCGGTCGGGACGCCGACCATCTCGCCGCCGCGGGAGCCGATGGCCTCGATCTCGTCGAGGGTGCCCTCCATGATCGCCGAGAGCGGGAGGTAGTCCTCCGAGGTGCGCCGGTCGGTGACGTTGTAGACCTCGACCTGGGCGGCGTCGACGATGTCGTCGGAGTCGCCGTCGCCGGCGTAGCCCATCTGCACGATCTTGGTGCCGGCCTCGATCAGCCGCCGGAGGACGGCGGTCTCGCGCACGATCCGGGCGTAGTAGCCGGCGTTGGCCGCCGTGGGCACCGACTGCAGCAGGGTGTGCAGGTACGGCGCGCCACCGACCCGGCCCAGCTCCCCGCGCTTCTGCAGCTCAGCGGAGACCGTGACCGCGTCCGCGGGCTCGCCCCGGCCGTACAGGTCGAGGACGGCCTCGTAGACCAGCTCGTGCGCCGGCCGGTAGAAGTCGTGGCCGCGGACGACCTCGACGACGTCGGCGATGGCGTCCTTGGACAGCAGCATGCCGCCGAGCACGGACTGCTCCGCGGCCAGGTCCTGCGGCGGCGTGCGGATCAGCTCTCCGGCCGAGGGGGCGCTGGGGAACTCCGCCACACTCACGGCCACACCTCCGCCCCACCTGCTCGCCCGCCCGAGCGGACGCTGCCGCATCCGCCGGGAACGTTCTACCGGGAGGCCGGGACACAACACGAACGCAACGGCCCGGACCGACCGACCGGCTGTGGACGGCCTGTGGACAACCGGCGCAGAAACGGGGGAGGACGGGGGCCTCCCCGTGGACCCGGCTGTGGACAGCCTGTGTACGGCGTCGTCCACCGGTGCCCCCGCAGGCCTGCCGCGTGCGGGCATGTCGTCCACCCCCTGTGGACCGGAGAAACTTCGGCCGATGTCTACGATGCGGACGGTGCGACCGACATCCGGACGCCGCGGCGACGGCATCCCGTCGGGTCGGCGGACCCACGACCGGGAGATCCTGCGGCTCGCCGTCCCCGCCTTCGGTGCGCTCGTCGCCGAGCCGCTGTTCCTGCTGGCCGACTCGGCGATCGTCGGGCACCTCGGCACGCCGCAGCTGGCCGGTCTCGGCGTCGCCGGGTCGCTGCTGGCCACCGCGGTGTCGATCTGCGTCTTCCTCGCCTACGGCACCACGGCGTCGGTGGCCCGCCGGGTCGGCGCCGGCGACCTGCGGGCCGCGATCGCGCAGGGCGTCGACGGGATCTGGCTGGGCCTGGGGCTCGGCGCCGTGCTCGCCGGGTTGCTGGCGGTGGGGTCCGGCCCGCTCGTGGCGGCGTTCGGCACGTCCCCCGAGGCGACGCCGTACGCCCTCACCTACCTGCGGGTGTCACTGGTCGGGCTGCCCGCGATGCTCGCCGTCCTCGCCGCGACCGGCGTGCTGCGCGGACTGCAGGACACCCGGACCCCGCTCGTCGTGGCCGCGGTCGGCGCGGCCGCCAACGTCGTCCTCAACCTCCTCCTCGTGTACGGCGCCGGGCTGGGCATCGCCGGGTCGGCGCTGGGGACCGTGCTGGCGCAGGCGGGCATGGCGGCCGCGTTCCTCGTGGTGGTGGTGCGCGCCGCCCGGCGGGAGGAAGCGTCGCTGCGGCCGGACCTGCCGGGGATCCGGGCGGCCGGCCGGTCCGGTCTGCCCCTGGTCGTGCGCACGGTGACGCTGCGCACGGCACTGCTGCTCATGACCTACGTCGCCACCGCGGCCGGCACTGTCGCGATCGCTGCACACCAGGTCGCCTTCACCATCTGGCTGTTCCTGTCGCTGATGCTCGACGCCGTGGCCATCGCCGGTCAGGCGATCGTGGGCCGCTACCTCGGCGCCGCCGACGTGCCGGGCACCCGAGCGGCGACCCGGCGGATGGTCGAGTGGGGCGCGCTGTCCGGCGTGGTGCTGGGCGTCGTGCTGCTCACCCTGCGGGCGACGTTCGTCCCGCTGTTCACCGACGACCCGGCTGTCCGCTCACTGCTCGCGGCGGTGCTCGTGGTCGCTGCGGTGGCGCAGCCGGTGTGCGGGGTGGTGTTCGCCCTGGACGGGGTGCTCATCGGCGCCGGCGACGGCCGCTACCTCGCGGTCGCCGGCGTGGTGACGCTGCTCGCCTTCACCCCGCTCGCCCTGCTCGTGCTCGCCGTCGACGGCGGCGTGGTCGAGCTGTGGTGGGCCTTCAACGGGTTCATGCTCGCCCGGCTGCTCACCCTGGTCCCGCGCTGGCGCGGCGAGGCGTGGCTGGTGACCGGCGCCGCCCTGCCGCGACGACGCTGACCCTCGCCCACCCCTGCATCGACTGGCGGAAGTCTTCGGTGCTGCGGCGGTCAGAACTGAAGACTTGCGCCAGTCGACGACTCAGGGAGGGGACTCAGTCGCCGGTCTGGCCGTCGACGCACTCGCGCAACAGGTCGGCGTGACCGTTGTGCCGGGCGTACTCCTCGATCATGTGCAGCACCAGAGTGCGTACGTCGACGGTCTCCTCGGTGCCGTCACGGCGCCGGACGACGAACGTGTCGTCGAAGTCGTGCGCCGCCTGCACGGTCCGGGCCGCCTCGACCTCCGCGCCGTACGTCACGAAGTCCGCCGCCGCGTCCGCCTCGTCGACCAGGTCGAAGTCGCCGTCGGGCTGCTCCTCGTGCCAGTACAGCGGCGAGAGGTCCGGCTCAGCGGCGAGCCGGTGCCGGAACCACACCCGCTCGACGTCGGCCATGTGCCGCACCAGCCCGAGCAGCGACAGCGTCGACGGCGGCACGGCACGCTGCTTCAGCTGCTCCGCGGTCAGCCCGCGGCACTTCCAGAGGAGCGTCGACCGGTGGTACTCCAGCAGCGACTCCGCCGCCACGCGCTCGGTCGCGACGTTGGGCCCGTCCGGCCGGTCGACGTCGGGCGCGGTCCACGGGGTCTCGGTCATGGCCGACGACCGTAGGTCACGGTCTTCGACTGGCGGAAGTCCTCGGTTCTGCCGCGGTCAGAACTGAAGAGTTGCGCCAGTCGATGACTCCTGGACGCGCAAGAGCCCCCGCTGCCCTGGGGCGGCGGGGGCTCTCGACGTACGTCGCGCTGCGGCGGTCAGGCCGCGGCGACCACCTGGACGGTGAGGGTCGCGAGGACGTCGGCGTGCAGCCGGACGGTGACGCGGTGGTCGCCGACGGTCTTGATCGGCTGGCCGATCTCGATCCGCCGCTTGTCGACCGCCGGGCCGCCGGCCTTGGCCACGGCCTCGACGATGTCGGTGCCGGTGACGGCGCCGAACAGCCGCCCGCCGTCACCGGCGCGGACCGGGAGGGTCAGCGTGAGCCCCTCGAGCTCGGCCTTGAGCTGGTCGGCGTGGCCGAGGTCGCGGACCTCGCGGACGTCGCGGCCACGCTTGATCGAGGTGACCTGCTTCTCGCCGCCGCGGGTCCAGCGGATCGCGGCACCGCGCGGCACGAGGTAGTTGCGGCCGTAGCCGTCCTTGACCTCGACGACGTCGCCGGGGCCGCCGAGGCCGGAGACCTCCTGGGTGAGGATGAGCTTCATGTCGGACGCCCTCCTCAGCGAGCGGTGCTCGTGTAGGGCAGCAGCGCCATCTCACGGCTGTTCTTGACGGCCGTCGCGACGTCGCGCTGGTGCTGGGTGCAGTTGCCGGTCACCCGGCGGGCCCGGATCTTGCCGCGGTCGGAGATGAACTTCCGCAGCAGGCCGGTGTCCTTGTAGTCCACGTAGGAGATCTTCTCCTTGCAGAACTGGCAGACCTTCTTCTTGATCTTGCGGGGCGGTGGCTTGGCCATCGTGGTGCTCCAGACTTCGGATGCCCGGCTGACTGTGTGCTGCCGGGATGGTCAATCAGGACGGGTGGGGTGGAGTGCTTCGCCAGGACCTGTCAGCGCGAGCGGCCGACACGTCGACGGGTGGGGTCAGAACGGCGGCTCGTCGGAGGCGCCCGGGGCGTTCCAGCCCCCGCCGCCACCGCCGCCGGCGGCCGGAGCGGGAGCGGGAGACGCCGCCGCCCACGGGTCGTTGTCGGTAGAGCCGCCGCCGCCGAACCCGCCGCCCCCGCCGCCGCGGGTGGTCTTGTTGACCTTCGCGGTGGCGTTGCGCAGGCTCGGGCCGACCTCGTCGACCTCGACCTCGTAGACCGTGCGCTTCTCGCCCTCCTTGGTCTCGTAGGACCGCTGCTTGAGCCGGCCCTGGACGATCACGCGCATGCCGCGCTGGAGGGACTCAGCGACGTTCTCCGCCGCCTGGCGCCAGACGTTGCAGGAGAGGAAGAGGCTCTCGCCGTCCTTCCACTCGTTGGTCTGCTTGTCCAGGAACCGGGGTGTCGAGGCCAGCCGGAACTTCGCCACGGCCGCGCCACTGGGCGTGAAGCGCAGCTCGGGGTCGTCGACGAGGTTGCCGACGAGGGTGATGACGGTGTCGCCTGCGGCCATGAAGAGACTCCTCGGCTCGGTGCGGAACTAGTCGCTGATCAGCGCTGGTCGGGACGGATGACCTTGGTGCGCAGCACAGCCTCGTTGAGGTTGAGCTGGCGGTCGAGCTCCTTGACGGTGGCGGGCTCGGCCTGCAGGTCGACGACCGCGTAGATGCCTTCGGCCTTCTTCGCGATCTCGTAGGACATCCGGCGACGTCCCCAGATGTCGACCTTCTCGACGTTGCCGCCGTCGTTCTTCACGACGGTCAGGAACTGGTCGAGAGCGGGAGCGACGGTGCGCTCCTCGATGTCGGGGTCGAGGATGACCATGAGCTCGTAGTGACGCATGCGGACAACCCACCTCCTCTGGACTCGGCGGCCACGGTCTCTCCGTGGCAGGAGGGCTCTGCATCGATGTGACTCGGAAGCAGTGCGTGCGTCCGGCGCAGCTCCCGGCCCGTCGGGGGACGGTCGGGGCCCGTGACCGGGCAGCGCCAGGTGCGCAAGGCTACCTGCCCGCGGCGTACGCGGGAAATCCGTCCACAGGGTCGGTCGGTGCCCGGTCGTAGGGTCGGCGCATGACCTCCTTGCGCATCGGTGCCCACGTCGACCCGGTCGACCCGGTGGCCGAGGCGGCCGCCCGCGGCGCCGACCTGGTCCAGATCTTCCTGGGCGACCCCCAGGGCTGGAAGGACCCGGCCGTCGCCCACCCTGCCGGCCTCGCCGGCCTGCGCGCGGCCGTCGCGGAGGCGGGGATCGACCTCTACGTGCACGCGCCGTACCGGCTCAACGTGGCCACGGCCAACAACCGGATCCGGATCCCCAGCCGCCAGCTGCTCGCGAAGTACGCCGAGGCGGCGGCCGAGCTGGGCGCGCTCGGGATCGTGGTCCACGGCGGACACGTCCTGAAGGACGACGACCCGGAGAGCGGGTTCGACAACTGGGCCAAGACCTTCGAGCGCTGGGCACCGCCGCTGCCGGTGCTGATCGAGAACACCGCGGGCGGCGACGGCGCGATGGTCCGCCGCACCGAGCGGCTGGCCCGCCTGTGGCAGGTCTTCGAGGACCGGCTCGAGCCGTCGGTGCTCGAGCGGGTCGGGGTGTGCCTGGACACCTGCCACGCGCACGCCGGCGGGGAGGAGCTGGCCGGCGTCGTCGACCGGGTCAAGGCGGCCACCGGCCGGGTCGACCTGGTGCACGCCAACGACTCCCGCGACGAGTTCGACTCGGGCGCCGACCGGCACACGAACTTCGGCAGCGGCCGGATCAGCGGCGACGACCTGCTGGCCGTGGTGGCAGCGGCCGGGGCGCCGGTGGTCTGCGAGACCCCGGGCGGCGCGCAGGGCCAGGGCGCCGACATCGCCTGGCTGCGCGAGCACCTCCCGGCCTAGCCGGGTCACCCGGACAGCGGCCGACCGCTACGGCGCGGCGACCGCGGCGGGCTCGGCCCCGTCGGGGGCGGGCAGGTCCCGCGCCGCGGGCAGCCCGGCGAGGGCGGAACCGTCCGAGCCGACGGTCGCGCACGGCGCCGCGTGGTCCCGCACCGCCCGCAACGCCTCCTCGAAGGCCGCCACACCGGTCTTCCGCAGCGGCTCGACCAGCCAGTTCTCGACGAGCTCGATGTGGCCCGGCAGGACCTGGTCGAGCAGCGCCCGCCCGGCTGCGGTGATGACCGCGTACGTCGTGCGCCGGTCGGTCGCGCAGGACTGGCGGGTCACCAGCCCGCGCTCGACCAGCCGGTCGACGACCCGGGTGATCCCGCTGGAGGTCAGGGTGGTCTGAGCGGCCAGGTCGCTCATCCGCAGCAGGCCCTCGGGGGAACGGGCCAGCCGGAGGCACACCTCGAACTCGGCCGGCGCCAGCCCGTGGCCGGCCAGCTGGTCCTGTCCGCGGGACGCGAGGGACGCCCAGGTCTCGGCGAGCAGGCCCATGAGCGTGAGCCGATCGTCGTCCAGGGGTCCCGGTGGCATGGGACGAGTCTACATCTACTTGACTCGGGGAATATTGAGCATGCAACATTTGCTCCAGCAGGCGACACCGGCCAACCCCCCGCTTCCCGGAAGGACCCATCCCATGACCGAGCAGACCCTCCCCACCGCCGGCCTCCGCGTCGTCGACGGCGTCAGCCTCCCCGCGGCCGGCACCTACGTGATCGACCCCACCCACACCCGGATCGGCTTCGTCGCCCGGCACCTCATGGTGACCAAGGTGCGCGGTGCCTTCCGCGAGTACACCGGATCGATCACCATCGGCGACGACGTCGCGTCCTCGACCGCGGAGGCCGCCATCCAGACCGCCTCGATCGACACCGGCACCCCCGACCGTGACGCGCACCTGCGCTCCGGCGACTTCTTCGACGCCGAGACCTACCCCGCGATCACCTTCGGCAACGCCAGGGTCGTCACGCGGGACGGCGACGAGTTCGTGGTCGAGGGCGACCTCACCATCAAGGACGTCACCCGGCCCGTCTCCCTCAAGGTCGAGCTCGACGGCGTCGCCAACGACCCCTTCGGCAACACCAAGCTGGCCGTCACCGCGAAGACCGAGATCGACCGCGAGGACTTCGGTCTCACCTGGAACGTCGCGCTCGAGTCCGGCGGCGTCCTCGTCAGCAAGAAGATCACCATCGAGATCGAGGCCCAGGCCGTCCTGCAGAAGGGCTGACGTCCCGCCGGCGCACGCCGGCCGCACCACCGGTGCCTACCGCGCACCCGACGGCCGCCGCACCCGGACACCCGGGTGCGGCGGCCGTCGCGCGTCGCGGGCCTGGTCCCTGGGTAGCCTCGGGGCCGACCTGCAGCAGCCGCCCCCTCGCCCGAGGAGCCCGTCGCCCCATGGCGCTCGCCGTCCGTCCGATCAGCAGCGCCGAGCACCTGGCGTTCCTCGACAGCCGGCCGTCGGCGTCGTTCCTCCAGTGCCCGTCGTGGGCCGCGGTGAAGGCGGAGTGGGGCAGCGAGAGCCTCGGCTGGTACGACGACGCCGGCGACCCGGCCGCGCTGGTCGGCGCCGGCCTCGTGCTGCTGCGCCAGGTGCCGAAGGTGCAGAAGTTCCTCGCCTACCTGCCCGAGGGACCGGTGATCGAGTGGGCCGCCGCCGTTGACGACCTCGACGCCTGGCTGGCGCCGATGGTCGCGTACCTCAAGGGGCGCGGGGCGTTCGGCGTGAAGATGGGGCCGCCGGTGGCGCGTCGCCGCTGGTCGGCCGCCACGGTCAAGGCAGCGATCGCCGAGGGTGGCGCGGCCCGCCTGGCCGACGTCCCGCCGGACTCCACCGACCCGGTCGGCGACCGCGTGGTCGCCACGCTGACCCGGCTCGGCTGGCGCGCCCCGGAGGCCGAGGGCGGCTTCGGCGCCGGCCAGCCGCAGTACGTGTTCCAGGTGCCGCTCGCCGACCGCGACGAGGACGAGCTGCTCAAGGGGTTCAACCAGCTCTGGCGCCGCAACATCAAGAAGGCCGACAAGCTCGGCGTCACCGTGCGGCAGGGCGACGAGTCCGACCTGCCGGCCTTCCACGCGCTGTACCTCGAGACCGCCGAGCGCGACCACTTCACCGGCCGGCCGCTGTCGTACTTCCGCCAGATGTGGCAGGCGATGCGCGCCGAGGACCCGGACCGGATCCGGCTCTACCTGGCCGAGCACGAGGGCGACCTGGTCGCCGCGACCACCATGGTCCGGGTCGGGCAGCACGCGTGGTACTCCTACGGTGCCTCGTCCACCGCCAAGCGCGACGTCCGCGGGTCCAACGCGGTGCAGTGGGCAATGCTGCGGGACGCGAAGGCCGCGGGAGCGACGGTCTACGACCTGCGCGGCATCACCGACACGCTGTCCGAGGACGACCCGCACTTCGGGCTGATCCAGTTCAAGCTCGGCACCGGCGGCGAGGCGGTCGAGTACGCCGGCGAGTGGGACCTGCCGCTGAACAAGGTGCTCTTCAAGGCCTTCGACCTGTACATGAGCCGGCGATGACCTTCTCGCTCTACCTGGACGAGGGCCGCTGGCGGCGGCACCTGCGGGCGACGGTCGAGGCCACCCCGGGGATCGTCCCCGTCATCAAGGGCAACGGCTACGGCGTCGGCAACGCCCGCCTCGCCGCGGAGGCCGCGCGGCTCGGAGTCGACACGGTCGCGGTCGGCACGCCCGACGAGCTGCCCGAGGTCGCCGCCGCCTTTCCGGGCGACGTGCTCGTGCTCACGCCGTCGTTCCCCGCGCCGTTCCCGGACGACACCGGCCGGGTGCTGCAGACCGTCGCCCATCTCGAGACGCTGAGGGCCGCCGGCGGGGCGCGGGTGGTCGTCGAGGCCGTCACGTCCATGCACCGGCACGGGCTCGGGACCGGTGCCGTCGCCGGTCTCGCGGCCGCGCTGCCCGGCGTACGGCTGGAAGGCCTCGCGTTCCACCTGCCGATCGACCGGCACGGGGGCTACCGACCCGCCGACGAGGTCGCGTCCTGGCTGCGCCTGCTCGCCGACGCCGGTGTCCCCACCGACGTGGCCTGGGTCAGTCACCTCAGCGACCGCGAGCTGCACGGCCTGCGGGGCAGCTTCCCGGCCACCATCTTCCGGCCCCGGATCGGCACCTCCCTGTGGCTGGGCGACCGGGGCGCGTTGCAGGCCCGCGGCACCGTGCTCGACGTGCACCAGCTCGCGCGCGGCACCCACTACGGCTACCGACGCCGTCGGGCCACGCGCGACAGCCACCTGGTCGTCGTCAGCGGTGGCACCGCCCACGGGGTGGCGCTGGAGGCGCCGCGCACGGTCCGTGGCCCGGTGGGGCGCGGCAAGGCCCTGGCGGCCGGGACCCTCGCGGCCGCCAACCTGTCCCTGAGCCCGTTCCGTTGGCAGGGTCGCCAGCGCTGGTTCGCCGAGCCGCCGCACATGCACGTGTCGCTGCTGCTGCTGCCGGCGTCGGTCCCGCCGCCGGCGATCGGCACCGAGCTGGACTGCGACGTCCGGCTGACCACCCTGCACCCCGACCGGGTCGCCCCCCTGCCCTCCTGACGGCCCAGCGCACCCCGACCACCCCGACCACCCCGACCGCCGTCGACCACGTATGCGTGGTCGACGTGTGCATGGCGTGGCACCTGCGCCACGCCATGCACCTTCCGGCCATGCCAAGCAGAAGCTCTCGACGTCATCCGCTCGCCCGCCATCCGCCAGCGCGGAGCCTGGCGCGCTCCTGTGCCGCCCGCACCCGGCCGGCGAGGACACCCGGCTGGTGCAAGTCAGCCGTGGACCAGCGCACGACCTCGTGCCGCACCCGAAGCCGGTCCTCGCGGCGCTTCTCGTTCCAGAGCACGCGCCGTACGGCTTCCGCGTCGACTACCGGCTGAACCAGCCCGTACTTGCCCTTGCCGTCGAACTCGCCGACGACGCCGTCCCACCCGAAGTCGGCGTAGCCGACGAGCCCTTCCTCGTCGTATACAGGCACCTGGAGTTCGTCAGGCGCAAGACCCTCGCTGATCAGTACCACCCGTGACCACGACTCCCCGGGGTTGGCGGCCCGCGCGTCGGCCAGCTCGATCGCGCGAGCGACGAGATGTGCGCCTGGCCAGCTGCGACACGGGTCGAACACGGCTGCCAGCTCGTCGCGCGGTACGCCGCTACGCAGGGCTGAGTCGCACGCGGCGACGGCACACTCCAGTCGCCCGGTGCCGCGTGCCACGTCGATCGCCGTCCGGGCCGGGCAGGTGACCGGCAGCCCGACTGCACGAGGCAAGACCAGCTCGTCGGGGAGCTCGGCCACGTGGTGCTGGACGCCTGCCTCCACGTGCGGCCGGCACGGCGGCTGGCGCGTCACATGGACGCAGTCGAGATCCGGGTCCAAAAGCTCCAGCCCCAGCACGACTGCCGCGGACTGGTGGCTGACGACGGCGTTGCCCTCCAACGAGAGGCCGAGCGCAGCGACGTCCAGCAGATGACGGGCGTCCGGTGGCGCAGACTCGTAGGCCTCGCGCCAGGCGTAGACACCTCGGCGGACCGAGGTCAGGACGCGAGGTCGACGTGTCCGCAGGCGGTTCAGGTGGTCGACGTCGTGGCCATGCGCACGGGCTTGAGCGGCACTGAACACCCCGCCTTGGTGCTCCATGAGTGCCAGCAAGGCAGGGTGCAGGTCGCGCATTGTTCGCACGGGATGAGCCTGCCGCGACCTGACGTGCCATCACCGGCGCTGTCCACAGGGCCTTACTTGTCGCGGCGTACCTGCCCATGACGTGGCGCACGAGCCACGTCATGTGCCCGTCGACCACGTAAACGTGGTCGACAGCGGAGTGCGAGGGGGGTGGGTCAGCGGGTCGGGACCAGGCGGAGGACGTCGGGCGCGTGGTCGAGCACCCCGCCGGCCGGGTCGTCCACCCGTTCGACTCCAGCGCGGCCGCCGACGCCGAGCGCGCCGCCGGCCCGGGCATGCGCGCCGGTGGCCGCGCCGCGGTGCTCGCCCTCCGCCGTCGCGACGGCGGGCGACACCGATCCGGGCGTCGGGGTGCGGACCGGGTCGTGCTCGGGGCGCAGCACGTCACGCACCACCAGTCCCATGAACCAGAGCGTCGCAATCACGTGCGCCAGCACCGTGAGGTCGTAGCCGTCCTCGCCGAGCGCGCGCTCCGGCTTGCCCGGCGGGTAGCCGAGGATGAGCATCCAGATCCCGACGTAGTGCACGACCTCGGCCGCCTGCCAGACCAGCACGTCGCGCCACCGCGGGCGGGCGAGCACTGCGAGCGGCAGCAGCCAGAGGACGTACTGCGGTGAGTACACCTTGTTCGTGAGCAGGAACGCCGCGACGACGAGGAAGACCAGCTGTGGCAGCCGCGGTCGCCGCTCGGCCACCAGCCCGAGAACGGCGATCGCGGCACAGGCCACGGCGAAGAGCACACCGGCTACCAGGTTGAGCTTGTCCTCCGGCACCGGGTGACCCTGGTGGCCGAGGACGAACCAGATCGAGCTGAACCCGGCCCCGCGTTCCTCCGACAGCCGGTAGAACTTCGACCAGCCCTCGAAGTCCGCCAGCATCACCGGCACGTTGACGGCGCCCCACCCGCAGGCCGCGGCGACCAGCGTCGCCCAGAACTCACGAAGCCGGCCGGCCCGCAGGCACAGCACGAACATCGGCCCGAGAGCGAACAGCGGGTAGAACTTGGTCGCCGCCGCGAGGCCGACGAGCACCCCGGCGGCGAGCGGTCTCTCCCGCGCCCAGGCGAGCATGCCGAGCGCCAGGAGCGCGACGGCGTAGAGATCCCAGTTGATGGTCGCCGTGAGGGCGAGCACCGGGGCGGTCGCCACCATCGCGGCGTCCCACCGGCGCCGGCCGGACACGGCGACGGTCGCTGCCACCGCCACCGCCGCCGCGACGGCCGCGCCGAGTGCGTTGATGTCGAAGTACCACCTCGAGCGCTCGTCGGGCGTGCCGCCGGAGGGCACGAGCTGTGCGGTGAGGTACATCGCGGCGCCGGTCAGCACCGGGTACTCCACCTGGCGGTCGCTGCTCTGGCCGAGGTACGGCACCTCGCCGTCGGCCAGGCCGCGACCGAAGTACAGCGGCGGCACGTCGCTGTAGCAGGCGTGGCTGTAGACGCCGGGCACCGCCCAGCCGTTGTCCCGGCACCAGTCCTTCTGCACGAGTCCCACCGCACAGGTGAGGAAGGTGAGCGCGACCAGCACCCGCACCACCGTCCACCAGGGCCGTCCCGGCGAGGCGTGACGGCCGAGCGGCCCGCCCACGACCTCGCTGCCGACACGTACGACGGGGTCGTCCCGCGAGGGGACGACGAGCGCGCCGGTGGTCACCCGCCCGGTGCCGACGGCGAGAGGGTGATCCCGCCGGAGCCGGTCGGGGTAGGTGTCGGTGTGGGCGGCGTGCTCGGGGGCGCCGACTCCGTCGGCGTCCCGCTCGGAGTCGACGACTCGCTCGGTGTCGTCGAGGACTCCGTCGGCGACGGCGCCTTGGTCGGAGTCGGGTTCAGAGCCTCGCCGACGTACGCCGGCGGCGGGAACTTCTCCACCGGCTGGTTCTGCAGCGCCGCGGTCATGAAGGCGGTCCAGATCCGCGCGGGGTACTCGCCACCGAAGAACGTCGACAGGCCGCCGACGCCGTCGAGGTCGGCCTTGCCGGTTCCCTTGTAGAAGTCCACCGCGGCCGCGAGCTGCGGGGTGTACCCGACGAACCAGGCGGAGGTCGTGGTGTCCGGCCGCAGTGCCGCGGTACCGGTCTTCGCCCCTGCCGGCCGGCCGAGGGCGCGCGCCTCGCTCCCTGTGCCGCTGCGCACCACCTGCTGCATCGCGTAGTTGACGTCGGCGACAACGTCCTTGTCGAAGACCCGTTCGGTGCTGTCGTTGGCCTTGAACCGGGTACCGCCGTTGGCGCCCTTGACCTCCTGCACGACGTGCCAGGTGGCCCGTTCACCCCCGGCGGCGAAGGTCGCGTAGGCGTTGGCCATGTCGATGTTGCGCACCGACGCGGTACCGAGGGTGCTGACGGCGTTGGCCTGCAGCCCCGGGGTGTCCGCCGGGATGCCGGCGTCGATCGCCGCCTGGACCATCTTGTCCGGCCCCATCTCGAGGTTGAGGTCGACGAAGACGGTGTTGATGGACTGCTCGAGTCCGGTCACGAGGTCGATGGACGAGCCGTAGCTGCGGTCGAACTCGTTGTTCACCTCCTTGTCGGTGCCGGGGACGTCGAACGGCGAGTTGCCGGAGAACCGGCTCCTCAGCGAGATGCCGTCCTCCAGCGCGGCGGCCAGGGTGAACGGCTTGAAGGACGAGCCGGGCTGCACCCGCGCCTGGGTGACCTCGTTCAGCCCGCCGGCCTCCGCGCCGCCGTACATCGCCACGACAGCACCGGTGCCCGGCTCGACGGCAGACAGCCCGATGTGCACGTTCTTGGCGTTCTCCCGGGGTCGTTCCTGGCGCACGGCGCGTACAGCGGCGCGCTGGGACCTGCGGTCGAACGTCGAGATGACCCGCAGCCCGCCGAGGTCGATGTCGCGGTCGGTGAACCCGTTCGCCTTGAGCTCACGGCGCACCGCGTCCATCAGGTAGTAGTCGGTGCCGCCCTTCGGCTTGTTGCCCTCCGCGAGCGGCGGGACGGTCATGCCGTCGCGCTTGGCGGGGTCGAGCCAGCCCTTCGCGACCATGCCGTCGAGGACGTAGTCGAACCGGGGCTGCAACCGGTCAGGGTGGTTCGTGGGGTCGTACCCGGCCGGCGAACGGATGACGGAGGCGAGCACTGCGCCCTGCTCGACGGTGAGGTCCTTGGCGTCGACCCCGAAGTACGTCTGCGCCGCGGTCTGGATGCCGTAGGCGCCGCGACCGAAGTAGATGGTGTTCAGGTAGTCCTGGAGGATCTTGTCCTTGTCGTCGCGCCGGGCCAGCTTGACCGCGATGAAGAACTCCTTGAACTTGCGGGTGTAGGTCCGCTCCGAGGAGAGGTAGGCGTTCTTCGCGTACTGCTGGGTGATCGTCGACCCGCCCTGGGTGGCGCCGCCACGCAGGTTGCTCCAGAACGCCCGGGCGATGCCGGTCGGCGAGATGCCGCGGTTCTCGTAGAACGTGCGGTCCTCGGCGGCCAGCACGGCCTTCTGCACGTGGTCGGGCACCTGGTCCAAGGGGATGATGATCCGGTTCTGGTCGCCGAAGCGGCCGATCTCGGTCTTGCCGTTGTCGAAGTAGACGATCGTCGTCTGGGCCGACACGAGCGACTTCGGCTGCGGGATCGAGGTCGCGGCGTACGCGACCGAGATCACGGCGACCAGGGCGAGGAAACCCACCGCACCCAGCAGGAGCAGCTGCCGGAAGGACGGAACGAACCGCCGCACGCCGTCGTAGCGCGCGCGGGGGTAGTCGACTCTCACAGGGTGGTCACGGGGCGGGTCCAGTCCTTCGACGCCGGGAGCAGGGGCGGGGACCGGGCAGATGCGGCGGTCCGGCGGGGTGTGGTGCGCAGAACGGGTGTCGCGGGTCGTCAGGGTAACGGCGTCCTGGACCTACCCCTCGGCCGCAGTCCCGGAACTCTCGCGCCCGGCGGTGGGCGCGGTCCGGCGCCGGCGGTCGACCCCGTCACCAAGGACGAAGGACTGCATCAGGTGGTTCCACCCGCAGCCGCGGCAGACCTCGACGACGTACACGCGGAACTCGCCGTGCTCGTGGGCCATCTGCTCGAGCTCCGCCGGTGACCTGAGCCGCCCCTCGAGGCGCCCCAGCTGCTCGCCGTAGACGTAGGAGAGCTCGACGACCCGGTGGCGCCGGCAGACCGTGCAGTCGCGGCCGGTGGGCCGGCCGTGGAACCGCGCCGCCCGGAGCAGGTCGGGGTGCGCGTCGCAGGCGTCGTCCGGCGTGGCACTGCCCGCGCCGAGCAGCGACTCCAGGGTGGCCCGGCGGGCCAGCCCGTAGTCGACGACCGACCGCTGGGACCACACAGGACGAGCGTACGTCCGGCCGCCGAGTGGAGGGGGCTGCTCGCGGCGACCCGGCCCCGGCTTGCGTCGCCGGTCCCCGCGGCCTATCGTCGAGATGTATCAGCCCGATACATCGCGCCGATCGGTCCACCCGGTCGGACGGCTGGCTGATCTCGGTATCCCGTCCGCGGACCGCTCACGAGGAGGTACGCCGGTGGCCAAGCGTTCCGACGTCCTCGAGTTCGCCGTCCTCGGACTCCTGCACGAGGCGCCGATGCACGGCTACGAGCTGCGCAAGCGGCTCAACTCCACTCTCGGAGCGCTGCGGGCGTTCTCCTACGGCTCGCTGTACCCGTGCCTCAAGCAGCTCGCCGCGAGCGGCTTCGTCACCGAGCAGGTCGAGGCGCCCGGGGCCACGGGGAAGCGGTCGCGGATCGTCTACCAGCTCACGGCCGAGGGCAAGGAGTACTTCGCGACCCTGCTCGACGAGAGCGGCCCCTCGGCGTGGGACGACGAGGGCTTCGGCGTGCACTTCGCGTTCTTCGGGCGCACCGACGCGGCCACCCGGCTGCGCATCCTCGAGGGGCGTCGCTCGCGCCTCGAGGAGCGGATGGCCGGCTTCCGGAGCGCCTTGTCGCGCAGCCGGGAGCGGGTCGACAGCTACACCCTCGCGCTGCACCAGCACGGGCTCGAGTCCGTCGAGCGCGAGGTCCGCTGGCTCTCCGAGCTCATCGACGACGAGCGGCGCGGCCGCCCGTCCGAGGAGCCGCGGGGCGGCAGCACGGACATACGACCTACCGGGTCCGGACCGGCGAGCCCCGCCGCACCGGGCACGACGTGAAGAACATCGGAGAAGGAGCACCCATGAGTTCGGTACGAGTGGCCATCGTCGGCGTCGGCAACTGCGCCTCGTCCCTGGTCCAGGGCGTCGAGTACTACAAGGACGCCGACCCGCAGAGCCGCGTCCCCGGGCTCATGCACGTGCAGTTCGGCGACTACCACGTGCGGGACGTCGAGTTCGTCGCGGCGTTCGACGTCGACGCGAAGAAGGTCGGCACCGACCTGTCCGAGGCGATCGGCGCCAGCGAGAACAACACCATCAAGATCTGCGACGTGCCCCCGAGCGACGTGACGGTCCAGCGCGGCCACACCCTCGACGGTCTGGGCAAGTACTACCGCGAGACCATCGTGGAGTCCGACGAGGAGCCGGTCGACGTCGTCGCCGCACTCCGCGAGGCGCGCGCCGACGTCCTCGTCTGCTACCTGCCGGTCGGCTCCGAGGACGCCGCGAAGTTCTACGCCCAGTGCGCCATCGACGCCGGCGTCGGCTTCGTGAACGCACTCCCGGTCTTCATCGCGGGCACCCCCGCGTGGGCCCAGAAGTTCACCGACGCCGGTGTGCCGATCGTCGGTGACGACATCAAGTCCCAGGTCGGGGCCACCATCACCCACCGGGTGCTGGCCAAGCTGTTCGAGGACCGCGGGGTGATCCTGGACCGCACGTACCAGCTCAACGTCGGCGGCAACATGGACTTCAAGAACATGCTCGAGCGCGACCGGCTCGAGTCGAAGAAGATCTCGAAGACCCAGGCCGTCACCAGCAACATGGAGAACAAGCTCTCCGCGCGCAACGTGCACATCGGTCCGTCGGACTACGTGCAGTGGCTGGACGACCGCAAGTGGGCCTACGTGCGTCTCGAGGGCCGCAACTTCGGCGACGTCCCGCTCAACCTCGAGTACAAGCTCGAGGTCTGGGACTCCCCGAACTCCGCGGGCGTCATCATCGACGCCATCCGATGCGCGAAGATCGCGATGGACCGTGGCATCGGCGGCCCGATCCTGTCCGCGTCGTCGTACTTCATGAAGTCGCCGCCGGTGCAGCACGACGACGACATGGCACGCGACCTGGTGGAGAAGTTCATCGCCGGCGAGATCGAGCGCTAGCCGACGGAGTGGTCGGCGAGGAACGAGCCGCCCGCGCAGGAGGCGTACGCCGAGATCGCCGGACGACGTAGCGAGATCGAGCGCTAGCCGACGGAGTGGTCGGCGAGGAACGAGCCGCCCGCGCAGGAGGCGTACGCCGAGATCGCCGGACGACGTAGCGAGATCGAGCGCCAGCCGACGCACCAACGAGCAGCCGGACGGCCCGGCTCCCTCTCGGGAGCCGGGCCGTCCGTGGTCGGGGGAAAGGGGCGGCGGGTGCGGATCGGGGCGCCCGCGCGACCTGGCCCGGGCAGGGTGAGACACGCGCGCGAGCACGTCGGCGTGCGCCCGTAGCCTGAGGCCATGTCGTTCGCCGGTGACCTGCGCGCCGTCGTCCGGCACCGCGACTTCCGCCGGCTGTACGCGACCCGGCTCAGCTCCCAGGCCGCTGACGGCGCCTTCCAGGCGGCACTGGCGAGCCTGTTCTTCTTCTCGCCGGAGCGGCAGACCTCGGCCGGCAGCGTGGCCGCCGCCTTCGCCGTGCTGCTGCTGCCCTACTCGCTGGTCGGGCCGTTCGCCGGCGTGCTGCTCGACCGCTGGCGACGCCGGCAGGTGCTGGTGCTGGCCAACCTCCTGCGCTCGGTCATGGTCCTCGGCGTCGCCGCTCTGACGGTCGCCGGCGTCGACGGTCTGCCGTTGTACGTCGCGGTGCTGGCCTGCCTGTCGGTGAACCGGTTCTTCCTCGCCGGCCTGTCCGCCGCCCTGCCGCACGTGGTCAGCCGGGACGAGCTGGTGATGGCGAACTCCGTATCGACCACCTCCGGCACCCTGGTCGCCATCGGCGGTGGCGGCATCGGCTTCGGCCTCAAGCAGCTGCTCGGCGAGGGCACCAGCTCGGATGCCCAGGTCATCGTCCTGGCGGCGGTCACCTACGCCGTCGCCGCGGCCCTCGCCGCCCGGATGGACCGGGACCTGCTCGGTCCCGACCTCGACGCCGAGCCGCCCGAGACGCGCGAGGCCGTTCGCAGAGTGATCCGCGGTCTCACCGATGCGACCCGGCACGTCTGGTCGCACCGCCCGGCGGGGCACGCGCTGGCCGCGATCGGCGCACACCGGTTCTTCTACGGGTTGTCGACCATCTCCGGCATCCTGCTGTTCCGCAGCTACTTCAACGACCAGGACGACGTCGAGGCGGGCCTCGCGGGGCTCGCGATCGCCTTCGCCGCCTCGGGCGCCGGCTTCCTCCTCGCCGCGGTGGTGACCCCGGAGGCGACCCGGCGGATGCGCAAGCAGACCTGGATCACGCTCTGCTTCGGCCTGGCCGCCGCCACCGAGCTCGTCTACCTGTTCGCCATCTCCGAATTGCTCGTCTGGGCCGGTGCCTTCCTGGTCGGGATCGCGGCACAGGGCTCCAAGATCTGCGTCGACACGATCGTGCAGGAGTCGGTGGACGACGCGTACCGCGGTCGTGTCTTCTCCTTCTACGACGTGCTGTTCAACATCGCCTTCGTGTCGGCGGCAGCCCTGGCCGCGCTGATCGTCCCCGCCGACGGCTACTCCCCGGCGGTGTACGGCCTGCTGTCGGCCGGGTACGCCGCGACCGCCGTCGGCTACGGGGCGGTCACCCGGCGCGAGCGGAGCCGGCTTCCCGCCGGCCTCGGGTCGCGGACCGTCTGACCGTCGTCAGCCCTGCTCGGCGGCCCACCAGGCCAGCAGCTCGGCCTCGGCGTCGGCCCGGGACAGCGGTCCCCGCTCCAGCCGCACCTCCTTGAGGTGCGTCCAGGCCCGGCCCACCACCGGACCGGGCGGGACGCCGAGCACCTGCATGATCGCGTTCCCGTCGAGGTCCGGCCGGATCGCGTCCAGCTCCTCCTGCTCGCGAAGCCGGGCGATGCGCGCCTCGAGGTCGTCGCACGACCGGGCCAGCGCGGCCGCCTTGCGCCGGTTGCGGGTCGTGCAGTCCGACCGGGTGAGGGCGTGCAACCGGTCCAGCAGCGGCCCGGCGTCGGCGACGTAGCGCCGGACGGCGCTGTCGGTCCACGCGCCCGTTCCGTAGCCGTGGAACCGCAGGTGCAGCTCGACCAGCCGCGACACGTCCTCGACGACGTCCTTGGGGAACCGCAGCGCCCGCAGGCGGGCGCGGGTCAGCTTGGCGCCGACCACCTCGTGATGGTGGAACGAGACACCGCCGCCGGCCTCGAACCGACGGGTCTTGGGCTTGCCGATGTCGTGCAACAGCGCGGCCAGCCGGAGCACCAGGTCCGGGCCGGCGGTCTCCAGCGCGATGGCCTGCTCGAGCACTCTCAGCGTGTGCTCGTAGACGTCCTTGTGCCGGTGGTGCTCGTCGATCTCCAGTGCCAGCCGGGGCAGCTCCGGCAGGACGTGGTCGGCGAGCCCGGTCCCGACCAGCAGCGCCAGACCGGCGCGCGGGTCCGGTGCGAGCACCAACTTCGTCAGCTCGTCGCGCACCCGCTCGGCCGAGACGATCTCGATCCGCGCGGCCATCGCGGTCATCGCGGCCAGCGCCGCCGGGTCGACGGTGAAGCCGAGCTGGGCGGCGAACCGGGCCGCCCGCAGCATGCGCAACGGGTCGTCGGCGAAGGACGTCTCCGGGGGTCCGGGGGTCCGCAGCACCTTCGCCGCAAGGTCGTCGAGCCCGCCGTACGGGTCGATGAAGGCCGACGTGCGCAGGTCGACCGCCATCGCGTTGACCGCGAAGTCGCGCCGGCGCAGGTCCTCCTCGAGCGAGTCGCCGTAGGACACCTCGGGCTTGCGCGAGTCGTGCCGGTAGACGTCCGCCCGGTACGTCGTCACCTCGACCAGATGCTCGCCCTTGCGGGCGCCGACCGTGCCGAAGGCGATGCCGACGTCCCACCACGCGTCGCCCCACCGTCGGAGCAGGTCGCGCACCACGTCGGGGCGCGCATCGGTGGTGAGGTCGATGTCGGGGGCGGTGCGGCCGAGCAGGAGGTCGCGGACCGGACCGCCGACCAGGGCCAGCTGGTGCCCTTCGGCCACGAACCGGTCGACCAGGTCGCCGAGGACGACGGTGACGTCCACCAGGCCGGCCGCGAGCCGACGCTGCGCGGCCGCGAGCTGCGGGCCGGCGGCCGGGGCGGGCGGCGAGGGGAGGTCGGGCACGGGAGGCAAGGGTACGGCGAGCAGGCTGGTCCGGACGCCGCCGCGGGCTCCCGAAGCGGTGGCGGACTGCTGGTTACGATCGACGGATGACCCCCGCCCCCGAGCCGCCTCGGCGTCCCGCCGGGCGCCGGAAGGGCGGTGAGGGACGGCCGAGGGGCCTGCGCAAGGTCGAGGAGACCTCCGCCGGCGGGCTGGTCGTGGACCGCAGCGCCGGGTTGCCCCGGGTGGCACTCATCGGCCGGCTGGACCGGCGTGGACGGCTGCTCTGGTCGCTGCCCAAGGGGCACGTCGAGGCGGGCGAGACGCACGAGGACGCGGCCGTCCGGGAGGTCGAGGAGGAGACCGGCATCCGCGGCCGGGTCCTCGCCGCGCTGGGGACGATCGACTACTGGTTCGTCGCTGAGGACCGCCGGATCCACAAGACCGTGCACCACTACCTGCTCGAGGCCGACGGCGGCGAGCTGTCCGACGACGACGTCGAGGTGGACGAGGTCGCCTGGGTGCCGTTGTCGGAGCTGCACAGCCGGCTGGCATACGCCGGCGAACGCCGACTCGCCGAGACGGCTGCCGACCTGCTCGCGGACTCGGCATGAGCCAGCCCCCGCCCCGGTGGCGTCGACCCGGCGGGGACCCCGGAAGCAGCGTCCGGTGACGGGGTGCGCCTCCGGACCAGGCCCGGCGGCGCGCACCGGACGACGCCGGTCGGCCACCCGACGGCTGGTCCGTCGACCACGAGTGCCCGGCCGGTCGGCGCGCCCCGGAGCCGTCCGCCGGGTCGCCGCCCTGACGGCTGCTGCGATGGTCCTGCTCCCGCTGACCGTCGTCGGGCCGGGCCTGGCGACGGCAGCGAACGGTGTCCGGGTGGCCGTCACGACGCTGACGCCGTCGATCGGGCGCCCCGGTGAGACCCTGCAGGTGGCGGGCACGGTCACCAACGGCGGGCAGCAGGGCCTGTTCGGCGGATCGGTCCGGCTGCGGCTGTCGCGGACCGCGCTCGGCAGCCGCTCGGAGCTGGACGCCGTCGTGGCGGGCCAGGTCGCCAGCCGTGACGGCGAGGCGGTGGCCGAGGTCGCGCTGCCGGACATCGCCGCAGGCGGCAGCGCGCCGTTCGACCTGCGCCAGGCGCTGAGCCGGGTCGACACCCTGGGCGGCTTCGGTGTCTACGTGCTCAGCGTCGAGGTGGTGGCCAGCCGTGGATCGGCCGACAAGGCGCCCGGCCGGCTGGCCCTGACCAGGTCCGTGCTGCCGTGGGTGCCCGCGACGCCCGAGCTGAGCCCGACCGGCTTCAGCTGGCTCTGGCCGCTGGTCGGCCCGCCGGTCCGGCTGGCCGACGGCACGTTCGCCAACGACAACCTGGCCGCCGAGCTGGCCACGGGCGGCCGCCTGGACCGCCTGCTGCAGGCCGGGGCCCGGCTCGACCAGGGGGCGGCGGTGACCTGGGCGATCGACCCCGAGCTGGTGGCGACCGTCGAGGACATGGCCGACGGCTACCGGGTCGTCGCCGACGGCGGTCGGTCGACCGTGCCCGGCGGCGGCGCGGCCCTGGCCCAGCGCTGGCTGGAGGAGCTGCGGGCCTTCACCGCGGGGGCTCAGGTGCTGCCCCTGCCGTACGCCGACCCCGACCTGGTCGCGCTGGTGCGGCACGGAGCGCTCGGCGACGTCACGCGGGCCCGCACCACTGGGACGGAGCTGCTGACGGCGGCCCTGCCCGGCGCCGACCTCACCACCGACATCGCCTGGCCGGCGGACGGCTACCTGGACCGGAGCACCGCGGGGGCACTGGCCAGGTCGGGCGTCACCGGGGCGGTGCTGGACGGCCGGGCGCTGCCTCCCACCATCGACCTCAGCTACACACCCTCCGGCCGCGCCCGGCTGGCCACCGCGACCGGCCCGGTCGCCGGGCTGCTCGCCGACCCGCGACTGAGCGACCTGCTGGCTGCCGCCCCGTCCGAGCGAGGCAACCCGGTGCTGGACGCGCAGCGGGTGGTCGCCGAGACCGCGATGATCGCCGCCGAGCTCCCGGGCGGCGGCACCAGCCGCACGATCGTGGTCATGCCGCCGCGGCGGTGGGCCCCGTCAGAGGCCTTTCTCAACCAGCTGACGTCGCTGGCGCAGGCGTCCTGGACGGCTCCTGTCAGCCTGCGCCAGCTCTCCGGGGAGACCCCGCCCGAGGTGGACCGGGCCAGGCTGCGCTACCCGTCCTCGGAACGACGCGCCGAGCTGCCGGAGCCGTCGCTGCGGGCGCTGGACAGCTTCGGCTCCAGCATCGCCACCCTGTCGGGGATCCTGACCGACCGGACCCAGCTCGTGCCCGGCCTGCTGGCGTCGCACCTCCGGCTCACCTCGACGTACTGGCGTGGCCGCAGCGAGGCCCGGTCCCGCCGGATGTTCCGGGAGCAGGACTACCTGTCCGAGCTGCGCAAGAGCGTGCGGGTGCAGCCGGGTGACTTCACCTTCGGCAGCAAGAGCGGGAACATCCCGGTCACCCTCATCAACGACCTGAGCCAGCCGGTGACCGTGGCGCTGCGGCTGGAGCCGCAGACTCCGCGGCTGCGGCTGGACCCGGTGAAGGTGCCCGAGATCGGGCCCAACCAGAAGATCCAGGTGGAGGTACCGGCCAGCGCGGTGGCCGGGGGCCTGGTCGTCGTGGAGGCCAGCCTGCGCACCCCCGGGGGCGCCCCGTTCGCCCAGCCGGTGTCCCTTCGGGTGCGGATCACCGAGATCGGCACGGTCGCGCTGGCCATCACCATCGGTGCGGCCGTCGTCCTGTTCCTCGCTGCCGGCCTGCGCGTCGTGCGCCGGTTGCGCCGGCGCGACCCCGACGACCCGTCGCCGGAGCCGGCGGACGACACCGCGGACGTGACGGCGTGAGGCCGCGATGACCACGCCGCCCGGGGAACCACCCGTCGAGCCGGCCGACGACCCGTCGGACCGGTCGCCTCGGTCGCCGGGGGGCTCGCTGGTGCGAGCGTCCTCGGTGATGGCGGCCGGCACCGTGGCCTCCAGGGCCCTCGGTTTCGTCCGCAGCGCCGTCCTCGTGGCCGCCCTCGGCCAGGCACTCACCCTGTCGACGTTCACCGTCGCCAACACGGTTCCGAACATCCTCTACATCCTGCTGGCCGGCGGCGTGCTCAACGCGGTGTTCGTCCCGCAGCTGGTCCGCGCGATGCGCCAGGGCGAGGAGTACGCGCAGGCGTACGGCGACCGGCTGCTCACCCTCGCCGGCGTCGTCCTCGGCGTGGTGACCCTGGTCGCGACGGCGGCCGCGCCGCTGCTCGTCGCCATGTACACCGTGCTGAGCAAGAACGACTCCGCCGACACCAGGGTGGCGACGCTGCTGGCCTACTGGTGCCTGCCGCAGATCTTCTTCTACGGCATCTACACGATGCTCAGTCAGGTCCTCAATGCGCGCGGCAGCTTCGGCCCGATGATGTGGGCGCCCGTCGTCAACAACCTGGTCGCCATCACCGGCGGCGTGCTGTTCATCGTCGCCTTCACCGTCGACGCCCAGGACCCGACCTCCCTCGGGACCGGGGCCATCACGCTGCTCGGCGCCAGCACGACCCTGGGTGTCGTGGCCCAGGCGGCCGTGCTCGTGCCGGTGCTGCGCCGCACCGGCTTCCGTTACCGGCCACGGCTGGACCTGCGGGGCAGCGGGCTGGGCCGGGCCGGCGACCTGGCCCGCTGGACCTTCCTCTTCGTCCTGGTGAACCAGCTGGCCTACGTCGTCATCGTCAACCTCGGCTACGCCGCTGACAGCGAGGCGAAGGACGTCCTCGCCTACGGCGTCGGGTACGGGGCCTACGCGACGGCGTACCTCATCTTCGTCCTGCCGCACTCGGTCATCACGGTGTCGGTCATGACCGGACTGCTGCCCCGGATGAGCCGCGAGGCGGCCGACGGTGACCTCGCCGCCGTCCGGCGGTCGCTCGCGGAGGCCTGGCGCCTGACGGGAGTGGGTGTCATGGTCGCGGCGGCCGGGCTGGTCGCGCTGGGTCCGGCCCTGACCGGCGTCCTGTACGCGAGCAGCGGTGCGGACGGCGCCCGCTACATCGGCCTGCTGACTGCGGCGTTCGCACTCGGCCTGCCCGCGTTCTCCGCGCAGTACGTCGCCCTGCGCGGCTTCTACGCCTTCGAGGACACCCGGACACCGTTCCTGCTCCAGCTCGCCATCGCGGGAAGCAACGTCGTGCTCGCGCTGGCCGCCTACGCCGTCCTCCCGTTGCGCTGGCGGATGGTGGGGGTGGCACTGGCCTACGCCGTGACCTACGCCGGTGGGCTGGCGCTGTCGACGTCGGTGCTGCGCCGCCGGACCGGCGGGCTGGACGGAGCCGGCGTGGTCCGGCACTACGTCCGGCTGGCCGTTGCGGCCGTCCCGGCCGGACTGCTCGCCTGGGCCGTCTCGTGGGCTGCCGGTCAGCGGCTGGGAACCGGCCTGGGCGGCTCGCTGGCCGCGCTGACCTCCGGTGGTGTGGTGCTCGTCATCGCCTACGTCGGTCTCGCCCGGGCCCTGCGGGTCGAGGAGCTCACCGAGCTGCTCGGGCGGGTCCGGGGGCGCTCAGCACGCTGAGTCCCGGAGGCCGAGGGCCGCTCGGCTCAAGCCGACGCGGACAGGGGCCGATGTGCAGGACATGTCTGTCGCCCTCCGACGCGTCCTGCAGTCCGGCCCGCCGCACCCCGCGCCGGGCCGCGACGACGGCGGCATCGTGCTGGGCTGGCTCACCCGGATCACGCTCATCCTCGCCGCGGCCGGGCTGGTGCTCTTCGACGCCATCTCGGTCGGCAGCACGACCGCCACGGTCGCCGACCAGGGCACCTACGCCGCGCAGGCCGCCTCGGAGGCGTGGGACCAGACCAAGAACGTGCAGGCGGCCTACGCCGCCGCGGTCGCCAAGGCGACCGAGCAGAACCCGGAGAACGTCGTCGCGAACACCGGCTTCCAGATCGACCCGGACGGCACCGTGCACCTGGTGATCAGTCGCGAGGCCAGGACACTGCTGCTGTACCGCTGGAGCCGGACCGCGAAGTGGGCCGAGGTCAGCCGGGCGGCCAAGGGCCGCAGCGTCGACGCCTGAGGGTTCGCCCACCCCGGCAGGACTGCCGGAGCGACCCGAGGGGTAGGCACGCCTACGATGGTCGGGCCTGCACGCGCAGGCCCGCTGTCGTGACCCCGCGATCGCCCCGACAGGAGTGTCGTGACCCCGAACGTCGTGGAGCCGGGCACCCGGCTCGTCGACCGCTACCGCCTCGAGAAGCATCTCGGCGAAGCGGCCGGCACGTCGTACTGGCGGGCGCACGACGAGCTGCTGGACCGATCCGTCGGCATCTGCCTGCTCAGCGCGGACGACGACCGCGCGGCACGGGTGCTCAGCGCCGCCCGTCAGGCCGCCGCGGTCACCGACCCCCGGTTCCTGCGCGTGCTGGACGCCAGCGAGGTCGACGGCCCGCTCGGCCGGGTCCTCTACGTCGTCAACGAGTGGGTCCGGGCGACCAGCCTCTCCGACCTGCTGGCCGACGGACCGCTGCCGCCCCCCGAGGCCGGCGAGCTCGGCCTGGAGATCGCCGAGGCGCTGGACGCGGCCCACCAGGCGGGGCTGGCGCACCTGTGCCTGCAGCCCGAACACGTCCTGCGCACCAGCCACGGCCAGGTCAAGATCGTCGGGCTGGCGGTCGAGGCAGCCGTCCGCGGCCTCGAGCCGGCCGACGACCGGGACGCCGCCAGCCGGGACACGGTCGGCGCCGCCGCGGTGGCCTACGCCGCGCTCACGGCCCGCTGGCCCGGGGCGGAGCCGACCGGGCTCGCCGCGGCTCCGCGGGACGGAGCCGCCGTCTGCAGCCCACGACAGGTACGCGCCGGCATCCCGCACGACCTCGACGAGATCGTCAGCCGGGCACTGGACGTCCCCGGCGCCGGGGGAGACCCGCTGCGGACCCCGGCGGCGCTCGCGGCCGCCCTCGGCAAGGCGCACGTCACGTCCCGCATCCCGGCGGTGCTGCCGACGGCCGACCCCGCAGGCTCGGACTCGTTCCCGCCCGGCCGGCTGGCGCCGTACGACGAGCAGGGTGGGCGCCGATCAAGCGTGCTCGCCCGGCTCGCCTGGGGGGCCGTCGTACTGCTGCTGTGCGTCGGGCTGGCCCTCGGTGTCAGCCAGCTCTTCCTTGCTGCGCGCGACGGCGACGCCTCGTCCCCGGGGGCGAGCGGGTCGACGACCGGGAGCCCGCAGCCCACCGGCGGGCCGATCGCGATCCAGTCCGTCGCCAGCTTCGACCCCGAGGGCGACGGCAAGGAGAACGACGACCGGGTCGCCCGCACCATCGACGGCGACCAGTCGACCGCCTGGACCACGAAGACCTACTTCGACCAGTTCGGCCCCGCCGGGCTCAAGCAGGGCGTCGGTCTGCTGCTCGACCTCGGCTCGGTTCAGCGGGTCGGCTCGGTCTCGGTCCGGACCGCGGGCGGTGCCACCGGCCTCGAGCTGCGGGCGGCGAAGACCTCGGGCACGACGACGGACGACTTCGCCCTGGTGGCCAGCCAGTCCAACGTCGACGGACCGGCCGACCTGGTGCCCCGCGAGCCGCTGCGCGCCCGCTACCTGCTGGTCTGGCTCACCTCGCTGCCCGCGGTGGGAGCGGACTTCAGAGGCTCGATCTCGGAGATCACCGTCAGCAGCTGAGACCCCGACCCGGCCTGGCACCGGGGAGCCGTCGGGGCGCGGGCCGGACGCCGCCCCCTCGGCGCGCTTGAGACAGCGCGCCGGCCTGCCGACCTAGCCTGGACAGGCACCGCACCGATGGCGGCGACCGAGGTGGTGAGCATGGGCCGGCAGGGCACGGACGGCGAGCACAGCGACGCCGACCTCCTGCGCGCGCATGCCGACGGCGACCCAGACGCGTTCGGCGAGCTGGTCCGCCGCCACCGGGACCGGCTGTGGGCCGTCGCCCTGCGCACCCTCGGGCACCCGGAGGACGCCGCCGACGCACTGCAGGACGCCCTCCTGTCGGCGTTCCGAGCCGGGCGGGGCCAGTCCGCCTTCCGCGGCGACTCGGCCGTGACCACCTGGCTGCACCGGATCGTCGTCAACGCCTGCCTCGACCGGGCCCGGCGCCGGGCGGCCCGGCCGGCGGACCCGCTGCCCGAGCACGACACCCTGCAGCTCGCTGACCGCCACGACGACGTGGCCGCACGCACCACCGCCCTCGACGTCACCGCCGCGCTGGAGACGCTGACGGTCGAGCAGCGCAGCGCGCTGGTCCTCGTCGACATGTACGGCTGGTCGGTGGAGGACGCCGCGGAGGTGCTCGACTGCCCGGTCGGCACGGTGAAGAGCCGGTGCGCGCGCGGCCGGGCCCGGCTGCTTCCCCTGCTGCAGGAACGGAACCGGGAGGAGGGCCGGCACGTCCCACCCGAGGAAGCGCGCGGCGAGCACCGTGCGGACGGGTCGCCGGCCGGGTCGCCGGGGAGCTCGGTCCCGTCGGCGTCCACGGCAGCACCGGGCTCACCGGCCCCACCCGATCCGGACGGAGGCGAGCGATGACCGAGCACCTGGATGCCGACGCGCTCGCCGACCTCCAGGAGGGGCTGCTGGACGCCGCCGGCGAGGCGGCGGCCCGCCGGCACCTGGAGGCCTGCCCGGGCTGCCGGGGCGACCTGGCCGCACTGACCGCGCTCGCGGGGCACCTCGCGGCCGCCGGCGACGTGGGTCCGGTGCCCGAGCTGGTCGCCGCCCGCCTGGACCGTGCGCTCGCTGCAGCCGCCACCGACCCCGTCGCGCCCACCGCGGCGCGGACCGTCACGCCCGTGCTCCCTGCGGGCCGGGGGCCGGTGCGTGGCGTCCGCATCCTGCAGGCGGCTGCCGCTGTCGTGCTCGTGCTCGGCATCTCGGCCATCGGGATCTCCGCGCTGCCGCGCGGCGGGACCGACGCGACCAGCAGCTCGGCCGGCGGGTCGGCCGGCGACAAGGCGGCACCGGAGGCAGCCGGGGTGCCCATCACCGAGAGCGGTCGGGACTGGGGCCCGGCCACCGTGGCCGCCGCGGCCCCGCGGCTGGCCGAAGGCACCCTCGGCACGCCGGTCTACCGGACCGACCCCCAGCTGGCCCCTGGCGACACCAGCGGGGGCGCGGGCGGCGCAGCCGGCACACCGGCCCCGGCCGCCTCAGGCCCGGCGGCGCTGGCCGACCCGGCGTCGTTGGCCGACTGCGTGACCAACCTCACCGCCGGCACCGGCCAGCCCCTCGCGGTCGACCTGGCGAAGTGGCGCGGCCAGCCGGCAGCGGTGCTGGTCTTCCCCTCACCGGACGACCCGGCGGCGCTGGACGTGTTCGTCGTCGAGCCGAGCTGCCCCCCCGGACTGCTCCTGCACTTCGCGCGCGTGCCGCGTTCCTGACGGGTCAGCCGGGGGAATGTCCCACCCGTAGGATCGGTTGACCAACACGACTGCCTGGTACGCGTGCTCCGACCCGGCAGACCCGTCACCGGAAGGCCCAGGACGCAGTGGACGACGTACGCGACGTGATCATCATCGGCTCGGGACCGGCCGGCTACACCGCCGCCATCTACGCCGCGCGGGCCAACCTGTCCCCCCTCGTCCTCGAGGGATCGGTGACCGCCGGTGGTGCGCTGATGAACACCACCGACGTCGAGAACTACCCCGGCTTCCCCGAGGGCGTCATGGGTCCGGACCTGATGGACCACCTGCGCAAGCAGGCCGAGCGGTTCGGCTCCGAGCTGCTCACCGACGACGCCACCGAGGTCGACCTCACCGGAGCGGTGAAGGTGGTGACCGACGGCAGCGGCCGGGTGCACCGGGCCCGGGCCGTGATCGTCGCGACCGGTAGCGGGTACCGCGAGCTCGGCCTGCCGAACGAGAAGCGACTCTCCGGCCACGGCGTCTCCTGGTGCGCCACCTGCGACGGCTTCTTCTTCCGCGACCAGGACATCGTGGTGGTCGGCGGGGGCGACACCGCGATGGAGGAGGCGACGTTCCTCACCCGGTTCGCCCGGTCGGTCACCGTGCTGCACCGCCGTGACTCCCTGCGCGCGTCGAAGATCATGCAGGAGCGGGCGTTCGCGAACGAGAAGATCCGGTTCCGGTGGAACAGCGAGGTCGTGGACGTGCACGGCGAGACCAAGGTCGACGGCGTGACGGTGCGCGACGTGCTCACCGGCGAACAGACCCGGCTGGACGTGACCGGCCTGTTCGTCGCCATCGGTCACGACCCGCGCAGCGAGCTGTTCGCCGGCCAGCTCCGTCGCGACGACGAGGGCTACCTGCTGGTCGAGCACCCGACCACCCGCACCAACGTCGCCGGAGTCTTCGCCTGCGGGGACGTCGTCGACCACACCTACCGGCAGGCCGTCACCGCGGCCGGTACCGGCTGCGCGGCCGCCCTCGACGCGGAGCGCTACCTCACCTCCCTCGAGGACGCCGCCACGACGGAGGACCCGGCCCAGGTGGCCCAGGCCAGCGTCACCGTCTGAATCCCGCACCGACCACCACCCGAAGACACGAGAGGAGCTCCTGTGGGAGCCAAGAGCGTCACCGACGAGACCTTCATCGCCGAGGTGCTGCAGAACGACAAGCCGGTTCTGGTCGACTTCTGGGCCGAGTGGTGCGGGCCGTGCCGACAGGTCTCGCCGATCCTCGAGGAGATCGCCGGCGAGCACGCCGACAAGATCGAGATCGTCAAGCTGAACGTCGACGAGAACCCGCGGACGGCCGCCGACTACGGCGTGGTCTCCATCCCGACCATGAACGTCTACCAGGGCGGCCAGGTCGTGAAGTCGATCGTCGGCGCCAAGCCGAAGGCGATGCTTCTCAAGGACCTCGCCGAGTTCATCTGAGCCCGACCGACGGCGCCGCACCCTGACGTGGGCGCGGCGCCGTCGCCGTGTGCGGCGCCGGAGCGCCGGTCACGAGGGGTGCGGGACCGGCTGGGACGGGTACGCTGCCGACCTCGCCCCCCTCGCTGTCCTTCTCCTCCCGGCCGTTTCCCCTCTGTCCGCCGAGTTCCGCAGGAGCGCCGTCCGATGCCCGTCGACAGCACCGCCACCGGTCCCGTGCCGGCCGCGACACCGTCGTACCGGCGCGGCGACACCGGCGCAGCCGTGGCGGAGATCCGCGCCAAGCTGGCCGTGCTCGGACTGCTGGAGGACGGTGAGGGCGCCGAGCTGCTGGACCCGGCCGGAGCGCTCTTCGACGAGGCGACCGACCGCGCCGTGCGGACCTTCCAGCAGGCCAGGGGCATCTCGGTCGACGGCGTCGTCGGCCCGCGCACCTACCACGCGCTGGACGAGGCGCGCTGGCGTCTCGGCGACCGGATCCTGTTCTTCGTCCCGGCCCGGTTGATGGCCGGGGACGACGTCGCCACCCTGCAGCAGCGCATGCTCGACATGGGCTTCGACTGCGGCCGGGTGGACGGGCTGTTCGGGGTCGAGACCGAGCAGGCCCTGCGCGAGTTCCAGCGCAACATCGGGGTGACCGCCGACGGCACCTGCGGCCCGGCCACGTTCAAGGCCCTCACCCAGCTCACCCGCACGGTGGTCGGCGGCAGTCCGCACGCCATGCGCGACTCCGAGGCCATCTCCCGGGCCGGGCCGGCGCTCGCCGGCAAGCTGGTGATCATCGACCCCGGAGCAGGACGACGGTGACCGGGACGGGCGGACCGTCGTCTACGACATCGCGTCCCGCCTGGAGGGCCGCCTCAGCGCCGCGGGGGCGTCGGCCTTCCTGACCCGCGGCCCGGTGCCTGCGGGCGGCGGCGCGCCCAGCGAGGAGGACCAGGCCAGCTTCGCCAATGCGGCGGGCGCCGACCTGGTCATCGCGCTGCACGTCAACCGGCACCCCAACCCGGCCGCCTCCGGCGTCGCGACCTACTACTACGGCGCTGACGAGTACGGGCACCACTCCACCGTGGGCGAGCGCCTCGCCGACCTGGTGCAGCGGGAGATCTGTGCCCGCACCGACCTGGTCGACTGCCGGGTGCACCCGAAGACCTGGGACGTCCTCCGGCGCACCCGGATGCCCGCGGTCCGGGTCGAGGTCGGCTACCTGTCGCACCCCGGCGACGCCGCGCGGCTGGCCGATCCGGCCTTCCGCGACGTGCTCGCCGAGGCGATCGGCGCCGCGGTCCAGCGGCTCTACCTGGCCCCCGAGGACGACGCGGTGACCGGGGTCCTGCGCATCCCGGAGTGGCTGCGCGCCTGACCCGTCGGCGGCCCGCCCGCTCACACCGGTCGGAACACCGGCTCCGGGTTCATCGAGCCCAGCAGCCGTTCGAGGGCCACCTCGACGTCCTCGCGCCAGGACAAGGCGTTGCGCAGGTCCAGCCGCAGCCGCGGGAACAGGTGGTGCGGCCGGACCGTCTTGAAGCCCACCGCGAGCAGGAAGTCGGCCGGGACCACGCACCTCCCGATCGGCGGCTGCGTGCCGTCGGCCGGGGTGGCCCGGCCGAACGCCTCGATGGCCCGGACCCCGCGGCGGCTGAGGTCCTTCGCGGCGGTCTGCACGAGCATCCGGCCCAGCCCGGCGCCGGCGAACTCCGGCAGCAGGCGGGCCGTCATCAGCAGCACGGCATCGGCTGACACCGGGGAGGTGGGGAACGCCAGGCTGCGCGGTACGTGCACCGGCGGGGCGTAGGTCAGGTAGCCCGCCGGCAGCGAGTCCACGTAGGCGATCTTGCCGCAGGACCCCCACTCGAGCAGGGTGCCGGACAGCCACGCCTCCTTCTCCAGCTCGACGTCGCCGGCCTCCTCGGCGGCCTCCCGGGCCACCGGGTCCAGCTCCCAGAAGACGCACCGTCGGCAGGTATGCGGCAGATCACCCAGGTTGTCCAGGGTGAGGCTGGCGCAGCGCCGTGACACCCGCGCCTCCGCTTGTCGTCCCGCGCTCGGTCGGCAGGAGGCTAGCGCCAGCGGCCGGTCCGCCGGAAGACCCCGGTCGCCGAGTCGGCATGTCGACAGGTCGAGGGGTCGACCCCCGCGGTGGTACTGACCGTCCCGGCCGGCACCGCACCTCCGGCGCACGGTCGACCGACCGCAGGGGCGACTCGTCGTCTGATCGACAGATCGACTAGTGGCCATGTCGACGTCCCCCAAACTGAGCCGTCGGCAGGTCGACCTGACGATCTCTCGGGATGTCGGGATGGGGATCTGTCGACGTGTCGACGTGTCGCGAGGTCGCCGTGGCGACGCGTCGACCTCCCACCGGGAATGCCACGACGGTCAGCCGCCGCCCTCGGTCGAGGTATCACTGTGTCGACACAGTGACAAGGCGACACATGAGACACGACACGGCAACACCACGACCGGCCGGGCGGTCAGCCCGGGTCCGACCCGTCCGCGGGCACATCGGCGTCGGGAGCCATCAGGGCCACGATCCGCTCCAGGTCGTCGATGGAGGCGAACTCCACCACGATGCGCCCCTTGGACCGGCCGAGATCGACCTTCACCCGGGTCTCGAACCGGTCGGAGAGCCGCTCGGCCAGGACGCCGAGCTTAGGCGCGACCGGGCGGGACCCGCGCGGCCGGCGGACCCGCTCCGGGGTGTCGGCGCCGAGGGCGACGATCTCCTCGACCGACCGGACCGACAGCCCCTCGGCGACGATCCGCTGCGCCAGCCGCTCCTGGGCCGCCACGTCGTCCATCCCGAGCAGGGCCCGGGCATGACCGGCCGAGAGCACACCCGCCGCCACCCGGCGCTGGACCGGGGCCGACAGCTTGAGCAGCCGCAGGGTGTTGGAGATCTGTGGGCGGGACCGTCCGATCCGTCCGGCCAGCTCGTCGTGGGTGCAGCCGAAGTCCTGCAGCAGCTGGTCGTACGCCGCGGCCTCCTCCAGCGGGTTGAGCTGGGACCGGTGCAGGTTCTCCAGCAAGGCGTCGCGCAGCATCACGTCGTCGCCGGTGGACCGGACGATGGCGGGGATCGAGGTGAAGCCGGCCTCGCGCGCGGCCCGCCAGCGCCGCTCCCCCATGATCAGCTCGTAGCGCTCCGCGCCCGGCTCGCCGCCCAGCGGCCGGACGACGATGGGCTGCAGCACGCCGACCTCGCGCAGGGAGTGCACCAGCTCGGCCAGCGCCTCCTCCTCGAACACCTCCCGCGGCTGACGAGGGTTGGGGGTGATGGCGTCCAGCGCGACCTCGGCGAACTGCGCCCCGGCCACCGGCGCCGGCTGCTCGTCCGTCCCACCGGCTGCCGTGTCGGCGCCGGCGTCCTGGACGGCGGCCCGACCGGGGATGAGCACGTCGACCGGCGACGGACCGGTCGACGTCGGCGCCGCCCCGCCCGTGCCGGGCGCGGTCGGGATGAGGGCGCCCAGGCCGCGGCCCAGGCCCCGTCGACGGTCGCTCACTGGCTGTCCTCCGTTCCGGTGCGGGTCTTCGCCCGCAACGCCATCTCGCGCGCCGCCTCCAGGTAGGACAGGGCGCCGGTCGAGCCGGGGTCGTAGGTCATCACCGTCTGCCCGTAGCTCGGTGCCTCGGAGATCCGGACCGAGCGCGGGATGGTGGTGCGCAGCACGGTCTCCGGGAAGTGGGTCCGCACCTCGTCGGCCACCTGGGCGGCCAGCCGGGTGCGGGCGTCGTACATCGTGAGCAGCACGGTGGACACGTGCAGCGACGGGTTGAGGTGGGCTCGCACGAGCTCGACGTTGCGCAGCAGCTGGCCCACCCCCTCCAGCGCGTAGTACTCGCACTGGATCGGGATGAGCACCTCCGGGGCGGCCACCAACGCGTTGACGGTGAGCAGGCCGAGGCTGGGGGGGCAGTCGATGAGGACGTAGTCCCAGCGGGGCCCGTGCGCCGCGCCGTTCGCTGCCTGGTCTGCGTGGGCGACGAGCGCCCGTTGCAGCCGGGTCTCCCGGGCCACCAGCGACACCAGCTCGATCTCGGCTCCGGCCAGGTCGATGGTGGCCGGGATGCAGGACAGACCATCGATGCCCTCGACCGGAGCGATCACCTCCCCCAGCGGTCGTCCGTCGATGAGCACGTCGTAGACCGACGGCACCTCGGCATGGTGCTCGACCCCGAGGGCGGTGGAGGCGTTGCCCTGCGGGTCCAGGTCCACCACGAGCACCTCCAGTCCCTGCAGCGCCAGCGCGGCGGCCAGGTTGACCGTGGTCGTCGTCTTGCCCACTCCGCCCTTCTGGTTCGCCACGGTCAGCACCCGGGTCTCGGCCGGTCTGGGCAGCGGCTCCCCGACCCGGCCGGCGAGCACCCGCAGCGCCGTCTCGGCGGCCCGGGCGATCGGCGTGTCCTCCGACCCGGGGTCCCCCACGGAGACGGCGTCCGATGCCATCGGCTCGGTCACGGCTAGCTCCTTCGCGGTGGGTGTCCCGGTCGTGTGGAACGGGTTGACGGCGGGCGCGACTGCCGACGCCTGCGGCGTGCGCGGGAGGTCCGGGCCGGCCAGGTCGTCCAGCGGCGGGAGCTCTGACCCCGATGGCGCGGATCGCTCCGTCCGGTTTGCCCGCAGGATCGGGCTCATCGGCGCCTCCAGCAACCGGCCCGGGTCCGTCGCTGTTCCACGTGAAACGTCCGATCCGGTCTCCGTCGCCGGGACCGGCGTTCCACGTGAAACATCGACCCCCACCGTCGTCGCCGGAACCGGCCCCGCTGCCACGGCGGGCTGGTCGCCGACCGTGCCGGGGCGCCGCGGTCCCGGGGTGGGCCAGCCGAGTCCCCCGGCCGGTGCTGCCGGGACCGCCTCCGGCCAGCCGAGTCCGGTGGACGTCATCGCACCTGCTCTCCAAACGGGGACGGAAGCGACCAGCGGCAAGTGGCCGGGTCAGGGGCGTGGGCCGGGTCGGGGGGCCTGGACCGACCCTATGCCGTCGCCAGCCCCACCCGGTAGCCGACGCTCAGCCGGTGGTGGTCACGGTCCGGACCAGCCGGACCAGCCGCACCGGCGGGTCCACCAGGCCGACCCCGACCTCTTCCACGCCGCTGCTGGCGACCCCGTGCCGGTGCAGGGTGGAGCGCGCGGACCGTAGCTCGTCGTCGGCGCGTCGACCTTTGACCGCCAGCAGGCTGCCGCCGGGAGACACCAACGGCAGGCACCAGCCGGCCAGCCGTTCCAGTGGGGCCACCGCCCGGGCGGTCACCGTCGGGGCGGTCCACAGGCCGTGCAGCTCCTCGGCCCGGCCGCGGAGCACTTCCACGTTGGTCAGCCCGAGCCGCGCCACGACCTCCTCGAGGAAGGTCACCCTTCGCAGCAACGGCTCGACCAGTCGCAGGGTCAGGTCCGGACGGGCCAGCGCCATCGGGATCCCCGGCAGGCCGGCACCGGAGCCGACGTCGACCACCAGCCCGGCCTGGGGGCACGCCTGCACCACCACCGCGCTGTTGAGCAGGTGCCGGCTCCACAGCCGGTCCGACTCCCGGGGACCGATCAGGCCGCGGGTGACGCCCTCGGTCGCCACCAGCTCGGCGAACGCCTCGGCCTGGGGGAGCCGGGCGCCGAACACCTCGACCGCGGTTTCACGTGGAACATCCATCGGTCAGCGCCTCGAGGTCTCGGGGCTGCGTGAGGTCAGGACGGCAGGACGACGACCCGGCGGTGCGGCTCCTCGCCTTCGGACTCGCTGGTCAGCCCGGCCTCCGCCACGGCGTCGTGAACGACCTTGCGCTCGAACGGCGACATCGGCTCGAGCCGGACCGGCTCGCCGGTGGTCCGGACCGTCTCCGCGGTGGCCCGCCCGAGCTCGGCGAGCACGGCCTTGCGGCCGGCCCGGTAGCCCCCGACGTCCAGCATCAGCCGGCTGCGGTTGCCGGTGCGGGCGTGAACCGCGAGCCGGGTCAGCTCCTGCAGCGCCTCGAGCACGACGCCGTCCCGGCCGACCAGGTCGTCCAGGTCGCCCCCGACCACGGACACCACGGCGCGGTCCCGCTCGACGTCCATGTCGATGTCGCCGTCCAGGTCGGCGATGTCGAGCAGGTCCTCGAGGTAGTCGGCCGCGATCTCGCCCTCCCGCTCCAGGTCACTGCCGGCTCCGGCGGCAGGTACCGCCCCGTCGCCGGCCCCGGCGTCCTCGGCGGCGACGTCGACCACCGGCTCGTGGGCCGCCCCGGTCGGCGGGGCGGTCGAGGTCGCCTCGGTCGACTTGGTCGACTCGGTCGAATCGGTCGCCTCCGGCTCGGTCATCGTGTCGTCCTGCGGCGCGGGTGAACTGGTCATCGCGGGGTCCTCCGGTGCTGGTGCGGGTCACGTCGCCGGTGTCCGGCGGGGTCGGGGTGCGGCACGGGCGCCGCGGGGGCTAGCGCTTCTTCTTGCGCTTGGGCTGCTGCCGCTGGCCGCCCGGCCGGGGCGCGTCGTCGGTGGGCTCGCCGCCTGCGGCGTCGTCCCCGTCGGCGCTCTCCACGGTGGCGACGTCGCCGGCCGCGGCCTGGCGGTGGGACTGCTTGTGTGCCTGCTTGGCAGCTTTGCGACGCTCCAGTGCCTCCGCGGCGGGCGAGCCGGGGGCGGGGTTGCGCCGGATCACGTAGAACTGCTGGCCCATCGACCACACGTTCGTGGTCAGCCAGTAGAGCAGGACGCCGATCGGGAAGTTCACCCCGGAGACCGCGAACACCAGCGGGAAGACGTAGAGCAGGATCTTCTGCTGCTGGGCGAACGGGTTGTTCATGGCGTCGGCCGGCATGTTCTTGCTCATCAGCTGCTTCTGCGTCGTGAACGTCGACGCCGACATGAGGACGATGAGCACCGCGGTGAGGACCTGGACCGACACCGTGTCGGCACCGATGAACTTGTCGGAGAGGTTGGCGCCGAAGATCTCGGCGTTCCCCGCCTGGGTGACGAGCCCCTGGGTGAGGAAGCCCTTCGGCTTGTCCTTGGCGATCCCGTTGAGCACATGGAAGAGAGCGAAGAAGATCGGCGCCTGCAGGATGATCGGCAGACACGAGGCCAACGGGTTGGTCCCGTTGTCCTTGTACAGCTTCATCATCTCTTGCTGCTGCTTCTGCCGGGACTCCGGATCGCTCTTGCCCTTGTACTTGGCCTGGATCTTCTTGATCTCCGGCTGCAGCAGCTGCAGGCCGCGCTGGGCGTTGATCTGCTTGACGAACAGTGGGATGAGCAGGATCCGGATCACGACCACGAGACCGACGATCGACAGTGCCCAGGCCGGGCCGCCGGCCGGGTCAAGGCCGATGTTCTTGAACAAGGTGTGGAACGCCACCATGATGAAGGTGACGGCCTCGTAGAGAGGCTCCAGCAGCTGGACGGCGTGGGTCACGGACGAGCTCCCTGGGGGGCGCCGTGGCCGGCACCGGGTCGTCTGGGGGGAACGGGGTCGAGGCCACCCGGGTTCCACGGGTGGCAGCGCAGCAGCCGGCGGCCGGCCAGCCAGAGGCCGCGCACCGGCCCATGGGTCGTGATCGCCTCCACGGCGTACGCCGAGCACGAGGGGTAGAAGCGGCAGCGCGGTCCCAGCAGAGGGGACAGCACCAGCTGGTAGGCGCGGATCGGGAGCACCAGCAGCCAGCCGATCGCGCTGCCGAGCCGGCCGGCCGCGTGACGCAGGGTCGCGCTCACGAGGCCACCGGGCCGCGTCGGGGCGAGCGCAGGGCGCGCTCGAGCGCCCGGTCCAGGGCGGCGGACAGCGCCGGGTAGGACGCCGCGGCCGCGGGGGGGAGCACCCGGACCACCAGGCGGCTGCCGGCCGGGAGGGTGGTCAGCCGGTCCCGCATCAGGTGCCGCAGCCGGCGGCGCACCAGGTTGCGGCGGACGGCCGGACCCACGGCCCGCGGCACGACGAAGCCGACCTGCGGCGGGGAGCCAACGCCCGTGCGGACGCCCCGGACCGCGGACGCCGGGGGCAGCGCCGCGTGCAGCACCAGCATCCCGTCCGCACGGGTCGCCCGGGAGGCCCGCAGCGTCGCGGTGAAGTCGGCGGAGCGGCGCAGCCGGGCTCCGGCCGGGAGCACGTCGGTCAGGCCGACAGCTTGGCGCGACCCTTGGTGCGCCGAGCGGCGATGATCGCCCGGCCCGCCCGGGTGCGCATCCGCAGGCGGAAGCCGTGGGTCTTGGCGCGACGACGGTTGTTGGGCTGGAACGTGCGCTTGCTCACTCGAGGGCTCCCGGACTGCTAGCTGGCGCGTGGCCCGCCGACGGAGCGCCGGGCACGCGTGGCACACGGGGTGCCAGGGTCTGTTCGGCCGGTCACCGTCCAGGCGCAGCCAGCCCACGGAGAGGCTCCTCCGCGGGCACGCCGCAGCGGCTGTCGACGACTCGACCGGGCAACGGTACGGGCGTGGCGACGCCCCGGTCAAACCGGCCGCAGCCGTCGGGTGACCGGCGTCCGACCGGCCAGTCTCCCAGCCACGACAGGTGGCGGTGGGCGCGACACGCCGGTGCAGGTGTCCGCGGGCTGGATTTCCGGGTGCGGGTTGTGGACAACCGCTTGCTGGGGGCACCGCGGCGTCGTTAGTGTCTCGCAGGTCGCCGGGGACTTCCCCTCCCGTCGTCCTACGGGATTCGACGCTCGCACCTGCCCGTCTCACCACAAAACGGGACAACGTGTGTACACAGGTTGTGGACGACGATGTGGACAGACCGTTCCAGCCGCGAGATTTCCGCGGCGCGGGGCGCGACACCACGACGAGACCGGCCCGGCGGGTGGTGCCCACTCGACGGCCAGACCGTGCGCCTGCGCGCACGCGGGAAGGACACACGCGTGACCGACGAGACCGGCGCCCCGACGACCCAGCTCGACGACCAGCCGGTGGCCTTCCCGGCTGATGGCCCGGTCCCGCAGCCGGAGACCGCAGCGGACTGGGCTCCGGTCTGGTCCCGCACCCTGGCCGTGCTCGAGCAGACGATCACCCAGCAGCAGGAGCGTGCCCTCGTCCGGCTGAGCCGGCTGGACGGCGTCGTCGGCGAGACGGCGCTGCTCTCGGTCCCCCACCACTACGCCAAGGACGTCATCGAGGCCCGGCTGCGGCAGGTCGTCTCCTCGGTGCTCTCGGAGCAGGTCGGACGGGAGCTGCGGCTTGCCGTCGTGGTCGATCCCAGCCTGGACGCCGGCACCCCGCCTGACGCCGCTCCGGAGCCGGCCGACGCTTCCGGCTCGCTGTCGGCCCCGTCCGCCCCGCCCTCGGCCGAGGCCGCCGACACCCCCGGCACCGGTCGCGAGCCCGGTGCCCGGCGGGAGTCCGAGCCCACCCGGCTCAACCCGCGCTACCTGTTCGAGACCTTCGTCATCGGCTCCAGCAACCGCTTCGCGCACGCCGCGGCGGTCGCCGTGGCCGAGGCCCCGGCCAAGGCCTACAACCCGCTGTTCATCTACGGCGACTCCGGGCTGGGAAAGACCCACCTGCTGCACGCCATCGGCCACTACGGCATGAGCCTGTTCCCCGGCGTGAAGGTCCGCTACGTGAGCTCCGAGGAGTTCACCAACGACTTCATCAACTCCATCCGCGACGGTCGGGCGGACGGCTTCCGCCGGCGGTACCGCGACGTGGACATCCTCCTGGTCGACGACATCCAGTTCCTGGAGAACAAGGAGCAGACCCAGGAGGAGTTCTTCCACACCTTCAACACCCTGCACAACGCCAACAAGCAGATCGTGATCTCCTCCGACCGGCCGCCACAGCAGCTGGTCACCCTCGAGGACCGGCTGCGCAACCGGTTCCACTGGGGCCTGATCACCGACGTGCAGCCGCCCGAGCTGGAGACCCGGATCGCCATCCTGCGCAAGAAGGCGGCTCAGGAAAGACTGGCGGCTCCCCCAGAAGTTCTCGAGTTCATCGCCAGCAAGATCTCCACCAACATCCGCGAGCTCGAAGGCGCCTTGATCCGCGTGACGGCCTTCGCCAGCCTCAACCGGCAGGGCGTCGACCTGGCGCTGGCCGAGATCGTGCTCAAGGACCTCATCCCGGACAACTCCCAGCCGGAGATCACGGCCGCGACCATCATGGCCCAGACCGCGGCGTACTTCGGGCAGACGATGGAGGAGCTCTGCGGCTCGTCCCGCTCCCGGGTGCTGGTGACCGCCCGGCAGATCGCGATGTACCTGTGCCGGGAGCTCACCGACCTCTCGCTGCCGAAGATCGGCCAGCAGTTCGGCGGCCGGGACCACACCACCGTCATGCACGCGGACAAGAAGATCCGCCAGCTGATGGCCGAGCGGCGCAGCGTCTACAACCAGGTCACCGAGCTGACCAACCGGATCAAGTCGCAGGCCCGGGCGCTCTGACATGGTCCGGTCCGCTGCGCTCCCCCGCCGGGGGGACCGCGTTCACATCGTGGGGACAACCCTGTGGACAGCACCGGTACAGCGGGTGGGACCGCTGTGGACGACCGGGCACCGCCTCGACGATGCACAGGGCACGGGGTCTCGCCCCCAGGGCCGTCCCCAGAGTGTCCCCACGGCGTCGTACCGTCTGACCTGCGACGATGGACGATCTCCACAGTGTCCACCACCCCTGGTGAGACCACCACAGTTACCTAGGGAGTTGGATCGGCACAGCATGACGGGGACAGGCGGATCCGTGGACAACGGTCGCACGGCAAGGTCGGACGAGAAGGTCGGAGGTGCTCGGTGAGGTTCCGGGTGGAGCGGGACGTGCTCGCGGACGCGGTGGCCTGGGCTGCCCGCAGCCTGCCGGCGCGGCCACCGGTGCCGGTCCTCGCCGGGCTGATGCTGGACGCCGCGGACGGCCGGCTCGTCCTCTCGAGCTTCGACTACGAGGTCTCGGCCCGGGTCGAGGTGCCGGCGGAGGTCGCCGAGCCGGGCACCGCGCTGGTGAGCGGACGGCTGCTGGCCGACATCTCCCGCAGCCTGCCGTCCCGCCCGGTCGACGTCGCGACCGACGCCGCGAAGGTGGTCGTGACCTGCGGTTCCTCCCGGTTCACGCTGCTCACGCTCCCGGTCGAGGACTACCCCGCGCTCCCGGAGATGCCCGGCGCGTCCGGCTCCCTGCACGGAGACGCGTTCGCCGCGGCGGTCGCCCAGGTCTCGGTGGCGGCCGGCCGCGACGACACCCTCCCGGTGCTGACGGGCGTCCGGCTGGAGATCGAGGGCTCGACGATCACGATGGCGGCCACCGACCGCTACCGGCTGGCCGTCCGTGAGCTCGCCTGGTCCCCGGAGCAGACCGGTCTCGAGGCCATCGCGCTGGTGCCGGCGCGCACGCTCGCCGACACCGCGAAGGCGCTGGCCAGCGCCGACAAGGTCACGGTCGCGCTCGCCACCCCGGGCGCCGGCGAGGGGCTGGTCGGCTTCGAGGGGTCGGGGCGACGCACCACCTCCCGGCTGCTGGACGGGGAGTTCCCGAAGTACAAGTCGCTGCTTCCCTCCGAGTCGACCGGGGTGGCGACCGTGAGCACGGCCGGCCTGGTCGAGTCGGTCCGCCGGGTCGCCCTCGTCGCCGAGCGCAACACCCCGATCCGGCTCAGCTTCGCCGCCGGCGAGCTGACCCTCGAGGCAGGCACCGGTGACGAGGCCCAGGCCTCCGAGTCGCTGGACGCCACGCTGGACGGCGACGACATCTCGATCGCGTTCAACCCGGCGTACCTGCTCGACGGTCTCGGCGCTCTCGGTGCCGAGCACGCCGAGCTGCGGTTCACCGCACCCACCCGTCCGGCGGTGCTGGCCGGCAAGGACTCGGCCGAGGCCGCAGCCGGCGACGCCTACCGCTACCTGCTCATGCCGGTCCGGCTGACCGGCTGAGACGACGCTCGCGTCACCGGCCCTCGCTCGGGGCAGGCTCGGAAGCAGGACCTCGCGTCGGAAGGCGGCAGCATGGAGATCGGACTCGTCGGGCTCGGCAAGATGGGTGGCAACATGCGCGAGCGCCTGCGCCGCGCGGGGCACACGGTCGTGGGCTACGACCGCAACCAGGACATCAGCGACAGCACGGACCTGGCCGACATGGTCCAGCAGCTGCCCTCGCCGAAGGTCGTCTGGGTGATGGTGCCTGCCGGCGACATCACCCGCTCGACCATCGAGTCCCTCGGCGAGCTCCTCGGTGACGGCGACGTCGTGGTCGACGGGGGCAACTCCCGGTGGACCGACGACAAGGAGCACGCCGCGATGTTGGCAGAGCGCGGCATCGGTTTCGTCGACGCCGGCGTGTCCGGCGGCGTGTGGGGCCTGGACAACGGCTACGCGCTGATGGTCGGCGGCGACGCCGAAACGGTCGCCAAGGCCCAGGCGGCGTTCGACGCGCTGAAGCCCGAGGGCGAGTCCGGCTTCGTCCATGCCGGCGCCGTGGGGGCCGGGCACTTCGCCAAGATGGTGCACAACGGCATCGAGTACGGCCTGATGCAGGCCTACGCCGAGGGGTTCGAGCTCCTCGAGGCGGCGGCGGTCGTCGACGACGTGCCCGGGGTCATCAAGAGCTGGACCCAGGGCACGGTGATCCGGTCGTGGCTGCTGGACCTGCTGGTGCTGGCCCTCGAGGAGGACCCCAAGCTGGCGGAGATCAGGGGCTACGTCGAGGACTCCGGGGAGGGTCGCTGGACCATCGAGGAGGCGATCAACCACGCCGTGCCCGCGCCGGTCATGTCCGCGGCCCTGTTCGCCCGCTTCGCCTCCCGGCAGGACGACTCGCCGGCGATGAAGGCGGTCGCCGCCCTGCGCAACCAGTTCGGCGGCCACGCGGTGACGAAGATCGCGGCCGGCGAGACGGAGTCCCCGGCCTAGTGCGGCCGTCGCAGGCGAGGTCGACATGAGGGTTGCGCACCTCTCGCTGCGCGACTTCCGGTCCTACACCGAGGTCGAGCTGCCGCTCGACGCCGGCGTCACGGCCTTCGTGGGTCCCAACGGCCAGGGCAAGACCAACCTGGTCGAGGCGGTCGGCTACCTCGCGACCCTCGGCTCCCACCGGGTCGCCCAGGACGCACCCCTGGTGCGGCTCGGCGCCGAGCGGGCCGTCGTCCGCGGTCAGGTCGTCCGCGACGACCGGCAGCTGCTGGTCGAGGTCGAGATCACCCCCGGACGAGCCAACCGGGCGAGGGTCAACCGGGCGCCGGTCCAGCGGCCGCGCGACGTGCTCGGCATCCTGCGCACGGTGCTGTTCGCGCCGGAGGACCTGGCGCTGGTCAAGGGCGACCCGGCCGAGCGACGCCGCTTCCTCGACGAGCTGTTGGTCCTGCGTGCGCCACGGTTCGCCGGCGTACGCGCCGACTACGACCGGGTGCTCAAGCAGCGCAACGCACTGCTGAAGTCGGGCGCCGGCCGTCGTTCCGACCAGGTCGACCTCCGCACGCTCGAGGTCTGGGACGCGCACCTGGCCGCCGTCGGCGGCGAGCTGCTCGCCGCCCGGCTGGACCTGGTCGACGCCCTGCGCCCGCTGGTCGACAAGGCCTACCAGTCGGTGTCCGAGTCAGGCTTCGCCTCCGGTGGCCCCGCGACGATGGACTACCGGAGCTCGCTCGGAGACGGGCTCCCGGCGACGGCAGACCGCCCCGGACCTGCGTTGCCGGCCGAGAACTCGGCAGATCGGCCGTCCGCGGACGACTCGCCACGTCCGCTGCCCGCGGACGACTCCCCACGTCCGCTGCACGCGGACGACTCCCCACGTCCGCTGCCCGCGGACAAGGACCTCCTCGCCGCCGCCCTGCTCGAACGGATGGCCACCCAGCGCAAGGCCGAGCTGGACCGCGGTGTCTCGCTGGTCGGCCCGCACCGCGACGAGCTGGTGCTCAAGCTCGGCCCGATGCCGGCCAAGGGCTACGCCAGCCACGGCGAGTCGTGGTCGTTCGCCCTCGCGCTGCGGCTGGCGTCCTACGACCTGCTCCGCACCGAGTCCGGGGACTCGTCCCCCGGCGGTGAGCCGGTGCTGGTCCTCGACGACGTGTTCGCGGAGCTGGACGACCACCGCCGCGAGCGGCTGGCCGCCATGGTGGCCGGGGCCGAGCAGGTGCTGGTCACCGCGGCCGTCCCCGGCGACGTCCCCCAACAGCTGGCCGGGGCCCGGGTCGACGTCATGGGCGCCGAGGTCAGGCGGGTCCGGTGAGCGAGCCCGACCGCCCGGACCGCACCAGGCCACCCGGACCTGCGGTGGCGGCCGACGGCGGGTCCCCGCGCCGGTCGGGTCTCGACCTGGCGCGCGAGGCGCTCGCCAGCGCCCGTACGGAGGCCCGGCGCCGGGGTCTGGTCCCCGGCCGGTCCAGCCCTCCGGCCGACCGAGGCGCAGCTCCGGGGGGCAGACGCCGGTCCCGGGTCGTCGACGAGACCCGCAGCGGTGCCCACCCGGACGAGCGCGACCCGCAGCTGCTGGGCAGCACCCTCGACCGGCTCGTCACCGAGCGCGGCTGGGAGACCGAGAAGGCGGTCGGCGACGTGATGGGGCGGTGGCCCACGATCGTCGGGCCGCAGCTGGCGGCGCACGCGGTGCCGGTCTCCTTCGACGGCGGCGAGCTGGTGCTGAGCGCCGACTCGACCGCCTGGGCCACCCAGATCCGGCTGCTGGCGCCGACGCTGCTGGCCCGCCTCGCGGCGGACCTCGGCGCCGGGGTGGTCACCGCCGTCACGGTGCGCGGCCCCGGCAGCCCCTCGTGGAAGAAGGGGCGGCTCGCGGTGCCCGGCCGGGGGCCACGCGACACCTACGGCTGACCGCGCCGGGGGCACGAGCGGTTCCCGGCGAGCGCCACAGGGACCGTTGTGACCCCCCGGCCGCGTGGGGGGAGCCATCCCCACCCGTCTGCGCCCGGGAAAACCCTCCCCAGGGGCCCCTGGATGCCGTTTCAGCAGCGTTGGACCAGTAGGATGAACGTTGACAGCGCGGCCCCCCCGCGCCCTCCCCGCAGCGCGCCGCGACGGCGCCTCGACCCGGGCGCCACCGCGCGCGACGAAAGGTGATCCGTGACCCAGCCGGCGCAGCCGACCGAGCCCTCCACGCCCTCCCCCGTCACGACGGCCGGCCCCCCGCCGGCCCCTCCGGCAGCCCCCACCTACGACGCCAGCCAGATCCAGGTGCTCGAGGGCCTGGAGGCGGTCCGCAAGCGGCCTGGCATGTACATCGGCTCCACCGGTGAGCGCGGCCTGCACCACCTGGTCTACGAGGTCGTCGACAATGCCGTCGACGAGGCCCTTGCCGGGCACTGCGACCGGATCGAGGTGACCCTGCTCGCTGACGGCGGTGTCCGGGTCAGTGACAACGGCCGGGGCATCCCGGTCGACAACGTCGAGAGCGAGGGCCGCCCCGCGGTCGAGGTCGTCCTCACCGTGCTGCACGCCGGCGGCAAGTTCGGTGGCGGTGGCTACAAGGTGTCCGGCGGTCTGCACGGCGTCGGCGTCTCGGTCGTCAACGCCCTGTCCTCGAAGCTCGACGTCGAGGTCCGACTCCACGGCAGGCTGCACACGCAGTCGTACTCGCTCGGCGTGCCCGACGCGCCGCTCGCGGTCGGTGAGGCCGTCGACACGACCGGCACGACGATCACCTTCTGGCCCTCGACGGACATCTTCGAGACCACGGACTACAGCTTCGAGACACTGTCCAACCGGCTGCGCGAGATGGCGTTCCTCAACCGCGGGCTCACCATCGTCCTGCGCGACGAGCGCCCGGCGAGCACCGAGGAGGCCGACGCCGACGAGGTCGAGGAGACCACCCAGACCCAGGTCGTCTACTGCTACGACGGCGGTCTGGTCGACTACGTCGACTACCTCAACGCGCGCAAGGACGCCGTGCACCGCACGGTCGTGTCCTTCGAGGCCGAGTCGGAGTACGTCGACGGGGGGATGTCCCTCGACGTGGCGATGCAGTGGAACACCGGCTTCTCCGAGTCGGTGCACACCTTCGCGAACAACATCAACACCCACGAGGGCGGCACCCACGAGGAGGGCTTCCGGGCGGCCCTGACCACGCTGGTCAACAAGTTCGCCCGCGACTGGAACATCCTCAAGGAGAAGGACGCCAACCTCACCGGCGACGACGTCCGCGAAGGCCTCACCGCGATCGTCAGCGTCAAGCTCGTCGACCCCCAGTTCGAGGGACAGACCAAGACCAAGCTCGGCAACACCGAGGCGAAGTCGTTCGTGCAGAAGGTCGTCAACGACCGGCTCGGCGAGTGGTTCGAGAAGAACCCCGGCGAGGGCAAGGAGATCGCGCGCAAGGCACAGGGTGCCGCCTTCGCACGGCTGGCGGCGCGCAAGGCACGAGACGCGGCCCGCAGCCGCAAGGGTCTGCTCGGCGGCGGCAGCCTCCCCGGCAAGCTCGCCGACTGCCAGTCGACCAACCCCGAGGAGTGCGAGCTCTTCATCGTCGAGGGCGACTCGGCCGGCGGCCCTGCCAAGCAGGGTCGCGACCAGCGGACCCAGGCGATCCTCCCGATCCGCGGCAAGATCCTCAACGTCGAGCGGGCGCGCCTGGACCGGGTACTGGGCAACCAGGAGGTCCAGGCCATCATCTCCGCGCTGGGCACCGGCATCCACGACGACTTCGACCTCAACCGGCTGCGCTACCACAAGGTCGTGCTGATGGCCGACGCCGACGTGGACGGCCAGCACATCCGCACCCTGCTGCTCACGCTGCTGTTCCGCTTCATGCGCCCGGTCGTCGAGCAGGGCTACGTGTTCCTGGCCCAGCCGCCGCTTTACAAGATCAAGTGGGCCCGGCCGGCGGAGCCGGAGTACGCCTACTCGGACCGAGAGCGGGAGGCGCTGATGGCTGTTGGCATCGAGGCCGGCAAACGCACGCTCAAGGACGAGCCGGTGCAGCGCTACAAGGGCCTCGGCGAGATGAACAACGACGAGCTGTGGGACACCACGATGGACCCGGAGCGACGGGTGCTGCTCCAGGTCACCCTCGAGGACGCGGCCCTGGCCGACGTGCTCTTCACCGAGCTGATGGGCGAGGACGTCGAGAGCCGACGCAAGTTCATCCAGCGCAACGCCAAGGACGTCCGGTTCCTCGACATCTAGTCAGGACACCGCCGACCGCCCGCGCACCGTTGCCGCACCGCCGACCGACGTACGCCCGCTAGGAGACCACCCGTGACTGACACCACCGACCTGCCGCCCGTCCCCCAGGGCGGCCGGATCGAGCCGGTCGACCTCCAGGTCGAGATGCAGCGGTCCTACCTCGACTACGCGATGAGCGTCATCGTGCAGCGAGCGCTGCCGGACGTGCGTGACGGTCTCAAGCCGGTGCACCGTCGGGTGCTGTACGCCATGTTCGACGGCGGCTACCGACCCGACCGCGGCTTCTCGAAGTGCTCGCGCGTCGTCGGTGACGTCATGGGCCAGTACCACCCGCACGGCGACACCGCCATCTACGACACCTTGGTCCGGCTCGGCCAGCCCTGGTCGCTGCGCTACCCGCTGGTGCAGAGCCAGGGAAACTTCGGCTCACCGGGCGACGACCGCCAGGCCGCGATGCGCTACACGGAGTGCCGGCTGGCGCCGCTGGCCATGGAGATGGTGCGCGACATCGACCGGGACACGGTCGACTTCGCCCCGAACTACGACGGCCGGCAGCAGGAGCCGACGGTCCTCCCGTCGCGCTTCCCCAACCTGCTCGTCAACGGGTCCGGCGGCATCGCGGTCGGCATGGCGACCAACATCCCGCCGCACAACCTGCGCGAGGTCGCCTCCGGCGTGCAGTGGCACCTCGACCACCCGGAGGCCAGCCAGGAGGAGCTGCTGGCCGCGCTGCTCGAGCGGGTCAAGGGTCCGGACTTCCCGACCAAGGGCCTGATCGTCGGTACCCACGGCATCCGCGACGCGTACACCACCGGCCGCGGCTCGGTCACGATGCGCGCGGTCGTCGAGGTCGAGGAGGACAACCGCGGCCGTACCTGCCTGGTCATCACCGAGCTGCCGTACCAGGTGAACCCGGACGCGCTGGCCCGCAAGATCGCCGAGCTGGCCGACAGCGGCAAGGTGCAGGGGATCGCCGACCTGCGCGACGACTCGTCCGCGCGCACCGGCATGCGGCTCGTGGTGGTTCTCAAGCGCGACGCGGTGGCCAGCGTGGTGCGCAACAACCTCTACAAGCACACCCCGCTGCAGGACACGTTCGGCTGCAACATGCTCGCCCTCGTCGACGGCGTGCCGCGCACCTTGTCCTTGGACGCGTTCATCCGGCACTGGACGACCCATCAGATCGAGGTCATCGTCCGGCGCACCCGCTACCTCCTGCAGGAAGCAGAGAAGCGCGCACACATCCTGCGGGGGTTGCTCAAGGCCCTCGACCGGATCGACGAGGTCATCGCGCTGATCCGTGGGAGTGCCTCGGCCGAGGCCGCCCGTGACGGTCTGATCCAGCTGCTGGAGATCGACGAGATCCAGGCGGTCGAGATCCTCAACATGCAGCTGCGGCGGCTGGCCGCGCTCGAACGCCAGGAGCTGCTCGACCGCTACGAGGCCTTGATGCGCGACATCGAGGAGTACACCGCGATCCTGGCCTCCGACGAGCGTCAGCGGCAGATCGTGCGCGACGAGCTCGCGGAGATCGTCGACAAGTACGGCGACGAGCGGCGCACGCAGCTGGTGCCCTACGAGGGCGACATGTCCGCCGAGGACTTCATCCCGGAGGAGGACGTCGTCGTCACCATCACCCGTGGTGGCTACGCCAAGCGCACCCGCACCGACCTCTACCGGGCGCAGCGACGCGGCGGCAAGGGTGTCCGGGGTGCGCAGCTGCGTCAGGACGACCTGGTCGAGCACTTCTTCGTGACGACCACCCACCACTGGATCCTGTTCTTCACCAACAAGGGGCGGGTCTACCGGGCGAAGGCCTACCAGCTGCCGGACGCCGGGCGCGACGCGCGCGGGCAGCACGTCGCGAACCTGCTGGCCTTCCAGCCGGACGAGCAGATCGCTCAGATCATCGACCTCAAGGACTACGACGTCGCGCCCTACCTCGTGCTGGCCACCAAGCGCGGCATGGTGAAGAAGTCACGACTGACGGAGTACGACTCGAACCGCTCCGGCGGACTGATCGCCATCAACCTGCGTGAGGACGACGACCGCGGCAGCGACGAGCTGATCTCGGCCAAGCTGGTCACCGCCGACGACGACCTGCTGCTCGTCAGCCGGCGGGGTATGTCGGTGCGGTTCACCGCCACCGACGAGGCGCTGCGGCCGATGGGCCGGTCGACCTCCGGTGTGACCGGCATGCGCTTCAAGGGAGACGACGAGCTGCTCGCGATGGAGGTGGCCGGGCCCGGCTTCTCCGTCTTCACCGTCACCGATGGCGGGTTCGCCAAGCGGACCCCGGTGGAGGAGTACCGGCTCCAGGGCCGCGGCGGCACCGGCGTGCAGGCGATGAAGTTCAACGAGGCCCGCGGCTCGATCGTCGGGGCGGTCGTGGTCGGCGACGACGACGAGGTCTTCTCGATCAAGGCCTCCGGAGGTGTCACCAGGGTCTCGGTGGGGGAGGTCAACACCACCGGCCGTGTCACCATGGGGGTGCGGTTCATCTCGCTCGCCGACGATGACACCGTGGTGGCGATCGCCCGCAACGCCGAGCGGGCAGCGGTCGAGGACGATCCGGACGAGGAGTCCGAGGAGTCCGAGGAGTCAGAGGAGTCAGAGGAGTCGGCGGTCGAGTCCACGGCCACCGACCCGCAGGGCGACTCCGGAGCCGACGGCCCGGCCGGAACCCCGGTCGAGTGAGGCACAGGACGAGGTGGGTCGAGAAGTGAGCAGCTCCCAGACTTCGGGGCGCGAGTGGCGCAGTGGTCCCCCGACCGCCACCATGTCTCCTGTGACCGACACCCTTGCCGGGGCCACCCAGGCCCGGCCCGCGGCCCGGGTCCGGGCCCGCCGGGCCCGCCTGGTGCTGAGCAGGGTCGACCCCTGGTCGGTCATGAAGCTGTCGTTCCTGCTGTCGATCGCGATGGCCGTCGTGGCCGTCGTGGCGGTCTTCGTCCTGTGGTCGGTGCTCGACACGATGGGGGTGTTCGACTCGGTCGGCGCCACCGTCGAGAGCGTGACCCGGTCGAGTGACAACGGCCAGGGCGTGAACATCCTGGACTACGTCGGGCTCGGCAAGGTGCTGTCCATCACGATCGTGCTCTCCGCCGTCAACGCGGTGCTGCTCACCGCGCTGTGCACGCTCTCGGCGTTCCTGTACAACATGGCGGCGAGCCTGGTCGGCGGCCTGCACCTGACCTTCACCGAGGACGTCTGAGCGGTCGCCCGGCAAGCGGGATCTGGCTTCGGGAGCGCCTGGGCTCTGGGGTAGTCTTGCGCGGCACCGATCGCTTCACGCTCACGCGGGCCTATAGCTCAGTTGGTTAGAGCGCTGCCCTGATAAGGCAGAGGTCAGTGGTTCAAGTCCACTTAGGCCCACTCCGGCGCCCCGCTCCCCGGCGGTCCGCCACCCGCGGAACCCAGGAGGGCGCGCGATGAAGAAGCTGCTTGCTCTGGTCGTCGCTGCAGTCGGGGGCGCGCTGGCCTGGAAGAAGATCACCGCCGACCGCAACGCCGAAGCGGACCTCTGGGCCGAGGCCACCGACCGGGTCGACTGAGCAGCTCGACCGGGCGGTACACCGCCTCACCGCGTGGACACCCGGTCTCGGGTCCCACCGCGGGGACGTAGCTCAACTGGCAGAGCACCGCCTTTGCAAGGCGGGGGTTGAGGGTTCGAGTCCCTTCGTCTCCACCATCGACGGCGCCGCCGCAGCCCTCGGCAGGGCTGCCCGGCTCACTTGGCCGTGGACGAGCCCTTCGGGTTCTTGTCGGCCGCCTGCGAGACCTTCTTGGCCCGCGCCGGGGTCACCTTCTCGGTCGTCTTGGCCGGCGGCTTCTCGGCCGCCTCGTCGGCCGCGTCGGCCACGGCCTCGTCCGGTCCCGCACCGGCCGCGTCGTCGGTCGGCACCGGCGCGTCGACCACGGTGACGCTGCTCGCGGCCGCCGGCACGCTGGCAGGTACCGGAGTCGGCGCGGGGGTGGTCCACGCGTCGACCGGGTCCTGGGTGCGGGCGATCCACGCCTTCCACCCGGCCCAGGCCGCGCCGAGGACGCCGGCGAGAAGGAACGCCTTGCGGACCCGGTGCCTCTTCTTGCGGCTCGGCGCCGGCACCTCGCCGCGCAGGGCTGCGAGGGCGGCGGCGCTGCGGTCGGCGATCTCGTGCCGCTGCGGCTCGGTGGCGGCCAGGGCAGTGGCGATCGCGCCCGTCACCGCCGGCAGCACGTCGGACTTGACCTTCTCCACGGCCGGCTCCACGCGCGGGGCGGCCCAGTCCTTCGCGGTGTCGACGCGGGGCGCAGCCCAGTCCCGGGCAGTGCTCACCCGTGGGGCGGCCCAGTCGACAGCGCTCTCGACCCTCGGGGCCGCCCAGTCGCGGGTGGCGTCGGCAGCGCGCACCGTCGCCTCACGAGCGTCTGCCGCGATCGGCGCGACGGTGGTGGAGGCGTTCTTCCGGGCGGCGCGCAGCTGCTTGCGGGCCTTCTTCACGTCGGACTTCGACAGCGTCGTCTGGCGGGACAAGGGAACCTCCGGTCGGACCTGTGAGTGTTCGGCTCCTGCCCAGCCTCCTCCCCTCGAAACCGGAGGTCCAGGCCGGGGGGCGCCCGCCGTCCGACGTCGGCGTCCCCGTGGGAGGATGGAGGTCCGCTGACGAGACGACCTGGAAGGGACCCCGTGGCCGACGAGCTCTACGCCACCCTGAAGACGAACCGCGGCGACATCGTGCTGCAGCTGTTCCCGCACCACGCGCCGAAAACCGTCGCCAACTTCACCGAGCTGGCCGAGGGCGGTCGCGAGTGGGTCAACCCGGGCACCGGTCAGAAGAGCAAGGACCGGCTCTACGACGGCACCATCTTCCACCGGGTCATCAGCGGTTTCATGATCCAGGGAGGCGACCCGCTCGGCACCGGCACCGGCGGCCCCGGGTACCGCTTCGCCGACGAGTTCCACCCGGAGCTGCAGTTCGACCGCCCGTACCTGCTCGCCATGGCCAACGCCGGCCCGGGCACCAACGGCTCGCAGTTCTTCATCACCGTCGGACCCACGCCCCACCTCAACCGCCGGCACACGATCTTCGGCGAGGTGGCCGACGGCCCGAGCCGCGAGGTGGTCGACGCGATCAGCGCGACGTCGACCGGGCCGATGGACCGGCCCGTCGAGGACGTGGTGATCGAAACCGTCGTCGTCGAGCGCAAGCAGTCCTGAGCCCGGTGTCCGACGCGGGCGGCGACGTCGCCGGGGCCGGCGACGGGGGCACATCTGCCGGGTCGACCCCCTCGTCCGACGCGGCGGTCTGCTACCGGCACCCCGACCGCGAGGCGCACATCCGCTGCGTCCGCTGTGACCGGCGGATCTGCCCGGACTGCATGATCCCGGCCTCGGTCGGGTTCCAGTGCCCGGAGTGCGTCCGCGAGGGGAACAAGGGGCTGCGCCAGGCGACCACCGTGTTCGGCGGCCGGGTCACCGACAACCCCGGCTACGTGACCAAGGTCCTCATCGGCATCAACGTCGTGGCCTACGTGCTCCAGCAGGCGGTCTCCGGGTTCACGAACAGCTTCTTCGACGTGGGGCTCGCGGTCGACGCCGGCGGCCGGATCGTGGGCGTTGCCGACGGCGAGTACTACCGACTGCTCACGTCGGCGTTCTTGCACGGGAGCCTGCTGCACATCGCCTTCAACATGTACGCGCTGTTCCTGTTCGGTCCACCGGTCGAGGCCGCCCTGGGCCGGGCCCGGTTCGCCGCCCTCTACCTCGTGGCGGCCGTAGGCGGCAGCGCGCTGTCCTACGCCTTCGCCAGCCCGGCTCAGCCGTCGCTGGGCGCTTCCGGGGCGGTCTTCGGGGTCCTCGGCGCGTTCCTCGTGGTCTATCACCGGCTGGGCCGGGACACGAGCACGGTGATGGTGCTGCTCGCCATCAACTTCGTGATCGGCTTCGTCGTGCCCCGCATCGACTGGCGGGCCCACCTCGGCGGCCTGGTGGCCGGCGCGCTGTGTGCGGCCGCGATCGCCTACGCACCCGAGAAGCAGCGCACCGCGGTGCAGGCGGCGGGCATCGGGGCAACGGTGCTGGTCGTCGTCGCGGTCGTCGTCTGGCGCACGCTGGAGCTGCGGGGGTGACCGGCCGGGACGCCGTCGTGGTCGACGCCGTCCGGACCCCGGTGGGCCGGCGCGGTGGCGGCCTCGCGGGGGTCCACCCGGTGGACCTGTCCGCCCACGTCCTCGACGCCCTGGTGGCACGCACCGGCCTCGACCCAGCGGTGGTCGACGACGTGGTCTGGGGCTGCGTCTCGCAGACCGGCGAGCAGGCGGTCAACGTCGCCCGCAACGCCGTGCTCGCAGCAGGCTGGCCGGAGGACGTCGTGGGGGTGACCCTCGACCGCCAGTGCGGCTCCTCCCAGCAGGCGGTGCACTTCGCCGCGGCCGGCGTCATCGCCGGGCAGTACGACGTCGCCGTCGCCGGCGGGGTGGAGTCGATGTCCAGGGTGCCGATGCTCTGCACGGTCACCCAGGGCCCCGGCGAGCCGTTCGGCCCCCGGATGCTGGGGCGCTACCCCGACGGTCTGGTGCCGCAGGGCGTCAGCGCCGAGATCATCGCCGAGCGGTGGGGCCTGAGCCGGCAGCAGCTGGACGAGATCGCCCTGTGCTCGCACGCGAACGCCGACGCGGCGCGCGCCTCGGGCGCCTTCGACGGCGAGCTCGCCCCGGTCGAGGGCGTCGCGGCCGACGAGGGCGTCCGTCCGGGCAGCTCCCTCGAGACGCTCGGCGCCCTGCCTCCGGTCTTCCGGGCCGACGGCGTGGTCACGGCCGGCAACTCCTCGCAGATCTCCGACGGGGCCGCAGCCCTGCTGGTGACCACCTCCGAGGTGGCGGCCCGGCACGGCTGGCGTCCGCTCGCCCGGCTGCACGCGTTCGCCACCGCCGGCGTCGACCCGGTGACCATGCTCACCGGGCCGATCCCGGCCACGGCACGGGTGCTGCGGCGGGCCGGGGTCGCGCTGGCCGACATCGACTCCTTCGAGGTGAACGAGGCCTTCGCCTCGGTGGTCGGCGCGTGGCTGGCCGAGACCGGCGCGGACCGGGCTCGGGTCAACCCGCGCGGCGGCGCGATCGCCCTCGGGCACCCGCTGGGCGCCTCCGGGGCCAGGCTGATGACGACGCTGGTGCACCACCTGCGGCAGACCGGCGGACGCTGGGGCCTGCAGACGATGTGCGAGGGCGGCGGCATGGCCAACGCGACCGTCCTCGAGCGGCTCTGACCCCGCTTCCCGCCCCCCGCTCCCTGCCCCCGCACCAACCACCCCCGCGAGTGGTGGGTTCGGCACCCGAGATGTCCGGGTTCGGCCTGCCCAACCCACCACTCGGCGGAGAGGGGGGTGGGGGGTTGTCCACACTGTGGATAACCCGTGTGGATGAGTTACACGCGTGTGTTTCCCCAGGTTGGGCGCTGTTCGGGCCCCGACCACCGGAGTCCGGTCAACGCCGGCCCGCGGGCCCGGGGCTACGCCGCCCTGACCCGGCCGAGCGGCGGGCGCCGGCTACTTCCAGCGGGTGGACAGCACGAAGCCCACGATGATGAAGCCGAAGCCGATGCCCATGTTCCACAGGTGGAGCGAGCCGATCGGGTACTCGGTCTGGGTCACGTAGTAGGTGACCACCCAGAGCAGGCCGATCACGAAGCAGGCCACCATCACCGGGACCAGCCAGGGCGGTGACCCGACCCGGACCGCCTTCGGCGTTCCCTCGGGGGGCGTGTAGGCGTTGCGGCGGCGGAGGCGGGACTTGGGCACGAGACGAGCTCCTCGGACCATCGGTGTCGGGCGAGCCCCGCACGCAGTGCCGGCGGGGTCCGTCGGGCACCACCAGTGGGTGCCGTTCGTCGGTTAGCGTAGTCGTGAGCGCGCTCCCGGGCTCCGCGGGCGTCGCCGCCCGCCGTCGGGGCCGACCGATCCCTGACCGTCCGACCACCTGAGGAGGCCCTGGTGCGAGCGCTCTGGCGGCTTGCCACGCCACTCGCGTTCGGGGCGGCCGGGGTGCTGTTCGTCACGAGCGCCGGCGCGGCCAACGGCGGCCAGCTGCGCGGCGGCCGGGACGACCTCGGTGACCTGATCCGGGCCGAGCAGCAGCGGGCCGACGATCTCACCACCCGGGTCGAGCGACTCCGGCAGGCGGTGGACGACGCGACTGCGGGCGCGGGCGCCGCCGACCGCCGGGTGGCCGCGGCACAGCGCCGGGCCCGCGCCATCGAGTTCGCGGCCGGCACCGCGGCCGTCGCCGGGCCCAGCATGACCGTCACGCTGGGCGACGCCCCGCGGGCGGCCGACCGGGTCCTCCCGGCCGGGGCCAACCCGGACGACCTGGTGGTGCACCAGCAGGACATGCAGGGGGTGGTGAACGCCCTGTGGGCCGGCGGTGCCGAGGCGATGCAGATCATGGACCAGCGGATCATCAGCACCAGCGCGGTCCGCTGCGTCGGCAACACGCTGATCCTGCAGGGCCGGGTCTACTCCCCGCCCTACACCGTCACCGCGATCGGCGACCCGGAGCGCCTGGCCCAGGCGCTGGAGGAGGCACCGGCGGTGCAGACCTACCGCTACTACGTCGACCAGTTCGGCCTGACGTACGAGACGAAGGCGGCGACCGACACCGAGCTGCCCGCCTACCAGGGGTCGCTCGACCTGCTCTACGCGCGGGCCGGTTCCTGATGCGACCCGCCGTCCGGGGGCTCGGCGAGCTGCTGATCACCGCAGGGCTGGTGCTGATGCTGTTCGTGGCGTACCAGCTGGTGTGGACCAACTACGAGGCGCACCGGCAGACGGACCAGGTGGCAGGCGACCTGCGGGAGGCGTGGTCCCGGCCGCCGGCCGCCCCGGGGACCGGGACCGGCCCGGCCACCGGGAAGCCGACGACGGTCGACTTCGGCGAGGGGATCGCGTTCCTGCACATCCCACGGCTCGGGGAGTCCTGGTCGGTGCCGGTCGTGCAGGGCGTCGACCTGGCCGACCTCACTCGCGGCATCGGGCACTACCCCGGAACCGCCAGGCCCGGCCAGGTGGGCAACTTCGCCCTCGCCGGGCACCGGGCGACGAACGGCCAGCCGTTCGCCTACCTGGACCGGGTGCGCCCGGGCGACGCGGTGGTCGTGGAGACACGCACCCGCTGGTACACCTACGTCGTCGACAGCACCCGCATCGTGTCGCCGTCGTCGATCTGGGTCCTCGACCCGGTGCCGGGCAAGCCGGACGCGACGCCGACCGACGAGCTCATCACGCTCACCACCTGCAACCCGCGCTGGGCGTCGTACGAGCGGTTGATCGTCTTCGGGCACCTGGAGGAGACCCGGAAGAGGAAGGCCGGCCCCCCTCAGGCGCTGGCCGGAACGAGAGGGAAGGCCTGATGTACGCGTGGATCTGGCGGCACCTGCCCGGCCCGTGGCCGGTGCGCATGCTGCTGGCAGCGGGGCTGGCCGCCGCGGTCGTCCTGGTGCTCTTCACGACCGTGTTCCCCTGGGCCGAGGACTCCCTGCCCTTCCTCGACGTGACGGTGGACCAGTGACGACGACTGACGAGAGAAAGCAGCGTCCCCGGCGCATCCTCGTCGTCGACAACTACGACAGCTTCGTCTTCAACCTCGTGCAGTACCTCGCCCAGCTCGGCGCGGACTGCACGGTGCGTCGCAACGACGAGGTCGTACCGGCCGACGCGAGGTCCTACGACGGGGTCCTGCTCAGCCCCGGGCCCGGTACCCCCGAGAAGGCCGGGGTCTGCGTCGACCTGGTCCGCGAGGTCGAGGGCGAGGTGCCGGTGCTGGGTGTGTGCCTGGGGCACCAGGCCATCGCCGTCGCGCACGGCGCCGTCGTCGAGCGAGCCCCCGAGCTGCTGCACGGCAAGACCAGCGAGGTGCTGCACGACGGAGCCGGCGTGCTGGCCGGGCTGCCGTCGCCGTTCACAGCGACCCGCTACCACTCGCTGGCGGTGCGGGAGGACAGCCTCCCGCCCGAGCTGGAGGTCACCGGGCGCACGGCGGGCGGTCTCGTGATGGCGCTTCGGCATCGCGAGCTGGCGGTCGAGGGAGTCCAGTTCCACCCCGAGTCGGTGCTCACCGAGGGGGGCCACCGGCTGCTCGCGACCTGGCTGGTCCGCTGCGGGGACCCCGGCGCGCTGGACCGCTGTGTCGGCCTGGCCCCGGTCGTCACCCGGGCCTGACGTCGCCGTCGGGAAGCCGCGCCGCGGTTGCTGCCGGCGTCAGCCGCCCGGCGGCGGCGTGGTGGTGAGCTCGGTCGGCAGCGGCGTCTCTGACGGGGCGGGCGGCGCGGTCGCGACCACGAGGCTGACCGTGGTGCCGAGCCGGACCGTCTCCCCCGCCGACGGCGACGTGCGCAGGACCGTGCCGGGCGCGGCGTCGGCGGACTCCTCCTGCTGGGTGTCCCCGACCACGAAGCCCTCCTGCTCGAGCTTCTGCCGGGCCGCCGCCTCGCTCTGTCCGGAGACGTTCGGCACCTTGTTGTTCCCGCTGGCGTAGGTGACGTCGACCCGGCTGCCGGACGGCACGGTCTCGCCTTCGTTCGGGCTCACCTTGATCACGGTGTTGCGGTCCTGGTCCGACGGCTTGGCGGTGGAGTCGCCGAGCTCGAGGCCGGCATCCCGTAGCGCCTGCTGCGCCTGGTCCAGCGAGAGCCCGACCAGCGTCGGGACGGTCGTCTCGTCGACACCGGTGGACACGACCACGCTGACCGACGAGCCCTTGTCGATCTGGTTGCCGCTCTCCGGGCTCTGGTCGATGATGTCGCCCTCGGCCACGTTGTCGTCCGGCTTCGGGGTCTGCTCCCCGAGCACCAGGCCCTGCTTCTCCAGCGCGGCCTGGGCGTCCTGGACGTTGAGCCCGCGGACGTCGGGGACCGCGACCTGCTCGGCGCCGCCGCCGATGACCGACCGGGCGATGAGCGCGGCGATGACGAACACGGCGAGGACGGCGATGCCCAGCAGGGCGTAGCCGAAGGCCCGGCCGCCGCTGCCGTTGCGTTCCGGCTGGGCCCGCCGACGGCCTTCGACGGCCGGCATCGTCGTGGTGCCGGGCAGCACCGTGGTCCGGGGAGCCGTCTGGGTCTGGTGCGCCGACGTCGGGGGCACCACGGCCGACACCGGCCGTCCGGCCAGCGCGGCGGCGATGTCTCGGCGCATCTCGTCCGCCGTCTGGTATCGCTCCGAGCGGTCCTTGGCCAGCGCCTTGAGCACGATGGCGTCGACGTGCGGCGGCAGGTCCGGGTCCAGGCGGGACGGGGGTACCGGGTCCTCGCGGACGTGCTGGTAGGCGACCGACACCGGTGAGTCGCCGACGAAGGGAGGGCGGCCGGTGAGCAGCTCGTAGAGGAGGCAGCCCGTGGAGTACAGGTCGCTGCGGGCGTCCACCTGCTCGCCGCGGGCCTGCTCGGGCGAGAGGTACTGGGCGGTGCCGATGACCGCCGACGTCGCCGTCATGGTGGCGCCGACGTCGTCCATCGCCCGGGCGATGCCGAAGTCCATCACCTTGACGTCACCGGCTCCGGTGAGCATGACGTTGGCCGGCTTGATGTCGCGGTGCACGATGCCCTGCTGGTGGCTGTACGCCAGGGCGGCCAGTACACCGTCGACGATCTCCAGAGCCCGCTCGGGCACCAGCTTGTTGCCCGAAGCGAGCAGGTCCCGCAAGGTCGAGCCGGCGACGTACTCCATCACGATGTACGGCACCGGGTTGCCGGCGAACTCGTCCTCCCCGGTGTCGTAGACCGACACGACGGAGGGATGGTTCAGCGAGGCCGCCGAGTGGGCCTCGCGACGGAACCGGGTCTGGAAGGACGGGTCCCTGGCGAAGTCGGGCCGCAGCATCTTCACCGCGACCGACCGGCCGAGCCGGGTGTCGCGCCCGAGGTGCACCTCGGCCATCCCGCCACGGCCCAGCAGCTCGCCGATCTCGTAGCGACCACCGAGCTGGTCGGGGACTCCGGCTACCACTGCTCGTGCCCCTTCTTCTCGCCGTGCTTCTCGTGGCCGTGGTGACGTCGGTGCTTCGGCTTGCCCGGGTGCCCGACCGGCGCGGACGTCCTCGCCTCGACGACGACGATCGTGACGCTGCTGGTGGCGTCGAGCCTTCCGGTGGGCGTCACGTCCTTCACCGTACCGACATCACCGGCACCTACCGACGCCGCGACCCGGACCTGCAGGCCGAGCTCGGTGAGATCCGAGCGCACCGCGTCCTCCGGTCGACCCCGGTAGTCCGCGGCGACCACGTCGACCGTGGCGTTCGGCGTGGCGTCCGCTTGCGGCTGTCCCCCGGTCGTCCGGGCGCTGCTTCCCGGGTCGGTCGAGCAGGCTCGGACGCCGAGCAGCAGCACGACGACAGCCAGCACGAGCCCCACGGCGTACGGCAGCCAGCGCGGCAGCCCGGACCCGTCGGGCAGCCGGAACCCCGGATCGGTGTCGGTGCCGACACGCGGTGTGACCACGGTGGTGCCGTCCTCGGCCGTCGGGCCGGGCTGCGGGTCCTCGGTGCGGCCGTACGCGGCCCCGACGACCGGCACCGCGCCGGCCGCGGCCACGGCCGGCTGCGTCCGCTCCGCGCTCGCGACCACTTCGGCCAGGGCGAGCGCCTCCCGGGCCAGCTCGCCCGCGGCGGCGGGCCGGTCCGCCGGGTCCTTGGCCAGCATCCTCATCACGAGAGCGCGCACGGGCTGCGGCAGGTCGTCGGGCAGCGCCGGCGGCTCCTCGCTGACCTGGGCCAGCGCGACGCTGACGGGGGTGTCGCCGTCGAACGGCCGACGACCGGTGAGGCACTCGTAGGCGACGATGCCCAGCGAGTAGACGTCGCTGGCCGGGGTGACGGGGCGCCCCGATGCCTGCTCCGGGGAGATGTAGAAAGCCGTGCCCATGATGGTGCCGGTCCGGGTCAGCGGCACCGCGTTGGTCGCCCGGGCGATGCCGAAGTCGGTGACCTTCACCTCGCCGTCCGGGGTCACCAGGATGTTGCCGGGCTTCACGTCGCGGTGGATGACGCCGGCGTCGTGGGCGGCCTGCAGCCCGAGGGCCGTGTGGCCGATGATCTCGAGTGTCCGCTGCGGGGTCAGGGAGCCCTCTCGTGACACCAGGGCCGCGAGCGGCTCGCCGGGGACGTGCTCCATCACCAGGTAGGGCGAGCCGCCTTCCTCCCCGTCACCCTCGCCGAAGTCGTACACCGCCGCGATGCCCGGGTGCGAGAGACCGGCGGTGTGCCGCGCCTCGTTGCGGAACCGGGCGAGGAAGGTCGGGTCGTCGGCGTACTCCCGACGCAGGATCTTCACAGCGACGATGCGACCGAGCACGGTGTCCTCGGCCCGCCACACCTCGCCCATGCCTCCGCTGGCGACCAGCTCCACGAGGCGGTAGCGCGTCCCGAGCGTCCGCTCGGTGCCCGGCGCCGTCACTTCTTGAGCACCGCCCGCATGACGCTCTTCGCGATCGGCGCGGCCAGGCCGTTGCCGCTGATCTCGGCCTGCTGCGCGCCGTCCTCGACGATGACGGCGACGGCGACCTTCGGCTCGGTGTCGGCCGGCGCGAACGACACGAACCAGGCATGTGGCGTGCGGCCACCGCCCTGCTGCGCGGTGCCGGTCTTGCCGGCGACGGGAACACCGGGGATCTGCCCGTTGGTCCCGGTGCCCTGGTCGACGACCTTCACCATCATCCCGGTCAGCGCCGAGGCCGTCTGCGGGCTGATGGCCGTACCGAGACTGCGCGGCTTGGTGGTGTCGAGCACTTCGAGCTTGGGGCCACGCACCTCCTGCACGAGGTAGGGCGCCATCACCACGCCGCGGTTGGCGATCGCGGCCGCGACCATCGCCATCTGCAGGGGCGTGGCGCGCACGTCGAACTGGCCGATCGCGGACTGGGCCGTCTGCGGCGGGTTCAGCTGCTCGGGGAAGCGGCTGGCGACGCTGCGCATCGGCACCTCGTAGGCCGTGTCGAAGCCGAACTTGCGGGCCTGCCGCTGCAACGCGGCGCCCCCGAGGTCCAGCCCCACCGCGCCGAACGCGACGTTGCAGGAGTTCTCCAGCGCCACCGTGAGGGTCGCCTGGCCGGCGGTGGTGCACGGCCCACGGTTCTCGTTGGGCAGCGTCACGGTGGTCTGCGGCAGCTTCAGCTCGGCGGAGTTGTCGACCTTGCTGTCGGGTGTGTACCGGCCGCTCTCGAGTGCGGCGGCCGCGGTGACCAGCTTGAACGTCGAGCCGGGTGGATAGGTCTCGCGCAGCGCCCGGTTGAGCATCGGCCGGGACTTCTGCGAGCTCAACCGCTGGTAGTTCTCCCGGACGACCGAGGCGTCGTGACCGGAGACCAGGTTGGGGTCGAACGACGGGGTGCTGACCATGGCGAGGATCGCGCCGGTCGTCGGGTCCAGGGCCACCACCGCGCCCCTGGCGTTGAGCGCACGCAAGCCGTCGTAGGCCGCCTTCTGGGCGGCCGGGTTCAGCGTCAGCGTCACGCTGCCGCCCTTGGGCTGGGTGCCGGTGAGCAGGTCGAGGACCCGCCGGACGAACAGGGAGTTGTCGGTGCCCGCCAGCACGGAGTTCTCGGTCTGCTCGATGCCGCTGGCTCCGTACACCAGCGAGTAGAAGCCGGTGGCGGGCGCGTAGAGCTTGCCCTCGCTGTACCTGCGCAAGTAGCGCAGCCGGTCGTCGGTCTCGACGCTGCGCGCGATCGGCTTGTTGCCCGCGACGATCGGGCCGCGCTCGCGGGAGTACTCCTCGGCGATCAGCCGCGGGTTGTGGCTGTTCTTGTGGAGTGAGTCGGCGCGGACCACCTGCAGGTAGTTGATGTTGAGCAGCAGCAGGCCGAACAGCAGCATCACGGCGACCGAGAGGCGGCGCAGCGGTGTGTTCATGCGCGATCCCCCGCGACAGGTACCGACCTCATAGCCGGACCACCTGCGTCTGCGCGTCGGCGAGCGACGGGGTCTCCGCCGGGGCCGGCCTACGGGCGGCGTCGCTGATGCGCAGCAGCAGGGCGACCAGGGCCCAGTTGGCGACCAGGGAGGAGCCGCCGTAGGACAGGAACGGCATCGTCAGGCCGGTCAGCGGGATCAGCCGGGTGACTCCACCGACGACCACGAAGACCTGCAGGGCCACGCTGAAGGCGAGGCCCGCGGCGAGCAGCTTGCCGAACGAGTCGCGCACCGCGATCGAGGTACGCAGTCCCCGCTGGACCACGAACGCGTACAGAAGCAGGATCGCCATGAGCCCGGTCAGGCCGAGCTCCTCCCCGAAGGCGGCCACGATGAAGTCGGTCTGGGCGTACGGCACGATCTCCGGCCGCCCCTGACCCAGCCCCTTGCCCAGGAGCCCGCCGCTGCCCATGCCGAACAGGCCCTGCACCAGCTGGTAGCTGTCGCTGTCGATGTTCCCGGGCGCGAAGGCGTGCAGCCAGATGTCGACGCGCTGCTGCACGTGGCCGAACAGCGAGTAGGCCGTGAACGACCCGAAGAGGAACAGCAGGACACCGATGAGCAGCCAGGACAGTCGTTCGGTCGCGACGTAGAGGAGAGCGACGAAGACACCGAAGAACAGCAGCGACGTGCCCAGGTCGCGCTCGAACACCAGCACGGCGAGGCTGGCCGCCCAGGCGAGGATGACCGGTCCGAGGTCACGGGCCCGCGGGAGGTCGATGCCGACGACCCGGCGGCTGGCGAGAGCCAGCACGTCGCGCTTGACCACCAGGAACCCGGCGAAGAACACCAGCAGCACCAGCTTGGCCAGCTCTCCCGGCTGGAAGGAGAACCCGGCCAGCCGGATCCAGATGCGCGCGCCGTTGATGGTGGTGCCGATGACCGGCATCAGCGGCAGCAGCAGCAGGACGAGACCGGCGAGCATCGCGGTGTAGGTGAACCGCTGGAGCACCCGGTGGTCGCGGACCGCCAGGATGACCGCCACGAACAGGACCACGCCGACCGCGGTCCAGGTGAGCTGTGCCGGCGCGGCAGCCGACGGGGCGGCCCGGTCGAGCTGCTGGGCCCGGTCGGCATAGGCGAGGTCCAACCGGTGGATCATCGCCAGCCCGAGACCGTTGAGGGTGGTGACCACGGGGAGCAGGATCGGGTCGGCGTCCTTGGCGAACCGGCGGAGCACCAGGTGGGCTCCGAGGAAGAGCAGTCCCAGGCCGCCGCCGTAGCCGAGCATCCCGGTGGGCAGCGCACCGTCCCGTGCCAGCCCGACCGAGGCATAGGCCGCCATCGAGATGGCCAGCGAGAACGCCAGCAGCACCAGCTCGGTGGTCCGCGGCTTGCGGGCGCGGATGGCCGTGCGCGCGCTCACGACGGGCTCCCGCAGTCGGAGGAGTCGATCACGGTTCCGTCGCTGATCGTGGCGCTTGCGGAGGGAGCCGGCGTCGAGCCCGGCGTCGGCGCGGCCGACCCGCTCGGTCCGGTGGGCGACGGGGCCGGCGGGGTCGACGGGCCCGTCGTCGGGGAGGGACTAGCGGTGGGGCTCGGGGTGGGGCTGGCAGCCGAGGCGAGCCGCTGGCAGGCGATCGCCTGCTCCCGCAGCTGGGCCACCAGCTGCTCGGCGTCGGCCAGGCCGTCGGTGGCGATGTCGGCGCGCACCTGCTCCTGCTGGTAGGTCGGGAGGTCCTCGAGCGCGATGTCCTCCTGCCGGTACAGCGTCGAGGTGTGGATCGGCCCGACGTCCTGCGTCAGGCCGCGGAAGATCGCGACGTTGCTGGCCTGCGCGCCGACGTAGTACTGGGTGCGGGACCACTGGTAGGCGCCGTACGCGCCACCAGCGGCGAGGAGCAGTACGAGCAGCCCGAGCAGGAACCGGCGGAACCGGCGCGGGCCGTCGAGCTCGTGGTCGCCGTAGCCGTCGTCGGACTCCTCACGCTCCGGACGCAGCGCGGCCGCCTTGGCCGCGGGGCTGTCGCGGCGGAGGTGCTTGACTGCGCCCTCGGCGGCCGCTCCGACGGTGACGGGAACCGCGGACGGCGGCTTGGTCTCGACCTCGACGACGTCGGCGACGATCGCCGTGATGTTGTCGGGACCGCCGCCGCGCAGCGCGAGGTCGACCAGCCGCTCCACCGCGACGTCGGTGCTGGCCTCGGCGGCGAGGGTGTCGCGCAGGGTCTCCTCGCTGACGACGTTCGACAGGCCGTCGCTGCAGAGCAGGTACCGGTCGCCGGCGCGGGTCTCGCGCACGGACAGGTCGAGCTCGATGTCGTCGCGGCCGTCGAGCGCGTTGGTGATGACGTTCTTCTGCGGGTGGTGGTCGGCTTCCTCGGCAGTGATCCGGCCGTCGTCGACGAGCGTCTGGACGAACGTGTGGTCCTTGGTGATCTGCTGCAGTGCGCCGTCGCGCAGCAGGTAGCCGCGCGAGTCGCCGACATGAACCAGCCCGAAGCGGCCGCCGGCACGCAGCAAGGCGGTGACGGTGGTCCCCATCCCGGCGAGCTCCGGGTCACCGCCGACCATGTCGCGAAGGTGGTCGTTGGCCTGGTGGACGGCCGCGGCGAGCGCCTCCAGCAGGTCACCACCCGGAGAGTCCTCGTCGAGAGTGGACAGGACGCCGACCGCGATCGACGAGGCGACCTCACCAGCGGCATGGCCCCCGACACCGTCGGCGATGACCAGCAGCCGCGGGCCGGCGTAGCCGGAGTCCTCGTTGATCTCGCGGAGGAGTCCCACGTCGGACCGGGCGGAGTAGCGCAGAGCGAGCGCCATCGGCGTCGACCCGCTACTTCCGGAGCTCGACGACGGTCTTGCCGATGCGGATCGGCACCCCGATCTTCACCGGCGTCGCGCTGGTCACCTTGTTGCGGTCGATGTAGGTGCCGTTCGTCGAGCCGAGGTCCTCGACCAGCCACTGCCCGTCCTGCGGGAAGAACCGGGCGTGCCGGCTGGAGACGTAGTCGTCGTCGAGCACGATGGTCGAGTCCTGGGACCGGCCGAGCGTGACCGGGGCGTCGGCCAGCCGGACCGTGGTGCCGGACAAGGCCCCCTGCGTCACGACCAACGTGCTCGGGACACCGCGGCGGCCCTTCGGGGCCTTCGCCGGCCGGTCCTTGCGGGACGGCGCCGGCGGCGTCGGCGCCGGGCGCCGACCCGTGCGCTGGGCGACCCGTCGGCCGAACAGGTCCGATCGCATGACCGACACCGCGGTGAGCACGAACAACCACAGCACGGCGAGGAAGCCGAGCTTGATGATCGTCAGCGTGAGCTCGCTCATCTCGCTCACCCGGCGGTCACCTCGCACCCTCGTGGAACGTCATGGTGGTGCTGCCCAGGCGGACCGCCGCGCCGTCTCGCAGCCGTTGCTCGTCCACCCGGTGACCGTCGATCACGACGCCGTTGGTCGAGCCCAGGTCGACGATGGTCACGTCACCACCTGACCGGCGCAGCTCGGCGTGCTCGCGGGAGATGCCGGGATCGTCGATGCGCAGGTCGGCCTCGGCCCCGCGGCCGATCCGGGTGACGGCCCGGACCAGGGCGTACGTCGTGCCGCTGACCTCGACCCAGGGCACCCCGGTCCCGCCGCCGACGGCGGGGGCAGCCGTGGACGCCTCGTTGGCCGTCGCACCGGCAACGGCCGCGCTGCGCACCTGGAAGCGACCGGTGTCCAGCTCGCCGTCGAGCTCGAACTCGACGGTGACCGGGCCGATGAACGCGTACCCCTGCTCGTCGGCGTGCTCGCGCACCATCGCGGCGAGCTCGGCCCCGAGCGCCTCGGCGTACACGCTCAGCCGCTCGTGGTCGCGCTCACCCAGCCCCACTGTGAAGGCGTTGGGGACCATCGTCCGGCCGCGGCCCACGATCGCCGCCCGGTCGTCGCACTCGCGCTGCAGCGCACTGGCGACCTCGACCGGCTGCACCTCGGCCTTGAAGGCCCGGGCGAACGGGCGGTTGACCATCTCCTCGATGCGTCGTTCGAAGCGCTGAAGGACGCCCATCGGATCTGGTCACCTCCTCGGGCGGGACCGGCCGGGAGCTGCGGTCCGGGTCGGGTGGTCGTGGGCTGGTGGTCGGGTGTCGTGGTGGTGTCGTCGCTGTCGTGATCCCTGGTGTCGTCGCGGGCCAGCGGCAGCCGCAGGAAACCGGCCACGTGATCGTAGCCGGGACGGTCGGAACGGCTTCTTCCCCCGGGGGCGCCGGGTAGTCCCACGACCTGGACCGGTCGGGGCGCTGGTGGCCGACTCGGTCGCTCGATCCGGCACCGGATCGAGGTCCGGCCGGGTGCTGCTGCCCTGTTATCCTTCCGGGGCTCGCGCGAGTGGCGGAATAGGCAGACGCGCACGGTTCAGGTCCGTGTGTCCGAAAGGACGTGGGGGTTCAACTCCCCCCTCGCGCACCCCGAGCGACCAGGCGCCGGACCTCCGCGGTCCGGCGCCTGACGCATGTCCGGCCCTCGCGCCGCGGCTCAGGTGCTCCGGGCGGTCCTGAGGCGCCGCTGTGCGGTCCGCGACGACCGCGGCGGGCAGCCGGCCGGTCGAGCGCAGTCGCGGCGTCCCGGCCGGGCGTCCCTCAGAACTCCTTCGCCAGCCGCGCCGTCTCCTCGCGGGCCACCTGTCGCAGCGCCTCCGGGTCGGCGGTGGCGATCGTCGGGCGGAAGAACACCTCGCGGACGTCCTCGATGCCGGCCCAGGTCAGCCAGTCCCGCAGGTATGGCGACTGGAAGTCCGAGCCGAAGGCCGGTCCCCGGCCGGGGGCGTAGATCGCCGACGTGTAGAGCGCGGCGGCGCGCCGGCCGGACAGCAGTCCCGTGTAGCCCTCGACCGGGTCGAAGTCGAAGACCAGACCGGGCTGGCTGACGACGTCGATCAGCTGCTTGAGCTTGTACGGGATGCCCGCGTTCCACATCGGCAGACTGAACAGGTAGGCGTCGGCGGCGGCGAACCGCTCGAAGGTGGCGGTGACCTCCCGCCAGGCCAGCGCGGCCGGTCCGTCGAGGCGGACGCCGGCGAAGGTGTCCATCTTGCCGTCGACGGCGGCGGTGCCGAACTCCGGCAGCGAGCCGTCCCAGAGGTCCCACTCCTCGATCGTCACGCCCGGGTTCTGGTCGGCGTAGGTGTCGAGGAACAGCCGGGACAGGGCCAGGGACTCGGACTTGGGTCCACGGGGAGAGGCGGACACGTGCAGCAGGGTGGTCATGGCTGCGCTCCTTCCAAATAGATGCGTGCGCACGCACATGATGATGCGTGGGCACCTCGGTGTCAAGGTGCGTGCGCCCGCACAATCTTTGCCGTAGCCTGGCGCGATGACGGACGACCCGGCCGGCGCGACCCACGGCGGCGCGGCCCCCGAGGCAGCTGGCCCCCCGGGGGACGCCGTAGCCGCGTGGGCGGCCCTGCTGCGCGTGCACGCCGCGGTGGTGCCGAAGCTGGAGCGCCGGCTGGGCGCGACCGGCCTGCCGCTGTCCTGGTACGACGTGCTGCTGGTGCTCAACTCGGCGCCGGGGCGCCGCCTGCGGATGTCGGACCTCGGCGCCCGGGCGGTGCTCAGCCGGGAGCGGGTCAGCCGGGTGGTGACCGAGCTGGAACGGGCCGGGCTGGTCACCCGGGCGCCCAACCCGGACGACAAGCGGTCCTCCTACGCCACCGTGACCGACGAGGGCAGGGAGCGGCTGCGCGCGGCGGCGCCGGTCTACCTGGCCGGCATCGACGAGCACTTCGGCCGGCACCTGGGCGCGGAAGAGGTCCGCGGCGTCACCGCGGCGCTCGACCGGGTCGTCGCCGCCGAGGAGTAGCCCCGCCCGGCCGCGCCGGGTTCAGCGCCGAACAGCGTCGGGCCTCGGCCCGCTCACCAGCCGGGCGCTGGTGTGGTCTCGGCCAGCCCGTCCACGAGGGCGGTCACCAGCGCGGGGACGTCGCCGCGCTCGAGCCGGACCGTCGCCACGCACGAGCCGTCCCGCCAGACGCTGAGCACCACGACGCCCTCGTCGTCGTGCCAGGTGACCCGCATCCACCGGCTCTCGCCCCGGGCGTCCTCGAGCACCGTCCCCCCGCTGGGCAGCGCGATGACGCGTCCTGGCACGGCACCGTCGGCGGCCACGGCACCATCATCGTCGCCCGGCACCCCGCGAGGAAGGGGTTCGGCCGAAATCTGGCCGGACGCGGTGACGTACAACGGCGCCGGTTGCGGGCCCCTCCTCCCGCAACCGACGCCGTCGGTCATGTGCCGTCCGCCCACCGGGCGGCGACAGGCTCAGAACAGCCGGGACCAGGTCTTCGGGCCGACGTTCCCGCGGCCCCGCCAGCCCTGCGACTTCTGGAACCGGGACACGGCCCGGCGGGTGTAGGTGCCGAAGTAGCCGGTCTGGCGCAGGTGCAGCCGGGCCTGGACCCGCTTGACCCGGGACCCGGTGCTGCCGACACGCAGGGTCCGCTGGAAGGTCGGCTTCGTGCCGGCCGACGAGGTCCGGCTGGCCGTCGAGACGGTCATCGGGCGCCGGAAGACCTCGGCCACCCAGACCCGGCCGCCGACCGTCACCGCTCCGATTCCCACCTCGGTGTAGTCGCGGTCGAGGATGTTCGCCTTGTGGCCGGGGCTGTTCATGAAGGCCACGTGCACCGTCAGCGCGTCCGGGCCGTAGCCGACGTTCTCGCCGACCCAGCGCCAGTCGGTGACGTCCTTGGTGAGGTTCGGGTTGTGGTAGAGCGAGCTCTTGGCGGCCATCCGGCGGGCCTGGGCCCTGGCGACGTCGACGAGAGCGGACCGCGGCGTCAGCGGCCGGAGGCCGCGCGAGGTGCGCTCGTGGTTCAGCTTCGCGGTGAACACGTCCTCGACGGAGGTCGCGCCGGCCGGCGTCGCGGTCACCGTCCCGGTCACCAGCGCGGTCAGCACCACCGCGAGCGCCGTCACCAGCGCGGCGGCCACCCGGCCCGGCGCGCGGCCGGGCGTCGTACGGGCAGCCGGCAAGGCCGTCTCGAGCGAGGGCTGGAAGGGCACGTTGTGTCGTCTCCGGTGTCGGTTTGTGCTGCCCTGACTACGTCGGCGTCGCTCGGCCGAGGCATGACTCCGCCGATCGGGTGACGCTCGGTGCGGCACACTTGTCCCGTGCCTGAGCTACCTGAGGTGCAGGCGCTGACCGCGTTCCTCACCGAGCGCGCGGTCGGCCGCGTCGTGGCCCGCGTGGACCTGGCCGCGCTGAGCGTGCTCAAGACCTACGACCCCCCGGTGAGCTCGTTGCAGGGCCTCGAGATCAGCGGCGCGGCACGCTTCGGGAAGTTCCTGGACCTGGACGTCTCCGGCCTGCACCTGGTGGTGCACCTGGCCCGGGCCGGCTGGCTGCGCTGGTCCGACGCGCTCTCCCCGGTGCCGCCGAGGATGGGCAAGGGCCCGTTGGCCGCCCGGGTGCACCTCGACGACGGCTCGGGCTTCGACCTCACCGAGGCCGGCACCCAGAAGCGGCTGGCGGTCTACGTCGTCCACTCGCCGTACGACGTCCCCGGCATCGCCCGGCTCGGGCCGGACCCGCTGTCCCCGGGGTTCAGCCGCGACGACCTGGCCGCCCTGCTCGCCGGCTCCCGCCAGCAGGTCAAGGGACTGCTGCGGGACCAGTCGGTCCTCGCCGGTGTGGGGAACGCCTACTCCGACGAGGTGCTGCACGCCGCCCGGCTCTCGCCGTTCCGGCTCGGCTCCTCGCTGAGCGACACCGAGATCGACGGGCTGTGGAGCGCGCTGCAGAGCGTGCTGCGCGATGCCGTGGAGCGGGCCACCGGACTGGCCGCCGGTCAGCTGAAGAAGGAGAAGAAGGTGGCGCTTCGGGTGCACGGCCGTACCGGTTCGCCGTGCCCGGTCTGCGGCGACACGGTGCGCGAGGTGTCCTTCGCCGACTCGTCGCTGCAGTACTGCCCCACCTGCCAGACCGGCGGCAAGCCGCTGGCCGACCGCCGGCTGTCCCGGCTGCTCAAATGACCCCACCCGGTCCGGCGCATCGCCGCGACTGACGTCCCCGGCTCGGCTTGCGGCCGTGAACCGGGCGGATCCGGGGCAAGCGGCGTGAACCAGGTCACTTTCCACGACGTCTAGACTGTGTAGTCCGGGACGTGTGCCCGGACCACGTCTTCGCGCCCGCCCGCAGCCTCCGCTGCCTCCGAACGAGCACTCGTCGGTCGAGCACCCTCGCCGCCGCCCAGGACAGGACTCCGTGACCTCCACCGCCACCCCGCCTGACGCCGCGGCGAAGGTGCGCACCCGGCCGGCCGGCGGGCGCCGTCGGGCCAGGCGGACCACCTCCCGGCCGGGCTGGCTGCTCCCCGTGGGGCTGCTCGTCCTGGTCGGCGTCCTGCTGGCCGGTGTCTGGGTCTGGTGGCTGACGTCGGGGCTGCTGTCGGCGGCTCGCGTGGTACAGGACCGGGCCGCGGTCGCCCAGGGCGAGCTCGAGCAGTTCCGCGACACCCTCAAGGCCGGCGACGAGGAGGCCGCCAAGGCGCACCTGGCGGCCGGGCAGAAGGCGCTGGGCGAGGCCAGGGACGCCGCTGGTGCCCGGCAGGTGCGGATGGCCAAGGGCCTGCCGTACGTCGGCAGCACCGTCGACGACCTGGACCACCTGCTCGCGGCGGCCGACATCATGACCAGGTCGGGCACCAGCGCCCTCGGGGTCTACGAGAACTTCTCCGGCGAGGACTCCAAGCTCTTCACCAACGGCCGGTTCAGCATCCCGGCCATCCGGGACGCGCAGGGCTCGGTCGAGGAGATCAAGGCGTCGATGGACCGGGCCCAGGCCCAGCTGGAGCAGGTCACCGGCAGCGGGCCCAAGGGCGACCAGGCGCTGGAGAAGAAGCGGTCGGCGCTGAAGCAGATCACCTCGCTGCGCCAGGAGATCGTGTCCCTGGGCCCGCTGCTGAGCGCACTGCCGGACGCGGTCGGCGCGAACGGCAAGAAGACCTACCTCGTCGCGATCATGAACCCGGCCGAGATGCGTGCGTCCGGCGGCGCACCGCTCTCGGTGGCGTTCGTCCGGTTCAACGACGGCAAGATGTCGGTCCCCGAGAAGGGGCAGACCTCCGCCCTGACGAACGTCAACAGCGAGTTCTACTGGGACCGGCTCACCGGCAAACAGGACCCCTTCGCGCTGCCCGCCGGAGAAGCCGAGCGGTTCGTCAACACCACGTTCAACCCGAGCTTTGCCGTCTCAGGTGAGCAGATGGTGCGCGCGACCCCGGCCAACTTCGGCCGCAAGACCGACGGCGTCATCGCCCTGGACATCACCGCGATCGGGCACCTGCTCGACTACACCGGGCCGATCAAGACCCAGTTCTACGGCACCCTCACCGGCAAGAACATCGCGAAGAAGCTGGTCGTGCGGGCCTACCAGTTCGGCAGCGACGACGCGTCGGTGAAGGTGCGGCACGACGTGAACGACCAGCTCATGACGGTCATGCTCAGCCGGCTCACAGAGGGCGGCGGCCTGATCGGCAAGGCCCGCGCGCTCGGGCTGGCCATCCCCGGCCGGCACCTGCAGATGTACTTCCGCGACCCGAAGCTGCAGAAGGTCGTGGCAGAGAAGGGGATGGGCGGCACGATCCCGGTCCGCCGCACCGGCAACCTGTCGGCCGTCTACACCCAGAACGGCAACGGCAACAAGATGGACGTCTTCCAGCAGCGCACCGTCAAGGAGACCGTCAAGCTGCGCGCCGACGGCTCCGCGGTCGTCCGCCGCACCGTCCACCTGGAGAACCCCACCCCGCCGTACGACGCGCCGTACCCGGACCGCCGCCGCGGCTACGACACCCGCTGGGCGACCAACCTCGTCATCAACCTGATGCCGCCCGGTGCGAAGGTCACCAGGCAGCCGGTGGTCACGCTGGCCGGTACCGTCGGGGCGGGGCAGGACCAGGAAGGCCGCACCTACGCCAAGGCGGCGGTGGTCCTGCCGCCCGACGGCGCAGCCGACGTCAGCTGGACCTATGTCGTCGAGAAGGCCGCGGTCGTCAAGGGCGACCGGATGTACTTCCGCGACTACGTCGTGCCGCAGGCGATGCTCAACGTCCCCACGCTGGATCTCTCGGTGGTGGCACCGAAGGGCTGGACGGCGCGGCCGGCCCATGGCTGGAGCGCGTCCGGTGACAGGCTGTCGACCAGCGTGCCGATGGACCACCCGCAGGTGCTCAAGGTGCTGCTCACCAAGGGCTAGCCGGTCGGCGCCGTCGCTGTCGTCGTCGCCCGGACGTCCCCGTGTGCGGCTCAGCCGGCGCGCAAGGAGGCGTAGTACGACAGACAGGCGTCGTAGTCCGGCAGGAGTCCGGCAGCGGCCGCCTCCGCGAGACCAGGGGCGGCATCGTCCTTCGGGGACAGCAGCGGCGCCACGTCCGCCGGCCACTCGATCCCGAGGGCCGGGTCGAGCGGGTGGATGCCGTGCTCCCGGCCCGGGCTGTACCCCTCGGAGCACAGGTAGCCCACCGTGGTGGCGTCCTCCAGCGCGAGGAAGGCGTGTCCGATCCCCTCACCGAGGTAGATGGCCCGCCGGTCGACGGTGTCCAGCAGCACCGAGTCCCACCGGCCGTAGGTCGGCGAGCCCACCCGGATGTCGACGGCGACGTCCACCGCCGCTCCGGCCAGGCAGGTGACGTACTTCGCCTGACCCGGGGGAACGTCCGCGTAGTGCACCCCGCGCAGCGTCCCCCGGCTGCTCACGGAGACATTTGCCTGCCGCAGCTCGAGCCGGTGCCCGACCGCCTCGACGAAGGCCTGTTCCTTGAACAGCTCGAGGAAGACGCCGCGGTCGTCGCGGTGCTGAACCGGCGTCACCTCGTAGGCGCCGGAGATCCCGAGCTCGCGGATCTGCATCAGGTTCCCTCGACCTCGGACAGGACGTCGAGCAGGTACTCGCCGTACCCGCTCTTGCGCAACGGCTCCGCGAGCAGTCGTAGCTGCGCGCCGTCGATGAAGCCCTCGCGGAACGCGACCTCCTCGATGCAGCCGACCTTGATGCCCTGTCGCTCCTCGACCGCCTGGACGAAGGCGGCGGCGTGCATGAGCGACTCGAAGGTGCCGGTGTCCAGCCAGGCGGTGCCGCGGTCGAGGACGGTGACGGTGAGCCGACCGCGGTCGAGGTACGCCGCGTTGACCGCGGTGATCTCGAGCTCGCCGCGGGCGCTCGGCTTCAGCGTGCGGGCGATCTCGACCACGTCGTTGTCGTAGAAGTACAGGCCGGGCACGGCGTAGCGGCTGCGGGGCTTCTGGGGCTTCTCCTCGATCGAGACGACCGAGCCGCCCTCGTCGAACTCCACCACGCCGTAGGCCGTGGGGTCGGCGACCCGGTAGGCGAAGACCCGGCCGCCGGAAACGTCGTTGTTCGCCTTCAGCGACCGGCCCAGCCCTGCGCCGTAGAAGATGTTGTCGCCGAGCACCAGCGCCACCGACTCGTCGCCGATGAAGTCGGCACCGATGACGAACGCCTGGGCGAGACCCTCGGGCCGCGGCTGCACGGCGTACTCGAGCCGGATCCCCAGGTCGCTGCCGTCGCCCAGCAGCTGCTGGAACTGGGCCTGGTCCTCGGGGGTCGTGATGACGAGGATCTCGCGGACTCCGGCCATCATCAGGGTCGACAGCGGGTAGTAGATCATCGGCTTGTCGTAGACCGGCATGATCTGCTTGCTGATGCCCCGGGTGATCGGGTAGAGCCGGGTGCCTGACCCACCGGCGAGGATGATCCCGCGCATGGGGGGCCACGTTAGCGGGGTGCGGCCCGGTCCCCTGCGCCGCCTAGACTTCCGGCCCATGCGCATCGTGGCCACCGACGTCGTGCGGCCCCGGCGATGAGGTGGCTCGTCACCGGTGCCGGCGGCATGCTCGGCCGTGACGTCGTCGACGTGCTGAGGGGGACCGGCGCTGAGGTGACCGCGGTCACCCGCAGCGACCTCGACGTCTGCGACGCCGGGGCGGTGGCCGCAGCCGTCCCCGGGCACGACGTGGTGGTCAACGCGGCGGCCTGGACCGACGTCGACGGTGCCGAGACGCACGAGGCGGAGGCGACCCGGGTCAACGGCCTGGCCCCCCAGCTGCTCGCGGCGGCCTCCGCCGCCGCGGGTGCACGCCTGGTGCACATCTCCACCGACTACGTCTTCGACGGCACCGCAACGGCGCCGTACGCCGAGGACGCGCCGCTGGCGCCGCGCTCGGCGTACGGGCGGTCGAAGGCTGCCGGCGAGCAGGCGGTCCGGCAGCTGCTCCCCGACGCGTCGTACGTCGTGCGCACCGCGTGGCTCTACGGCGAGCACGGCGGCAACTTCGTGCGCACGATGGCGACGCTGGAGAAGACGAAGGACACCCTCGACGTGGTCGACGACCAGGTCGGTGCGCCGACCTGGTCCCACGAGGTCGCACTCGCCGTGCACCGGCTGGTCACCGCCGACGCACCGGCCGGCACGTACCACGCGACGGCGTCCGGTCAGACGTCCTGGTGCGGCCTGGCGCGGGCCGTGTTCGAGGAGATCGGCGCGGACCCGGGCCGCATCCGCCCCACGACCACTGACCGCTTCCCGCGGCCGGCGCCGAGGCCGGCGTACAGCGTCCTCGGCCACGGCGCCTGGACCCGGGCCGGCGTCGCCGCTCCGGGTGAGTGGCGGGCGATGCTGCACGCCGCGGCCCCGGCCGTGACCGGGCGGTAGCGGGTGCGCATCGCGATCCTCGGCACCCGGGGGGTGCCGCCCCGGTACGGCGGGTTCGAGACCGCGGTCGACGAGATCGGCCGACGCCTGGTGCATGCCGGGCACGAGGTCGTCGTCTACTGCCGCAACCCCGGGCAGACCCGGCGTGAGCACCACGGCATGCGACTGGTGAACCTGCCAGCGGTCCGGCGGCGCGAGCTGGAGACGCTGTCGCACACCTTCCTGTCCGCCGTGCACGCGGCCACCCGGGTGCGGCCGGACGTGGCCCTGGTGTTCAACGCCGCGAACGCACCGCTGGTGCCACTGCTGCGCGCCGCGGGCATCCCCACCGCCGTGCACGTCGACGGGCTTGAGTGGCAGCGGGCCAAGTGGCAGGGCCTCGGCGCCCGCTACTACCGGGCCGCCGAGCAGTGGAGCGTGCGGTGGGCCGACGAGGTGGTGGCCGACGCCCGCGCCATCGCCGACCACCTGCACGCCGCCCATGGCCGGGCCGCGGTGTTCATCCCGTACGGCGCGCCTCTCGCCGACGCCGGGACGGACCGTCTCGGCAGCCTGGGTCTCGATGCGGGTGGCTACCACCTCGTAGTGGCGCGGTTCGAGCCCGAGAACCATCTCGACGAGCTGGTCGCCGGGCGGCTGCGGAGCGCCGGCACGCAGCCGCTCGTCGTCGTCGGGGGCGCGCCGTACGCCGGGGAGTACGAGGCCAAGGTCCGGGCGAGGGCCGCGGGGGACGACCGGGTGCGCTTCCTCGGGCCCGTGTACGACGACCAGGGGCTGCTGGACCAGCTCTACGCGGGCGCCACGTCGTACCTGCACGGGCACTCGGTCGGCGGCACGAACCCTTCGCTGCTGCGGGCGATGGGGGCCGGTGCGGCCGTCACGGCGTGGGACGTCGTGTTCAACCGGGAGGTGACCGACGGCCTGGCCCGGTACGTGACCGGCCCCGCCGACGTCGCGTCCGCGCTGGTGGCCGACGAGGAGGACCCGGTGGGGGCCAAGGAGCGGGGCGAGGCCCTGCGCGAACGGGCCCGGTCCGCGTACGTCTGGGACGACGTCGCCCGCGACTACGAGCGGCTGTGCGAGCGGCTCCGCAGCCGCCGGCCGGCCGGGTGACGCCGCGGCGCGTGGTGGTGAACACCGCGATCCACCTGCACGGCACCTCCGGCTCGTCGACGGCGACCCGGGCGCTGGTCGAGGCGCTGCGCGCGGTGGAGGACGTCGAGGTGCTCGAGGTGGCCCCGGCCCGCCGGGGCGGCCGGTCCTCGGTGCTCAACGCGCTGGCCGACGCCCGGTGGGACCTGTGGCGGGCGCCGCGGGCCCGGCCCGACGTGGACCTGCTGGTGTCCCCGTGCAACATCGGGCGCCGCGGACCAGCCCGACGGCACCTGCTCGTCGTGCACGACCTGATGCCGCTGGAGCACCCGCAGCTGTTCGACCGGAGGTTCGCCGCCTACTTCCGGCTGCTGGTCCCGCGCAGCGTCCGCTCCGCCGACCGGGTCCTCACGCTGTCGGAGCACTCGGCCCGGCTGCTGCGGCGGATGTCGCCCGGCACCGACGTCCGGGTGGTGTCCTGGGCCCACCCCGGCGGCGCGACCACCCGGGTGCCGTTCCCGGAGCGCAAGGTGGTGCTCATGGTGGGCGCGACCGATCCGGTGAAGAACCAGGTGCGCGGGATCGAGGCGGTCGCCGGCCTGCGGGGATCCACGGGTGCGGACCTCGGCCTGCGGGTGATCGGCCCGGCCGGCCGGGCCGAGCGGGAGGTCCGGGCCGCGCTGTCCGCCGCGGACCCGCGGGGCACCTGGACCTCCCGCGAGACCGACGTCCCCGCCGACGTGCTCGACTCGGCCTACGCCTCGTCCTGGCTGCTGCTGCAGCCGTCGTACGACGAGGGCTTCGGCCTGCCGCTGGTGGAGGCCGCCCGGCACGGGCTGCCGGTCGTGCACTCCGGGCGCGGCGCGATGCCGCGGGTGCTGCCCGAGGTGGACGCGCACGGCGTCGGCGCAGGGGACTTCGTCACCGCGATGGCACCGCTGCTGGACGAGCGCACCTGGACGGCTGCCGCCGACGCGGTCGCCGCCCGCGCGGCGGCGTACGACCCGGACGCCTTCCGCGCCGTGGTGCGCGACGCCGTCCACGACCTGCTGCCGGTCGTCGCGTGACCGGCCGGCCGCTGCTCGACCTGCACGACCTGGGGATGCGTCAGACCGGGAACGAGTCCTGGGCCCGGTCGCTGGCCGCCGCCCTGCTGGCCCTGGATGGTCCCGGCAGCTACGACGTCGCCGTGACGACCGCGGCCGGCACCGACGACCTGCGCCGGCTGCAACCGGCCGCCGAGCTGGCGCGGGTCTCGCGCAGCAGCGTGCGGCGGCTGGCCGTCGACCTGCCGCGGGCGGTCCGGCGGCTGGGGTCGTCCGCGGTCCTGGTGCAGTACACGGCGCCGCTCACGCCGGCACCGTGCGTCGTGGCGGTGCACGACCTGTCCTTCGAGGACCACCGCGCCGCCGAGTGGCTGCCGCTGGCGGTCCGGCTCCGCTACCGGGCCAGCGTCCGGGCGTCGGTCCGGCGCGCGGCACACGTGGTCGTCGACAGCGAGTACACCCGGCAGGACCTGCTGGCCCGGTACCCAGGCACCGCCTCGGACCGGGTGACCGTGGTCCCGCTGGCCGTCGACCCGGAGTTCGTGTCCCTGCTGCGGGAGACGCCGGCGGCCCGAACCGGGCCGCCCACCGTGCTCGTCGTCGGAAACGTGCTGCCGCGCAAGAACCTCGTCGTCGTCGCCCGAGCCGTCCGGTTGCTGCGGGACCGCGGCTCGGACGTCAGGCTGCGCGTCGTCGGGACCGTGCACCCCACCGGTCGGGCCGACGCCGAGCGGGTCCGCGCCCTGCTCGGTGACGCCGTGACGATCACCGGCTACCTCGCACCGGCCGAGCTCGCCATCGAGCTGCGGCAGGCACACGTGCTGGCGTTCCCGTCGCTGTTCGAGGGGTTCGGCATCCCCGCCCTCGAGGCGATGGCGGCCGGGCTTCCAGTCGTCGTGTCCGACCGGACCTCGTTGCCCGAGGTAGTCGGCGACGCCGGGCTGGTCGCCGCGGCGGAGGACGCGGAGGCCTGGGCCGACGCGCTGCTGCGCGCCATGGAGCCGGCCGAGTCGGTTCGGTTGGCGGCCGCCGGGGAACGGCGGGCCGCCGAGCACGACTGGGCCGGAGCGGCCGCGACCGTGTCCCGGCTTCTGCGTGGCGGTCACTAGGCTGGTGCGCCGGTGATGCCGGTGCCAGCAGGTGTCCGGGCGTCCGTCGACGGCAAGGGGCGATGTGACAGACAGCAGTGCAACGGCGGTGACTGGCGCCGCCTCGCTCCAGGTGCAGTCGGTCCTCTTCGGCAACGACATCCGTGCCCTGGACCGCAGCCTGGACGCGCTGGCCCGGGCCATCGAGATCGCCCGTGACCGCGGCGTGCTCGACCGCGTTGTCGTCGCGTACGGCGACTGCTCGCCAACGGCGACGTTCGACGACGGTGCCGTGGCTGAACGCTCGGCCGGCCTCGAGGCGTCCGGGGCGCAGCCGCTCCGCTACGTCTTCTTCGGGGAGAACCTCGGCTCGGCCGAGGGCAACAACCGGCTCTGGGACGGTCTGGACACCGACCTCGTCCTGATCCTCAACCCCGACACCGTCGTCGCCCCGGACACCCTGGTCGAGCTCGTCACACCGTTGCGCCGGCCCGGTGTCGGCCTGGTCGACGCCCGTCAGCTGCCGATCGAGCACCCGAAGGACTACGACCCGGTCAGCGGCGAGACGTCGTGGGCGTCCGGGGCTGCGTCGATGGTCCCGGTCTCGGTCGTGCGCGAGATCGGCGGCTACGACTCCCGCAGCTTCTTCCTCTACTGCGACGACGTGGACTTCTCCTGGCGCGTTCGGCTCGCCGGCTACCGGGTGGTGCACCAGCCGACGGCTCGCGTCTTCCACGACAAGCGGCTGCGGCCGGACGGCTCGTGGGCCGTGGGTGCCGCCGAGGAGTACTGGTCGGCCGAGGGGGCACTGGTCCTCGCGCACAAGTACTCGCGACCCGAACGGGTCGCGGAGATCAGGCGCGACCTGCTGGCGCACGGCAGCGAGGCGCAGCGCCGCGCCGTGGCGGACTTCGAGCGTCGCGACGTGGAGGGCCGGCTGCCGGACCCGATCGACGCCGACCACGCGGTCGGCCAGTTCGTCGCCGGCAACTACGCGCGGCATCGGTACTGATGTGAGCGTGACTCCGGCGACAGCGCGGCGACCAGTGCCGAGACACCTCCGCGGTCCGTCGCGACCTGCAAAACCGACACCACGACCCCGATCGGAACTCGCCACATGACCGACGAGCCCTCCTACCGCTTCGGGTACACCGAGGACAGCGTCTACGCCCGGGTCACGGGGCTGGTGCTCGAGCACGCTGCCCGCGAGGGCATCCATCTCGACCTCGGCTGCGGCTACGGCGCCATCGCCGAGAAGGTCCGGGAGCGCGGCCTGACCTACGTCGGGCTCGACCTTGACGAGAGTGGCCTCGGCGACCTGCGGGCCCGCGGCTTCGAGACGGCGGTCGTCGACCTGCAGGACGTCGAGGCGACCCTCCGGGTGGTCGACACGATGCTCGAAGGTCGCCGGCTCGCCTCGATCACCCTGCTGGACACGCTGGAACACATCACCACCGGCGCCGACCTCCTCCGCGGGCTGCGGGACCGTGCGGTCGGCGACAGCGCTCCACTCGTGGTGAGCGTGCCGAATGTGGCGCACCGGGACGTCGCCATCAAGCTGCTGACCGGCCGGTTCGACTACACGCCCACCGGCCTGCTCGACCGGACCCACGTCGTGATGCACACCGCGGACCACCTGGCTGCCGTCATGGTGTCGTCGGGGTGGCGCGAAGTCGGCGAGAGCGACCTCGAGCTGGAGTGGAGCGACCAGCACTTTCCCGCCGACAACGTCGCCCTTGCGGACGCCTCGGTCCTGCACGGCTTCCTCTCTGGGCTCCGATCTCAGTCCGGGCCGCACGGCAGCACGAACCAGTTCGTCCGGGCCTACCTCCCAGGGAGCCCGGAACCGGTCAGCCCGCTGGCTGACCCGGCCGAGGGGTCGGGGCGCCCCTTCCTTTCCGTGGTGGTCCGCACCCAGGGACGCCGGATGGGCACGCTGCGGGATGCCCTCCTCTGTCTGCAAGGACAGACCGACCAGGACTTCGAGATCCTGCTCGTCGGGCACGGGGCCAGCCCGTCCGAGCGGGAGGAGCTGTCGTCGCTGCTGGCCGAGCTCCCGGACTCGCTGAGCGGCCGCACCCGGCTCCTTGCGGTGGACGGCGGCCGGAGAGGCCGTCCGCTCAACGAGGCGGCCAAGGCGGCCCGCGGCCGCTACGTGGCCGTCCTCGACGACGACGACCTCGTCTTCGGGTCCTGGGTGGAGAGCTTCGCGGCACTGGCGAAGGAGGCTCCAGGGCGGGTGCTCCGCTCCGTGTGCGTCGAGCAGTCGATCGAACCGGTCGACGCCGTTGAGGAGCGATCGGGCGTGCGGGCGTCCGGGCCGATGACCGCGAGCTACCCGAGCAACTTCGACCTGATGGCGCACATCGGCCGCAACCACACGCCCTTCATGAGCTACGCGTTCCCCGGCTCACTGTTCCGCGACCTGGGGCTGCGCTTCGACGAGACCCTCGACATCTGCGAGGACTGGGACTTCGAGCTGCGCGCCGCCCTTCTGGTGGGCGTTGCCTCGACGCCTGCCGTGACCGCGGTCTACCGCCGGTGGTCGACTGGCAGCTCCTCGGCGTCCTTGCACACCGAGGAGGAGTGGCGACGGGCCGAGTCCGCGATCCTGTCCAGGATCGACGCCATGCCGCACGTGTTCCCGCCCGGGACGATCGCCGCGATTCGCGAGGCGACCCTGCACGGGCAGCATCGCGCCGAGCAGGAGATCCTGGCACTGGTTGCCCGCAACCAGGAGCTGGAGGAGCAGGCGCTGGCGATGGAACGCTCGCAGAGCTGGCGGCTCACCGCTCCACTGCGAGCGGCGATGAACCTGCGTCGCCCGAAGGCTTAGGCCGTGGCATGCCGCGCGTCGTGCGGGTCAGGAGTAGGCGCGGCAGCCGAGCTGCGAAGGACGCGAGCGCCGAGACCTTGCCCCGTGCTGCCGGACCGGCCGGACGCGCGTCGGTCGCGCGCAACAGGTCGGCAGTAGGCGTCGGCCGAGGCCTGCGGCTCGCCGCGAGCACCCTGCCCAGCTGGGGCAACGACGCGTTGCGTGCCAGCACCGCCAACCGGTTCCGCCGGTTGTGGAACAGGAACAGGTCGGACCCGACCCGGCTGGTGGCTGCGTGTCGGTGCCGCACCCGGGCGTCCGGCTCGTATCGCACCTGCCAGCCGGCGCGCCGTAGCCGCCAGCTCAGGTCGAGGTCCTCGTAGTAGGCGAACAGCCAGGGGTCGAACCAGCCGGCGGCTGCCGCGACGTCGGTGCGGAAGGCGGCTGCCGCTCCACACACCGCGAACACGTCCGGCTGGTCGTCGTACTGGCCGCGGTCGACCTCGAGGTAGCCACGGTCGGCCCCGTGCCCGGTCGGAGTGAGGACTCCGCCGGTGCTGTTCAGGACGTCGACGCGGGGCGCGGTTGCCGCGACGGCGGTGCGCAGCAGCTCCGTGCGGCCCGAGCCCTCGACGACCACCACCACCTCACGGTCGTCGGGCGCGGGCACGGCGAGCTCGGTGCCCCTCGGCGTGCGGCGGGCCACGACCGCGGTGGTGACGTCGGAGCCGGCTGCCGTCACCCGGTTGATGTCGTGCGGATCGGCGGCCACGTCGAGCAGCACATATCGGGGCTCGAGCACCACCTTCGACGTGACCGCGGCCACGTCGTCCGAGAATCCAGCCAGCAGTCGCTCCAGCCAGTCCGGGTCCGGCGCCGCATCGTTGTTGAGCATGACGGCGTACGGCGTGCTGACGTCGGCCAGGCCGAGGGTCGCGCCCCCGGCGAACCCGAGGTTGCGCGGTGCGGTGACGACCCGCACGTCCCGGTAACTCGCGAGCAGTTCCGCCGTGCCGTCGGTGCTGGCGTTGTCCACCACGACCACGTCGACCTCCTCCGGCCCCAGTGTCTGCGCAGCCAACGCGTCCAGGCACGGCCCCAGCAGGTGCTGCCCCTGCCAGGTCACGACCACGACCGTCGCGCGGGCAGTCACTGCTGCCGGTCAGGTCTGGTTGCTACCAGGCGCCGGTAGACCCACCGCAGCGCCGGGAAGAACGGCGTCCTCATCAGCCGCGGAGCCCACCGGTCCCGCTCGCGGTCCACGCGGCCACGCACTCGCTCCCGCAGGGGACGGTTTCGGAGCGTGGCGATCCCCTCCCGGCGGAGCCGGAGCGCCGACCCGGCCGGCAGCAGCAACGGCGACCGGTCCCACTTCTCGACGATCCGCCAGGCCGTCTCCGGCCAGCGGTCCTCCGACAGCTCGGCGAACGAGGAGGTGCGGGCCGGCCACCGGAGGTAGGTCGCGGTGACCTCGCCCGTGTCGTGCACGCCGACCAGGGAGGCGGCGCGCACCAGCAGGTCCCAGTCCTCGAGCACGGGCAGGGACTCGTCGAAGCGAAGCCCCAGCTCGTGGAACACCTCGCGGGGGCAAGCGTAGGAGTGGATGGGGGAGTGGTTGTCGACGAGGTGCGAGAGCAGCGAGAACTCGGCGTCCCACCGAGCCTGGGGCCAGGAGGCGGCGCGGTGACCGGGGGGTGCGTCGATCGGCTCGACGTCCTGCTCGACCGCCACGGCGCGCTGTACCTGTCCCGGCGCGACCTGCGCGCCGCGCTCGAAGGTCTCGACCCAGTGCGCCGCGACCAGGTCGTCGTCGTCCAGCACGGCGACGTACGCGCCCCGTGCGGCCAGGGTCCCCACCCGCAGCGGCCGGGACCGGCCGCCGCCCCACACCGGCACCACTCGGACGAGGGGCCGCATCGCGTCCGGCAGCGCGGCGACCTGCGCGTCGAGGGTCGCCCGTGCCTCGCCCTCGACGTCGTGCGCGAGAACGAGCACCTCGACGTCGTCGCAGGTCTGGGCGCTCAGGCACAGGAGCACGTCGGCCAGCGCCTCCGGGCGGCGGCCCTGGGTGCGCACCAGCACGGACAGGAATGGCGAGCGTCCACCCGGCCCCGGCTCGGCTACCGCGACGTCGTAGCGCCGCACCCGCCACGGCCGGTCGTCGCCGCCCGCGCCCGCGGCGACCTCGCCGAGCAGGTCGTCCAGCGGGCGCCCGGTGGGGGCGGGCTGGATGGGGTCGACCGGCAGCGGGCGACGGCCCGCCTGGGCCAGCAGCCGGTCGAGCGCCACGGCCCCGAGCCGGCCACGACCGGGCAGCGTGTCACCCCCGCCGACGAGCAGGGCCCGGACGTATGACGGGCGCCCGAGGTTCGGGGTAACAAGCACCAGCGGCCGGTCACCGGCCGCCGCGGCCGCGGCAGCGACGGCCTGACCGTCGAGGGGGTCTATCGCAACGATGGCCTCGGCCCGCCCGTCGTCGACGCCGAGCCACTCGCGCGGGGCGCCGGCGAGCACGTCGGAGGCCTCGTCCGCGGCGGTGAGCACGAGCACGCTCGCCGTGCCCACGACCGCCTGTACCTCGGGCCAGGGGACCTGGCTCGGCGCGGAGGTCGGGTCGGGATCGGGCACCCGCAGAGTCTTGCGCACCGCGGTCCGGAGGTGGACCCTGCCTCGCGTATCGTGGCCGCCGTGGTGACGGAGCTGGGCCGGCGGCCGTCGCGGGCCCCCCGGCCCGCGTCGCCGAGGCTCTGGTCCGAGCTCGTCGCCAAGCGCGGCCTGGTGTGGGCCTTCGCCCAGCGCGACTTCCGGACCCGCTACCGCACCAGCGCGGTGGGCTGGACCTGGTCGCTGATCCAGCCGCTGGCCAACCTGGCGGTGTTCGCGACGGTGTTCTCCATCGTGTTCAAGGCACCCGCACCCGAGCTCGGCAACGGCGAGGGCAGCAGCTACGTGCTGTACCTGTTCACCGGTCTGATCGCCTGGAACATCTTCGCGGGCCTGCTCAACCTGAGCATGGCCTCGTTGCGTGAGAGCGGCGCGCTCCTGCGCAAGGTGGCCTTCCCACCCTGGGCTCCGGTCCTGGGCTCGGCGCTGGTGCAGCTGATCCAGGTGGGGCTCGAGACGCTGGTCCTGCTGGTCTGGTTCCTCGTGATCGGCAACGTGGGCTGGACCTGGCTGTGGGCGCCGGTCCTCCTCCTCTCGCTGGCACTGTTCGCCGAGGGCGTGGGGCTGATGCTCTCCACGGCCAACGCGCGCTACGGCGACGTGCAGTACATCGTCACTGTGATCCTGGGTGCCCTCTACTTCCTGACGCCGGTGCTGTACCCGGTGTCCGCCGTACCGGACGGTGCACCGCTGTTGCGGACCTTCATCGACCTGCACCCGGTCTCGTTGTTCGTCCAGGCGCTGCACGCAAGCCTGTACGAGCTGCACGGTCCGAGCGTGCTCGCGGTAGGTGGCCTGCTGGCGCTGGGGGCCACGGTGTTCACGTTCGGTCTCTGGATCTTCGACCGCACCACCGAGGACGTCGGGGAGCTGCTGTGACCTCGCTGGTCCCGGCCGCCGTCGAGGTCTCCGCGGTCGGCAAGCGGTTCCGCCGCCACGCCGACCGGCGCGGCACGCTGAAGGAGCTCCTGGTGCGGGGCCGGGCCAAGCAGGTAGAGGACTTCTGGGCACTGCGTGACGTGTCGTTGACGGTGCCGCAGGGGACGGTCTACGGCCTGATCGGCCACAACGGCTCAGGCAAGTCGACCCTGCTCAAGGTGATGGCCGGCATCTACCGCGCAAGCGAAGGTTCGGTGGCGGTCAGCGGCCGGCTGGCAGCCCTGATCGAGCTGGGCGCGGGGTTCCACCCCGAGCTGACCGGGCGCGAGAACATCCGGCTGAACGGGTCGATCCTCGGCCTGACGCGGCGTGAGATCGAGACGGCGGCCGACGAGATCGTCGAGTTCAGCGGCCTCGGCGACTTCATCGACGAGCCGGTGAAGAACTTCTCCAGCGGGATGTACGTCCGGCTCGGCTTCTCGGTCGCGGTACACATGAACCCCGACGTCCTGCTCGTCGACGAGGTCATCGCCGTCGGGGACGAGGACTTCCAGCGGAAGTGCTTCGACCACCTCTACAAGCTGCGCAGGGCCGGCCGCACCATCATCATCGTCAGCCACGCCACGACGCTGATGGCCTCGCTCTGCGACGAAGTCGCCTGGCTCGACCATGGCGCGCTGCGGGGCCGGGGGAGTGCTAGCCGGGTGGTCGACGACTACCTGGCGTCGGTGAACGCCGTCGAGACGGGGGGGCCGGCGCAGCAGGTCCAGGCGCTCGACCAGCACCGGTCCGGTACCGGACAGATCCGTCTCTCGTCCGTGGAGATCCTCGGTGCTGACGGGGCACCCGCCACGTCCTGCGTGAGCGGCGAACCGCTCCGGATCCGGCTCGCGTACCAGGCGCAGGATCGGTTGGAGGACCCGGTGTTCGCGGTCGCGTTCCGCCATGAGTCGGGGCCGGTGGTCAGCGTCGTGAGCAGCCGGGTGACCGGCGACCAGATCCCGGTGGTCGACGGGTCCGGGCGGGTCGACTACGTGCAGGAGCCGTGCCGGCTCAACCCGGGCACCTACCAGGTGGACGTGTCGGTCCTGGACCGCTCCGGAACTGTGGCCTTCGACGCCTGGACCAACGCGCTGGACCTGGTCGTCCGGCAAGGGCACGGCATCGCGCGAGGCGGACTGGTGTCGTTGCCAGACGGGTTCGACGTATCGGCGACCCGCTAGGCGGGTTGCCCGCGTCCCCTCGACGGTCGACTCAGGAGGGGCGCGGAGCGGTGGTGCCGAGGTCAGCCGGCAGCCTCGACGCACCGGTGCGGCGCAACCGTGACCGGGACATCCTGTGCCTGACCGGCTGCGACGATTGCTGTTGTCTCGGCGTCACTGGCGGACGGGCCCTCGACGATGACGACTGGTCGAGTCGCCGCGCTCCAGGGCCAGGTCGTGGGCGCGTCGTACAGGATCGGTGTCCAGAAAGGCTTGGACGCGTTGTTACGTGCCCCGACATCCATCGCGCGGGTCGTGAGGTAGTTGGAGAGCTTCTCGCCGAAGCCAGTGGCGATCACGATTGAACCCGCCTCACGGTGCGCTTGCGTGATCGCACAGGACATGACCGAGTCCGCCCCGATCACCGCGCGTGCGGTGAGCCAGTCGCGGTAGCTGTGCTGGGGCCACTGCATCATGAGCGGTGCTACTGCAAGCGCCGCGACGACGGCCACGGCGCGCACCGGGATCGCCCAGCGGCGTTCCACCTGACCGACCACGACGGCCAGCGCGAGCGCCGTCGCCGCCCAGCCCAGGACGAACATCAGGTATTCGATCTTGTAGCTGTAGTACGTAATCACGCCGGTCCGGTACATCTGCCAGGAGGTCAAGAGGACGAGAGCAGCGGCCATCCCCCAGACCAGGCTCACGCCGGCAGCCGGCTCACGGCGACCGCGAACCCGGTAGGCGAGTGGCAGACCGAGACCGAGGCCGATGGCGAACCAGAACGGGATGGCGCGGAAGACCGCACCCTCCTGGCTCAGCGTGTCCAGGGTGGCGATGATCCGGTGCCGGGCGACGTACAGAGCGAGGAGGGTCACGATTGCCCCGACGAAGACGACCGACAACTCGGTGCGCGCCGTCGGCCGTATGCGGTGGCGCAGCCCCTGCAACGCCAGGACCCCGACGGGCACCATCAGGACCGGCGCGGCCAGGCTCCAGCTCCAATACGTCGCCACCGCAAGGACGACCAGGGTTCCCGCGGCCCATACCGGCCGACCCCCGCGCCGGCCTTCCGCCAGCAGCACTGTGAGACCGGCGACCACCCAACAGGCGGTCGCGAGCTGGCCAGGGAACCCGATCTCGAACATGGCCAGCGTGGCCCTGGCCCCGAGTGAGCCGAGGACCAGTACGGCGAGCGCCGAGAAGCCGTCGAGCCTGGTCCGAGCGAGGCTGGCAACGGCAGACGCGCCACCGGCGAGCAGCGCCATGAGGAAGGCAGTCGACACGACATAAAGTCGCGGCGTCGACATGGCTGGCAGCAGTCCGCCGATCGACGCCTGGAGCAGTGAACCACCGGGGAAGTAGCCGGTGAAGCCGCTGTTGATCTCCACCGACCGCGCACTGGTCCCGAGCGCGGTCCCGGACGCCGTGGTGGACATCAGCATCATCATGTGGCCGGCGTTGTCCTCGCCCAGGCGCTGAAGCTGCGAGATGATCTCGCTGTTCCCGAGACCGTCGAAGAGCGACAGCCAGCCGCGGGCGACGAGGACGGCGACGGCCACGGCGGCGGCATCGACGAGGCTGGCCTTCCGGGCCGCGCGGAGCCAGGTCTCGCGCTCGGTCAGCCGCCACATGAGCGGCAGAAGTGTGAGCAGCGCGACTACGACCACGGCGACCGGCTCCCCCACCCAGCCCCGGTCCGAGAGCACCAGCTTGCCCAGCACCACCAGCACGGCGCCGAGGGTCGCGGTAGCCGTGAAGAACCCCGCACTCAAGCCCCAGCCACGCCTGGCCAGGGCCACGGTCGCGAGCAGCAGTAGGCTGGCGACTGCGAGGAGCGCGCCGCCGAGAGCGGCCGCCACGATTGCGAGGGCGGCAATCCCTGCCAGCGCACCACCGCGGTATCTCGGGTCGTGCGACCTTGGGGTGGCCGGTGGCTCCAGACGGCCGGCCGGTGCGTCAACGACGTCTCGGGGGTGGCCGGCTCCGTGAGTTGCATTGCCGCGTCTCAGCTCGGGGCCTGATCGCGCTTCGGCCGGGCCTCGAAGGACAGCTCCAGTGACCGCACCGGCGATCAGTCCGCCGACGCCCGCGATGGCCGCCGCCGCCGTTCTCCCCGAGGCCAGGTACTCGCCGACCAGGCCGACGGCGGCGAGGGCTCCCCCGACGTAGCCCGCGACCATCCCCCACGCGGCCTGGCGCCAGGTGAAGCGGCCGCCCCCTACGCCGATGCCAAGTAGCCCCGCCAGGATGGCGACGGTCACAGGCACGAGGACGATCGGTTCTCCCTGGTCGAACATGGGTGACGGTGGCTTCTCTCGGGTGTCTCGGGCGCATCGCTGCGGGCGGGTGGCCCACGCGCAGCAGGAGGCGGTGGGACCGCCTCAGCCGCGCGAGCGGCCCGGACGACCTTACCCGGCCAGCGGTGTAGCCTGACCGGCGACCGCGACCGAGGCGTAGAGCGCGACGACTCCGCATGGGCGAAGGAGATGCTGGGTGGCGGGGAGACCGGGTGACGACGTGTGCATCGTCATCCCCGTCTACAACGAGGCCCCCGTCGTCCGGGAGGTGGTCGGGAGCGTCCTCGAGCGGTACACCAACGTCGTCTGCATCGACGACGCGAGCAGCGACCGGTCCGCGGAGGAACTGGAAGGCACGGGCGCCGTGCTGGTACGGCACCCGTTCAACCTCGGGCAGGGCGCGGCGCTGCGCACGGGCATCGAGTACGGTCTGCGATTCACCAGCGCCTGCTACTTCGTGACGTTCGACGCCGATGGGCAGCACGACATCGACGATGTCGACCAGATGCTGAAGATCCTCGACCGTGGCGACGCCCAGATCGTTTTCGGGTCCCGCTTCCTCGACACCCGCACCCAGCTCGGCGTTGCCAAGCGCGCCGTCCTCAACGCCGCCGTCCGCTACACGCGGGTGAGCACCGGTCTCAGCGTCAGCGACACGCACAACGGCCTGCGGGCGTTCACCCGCGAGGTCGCGGAGTCGCTGGACCTGACGATGAACGGAATGGCCCACGCCTCCGAGCTGCTCGCGATCGTCGCCAGGGAGCGGTTCCGCTACGCCGAGGTGCCAGTGCACATCCGCTACACCGACTACTCGCGCGGCAAGGGTCAGCCGCTTCTCAATGCCATCAACATCATCTTCGACATCATCTTCAGGTAGCCGTGCTCATTCAGATCTTCCTCATCGTCGCCGCCCTCGGCCTGCTCGTCGTGCTGCTGCGCAGCCGTACGTCGGCCCGAACCCGGGCCTGGAAGAAGCTCATCCTCATCGCGCTGACCGCCGTCGCGGTGGCATCGATCCTGCGCCCGGAGCTGACCCAGAGGGCGGCCAATGTCGTGGGTGTGGGGCGTGGTACCGACCTGCTGCTGTACCTGCTGACGGCCGTCTTCCTGTACGTGGTTGTCGGCTTCTACCTGAGGTTCCGGGACGTGGAGCGCCAGCTCACGGTGCTGGCTCGGCAGCTGGCCCTCGACGAGGCGGGCCACGAGATGCGGTCTGCCCCGACTCCCGGTCGCGAGACTGACCCGCGCGAGGATCAGGCCTGACCGATGACCCGTCGGTGAACCCCGGTCCACCGCGCTGGGTCGGTCACCCGCCGGCCGTCGACAAGCACGCGCACGCCGGGCAGCTCGTGGGCCGAGAGAGTCCGGTAGTCCGCGTGGTCGGTGTGCAGGATCGCCGCGTCCACCGAGTCGCCGAGGTGGTAGGCGTCCAGGCCGAGAGCCGCTAGCTCCTCGTCGGAAAGCATCGGGTCGTGCACGACCGGTACGGCTCCCCGGTCGCGCAGGTCCGTCACCAGCGGGAAGACGCCCGAGAACGCGGTCTCCTTGACGGCGCCGCGGTAGGTGGCTCCGAGCACGACGACCCGAGCGCCGGCGAGATCTCCGTAGGCGTCTGCGAGCAGGTCGACCGCGTGCTCCGGCATCGCGGCGTTGGCCTCACGGGCGGCCTGCACGATGGTGGCCTCGGGATCGTTGCACAAGTACAGGCGCGGGTACACCGGGATGCAGTGCCCGCCGACGGCCACACCCGGTGGGTGGATGTGGCTGTACGGCTGCGAGTTGCAGGCCTCGATCACCTGGTAGACGTCGACGCCGGCCTTCTCGGCGAAACGGGCGAACTGGTTGGCGAGCCCGATGTTCACGTCGCGAAAGGTGGTTTCCGCGAGCTTCGCCAGCTCGGCCGCCTCCGCGGTGCCAAGGTCCCAGACGCCGTTGGGCCGCGACAGGTCCGACCGGTCGTCGAAGTCGAGCACCGTCTCGTAGAACGTCACGCCACGCTTACCGCTCTCGTCGTCGACGCCGCCGACGAGCTTCGGATAGCGGCGTAGGTCGGCGAAAACCCGGCCGGTCAGCACCCGCTCGGGGCTGAAGACGAGGTGGAAGTCGCGGCCGGGCTCGAGCCCCGACCCCTCGGCGAGAGTGGGCGCGAGCCGGTCGCGCGTCGTGCCGACCGGCAACGTCGTCTCGTACGACACCAGCGTGCCTCGCTGCAGCCCACGGGAGATGTCCCGGGTGGCCGAGTCCATCAGCGTGAAGTCGGGCTGGCCCTCCGCGTCGACGACCAGAGGCACCACGACAACGACCGCCTCGGACTCACTGACCGCAGCAGCGGTGTCGGTGGTCGCGCGGAGACGACCTTCACCGACGGCCGCGGTCAGCGCCTCCTGCAGCCCGTGCTCTCCCGGGAACGGCTCCTGGCCCTCGTTGACCAGGTCGACCACGGCGGAGTTCGCGTCGGCGCCGACCACGTCGTGGCCGCCCGCTGCGAAGTGCACCGCGAGTGGGAGGCCGATCTTCCCGAGGGCGACGACGGCGATCTTCACAGCTGGTGACGTCCCAAGAGTCGCGGCTGGCAGGAGGCGTCCAGACTACAGGTCGGTCTCCGGGCGGCCAGGCGTGATCCCGGTCAGGAACTGGACCCGGCGCTCCTCCACCGAACGCAGGTCGACCAGGTCACGGGTGCCCTGCGTCAGGCGCCGGCCGGTCAGTCCCGGCAACCACGAACGGACACGGTGCGCCGCGGCGTCTGCGTTCCGCGGGTCGATGCGCAGCACTGCGGGGTCGTCGGCCGGGTCCAGGTTGGTGTCGCGGTACGGCAGCAGCACCGGGATCCCTGCCGACACCGAGTCGCGCACCTTCAGCGGGGCGGCTTCCTCGAGACCCCGGCGGTCCAGGGCCATCGTTCCGACGGTGGCGTCGAGGGTCGTGAGCACCTCGTCGTAGTGGATCCGCGACGTGCTCGCGACGACCCGGACCGGGCTGCCTGCTCCCAGCGCCCCCGTGGCCCACTCGGCGAGATGCGCGGGAGCGATGACGACCCAGTCTGCGGCGGGGACGCGCCGGGCAAGCGCATCGAGCCGGTCGAGTCCGTGCCACGCCCCCTGTGAGCCGACGGCGAACCCCAACCGAGGCCGCTCGTTGCGGGGCGCGGCTGCCGTCTCTCCCAGCGGGACGCCGTTGCCGATCGCGGTCCGCGGCAGCCCGTCGAAACCGAACCGGTCCGCCATCTCGGAAGTGACGAAGACCGCCCCGACGCTGCGCCGGACCAAGGCGCGCGCCGGGCGCCAGGCCGCGACGACCCGGTACAGGTCCCGCAGACTTTCCGGAGTCCCCAGCAGCGCGTGCACCTCGGTGGACACGGGGACCTGGGCGGCCACGCCGGCCCACCGGCCGGACAAGACGAACAGCCGTAGGTGGACGTGGTCGACGGCACCGTCCTCCACCAGCCTGCGGACCGTGTCGAAGGCGTCGCGGTCGCACGCCCGTTCCCAGCGGGCCAGGTCGACCGCCGACGCTGCGGACGGCGCGGGGCGCTGCGGCTGCACCTCGACGACGTCGTGACCGAGATCCCGCCAAGTCTGCGCCGTCGCCACGGTGCGCCGCCGGATGCCCTCATGGCGGAGCAGGCTGGCGGGGACGTAGTAGGCGAGCCTCACCGGCTCGCTCCGCCAGGGACGGTCGCGGCGAGCTCGGTGGCGAACCTGTCCGCTACGGCAGCCCAGTCGTAGCGGTCGAGAACAGTCCGGTCGCCGCCGCCCCCGTCGTCGACCAGGCGAGCCACTGCCCGGCGCAGCCCCGCCTGGTCGCCGACGGCGACGATCACCCCGCTCGCGCCACCCGAGCCGACGACCTCCGCCGCCCCGCCGACGTCGTACGTCGCGATGCGGGCGCCGGCCAGGCCGGCCTCGAGCAGGGTCGTCTGGAACCCCTCGGCCGCTACCGACGGGTTGACGTACACCGCCCCTGCGTACGCGTCCCGCAGCTGGGTCCGGTTCAAGCGGCCGACAACGGAGACGCGGCCGGCGAGTCCGAGCTCGTGCACGGCCCGGTCCACGGCGCTGCGGTCGGGCCCGTCCCCGGCGACGGTGGCGGTGACGTCCGGCGGCGCGCTTGCCACGCAGGCAAGGGCCTCGCGCCAGCCCTTCTCCGACACCAGGCGGCCGGCGAACACGATGTGTCGTCGGACCGGCCGCGGTGCAGCCGCCCAGAATCCGGCGTCGGCGCCGTTTCCCAGCACGGGGACCTCCCGCCCGGACAGCCTTCGGACGAAGTCCGCCGCAGTCCTGGAGACCGCGACGACCCGGTCGGCGCGGCGCAGTGCGCGGCGACCCGCCGTCAGGTCGACCGAGCGGGCCGCCGCCGTCGTCAGTCGCGAGCCGGCGCTGACGTGTCCCCCGCCGTGCTCGGTGAGCATCGAGGGGACGCCGAGCCGCCGGGCCAACCTGAGCCCGAGCCAGGTCATGGGGAAGAACCGGGTGTGCACGCTGACGTGGGTCACGCCCGACTCACCGAGCACCCGGGCGGCCGTGGCCCACTCGGCTGCGGCGGGGACGGCGAGCACGCCGCCGACATCGAGCCGACGGCGTAGCGTCAGGACGCGTACCCCGTCGCGCTCCTGCGCGGAAAGGGCCGGGACCGAACCGTCCAGGCACACCACTGTCACCGCGTGCCCGGCCCGCACCAACTGCCCCGCCAGGGCCTCGGTGTGCGCCTCGACACCACCCAGCCGCGGGGGGTAGTTGGTGAGGACGACACCGACGTGCATGGGACTCCTCGGGACCTAGTCGTGGCGAGCGGGGGCACCGGCGGCGCCGACGGCCCCGCTCCAGCCGGTGACGATAGGCTGTGCTGCCCGTCGTCTGCATCCCGTCCGCTCCCGCAGCGGCGCTCCGGAGGCCCCCGCCCGTGTCCCGTCCCGACGTCGTCGTCGTCGACTACGGCGCCGGCAACCCGGCCTCGATGGTCACCATGATCGAGTACCTCGGATACACGGCCCTGCGGACGGCCGACAGCGCCGAGGTGGCCTCCGCCACCAAGGTGATCCTGCCCGGAGTCGGGCACTTCGACCACTGCCGACGCCGCCTCGACGAGCTCGACCTCGTCCCGGCACTGACCACGGCCGCGCATGAGCGGCACGTGCCGTTCCTCGGCGTCTGCGTGGGCCACCAGCTGCTCGGGCGAGGCAGCGAGGAAGGCGATCTACCCGGCCTCGGTTGGGTGGACGCCGAGGTGCGGCGCTTGCGACCGGCTCCGACCCACAAGGTCCCGCACGTGGGCTGGGCGAACATCCAGACGGCGGCGGGGTCGCCGATCCTGGCCAGCCATGATGCCGACCAGCGCAGCCGCTACTACTTTGCACACAGTTTCGCGATGACGGCGGACGCCTCGTCCGCTGTCGCGCACGGCGAGTACGGCGGTGAGCGGTTCACCGCGGCGGTGACATCGGGAAACGTCTACGGCGTCCAGTTCCACCCGGAGAAGAGCCACCGCTTCGGCATGGCACTGCTTGCCGACTTCCTCGAGCTGCCCGCGTGAGGCGCACCCGCGTGATCCCGGCGCTCCTGCTCCGCGGTCGAGACCTGGTCAAGACGACGGCGTTCCGGGATCCCACGTATGTCGGTGATCCACTGAACACCGTGCGGCTCTTCAGCGAGAAGGGTGCTGATGAGCTGGCGATCCTGTCCATCGACCCAGGCTCGGCCCGGCCAGACCTCGGCTTCCTGGCCGAGCTGGCGTCCGAGTGCTTCATGCCGGTGTCGTACGGCGGTGGGCTCCGGACCCCAGACGACTGCGCGGCGATCTTCGACCTCGGCATGGAAAAGGTGGTGCTTCGTCAGGCACTCACCGACAGCCCGCGCCTCGTCACGCGGGTGGCTTCGGAGTACGGCTCGCAGGCCGTCTGTGCCTGCATCGACTACACCGGCTCCGGATCCGACGCCAGAACGGTCGGCCCGGAACGGGCCACCCTGGTCGACGCCGTTGCCCGGGCGGTCGATGCCGGTGCCGGCGAGGTGCTGCTGCAGAGCGTCGACCGGGACGGGTCCATGCGCGGCTACGACACCGCGTCGGTGACGCTGGTCTCGGCCAGCTGTCCGGTGCCCGTCGTGGCGCTCGGCGGCGCCGGCGCACTGGCCGACCTCACCGCGGCGCAGGTGGCCGGGGCCAGTGCGGTGGCCGCGGGCAGCATCTTCGTGTTCCACGGCCGCCGGCGCGCGGTTCTCGTGAGCTATCCCGACGACGAGGAGCTCGAGGCGGTGCTGCCGTGAGCAACGACTACCGGATCTGCACCCGGTGCGTGATCGACACGACGGACCCGGAGATCACCTTCGACGGCGAGGGCCGCTGCCAGCACTGCACTCGGGCCATCGCCGAGATGCCGGGGACCTGGCTGTGCGGCCCGGAGGGCGAGGGCCGGCTCGCCGAGACCGCAGCCCGACTTCGCGCGTACGGTGCGGGTCGGCCCTACGACTGCATCCTCGGCATGAGCGGCGGTGTCGACAGCTCCTACCTCTTGCACGTCGCCGCCTCGGCCGGTTTGCGACCGCTCGTGGTGCACGTCGACGCCGGTTGGAACAGCAACGAGGCGACAAGCAACATCTACCGGATGACGACGGCGCTGGACGTCGACCTGGTGACGATCGTCGTACCGTGGCCCGAGGTGCAGGACGTGCAGGTGGCCTACCTGCGCTCCGGCGTGCTGAACCAGGACACCCCGCAGGACCACGCGTTCTTCGCCGCCCTGTACCGGACAGCCCGCGAGAACCGCATCCGGTACGTGCTCAGCGGCTGGAACTTCGCGACCGAGAGCATCCTCCCTGCGTCCTGGACCGGCAACGCCATGGACGGTCGTCAGGTGCGGGCGATCCACGCGCGTTTCGGGCAGCGACCGCTGGACGAGTTCCCGGTGCTGCGCTACCCCGGCTACTACGGGCGGCACCTGCTGGCCGAGCGGATGCGCAAGGTGACCCCGCTCAACTGGGTTCCCTACGACAAGGCAGCTGCCCGAGAGCTGCTGATCGAGACGTACGGCTGGCGCGACTACGGCGGCAAGCACGAGGAGTCGCGCTGGACGAAGTACTTCCAAGGCGTGTACCTGCCCCGCCGGTACGGCTTCGACAAGCGTCGCGCACATCTGTCCAGCCAGATCGTTGCCGGGCAGGTCACCCGGGAGGAGGCACTGGAGGAGCTGCGTCGCCCGCCGCTGGACGCCCGCAGAGAACGGATCGAAACGGCATTCGTCGCCCGCAAGCTCGGTATCTCCCTCGAGGAGCTGGCCGAGCTGGTGGCCCTACCGCACGTGCCCTTCGCGACGTATCCCAACGACTACACCTGGATGACCCGCGCTGCCCGGCTCGTCCGAGGCAGGAGGGCGTCCTGAAGGTTTGCGTCGTCGCCCTCAGCCATGTGCCGACCGACCCGCGGCCGCGTCGGCAGGCCGACCTGCTCGCCTCGCACGGGGTGGACGTCACCGTGGTCGGGTACAGCGGCGCCGGAGGCGCAGAGCACCCATGGCGCTATGTAGCGGTCCCCGCGCCGACGTTCACGGTCGCCGGCAAGGCAGCCGAGGTCGGCCGACTGGCCACTGCCCGGGTGTCGCCGCGGCTGGCCCGGCGCACGCACCAGATGGCCGCCCGGCACCGGGCGATCGCCGTTGCCCTCTCCGACGTCGAGGCCGACGTATACGTCACGCACGACTATGCCGCCCTGCCCATGGTCGCTGCCGCCGCCCGGCGACACTCGGCCCGCTACGCCTATGACTGCCGCGAGTTCTACGCCGGCCAGCACGCGGACAGCGCGGTGTGGCAGCTCGTCGCCCCGCCGGCGGTACGGGCGGTCGAGGGCTACTTCGTCCATGACGCCGCCTGGGTCACCACCGTCAGCGACGGTCTGGCCGACCTGCTCGCTCGTTCGTACAGCCTGAGCAGCCGGCCGACCGTGGTCCGCTCGACTCCCTTGCTGGTGGAGCTGCCTGAACATGTCCCGGGCGACAGGTGGACGGCGTTGTTCCACGGCCATCTGCGCCCGGACCGCAATGTGCACGGGCTGGTCGAGAGCGTCCCGCTGTGGCCGGACCACATCCGCCTCGAGCTCCGCGGCGGGGGCTCGCCCGGCTACCTTCGGTCGCTGAGACAGCAGGTCGACGATCTCGGTGTCGGCGACCGGGTCGAGCTGTCTCCGCCCGTCACCTGGTCCGAGGTGATCCCGTCGGCGGCTGCCGCGGACCTCGGGGTGATCCCCTGGGGCCTGGACCTTCCCCAGAAGCGCATCAGCCTGCCGAACAAGCTCTTCGAGTACCTCATGGCAGGACTTGCGGTGGTGGCGACCGCCCCGTCGGAGGCGTCTCGGCTGATCGAGGGCTATGGAGCGGGAGTCGGCTATGCCCCGGCCACCCCGGCTGCGCTGGCCACGACACTGCGCGAGCTCGACGGAACGGACCTGCGCGCGATGCGAGCCGCTGCTGCGAGGGCTCGACTCGAGCTGTGCTGGGAGAACGAGAGCGCAGTGCTGTGGCGGTTGTGGGAGCAGACCCTATCGGGGTGAGCCACGACGGAGGCCGTCGCCGGCCTCGAGGAGCAGGGCCTCACGCAGCGCGCTGCCGTCGGGCAGTCCGAGATCTGCTGGGTCGCCGGCGGCGAGGAACCGCCGCAGAAATGTCCGTCGCTCCTCCCGTTCGACGCCCCACCCGTCCACATAGTCGGCTGCGGCCGGGTCGCGCAGCCAGGAAGGGTCCGGCCCCTCGGTCAGCAGCCGGGCGTACCGGGCTCCTACCGCAGCGGCGGACCATTCGCGGACCACGAAGTCGTGCACGGCGGAGCCGGTCGAGATGCGTAGGTCAGCGTCGCTGACGAAGTCACGAAGGATGTCGAGCAGCTGCTCCGGTGGGTGGTAGTGGCGCAACCCGACCCCGAGCGACTCGGCGGTGCTCGCGAGGGCTGCACCGGCGTAGCCGAAGACCAGCGGGGTGGCCCCCAGCGCGGCCGCCTCGGTCGCGAGGCCGGCCAGGATCGCGTCGGAGTAGAGCTCGTCGACGACGAGGTCGGCACCGGCAAGCGTCGCCACCACCTGGTCGTGGGGGACTCCCACCAGCTCGACGTAGTCGATCCGCAGACCCTCGTCGCGCAGGCGGTTGACGGCCGCTCGGATCTGGTCAGTGCCCTTCCACGGCGCCATCGACGGTGCGTGCACCACGCGTACGGTGCGGTCGAATGGCCCCACGGCCGCGTCAGCACCGGTGGTGCGCGGAGCACCGGTCTCCGGAGCCGGCAGGCCCATGGTGGAGAAGTCGACGTAAAGACGGCGAAGGAACCCTGCGGTCGGTGGGTGGTTGACCACCCAGGTGGAGCCGGTCTCGGCCGCCCGGACCCGGCGCACGGTGGCGCGCACCTGACGCCGGATGTCGGCAAGGTCCGGCTCGCCCTGCCCCGGCCGGATCACGTAGCCGCTGAGGTACGGCGGCCTCGCGTCGCTGCCGAGGAACACCGTGACGACGACAAGGCCGAGTCGCTTGGCCAGCCGCCGTTCGCCAGCCAGCCCGGTCAGCGTGGTCGGCCCGAGGTAGACCAGCGCGTCGTAGCGCCTCAGCAGCCAGGGCAGCAATGCGACCCGCAGGACGAGCGACATGGCCAGAGCCATCGGTCGAACCGGCCCACGGGCACCGGAGAGCCGGGTCAACAACGACTGCAGACGCCCAAGTACCGGCGTACCCGGCGCAGGCCGCGGGTAGCCGAAGGGATGGCGCCCGCGCACGAGCAGGTCGGCCTCGAGGCCGGACGCGCGGATGCCGCGCACCAGCCCGGACGCGACGCCTGCGATCTCCTGGGGAAGGACGAGCACCCGCCGTACCGGACGGGCTCGCCTCACGTGCAGAACTTGACGTAGAAGCTCTTCGGCACGCGCCCTGCCTTGTACATGAGCCAGAAGAACGGACGAAGCCGTTCGAACCGCTGCTTGTAGGTGGGGAAGTCGCGGTAGGTCCGGGCCGGCATGGTCATGACTTCGTCGAACTCGGCGTCGGAGAAGCGCAGCCGCTTCTTCACCATGGCGAGCTGTTCAGGGTCCGGGATCCGCCGCTCCGCGAGGCGGGCAGCGGCCTCACCGCGCTCGAGCTGGCCGGAGCGGACCAATGCGGAGAGCTCGATCTGCCGGAAGTCGATGCCGAACCGGGTCGGCAGGAGGTACGTGTGGTAGAAGGCCGTGAACCGATTCTCGAGGTGGTGGCCGCCGTACCACTGCCAGCCGTAGGTCTCCGCGAGGAAGCGCTTCACCTCTTCCTTCTGGTAGTCCAGGAAGTACAAGGGGCGGTGCCGCTCGATCCGGCTCAGGGCCGCCCAGCGCACGAACTGCCCGAACTCCATGTTCGGGTAGGTCCGCATGGGGACGCTGCCGTAGCGCTCGTGCACGCCCTTGATGTACCCGCCGTCCATGTAGAGCCAGCCCAAGGGCGACACACCCTCGGTGCGGAACGAGTGGCCTTCGACGATGTGCTTGATGCCGTGCTTCTCGGCAGACCGGTACAGCACGCCCATGAAGCCGATGTCCGTCGGTGCCTCGACGTCCTTGACGCCAGCGAGCATGAACGACCGGTAGATGTCGTCGTACTCGGTGTTGTCGACGACGTAGGTCTCGAGGTCGACGCCGAGCTGCTCCAGGACCGTGTAGATGTTCGACGTCGCGGTCGGCGAGTTCCAGGTGTTGTCGAAGTGCACCGCTAGCGGGCGGACGCCGAGCTCGACCAGCAGATGGACGAGGTAGGACGAGTCGCAGCCGCCGCTGACCCCCAGGATGCAGTCGTACTTCTTGCCGCGTCCGGCCTCCTTGAACTTCGCGGCGAGCGCGTCGAGCTGTCGCCGGCCCTGTTCGCCGATGGGGTACTGCCGCTCCATCGCGTCATGCAGGCGGCAGTAATAGCAGATGCCGCGCTCGTCCAGCGTGGCGTTGGGGACGTCGGTGGTGATCAGGCATCGCTGACAGGTGCGGGACTCGTCGAGGACGATGTCGAGCCCGGCGAGGTGCACCGGGCCGGCGACCCTGGTATGGCCGTCGCCACCGGACAGGTGCGTGACGTCGCGGAACATGAGACCGATCTCGGCGCGCGACGGATAGTTGACGAGCACGCTCTCTCGACCGCCCTGGAACACGAACTGGCTGCCGGCGGCGACCGCAGACGCTCCCGCGTCCCGAACCGGGGCGACCAGGTCGGCGCGGGTTCCGGCCCCGCCGTGGGCCACGACGGGGACGTTGACCAGCGAGGTGACCAGCTTGACCAGCTCGAGGTCGAGGCCCTCACGCGTGCCCTCGCGATCGATCGAGGTGACCAGGACCTCCCCGACCCCGACCGCACGCGCGCGCTCTGCCCACTCCTCGACGGTCAGCTCGGCGCCGCTGGCGCCGCCCCGGCCGAAGACCCGCAGGGTGTCGCCGTCCCGACGGACGTCGAGGGCGCCGACGACCGCCTGCGAACCCAGCGTGGTGACGATGCGACCGACCTCGGCAGGGTCCTCGAGTAGCAAGGAGTTCAGCACGACCTTCTCGAAGCCGCAGGTGATGATCTCGCGCGCCTGCTCGGCGGTCTGGATCCCGCCCCCGTACGAAAGCGGCACGAAGCACTCGGTCGAGAGCCGGTGCAGCAGTGAGACCGCAGTCGGTGTCCGCGAACGAGCACCCCCGATGTCGAGCAGCGCGATCTCGTCGACCTCGAAGTCGTTGAAGATGCTCAGCACGTTGACCGGGTCGCCGACGTACACGGAGTCCTGGAACTGACGGGTCTTGACCAGACGACCGTTGTCAAGCAGCAGGGCAGGGATGATCCGGGGGTAGACGTTCACGGTGCCTCTCAGACCCCGACGAAGTCGGCGAGCAGGCGCAGGCCGTGCCGGTGGCTCTTCTCGGGGTGGAACTGGACGCCGACCACGTTGTCGCGCGCGACGGCGGACGTGAACGTGACGCCGTAGGTCGAACGGCCGAGCACGTCCTCGTCGACGGCCGGGTCGGCGTGGTAGGAGTGCACGAAGTAGTAGCGGGCGTCGAGGCCGAGTGACGGGACGTGCGGCGACGTGCGGACCGGCTCCACCGTGCTCCACCCCATGTGGGGAACGCGCAGCGCCAGCCCGTCGACGCTGTCCGGGAGCCGTCGGCAGGTGCCCGGGACGAGTCCGAGACCCTTCTCGTCGCCCTCCTCGCTTCCCTCCAGCAGCAGCTGCATCCCGAGGCAGACACCGAGCAACGGCGCGTCGCCTGCTGCCGAGCGCTGGAGCAGCGCTTCGTCGAGGCCAGCCGCGCGAAGGGTGGACATCGCCTCGTCGAACGCGCCGACGCCGGGCAGGATCACCCGGTCGGCGCGGGCAACGACATCAGGATCGCCGGTGACGACGCCGACGGCGCCGAGCCGCGACAGCATGTTGCGGATCGACCCGACGTTGCCCATGCCGTAGTCCACGACCACGACCTCTGGCGTGCTGCTCATCGGTCTCCTCGGATCAGGACACTGCCGCGACAGCCCTGCCGACGGCCTCGACGACCTGCTCGAGGTCCGCGTCGGTCAACTGAGGGTAGAGCGGGAGGGTGAGCGACTGGCGGAAGGCGCGGCTGCCGTTCTTGCAGGTGCCCTCGCGCAGGTCAAGGGTGCGCTGGAAGTACGGCTGGGCGCTGAGCGAGTAGGTGCCCAGCGTGGTCTCCACGTCCCGGTCACGCGTGCCACGGATGACCGCGTCGCGGTCGATCGCGTCGTCGAGCATCACCACGTAGGACTGGTAGGTGTGCTCGACGCCCTCGGGCTCGGACGGCGTCCGGAGCCCCGGCGAGCCCTGCAGCATCTCGGTCAAGCGTCCAGCGAGTTCGCGCCGCCGCCGAACCAGCTCGGACAGCCGAGCCATCTGGGCGACTCCGATCGCGGCATTGACGTCGCTCAGGCGGTAGTTGAAACCGGCCTCCTCGAACTCGAGGTACAGCTCCCGACGGACGCCCCCGTGGGTCCTCAGCACTGCGAACCGCTCGGCCAGCTCGTCGTCGTCCGTCATGACCATCCCGCCCTCGCCGGTGGTGATGATCTTCCGCGGGTGGAACGAGAAGGCGCCGACCGCCGACAGCGAACCAGCCGCACGACCGTGGTAGGTGCCGCCGAGGGCGCACGCGGCGTCCTCGACAACCGGTACCCCGGCCGCATCGGCGACTGCATTGATGCCGTCCATGTCAGCGCACAGCCCGAATGCGTGCACGACGATGACGGCCTTGGTGCGAGGCGTGATGGCGGCGGCGAGCGCCGCCGGATCCATGCCGAACGTGTCCGGGTCGATGTCGACGACGACCGGCGTTGCACCCTGCTGGACGACGACGTTCGCCGTGGCCGGGAACGTGAAGTCGGGGACGACGACCTCGTCACCGGGACCGACACCGAGCCCGACGACGGCGAGATGAAGGGCGGTGGTGCACGAGCTGGTCGCGAACGCGTGCCGGACACCTGTGTAGGCCGCCACGAGCGACTCGAACTGCGCCGCCTTCGGGCCCTGGGTGAGGTAACCGGTCTCGAGGACGGCTGCGACCTCGTCGAGCTCCTCCTGGCCGGTAAGCGGAAGGTTGAGCCTCATCGCTGCATCTCCGCGTACCACTGGACGGTCTCGGCGAGATCGTGGTCCGAGATCTCGCGCGGCTCGTACTCGAGCAGCTTGCGCGCCAGCGAGATGTCCGCGCAGTGCCGGCGCACGTCGCCGGGGCGCTCATCCGTGTGCACGACCGGGTGTTCATCGGCACCCAGGACGCGCAGCAGTCGGCGGACCAGGTCGTTGACGGAGGTCTCGATGCCGGACGCGACGTTCAGGACGCGGCCTCGGCAGGCCTCGCTCTCGAAGACGCGCACGATCATGTCGGCCGTCTCAGGGGCGTAGATGAAGTCCCGGGTCTGCTGACCGTCCCCGTGGATCTCGATAGGTTGCCCAGCGGCAACCCGCTGCGCGACGATCGGGATGATCCCGGCGTACGAGCCGGGGTTCTGCCGGGGCCCGAAGTTGTTGAACGGCCGCACTATCGTCGCGTCGATGCCAAAGGTCTGCACGTACGACTCGATGATGTGGTCCGCGGCCGACTTGCTGGCCGCGTACGGGGTGATGGCGTCGTGCGGGTGCCCCTCGTCCATTGGGACGTACCGCGCAGTGCCGTAGGCCTCGGACGACGAGCAGTGGATGAGCCGGTCGATCAGCCCCCGCCGGGCGATCTCGCAGAAGGTGGTCGCGATGCCGACGTTCGTCTGTACCGTCCACGCCGGGTAGGTCAGCGAGGTCGGCAGCGGCACGACCGCCAGGTCGAAGACCACGTCGACCTCGTGGGTCGTGACGACATCCTGCATCGCGGCGAGATCAGCGGCGTCGAGCCGCACCACCTCGAGGTCCGGTCGGGATGCTCGGGCGTCGGCGAGGTTCTTCTCGTGGCCAAGGAAGAAGTTGTCGACGACGACCACGCGGGCTGGATCGTCGCGCAGGAGCCGGTCCACGAGGTGGCTGCCGATGAAACCGGCACCGCCCGTGATGAGCAGCGAGCGCCCTGCCACCGAGTGCATAGAGGATCCGTCCCGAACCAGAGAGAGCAAGATTTCCGGGCGCCGACCCCGGGCTCCCGATCGATGGGATACTACAGGTGCGCCGGTGCCGGACCGGTGCCGCTGCAGGGCGGTCGACCGTCGGAGAGGCAGGCGCTCGGGCATGACGCAGCCGCCTGAGTGGCACCACCTGCCGGTCAATCGGTGGAATCCGCACGCCTGGGTCGTCGGCGAACCCGACGTCGGGGCGGGCTGCTGGATCGGTGCGTTCACGGTTATCGACGGCAGCGGCGGGCTCACCATCGGAGCAGGTTGCGACATCTCCGCCGGAGCACAGATCTACACCCACTCCACCGTCCGGAGGGCCCTAGCCCAGGGTCAGGCGGACATCGATCAGGCCCCCACGGTTCTGGGCGACCACGTCCATGTCGGCGCCGGCGCGATCGTGCTCATGGGCTGCAGGATCGGATCCCACTCGGTGGTTGCCGCCGGCGCCGTGGTCACCCAGGGCACTCAGGCTCCGCCATGGAGCGTGCTCGCCGGGGTGCCGGCCCGGGTCCTCCCCGGGGCCGCGCGCCGGCTGGCCGACGAGAGTTCAGCGGCGCCGGAGGAGCCGGGCCCCAGCGCGTAGAGCGTCCCGCTCGTCGGCGTGCACCCCGGCCAGGAGCACCCAGCCCGCGACGAACGCGATCGGCACGAGCAGCCGTAGCCCCACTGGCTGGTCGCGCTGGGTGGTCGTGACCAGGCCGACCAGGGCGAGCAGTGCAACGGTGACGGCTAGCCGGCGCGGCTGCAGGTGGATCGCCCAGAACCGCTGAGAGGCCCAGAGGTACCCCGTGGTCAGGAGGCCGTAGCCGGCCAGGCTGGCTCCGGCCGCACCGACGATCCCGAACGGAGGCACCAGGAGCAGTGCGGCGGCGACGTTGACGGCCGCTGCGCCGAGGGAGATGGAGGCAAGCCGACCGGTCCGGTGGGTCATGGTCATCCCGCTGGCAGTGATCGTCTGCGAACCGTACGCGACCGAGCCGAGGCAGAGCAGCGGGATCGCCGCGGCGGCGGGCGCGTACTCGGGTCCGGCGAGCACTGCCGTGACCTCTGGCGCCAGAGCGGCGATGCCGCTGGCCAGCACCCCCAGGACGAACACGTAGTACGTCAGCGACGCGCCGATGACCGTGGCCGCTCTCTCGCGGTCGGCCTCGTAGAGCTGCATGGCGCGAGGCAGCCATGCCTGCGATACCGCACTCGTCAGTACGACGAAGACCATCGTGACCGTCACGGCCACGCTGTAGTACCCCAGCTGTTCGAGCCCGGCGACCTTTCCGACCACGACCCGATCGGCGGCCGTGAAGACCCAGAAGCTGACCGTGACCGGCACGAGAGGAACGCCGAAGCGCAGCAGCCCTCGCAGCAGATCCCGGTCGAACGACCCACGGAACAGGTCGAAGGTCAGGGCGGTGCGCAGGCCCAGTACCAGGGTCTCGGCACACAGGATGCCGACGAAGATCCCCGCGACCCCGAGGTCCAGGCCCACTGCGAAGAGCAGCCCTCCTCCTAGGCTGCCGGCGCCGAGGACCACACCGGTCAGAACGAACGGCACGGGGCGGAACTCGTTGCGAAGAATCTGGGCGAGCATGCGGCTGGTCTGCGCGATCGGGAGGGTGGCGAGTGCGAGCAGGTACAGCGAGGCGGCGTTGCGCTGGTCGAGCGTCCACGAAGCCACAGCCGGTGTGAAGGGGGCCAGAGCGAGGCAGAACACCGCGGCCCAAGCTGCGAGGAAGCCGATCCAGGTAAGGCACAACGTGCGGCGCGCAGCCAGTGCCGGGTCCTTGAACCAGAACCGGGCCAGCGCCGTGTCGCCGCCGAGGACGAGCACGCCTGCAAGCATCCCGCTCACCGTCGTCACGAAGGCGAACTTGCTGTACTCGACAGGGGGGAAGACGCGGGTGTAGATCGGCACCGCTAGGTAAAGGATGCCGTTCGCGACGACCGTGCCGATCGTGTAGATCGCGACGTCGCGGGAGACCGCGCGGCCGAGCTCGCTCGGTGAGCCGGGAACGACGTCGACGTCGTCGACAAACTCCTCCGGCGGCTCGTCGGGCCGCGGGTCGTCCACCTCAGCCGATGCTCTGGGTGGATCCGGTCCGGGCCGACCGGAGAGCCGCCTCCGCCACGGCGACCGTCGCCAGGCCCTGTCGCATGGTGACGATGTCGGCCTCCTTGCCGAGCACGGCGTCCCGGAACGCCTCGTGCTCCGACCGCAGCGGTTCCGGCTTGGCGATGGCGTAGCGGATCATGTCACCCTCGCTGACGCCACGGAACTTCGCGATCGACTCCCACTCGGTGGCGATCGTGCCGTTGGCGTGAAAAGTGAGGTCGGCGGTGAGGGTGTCGGCGACGAAGGCGCCGCGGTCACCTGTGATGACGGTGATCCGCTCCTTGAACGGGGAGAGCCAGTTCACCAGGTGGCTGGTGACCGTCCCGTCCGCGAGCCGGCCGACGATGGCGACCAGGTCCTCGTGCTCGCGCCCGCTGCGGTGCGCCACCTGCGCCGAGACCGACGTGAACTGCTGCTGGGTGACCCACGCGGTCAGGTCGATGTCGTGCGTGGCCAGGTCCTTGACCACGCCGACGTCGGCGATCCGCGCGGGGAACGGTCCCTGCCGACGAGTGATGATCTGGTGCAGGCTGCCCAACTCACCCGTGGCGAGCCGACGCCGGGCCTCCTGCAGCGCCGGGTTGTAGCGCTCGATATGGCCCACGGCCCCCACCAGTCCGGCGTCCTCGAACGCCGACGCGAGCCGCTCCGAGGAGGCCACGTCCGGCGTCAGGGGCTTCTCGACCAGCGCGTGGACACCGGCGGCGGCGAGCGTCAGGCCGACCTCCTCGTGCAGGTAGGTAGGTACGGCGACCATGCAGTAGTCGATGCCCTGGGAGATGAGCTCCTCGACGGTGGCGAGGACCGGCCGCCCAGCGGCGGCGCGGTGCACGTCACCGGCGGCGTCGGCGACGGCGACCAGGTCCACGCCGGGCAGCGACGCGAGGACCCGTGCGTGGTTGCGCCCCATCATCCCCAGGCCCAGCAGGCCTGCGCGCAACGTCACGAGCCGGCCCCTGCGACGGCGTTGACGACAGTGACGACGGTCTCGAGCTCGGCCTCCGAGAGGGCCGGGTGCACCGGCAGGGACAGCACCTCGCGCGCGGCCCGCTCGGTCTCGGGCAGGTCGAGGGCCAGCCCGAAGGAGGGCAACCGGTGGTTCGGGATCGGGTAGTAGACGCCTGAGCCGACGCCGCGCGCGGCCAGCTCGGCCGCGAAGGCGTCCCTGTCGTGACCGGGCACCCGCACCGTGTACTGGTGGTAGACGTGCACGGCGCCGTCAGCGACCGGCGGAACGACGACGCCGTCGAGGTTCTCGTCGAGGAAGGCCGCGTTGGCCTGGCGCTGCTTGGTCCAGCCGGCGAGCTGGCGCAGCTGGACCCGGCCGATCGCGGCGTGCAGGTCGGTCATCCGGGCATTGAAGCCGACGACCTCGTTCTCGTAGCGCTTCTCCATCCCCTGGTTGCGCAGCAGCTGCACCGTCCGGGCGAGCTCGTCGCTGGCGGTGGTGACCATGCCACCCTCGCCGGAGGTCATGTTCTTCGTCGGGTAGAACGAGAAGGAGCCGGCGAGGCTCCACGACCCGACCGGCCGGCCGTGCAGGCTGGCGGCGTGCGCCTGAGCCGCGTCCTCGAACAGCAGCAGGTCCCGCTGCTCGGCAAGATCGGAGAACCGGTCCATCGCCGCCGGGTGGCCATAGAGATGCACCGGCATGATCGCCCGGGTGCGCGGCGTGATGGCTGCTGCGACGGCGTCCGGGTCGAGGTTGAAGTGGTCCGGCTCGATGTCGGCGAACACCGGGGTCGCCCCAGTGAGCGCCACCGAGTTGGCGGTCGCCGCAAAGGTGAACGACGGGACGATCACCTCGTCGCCCGGGCCGATCCCCCCGGCGAGGAAGGCCAGGTGGAGGGCTGAGGTGCCGGAGTTCACAGCGACGCAACGGCGGCCGCCGACGACGGCGGCGAACTCGTCTTCGAACGCGGCGACCTCCGGGCCCTGCGCGACCATGCCGGAGCGCAGGACACGGTCGACGGCCTCGCGCTCCTCGTCGCCGATCAGGGGGCGGGCAGCAGGGATGAGCGCGGTCATGCGTCGACCTCCACGAGGGTCTTGTCGTCGAGCTGTTCGTACCGCGCGCCGGTGCGCGGGCAGCGGAAGGTGGTCCCGGACCCGGCCTCGGCCTCGAGGGGGACGCCGGCCCGGCCGACCCAGCGCAGTCGCCGGGCCGGGACCCCGGCGACGAGGGCGAAGTCGGGGACGTCGTGCACCACGACGGAGCCGGCACCGACCAGCGCCCAGCGCCCGATGGTCACCGGTGCCACGCACACGCTGCGGGCGCCGATCGAGGCGCCCTCGCGGACCGTGACGCCGACCGGCTCCCAGTCGGAGGCAGACTTCGGGCTGCCGTCCGGGTTCACCGCCCGCGGGTACTCGTCGTTGGTCAGGACGACGGCCGGACCGACGAAGACGCCGGCCTCGAGACGGGCCGGCTCGTAGACCATCGCGTGGTTCTGGATCTTGCTCCCGTCCCCGACGGACACGTCCGGGCCGATGTAGGCGCCCCGCCCGACGACCACGTTCCGGCCGAGCACGGCCCCGGCGCGGACGTGCGCCAGCTGCCACACGGCGCTGCCGTCCCCGACCGTGGCACCGTCGTCTATCTCGGCGGTGGCGTGGATGCGCAACGCCATGCGGTGGGTCTCCATTTCGGTGCTCGAGGCGATGGGTCCGGACTCGCGGTCGGCTCGACGCGCCGGTGGCGTCCGCAGCATGCGCCAGCGGGGCACGATACAGGGCCGCGCCGGGCGGCCCGAGGTCAGATCCGCGGGGGCAGGGCCGCTGCGCCGGAGGCGTCGCTCAGCACGAGTACGGGCAGATCGCCGATCGAGAACGTGCTGCCGCCCAGCGGCAGCGCCGCCGCGGTGTCACCCAGAACCTCCGTCGAGGTCGCGTCGAAGGCCGTCCGGACCTCCGCCGAGCCGGACGGGCTCCAGTAGACCTTCGCCTGCCCGCGGGGGGTCGTGAGCGCGCAGACCCAGGCATCAGTGTCGGTGGCCGGTGCGCAGGAGTCGACGGTGGACCCCAGCAACCACCGGTGCACGGTGTCGAACGCATGCCCGGCCGGGGTGAGGGTTGCGTTGTCCTCTCCGACGAGCTCGGTGTTCGCGATCCCGTGCAGGTCCCACGCGTACCAGTAGACGCGCTGGACACCATCGGCGGCGTCCAGCAGGTAGCTCATGGCGACATTGGTCATCTGCGCGTCCGGGGTGATCGGCGTCGCCGCGTCACCGCCCTGCAGACCGAAGTTGATCTCGGTGTCCCAGACCGGCTTGTCCGCGGCGACGCCGACCAGCCCGAGGATGCGCCGGGCCTCGGTGAGCAGCTCGGCCTTGCGCACCAGCCCCTCGCCGTCCTCCGGGTACAGCTGCAGCGAGAGCACGTCGACCATGTCAGCGATCGGCACGCCGCCGATCTTCTCGGCGAACAGCAGGCGGAGACCGGCGCGCTGACCGAGCGTGCGCGCGGCCATGGCGGGCGCCACCAGCGTCGGCGTGGGGGTGACCGAGTCCACCACCGCGCGCGCGGCTGCGGTCAGCTTGGCCATCTGGCGGTAGCTGCCGTTCCAGTAGCCCTCGACGTTGGCCTCGTTCCAGACCTGGAACGCGACGTCGGGGGCGTTGTAGCGCTCCACCACCGCGCGGACGTAAGCCTTCCAGGCGCGCATCTTCGGCATCGACGCGGCGCCGGCGCCGTACGCGCCGACCTTCTTCGGCTTGCGCGAGTGGAACGTCGGTGTCTGCCCGAGGACGATCAGGGTCGTCGCCTTGTGCGCCCGGGCGGTGTCGACGATCGCGTCCAGTCGGCTGAAGTCGTAGCTGCCGGGAGCGGTCTCCACCTGGCTCCACGCGACGCCGGCGTCCCAGACCCGGAGCGACCCGACCGGCCCGTCCGGCCAGGAGTCGCCGACCGGGTCGGCGTCGTGCATGCCGAAGAACTCCGGCCCCAGCCCACCCGCGACAGGCGTGGTCGAGGGGGACGGCCGCGGTGCAGGCGCGCTGTCGTCGGCCGGCCCGTCCGAGCCGGCCGTGCAGCCGGCCATGGCAGCAGCGAGGAGCAGTGCGACCAGGGCGGCGATCGAGGGGAAGGGTCGTCGCATGGTCCCGACACGTTACCCAGCAACCCGGCGGGTGATGCCCACGCCCGGCGCCGCGGTGCCACCATGGCCGGTGTGACCGTGAGCCGCGAGGCGCTGGGCGTCGAACCCCAGCGCGTGCAGGTGGTCGCGCACCGGGGTTCGTCCGACGATGCGCCCGAGCACACGCTGGCCGCCTACCGGCGAGCGATCGAGGACGGCGCGGACGCGCTGGAGTGTGACGTCCGGCTGACCCGGGACGGGCACCTGGTCTGCGTCCACGACCGGCGGATCGACCGCACCTCCAACGGCCGGGGAATCCTGTCCACCCTGGAGCTCGCCGAGCTCAACGAGCTGGACTGGGGCTCCTGGCGGGAGACCTGGGAGGACTACGAGGACCCCGAGCTGCCCGACCGGGACAGGTCGCAGATCCTCACACTGCGGCGGCTGCTCGAGACGGTCGCGGCGGCCGGCCGCCGGGTCGAGCTGGCTATCGAGACCAAGCACCCGACGCGGTACGCCGGGCTGGTGGAACGCCGCCTGGTGGCGCTGCTCGACGAGTTCGACTGGGCCCGGGCCGGCTCCCCGATACGGGTGATGTCGTTCTCCCAGCTCTCGTTGCGCCGCATCCGCTCGCTGGCGCCGGACCTGCGCACCGCCATGCTGTTCGAGCGGGTCCCGCTGCGCTTCCGCGACGGCACCCTGCCCGAGGGCGTGACGATCTCCGGCCCGAGCATCGAGGTGGTCCGCGCTCACCCCCGCTTCGTCGAGCGGTGCCACCGGCAGGGTCACCCGGTGCACGTCTGGACCGTCGACTCGGCCGAGGACGTGGCGCTCTGCGTCGGCCTCGGCGTCGAGGCGATCATCACCAACCGGCCGGGCCGGGTGCTGGCCGCGCTGGGGCGCACGTCCGGAGGCCCGGCCGGAGCGTGACGCAAGCCTCGCGGCCCGGCTCGTTTCAGCCCGCAAGCCCCGGGCACGGGCCAGGAACGATCATCATCGGTCCGAGGGAGCGCGATGCCGTCCGGGGAGTCCACGCGCGCAGCGCCGTCCGGCGGTGACGTGCGCGCCGGTCCGTCCGTGTCGATCACCGTGCCGCACGAGCGCACCGGCGTGCGGAAGGCCCGACACGCCTTCGCGGCGCAGATCGCCACCGCGGGGCTGGACGAGACAGCCCGCGACGACGCCCTGCTGGTGCTCTCCGAGCTGGTGAGCAACGCGGTCAAGCATGCGACGCCGCTGCCCTCCGGGGAGATCACCGTGCGGTGGAGCCTGGAGGCCGAGGTGCTGCACATCGAGATCACCGACGGGGGGAGCAGCACCCGGCCGCGCGCCGAGGTGGCCCCTCTGTCGGCACTGGGTGGCCGCGGCCTGGACATCGTGCGGACCGTGAGCAGGCACTGGGGTGTCACCGAGGCGGGGGACTCGATCACCGTGTGGGCCGAGGTGCCTCGCTCGGCTCGCCGCGCGGTCCGTCCGGACCGCGGACCGGAGGCGGGTCGCTAGTCTCGCGCGGGTCCTCTTCCCCGCGATCCGGAGCTGTGCACATGGGTACCAAGTCGAGCCGTCGCCGTGCGACCCGCACCACCGGCACCCCCGCTGCGGGGGGCGAGGTGCCGGTGGTGGCCGGTCGGGAGCCCTGCCCCTGCGGGTCCGGCCGCCGGTACAAGGCCTGCCACGGCCGCGGCGCCGGCCAGGCGGCCGAGGCCTTCGTGGCCCGGCCGTTCCGGGGCCTGGCCGGGGAGTGCGACTGGGTCGCGATGCGCGAGATCGTGCCGGCGGCGACTGCGGCGCTGACCCTGGCCGGGGAGCACGCCGGCCGCCGGGCCACCCTCGCCACCGTGCTGCCGATGGCCTGGCCTGGCCTGGTCCGCCAGGACGGCGAGCTGTTCGTCGGGCTGCAGGTCCCGGGCGGGTCCGGCGACGCGAACCGCGACGTCGCGCACGCCCTCGAGCTCGCGCTGGCGGCCGAGCCGGGTACGCCGATCGCGCCCACGACGCTCCCCGGTGCCGGCGCCCGCCTCCAGGACCTGCTCGACCCGGCGGCACCGCTGCAGGTGTCGGTGCGCGAGAGCTTCGACTTCTGGCTGGACGGCGTCGAGGACCGCAGCCCGGAGGTGATCGCGTCGATGGAGCGGGCCAACGAGGCCGTGGTGCCGACGGTGCGGCTGGCGGCGGTCGAGGCGGCGTACTGGTGCCAGATCCGGGAGCGCAACCACCTGCGTTGGGTGGTGCCGCACGACGAGGACACGCTGCTCGACGCGCTGGCCCGGCTGCACGCGGCCGGCGCGGACACCGTGGGCGACGGTTCGCGCTACGTGGGCTCGTTCCGGGCGCACGGCCTGGTCGTCCCGGTGTGGGACCTCGCGCCCGGCACCTCGGCAGCGGACCTGGAGGAGCCGGTGGCCGCGTTCGCCGCCCGGCTGGACGAGGCGCTGGCCGAGACGGCGGCGCTGTCCGACGCCGAGCGGCGGGCTCGGGACGGCCTGCGCAGCCGGCAGCTCACCCTGCGCTGACCGTGGTGGCAGCGAGTGGCGCGTAGTGGCGGCTCTGTACCGGTACAGGCCGACCACTACGCGCCACTCGACGAAGGGGGAGCGGGCTGCTGCGGCTGCCCGTGGGGAATTTGGTGCGAACGCACTGGCGCCTTGCCCTGTGCGGAGGGCGTGGTCTCGGATATCGTCCCCGCCAGGCCCGAGCGCTGCTGCATCCCCCGTCGGTTGCGCTCGGGCCGCTCCATGTCCGCACCCGGGACGGCGTCCTGCCACGGATTCCGTCGTCCGGGGCCGTCCCGAGGCCGCTGAGCCCCGATCGCGGGTGGCGGGCGCGCAGGACTCAGCCGGCGAGCGGGTCCCGGCTGATCGGGCAGGACATGCAGCGCGGGCCGCCCCGGCCGCTGCCGAGCTCGGAGCCGGCGATCCGGACCACCTCGATGCCGGCCTCCTCCAGCCGGGCGTTGGTCTCGACGTTGCGCTCGTAGGCCACCGCGAGCCGCGGACCGATCGCCAGGGTGTTGTTGCCGTCGTCCCACTGCTCGCGCTCGGCGGTGACCGGGTCCAGGCCGGTGTCGATGATCCGCAGCGTGTCGATGCCCATCGCCTTCGCGGCCGCGACCAGGAACGGCTCCGGGCCGTCGACGTGCAGCTCGCCGCCGTCCGTGACGGTGTAGGCCTGCAGCGTGTCGGCGATGTTCGGGTACATGACGACGGCGTCGACGTCGACCATGGTGCAGACGGTGTCGAGGTGCATGGTGGCCCGTTCCTGCGCGATCGGCACGGCGAGCACGGTGTGCGCCAGGTCGCGGCTGAACACCGTGCGGGCCAGCCGCTCGACCCCGGCCGGGGTGGTGCGCTCGCCGACCCCCACCGCGACCACTCCCGGCGCGAGCAGCAGGACGTCGCCACCCTCGACCGGCTCGTTCTCGGGGCCGTGCACCAGCTCGGTGCCGGCGAACCGCGGGTGGTGGCGGTAGATCGCCCGGGTGAGCGTCGTCTCGCGCTCGCGGGCCGGCATCGCCAGGCTGGTGACCGCCACCCGGTCCCGGATCCACACGCTGGAGTCGCGGGTGAACAGCAGGTTCGGCAGCGGGTCGATGACGAAGTCGTGCCGGTCCATGAACCGGTAGACCAGGCCGCCGACCGGCGCGATCTCCTCGTGCGCCAACCCGGCCATCAGCGCCTGGGCGAGGTCGGCCGGGTGCAGCCCCTGCAGGTACGACGAGACGAAGCCGCTCAGGGTCTCGCCCAGCCGCGGGTCGCGCAGCACGGCGTCGATCGCCTCGCTCCGGGCCGCCTCCACCTCCAGGGCCGTGGCCAGCAGCTCGGCCAGGTAGAGCACCTCGACGCCGTGGTCGCGCAGTGCCTGGGCGAACGCGTCGTGCTCGTCCTGGGCCCGGCCCACCCACGGGATCCCGTCGAAGAGCAGGGTGTCGTTGTTGCGGGGCGTGAGCCGCTTCAGCTCGGGTCCGGGCCGGTGCAGCAGCACCGTGCGCAGGCGGCCGACCTCGCTGTCGACGCCGAGCGGAGCCGTCTCGCCGGGCCGGGCGGGGGTCTCGGTCATGGCGGCAGGGTAGCCGTGGCAGCGGCCCGGCGTCCCGGGCGCTGTGGCCTCGGTCACAGCCGCCGCGCCGACCGCCGGGACCGGTTCGCGGCCCGCGCGCCGGTGGGCGACCATGGGGCGGATGCGTCGTCTCCCCCTGGCCGGCCTGACCGCCGCCGCCACCGTGGTCGCGGTGGTCGGGGTCCAGGCGGCGAGCGTCGTCGGAGACCCCGGCCCCGCGCCCTTGCCCGGGGTGCGCACGGTCACCCGGTGCCCGGCCGGACCGGTGCAGGTGACCGACCGGCCGGTGCCGCTCGTGGTCGACCTCGACCGGGTGCACGTCCGGGACAGCGCGTCGGAGGCGCCGCTGGTGGCCGCGGCCGACCAGGTGCTCGCCGGCACCCTCCCGGTGGTCCGGCCCCGCCCGGTCCCGGGGCAGGACCCGCTGCGCTACCTCTACGACGACGGGGTCGCGCTGCGCCGGGTGGTCGGCGTCCTCGGGTACGCCTACGCCGCCACCCATGACCCGCGCTACCGGGACTTCCTCGCCGCCCAGACCGTGCGGGCCGCGCGCTGGTCGGACTGGAACCCGGGCCACCCGCTGGACGGTGCCCAGGTGGGGGCCGCGGTCGCCCTCGGGTACTCCTGGTCGCGGTCCCGGATGACCCCCGGCGAGCGCACCGAGGTGCTGGCCGCCCTGGAGGACCGCCTGGTGGCGCCGTACGTCTGCGGCACCGGCGGCCTGGCAGCGCGCGAGGCGGGGGAGGGCAACCAGGCGACCGTCGTCGGGAGCGCGGTGGTGCTCGCGGGCCTGGCCGCGCGCGGCGCAGCCGGCTGGTCCGACGCCGCCGTGCAGGCCGGGTCGGCCGCGCTGGCCCGGCACGCGGCGGCCGACGGGTCGGGCCGGTCGCTCGCCGACGGCCCGACGGTCGAGGGCCTGATGTACACGACCTACGAGGCCGCGAGCGTCGCGCTGCTCGACGCGACGGTCCGGGCCACCCGGCACCAGCCGGAGCTCACCGGCCGGCTGTCCGCCGCGCTGCCGACGCTCGGAGCGCTGGCCGCCTGGACCGAGCACTGCGGGCGGGTCGCCGAGCCGGCGGTGCAGGACGGCTGGGACGTGTACCCGTGGGTGGACCGCACCACCGCGCTGGCCGCGATGTCGCGCCACGACGCCGCGGGTCCGCGGGTCCGGGCGATCTACGAGGAGCTGCAGGCGAGCGCCCGGCTGACGCTGCCCGGCGTCGGCGAGTGGGCCGTGCCCGACGGCATCGCCGAGCTCGTCCTCTCGCAGCTGACCCCGGGCGCACCGGCCGACGCGCCGGCCGCGCCGCCGGCCCCGGCGACCGGGCCGTACGTCGCCGGCGGACCGGCCGCCGCCCGCTCCTACGGTTGCGCCACCTCCGGCGACACGTACGCGCTGCTGACCGCGGTGCCCAACGACGCCCCGCACGCCCACGCCGACGTCGGCAACGTGGTCGTGAAGCAGGGCGAGCAGACGCTGCTCGACGACCTGGGCCAGCGGTCGTACTCGTTCACCGGGAGCCCGGTCTGGCGGGCGGCCACGAAGGCGCACAGCACGATCGGGGTGCTGCAGGACGACGGCAGCGTCCGGCAGCGGGGGACCGGGTCCGGCGGGGTCTCCGTCGACGGCGGGGGCGACCTCGTGATGACGTCGACCACGGCCCTGCCGGGGGTCGCGAGCTGGCAGCGGCGGGTGACCACCGGCGACGGGGCGGTCCAGGTGCGCGACGACCTGACCACCACCGGCGGTGCGCCGGTGCCGGTCTCGGCCTCGTTCCTTCTCGCCGCACCTCCCGCGGCGGTGGTGCGGCAGCCGGACGGGTCGCTGCGGTTCACCGTGGCCGACGGGACGGCCTGGGTGCTGGTGCCGCCGACTGGCACCTCCGTCACCGTGACGGACGCCGCCCCGCAGCCTCCGTACGTCGATGCGCCGGACCTCGCGCCCTCGGCAGCCGCGCACACCCTGGTCGTCCTCCGCTCCGACGCCTCCGGCGCCACCCGGCTCACGACCGAGCTGCGGCGGGCCGGGCCGATGGACGTCGGGGCGGCACCAGGCGTCCCCGCCGGCTGACCCGCGCGAGCGCAGCGATCCGGCAGGTCGGGCCGATTGGGACCCCGGACCGGGCGGCTCGTAGGGTCACCCGCATGGCTCTCCTGGACGGCAAGGTCGTGATCGTCACCGGCGCGGGGCGCGGCATCGGCCGCGGCGAGGCGATCGAGCTCGCCCGCGAGGGCGCCCGCGTCGTGGTCAACGAGCTGGACCCCGAGGCGGGACAGGCGGTCGTCGACGAGATCACCGCCGCCGGTGGTGAGGCAGCGCTCGACACCGGCGACTGCTCCGAGGAGGACACCGCCCGCGGGCTGATCGCCACCGCGCTGGACACCTGGGGCCGGCTCGACGGCCTGGTCAACAACGCGGGCATCCTGCGCGACCGCACCGTCGCGAAGATGTCGGCCGACGAGTGGGACTCCGTGATCAAGGTGCACCTGCGGGGCCACTTCCTGCCGACCCGAGCCGCCTGTGCGCACTGGAAGGACACCGGCACGGGTGGGCGCATCGTGTGCACGGCCTCGTCGTCCGGGCTGCTCGGAAACTTCGGCCAGGCCAACTACGGCGCCGCGAAGGCCGGCATCGCGGCCTTCTCGACGATCGTGGCCATGGAGATGGCCAGGTACGGCGTGCGGTGCAACGCGATCGCACCCGCCGCCCGGACCCGGATGACCGAGTCGGCGTACGGCAGCTTCAAGGACCTCTCTGCCGACGACGAGGGCGAGACGTTCGACTTCTGGCACCCGGACAACGTCGCCCCGCTGGTGGCCTACCTCTGCAGCGACGCCGCGGGCACCATCAGCGGCAAGGTGTTCGGCGTGCAGGGCGACGCGGTCGAGCTGTACCAGCCGTTCACCTCGGTGGCCGTGATCCAGAACCACGACACCAGGTTCACGGCGGAAGGCATCGCCGCCCGCGCGCACGAGTTGTTCGACACCAGCGGGATCAGCCCCGAGGTGGAGAACATGATGGCCAAGCTGCGCTTCAGCATGACCGAGCGCGCGGACCTCTGACCGCAGCCGACGCGACCGGGGTCAGAGCGCGGCGACCACGTCGTACACCGCCACCGCGGCGAGCACCAGGCAGACCGTGGCGCCGACCCGGCGGATCGTCGACAGCCGGACGTAGCGGAGCAGCGTGCGGCCGAGCCCGACGGCCAGCCCGGCCACCACGACGAGGGCCAGCCACGAGCCGGCGAAGACGCTGACCGGGTCGTGGTAGCGGGCGGCGAGCCCGGCGGTGAGCAGCTGCGACAGGTCGCCCCACTCGGCGAGGAACAGCACGCCGAAGCTGGTCGCCGCGGCCCGGACGCCGGTGACGTCCCGCGACGCCCTGGCGCTGAACGCCGCCTCCTGCTCGGCCTCCTCCGCGTCCGCGCGGGCCGCCCCGCGCCACAGGACGACTGCACCGACGAGGAAGAGCAGGCCGGCGACCAGGCCGACCACGGGGTGCGGCAGCAGCGAGAGCAGCGAGCCGGCGGTGACGGCGACCAGCGACTGCACGAGGAACGCCGCGGACACGCCGAGCCACACCGGCAGCGGCCGGTACCGGGTGGCCAGCACGAGCGTCGCGACGAACGTCTTGTCCGGCAGCTCGACCGGGAAGATCAGGGCGAAGGCCGTCGCGACGTGAGCGAGGTCCATTCAGGCGAGGGCCTCGGCGGCGGCGACGGCCGCGGCGAGGACCGCCTTGACCGGCCGGCCGAGCACGGCCGCCGCCGCCGCGACGTCGTCGTACTCCGGCGAGACGTTGACCACGCTGCCGTCCAGCCTCGCCACCTTGACCGCCACCTGGCAGCCGTCGACCTGCACCGTGCGCAGCTCGCGGTCCAGGGCGTGCTTGCCGACCCGGTGCTCGCGCACGCCGATCGTGGAGCTCTCGATGAACATCACCCGGCGGACGGCGTCGAGCGCGCCCGGGTCGGTCAGCACCGACAGGGTGTGCGCCGGCCGGCCCTTCTTCATCAGGATGGGCGTGAGCCAGGCGTCCGCGGCCCCCGCCGCGAGCAGCGCAGCCAGCACTGCCGGCCAGACCCGGGGGTCCAGGTCGTCGACGTTGGCCTCGAGCACCACCGCCTCGCCCGCCTGCTCGCGCGACGGCACGTCGACCGGGTCGCCCAGCACGGCCCGGAGCACGTTGGCCCTGCCCTCGGGGTCGCGGCCGCCGGCCCCGCTCCCGGTCGCTCGCACGGTCATCGCCGGCATCGGGCCCCAGCGGGTCACCGCCGAGGCGAGCAGCGCGGCCCCGGTCGGGGTGCACGCCTCGCCGTCGACCTCGCCGGCGGAGGCGGGCGCCCCGGTCCCGGCCAGCACGCCCAGGACTGCCGGGACCGGCACCGGCAGCACCCCGTGCGCGGTGCGCACCTCGCCACGGCCCAGCGCCAGCGGCCCGCAGTGCACCTCGGTGACCCCGAGGTCGTGCAGAGCGGCGCTGACAGCGACCACGTCGGCCAGCGAGTCGAGGGCGCCGACCTCGTGGAAGTGCACCTGCTCCGGGTCGATCCCGTGCGCCGCCCCCTCCGCGCTGGCCAGCCGCGCGAACACGTCCAGTGCCCGGTCGCGGACGGCTGACGCCCAGCCCCGCGCCCTCTACCAGCGCCCGCACGTCCGGCCAGGTGCGGCGCACCTCGCTCGGCGCCACCTCGACGTCGACCTTGGTGGCCGCCAGCCCGCCGCGGGTGACCGCAGTCCGCACCAGTCGCACCGGCTCGGTGCCCAGCGCGTCGACCGCTGCCTGCAGCACCGCCAGGTCCGCGCCCGCGCCGACCAACGCACCGAGCAGCATGTCGCCGGAGGCTCCGGCCGAGGCGTCCACCCAGAGCAGCGAGCCGGTGGCGGTCATGTGCGCGCCGCTGCCCGGCGCGCCACCCGGGCGGCGAACACCCCGGCCCCGAAGCCGTTGTCGATGTTGCACACGGTGACGCCCGGCGCGCACGAGTTGAGCATCGCGAGGAGCGCGGCCAGCCCGCCGTACGACGCGCCGTACCCGACCGACGTCGGCACCGCCACCAGCGGCACGCCGGTCAGGCCACCGACGACGCTGGGCAGCGCGCCCTCCATCCCGGCCACCACCACGAGGCAGTCGGCGTCGTCCAGCTCGGACCGGACCGCCATCAGCCGGTGCAGGCCGGCGACGCCGACGTCGTCGATCCGGCGGACCCCGGCGCCGAACGCGCGCGCCACGAACGCCGCCTCCGCCGCCACCGGACCGTCGGAGGTGCCGGCCGCCACCACGCACACCGTGCCCCGCGGCTCGGGCAGGGCGCCCACCGCCACGGCCCGGGCGACCGGGTCGACCAGCGCGTCCGGGAAGGCGGCCAGGACGGCGTCGGCGGTGGCGTCCGGGACCCGGGTGGCGACGGCGGCGCGCGGGCCCTGCTCGGTCAACGCACGCAGGATGGCCACGGTCTGCTCGGGGCTCTTGCCGGCGGCGTAGACGACCTCCGGGTCGCCGGTCCGGACCCCGCGGTGGGTGTCGACCCGGGCGAAGCCGAGGTCGAGCGGGCCGTGCAACGGGCCGTCCGCGAGGCGGTCCACGGCGGCATCGACCGCCATCCCCCCGGCGGCGACGGCGTCCAGCAACGAGGTCAGCTCGGCGCGGTCCACGCCGTCAATCTAGGACCCGCCCCCGGGCCCGGACCCACCTGCCCGCCTCCCGCGCCGTCGACCACGTAGACGTGGTCGACGCGCGCTTGTCGTGGCGCAGATGCCGCGTCAGGCACAGCGCCACCCCGCCAAGGCCGCCGTGGCCGCGGCGGTGCCCCGGTCCGGCCGCGCGTACCGGGTGGGACCGGTGTCTGCCGGTAGCGTGCGGACCTCCCGCCCCGTCACCCCGAGGACACCCGTGCCCAGCTGGTCCACCGAGACCTACCAGGCCGTCGCCCTGGCGGCCGCGGCCACCGCCGCGCTCGCCCTGCTGCTGGTGCTCGTCGTGCTCGCCCGGCTGCGGGTGGTCGCGCGCCGGGTTCGCCGCGCCGGCCCCGCAGCCCGGGCCGTCACCGAGGCCGCCGGGCCGGACCCCCGGGCGCTGCGGCACGTGGCCGTCGTGCGCTACGACGCGTTCGGCGACATGGGTGGCCGGCTCTCGTTCTCCGCGGCCCTGCTCGACGACCAGGGCGACGGCCTGGTGCTCTCCTCGATCAACGGACGGTCCGAGACCCGCACCTACGCCAAGGCGCTGGTCGGCGGCCAGAGCGAGCACACCCTCTCCCCGGAGGAGCAGGAGGCGATCGCCGCCGCCCGCCCCGCCTGACGCCACCCGCCGCCTGGTCGTGGACTCACCGCGTACGACCGGCCCGGCACGGTGCGCCGGTCCGCAGCTCGGCGGGTCGCCGCGCCCGGTCACCGCGGCTGCCGTGACCGCCCCGGGACCAGCCCGACCAGCAGGGATCCGAGCAGGAGCAGGAGCAGGCCGGTGAGCCCCACCGGGAGCACGTCACCGGCGCCTGTGTGCGGCAGCGGACCCGCCTGGGCGGCGGTGACGGCCGGTCCGGTCGAGGCGCCGAGCACCCGGACTGTCTGGTCCACCGTGACCGGCACCCCATCGGTTCCCATCACGACGTACTGGAACGTGGCGACGCCGACGAAACCCTTCCGCTTGTCCACCACCAGCCGGTTGTCGTGCACCGTGACCGTCAGGCCGGTGCCCGGGTCGGTGACCGAGCTCACTGCGAGCTGCCCGTGGCGGGTGACGGTCTCGGCCGGGTCGAGGACCACCGAGCTGGTGCCGACCCCGATCGTCGCCGTGGCCGACGTCGACTCCGCGGCGGGTGCCGCCGTGCCGGGCGCGGTCACCCGCACGCGCAGGACCGCGGTGGCGGTGCCACCGTGCCCGTCGGACACGGTGTAGCCGACCGTGATCACTCCCGTGAAGCCGGTCTTCGGCGTCACCCGGACGAGACCGTCCGGCATGACCTCCGCCGACCCCTTCCCCTGGGTGACCGCGACGGAGGTGACGGCGAGCGTGTGCCCGGGGTTGGGGTCGAAGTCGTTCAGGCGCACGTCGACCTTGACCGGCTTGTCGGACGTCGTCACTGCCGCGTCGTCGTTGGCACTCGGCGGGGTGTTGCCGACCGTGACGGTCACGCAGGCCGTCGCCGTCCCGCCGTTGCCGTCCGAGGCTGTGTAGCAGAAGGTGTCGATGCCCAGGAAGCCCGGCGTCGGCGTGTAGCTGACCGTGCCGCCCACCGGGTCGAGCAGCACCGTTCCGTGCGACGCCGGGCCCGCCGAGGTGATGGCCGTTCGCTGGCCGTCCGGGTCGGTGACCAGCGAGAGCAGGTCCACGGTCACGGGGGTGCCGCCGCGTGTCGACGCTGTGCCGGCACTCGCTGTCGGCGCCGCGTTGCCGACGGTGACCCGGACGGTCGCGGTGGAGACGCCTCCGCGGGGGTCGGTGACTGCGTAGGTGAACGTGTCGACGCCGACGAAGCCGGCGACCGACGTGTAGCGCACCTTGCCGCCGGCGGTCAGGACGGCACTGCCGTGGGCCGGGGTGGAGACGGAGGAGACCGTGAGTGCCTCACCGTCGGGGTCCGCGTCGTTGGCGACCACGGCGATCACCGTGGTGATCGCGCTGCGTGCGGCCGCGACGTCGTCGACAGCGACCGGCGCGGCGTTGCGCACGTCCACGTCCACGGTGCCGTCCGCGAAGCCACCGTGGCCGTCGGAGACGCGGTACTGGAAGGAGTCCGGGCCCGCCCAGGCGGGGTCGGGCGTGTAGACGACCTGGCCGCCGACGACCGTCGCGGTGCCGTGTGCCGGCGCCACGGTGATGCCGGAAACGGTCAGCAGGTCACCGTTGGGGTCACTGTCGTTGGCCAGCACCGGGACGACGAGAGCGGCCCCGACCGGCCCGATGTGCGTGACGTGGTCGGTGCCCGCCACCGGCGGGTCGTTGGCGACGGCGACGGCTACCGTTGCGGTCGCCGAGCCGCCCTGACCGTCGTCGACGGTGTACGTGAACGTGTCGCCGCCGAGGTAGCCCGGGGTCGGGGTGTACCGGATGGCTCCGCCCGGCAGGACGACGGCGATTCCGTGCGCCGGGCTCGTGGCGATGGCGACCGTCAGCGGGTCACCGTTCGGGTCGCCGTCGTTGAGCAGCACCACGATGTCGACCGAGCCGCCCAGCGGGACGGTCGCGGTGTCGTCGCCGGCGGAGGGCGCCTGGTTGGTCACCGTCAGCGTCACGGTCGCCGTGTGGGTGTTCCCCTGCGGGTCGCTCACGGTGTAGGTGAAGGAGTCGGCACCGGCGTACGTCCCCACCGGCGTGTACACGACAGCGCCGGACGCGTCGACCGACGCCGACCCGTGCGCCGGCGAGGTCGTGCCGACGACGGAGAGGCTGCTGCCGGGGCTGTCCGCGTCGGTCACGTGGCCGAGCACGTCGATGCTGGTGGCCGTACCGCCAGGAACCGTCCGGCTGAAGTCGGCTGCGACGGGGGCGGCGCTGCCGGTGGTGACGGTGAGCTGGGCGGTCGTCGTCGTGGTCCCGTCGCCGATCGTGTAGGTCATGGTGTCCGCGCCGAACCACCCGGCGGCCGGCTGGTACCGGACCCGCGCGGACGACCCGCTCCCGACGATGCTCGCCGTCCCGTGCGCCGCGCCGACGACGCCGGTGATGGTCAGCGGGTCACCGTTGTCGTCGCGGTCGTTGGAGAGGACGTCGACGTCGACCGCCGTACCGGACGGTGTCGTGGCGGTGTCGTCGGCGGCGACCGGTGCGGTGTCGGGCACCGTGACCGTCACGGTCGCGGTGTCCGTGCCTCCCGCTCCGTCGGAGACGGTGTAGGTGAAGGTGGCTGTCCCCTTCCGGAACGTGGGCGCCGGTGTGAACGTCACGGTGCTGCCGTCGGTCGCGACGGTGCCCTCGCCGCCGGCCGGCTGGGTCACTCCGCTCACGACGAGGGACTGGCTCGTGGTCGGGATGTTCGCGTCGCTGTCGTTGCCGAGCACGCTGACCGCCAGCGCAGACCCCGGGGCGGCGGTGCCGGAGTCACCCACCGCGACCGGCGGGGTGTTCGGGATCGTCACGGTCACGGTGGCCGTCGCCGACCCGCCGCGGCCGTCGCTCACCGCGTAGGTGAAGGTGTCGGTGCCGGCCTGGCCGGTCGCCGCGGTGTAGGTGAGGGTGTTGTTCCCGTTGACCACGACCGAGCCGCGGGTCGGCGTCGTCGTGGTGGGTGCGCTCACGGTCAGCGGGTCGCCGTCCGGGTCCGCGTCGTTGCTCCTCGGGTCGAAGGTGACGGTGCCGCCGCTGGCCGTGCGGGCGTCGTCGCCGGCGGCCGGTGCGCGGTTCACCGCGGTCGACACGGAGGAGGTGTTGTCGCTCGTGGCGGGGTCGAAGTTCGTCCCGGTGACGGTGGCCGCGTTGGTGGCCGGGTCCGCCGAGCCGTCCAGGACCGCCTTGAGGGTGACGTTCGCGGTCGCGCCGTTGGCCAGCGCTCCCAGGTCGCACACGACCTGGCCGGCCGGCTGGGTGCAGCTGCCCTGCGTGCTGGTCGGAACGCCGCTCACGACCGCACCGGCGGGCAGTGTGTCGGTGACGGTGACGCCGGGGTCGTCGTAGGGACCGTGGTTGGTGACGACCAGGGTGTAGGTGACCGGCGTCGCGGCACCCACCTGGACCGTGCCGGCGTCGCGGGACTTGACGACCGCCAGGTCGCTGCGGTGCTGTACGGCGACCGCGGTGGCGGTGGAGCTGGCCCCGCTGACCGACGAGGTGAACAGGACACCGGAGTAGCTCACCGAGGCGGTGTTCGCGATCGGGCGCTGGTCGGTCACCGCGTCGACGGTGACGCGGAACGTGACCGCCTGGGTGGACGCCCCGACCGCGACGCTGCCGCCGCTCGAGGGGCTCGCGCCGGTGCCGAGATGGACGGTCAGGGTCCGGGTGGCGCCGATGTACTTCGCCTCGTCGTCACCCGTGGCGTCGGTCTTCGGGACGCCGTTCCAGGTGATGCTGCCGGGGACGTAGGTCGTGCCCGTCGGCACCACATCGGTGAGGACCGTGGCGGTCGCGTCGTCGTACCCGTCGTTGACCCCGGTCAGGGTGTACTGCAGCTGGTCCCCCGGCTCGACCAGGCCGGCGTTGGTGTTGCCCGGTGCCTTGACCACGGAGACCGTCTTGGTCATGTCGATGTTCGGCGCGTAGAGCTCGTGGGCGAACGTGAGGAGGCCCGGGTAGTACGTCTCGTTGGTGGAGGTCACGCGGATGACGGCACTGGACGCCCCGTTGGGGAGCTTCCCGTCGACGTTGAACGTGGCCAGGTCGAACCCGAGCTGGTTCTTGTATCGGGGGCTGCGCGTGGAGGAGTCGACACCCCTGTCGCTGATCGTCGAGTCGAAGACGTTGGTGGCGGCGTGCAGTGAGTCGCTGACGTTGGTGAGCGTCCCGGTGGTGTTGCCCAGCAGCAGCTGGTCGCCGATCTTGCCGAGGTCGCCCTCCCAGGAGACCGCCCCGAGCGTGGTCCGCACGGCACCGGACGGCGGGGTGGAGAACCCGCTGATCGGGATGTCGTACGCCTGCCCGCTGGCAACCGACCCGTAGCCGCGGAAGATGGTGAGGTTGCGCGCGGGGGCGTCGACGTCCCGGTAGGCGATCGCCAGGCCCCACCCTGCGTACGAGTCCCCGCCCTGACCGCTCTGCACGTTCGCCACGCTGTACGAGCCGTTGCCGGCAGCCGACACCAGCGAGGTGACGTCGGCGAATGCCTGGTAGTTGCCGGAGTCGGTCGCGGTCCAGCTGGCGGTGAGGTCGGTGTAGCTGCCGCCACCGGGCACCTTGAGCTTCACCTTGGCGGTGTCGGCGGGGCTGGGAGCGGCCGTTCCGGCGGTGCCGCCCACGGTCCCGCCGGCTGCCGGTCGCCCACCCCAGACCAGCGCCGCGTACAGGACGGTGGCGTTGACCGGCATGTCGACGGTGGACGAGGACGAGTTGAAGGTGCTCGGGTCGCTGTCGTCGTCGACGTAGACCATCCAGTAGGCGTTGTCGTCCAGTGCGGCGTTGGCGGTGGCGCCGCCTCCGGCGGTGTTGCGTGCGGCGGTGCACCCGCTGACCGCGGTCTGGCAGGTCATCAGGGTGTTGCCGCGCAGCATGATGTCGCCGGTGGTGTTCTGCGAGAACACCGAGGCGAACGGCGTGGTGATCGCGGCCTGTGCCGCACCGGCGCCGGAGAGCGTGGTCACCGCCACCACGACCAGCGCCGTCGCCAGCGCGGCCGCGCGGGGCCGGACCCGGCGCAGCAACCCGGTGGCCGGACCCGGTCCTAGCGGTGCCCGGTTCATGCTTCCCATCACCACTCCTGCGACCACCCACACCGGTGTTCCCCAGGGGGCAGGTCGGTGCACGCGGCGCCGTGCCGCGAAGATCCACATCGGCCCGGCCGGAACCGCGCCTGAGGGCGGGGCCGAGAAATCGGCGCATCGGCGGTCAGGCCGGACCGAACGGCTGAGCGACCTGGCTGGCCGCCCGGAGGACGCGGATTACCCGCGTATGACCGGGTCCGGGGCGCAGGCGTCCAACGCTCGGGAAGGCGACGCCGCACTAGGGTCGCGGCATGCCTGGAGTGCCGCCCGCCCGCTATGCGTACCTCGGTCCCGAGGGGACCTTCGCCGAGGCCGCGCTGCGGACGGTCCCGGCCGCCGCCAAGGGGGAGCTCCAGCCGCACGTGAGCGTCGCCGCGGCGCTCGAGGCGGTCCGGCGGGGAGAGGCCGACCACGCCCTCGTGCCGATCGAGAACTCGGTGGAGGGTTCGGTCTCCGCGACGCTGGACGAGCTGGCCGTCGGCGACCCGCTGATGGTCACCCGCGAGGTTCTGCTGCCGGTGTCGTTCGCGCTGCTCGCCCGGCCAGGCACCGGCCTGCACGCCGTACGACGGGTCGCGACCCATCCGCACGCCGCCGCGCAGTGCCGGCGCTGGCTGGCGACCGCCCTGCCGGACGCCACCGTCGTACCGGCGCTGTCGACCGCCGCCGCAGCGGCCTCCCTGGCCGACGGCAGCGCCTCGCACGACGCCGCGATCGCGGCGCCGATCGCAGCCGAGCGCTACCGCCTCGAGGTGCTCGCGCGCGACGTCGAGGACAACCCCGACGCCGTGACCCGGTTCGTCATGGTGAGCCGGCCGGGCGAGCCCCCGCTGCCTACCGGCCACGACAAGACCTCGCTGGTCGCGTTCATCTCCGACGACCATCCCGGCGCCCTGCTCGAGGTCCTCACCGAGCTCTCGGTGCGCGGAGTCAACCTCACCCGGATCGAGTCGCGGCCCACCGGGGAGCGGCTCGGCCGCTACTGCTTCTCGATCGACTGCGAGGGCCACGTCGACGACGCCCGCCTGGGCGAGGCGCTCTCCGGCCTTCGCCGGGTCTGCCCGGACGTCCGGTTCCTCGGGTCCTACCCGCGGGCCGACCGCGGGCCTGCCGCCGAGGCTGCCGAGCGCGACGCCGCGGAGAAGGACGCCCTCTACCGGGACGCGTCGGCCTGGCTCGGCCGGATCCGCAACGGGAAGGTCTAGGCGCCGCCGGCCTCGACGGCATCCGCGCGGCCCGCCTCGGGGTCGCCCGCCTCGGCCTCACGGACGCCGGCGCGCACCGCCTCGAGCTGGGCGGCGAACGCGATGCCGAGGAACAGCGCGATCGAGGTGAGGTAGGCCCACAGCAGCAGCGCCATCACGCCGGTCAGCGGGCCGTACGTCGAGCCGAACGACCCGCTGCCGGCGACGTAGAGCGACAGCGCGTAGGTGAACACCAGCCACAGCACCACCGCGACGCCGGCACCGATGCCGACCCAGGACCAGCCGGGCTGGCGCCGGCGCGGCGCCCGCTCGACGATGATCGCGAACGAGCCGAAGGCGAGCAGGATCCCCACCGGGAAGCGCAGGGCCTGCCACACGTGCAGGCCGACGTCGTCCCAGCCGTACTCGCGGGCGAGGACCCGGCCGACCGTCCCGCCGGCGATGACGATGAGGAACCCGACGAGCGAGAGCAGCCCGGCCGAGCACGCCATCAGGACGGCCCGGCCGTACTTCTGCAGGGCCGGGCGGTCCCTACGGATGCCGTAGATGCGGTTGGCGCCGCGCTCGATCTGTCCCATCGACGTGGTCAGCGCCGCCATCGCCACCGCGAGCCCGAGCCACAGGGCCAGCTGGCCGCCGCGCCCCGCCTGCTGCTGGCCCTGCTGCAACGTCGTCCGGACGACCTCGTCGGTGCTGCCGGGGGTGATCCGCAGCAGCACCTCGCGCAGGACCCGGCCGACCCGCTCGGTGTGGACCGTGCTGGACAACCCGACGAAGGCGATGCCGAGCGGGATCAGCGACAGGACCAGCTGCAGCGCCAGGGCACGCGAGTGGCTGAAGCCGTCTCCGTAGCGGAACCGGACGAAGGCGGACCGCACCAGGTGCACCCGCCCGTAGTGCCGCAGGACCTCGCGGGCGTCGTCCGTCGTCGTGTCGGCGAAGGTCATCGTCCGGGTCTGCGGCACCCGCGCCACGGAGGTCATCGGCTACGGCACCCGCACCAGCAGCGCGCCGGGCTCGACCCGGATGTCGAGGACCTTTCCGGGCTCGATCACGTCCCCGTCGAGCTGCCGGGGCTGGGTGTGGCTGGCCTCGACGACCACGTGCTTGCCGGTGAACCGTTCGAGCCGCCGGTCCGGCACGTCGGCCCGCCGCATCACCCGGCCGGTCACCAGCAGCCAGTCCAGCGGATTGCGGATCGCGATCAGCACCACGTCCAGGACCCCGTCGTCCGGCACGGCGTCCGGCAGCAGCGGGATGTTGCCCTGGAGCTTGCCGACGTTCCCGACGACCACGGTGCGCACCCGGCGGTGCAGGGGCGTGCCGTCGTCCACGGTCACGGTCACCCGGATGCCACGGCCGCGCAGGTGCTTGCCCGCCGAGACGACGTACGCCGGCCACCCGACCGCCTTCTTCAGCCCCTCGGGCGCGTCCTGCATGATCGCCGCGTCGAAGCCCAGGCCCGCCATCACCACGAACTTGCGGTCGGCGACCCCGGCGACGTCGATCGGCCGGTTGCGGCCCTCGAGCCCGATCCGCAGCGACTCCTCCTCGTCGTTCAGGGGCAGGTCGAGGTTGCGGGCCAGCAGGTTCCCGGTGCCGGCAGGCAGGATCGCCATGGGCACCCCGGTCGACGCCATCGCCGTCGCGGCCGCCATGACCGTGCCGTCACCGCCGGCGACGAACACCACGTCGCAGCCCTCGTCCACGGCGCGGCGGCACATGCCGATGCCGGGGTCGTCCTTGCTGGTCTCGAGCCACAGCGGCGGTTCCCAGCCGTGGCCGGCCATGAACGCCTCGACGCGGTCCTGGAGCGCGTCCAGGTCGGGGACCTTGAGGGGGTTGAAGACGACCGCGGCGCGCCTCACCTCGCCCCCGCTGTCGCAGGGGCCACCTGAGGGTCCGACGACTCACCGTCCAGCTGGCACAGCCGGCCGAGCGGGCCCCGCCCGAGGATCAGCCCGGCGGCGATCGCGATCGTCAGCCCGCCGTTGACGTAGGCGGCCAGGACGTCGGTGAGGTGGTGGGCGCCGCGGTACAGCCGGGAGGCTGCGACCACGAGCGGCACGGCGAGGAGCAGTGCGACCGCCAGGGTGCGCAGCCAGCGCTTTCGGACGTACCACGCGATGAGCAGGGCGCTGCCGACGAACAGCGCGGTCGCGGCGCCGGTGTGGCCGCTGGGGAAGCTCGACGTGGGGATGCCGCTGTCCAGCCGTTTCACATCGGGCCTCGGTCGCTTCACGGCGAACTGCACGAGGAGGAAGACGAGCGCCTGTCCGGCGACGGCCACGACAAGGAACATCGACGGGCGCCATCTCCTCATCGCGACGACCAGGGCGATGCTCACCAGGAGGAGGGCGCCGACGATCGCGCCGGTGTTGCCGAGCCCGGAGCCGATGTAGCTGGCGTCGTTCCAGGCCTTGTCGCGGTTCTGCGCGAGGTCGGTGTTGATGTCGTTCTCGACGGTCAGCCAGGACGCGCCCTTGAAGGTCCTGGTGAGCAGCAGGCCGATGCCGAGAATCAGCAGGTAGTCGAGGGCAAGCAGGACCGCGACGATCCCGGCGGTGCGGGCGATGCGTGCCGTCATGGCAGGGAGTCTCGCTTTCTCGGCACCGACGAGGTGTCGGCGGGGGCAGGGTCGCAGGCGTCAGCGCTGTGGTGGGCTCGGCCGCTCCGTCATCTCTGGAGCGGCCTCCGGCTCGAGGCCCTCGGCGACGGTGGACGGCCGCCGGCCTTGCTCGCGCCGCCAGACCTCGAACCCGGTGGCCGTCCCCGCGAGCACGGCCAGTGCCACGACCCAGCCGGCGAGGACGTCGCTGACGAAGTGCACGCCCAGACCTGTCCGGTCGAATCCCACCAGCAGGACGACCGCCGCCCCGGCGGCGGCGGCCAGCGTGCGTCCGGCCCGGGTCAGCACCGGCAGGAACACCAGGATCAGGACTCCGACGCCGAGCATGGAGTTGAGTGCATGGCCGCTCGGGAAGCTGTAGCCACTGGCCTGTGCCACCGGCTCGGGGAGCTCGGGGCGGGCCCGCGCCACGACCAGCTTGAGGACGACGCCGAGCCCGCCGCCGATCGCCATCGTGACCACGGCCCAGGCGGCCAGCCGCCGCGCCTCGCGGCGCCAGAGCCACACGGCCACGCCGAGCACGACCACGCGGAACGTCCACGGCGCCAGCACCACGGCGACGACGTCCAGCGCCCGGACGAGCCAGCCCTCACTGCGGGCGAGCGTGTTGAGCGCGTCGGCCGTGGACCGGTCCAGGTCCTCCAGCGGCTGCCAGGACGACTCGACGAGCAGCAGCAGCAGGACCATCGGGACCGAGACCAGCACGGCGACCCCTCCGCCGAGCGCCAGGCGGGCGGCCAGCCCGCGGCGAGGCTCCTCGGCGGGCTTGCGGTCCTCGACGGACCGGTACAGGGCGCTGCGCACGCCGCGTCCGTACCCCGATCGGCGCCGCCACAAGCGCGCCGCCACCTCAGCCCCCGAGCTTGCCCAGCATCCCGCCGATGCCGCCCCCGCCTTGCTGGCCGCCACCACCACCGCGCACCGGGTTCTCGCTGGGCTGCACCACGACGAAGCCCTGGCCGGCGAAACCGAGCTGGAACGCCTCCCCGGAGCCGCGGACCAGCGACATCGGCTTGAAGCCGCTGGAGCGCAGCGAGGTCTGCAGCGACGCGGACCAGGCGACCACGGCATCGGTGTCGACGAAGGTCGGCGCATCGACGGTGAGCACGACCGGCGTCCCCCGCGTGGTGATCGCGATCCGGCCGGTGCCGGTGACGTAGGTGTTGAACAGCCCACCACCGATCATCCCGGCGTTGCCGATCATCTTGATGTCCCACTGCAGGGTCGACTCGAAGGCCAGCACGCTGGCGCCGTTGACCGAGATCCCGTCGGTGCCGTCCAGCTCGATCACGTGCACGTCGGCCGCGAGGTCGGCGAAGAAGACGTCTCCGGTGCCGGTCACCCGCATGAGGTCCAGTCCCTCGCCGGTGACCGCCTTCTTCAGCATCTTCCCGATGCCGCCGGCCGACTGGTAGTCGAAGGAGACCTCCCCCTGGAAGGCGACCATCGAGCCCTGCCGCGCCAGGATCGTGCCGCCGGCGAGGGTCACCTTGAGCATCTTGGAGTTCTGCAGCCCGAACCCGTCGGCGGTGGTGGCCTCGAGGTACTCCTGGGAGAAGAGGGAGCTGCGCACGGTGATCCCCTCGTCGGTTCGGGCCGGTTGCCCGCGAGAGTAGTCATTGGTGGGCCGCCGCACCCGCTGGATACGCTCGCCGGGTGCTGGACCTCAAGCAGTTGCGGGACGACCCCGAGGCCGTGCGCGCCTCCCAGCGTGCGCGGGGAGAGGACGCCGGGCTCGTCGACGCCGTCCTGGCTGCTGATGAGCGCCGCCGCGCCGCCATCGTCGTCTACGAGCGGGCCCGCGCGGAGCAGAAGGACCTCGGTCGCCAGGTCGCGCAGGCCTCCGGCGACGCGAAAGAGGCGCTGCTCGTCCGCACCAAGGACCTGTCGGCCGAGGTCAAGCGGGCCGAGGCCGGCTCGGCCACGGCGCTGGCCGAGTTCACCGCGCTGATGGGCCGGCTGTCCAACGTCGCCGAGCCCGGGGTCCCTGCCGGCGGCGAGGACGACTACGTCGTGCTGGAGCAGGTCGGCGAGCCGCGTGAGCTCGACTTCGCCCCGCTGGACCATCTCGAGCTCGGGCAGCGGCTCGGGGCGATCGACAGCGAGCGAGGCGCCAAGGTCTCGGGGGCCCGGTTCTACTACCTCACCGGCGTCGGTGCCCAGCTCCAGCTGGCGATGCTCAACCTCGCGATGGCCCAGGCGACCGCGGCCGGGTTCGTGCCCGTCATACCGCCGGTGCTGGTCAAGCCGGAGGCGATGGAGGGCACCGGCTTCCTGGCCCAGGCCGCTGAGAACGTCTACCACCTGCCGGAGGAGGACCTCTACCTCGTCGGCACCTCCGAGGTGCCGCTGGCGGCGTACCACATGGACGAGGTCATCGACGCCGACCGGTTGCCGCTGCGGTACGCCGGCTGGTCGACCTGCTTCCGCAAGGAGGCCGGTTCCTACGGCAAGGACACCCGCGGGATCATCCGGGTGCACCAGTTCGACAAGATCGAGATGTTCTCCTACTGCGACCCGGCCGACGCGGCTGCCGAGCACCAACGGCTGCTGGCCTGGGAGAAGGAGATGCTCGCCAAGGTCGAGCTGCCCTACCGCGTCATCGACGTGGCGGCGGGTGACCTCGGCGGGTCGGCCGCGCGCAAGTACGACTGCGAGGCGTGGGTTCCGACCCAGGGCCGGTACCGCGAGCTGACCTCGACGTCGAACTGCACGACGTTCCAGGCGCGGCGGTTGCGGGTGCGGCTGCGTGACGCCGACGGCACCCGTCCGCTGGCCACGCTCAACGGCACGCTGGCCACCACCCGCTGGATCGTGGCGATCCTGGAGAACCACCAGCAGGCGGACGGCTCGGTCGTGGTGCCGCAGGCGTTGCGGCCGTTCATGGGCGGCCTCGAGGTCCTCGAGCCGGTCGCCAAGGCCTAGGCGGCTGGCCGTCGTGGACGCCCCCGACGTCATGGACGTGCCGGTGGAGGAGCTCCGGGGCGGCTGCACCCGCTTCCTGGCCGGGCACGGACGGCGCAGCCCGGCCGAGGTGCTCGCCGAGGTGCACGAGGTGCTCGGCGAGGTCGAGTCCGACCGATACGGGACGGGCGGGGTCGTCGCCGAGCTGGAGGCGGAGGTCGCCGGGCTGCTCGGCAAGCCCGCTGCCGTCGTCATGCCCAGCGGCACCATGGCCCAGCAGATCGCGTTGCGGGTGCACGCCGACCGGACCGGCCGGCGGACCGTCCTGTGGCACCCCACCTGCCACCTCGCGCTGTGGGAGGACCAGGCCGCCGAGCGGCTGCACGGCCTGCACGGTCGTCCGGTCGGCACACCCACCGAGCTGATCACCGTCGACGACCTGGACGGGGTGGCCGAGTACGCCGCCGTGCTGCTGCTCGAGCTGCCGCAGCGCGAGATCGGGGGACGGCTGCCCGACTGGGACGACCTCGTCGCGCAGACCGAGCTGGCCCGTTCGCACGGCACCGCCACGCACCTGGACGGCGCCCGGCTGCTCGAGTCACTGCCCTTCTACCAGCGCGACGCGGCCGAGGTCGCGTCGCTGTTCGACTCGGTCTACCTCTCCCTCTACAAGGGCCTCGGCGGCGTCGCCGGCTGCGTCCTGGCCGGGGAGGAGCAGCTGGTGGCCGAGGCCCGCGAGTGGCGCCACCGGCACGGCGGCACGCTGTTCGGCCTGTGGCCCTACGCGGCGGCCGGCCTGCGCGGGGCTGCGGCTGCGCGGTCCACGGATGCCGGCGTACGTCGCCCACGCCCGGGCGATCGCGGCGGGGCTGGCCGGGCTGGCCGGTCTCCGGGTCGTGCCGGACCCTCCGCAGACCGCGATGATGCACCTGCTGCTCCGGGGCGAGGACGTCGAGATCAGCCGACGGATGCGCACGGTCGCGCGGGACCGCGGCGTCTTCAGCTGGCCGGGCACCATCGCGACCGGGGTGCCTGGATGGGTACGGGTCGAGCTCACGGTCGGCGACGCGACGACGGCCTGGACGCCGGCCGAGGTCCGTGAGCTGGTGGCCGGGCTGCTCGGCTAGCCGTCGATCTGCGGCAGCCGCGTCAGCGGATCGGCGAACCGCTCGTCGGAGACCACCTCGTCGACCATTCTGCCGCCGAGGTAGGCGTCGTACGCGGCCATGTCGAAGTGGCCGTGCCCGCAGAGCGCAGTGAGGATCACCTTCTCCTCGCCGGTCTCCTTGCACGCCAGCGCCTCCCGGATGCAGGCGGCGAGCGCGTGCGTGGGCTCCGGTGCGGGGACGATGCCCTCGGCCCGCGCGAACTGCAGCGCCGCGGCGAAGCACTCCGTCTGCGGCACGGCGATGGCCTCCATCAGGCCGAGCTCGTACACGTGCGAGATCAGCGGGCTCATGCCGTGGTAGCGCAGGCCGCCGGCGTGGATCGGGTCGGGGATGAAGTCGTGGCCGAGCGTGTGCATCTTCATCAGCGGCGTGAAGCCGGCGGTGTCGCCGTAGTCGTAGGCGTAGACGCCGCGGGTCAGCGAGGGGCACGACGCCGGCTCGACCGCGCGGATGGTCGGGGACATCTTCCCGGCCATCTTCTCGCGCAGGAACGGGAAGGCGAGCCCGGCGAAGTTGGAGCCACCGCCGGTGCAGCCGACGATCAGGTCGGGGGAGTCGCCGGCCTTGGCCATCTGCAGCAGCGCCTCCTCGCCGATCACCGTCTGGTGCAGCAGCACGTGGTTGAGCACGCTGCCGAGCGCGTAGTGCGCCGTCTCGTCGCCGACCGCTGCCTCGACCGCCTCGCTGATCGCGATGCCGAGGCTGCCGGAGTGGTTGGCCGCGTCCTCGAGGGCCTTGCGGCCGGACTCGGTGAGCTCGGACGGGCTGCGGTGGACCGTCGCCCCGAACGTCTCCATCACCGACTTGCGGTACGGCTTGCTGTCGTACGAGGCACCGACCTGCCAGACCTCGCAGTCCAGGCCGAACACCGCGCAGGCGAACGCCAGCGCCGTGCCCCACTGGCCCGCGCCGGTCTCGGTGGTGAGCCGCGTGACGCCGGACTTCTTGTTGTAGAAGGCCTGCGGGACGGCGGTGTTGGGCTTGTGCGAGCCGGCCGGGGACACCCCCTCGTACTTGTAGTAGATCCTCGCCGGGGTCCCGAGCGCCTTCTCCAGCCGGTGCGCGCGGAACAGTGGCGACGGCCGCCAGAGCCGGTAGACGTCCTGGACCTCGTCCGGGATGTCGACGTAGCTGTCCGTGCTGACCTCCTGCAGGATCAGGTCCATCGGGAACAGCGGGGCGAGGTCGTCCGGCCCGACCGGCTGGTGGGTGGCGGGGTGCAGCGGCGGCGGTGGCGGCGACGGCAGGTCCGGGATGATGTTGTACCAACGCGTCGGCATCTCGGACTCGTCGAGCAGGTACTTGTGCTGGTCCGCCACCGGGGCCTCCTTGGCTGGTCAGGGCTGCCACCGACGCTAGTGGGGTGGGCACCACCGCAGGAAGGGTCTCGGGGGAGGATCGTCCCGTGCGTCCACCGCCCCGTCTCGTCGCCACCGACCTCGACGGCACCGTGGTGTGCCGGGACGGCACCGTGTCCGACCGCACCGTCGCGGCGCTGCGAGCGGTGGAGGCGCTCGGCGTACCCGTGGTCATGGTCACCGGTCGGCCCGCCCGCTGGATGGCCGACGTCGCCGAGCGGATCGGCCACACCGGGCTGGCGGTGTGTGCGAACGGTGCAGCGCTGTACGACCTGCACACCGAGCAGGTCGTCTCGCACGACCCGATCCCGGTGGAGGTCGGGCTCGAGGTCGCCCGCCGGCTGCGGGAGGCGCTGCCGGACGTGACCTTCGCGCTGGAGACGCTGGAGGGGTTCAGCCACGAGCCGGCGTACCTCGCGCGCTGGGACGCGGGGCAGCAGCGGGCGGTCGCGCCGCTGGAGCAGCTGTGGAACGGGCCGGCGCTCAAGCTGCTGGCCCGGCACGAGGCGATGGGACCGGACGACCTGCTCGCCGCTGCCCGCGAGGTGGTGGGCGACCTGGTCGAGCTGACGCACTCCTCGACGACCGCGCTGCTCGAGATCTCAGCGGCCGGGGTGTCCAAGGCCACCGGTCTGGCCCGGTTCGCCGCCTCCCGCGGGGTGCGGGCGGCCGACGTGGTGGCGTTCGGCGACATGCCCAACGACCTGCCCATGCTCGCCTGGGCCGGCCTGGCGTACGGCGTGGCCGACGGTCACCCCGAGGTGCGCGCCGCGGTCACCCGGCTGGTCGACCCGCCCGAGCAGGACGGCGTCGCCCGCGTCCTCGAGGAGCTCTACTCCCTCTGACCCCACGCACCGCCCTCCCGCTGCCCCCCGCTCCCCCGCGCCGCCCTCCCCCCGTCCGCCGAGTGGTGGGTTGCGCAGGACGGATCGGGCATTTCGGGTGCCCAACCCACCACTCGGCGGGGGGGCTAGAGGTACTGGCCGGTGTTGTGGGCGGTTCCGTCGTCGGTGCCGTCCATGCCACCCGGGCCACCCGGGCCGCCGGGGCCGCCCGGCATCGACAACCCTCCTGGCAGCGCCCGTCGGCGCATCTCCTCGAACTGCGCCCGCGCCGCCATCTGCTGGGCGAACAGTGCGGTCTGGATGCCGTGGAACAGCCCCTCCAGCCAGCCGACCAGCTGGGCCTGGGCCACCCGCAGCTCGGCCTCGGACGGCACCGACTCGTCGGTGAACGGCAGCGAGATCCGCTCCAGCTCCTCGACCAGCTCGGGCGCCAGGCCCTCCTCCAGCTCCTTGATCGAGCGGGTGTGGATCTCCTTGAGCCGGACCCGGCTCGCCTCGTCGAGGTCGGACGCGCGGACCTCCTCCAGCAGCTGCTTGATCATGCTGCCGATCCGCATCACCTTCGCCGGCTGGTCCACCAGGTCGGTGACCGACCGGTCGTCGACCTCGTCGGCACCCGGGGCCGCCTCGACGGCCATGCCGTTGGGCCCGACGATCACGACCCGCTGCTCCTGTGCCTGCTCGACCTGAGGCTGCTGTGACTGCTCGTCCGGCTCCGTCATGGATCCATCCTCGCCCACCTGCCGCCGGCGAAACGGATGGACCCCCGGCGGTGGTCGCTGGCAGCCTCGACGCCATGACCGATGCCCCGACCGATGCCCCGACCGATGCCCCGACCGATGCCCCGACCGATGCCGCGTCCCTGACCCGCCGACGGGTCACGGTCGCCGACCTCGACGACGTCTGCCGCGTGCTCGCCGCCAGCGACCTCGCTGCCGTGGGGTTTCTCGACTTCACCCGCGAGGACATCGAGGCCGATCTGCGCCGCGAGAGCGTCGAGGCGTACGGCTGGTACGACGAGGAGGGCGCGATGCAGGCCTACGGGTGGGTCGACCACGCCGACGACAGCAACCAGGTGGAGCTGGACCTGTACGTGCACCCCGAGCACGACGCCGCCCTCGGGCACCACGTGCTGGCCGTGCTGGAGGCGCGCGGCCGGGAGCTGGTGTCCGAGGCGGGGGCCGGCGTGCCGTGGTTCGGGACCGGCGTCTACCGGACCGACACCCGCACCAGGTCGTGGCTGGACGCCGCCGGCTACGACGCGCGGACCACGTTCACCCGGATGCGGATCGACCTGGACCCGGAGGCTCCGGTCGAGATACCTCCCACCGACGTTGTCGTACGCGAGATCGGCGCCGAGGACGGTGCCGGACTGCGGGTGGCGCACGAGGTCGAGGAGGAGTCCTTCGTCGAGCACTACGGTCACGTCCGGAGCAGCTACGCGCGGTGGCACGAGCGACTGACCGGGGCCGGCGACGACTGGGCGAGGGTGTTCCTGGCCGAGGTCGACGGGAAGCCGCTCGGCGTGCTGGTGACCACCCGCCAGTTCGAGCCCGAGGACGACGCCGGCTACGTCCGCACCCTCGGCGTCCTGCCGAGCGGGAGGGGACGGGGCGTCGCGAAGGCGCTGCTCCGGGACTGCTTCGCGCGGGCCCAGCGCGCCGGCCGGAAGGCCGTCCTGCTGCACGTCGACGTGGCCAACGTGACCGGCGCGCTGCGGCTCTACGAGTCGGTCGGCATGCGCCGGGTGCTCGAGATCGACGCGATGGCCAAGGGCCGCCTCGCCGGCTGACCCCACCGCTCCAGCCGGCGCTCCACCAGCACCTGCAGGGAGCGACGTCGGGCGGCGCGCTGCTCCCGGCGCAGGTCCAACGGCCTCATCCGATCCGCCGGTCGAGCGGCACCCGGGAGCGGGTGAGCAGCCAGGCGGCGCCGGCGGCGAGGAGCGGGACGAGGACCAGCACCTCGACGAGCTGCCACACCGGGACCACGAGGTCGATGGTGGGCAGGGCGCCGAGGAGGGCCGCCCCGGGCACGAAGCCGGCGGCCACTCCGAGCACGGTCCCGAGAACCGAGATCGACAGTGCCTGCGCCGCCGCGAGCCGTCGTCGCAGCCGTGGGGCTGCCCCGACCGCCGCCAGAGTCGCATGGTCGGCGCGGGCGTCGGCCTGGGCCAGCCCGGTCGCGATGCCGGCCGAGCCCAGCGTGATGATCGCGGCGCCGACGACGAGGGCCAGCAGACCGAGGCCGTAGTCGCTGACGTAGCCGCGCTCCACGCCGAGGTACACCGACATCCCCCCGTCCCCCAGGGCCTGCTGGGCTCGTTCCTGCTCGGCCGTGGTGGGCACCCGCTGGAACTGGAGCAGCAGGGTGGACGGGGTGGTCGTCAGCCCCAGCCGCCGCGCGGCGACCGGGCTGTAGACCGCCTCGGCCGCGGGCGCGTCGACCTGCTGGTAGGCGCCCGGGAGGGTGACCCGGGTGTACGTCGGCTCCCGGTTCTCCTGCTGGGCGGCTGCTGCCTCCTCGGCGGAGACGACGTCGAAGGTGACGGTGCCGTCCGCGCCGACGAGCTCTGGCCGGAAGACCACCACCCCGCCGGCAGCCAGCGTCGCGGCCGCATCCCGCGACGGCGGCTTGCGGGTCACGACCCGCAGGAGGTCCGGGCCGCCGACGGGAGTACCCGTGAAGCCGCCGCTGATCTCCAGCTCGGTCCCGGTGCACCGCGGGTCCCGCTCGGCCCGGTTCTTCTCCGCGGTCGTCGGCGGCCGGTCCAGGGCGTTGACGAAGCAGTCGTTCTCCGTCGGGACGACCGGTGTCGCGGACGCGGGGGTGCAGTACTCCTCACCCGGCTCCTGTGTGCACGTGCCGTCGACGACGCGGACCACCTTCGAGTCGAACGGCGGCAGCGACGGCGCGATCGCCGTCCGGACGCGGGCGGGGTCGACGAGGGTCCGGGTCTCCTGCCCGGTCGCGAGGTCGTAGGTGAAGTCGGTCAGCGCGACGCCGCCGCTGAGGGTGGGCCAGGACGGTCGGTAGGCGTCCCGGTCGTGGGCGTCCAGCGAGGCGACGTACAGCAGCAGCGCGGTGCTCCCGGTGACCGCGGTGAGCACCGCGGCCATCGCCGGCGCGCTCCGGCCGCGGTGCCGGGCCGCGTCCCGCAACGCCAGCCGGACCGCCAGCGGCAGCGACCTGGACCACCGCCCGGCCAGCCCGATGATGGCGGGACTGGTGACGATCAGCCCGATCTGCGCGAGCGCGGCACCGCCGGCGATGAGGGCGACGACCGCTGCCGTGCTGCCGCCGTTCAACGGGTTCAGGCCGGTGTTGTGCGCGACGGACAGGGCGCTCCCGAGGGCGGCGCAGCCGATGCCGACCGCGACGATCACCAGGCCGATCGCCGGGACCTTGCGCGCGGTCCGGACCTGGCCGCGGCGTCCGGTCAGAGCGGCGACCGGGTCCTGCCGGGCGGCCGTGCGGGCCGGCAGGACGGCGGCCAGCACCCCGGTCACGACCCCGACCAGCGCGATGGCGAGCAGCTCCAGCGGTCGCACGTCGAAGTGGCCGAAGTCGGCGGCGGCGACGTTCGTCAGCACCGGTCTGGCGGCAGCAGCGACGAGCAGCCCGAGCCCGACGCCGACGACGGCTCCGGTCAGGCCGAGGACGAAGCCGCCGGCGAGCACCACGGACCGGATCTGGCGTCGGGAGCCCCCGGTCGCGGCCAGCAGACCGAGCGAGCGCGCCTGTCGTCGCGCGCCCACCGCGAAGGCGGCGCCGGCCAGCAGGCAGACCTCGAGCGCCGCCAGCGCGACCGCCACCGCGACGAGCATCCACAGCAGCCAGTACGTGTTGTCGACCCAGCCCTGGTAGCCGGTCGCGTACAGGGGTACCGCCGAGTCCGGAGGGGGGTCCAGCAGCACCTGACGTGAGGTCACGAGCACGCCGAGCGTGTTCAGCTTCTGCACGTCGGCCCAGGTGACCGGCCGGTCTCCGGCCAGCCAGATCGACGGGGTGAAGGTCGCGGGTGCCCCGGCGCCGAGCAGGGCGCCCGGCGGGGCGAAGAACCGAGTGGTTCCCGGCTCGCCGACCTGGTCCACCACACCGCTCAGGGTCAGCCTGCGCTTGGGCTCGATCAGCCGGACGGTGCCGCCGACCGGGACGCCGAGCTGGTCGAACAGCGCTGAGGTGACCGCCACCTGTCCCGGTGCCGAGGGTGCTGAGCCGGCCCGCAGCCGGTAGCGCCCGGTCAGCGCCGGGTCGCCCACGTCGGTCTCGTCCCAGACGGTCCGGGCGGCACCGGCCCGGGTCCGGGTCAGCACGTCACCGGACTCGCTGGTGAGCACGCGGTACCCGGCAGGGGCCAGCGCCGCGAGGTCGCGCGCGTCGACGTACGGCGTGCGCGACGCGCCCTCGCCGCTGGCCACCTCGGACGAGCCGAGGCGCGGGTCCGGCGCCTGCAGGACGGGGTTCCCGTTCGACGACTCGAGGAGGGCCTGGGTGCTCCCGAGCCGGCGGGCGGCGTCCTCGGCCGGCTCCAGCTGAGCCGAGCGGACCAGCACGTCGGTGGCGGTCATCGCCAGGATCGGCAGGCCGACCATGGCCACGACCAGCACACTGCGGCCCCGTGCCCGCAGCGCGTCGCGCCGGGCGATCCGCAGCAGCGGCAGCCAGCCGTACCAGCGGGAGAGGAGACCGCTCATCGGCCGGTTCCCGCGTCGAGCAGCGACTCGACCGCGTCGACGCGTCCGGTCTCGTCCACCGCAAGGCCGTCGCGGAGGAACACGACCCGGTCGGCCCAGGCCGCGTGCCGGGCCTCGTGCGTGACGAGGACACCGGCCGCACCGGCGTCGCACCGGGCACGCAGCAGCCGCAGGACCTGCTCGCCGGTCTCGGTGTCCAGCGCGCCGGTCGGCTCGTCGGCCAGCACCAGGCGGCGGTCGCCGACGATGGCCCGGGCGATCGCGACCCGCTGCTGCTGGCCGCCGGACATGTCGTCGGGGAAGCGGTCGGCGAGGTCGGCGATCCCGACCTCCGCGAGCGCGGCCAGCGCCAGCCGCCGCGCCGCGCGGGTCGACTCGCCGTCCAGCTCGCGGGGGAGGGAGACGTTCTCCGCGGCGGTCAGGGCGGGGAGGAGGTTGAAGTCCTGGAACACGTAGCCGATCGAGCGCCGGCGCAGGCGGGCCAGGTCCGTCCGGGTCAGCGACCCGAGGACGGTGCCCTCGACGGTGACCGTGCCGCTGGTCGGCGAGTCCAGGCCGCCGGCGCACGTGAGCAGGGTCGACTTGCCGGAGCCGGACGGCCCCATCACCGCGACCAGCTCGCCCGCCGCGACGGCCAGGCTGACCCCGCGCAGCGCGTGCACGGCGCTCGGGCCGTGACCGTGCACCCGGGTGAGGTCGGTGATCTGCAGGACGGCGGTCATCGGAGCGCCCCTTCGGGGTCGGCGGGAAGCGAGGCCCGGTCGGTGGCCGGTTGCCCGGCGGCGGCCCGCGCGAGCCGGGACTCGCAGTGGTCCAGCCACCTGATCTCGGCCTCCGCGGCGAAGACCAGCGAGTCGAGGACGAGCACCCAGGCGAGGTCCGGCCCGGCCATGGGCACTCCCGCCCGGGCCTTGAGCCGGGTGTAGTCCTGCAGGGCGCGGATCGTGGCGCTGCGCTGGCCCTGGACGACGGCCCGGACGTCGACGCCGGGCACCGTCACCGCCATCGCCAGCTTGATCGCGAGCTCGTCCCGGGGCGGCGAGGTCCGGCTCACCGGGGTGCTGAACCAGGTCGCGACCTCGGCCCGGCCGGCGTCGGTGATCCGGTAGACGGCGTGCCCGTCGTCGTCGGCCCCGGCCGGCTCGACCAGGCCGTCCCGCTCCAGCCGGGCCAGGGTGGTGTAGACCTGCCCGACGTTCAGGGGCCAGGTGGCCCCGGTACGGGTCTCGAACTCGGCGCGCAGCTGGTAGCCGTACATCGGCTCCTGCTCGAGCAGGGCCAGCAGGCCTTGGCGGATGGACATCGGCGGGAACCCCCGGGACGCAGCGTCGGAGTACCTACGCGGTACTGGATACGCGGTATGTATACCGGGTATGGGCAGGGTCGTCAAGCACGCTGTGGACGCTCGCTGAGGCGCGGGCCAGCCCGGCCGCACTGCTCCGTTCGGGTGAACGGTCCTTCGGCGCCCCTGCCGTCCTGCCGACCTTCGGAGGGCACGCCGGGGCACCGTGACCGACCGAGGAGGGACCGTCCTGAGTCACCGACCGGTCCCTTCGTGGCCCGCAGCATGACCGGGGCTCCCGCGACCCGGACCGAGCTGCCGGGTCTGGTGGCCTGGGTGCAGCCGATCGTCGCGCTCACCACCGGCACCGTCGCCGGCTACGAGGCATTGGCCCGGTTCCCCGACGCCCATGCCTCGACCGAGGCCGAGCTGGCCCGCGCCTGGGCCCGCGGATCGGGCCCGGAGGTCGAGGCCGCCGCGATCGACGCCGCGCTGGCGCTGCCCGGCCGGCCGAGCGGCTGCTACCTGGCGGTGAACGTCAGCCCGCGGGCGATGAGCGCGCCCTCGGTCCGCACGGCTCTCGACCGGGACCTGACCGGCATCACCGTCGAGATCACCGAGGCGCAGTACGTCACCACCCCGGTGATGACCGAGATCGGCGGCTGGCTGCGGGCTCGTGGGGCCCGCCTGGCCATCGACGACGTCGGCTCGGGCTACGCCGGGCTGGAGCGCCTGGTCGTGCTGCGCCCGGAGCTGCTCAAGCTGGACCGTTCGCTCACCGTGGCGCTGGCGAGCGACCCGGTCGCCCGGACGATGGTGGAGAGCCTGGTGCAGTTCGGGGTGCGCAGCGGTGCGGCGGTCTGCGCGGAGGGCATCGAGGACCCGGAAACGCTGCAGGTGGTCGCCGAGCTGGACGTGACCTACGGCCAGGGCTTCTTCTTCGGGCCGGCCGCGCCGACCTGGACCAGCCTGCCCGAAGAGGCGGTCCGGCAGGCGGCCGAGGTGCACCGCGAGGCGCTCAGCGGCACCCCGAAACGCTCGCTGAAGATGGACGACATGGTGCTGCTCGAGCGGCTCGCCGACCGGTTCAGCGAGGCCGAGGACCTGGAGGACGTCCACCACGCGGTGAGTGCGATGAGCCGGCTGATCGACGCCGACGACGTCGTCATCGAGCTGCTGCACGCCGACGGGCGGCAGACCGAGCAGCTCAGCCACCACACCTGGCTCACCGGGCCGGTCCGCTCGCTCGAGGACGAGCCGCTCCTGCGGTGGGTCCTCGACTCCCGTCGGGCGGCACAGGTGCTGGTCACCGATCCGCGGGCCGAGCCGCGCAGCGTCGACCAGCTGCGTGCCGCTGGGTTCGCCGCGCTCCTCCTGGTCCCCGTGATCACCCGGGGATCCAGCCTGGGCGCGCTGGCCCTGCACCGGACCGCGCCCGAACCGTGGACCCTCACCCAGATCCGGCTGGCCCGGATCGCCGCCAGCCAGCTGGCCGCGACCCTGGACCGCCTGCTGCCCGGGCGCTGACCACGGCCGGAACGGACACCGGTCGCCGGGCTACCGCGGCTGCTGCCGGACGGCGCCCCCTTGCCGCGACGGTGACGGCCTGCTGGTGCGCGGTCTCGGCTCAATCAAGCGCGGGACCGTTCATGCTCCAGCGCTCGACCAAGCGGTGCCGTGGCCGTCGAGGAAATGGCTCGCACGGGTCATACCGCGGGGGACAAGTCCGGTCTACTTTGCAGTCGAAGTTGCCGGTGGACGTGGCCTCGAGTCCTGCCGAACAGGGCGTCACGGGACCAGCACAGGGAGACGTGCGATGCAGCCTTCAAGTCCGTGCCGACGCCGGCTGCTGACCGGCCCCAGCCTGCTGACCGGCCTCGGCCTGCTGGCGGTTCTCATGGGGGCGCTGGGCGTAGGGCCAGCGGCAGCGAAGGCGGAGCAGTTCGTCTTCACTCTCGTCGATGTGCAGGCTCCGTGGGAGTTCGACGATCCGTGTACCGGGGTGGCGGTCCACGGCATCGGGATCGAGAACGGTGTCGTTCGTTTCACCGACCTCGGCGACCAGGGCAACCACGCCCGCGTCCAGGTCAGCGGCACGGCGGATCTCTTCGACGGCGACCTGACGCTTGTCGGAACGTGGACGTACCGCTTGGTCTTCACGGACCAGGTCCCACCCGATGGGCAAGGCGCCGTGCATTTCACGGCGTCCGGACCGGTGAAGTATGTCGGGGGTCGCACCGCGATCCTGCACGTGTTCCACCACCATGTCTTCGACAAGGGGGATGTCGAGAAGTTCCCTGCACGGGACACAGCTTCCTGCGGCGGCAAGAAGTAGGGCCTCGCCTGGCCAACTGGGCGAACAATCGTGCTGGGTGGGCGGCAGATGCCTACTCGCGGACTCGAGGACGGCACGTGCGGGTCTTGAGGTCGGCGAGTCGCTTGATAGGTGCTCCCGGCCGGTCGGACCCGCTGTAGCGTGCTGGCCATCTCACCCGACGGCCCGCGAAGCGCCGACCCACGCGCGACCTCGGGCTGCGTCCGCTGCTTCTCCCGGCGACAACGCGGCGGTTGCGGTTGTCCCGCTGAAGACCGGTGTCTGATGCATCACCGACGTCTGCGGGAATCGTCCGACGCGCCTGCTGGTTGCAGGGCAGCACGGTCACGGGGCTGTTCGAGTAGGAGCACCATGCGCGCAGTCATCCTCGACCCGCGGACGTCCGCGTCGCCGGTCAGCGTCGGGGAGTGGCCCGATCCCTCGGTCCGACCCGGCTGGGTCCTCGTCCGGGTGACCCGTGCCGCGCTCAACCGCAACGACGCGATGTGGGTGGACGAACGTCATCTCCTGCCCGGACGCGCCGTCATCGGCTCGGACGCCGCGGGCACCGTGGCAGCAGTCGGGGACGGCGTGAGCGGTGTGCACGTGGGCGACGACGTGCTCGTGGACCCGGTGCTCTGGTGGGGTCCTCGTGACGATGCGCCACAGGACGGGTTCCAGCTCCTCGGGCACCCGACCCAGGGGACGCACGCGGAGCTGGTCGTGGTCCCCGCTGAGAACGTGCACCCGCGTCCCGCTCGGCTGAGCCTGGAGCAGGCCGCCGGCCTTCCGCTCGCCGGAGTCACGGCGTGGCGGGCACTGGTGACACGAGGCGGGCTCGCCGCCGGCGACACGGTGGTCATCACGGCCGCCTCGTCGGGTGTGGGCAGCATCGCCGTGCAGATCTCGGCTGCGCTGGGTGCGCGGGTCGTGACGACGACCTCCACCGCCGCGCGGGCGGACGCGGCGACCCGGCTCGGGGCGGACGCCGTCGTGCTGCGGACCTCCAGCCGCTACGCCGACGAGCTCCGCGAGGCGGTCGGTCCGGGCGGGGCCGACCTCGTGCTGGACACGGCCGGGGCGGACTGGCCGGTCCTGCTCGCAGTCCTGCGCCGTGGTGGCCGGCTGGTGTCGGTCGGCCGCACCGCCGGCCCGACCGGCTCGGTCGACATCGGCACGCTGTTCTGGCAGCACCTGTCGGTGCTCGGCTCGTCCATCGGCAGCCCGCGGGACTTCGCCGCGCTCTTGGCGCACGTCGAGGGGGCCAGCTGGGCCCCCGTCGTCGACGACGTGCTGCCGCTGTCCGACGCCACGGCTGCCTACGAGCGGCTCGCGGGGCCCGCTCGCGTCGGCAAGGTCGTCCTCGACCTGACCTGACGTGCGCACGCGCCCGGGCCGCTCGCCAGAACGCAAGGTGTGGTCCATGGGGCGCCGCGGTCGCCGGGCCGGGGTCGGTCAGGGAGTGAGCAGCACCTTGCCGACGTGCTCGCCGGCCTCGACGACCCGGTGCGCCTCGGCGGCCTCGGCCATCGGCAGCACCCGGTCGACGACCGGCCGGACTCTGCCCGCCGCGATCTGCGGCCACACGTTCTCCCGCACGGACGCGACCACGGTCGCCTTCTCCTCCGGCGGACGAGCACGCAGGGCTGGTGGACAGCACCGCACCGCGGCGGGCCATCAGCTTGCCGAGGTCCAGCTCGGCCCGGGTGCCGCCCTGGAGGCCGATGTTGGCCAGCCGGCCGTTGACGGCGAGCACGTCGAGGTTCCGGTCGAGGTACTTCGCCCCCATGTTGTCCAGTACGACGTCGGCGCCGTGGCCGTCGGTCGCCTCGCGGACCGCCGCGACGAAGTCCTGGTCCCGGTAGTTCACGAGGATCTCGGCCCCCAGCTCCCGGCAGCGGTCCAGCCTGGCCGCGGAACCCGCGGTCACCGCCACCCGGGCACCGGCCGCGACCGCGAGCTGCACCGCGAAGGTGCCGATGCCCGAGGCGCCCCCGTGCACCAGCAGGGTCTCGCCCGGCCGGAGCCCGGCGAGCATGAAGACGTTGGACCACACGGTGCAGGCCACCTCGGGCAGCGCCGCCGCGTCGACCAGGCCGACACCCTCGGGCACCGGCAGCAGCTGCCCGGCCGGGACCGCCACCTGCTCGGCGTACCCGCCGCCGGTGAGCAGGGCGCAGACCTCGTCACCCACTGACCACCCGGTGACGTCCGTCCCGACGGCGGTGATCCGCCCGGAGCACTCCAGGCCGGGGTACGGCGACGAGCCGGGGGGCGGGTCGTAGTGCCCCTGCCGCTGCAGCAGGTCGGCCCGGTTCACGGCGCTTGCGGCCACCTCGACCAGCACCTCGCCCGTCGTGGGGGCGGCCGGATCGTCGACCACCTGCCACGCGAGGACCTCCGGGCCGCCCGGCCGGGTGACGACGACGGCGCGCATGGTCCACCAGCCTAGGCACTTCGGGCCAGACGACTCGCCGACCGGTCCTCAAGAAATCCCCAAAGTGGTCCGAAGCAGTCCCTGTCGGCCATCTCGTTACCCGCGGATCGGTGGAGGGTCATCCATGCTTCGTGACGCTGGGGTGCGCGCCAAGCTCCTCGCTGTCCTCGCCATCCCGACCCTTCTGCTCGTCGTGGTGACCACCCTTCTCGTCGGCGGCCAGGTGAGCGCTGCCCGGCAGGCCGGGCAGGTGCACGCCCTCACGGACGTGGCCGTCCAGGTGAACCGGGTGGTGCACTCCCTCCAGGAGGAGCGCAGCGCCACCCTCAGCTACCTGCAGGACCCGGCCTCCGGCAACCGGGCCCGGATGAAGGGTCAGCGTCAGTTCACCGACCAGCAGCTGAGGACCCTGCGCCGGCTGGTGGCCGAGTCGCCGGTCGCGGCGATGTCCGCCGCCGTCCAGGCCGGCGTCGCCCGGTCGACAGCCGGCCACGGCGAGATCGCCGGTGCGCGCCGGTCGGTCGATGCCGGCCGGTTCTTCACGACCGAGACCGACGTCTTCTACTCGAAGGTCATCCGGACCGACCTCGACCTGCCGGGGGTCCTCGCGTCGTCCGGCACGCCGGCGCTCGCCCAGCGGCTGCAGGCCTACGAGGCGGTCTCCACCGCCATCGAGTACGCGTCGCACGAGCGCGACATCGTCGAGACCGCCCTGCTGCGCGGCACCATGACCGAAGCCGACTTCGCCCAGGCCGCCGCGCTCGTGTCGCAACAGCGCAGCTCGCTCGCCGACTTCCAGCGCAGCGCCCCGCCGGCCGCCTTCGCGACCCTGTCGGACGCGCTCGCCTCCGCCCAGAACACCGAGATCGACAAGGTCCGGCGCAACCTCACCGACCTGCTCAAGGGCAAGGGGCCCGACTACGGCCGGTCGGTGGAGTGGGTCGGCGCGGCCAACTCCCGGATCGGTCCGATGACCGACACCGAGTCCGACGTGGTCAGCGGCATCGCCATCCTGGCCGCCCACACCCAGGGCAGCCAGGAGCAGCGCACGCTGCTGCTCGTCGTCGGCGCCGTGCTGGGCCTGCTGCTGGCCCTCCTGCTCGCCGTCAACCTGGCCCGCCGGATCACCCGCCCGTTGCGCCGCCTCACCGTCGCCGCAGGAGAGATCGGCGACGAGCTGCCGCGCATGGTCGAGCGGATGCAGATCCCCGGCGAGGGGCCAGGTGTGGTCGTCGAGCCGATCCCGGTGGAGTCCACCGACGAGATCGGTCGCCTCGCCGAGGCGTTCAACACCGTCAACGACGTGACCGTCGAGGTCGCCAAGGAGCAGGCCGCGCTCCGCGCCAGCATCGCGGAGATGTTCGTCAACGTCGCGCGACGCAACCAGGTGCTGCTCGGGCGCCAGCTCTCGCAGCTGGACCAGATGGAGTCCCGCGAGGAGGACGCCGACGTCCTCGCCAGCCTGTACACGCTGGACCACCTCGCGACCCGGATGCGCCGCAACGCCGAGAGCCTGCTCGTCCTCGCCGGCATCGACTCGACCCGCCGGCTGCGCCGGTCGCTGCCGCTGTCGGACGTCATCCGGACAGCCGTGGGCGAGATCGAGGCGTACGACCGGATCGACCTGTCGATGTCCGAGGACCCGCACGTCTCCGGCCGGCACGCGCTGACCGTCGCTCACCTGCTGGCCGAGCTGCTCGAGAACGCGACGCACTTCTCCAACCCGGAGACCCGGGTGGTGGTCTCCGCCTCGGTGACCGGACACGGTGTGGACCTGACCGTCACGGACTACGGCCTGGGCATGTCCGACGAAGAGGTCGCCGAGGCCAACGAGAAGATCGCCCATCCGCCGGTGGCCGAGATCGCGGTGTCGCAGCGGCTGGGGCTGTTCGTCGTGGGCCGGCTCGCCGCCCGCCTGGGCGCCTCGGTCGTGCTGCGCCGCGGCCGGTCGGCCGGCCTCGTGGTCTCGATCGCACTCCCGGCAAGTGCCTTCGACGGCATGCCCGCTGCCCCGCCGGCACAGGAGGACCAGTGCGGCCACCGCGCCGCTCGGGGCCGTCGGCCCCGGCGCCGACCGCGACACCGCTGTCGAGCCGCCGTCGTCCGGGCAGGAATCCAGGCAGGAGTCCGGGCAGGAGCCCGTGCACGTCAGCGCCGGCCTGCCGTACCCGCCGCCGGTGCAGACGGGTGCGGCCATGGTGCCCGACCTGGCGTCCAGCGGGACGGCACTCCCGAGCCGCCGGTCCTCCGTCGCGCCGGTCGACACCGACGCGGTCCAGCCGGCGACAGCCTCGGCCGCGACGGCCGACGTCGCGCCGCTTGCCGACGTGGTCCGCGCAGCCGCCGCTCGTCGAGGACGCCGTGGCGGCCCCGGCACCGGCTGCGGGCGGCCCGGTCGAGGGTGCGTCCGACCCGGACGAGGCAGTGCCACCGGCACGCCGCGGACTGTTCGCGCGCTGGTCACGAACGCCCTCGACCGGCGAACCCGTCGGCGGGACGCCGGACAGCCTGGTCGACGGCGGTTCTGTCGACGGTGCTGTCGACGACGGTTCTGTGGACGACGGCGCCGACGACGGTTCCCGGGTCGAGCTGCTCGACGTCGAGGTTCCGGACGACGAGTCGTCGGTCGAGCTCGAGGTCGCGATGGTCCCGGTGCACCTGCCGCTGCCCACACCGGCCGAGGACGCCGACCACGGCGAGCAGGGCGACCTCGGCGCGCCGGTCGAGCCCGTCGAGCCCGTCGAGCCCGGCCAGTCCGTCGAGCACGTCGACCACGTCGAGACGCCGCCGGCTCCCGCGGCCGACACGCTCGATCCTGCGTCGGACAGCGACCGGCCCAAGCGGCGGCGCCGGTTCGGTCGCCGGAGCGCATCGTCCGTCCCGGGGACCTCCTCGACGACGAACGGGCCGAGCCGGCCGAACGAGCCGAACGAGCCGAACGATCAGGTCGAGCCCACCGAGGAGACCGTTGAGCCGGTGGCCGAGGTCGAGGCGTTGCCGGAGCCGACCGCCGACGCGCCTGCCGACGTCGTTCCGCTCGACGTCGCCCAGCCAGTCGCTGCGGTCGAGGTCGAGGTCCAGCCGGAGACCGCGGTCCTGCCGGTCGAGCCGTCTGCGGACGACGAGATGGGGCGGGTGGCCGAGGTCGACTCGGTCGAGCCGTCCAGAGGCGTCGAGGTCGAGCCTGCGGCCGAGGTCCTGCCCGAGCCGGAGCCCGAGCCCGAGCCTGAGCCGGCGCCCGCTCCGGTCGTCTACGCCAAGGCCGTCGACATCCTGCCCAGTGCGCCCGCCCGGGGCAGCGGCATGTTCGGTCGCCACCGCCGGCCCACGCCGGTCCCGGCCACCCCGCAGCCCCACGCTGCCCGGCCGTCGGCGCCGGTCGCCCCCCCGGTCTCGTCGGCGCCGACCGTCGACCCGGTGCCGTCGGCACCCGTCGCCACCGGCCTCGTGTCCCCCGCCCCGGCGGCCGCTGCGCCGGTCGCGCCCACCGCGGTGGCCGGACCGGCCCTGCCGGTGCGGGGTGCGCTCGCCGACGACCTGCTCGGCCCGCACCTGCCCGCGCGGCCGGCTCCGACCGAGGACGCCCCGCCACGGCAAGCCCCGGAACCGACCGTGGACCCGGTCCGCCCGGCGCGGCCCGCTGCCGAGCTGGACGGGGTGGCCTCGCGGGCCGACCTCCACACGTCGGCGCTGTCCGAGCTGCGCGGCCTCTACGAGCCGTCCTTCACGCCGGCCGCGGCCCCCGACCCGGCTGCCGACGCCGGCGGTCTGACCCGCCGCACGCCGAAGCCGGTGACCGATGCCGCCGTGCCGCCGCCTCCGGCTCCCCCGGCCCGGACCCGGTCGGCCGCCGAGGTGCGGGGCATGCTCGCCGGCTTCCGAGCCGGTGTGGAGCGTGGCCGCGGCTCCGCCCCTGCCGACGTCGACCCTGACGCCGGTCCCGACCTTGACGACCCCGCACGCTGACCGCCCGAGACGAAGGACGACCCCACGTGACCACCCTCAGCACCGAGGCCGCCAACTTCAGCTGGCTGCTCGGCAACTTCGTGAAGAGCGTCCCCGGCGTCCAGCACACGCTGGTCGTCTCGGCCGACGGACTGCTCATGGCCATGTCCGACGACCTCGACCGCACCCAGGGCGACCAGCTCTCCGCGATCGTCTCGGGGCTCGCCAGCCTGACGCGCGGTGCCGCCCGGCAGCTGAACGCGGGCGAGGTGCGCCAGTCCATCGTGGAGATGGACTCCCTGTTCCTGTTCACCACGACCATCAGCGACGGCTCGGTGCTCGCGGTGGCTGCCGACGCATCCTGCGACGTGGGGATGGTCGGCTACGAGATGACCCTGCTGGTCAGCCGCGCCGAAGCGACGATGACCCCGCAGCTGGTGGCCGAGATGCGGTCCCGGCTGCCGGTGCACGGCGTCGCGCGCGCGGTGGGCGTAGAAGGGTGACCGGCCGTGACCGACGAGACCGGCGCTGACGAGCGGCACGCTCACGACCTCTACGACGACGAGGCTGTCGACGAGGGGCGGGTGGTCCGGCCGTACGCGCTGACCCGCGGGCGTACCCGGTCCGGGCGCGGCGACCTCCCGCTCGAGGCGCTGGTGCGTGGTGTCGCCGGGATCACCGACCCGACGAGCACCCCGGAACGCCGTCGCATCATCGAGCTCAGCACCGCCTCGATCCTCTCGGTCGCGGAGCTGTCGGCACACCTGTCCCTGCCCCTGGGCGTCGTGCGCGTCCTCGTCGGTGACCTCGCCGACGAGGGCCTGGTCGTCGTCCACACCGGTTCGCCGTCGGCCGCGCCCGCAGCCACGAACCTCAAGGTCCTGGAGAGTGTTCTCAATGGCATTTCCGCGCTCTGACGTCGTGGCCGACGCCACCCCGGCGCAGGTGCCGGGGGGACGTGGGCCGTCCGCCCCCATCACCGTGAAGATCATCGTCGCGGGCGGCTTCGCCGTCGGCAAGACGACGTTCATCGGCTCGATCTCGGACATCGAGCCGCTGTCGACCGAGGCCGCGATGACCGAGCACTCGCTCGGCGTCGACGACGCCGGAGGGGTCAGCGACCGCAAGACCTCGACCACGGTCGCGATGGACTTCGGCCGGATCGCCTTGCCGGGAGACCTGTGGCTCTACCTGTTCGGCACACCGGGCCAGGACCGCTTCCACTTCATGTGGGACGACCTGATCAAGGGCGCGATCGGTGCGGTGGTCCTCGTCGACACCGAACGGCTCGAGCAGTGCTTCGACGCCGTGGACTACTTCGAGGCCCGGCAGATCCCGTTCGTGCTCGCGGTCAACTGCTTCGACGGGGTGGCCCGCCACGACCTGGACGCCGTGCGCGCGGCGCTCGTCGTGAGGCCGGAGACGCCGGTCTTCTACACCGACGCACGTAACCGGCAGGCGACCAAGCAGGCGCTCATCACGCTGGTGACCCTCGCGATGGCGCGGATGCAGGGCTGAGCCAGCACTCCGACGCCGCTCCACCCCCACGGCGGCCGACCACGCGGGACCTGGTCGGCCGCCGCTCTGCGCCCGGGCCCCCGGGCCTGCGTCCGTCGGCGGGCCTCCGGGGGAATCCACCAGCAATGACCGCGTTCCCGGTGGGCCGCGTCGCGCTGCCCGGACGGCCGGAGAGAGGATCGTCGCTGTGGACCTGTCCCTGCCGTCGCCGCGGGCCGCGATCCGCTCGCTGCTGACCGGTCACCGCGACGGCCTCGCGCCGTGGGTGCGGGCGATCGGCGAGCCCGGCGACGACGGGTGGTTCGGCCCCGGCTCGACGATCTGGTCCGTCCACGCCGACGCCGCCACCCTGGTCGGCGGCATCCGGGCGCTGCTCGTGCAGGCGATGCACCCGACCGTCCTCGCCGGGTTCGACCAGCACTCGGGCTACCGCGAGGACCCGGAGACCCGGCTGCAGCGGACGGCCACGTTCGTCACGGTCACGACGTTCGGGACCTCCCGCCAGGCCGGCGCCGCCTGCGAGCGGGTCCGGCGGGCGCACGCGCCGGTGCGGGGGACCACCGACGACGGGCGGCCGTACGACGCTGCCGACCCGGAGCTGCTCGGCTGGGTGCACCTCGCGCTGGCCGACTCGCTGGCGGTGGCGGTCGACCGCTTCGGGCGCACGCCGTTCGGGCTCGATGACTACCTCGCGGACATGGCGGTGGTGGGCGAGCACCTCGGTGCCGCGCACGTCCCGCACGACGTGGCCGGTCTGGCCGACGCCTGGGACCACTACCGGCCGCAGCTGGCCGCCACGCCGGCCACCGCCGCGGCGCACGCGTTCCTGCTCGACCCGCCGCTGCCGGCGCAGATCCGGGTGCCCTACCGCCTGCTCGCTGCCGCGGCGGTGTCGAGCCTTCCCACCACCCTGCGGCCGATGCTCGTCGGCCGGCCGGTGGTGCCCGACGTGCCGGCCGGGCTGGTCGGGCGGGCAGCGACCCGCCTGCTCGCCGTCGTGCTCGGCGACAGCCCGGCCGCCCGGGCCGCGCACACCAGGACCGCGATGACCGGGCAGCCCGCCTGACCCGGCTCGTACCAGAAGGACGTCAGGCGAACGGCAGACGCCAGGTCCCCGCCGCCACCGACACCGCGGTCGCGAGGACCACCGCGGCCAGCGTGCCCGCCAGCAGCCACCAGTCGCGCGCCAGCATCGGCTGCGGACGCGCCACGGTCCGTACGGCGTCGGTGGCACCGAAGCCGCGCGCCTCCATCGCCGTGGCCAACCGGACGCCCCGTCGGACGGCCGCCACCAGCACGGCGAGCACCTGGGCGCCGAACGCCCGCAGCAGCGCGACCGGGGAGCGCCCCGGGTCCAGCCCGCGCGCCCGCCGGGCCCGGGCGACCTGCTGCCAGTCGGCGGAGAGCAGCGGCAGCAGCCGCAGCGCGGCCAGCGCCCCGTAGGCGAACCGGGCCGGCACGTGCCAGCGCTGCACCAGCGCGTCCGCCAGGTCCATCGGGTCCGTGGTCGCGAGGACGAGGACGCCGGGCAGCGCGATCGCGAGCAGCCGCAACGACACCCCCGCCGCCGAGACGACCGCGTCGGAGGTGACGTCGACCGGACCGACCGCCAGCAGCACCCGGCCCCCCTCGACCACGATGAGGTTGGTCACCGCGACGCCGGCTGCGCCCAGCAGCAGCGGCCAGGCGCGCCGGGCGAGCCGGGCCAGCCGACACCCCGGTCAGCGGGACGACGGCCAGCTCGACCGCGAGCAGCAGCGCGGGGGTCAGCGGGTCGAGCGTCACGAGCAGCCCGGCCAGCACGATCACCGCGGCGGAGATCTTCGCCACCGGGTTGAACCGTGCCAGCGCCGCGTCCCGGTCCGGCGCCAGCGGCGCGAGCAGGCTCATGACGGCACCCGGCGGCCGAGGTCGACGGTGACGTCGGCGACGGCGTCGACCAGCGCGAGGTCGTGGGTGACCAGCACCAGTCCGCAGCCGTCGTCGCGCAGGTCGGCCAGCAGGTCCACCAGCTCGGCCCAGGTGCGCGAGTCCTGGCCGAACGTCGGCTCGTCGGCCACCACGACCCGGGGCGACGTGGCGAGTGCGGTGGCCACCGAGAGCCGCCGCTTCTCCCCGCCGGAGAGCGTGTACGGGTTGGCGGCCGCGAGATGCGTGAGCCCGAGCCGGTCCAGGAGCTCGTCGGCGCGGGCGGCCGCGGCCGCGGGGGAGGTGCCGGCCCGTCGCGGGCCCACGAGCAGCTCGTCGCGCACGGTCGAGGTGACGATCTGGTGCTCGGGGTCCTGGAAGACGGTGCCCACCCGGCGCACCAGCTCGCGCCCGCGCCACCGCCACAGCGGCCGCGGCGGCTGCGGCGGGTCCAGCGCGGCCTCCGCACGCACCTCGCCCGACGTCGGGCGCAGCAGGCCGGCGACGGCCAGCGCGAGGGTCGACTTACCGGCACCGTTCGGCCCCACCAGCGCCAGCGCAGCCCCCGACCGGACCACGAGATCGGTCGACGGCAGCGCGTCCTGCCCGGTGGCCGGGTAGCGGAAGCGCACCTGCTCGGCGGTCAGCAGCCGCGGCCCCGGCGGAGCCGTGGCCCGTCGCCGTACGGCGGGGTGCCGGCCGGGAACCCACACCCCGGCTGCAGCCAGGGACGCTCCCTGCTCGCGGAACACCTCCGTCGGCGGACCGTCGGCCAGGATCCCGCCACCGGGAGCGAGCACGACCGCGCGGGTCGCGAGGTCGACCACCTGGTCCACCCGGTGCTCGACCAGCACGGCCGTGGCGCCGGACTCGTCGAGCACCTGGGCCAGCACCGTGCGCACCAGGGCGACACCGGCCGGGTCGAGGTTCGCGGTGACCTCGTCGAGCAGCAGCAGCCCGGGCCGCAGCGCCAGCACACCGGCCAGTGCCAGCCGCTGCTGCTCGCCGCCGGAGAGCCGGCCGCTGTCGGCGTCGCGGCCGTAGGCGAATCCGACCTGGGCGAGCGCCTCGTCGACGCGGCGCCAGATCTCGTGGGGGTCGACACCACGGTTCTCCAGCCCGAACGCGACGTCGTCGCCGGCCCGGCCCATCACCAGCGCCGACTCCGGGTCCTGCAGCACCAGCCCGGCCCGGGCCCGCGCCTCCCGGACCGGCCGGCCGTCGAGCCGGACCACACCTTCCTGCTCACCGCCGTGCCCGGCCTCGAGCAGCCCCGCCAGCGCGGCCAGCAGGGTGGACTTCCCGCCGCCGGACGGGCCCAGCAGCAGCACGCGCTCGCCGGGCTGCACCGACAGGTCGACCCCGCGCAGCGCCCAGGCCCGGCGGCCGCCGTACCGCCAGCCCCAGCCGCGGACGTCGACGGCCGCCGGCTCGGTCGTGCTCACCCCGCCGGGGCGGTGGGGGAGGGTCAGACCCGGGCCTGGTCGGCGCCGGCGGGGAACGGCGTCAGCACCCCGGTCCGGGCCAACGCCCGCACCAGCAGCCACGAGCCGAGCCCGGCCACCAGCGCGGCGCTCACGGTCAGCAGGACGCCGTAGGTGAGCTGCCAGCGACCGGACCAGTCCGGGTAGTAGAGGACCAGGTCGAGCAACGCCGCCCCGGTCCCGGCCAGCGCACCGGCCAGCAGGGTCGTCGGCAGCCGCCAGGACGCGTACAGCGCCATCGCGAACACGATCTCGGCGGCCGCGCCCTGCACCAGGCCGTACATCACGACGCTGAGTCCCCAGGACGTGCCGAGCAGCGCCGACACGATCGAGGCGACCAGCTCGACGTAGACCGCGGCACCACGCCGGCGCAGCACGAGTGCGCCGAGGACGCCGGGCATCAGCCACACGCCGTACATGAAGCCCTGGGCGGGCGGGAACGCCGTGAACGCCGGCTGCACGGCGTTCCAGAGGTTGCCCCAGGCCCAGAACACCACGCCGAACGCGACTGCGATGGCCGACGCCACGACGACGTCGACGGTGCGCCAGCGGCCGGTGCTGCGGGACGGGGTGGGGCTGCCGGTGACCGGCTCGGTGGTGGTGGCCATGTGCTCGCTCCTGTCCGGGTGGACGGGATGCGCGTCGTGCTCTGAGTCCCGCGCCGCACGCGCCGTGGCGCGGACCGCTCGGGGGAAACCGACTCCCTGCGCTGGCATTACCCAGATCAGGTTGGAGGGTCTGCGGCCCCTCTCGGGCCGCACTCTCAGCGCTGCTGCGCTCCCCTGTGGTTCGTGGGATGTGGTGCGGGTGGTGCTGCCGTACGACGCCGACGGTAGCACCGGCCGGGCGGGTCGGCCGTCGTGGTGGGGGCAGCTCCGCGGTGTGCTCGCCACCGTCAGCCCGGGAGCACCTCGGTCCTGCCCCCGGCCGGTTGCATCCGCTACCCCAGGGGGGTATCGTTGTGTTCGATACCCCACCAGGGTACGACGCCCACGGAGGCCAGGATGACGACGTACGGCTACGCCCCCCGCAAGGACAGCCACCTCAAGCGTCTGCGCCGGATCGAGGGGCAGGTCCGCGGCCTGCAGCGGATGGTCGAGGACGACAAGTACTGCATCGACATCCTCACCCAGGTGTCGGCCGCCACCAAGGCGCTGCAGTCGTTCTCGCTGGAGCTGCTCGAGGAGCACCTGGCGCACTGCGTCGTCGAGGCCGCACAGCGCGGCGGCGACGAGGCGGAGGAGAAGGTCCGCGAGGCCTCCGAGGCGATCGCCCGGCTCGTCCGCAGCTGAACCACGACCACCACCACGGAGGATCCCATGAGCACCACCGCCACCTACGGCGTCATCGGCATGACCTGCGGACACTGCGTCCAGGCCGTCAGCGGCGAGCTGCACGAGCTCCCCGGCGTGCTCAACGTCGAGGTCGAGCTGGTCGAGGGCGGCACGTCGCTCGTCCGGGTGGTCAGCGACGAGCCGCTGCCCGAGCAGACCGTCCGCGAGGCCGTCGACGAGGCCGGCTACGAGTTGGCCGGCACACCATGAGGCCGTCCGCCACGGTGAGCCTGTACGTCGGCGGCCTGGCGGCCGTCCTGGTCGCCGCCGTCGGCCTGGGCCGCCTCGTCGGCCCGGTCGTCGACGACGCTGCGGCCGCCGGCAGCCACGGCTCCGAGGCGGTCGGCCACGGCGGGAGCGACCTCCACGACCAGACGGCCGGTGCCGGTGCAGCGCTGCCCGGCCTGGCGGTGTCCGAGGCGGGGTGGACTCTTCGGCTGGACACCCGCCGGGCGGCCACCGGCACCTCGGTGCCGCTGTCGTTCGTCGTCGAGCGGCCCGACGGCAGCCCCGAGACGGCGTACGTCGAGACGCACACCAAGGAGCTGCACCTCGTCGTCGTCCCGCGCGACCTCTCGAGCTTCCAGCACGTGCACCCGACGCGGGCAGCCGACGGGACCTGGTCGGTACCGCTCGACCTCGCGACACCGGGCACCTACCGGGTGCTCGCCGACTTCCAGCCCCGGGGTCTGGACCGGCAGCTGACGCTGGGCGCCGACCTCGCGGTCGCCGGCGAATTCGCACCGGCACCACTGGCCCCCCCGGCGACCACGGCCGATGCCGGCGACGGCCTCGAGGTCAGCCTGGCCGGCAGCCCGGAGGCCGGGCGGGAGGCCGAGCTGCGCATGACCGTGACCCACGACGGAGTGCCGGTCACCGACCTGCAGCCGTACCTCGGCGCCTTCGGCCACCTGGTCGCGCTGCGGTCCGGCGACCTGGCCTACCTGCACGTGCACCCGGTCGGCGACCAGGACGCGGTCGGGACCGGCGGTCCCACGATCGCCTTCGGGACGACGTTCCCGACGGCCGGCACCTACCGGCTGTTCCTCGACATCAAGGTCGGCGGCGCCGTGCGCACCGCGGCCTTCACCATGGAGGTGCCCCGATGACCAGCACTCCTGAGCAGGTGCAGGCCGTCGACCTGCAGATCGGCGGCATGACGTGTGCGTCCTGCGCGATGCGGATCGAGAAGAAGCTGAACCGGATGGACGGCGTCAGCGCCACCGTCAACTACGCGACCGAGAAGGCGCATGTCACGTACGCCGGTGAGGTCACCGCCGACGACCTTGTCGCGACCGTCGAGCGGACCGGATACACCGCGGCCGTACCGCGCCCGGAGCCGGAGCCGGCCGACGACGCCGTGCCCACGGAGGACGCCGAGCTCGCCGGTCTGCGACAGCGGCTGATCGGTGCCGTCGCCCTCGGCGTCCCGGTGATCCTGCTCGCGATGGTGCCCCGCCTGCAGTTCGACGGCTGGCAGTGGCTGTCGCTCACCCTGGCGGCTCCGGTCGTCACCTGGGGCGCGTGGCCGTTCCACCGCGCGGCGCTGACCAACCTGCGTCACGGTGCGACGACGATGGACACCCTGGTGTCGCTCGGTGTCGTCGCGGCGTTCGGCTGGTCGCTCTACGCCTTGTTCGTCGGCCGTGCCGGCGAGATCGGCATGTCGATGCCGTTCACACTGGTGCCGTCCCGCGGGTCGGGAGCCGACGAGATCTACCTCGAGGTCGCCTCCGGCGTGACCATGTTCCTGCTCGTCGGTCGCTACCTCGAGGCGCGCGCGCGTCGGCGCAGCGGTGCGGCACTGCGCGCGCTGCTGTCGATGGGCGCCAAGGACGTCGCGGTCCTGCGCGACGGGAGCGAGGTGCGGGTCGCGGTCTCCGACCTCGCAGTGGGCGACGAGTTCGTCGTACGGCCGGGGGAGAAGGTCGCCACCGACGGTGTCGTCGTCAGCGGCACGAGCGCCGTCGACGCGTCGATGCTCACCGGCGAGCCGGTTCCGGTCGAGGTCGGCCCGGGCGACGACGTCGTCGGGGCGACCGTCAACGCCGGCGGCCGCCTGGTCGTGCGGGCCACCCGGGTCGGCGGGGACACCCAGCTGGCCCAGCTGGCCAGGCTGGTGGAGGCCGCGCAGAGCGGCAAGGCCGAGGTGCAGCGGCTGGCCGACCGGGTGTCGGCGGTGTTCGTGCCGGTGGTCATCGCGCTCGCCGTCGCCACGCTCGGCTTCTGGCTCGGCACCGGCGCCCGGCCGGAGCTGGCGTTCACCGCGGCGGTCGCGGTCCTCATCATCGCCTGCCCGTGCGCACTCGGGCTGGCGACGCCGACGGCCCTGCTGGTCGGCACCGGGCGCGGCGCGCAGCTCGGCATCGTCATCAAGGGCCCCGAGGTGCTCGAGCAGACCCGCCGCGTCGACACCGTGGTGCTGGACAAGACGGGCACCGTCACCGAGGGCCGGATGACGTTGGTCGAGGTCGTCCCCGCGGGCGGGGTGGACCGGCTGGACGTGCTGCGGCTGGCCGGCGCGCTGGAGGCGGCGAGTGAGCACCCGGTGGCTGCTGCGGTCGCGGCCGCGGCGGCTGCCGAGGTCGGGGACCTGCCGCCGGTCGACGGCTTCGCCAACGTGGAGGGCCTCGGTGTGCAGGGCGTCGTCGTCGGGCCGGCCGGCACCAGCCACGCCGTCGTCGTCGGCCGGCCGTCGTTGCTGGCGGAGTGGTCGCAGCCGCTGCCGCCGGACCTCGCGGCCGCGCTCACGACGTACGAGCAGCAGGGCCGCACCGTCGTCGCCGTCGGCTGGGACGGCGCTGCCCGCGGACTCCTCGTCGTCGCCGACGCGGTCAAGCCGACCAGCGCCGAGGCCGTACGCCGGCTGCGGGCGCTCGGTCTGCGGCCGGTCCTGCTCACCGGCGACAACGCGGCCGCCGCCGCCACCGTCGCCCGCGAGGTCGGCATCGACCCGGGCGACGTGGTGGCCGGGGTCCTCCCGGCCGGCAAGGTCGAGCAGGTGCGCAGGCTGCAGGCCGAGGGCCGGGTGGTCGCCATGGTCGGCGACGGTGTCAACGACGCCGCGGCGCTGGCGACGGCCGACCTCGGGCTCGCGATGGGCACCGGCACCGACGTCGCCATCGAGGCGTCGGACCTCACCCTCGTCCGAGGCGACCTGCGGTCGGCTGCCGACGCGATCCGGCTGTCCCGGGCCACCCTGCGCACCATCAAGGTGAACCTCGGCTGGGCGTTCGGCTACAACGTGGCAGCGCTGCCGCTGGCCGCCGCTGGGCTGCTCAACCCGATGATCGCCGGTGCCGCGATGGCCTTCAGCTCGGTGCTCGTCGTCACCAACAGCCTCCGGTTGCGGCGGTTCCGGTCCGCGTCCGCCATCATCAGCGCATGACCGAGAGCACTGCCGCGGACAGCCAGACGCTCGAGCCGATCGACGTGCCCGGCCCGCTGCTGGCGCACTGGCAGCTGTGGACGGGCGCCACGCCGGACCAGCTCGCGGTGCTCGGTTCCGGCCGTCGGGGCCGGGTCGTGGTGGTCGGCTCGACCGGCCGGGAGGAGCCCGGCTGGGACGGTGCGGTGCACGCCGTGACCGGCATCGCCGACCCCGGCGGCAACGCCGTCGTGTCGGTGTCGCCCGGGTTCGAGGAACGCGCCGCCGCCCTGGCCTCCGGCGGCGACCTCGACGGGCTGCGGGCCGCCCTCCCCGCGCTGCTGGGCCAGCCGGGGCACCTGGTCTACCGCGGTGTCTGCCGCTGGGCGGTCGACGTCCCGCCGGCAGACGTGCTCCCGGACGTCGGCCGGTGGCTGCCGGCCACCGACCCCCGGGTCCCGCGGTGGCTCAAGCCGTTCGGTGGCGACGTCCTCGTCGTGCTCGACGGCGACGTCTACGTCGCGGGGGTGGGGCTGAAGCGGCACGACGCCCGCGGCCAGGAGATCTCGGTCGGCACCGAGGAGGCCGCGCGTGGCCGTGGGCTGGCCCGCCGCCTGGTGGCGCAGGCGGCCCGGGCGCTGCTCGCCCGCGGAGTCGTGCCGACCTACCTGCACGACCCGTCCAACACCGCTTCGGCGCGGGTCGCCGACGCGGCGGGCTTCCCCGACCGCGGCTGGACCGTGCTCGGCATCGCCGGCCCGCGGGAGCTTGCCGAGGCCGGCGGCGACCGCTGAGCGGTAGCCTCTGACCCGGTCGGCGCGCACCGCTGCCGGCCCGGGCGGGGTCGCCTAGCGGCCGATGGCACGCGCCTTGAAAGCGCGCAACGGGCAACCGTTCGTGGGTTCGAATCCCACCCCCGCCGCCGTGGGACTCCGTGCGCCTCAGCCGCGCAGCCTCGCGTTGGTCGGGTCGTAGAACGGGCGTGCGGAGACCTCGGCGTCGTGATGCTCCCCCCCGCAGTCGACGGTGAACGACCCGTCGAGCGGCACGCCGGGGTCCAGGTAGCCGATCCCGCAGGCCCGGCCGAGGGTGAAGCCGTAGCTACCGCTGGTCATCCGGCCTACCGCTCGCCCGTCGGCGAGGATGGTCTCGTCGTGCAGGAGCAGGCCGGCGGGGTCCTGCAGCGCGACGAAGACGGTACGGCGCCGCGCTCGGTCGGCGGGCAGCGCAAGCAGCGCGTCCCGGCCGACGAAACCGCCGGCCTTGTCCGGGTCGACCGCGAAGCCCAGGCCGACGTCGAAGGGGTCGTCGGCCGGGCCGATGTCGTGCCCGAGGTGGCGGTAGCCCTTCTCGCTGCGCAGCGAGTCGAGGGCGTGGTACCCGGCCCGTCTCAGGCCGAGGTCCGCGCCTGCCTCGACGACCGCGTCATAGACGTCCACCGCCTGGTCCGCGGGCGGGTAGAGCTCGTAGCCGAGCTCGCCGACGAAGCTGATCCGCAGGCAGAGTGCGAGGCTGCGGGCGACCTCGACCTCGCGCGCGTGGGTGTAGCGCTGGGCGTCATCCGACCAGTCCTGTGGGGAGATGCGTGCCATCAGCTCGCGGCTGCGGGGGCCCATGACCGCGATCGCGGCCAGACCTGCGGTGGCGTCGAAGGCCGCCGCAGGGCGGCCGCGAGCGAGCCGCTGGAGCATCCCGAGGGTCTTGGCCTGCGCAAACGCGGGGGTGATGACCAGGAAGCGATCCGCCGCCAGCCGGACGACCGTGCCGTCGAGCTCGATGCCGCCGCCGCTGTTCAACATCAGCGTGTAGCGGACCCGGCCCTCGGCCAGGTCCATGTCGGCGGTGCACAGCTGCTGCACGACCCCGAGCGCGCCGGGGCCGGCCACCTCGACCTTGCTGAACGAGCTGAGGTCGAAGACCGCCACCGCCCTGCGCGCAGCGAGGTGCTCCTCGCGCACCGCGTCGAACCAGTTCGGCCGGCCGTAGGTGTACTCGTAGCGGGGCTCGACGCCGGGCGTCGCGAACCAGTTGGCCCGCTCCCACCCGTTGAGCTCCCCGAAGCACGCGCCAGCTGCGGCCAGCCGGTCGTGCAGCGGGGTTCGCCGGACGCCTCGAGCCGTCTCCGGCTGCAGGTGCGGCCAGTGCATGGCGTACAACCGGCCGAGGGCTTCGGTGGTGCGCTCGTGCAGGTACCGGCGGTTGCCCTGCATTCGCGCGAACCGGGCGACGTCGACGCTCGCGGCGTCGAAGGTGGGACTGCCGTGCGTCATCCACTCGGCCAGCGCCCGGCCGGCGCCGGGCCCGAAGATGATCCCCTGCGAGTTGTAGCCGGCGGACACGAACAGGTTCCGCACCTCGACGGTCTCGCCGAGGCAGAAGCTGGCGTCCGGTGTGAACGCCTCAGGCGCGTTGAGGAAGCGGTCGTACGGCGTGTCGCGCAGCGCCGGCACCCGCTCCTCTGCGCGTGCCCGGGCCGGCGCGAAGTGGTCCCAGTCCGGCGGGAACTCGGCGAAGCCCCCGTCGGAGATCACCGAGACCCGGCGCGGTCTCCCGTCCGGCTCGAAGGCCCCGACCAGCAGGCGGCCCTGCTCGGGGCGGACGTAGAAGTAGCCGTCCAGGTCGCGCAGCACGGGCAGGGTCGCCGTCGCCCCGTCGATCGGTCCCGTGCGCGCGTGCACGTGCTCGGCGGCGTACAGCGGGACGTTGGCCCCGCACTGGGCGGCCAGGTCGCGGGTCCACAGGCCGGCCGCGAGCACGACCCGCTCGCACTCGACGGCGCCGAGGCTGGAGACGACGCCCACCACGGCGCCGGCCTCGTGCAGCACGTCGCGGACCGCGACGTCTTCGCGGATCTGCACCCCGCGCGCGTGCGCGAGCTCGGCCAGGGCGAGCGCCGCCTGGCCGGGGTTGACGTGGCCGTCCGCCGGCTGATGCAGGGCGCCGACCAGCCCGTCGGCCACCGCGAGCGGCCAGAGCTCGGTGACCCGGTCGGGGCCGACGAGCTCGGCCGGTACCCCGCGCTGGCGGGCGACCGTGGCCGCGTAGCGCAACTCGTCCCACCGGCCGGGCGTGCGAGCGAGGCTCAGGGAGCCGCACTGCGTGAACGACACGTCCGGACCGGAGTCAGAGCGCAGCCCCCGGTACAGGTCGATGCCGTAGCGGGCGAGCTCGGTCATCGCCGGGGTGGTGCGCAGGCTGGCGACCAGGCCCGCCGCGTGCCAGGTGGTGCCGCTGGTCAATGTGCTGCGTTCGAGCAGGAGCACCTCGGTGTCGCCGAGCTCGGCGAGGTGGTACGCGACGCTGGCCCCCGCCATGCCGCCACCGACCACCACCGTGCGCACCCGCGACGGCAGCGACCGCGCACCTGCCGACGCGGTGAACGCGCGTGCGCCGGGGTGCCTGTCGACGAGCCGGTCCATGTCGTCCCTTCGGGTCCTAGCTCGGGTCTAGCCGGTGCGCAGCGCCTCGGCCGCGGCGGCGCGACCGGTGCGCACCGCGCCTTCCATGTAGCCACAGACCCACTGGTCCGACCCGCAGACGTAGAACGGCGGCTCGTGGGTCCCGTGCAGCGGGCCGACCCTCATCACGTCCCCGGGCCGCCAGGCGGTGATATAGCCCTGCGTCCACGGGTCGGTAGCCCAGTGCCGCAGGTGGACGGCCGAGGGATCCCGCGCCGCTGGACCGAAGATCACGGCCAGCTCCTCGACGAGGTTCCCCTGGACCTGCCCGGCCGGGGCAGCGAGGAAGGCGCCCAGCCGCTCGACCGGGACCAGTGCGGACAGGATGCCCTCCCGCTGCGGCCAGGTCCCGCCCATGAGGCCGACCTCGGAGTACGACGAGCCGTTCTGCCCCTCGGACTCCCAGAACGACGCGTCGTAGACGAAGACCGCCTTCGCGGCCGGCGCGTGCTGCTGCTGGTGCAGCGAGCGCAGCCGGTCTGCGCTGACCCCCGTGACGTGGACGTCCCGCAGCGGTCCCACCGGCAGCGCGCAGACCACGGCGTCGGCCTCGTGGCGCTCACCCGTGGCCGTGACGACGGTGCACCCATGGCTCGACGCGTCGATCTCGGTCACCGGCGAGGCGTACCTGACCCGGTGCCCGAGCTCCTCGGCCATCCGCAGGGCGACGGTGGCCGAGCCCTCGGCGACCCGCTCGCTCTCCCAGACGTCATAGCTGTAGAAGCCGTGCGCGCCGGCCGCCGCCTCCTTGCGGAGGTCCGCGAGCAAGGAGGTCCGTTCCGGGGAGCCACCGGCCAGCGCCAGCATGGCGAGCTCACGCGCCCGGACCGCCTGCCCGGTCGCGCCGGTGGAGCGCATCCAGGCCGCGACCGAGATGCGGTCGAGCGCCGCGGCGTCCGGGTGCCGCCACGGGTCCTGGGGGTCCACGGTCCGGGCCAGGCGGGCGAACTCCTCCTCGGCGACGAGATAGCTCTTTCGGTCCTCGCCGCGCAGCCAGCCGAAGTCGTCCCCGACGTGCACGCCGTCCGCCAGCGCCGAGGTGTCCGAACCGGGCAGCCCGGGGAACGCGGGCTCCAGCGTCAGGCCGAGCTCGTGCACCAGCGCGCGGTAGGCGGTGTGGAACCCACCGACCACCTCCCCACCGAGCTGTACCGGCCGACCGTCCGGGGTGACCGTCTGCTCGACCCGGCCCCCCGGCCGTCCGCGTGCCTCCAGCACGACCACGTCGGTCCCGCCCGCCACCAGGTCCCGGGCGGCCGCCAGGCCGGCCAGGCCGGCTCCGACGACGACGACGTCGCGGCGCATGGCGTCCCTCCCCGGTGCACGTCGGTCCTGCTCGGGGCTCAGTATCGCCGTGCCGGGCTTCCGCGTCGCCTCGCGGCCGTGCTGAGCGGCGCCGTCCCGGCGGCCAGGCCGCGGCGCCCCCGTTGACCCTCGAACCGGCTCGCGGTCAGGCGGCGTGGCCGGCGGCCGCCGACGGCGGGTCGGTCAGCAGGCCGGCAAGGGCGGCCCGCCCGCGGAACAGCCGCGCCTTCACGGTGCCGGGGGCGACGCCGAGGCGGTCGGCGATGGCGGCGACGGGCAGCCCCTCCCAGTAGTGCGCCGCGATGACCTGACGCTGCCCGAGCGGCAGGGTGGCCAGCGCCGACGCCACCAGGACGCGGTCGATCCCCGGACCGTCGCTGACGACCGGCCCCTCCCAGCGCGCGATCGCCTCGCGTTGGGTGACCCGCCGCCGCCAGGAGCTCGCCGCGAGCCGCCAGGCCACGGTGCCCAGCCAGGCGGCCGGCTCGTCGTACGACCGGAGCCGGCTCCAGTGCTCCCAGGCCCGGGCGTAGGTCTCGGCCACCAGGTCGTCGGCGTCCTCCGGCCGGCCGGTCATCCCCAGCATCCGCGCGCGCAGCTGCGGCCTGGTGCGCCGTACGAAGGACTCGAACGTTGCGGGTCCGTCGGCGGCCACGGCGGGCACGGCGGGCACGGCGGGCACGGCGGGCACGGCGGGCGTTCGGCTGCGTGACATGTGTCCTCCGGCGCCTCGTTCGTCCTCGACCGAACGGATCATGGTCGGCGCCGCTTGCGACCGGCTTGCCGCTTTCCTGCAGGCGCGGCCTACAGGCCCTGCCAGTGCGGCTTGCCCGTGTAGGTGTCCCGGAAGTAGTCCGCGAGCTGCAGCCCGCCGGCCGCGGCATCGTCCAGCAGGACGGTGGCGTGCGGGTGCAGCTGCAGCACCGAAGCTGGGCAGAACGCCGACACTGGTCCCTCGACGAGCTGCCGCACGGCCGGTGCCTTGACCGAGCCATGAGCGACCAGCACGAGGTGTCGCGCCTCGAGGATGGTGCCCAGACCCTGGGTGAGGACGTGGTGCGGTACCTCGTGCGGGCGATCGAAGAAGCGCTCGTTGTCGGTACGGGTGCGAGCGGTCAGGGTCTTGATGCGGGTCCGCGAGGCCAACGAGGAGCCGGGCTCGTTGAACGCGAGGTGGCCGTCCGCCCCGACGCCGAGCAGCTGCAGGTCGATCCCTCCGGCGTCGGCGATCGCTCGCTCGTACTCGGCGCACACCGCTGGCAGGTCCTCGGCGTTGCCGTCCGGACCCGTGATCGCGCCCGGGGCGAAGTCGACCTGGTCCGTCAGCGCCCGGCGGATCACCGAGCGGTACTGCTGCGGGTGGTCCGCCCTCAGCCCGACGTACTCGTCCAGCAGGAAGCCACGGCTGCGCGCGAAGCTGACCTCGCCGGCGCGACACCGACGGGCCAGCTCGTCGTAGACGACCAGCGGGCTGGATCCGGTGGCGAGCCCGAGGACCGCGGTCGGCTTGCGGGCCAGCAACCCGACGACGGCGTCGGCGGCCAGCTCACCGATCGTGGCGGCGTCCGGCACGATGACGACTTCCATGGCCTCGCTCCTCCCCAGCCAGGGCTACTTCAGCGTGCCGCTGGTCAGGCCGGCCTGGACCTGCCGGTAGAAGATCAGGTAGACGACGACCACCGGAACCATCGCGATCGTCAGGGCCGCGAACAGGGCACCCCAGTCCCCCTCGTACCGCTGGCTGGCCAGCAGGGTCGCGATGCCCTGGGCCAGCACCGGCTTCTCCGGGGAGAGGAACGCGGGCAGCACGAACTGGTTGAACTGCCCGATCACGTTGAAGATGCCGATGCTGAGCAGACCGGGCCGCGCCATCGGGAGCATCACGCGGAAGAAGACACCGGTGTGCGAGCAGCCGTCCATGAACGCCGCCTCCGCGACGGACGTCGGCAGCGTCCGGAAGAACGAGTGCATGAAGAACACCGTGAACGGCAGCGAGTAGGCGGTGTAGACCAGGATCAGCCCCTGGTAGGTCGACAGCAGGCCGAGGTTCTGCACGACGAAGAACAGCGGCACGATCGCCAGGAAGACCGGGAACATCATCCCGGCCGCGAACAGGTAGTAGATGGCCCGGTTGCCCCGGAAGTCGTAGCGCGCCAGGACGTAGGCGACCATCGAGCCGAGCAGCATCGTCAGCAGCACGCCGCCGGTGACGACGACGACGCTGTTGAGCAGGTACCGGCCCACTCCCTTGTCCCAGGCGTGGGCGAAGTTCGACCACTGCACGTGGTCGGGCAGCGACCAGGGCGACCCGAAGATCTCGCGCGAGGTCTTCAGGGAGGCGAGCAGCGCCCACCCGCACGGCACCAGCACCATCACCGCCCAGCCCACCAGGACGACGTGCGAGAAGACGTTGACACCGACCTCGCCGGCGCGGCCGGCGCTCGATCCAGATGCGGGTCGGGCCGGCTGCTCCGGGGTGGGACTGCCCGGCTGGCCTGTTCGCGTCGTCACCGTCATGGCGGCGCTCAGTACTCGATCCGCTCGCGCCGGGTGGCGCGCAGCATGACGGCGGCGATGATCAGCGTGATGAAGAACAGCACGACCCCGATGGCCGACGCGTAGCCGGCGCGACCGAACTGGAAGCCGTTCTGGGCGATCTGCAGCGAGATCACCTGGGTGGAGTTGTCGGGGCCACCCGGACCGGCGGTCATCACCGCGACCAGGGCGTAGACGTCGAGGGACAGGACTGCCAGGTACACCCACGACGTCTGGATCGTGTCCCACAGGAGGGGGATCGTGACCCGGAAGAAGGTGGTCACCCGACCGGCCCCGTCGAGCAGTGCGGCCTCGAAGATGTCCCGTGGGATGGCGGACATCGCGGCGTTGAACAGCACCAGGTAGAACCCGACGCTTCCCCACACCAGGACCCACAGGACGCAGTACAGCGCCAGATCAGGATCGGCGAGCCAGCCGGACGATCCCAGCCCGACGCGTCGCAGCACGGTGTTGACCAGACCGTGCGGCGTCGGGTCGAACATGACCGCCCAGATCACCGCGATGACGGGGACCGCCAGCACCTGCGGCAGGAAGAACGCCAGCTTGTAGAAGCCCGACCCGCGCACGCCCCGGACGCCGCCGCCGGTTCCCCGCCTGCCCACGTTGAGCAGGAAGGCGAAGGACAACGAGATCAGGATGACCGCCAGCGGCATCACGGCCAGCAGCAGTGCGTTGTTCCGCAGGGCGCGCAGGAACAGCGAGTCGTGCATGAGGTTCTCGAAGTTCCGGAGCCCGACGAAGTCGAACTCGGTCGAGACGCCGGTCCAGTTCGTCAGCGCGTAGTAGAACGCCTGGACGAACGGAGAGATGACGAAGATCCCGTACAGCGCCAGGGGCACGATCAAGAACCCCGCGATGAACCGGTACTGACCGTGTCGCATCGAACTCCTCGCCCGCGTCGGGTGGCGACTCTCGTGGGCGGGCTAGGCGCGGGTGCGCTTCTGCGTCTGTGGGTCGGCGGCGGTCTCGTCGGCGGCCTTCTGCGCCGCGGCGCAGAACTCGTCGGCCGTGATCCGGCCGGCAGCCAGCTCACCGAACGCGGTCTCGACCTTGGGCTTCATCGGCGAGTACCAGTTGAAGTAGTAGTAGTTCCAGTTGTTGTCGCCACCCGCCTGGACGAGCGCGCTGGCCGACTCGGCCGCGGGGGTGAGCTCGAGTCCCTCGCCCGCACCCTGGACGACGGTCGGTGCAGCCGTCAGCTCGGTGAACTTCGACGCGCCCTCCTTCGACAGCATGACGCGCAGGAACTCGAGGCCACCGGCGACGTTCTTGGCCTTCGCCGGCACGATGAACGCCTCCGCCGCGCTGACCCGGGTGCAGTCGAAGGGCAGCGCGGCGCCGTCCAGCAGCGGGGTCGGGGCGACCGTGGTGGCGAAGCCTTCCGGCGCGACCTTCTTCTGCTCGTTCTCCAGCCACGACCCGGAGGGGATGAAGGCGGCCTTGCCCTCGTTCCAGCGGGTCTGCGACTGGATGTGGTCCAGGCCCTCGGTCCCCTCGAGCATGTAGCCCTTGGCCTTGATCTCCAGGAGTGCCTCGGCGGCCATCTTGACCGAGTCGTTCTTCCAGGCGTTCGGCTCGAGGCTGTCGATCGCGTAGACGACCTCCTTGCCGCCGTGCTTGACCGCCATGTCCATGACGACCTGCTGGATGTAGTACGGGTACTTGCCCTGGTGCGCCATCGGCGCGATCCCCGCGCCCTTGATCTCCTTGCAGAGGGCAAGGAAGTCGTCCCACGTCTCGGCCGGCTGCCAGCCCTTCTCGTCGAACAGCGTCTTGTCGTACCAGAGGCCGTAGACCTCGAGGGCGTAGTTCAGGACCAGGACCTTGCCGCCGTACTCACCGGCTTCGAGCGCCACCGGGATCAGCGTGTCCGAGATCCTGCCGCCGTCGATCGACTGGGCCTCGAACAGCTGGGTCAGGTCGGTCAGCTGACCGGTGTCGGCGAGGGTCGACAGCGGCAGCTGCTCGGCGCCGGAGTTGTCGATCACGTCCGGCGGGTTGCCGCTGTTGAAACGCGGCTGGAGCTGCTGCCGGATGTCAGTGATGCCGGCGTGCTTGACGCTCGCGCCACTGAACCGCTTCTTGTAGAGCCCTTCGTCGAACTTGGCGTAGTCGTCGCCGTAGCCGCCCTTGAAGATGACCACGTCCAGGGGGGCGTCTGCCTTCACGCCGAACGGGTTCTCGGCACTCTTGTCCGCGCCGGAGCCGCTGGAACCGTTGCTGTCGCCGCCCCCGCTGGCGCACGCAGCAAGGAAGGATCCGCCGCCGGCCGCGGCGGCCGAGGCCAGCATGGCCTGCCGCAGGAACAGCCGGCGCGAGTACTCGTTGGGGGTGTTCATGCGTTCTCCTTGTTCGGTGGCGACAGGTCAGACGGTGCGTCGGATCCGCCCGGCGTACTTCTCTTCCAGGCCGGTGTTGTGCTCGTCCCCGCCGGGGACGTTGGCCGACAGGTAGACGGGGGGTGTCTCACCCGCCTCGGTGAGCCGCCGGACGACCTCGGCGCCGATCAGCTGCGCAAGCAGGGCGCCGGTGATCGACGAGACGGCGCACACCGTGCCGCCGCCGGGAAGTGGCAGCACCGCGTCGCCGTACGGCGCGCCGTTGTCGAGAGCGACGTCGGCGTGGTCGAGCAGCTTCGTGCCGGACGGATGCCGGGAGTCCACCGCTGCCGTCTGGACGAACGACGTGATGGCGACCAGCCGGTGCCCGCGCTGCTTCACCAGCTGCGCGAGCTCGACGATCGAGCCGTTGACGCCGGAGTTCGAGGCGATCACGAACACGTCGGCCGGAGACACGTTGGCGAGGTCGTAGAGCCGGTGGGCGATCGACGGGTCGCGTTCGAGGTGCTTGTTGGCGAGCACGTCGGGGGACTCGCCGCCGACGGTGACCACGTCACGCAGCGCCAGCCGGTTGGTCGGCACCAGCCCCCCTGCCCGTCCGGCGACCTCCATGGCCAGCGCCTCGGAGTGCCCGGACCCGAACGCCTGGACGACGCCTCCGGCCCGCAACGACGCCACGACGAGGTCGGCAGCGAGCTGCACCGGCCCGCCGGCCTGCTCGGCGACCCTGGTCATGATCGGCGTGAGCGCGTCGAGGTAGGCCTGCGCGCCCACCGTGCTCACCGGCGCGGCGGTCTCACTGTCAGGTCGCGCATCCGTCATCGCGCGGGCCTCCCGTGTCCTGGGCTCGCGGCGGGTGCCCGACCGGCTGCGGGGCCGGGTCGGCGGGAAGTGTGAGCCGGGGGAAATCGGTGCGACACTAACCGAAATCTGACGATATGGGGTTTTTCGTGGAGCAGCAGTTCCTGGCGCTCGGCGGCGACCTGGGGGGAACGTCGACGCGCATCACGGTGGTCGACGGCGACGGCCTGGAACGCGGTCGGGGCGTGACCGGCGGCGGGAACCCGACCACCGACGCGGCGGGTGCGGCGGCTGCGTTCGCCGGCGCGTTGGACGTGGCGCTGGCCGAGGTCGATCCCGGCCAGGTGCGTGCGTCGGTAGTCGGGGTCGCGGGCGGATCGGCTCTGCGGACCCGGGCGGTCGCGTCGCTGTTCGCCCAGGTGTGGGCCGACGCCGGGCTCACGTGCGACCCCGGCTACGCACCCGACCTCGAGGTGGCGTTCGCGGCCGGTACCCACGAGGCGGACGGCGCGGTCCTGGTGGCGGGTACGGGCGCCGCCGCGGGCGCGGTGGCCGGTCACCGGTTGACGCGGACGGCCGACGGCCACGGCTGGCTGCTCGGCGACGACGGGTCCGGCTTCTGGCTCGGGCGCGAGGCCGTCCGCGCCTCGTTGCGCACCCTGGACGCCGGGGCGCCAGCCGGTCCACTGGTCACTGCCGTGCTGCGCGAGCTCGACCCCGGCCCCGGGAGCGAGCAGCTCCCACCCGTGCCGGACCGGCCGGCGACGGACCGGAGCCGCGAGCGGGTGATCCAGGCGGTGAACTCGGCTCCGGGCGTGCTGCTCTCCGCGCTGGCCCCCCTGGTCACTGCCGCCTACTGGGCCGACGACCCGCTGGCCAGGTCGATCGTCGACCGCGCGGCGACAGCCCTGGCCGCCACGCTGGCCCGGATCCGCGACCCCGCCGAGGCCACGCCGATCGTGCTGGCCGGCAGCCTGGCCGGCGACTCGTCCCCCGTGGGGCTGGTGCTCCGGTCGCTGCTCGCGGACCGCTACCAGGGGCAGGTCCGGTCCGCCCGCAGCGGGGTGGGCGGCGCTGCCTGGCTGGCGCTCAGGGTGCTGGACCCCGGGCTGGCGACCGTCGAGACGCACGCCCGTCTGTGCGCGTGAGCCGCCTGCCCAGTTGGCGGCATTTTTGCTGTTCTGACCGTTGACCACGAGGGGCAGCGTAGGTAACTTTCGGACGGCGGCGCAATCATGTTGCTGGGTTTCAGTGCCCCGATCGCTCCGCAGCCGCCTGACGGACGCCCCGCCAGACGCCGCAAGCCGAGGAGGCACCGTGCCCGAGATCCGCCTGCGACTCCGACTGCTGCTCCTGCTCGTCGGCGCAGGTGCGGTCGCCCTGACGTCGTTCGGTGCACCGGCAGTCGCCCAGGGCACCGACCGGACCCACCGGACCGACCGGATCGACCGGATGATCAGCCGGATGACCCTCGAGGAGAAGGTCGGCCAGCTCTTCGTCACCTACGCGTACGGGCAGACCGCCGACACGAGCGACCCCACCGACGTGGCGCACAACGAGCAGGACCTCGGCGTCGCCAACGGCGAGGAGCTGATCGAGAAGTACCACGTCGGGGGCGTCATCTACTTCGCCTGGTCCAACAACGTCGCGAACCCCGAGCAGATCGCCGGCCTGTCCAACGGACTTCAGCGGGCGTCGACCTCGCAGCGCCGGGGAATCCCTCTGCTGATCAGCACCGACCAGGAGCACGGCGTCGTGACCCGCGTGGGCCCGCCTGCCACCCAGCTGCCGGGAAACATGGCGCTGGGTGCAGGCCGCAGCGTGCGCAACACCTACGACGCCGCGCGGATCAGCGGCACGGAGCTCCGGGCGCTCGGCATCAACCAGAACTTCGCGCCGGTGGCCGACGTGAACGTGAACCCGCAGAACCCGGTCATCGGTGTGCGCTCCTTCGGGTCCGACCCCGCCCTGGTGTCCTCGATGGTGTCGGCCACCGTCGAGGGCTACCAGGACGCCGGTGTCGCGGCCACCGCGAAGCACTTTCCCGGCCACGGGGACACGGCGACGGACAGCCACTACGGGGTGCCGATCATCAACCACTCACGGGCCGAGTGGGACGCGATCGACGCGCCTCCTTTCCGTGCCGCGATCCGCAGGGGCATCGGCACGGTCATGACGGCGCACATCGTCGTCCCCGCGCTGGACCCGTCAGGGACTCCCGCCACGCTGTCGAAGCCGATCATCACCGGCGTCCTGCGCGGCGAGCTGGGATACCACGGGGTCGTCATCACCGATGCGCTGACCATGCAGGGTGTCCGCGACGGCTTCGGCGACGACCGCATCCCGGTGCTGGCACTCCAGGCCGGCGTCGACCAGCTGCTGATGCCGGCTCCCGGCAAGCTGGACGTCGCGTACCACGCGGTCCTCGACGCGGTGCGCTCCGGTGAGCTGTCCGAGGACCGCATCGACGAGTCCGTCCAGCGCGTGCTCCGGCTGAAGCGGGCGCGCGGTCTCTTCCGGGCCAAGAACGTCTTCGTCGACGAGTCGAGGGTCGGTTCCCTTGTCGGTACCGAGGCGCACCAGGAGCGGGCGCAGGAGATCACCGACGGCACCGTCACCCTCCTCAAGGACGACGCGGACGCCTTGCCGCTGGCCCGGAACGGGCAGCAGGTGCTCGTCACCGGCGCCAGCGTCACGTCGACGCTCGCCGAGCGGCTGGCCGCCCGCGGCCTGGCCGCGAGCGCCTACAACACCGGCACCGCACCCAGCGACGCGGCGATCGTCAGCGCCGTCGAGCAGGCCGGTCGCAGCGACCAGGTCGTGGTGGCGACCAACAGGGCGTGGACCAGCGCAGGCCAGCAGAAGCTCGTCAAGCAGCTCCTCGCGACCGGCAAGCCGGTCGTCGTCATTGCCGTGCGCGACCCGTACGACATCGCCTACTTCACCGAGGCGCCGACCTACCTCGCGACGTACTCCACCACCGCCGTCTCCGTCGAGTCGCTCGCCCGGGTGCTCTTCGGTGAGGTCCACCCCGCCGGACGCCTGCCGGTGGCGATCCCCGCTGCCGGCGACCCCGGCACGACCCTGTACCCGTACGGGCACGGCTTGGCGTCCACCACATGAGCCGGGACAACGGCATCACCGACCGGGTCGACGACGGCGCACAGCGGCCCGGCATCCGTCGGAGAGGCTTCATCGGGGCGCTGGGCGCCGCCGCGGTGGGGACGGTCGCCGGGCCGGCGCTGCATGCGCCCGTCGCCGCGGCGACGGGGGGCCGGGACCGGCGGGTACGGACCGGTGTCGAGGAGCTGATCGCCAGCCGCTACGACGTCCTGCGCGGGCAGCGGGTGGGCATGGTCACCAACCCGACCGGTGTGCTTCCCGACCTGACGCACGAGGTCGACGTGATGGCCACCTCGGGCGACCTCGACCTGGTTGCGGTGCTCGGTCCGGAGCACGGGTTCCGGGGCACGGCACAAGCCGGCGGCTCGGAGGGCAGCTACGTCGACGAGCGCACCGGGGTGAGGGTCTGGGACACCTACCTCAAGAGCGGCGAGGCGTTGGCGGACATCGTCCGTCGCTCGGGCGTGGACACCCTGGTCTTCGACATCCAGGACGTCGGCGCCCGTTTCTACACCTACATCTGGACGATGTACGACTGCATGGTCGCGGCGGCGGTGACCGGCAAGCGCTTCGTCGTGCTGGACCGCCCCAACCCGACGACCGGCCGGGTCGCGCGCGGCCCGGTCCTCGACCGTGCGTTCGCGACCTTCGTCGGGCGCCGCGAGATCTGCCAGCAGCACGCCATGACCGTCGGAGAGCTGGCCCTGCTCTTCGCCACGGAGTTCCTGCCGGACGAGGCCGACGACCCGCTGCAGCTGGACGTCGTGCGGATGCGCGGGTGGGACCGCCGGCGGGCCTACGCCGACACCGGACTGCCGTGGGTGCTGCCCTCACCCAACATGCCGACCCCGGACACGGCGCTGGTGTATCCGGGCACCTGCATGTTCGAGGGGACGAACCTGTCGGAGGGTCGGGGCACCACCCGACCGTTCGAGCTGGTCGGCGCCCCCTTCGTCGACGAGCGGTGGGCGCAGACCCTGCGTGACCAGGACCTGCCGGGGGTGCTGGTCCGGGAGGCCTACTTCACCCCGACGTTCTCCAAGCACGTCGGGACTGCCTGCACGGGTCTGCAGCTGCACGTCACCGACCCGTCGCTGTTCGACCCGCTGCGCACGGCCACGGCGATGATCGTGGCGGCGAGGCGGATCTACGGTTCGGCGTTCGCCTGGCGCTCGGACAACTGGATCGACAAGCTCACCGGCTCGACCCGGTTCCGCACGATGGTCGACGCCGGCGCGTCGGCGGAGGATGTCGTGGCTGCCTGGCAGGACGAGCTCGACGCCTTCGACCACCGACGACGCGAGTACCTGCTCTACGGGAACCGCCGCGGGGACCGCGGATGACGCCCGGCGGTCGCCGGTGGGCCGCCCTGCTCGCCGCCGCGGCGCTGGTCGCGGCATCGACGACGCTCACGTCCGCGACGGCATCGGGGGCGGGCGAGAGGTCGTCGACGGTGCTGCGGGCCGGCACGCCGCGACAGGCAGGTCTCGTGGCGGCGCCCGTCGAGCGGATGGCGACGGACCTGCGGTCGTTCCTCGCGCCGTCGCCGACGCGGCCGCTCTACGCCGGTGGAGTGGTGCTCGCCGGTCACGACGGCTACGTGGTGCAGCGGGCGGCCGCGGGCTACGCGCTGCGCTACGCCGACGGCTCCGGCACCGAGCTGCCGAGGGAGGAGTGGGTCCCGGCCCGGACCGACACGATCTTCGACCTCGCGTCGGTCTCGAAGCTGTTCACCTCGATCGCGCTGGTGCAGCAGGTCGAGGCGGGGAGGATCGACCTGGACCGCACGGTGGCGTCCTACCTCCCGGCGTTCGCCGTCAACGGCAAGGAAGCCGTGACCGTGCGCCAGCTGCTCACGCACACCTCGGGCCTGCCGGCCTGGCTGCCGCTCTGGAGCAGCCGGCCCACACCGGAGGAGCGCATCCAGGCCGTCTACGAGGCGAAGCCGGTGACCGCGCCCGGCCAGGCCTACCTCTACTCCGACCTCAACATGATCACGGCCGGGAAGCTGGTGGAGCTCGCGGCCGGTGCGCCGCTGGACCGGGTGGTGCACGACCGGATCACCGGTCCGCTGCACCTGCGGGACACCGGGTACAACCCGCCCGCGTCGCGGCTGGACCGGGTCGCGGCCACCGAGTACCAGACCTCGCCGGACCGGGGCATGGTGCGCGGCAGCGTGCACGACGAGAACGCCTGGTCGTTGGGCGGAGTCGCCGGGCACGCCGGGGTCTTCTCGACGGCGGACGACCTGGCCGTGCTGGCGCAGACCATCATCAACGGCGGGTCGTACGGCCGGACCCGGATCCTGCGCAGGTCCTCCGTCGAGGCGCTCCTGCAGAACGAGAACGCGGCGTTCCCCGGGAACTCCCACGGGCTCGGCTTCGAGCTCGACCAGCGGTGGTACATGGACGGCCTGTCATCGCCGGAGACGGCGGGGCACACCGGCTACACCGGCACCTCGATCGTCATCGACCGGGCGACCCGGTCCTTCGTCATCCTGCTCACGAACCGGGTGCACCCCAGCCGCAGCTGGGGGAGCAACAACCCGGCCAGGCGAGCGGTCGCACGCGACCTTGCGCTGGCGCTGCCGGTGCGGCCGCGGGACGGTCGCACGGCGTGGTTCTCCGGCGTCGGGGACGCGCGCACCGCGACCCTGACGGTGCCGCTGCGGCTGGACGCGCAGCCCTCCCGCCTGACGTTCGACCTGTGGTACGACACCGAGCCCGCCGACCTGGTGGCGCTCGAGGCGTCGACGGACGGCGGCAGCACCTGGCACGAGCTGGCGCACTGGTCCGGCTGGTCCGGCAAGAGGTGGGGACGGCAGGCCGTCGAGCTGGACGCCCTCACCGGCCGGGTGTCCCTCCGGTGGCGATACACCTCAGACGCCCTGTACCAGGGCCGCGGCGTGTACGTCGACGGCATCCACGTGACCACCCGGGGACGCACGGTCTTCGACGACTCCCGCAAGCGGGACGCCGCAGCAGTACGGCCGGTGGGCTGGTCGCCCTCGTCGACCTGAGGTGCCGCGGCGGCCGACTGGTTGACCACGCGGGCCCGCGCACGTAACTTTCCCACGTGTCCGCCAAGGCGAAAGTTGATGCCACCGCACCGGCGGGCGACCGACCTGGGGTCACCTCGCTCGCCGTACGGCTTCGAGCGATCCTGCCGTCGCTGTCCCGGTCGGAGATGCGGGTCGCCAGGCAGGTCCTCGACGACCCGCGCGGCGTCGCCGACAGCACCATCACCGAGCTGGCCCAACGGTGTGACACCTCGGAGACCACCGTCGTCCGGTTCTGCCGGACCCTGGGCCTGGCCGGCTACCCGCAGCTGCGCCTGACGCTGGCCACCGAGTCCGGTCGCACCGACACCGGCGCCCGGGTGGTCGGCAGCGACATCAGTCCGGGGGACGACCTGGCGACGGTCGTGGAGAAGATCGCCTTCGCCGACGCCCGGGCGGTCGAGGAGACTGCCGCGCAGCTGGACGCCGCAGCCCTGCAGGCCGTCGTCGACGCGCTGGTCTCCGCCGGACGCATCGACGTCTACGGGGTGGGCGCCAGCGCCTTCGTGGCGATGGACTTGCAACAGAAGCTGCACCGCATCGGTCGGATCGCGTTCGCCTGGTCCGACACCCATGTCGCGCTGACCAGCGCCGCGCTGCTCCGGCCAGGGGATGTGGCGATCGGCATCTCGCACACCGGGGTCACCTCCGACACCATCGACGCACTCGCCCAGGCCCGCCGGAGCGGAGCGACCACGGTGGCCGTCACGAACTTCCCGCGCGCTCCCATCGTCGACGTGGCGGACCACGTCCTGACCACCGCCGTGCGCGAGACGACGTACCGCAGCGGCGCCATGGCCAGCCGGCTCGCGCAGCTCACGCTGGTCGACTTCATGTTCGTCGGCGTGGCCCAGCAGACCGGCGCGGAGACCCGAGCAGCGCTGGAGGCCACGCACGACGCCGTCAGCAACCGCCGGGTCAAGCCCGATCGGGCCCGCGGCACCAGCGGGCGGGGATGACCACCTCTCCGCGGTGACCCCCCCGGTCAGCTCAGTCGGCGGGCGGCCAGCGCCAGCCGCAGCGCGGTCTGCTGCCGTGGGTCGGCAAGGTCCCGGTCGAGCAGCGCGGTGATCCGGGTGAGCCGCTGGTGCACCGACTGCCGGCGCAGGTGCAGCACCCGGGCGGTGGCCGCCTTGCTGCACCCGCTGTCGAGGTAGGCCTCCAACGTCCGCAGCAGGGTCTCGGCCCGGGCGGCGTGCAGCAGGCTGCCGAGCTGCTCCTCGACCAGGTCGGCGAGGTGCCGCCGGTCGCCGACGGCCGCGAGGAGTCGTTCGACCACGAGGTCGGCTGCGACCAGCGGGCGCCGCCCGGCCGGGTCATCGACGCCGAGGGTCAGCACCTGCGCGGCCGAGCGGAGGCTCCGCCCGGCCGAGGACGCCGGCTGCACCGGTCCGACGGCGGTCACCGGGGTCGCCACCGAGCCGAGAGCGGTCCGTACCGCCTCCATGGCCGCGTGCTGGTCGCTGCCCAGTACGGCGACCAGCGCGTACGTCGTGTCCTCCACCTCGGCCGCCATCAGCCGCAGGCCGGTACGGCGGGCCACGTCCTGCGCCAGCGCCAGCCCCCGGCCACGCTCGGTCGCCCCGATGGCCAGGCCGGACCAGCGCGCGTCGTGGGGGATGCCGGAGGCACCCGCATGGGCCTCCAGCGCCAACGGGTCCTCGGCGCCGGGAGTGAGCAGGCGCGCGAGCAGGTCGCGCCGGTCCCGCCCGGAGAGCAGCGGCCGTTGCCGGTCGCGCAGCACGGCCAGGGCGAAGATCTCCGGTGCCCGCTCCACGGCGGCCTGCAGGAGGTCGTCGCCGGAGGTCCCCGGCCCGATCACCAGGCCGGCGAGCAGGATGCCGTCCGCGGTCACCGTTCCGGTGGCCGCAGGAGCGTCGAGCACCTCCTGCGGCTCGTCCGCGGCGGCCGCGAGGACCGCGCCGGTCGAGTCGACGAGCACCACCGGCCGGCCCACGAGGTCGGCCAGGGTCGAGGTCAGCAGGTCCAGCCCGCCACGCTCGGCGAGGACCAGGGACAGCGCCCGCCCGACCTCGTCCGCGTGCCGCAGCCGGGTGATCGAGGAGTCCAGGATCGCGCTGTTGACCTGCTCGGTGACCTCCACGAACGGGTACACGTCGCGCAGCACGATGAACGGCAGGTCCAGCCGGCGGGCCTCGTCGATCATGTCCTCGGGCACCTGCGAGAAGCTGTCGGACAGCTCGAGCGCCAGGCCGGCGATCTGCTTCGCGGCCAGCGCCCGGACGTAGGCCCGGCGCTGCTCGTCGCTGGAGCGCTCCAGCCCCAGACCGGTCGTGAGCAGCAGCTCGCCGCCGCGCAGCAGCCGGGCGATGTCGTAGATCTCGCTGCTGTGGACCCACCGCACGGTGCGCGTCGCCGGGTCGCCCGCGAGCAGCAGGGGGCGGGAGTGCTGGAGCGCGGGCGAGGCCAGCACGTCGGCCAGGGTCAGCGCCACGCCGGTCCCCTCCTCGGCAGGTCGGTCCGGCCCGACACCGGACGCACCGTCCATCGAGGGATGCAGTATTGCGGTCGTTGTGTCTGTTGCGCAGCCCGATGGCGCGCGCCAGGCTGCGGGCGGCTCATCCCGTCACGAGCCGCCCACCGCCTGGAGGTCCCGTGGCCACGACCGCTCCCTCGCACGATCACGCCGGGCTCGAGCCCTGGGAGGGCGAGCACAGCCTGCAGCCGGTGCCCGACGAGGCCCGCTCGTCCACGGCGGCCCACCAGTTCTGGATCTGGGCCGGCGCCAACATCGCACCCATCAACTGGGTCCTCGGCGCCCTCGGCATCGTGCTGGGCCTGTCCCTCGCCGACGTGATCCTCGTCCTGGTCCTCGGCAACCTGATCGGCATGGCCACCTTCGGCTTCTTCGTGCTGATGGGTCAGCGCACCGGCGTCTCCCAGATGGTGCTCAGCCGCAGCGCGTTCGGCCGGCGCGGCGCGTACCTGCCGACGGCGTTCCAGTTCGTCATCGCCACCGGCTGGTGCGCGATCAACACCTGGATCGTGCTGGAGCTGGTCACCAGCCTGTTCGACAAGATCGGCATCGGCGGCGGTCGCGGCCTCAAGGTCGTCACCGTGCTGGCCATCATGACCCTGCAGGTGCTGATCGCCGCCTACGGCTTCCGCGCGATCGCGACCTTCGAGAAGTACACCGTGCCGGTCACCCTGGTCGTGCTCGCGTTCATGACGGTGGTCGCCTGGACCAAGGTGGACGTCGACTGGAGCTACGCCGGGAGCGGCCTGGCCGGCACCGAGCGGCTCAGCGCGATGAGCACGATCATGACCGCCATCGGCATCGGCTGGGGCATCTCCTGGTTCGCCTACGCCTCGGACTACTCCCGGTTCGTGCCGCGCAGCATGCCGGCGCCGCGGCTGTTCGCGGCCAGCGTGCTGGGCCAGTTCATCCCGGTGGTGTGGCTGGGCGTCCTGGGGGCCACGCTGGCGACAGTCAGCCAGGAGGTCGACCCCGGACAGCTCATCGTCAACTCCTTCGGCGCGCTCGCCATCCCTGTCCTGCTGCTGGTCCTGCACGGTCCGATCGCCACCAACATCCTCAACATCTACAGCGCGTCGGTCTGCGCACTGACCCTGGACATCCGGGTCGACCGGAAGGTCGTCGCGTACGTCGTCGGAGTGCTCGCCACGTTGTTCACGATCTGGCTGGTCTTCCAGGACAACTTCGCCGCCTCGCTCGACGGCTGGCTGGCCAGCATGGTCACCTGGGTCGCGCCGTGGGGGGCCGTCATGCTGGTGCACTACTACTGGGTGAGCCGCCAGCGGATCGACGTCCCCGCCCTGTACGACCCGCCCGGCACGTCCCGGCTCGGCGACTTCCGGTGGGACGCGATCATCGCGTTCGTGGTGGGGATCTTCGCCACCTGGTACTTCGAGTTCGGCATCCCGTCCGCGCTGCAGGGGCCTGGCGCCAAGGCGCTCGGGAACGTCGACCTGTCGTGGCTGGCCGGCTCGCTGACCGCCGCGGTGGTCTACGCCGCACTGGCCTCCCGGCGGCGTGCCGACCTCGACCCGGTGGTGTCCCCGCAGCCGAACGCCCGCGCTTGACCCGGCTCCGGGTCCGGCGCGCACGCCTGGAGGACGACGGCGACCTCGTCGACCTGCTCGTCGAGGACCGGGTCGTGTCGGCGGTCGAGCCGCACTCCAGCAGCGCGCCCGAGCAGGTCGCGGACGTCGAGATCGATGCCGCGGGCGGGCTCGTCCGGGCGCCGTTCGTCGAGCCGCACATCCACCTCGACGCGACCCTGACCGCGGGCGAGCCGCGCTGGAACCGTTCCGGCACGCTCTGGGAGGGCATAGCGGTCTGGGCCGAGCGCAAGCCGAGCGTCACCCGCGATGACGTGATCGCCCGGGCCGAGCAGGTGCTGCGCTGGCAGGCGTCCCAGGGTGTGCTGTTCGTGCGCAGCCACTGCGACGTCACCGACCCCGACCTCACCGCGCTGGACGCCCTGCTGGAGCTGCGCGACCGGGTGCGCGACGTGCTCGTCCTGCAGGTCGTCGCGTTCCCGCAGGAGGGCATCGTGTCCTTTCCGCGGGGTGCGGAGCTGCTGGAGGAGGCGGTGCGGCGTGGCGCCGACGTGGTGGGCGCCATCCCGCACTTCGAGGACACCCGCGAGGACGGCGTGCGGTCACTCGAGATCGCGGTCGACATCGCAGCCCGGTACGACCGCGGGGTGGACGCGCACTGCGACGAGATCGACGACGAGCAGTCGCGCTTCGTCGAGGTGCTGGCCACCCTCGCCCTGCGCACCGGGCTGCGCGACCGGGTGACGGCGAGCCACACCACCGCGATGGGCAGCTACAACGGCGCCTACGCGTACAAGCTCGAGCGGCTGCTGGTCCGCTCGGGCATCAACCTGGTGAGCAACCCGATGGTCAACCTCGCGCTGCAGGGGCGCTTCGACGACTATCCCAAGCGCCGGGGGCTCACCCGGGTGAAGGAGATGCTCGCTGCCGGGGTGAACGTCGCCTTCGGCAGCGACGACGTCATGGACCCGTGGTTCCCGCTGGGCACGGGCAGCCCGATGCTGCTCGCCCACACCGGGGTCGTGGCGGCGCAGCTGACCGGCCAGGACGAGATCGCCGAGACGGTGGAGATGGTGTCCAGCCGGGGCGCCCGGGTCCTCGGTCTGGGTGACGGGTACGGCCTGGTGCCCGGCCGGCCGGCGAACCTGGTGGTGCTGCCCGCGTCGTCGCGGATCGACGCGGTGCGGCGCCAGGTGGCTCCCCGGTGGGTCGTGGCCGGCGGCAAGGTCGTCGCGGAGCGGCCGCCGGCCGTCGTGCAGCTCACCTGGCTCGGTGACCGCAGCGAGGTCGACTTCGTCCGGGACGCAGACGCCGGCAGCGCCACCTGGCGGGACGCCGCCCTGCGCCGGACGGCCGGCGCGTGACCGAGGCCACCGACGCGACGACCCAGGCCGCCCCGGTGTCGTGGCCGGCCGGGCACCAGGCCGCGGCGACCCTCGGCTTCGACATGGACGCCGAGGCGGTGGTGCTGACGATCCAGCCGTCCAGCGCGTCCCGGCTGTCGGTGATGTCGCACCAGGCGTACGGCCCGTTGACCGGCATGCCCCGGATCCTCGCGCTGCTGGCCCGTCGCGGCGTGCGCGCGACGTTCTTCTGCCCGGGGTTCACCGCCGAGCGCTACCCGGACCTGCTGCGCCGGGTGCGCGACGAGGGGCACGAGATCGCCCACCACGGCTACCTGCACGAGGCGGTGACCGGCATGACCCCCGGTCAGGAGGGGGACATGCTCGACCGCGGGCTCGACGCGCTGGAGCGGGTCACCGGCGCGCGACCGGTCGGATACCGCGCCCCGATGTGGGAGACGACCTACGCCACCCCTGGCCTGCTGCTGGACCGTGGGTTCCTCTACGACTCCAGCCTGATGGACGGCGAGCGGCCCTACGAGCTCGCCGAGAGGCCCGGGCCCGGAGCGCGTTCGATCGTGGAGATCCCGGTGCACTGGGCGCTGGACGACTGGGAGCAGTACGCGTACCTGCCGGACCTGTTCGGCTCCGGGCTGATCGAGGACCCGGAGAAGGCGCTGTCGATGTGGCGGGCCGACCTGGCCGCGATGTACGACGAGGGCTGCTGCTTCGCGCTGACCAACCACCCGTTCCTCTCCGGCCGACCGGCCCGGGCCAGGGCCCTGGAGCGGCTGGTCGAGGACATGCAGGCCCGGCCGGGCCTGTGGCTCGCGCCCGCAGGCGAGATCGCCGCGCACGTACGGTCCCTCGGACTGACCCCCCGGGTCTTCCCGCAGCCCGTGGTCCCCGACTGACACGCGGGACACCGATGGACACACCGCCCGAGGAGACCTCGATGGACCCTGCCGAGATCGTCGGCCCGGTCGACGGCACCCAGGTACCCCGGTTCGCCGGCGCCTCGACCTTCGCCCGGCTGCCGCGGGTCGACGAGGTCACCGACTTCGACGTGGCGATCCTGGGCGCGCCGTTCGACGGTGGGGTCTCCTACCGGCCCGGCGCCCGGTTCGGGCCGTCGGCCGTCCGGCAGGCGTCCCGGCACCTCCGCCCGGCCTACCACCCGGACGTCGACGTCTCGCCGTTCCGCGTGCTGCAGGCCGTGGACGCCGGCGACGTGCCGTGCAACCCGTTCGACATCGACGACGCGCTGGCCCAGATCGCCGGCCACGCCGGCGAGCTGGTGAGCGACCGGCGGCGGCTGGTGACCATCGGCGGCGACCACACCGTCGCCCTCGCCGCGTTGCGCGCGGTCGTCCGCAGCCACGGCCCGGTGGCCGTCGTCCACCTCGACGCGCACCTGGACACCTGGGACACCTACTTCGGCGCCGAGCGCACCCACGGCACCGTCTTCCGGCGGGCCGCCGAGGAGGGGCTGCTGCTGCCCGACGTGTCGACCCACGTCGGCATCCGCGGCCCGCTCTACGACGCGGCCGACCTGGTCGACGACGCCCGGTTCGGTTTCTCCACCGTGCGCGCGGCTGACATCGACACACTCGGGGTCGCGGAGGTCGTGGGCCGGGTACGGGAACGGGCCGGTGACTCGCCCGTCTACCTCTCCGTCGACATCGACGTCCTCGACCCGGCCTTCGCGCCGGGCACCGGCACACCGGAGATGGGCGGCCTCACGTCGCGCGAGCTGCTCGCCCTGCTGCGCGCCCTGCCGGGCGACCAGCTGGTCGCCGCCGACGTCGTGGAGGTCAGCCCGCCCTACGACCACGCCGAGGTCACCTCGCTGGCTGCCGCCACCGTGATCTACGACGTCATCGCAGTGATGGCGGCCGCCCAGCTGCGCGGCTCGCGCTGACGACGGGCGCACCTGGCGGTGCGCGGCCGGACCGGCGACGATGGGCGTCATGAGCGATCCGGACCTGCACCACCAGATCTCCGAGCTCGTCGAGCGGGAGCACCGGCTGCGGGACGCCCTGGCGTCCGGCGGTGGCGACGAGGACCGCGCGGCGCTGCGCCAGGTCGAGGAGGCCCTCGACCAGTGCTGGGACCTGCTGCGGCAGCGGGACGCCAAGCGCGAGGTCGGCGACGACCCGGAGAACGCGAAGGTGCGGCCGGTGTCCGAGGTCGAGGGCTACCTGCAGTAGCCGCCGCCGCGCAGACGAGTTCCATCGCGCGATCGGCGCGACACGCGGAACGCCGGGCAACGACACGCGGGTCGCCGGAACAGTCCTGCGGGCTGCCACGTTGGCCGGGCATGACTGTTGCGCGCGCCACCCGTCCCCGCACCTCCGCCCAGCTCGACGCGGCTCGGGAACGGCTGACCGCCGAGCGGGTCGCCGCCGCATCGCGGGTCGCCGCGCTGCAGCGCGACGTCGACGACATCCTCGAGTCGGCCAAGGGGGGCGCCACCGACGACGAGCACGACGCCGAGGGCGCGACCATCGCGTTCGAGCGGGCGCAGGCGATGGCGATGCTGGAGGAGACCCGGCTGCAGGTCGCGACGCTGGACGAGGCCCTGAGCCGGGTCGAGGCCGGCGACTACGGCACCTGCGAGTCCTGCGGCGCCGCGATCGCCGCCGAGCGGCTGGCGGCCCGGCCGGCCGCCACCCGCTGCATCACCTGCGCCTCCCGCCGGCACTGACCACCCCCACCCGCTCGACGGCCGAGCGCCACGGCCGACCTCCTGCCTTCGACCCTTCTGCTGACCGCCTGCTGAACCCGCTGCCGACGCCGAGGGCAAGGGGCCGATCGGGTGAACCCCTCAGGCGAGGTCATGCGCGGCCACGGCTTGTCTCCTAGGCGTCGGTGTCAGCACATGGTGAAGTGGTGCCATGAGCGCGGCCTGGCAGGTGGCCGAGGCCCTGCTGTCGCTCGCCGCGACGGCCGCAGTGGGCATCGGCGTGGCTCAGCGACGCCCCCCGCAGGCTGCTGCCTGGCTGCTGGTGGCTGTCTGCCTGGCCGCGTTCGCCGCCGGTGACCTGCTGGCGCTGACGTCCGGCGCGGACGACGGGCAGGCCGTCGGCGTGGGCGGGCTCGATCTCGTCTACCTCGCCGGCTACCCGTTCCTCGTCGCCGGGCTGCACCTGATGCACCGCGAGGGAGACCGGTCGCGCGACCGGGCCGGCCTCGTCGACGCCGCGATCGTCGCCACCACTGCCGGCCTGGCTGTCTGGGTGCTGCTCGTGGGCCCGGACATCGGGTCGGCGCCCGGGCTCGAGCGCGCCGTGCTGATCGGCTACCTCGTCTTCGACGTCGCCGTGCTCGGCGTGGCGATCCGCCTGGTGGTCGGCGGCCCGACCCGGCTGGTCCCGAGCGTGCTGGCCCTCGGCGTCGCCTGCCTGCTCGGCACCGACGTCGTGCACCTGCGCGGCGGGATCTCCGGCCGCGGCGACCTGGCTGACCCGGTGCACCTCGGCTGGGTGGCGGCGGCACTCCTGTTCGCGGCGGCGGCGGTCCACCCCGCCGTACGGCAAGGAGTGGCTGCGGCCACCAACCGGCGGGAGACGCTGTCGCGGGTCCGCCTCGCGCTGCTCGCCGCGGTGGTCCTCATCCCGCCGGCGCTGATGGGGCTGCAGGTGGCGCGGGCCGAGTACGGCGACATCGCCCTGCTGGCCACCGGCCTCGGCGTGCTGGTGGCCCTGGTCATCGCGCGGGTGGGCCTGCTGATGAGCGACGTGGCCGCCACCGCGGCCCGGGAGCGCACCCTGCGCACCGCCGCCGCAGAGTTCGTTGCCGCCGGGGACCGGCCGCGCATCCATGCCGCCGCACTGCGCGCTGTCGGCCTGCTGGTCGCCGGCGACGTGGTGGCCAGCCGGATCGTCGACCTCACCGCGCCGGACGAGGTGGAGGTGGTCGCCGGCGCGGACGGGCACGAGGCCCGGGTCCCTGGCCGGTCGCTGGCTCCGGCGCTGCTGCCGTACGCCGGAGCGGGCACCGCGTTCCGCGCGGTCGAGGTCGACGAGCTGGACATGGACCTCGTGTCCGGCCTCGCTCTGCGTGATCTGTCCGGGCAGCTGCGGGTCTGCCCGGTGCGGGTGCAGGACGAGCTGCTCGCCGTGGTCGTCCTGGTGCTGGCGCAGCCGCTCGAGCCGGGTGCCGGCGACGCCCTGGAGACCCTGGTGGCGCAGCTCGCGCTGGCGCTGGAGTCGGTCACGCTGGCCGACGACCTGCACGTGCGGCAGAGCGAGGCGAGGTTCCGCGCCCTGGTGCAGAACTCCTCCGACGCGATCCTGCTGCTCGACCGGGAGGCGTCGGTCACCTACCAGAGCCCGTCGGCGGACCGGATGTTCGGCTACGCCGACGGCGAGCTGGTCGGGCACAGCGTGGAGGACCTCTGCCACCCCGACGACCTGCCGCGGGTGCGCTCCGCGCTCGCCGAGGTCCTGTCCAGCCCCGGCACGACCCGCCGGCTCGAGCTGCGGCTGCGGCGCCGCGGCGGTGGGTGGCTGGACGCCGAGGCCGTGGTCAACAACCTGCAGGGCGACCCGAACGTGCGAGCCACCGTCGTGACGGTCCGGGACGTCAGCGAACGCAAGCAGTTCGAGCTGCAGCTGACCCATCAGGCCTTCCACGACGAGCTGACCGGACTGGCCAACCGGGCCCTGTTCGTCGACCGGGTGGCGCACGGGCTCGCGCGACGGGAGCGGGACGGCACCGGCCTGGCGGTCCTGCTGCTCGACCTGGACGACTTCAAGACCGTGAACGACGGGCTCGGTCACGCCGCCGGCGACTCGATGCTGAGGGCGGTCGCCGGGCGGCTGGCCACCCTGGTCCGCCCGGGAGACACGACCGCCCGGCTCGGCGGCGACGAGTTCGCCATGGTCCTGGTCGACCTGCCCAGCGAGACCTCCGCCGTCCATGCCGTCGAGCGGATCATGACGGTGCTCGGTGAGCCGCTCGTCATCGACGGCAAGGAGATCTTCGCCCGGTGCAGCATCGGGATCGCCTTCGCCGGCGACCCGGCTGACGCCGAGGTCACCCCGGACCAGCTGCTGCGCAACGCCGACGCCGCGATGTACGTCGTGAAGACCGACGGCAAGGGCCGGTACGCGATCTACCAGCCGCACATGCACGCCGCCGCCCTGCACCGGCTGGACCTCCGGGCGGACCTCCAACGCGCCCTCGACAACGGCGAGTTCGTGCTGCACTACCAGCCGATCGTGTCGATGCAGAACGGCGTCCTGGTCGGCGTCGAGGCGCTGGTGCGCTGGCAGCACCCGCAGCGCGGGATCATCGCCCCGGACGCGTTCATCCCCCTCGCTGAGGAGACCGGGCTGGTCGTCCCGTTGGGCCTGTGGGTGCTCGAGCAGGCCTGCCGCCAGGTCGCGATCTGGTCGGTGGAGCACCCGCGGCTGTCGGTGAGCATCAACGTGTCCCAGCGCCAGCTCCGCCGGCCGGAGTTCGGCGTCGAGGTCGGCATGGTGCTGGCGCGGACGGGCATCACCCCGTCACGGATCGCCCTGGAGATCACCGAGAGCGCGATCATGGCCGACGTGGAGCCGACGATCGAGCGGCTGCAGGTCCTCAAGGCGCTCGGGGTGCGGGTCGCGGTCGACGACTTCGGCACCGGCTACTCGTCGTTCTCCTGGCTGCGCCAGCTGCCCGTCGACGTGCTGAAGATCGACAAGGAGTTCGTCGACGAGCTCGGCCGGCGCGAGCAGGGCGGGTTCCTGGTCGCGGCGATCATCGACCTGGCCCACAACCTCGGGCTCCGGACCGTGGCCGAGGGCATCGAGCGGCCGACCCAGCTGGCCCGGCTCAAGGACCTGCGGTGCGACCTCGGCCAGGGCTTCCACGTCGGCCGGCCGATGCCGGCGGCCGGAGTCGTCGACCTGCTCGCCCTCGAGCTGGCCCGCGGGGGAGGCCCGGACCCGTCCCCGCCGGGACGGCGCCGGGCCCCCGACTCCGGCTGGGCCAGCTGAGCGTCTCCGCGGGACGAGTCGGGCGCGAGCGGTTGCGGTCGACAACCAGTTACTAGACTCGCGGGCATGGTCGCGCACGAGGACGCCCGGCGTCGCCTGGTGGCGCAGTACGCAGACATCCCCGCCGGCGCCCCGGTCCGGCTGGCCAAGCGCACCTCCAACCTGTTCCGTCCGCGTGACCGGGCGGCCGGCCCCGGCCTGGACGTCGCCGCCTTCGACTCGGTGCTGGCGGTCGACCCCGTGGCGCGCACCTGCGACGTGCAGGCGATGACGACCTACGAGCACCTGGTCGACGCGACCCTGGCCCACGGCCTGATGCCGGCCGTCGTGCCGCAGCTGAAGACCATCACGATCGGCGGCGCTGTCACCGGGCTCGGCATCGAGTCCTCGTCGTTCCGGGCCGGCCTCCCGCACGAGTCGGTCCGCGAGCTCGAGGTGCTCACCGGTGACGGCCAGGTCGTCACCGCCCGACCCGAGGGCGAGCATGCCGACCTGTTCCGCGCGTTCCCCAACTCCTACGGCACCCTCGGCTACGCGCTTCGCCTGGTCATCGACCTCGAGCCGGTCCGGCCGTTCGTCCGGCTGCGGCACGTCCCGTTCCACGACCTCGGCGAGCTCACCGACGCGGTGGCCCGGATCATGGCCGACCGGACGTACGACGGGGAGCCGGTCGACTTCCTCGACGGCACCGTGTTCAGCGCCGGGGAGGCCTACCTCAGCCTCGGGTCGTGGGCCGACGAGGCGCCGTACGTCAGCGACTACACCGGCATGCAGGTCTACTACCGGTCCATCCAGGATCGTCAGGTCGACTACCTGACGGTGCGCGACTACCTGTGGCGCTGGGACACCGACTGGTTCTGGTGCTCCCGGGCGTTCGGCGCGCAGAACCCCCGGGTCCGCCGGCTGTGGCCGAAGCGCTGGCTGCGCAGCGACGTCTACTGGAAGCTCATCCGCCTGGAGAACCGCTACCGCGTCGCCGCGCGCCTGGAGGCCCGCCAGGGCAAGCCGCCGCGCGAACGGGTGGTCCAGGACGTCGAGATCCCGCTGGACCGCACGGCCGACTTCCTGCGCTGGTTCCTCGCCGAGGTCCCGATCGAGCCGATCTGGCTGTGCCCGCTGCAGCTGCGCGACGACGGCCCGTCCGCGCTCTACGCCGACGCCGGTGCCGCGCCCTGGCCGCTGTACCCGCTGCGCCGCGGCGTGCCGTACGTCAACGTGGGCTTCTGGTCGACGGTCGCGATCGAGCCGGGTCGGGTGGACGGCGACGTCAACCGGGCGATCGAGGCCGAGGTCACCGAGCTCGGGGGGCACAAGGGCCTCTACTCCGACGCGTACTACGGTCCGGACGAGTTCTGGGCGCTCTACGGTGGCGAGGACTACCACGCGGCCAAGAAACGCTTCGACCCGCAGGCGAGACTGCTCGATCTCTACGCGAAGGCGGTGCAACGACGATGAGCACCTTCAAGCTCGACGGGTCCCGGTCCCGGAGCGGCACCGTGACGCTGGGCGAGATCTTCGAGGGTCTGTTCGGCGCCGACGCACCGGTGCGGTTCTCTGCCTACGACGGCAGCACGGCCGGCAGCAAGGACGCGGAGCTCGGCATGCGGATCACCAGTCCGCGGGGGGTCTCCTACCTCGCGACCGCGCCCGGCTCGCTGGGCATGGCGCGGGCGTACATCAAGGGCGACCTGGAGATCGAGGGCGCCCACCCCGGTGACCCCTACGAGATGCTCCGGCTGATCGATGACGACCTGCGCATCAACCGGCCGCCGATGTCGCAGGCGGTCGAGTGGGCCCGCCGGCTCGGCGCGCGCACCTTCGTGCCGCCGCCGCTGCCCGAGCAGGAGGTCGTGCCCACCTGGCGACGCGGCCTGCGGCACTCCCGCGACCGTGACGCCAGCTCGATCAGCTACCACTACGACGTCTCGAACACCTTCTACGAGCACGTCCTGGGCCCGTCCATGACCTACACCTGCGCCTGCTACCCCACCGAGGGCGCCAGCCTGGAGGAGGCACAGGCGCACAAGTACGACCTGGTCGCCCGCAAGCTCGGCCTCGAGCCGGGCATGCGGCTGCTGGACGTCGGGTGCGGCTGGGGCGGCATGGTCCGGCACGCCGCCACCCACTACGGCGTGCAGGTCCTCGGCGTCACGCTGTCCCGGGAGCAGGCCACCTGGGCGCAGAACCGCATCAAGACCGAGGGTCTGGGCGACCTCGCCGAGGTGCGCCACGCCGACTACCGCGACGTGCGAGAGCGCGACTTCGACGCCGTGAGCTCGATCGGCCTGATCGAGCACATCGGCGTGAAGAACTACCCGACGTACTTCGGCTTCCTGCGGTCCCGGCTGCGCCCGGAGGGCCGGCTGCTCAACCACGGCATCACCCGGCCGGACAACCAGCACCCCGGGCTGCCGCGTCGCGGCTTCATCGGCCGCTACGTGTTCCCGGACGGCGAGCTCACCGGTTCCGGCGACATCGTCCGCGCGATGGAGGACGCCGGGCTCGAGGTGCAGCACCAGGAGAACCTGCGGGTCCACTACGCCCGGACCCTGCGCGCGTGGTGCGACAACCTGGTCGCCAACTGGGACGCCTGCGTGGCTGACGCCAGCCTCCCGATCGCCAAGGTCTGGGGCCTCTACATGGCCGGGTCGCGGCTGGCGTTCGAGCGCAACAGCATCCAGCTGCACCAGGTGCTGGCCACCCGCACCGCCGACAGCGGTGTGTCCGGCTACCCGCTCCGCCACGACTTCGGCGTCTGACCGCACTTGCCGTCCCTGACCCTGCCCGACCTCACGGCGGCCGGGTGGTTGCTCCTGGTCGTCGCAGCCGTCGCCGTCGGGTTCGCCAAGACCGGGATCGTCGGGGTCGGTGCGGTGGCGTCGGCGCTGTTCGCCGTGGTCCTGCCCGCCCGCGAGTCCACCGGCGCCCTCCTGCCGTTGCTGCTCGCCGGTGACCTGGTCGCCATCGCGGTGTACGGCCGGCACACGTCGTGGGGACTCATCCGCCGGCTGTTCCCGTGGGTGGCGGTCGGCGTCGTGGTCGGTGCGGTCTTCGTGGCCCACGTCGGCAACAGCGGCATGCGGGTCGCGATCGGCGTCCTGCTCCTGGGCCTGGTGGCGGTGCAGCTCACCACGCAGAGCGCGCGCATCCGCGCCGCGCTCGCCGACCCCGGTGACGGCCCGGTGGGCGCCACCCACCGGGTCAGCGCCGCCGTCGTCGGTGTCGTCGTCGGCGTCGTCACCATGGTCGCCAACGCCTCCGGCTCGGTGATGACCGTCTACCTGCTGCTGTCCGGGCTGCTCATGATGCAGTTCCTCGGCACCGGTGCGTGGTTCTTCTTCCTCGTCAACCTGTTCAAGCTGCCGTTCAGCATCGGGCTCGGGCTGGTGTCGCCGGCGGCGCTGCTCGCCGACGCCGTGCTGCTACCGGCGATGCTGATGGGCGCGGCCCTCGGCGCCCTGCTGATCCGCCGGATCGGCCAGCGCACCTTCGAGCGCGTTGCGCTGGTGCTCGTGGTCGTCAGCGCCGTGCCGCTGCTGCTCTGACCTGCCCCGCCGGTTCCCCGGCCCCGGACCACAGATGTCGCCCACAGATGCGGCCCCGCTGGGGCAGAGTAGGTCCGTGAGCGCTCGACCGGACGACTACGAGAAGGCCCTCGACCGCGCCGCCGCGCACGCCCGTGACTGGCTGGCGTCGGTGCCCGCGCGCGACGTCCCGCCGCGGGCGGACGCCGACGCTGTCGTCGCCGCCCTCGGCGGCCCGCTGCCCGAGGCGCCGACCGACCCGGCCGAGGTGGTCGACCTGCTCGCCCGCCACGTCGAGCCGGCGCTGATGGCGATGCCGTCCGGCCGGTTCTTCGGCTGGGTCATCGGCGGGACGCTGCCCGCCGCGCTGGCCGCCGACTGGCTGGTGAGCGCCTGGGACCAGAACACCGGCATGCGCTACGCGACGCCGGGCACCACGGGCACCGAGGAGGTGGCCGCCACCTGGCTGCTCGACCTGCTCGGGCTGCCCGGCGGGGCCGACGTGGGCTTCGTGACCGGCGGCACCATGGCCAACTGGGCCGGGCTGGCCGCCGGCCGCCAGCACGTGCTGACGCAGGCCGGCTGGGACCTCGACGCCGACGGGCTTCCCGGAGCGCCGAAGGTGCACACGCTGGTCGGCGCGGACCGGCACGCCACCGTCGACCTGGCGCTGCGCTACCTCGGCCTGGGCCGTCCGACCCCGGTGGCCGCCGACGAGCAGGGCCGGATCCAGCCGGCTGCGTTGCGGACGGCGCTGGAGGCGGTGGACGGCCCGACGATCGTGGCGCTGCAGGCCGGCAACCTGCACTCCGGGTCGTTCGACCCGTTCGCCGAGTGCATCGACGTGGCCCACGAGCACGGTGCGTGGGTCCATGTCGACGGCGCCTTCGGGCTGTGGGCGGCCGCCTCCCCGTCGCTGCGGCACCTCGTCGACGGGTTCGATCGGGCCGACTCGTGGGGCACCGACGCGCACAAGACCCTCAACACGCCGTACGACTGCGGCATCGCCGTCGTGCGCGACCCGCAGGCGCTGCGCGGCGCCCTCACCATGCAGACCAGCTACCTGATCAACCCCTCCGAGCTGGGCGACCCGCTCGACAAGGTCCCCGAGCTCTCCCGCCGCGCCCGAGGGGTGCCGGTGTGGGCGGCGTTGCGGTCGCTGGGCCGGTCCGGTGTGGTCGGGCTGGTCGACGGTCTGGTCGCCAACGCCCAGGCGATCGCGGCCGGCCTCGCGGAGATCCCGGGTGCGGAGGTGCTCAACGACGTGGTGTTCACCCAGGTGTCGGTGTCCTTCGGCTCCGACGAGCGCACCGCGAAGGTCACCGAGGCGCTGCTCGACTCCGGCGTCGCCTGGATGTCCGGCTCCCGGTGGCGGGACCGGGCGGTGCTGCGCGTGTCGGTGTCCAACTGGTCCACCGACGCCGACGACGTGGCGGCCAGCGTGGCCGCCGTCCGGGCCGCCGCCGCAGCCACCGCCTGACCCGCCCCGCCCGATCCGCCCGCCCCGCCCCGCCCCGCCCGCCCCGCACCCCCGCCCCGATCCGCTCGTTTGCGACCTGGTTCCCCGACACGCCGGTCTCGCACCGGCGTGTCGCGTGGCTCAGGTCGCAAACGAGCGCTCTGGGGTGGTGGGTCAGCGCGGGGCGGGGAGGGCCTTCATGCTGCCGGGGCGGATCCGCAGCGGTGCGGTGTCGACGGCCTCGAACGCCGAGGCGGGGATGGTCTTGAGCTGGTCCAGCAGGCCGGCCGGCCAGCGGTCGTCGGCAGTGCCCTGGAAGTACCACGGGGACCCGTTGTCGGCGAGCACCAGGCCGTAGCGCTTCATCGCGCGCAGCACGGTGCGGGTGTCGGCGCGGTACCCCGAGATCGGGAACGACGCCGCAAGCCGGAACCGGGCGCCCATCGGCGGGTACGCCGGGTCGCTGACGCTGCCGGCGTCATGCCGCGCCGGCCACACGTGCCGGCGGTCGGTGACGTCGGTGGTGAAGCGGATCGCGTGGTCGACGCGACCACGGGCGACCTCTCGGTACCTCAGCAGGCCGGGCAGGATCGGCAGCCCTGCCGCGTCCGCGGAGGTCCAGCCCTGCGGCCGGAGCCGGTTGCTCCGCAGCGACCAGGTGGCGCCGGACCCGGCCGTCCAGCGGCCGCCGCGCTGGTAGGTCGAGAACGTCTCGTAGAGCCGGCAGCGCCGCTTGTCCACGACGATCGCGTGCCGGTCGCCGTCGGCCGTCCGGCCGCCCTCGATCCGGGTGTCCCGGCCCAGCGGGTACCGCCGCCGGTCGCTCTCGTCGGCGTAGCCGAAGGCCACCGGCACCTTGGCGTGGTTGCCGGACACGACGGTGACCGGGATGCCGTACGGCACCGGCTGCTCGCCGTACGACGGACCGAAGTCGGGGTGCAGGTCCCGCCCCGGCGACATGTGCGAGAGCCAGTCCGCGCTGCGCGGGTGGACCGGGAGCCCGCGGACGTCCGCGTGCCAGTAGCTGGTGGCGGGGAAGACGGGGCAGCGGGTGCCCGGGAGGTGCCTGGTGCCTCCTGCGGCCAGCCCCGACATGCCCGCGAGCAGGGCCCCCATGCAGCCGAGGACCAGCCCGGCACGGACGGCGGCGCGACCGCCGCGAGGACTCCTCATCAGGACATCATCGGCATCGCCGCAGGTCGGGCGCACCCCCTCCCGGGTGACACGCCCAGGAATGGGACGGAACGGACATCGGCGCTAGCCTGACCGTCCATGGGCCGGCTGCACGAGGACGCTCGCAGTGCCGTTCGGCAACCCCAGCGGCGGACGACGGATCAGATGCTCGACGACGACGAGATCGGCCTGCTCGACGAGAGCCTCCGGCTGCTCAGCGACCGGTCCGACCGGATGGTGGGCTACTTCTACGCGGCGATGTTCGTCGAGGCGCCGCAGCTGCGGGGGCTGTTCCCGGCCGCGATGGACACCCAGCGCGACCGGCTGTTCGGCGCGCTCACGGGCGCCGTGCGTGGGTTCGCCGACCCGGACCGGCTGGTGCCGATGCTCGAGCAGCTCGGGCGCGACCACCGCAAGTACGGCGTGCGCGCCGAGCACTACGACGTGGTGGGCCGGGCCCTGGTCGCGAGCCTGCGCAAGCACGCCGAGGACGTCTGGGTGCCCGAGCTGGAGGCGGCGTGGACCAAGGCCTACGCCGCGATGGCCGAGATCATGCAGTCCGGTGCCCGCGAGGCCGCCACCCGTGAGCCCGCCTGGTGGCGCGGCGAGGTGATCGCCCACGAGCGGCGCTCGGACGACCTCGCGGTGCTGCTGGTGCGCACCGACCGGCCCTACGACTACCAGCCGGGGCAGTACGCCAGCATCGAGACGACGTACCGGCCGCGGTCCTGGCGCACCTACTCGATGGCGACGGCGCCGTCCGCCGACGGCCTGCTCGAGTTCCACGTCCGGGCGCTGTCGAACGGCTGGGTCAGCGGCCCCCTGGTGTGGCGGGCGCAGGTCGGCGACCAGCTGCGCATCGGTGCCCCGATGGGCGACATGCTGATCGACCAGCAGTCCCGGCGCGACATCCTCATGGTCGCCGGCGGCACCGGCCTCGCGCCGGTGAAGGCGATGGTCGACGGCATGGCGCGGTGGAACACGGCGCGCAGCGTCACGCTGTTCTTCGGGGCCCGCCGGGCCTCCGACCTCTACGACATGGGGCCGCTGCACCGGATGGCGGCGATGAACCCGTGGCTGACCGTCGTCCCGGTGGTCTCCGACGACCCGTCGTTCAACGGCGAGCAGGGCCTGCTGGCGGACGCGCTGGCCCGGCGCGGCTCCTGGTCGGAGCACGACGTGTACGTGTCCGGCTCTCCGGCGATGACGCGCGCAACAGTGGCCAAGCTGACCGCGATGGGGGTGCCGCCCGAGCGGTTGCGCTTCGACGTCGGCGACGGCGAGCACCCGGCCACCGCGCAGGTCATCGACCTGCGCCGGAGCCGGGCGAGCCGGGGCCGCGCCACCCGCTGAGCCTTCCCGCCACGCCGGCAGCGACGGGCTACCAGCGGGCGCCGGAACGCAGCAGCTCGTCCAGCTCGGAGGCGCGCATCGGCCGCCCCATCAGGTAGCCCTGCGCCCGGTCGCAGCCCATCCTTCGCAGTGCGTCCAGCTGCTCCTCGGTCTCGACGCCTTCGGCCACCACCTCGAGCTCGTGCGCGTGGGCCAGGTCGATGACCGCGTTGACCACGGCGTCGTCGCGGGCGCTGGTGCCGAGCCGGCTCACGAACGAGCGGTCGATCTTGAGGAACTGCAGCGGGAACTCCTGCAGGTAGGCCAGCGCCGAGTACCCGGTGCCGAAGTCGTCCAGGCCGATGGCCAGGTCGAGCTGCTGGATCCGGTCCAGCGACTCGCGCACCTTCGGGCTCGCAGTGAGCAGGCTGCGCTCGGTCAGCTCGACCCGGATCATCGAGCCGGGGACGCCGTGCCAGGTGAGCGCGCGCTGCATCCGGCTGACGAAGGAGGGGTCCTCCAGCGAGCGGGCCGACACGTTGGTGGCCAGCCGCCGCAGCGGGAGGCTGGACTCCAGCAGCCGGGCCGCCTCCGCGGCCACCCGCTCGAACATCCGGGCGTCGATCTCGACGATGAGGCCGGTCTCCTCGGCGACGTCGATGAACTCCGCCGGCAGCACCAGCCGGTCGCCGTCCTGGATCCGCACCAGCGCCTCCGCGGCGTGGATGGCGCCGTCGGAGAGATCGATGATCGGCTGGAAGACCGGCACCAGCAGGCTGTCTGCGAGCGCCCGGCGCAGCATCCGCTCGGCGGTCAGCCGCTGGTCGGCGCGGGCCCGCAGCTCGTCGTCGAACAACGCGTACTGGTCCCGACCGGCGTCCTTCGCCCGGTAGAGCGCGAGGTCGGCCTCGCGGTAGAGGTCGCCGGGGGTCCGGGTCGCGTCGTCGGCCACCGAGACGCCGATGCTGACGGTGGCGACCAGTGCCTCGGCCGACGGACCGAGGTCGAACGGCCGGCGCATCGAGCGCAGCACCCGGCCGGCCACCGCGTGCACGGCGTCCGCCGTCGGCAGCCCCTCGACCAGCACCACGAACTCGTCCCCGCCCAGCCGGGCGACGGTGGTGTCGGCGCGGCTGACCGACTCGATCCGGCTGGCGACCTGCACCAGCAGTGCGTCACCCACCTGGTGACCGAGCGAGTCGTTGACGGTCTTGAACCGGTCGACGTCCAGCAGCAGCATCGCCATCGCCCCGCCGGTGCGGTGCAACCGGGCCAGCCCCTGGTCCAGGCGGTCGTTGAGCAGGGTGCGGTTGGCCAGGCCGGTGAGGGTGTCGGTCAGGGCGAGCCGCTCGAGCTCGGCCTGCTCGCGCAGCCGGTCGCTGATGTCGACCGCGTGGGTGACGAGGTAGCGCACCTCGCCTTTCGGGCCGTGCACCACCGAGCTGGTCAGCCAGGCGTGCACGATCCGTCCGTCGGCGTGCAGGTAGCGCTTCTCGAACGCCGTCGTGGTCTCCTCACCCCGCACCAGCTGGCCGAACCGCTCGACGTCGCGCTCCCGGTCGTCGGGGTGCGTCAGCTCCTCGATCGGCATCCCGCGGATGCCCTCGTGGGTGCGGCCCAGCATCCGTTGGAACGCCGGGTTCGTGGCCAGGTAGGTGCCCCGGTCCTCGGGCCGGAGGCTGATCATCGACATGCCGATCGGCGCGTTCTCGAAGGCGACCCGGAAGTGCTCCTCGCTGGCGACCAGCCGCGCGGAGTACTCCTCCTGCTCGGTGATGTCCATGCCGGTGCCCCACAGGTGGGTGACGACACCGTCCTTGTTCCGCCGTACGTCGGTCCAGGCGCGCACGTGCCGGACCGAGCCGTCCGGGTGGACCACCCGGTAGACCGCCTCCTCCGCGACGCCGGTCGCCAGGGTGCGCTCGGAGAGCGCCTGCATCCGTGGGCGGTCGTCGGGGTGCAGCTTGGCGGTGAAGTCCTCGATCCGCGGTTGGCCGGCCGCCACGTCGTGACCCATCAGCTCGACCATCCGGTCCGACCAGGTCAGCAGGCCAGTGGCGACGTCCCACTCCCAGGTGGCGGTCTGGGTCAGCTCGATCGAGGCAGCCAGCCGAGCCCGGCTCACGGCCAGTGACTCGAGCGCCTCCTCGCGCTCCGTGACGTCGATGGTGGCACCGAGCACCCGGACCATCTCGCCGTCCTCGTCGTGCTGGGTCTCGGTCCAGGACTGCAGCCACCGGACGGTGCCGTCCGGGTGGACCACGCGGAACAGCTCCCGGTTGCCGGTGCCGAAGCCGCGGGCCCGCAGCTCGATCGCGGCGGCGCGGTCGTCGGGGTGGATGATCGAGAGGAAGCGGTTGAACGAGGGGGGCTCGTCGGACGGCTCCAGGCCGACCAGCCGGAACATGGCGTCCGACCACACGTGCTTCTCGGTGACCAGGTCCAGCTCCCACCAGCCCAGGCCCGTGAGCGCGTGCGCGGCGCGCAGCCGGGCCTCGCGCGCGTCCCGGGCCCCCTCCAGCGTCCGCCGCGCGGTGACGTCGCTGAAGGAGGTGACCACGCCGGTCAGGGCCCCGTCGCGGTCCCGGACGGGGTGCGCGTTCACGAGCAGCCAGCGCAGCTCCCCGGCCGGCGTGTGGACGCCCATGACGTCGTCGCGGCGCGGCTCGCCGCTGGCCAGCGTCAGCATCGACGGGTGCAGGTGCCCGGGGCGCACCGTGCCGTCGTCCCAGAGCGCGCGCCACGCGGGGTCGAGGCTGGACCGGCCGTGCAGCTGCCCGCTGGTAAGTCCGAGCACCCGCCCCGCGGCGGAGTTGGCCAGCACGATGGTGCCGTCGAGGTCCTGCAGCAGCAGGCCGTCGGCCATCGCCTCGATGACGGCGGCGTTGCGCGCCTCCAGCCGCTTGCGGTCCGCTTCGGTGAAGGCAGCGAGCAGCCTGCTGGTGGCCACCTCGGCCAGCATCGTGAGCAGGTCCAGATCGTCCTGGTCGAAGGTGTCCGGACGGGACGACAGGGCTCCGATCACGCCGATGGCCACGCCGTCGTGCACGAGCGGGACGATGATCGAGGACCGGGCGCCGATGCCGACGCTGGCGTTGCCGTCGGTACGCCCGTCGGTGAGCGCGTCCCTGCACAGCTGACCTGCGAGCGTGCTCAGCGCCAGTCCGGCCAGGCTCCCGCGCCGCGGGAGCCGGTGTCCGGGGGCCGGTCCGGTGGCGCCGGCGGTGGCGCGCGCGACGACCGCATCCCCCTCCGGCTGGGAGGCGACCGAGCCCTCGGCGTCGCAGATGGAGAGCACGCAGTCGGCCAGGACCTGGAAGACGACAGCCGGATCGGCCGGTGCGGCCGCAAGGTCGCGCTGTGCCTCGACGACGCGGCGCATGCGGGCCAGCGCACCGTCGGCCGGGCGTGCCGCGGCGGACGGTCCGTCCGCAGCGGACCACGGCAGGTGGCTGGCCCCGACTGTCACGCCTCTGCATCGGCAGACACCGCGTCCGGGTTGAGCCGATCGGGTGACGGCAGCGCCTGAGAAGGGCCGCCTCTCGAGTGGCGCGGGCCCGCTCCACCCGGCGACCCCCCGCCGCCCCCCGGCCGTCCCCGGCCACCGCGAGTTGATCACGTTAACGTGATCAACTCGTACTGACCGAGGCCTGCAGGCCACGGTCAGTACGAGTTCGCCGCGGTCAGGGCGTGGCTGTCACGGTGCTTTGCCCGGCCCGAACGCCGGCAGGTACCCTTCTCGGCGCAGCGGGCTCCGGCCCGCTGCGGGGAGGCGTCGCCTAGTCCGGTCTATGGCGCCGCACTGCTAATGCGGTTTGGGGCTTCAACCCCATCGAGGGTTCAAATCCCTCCGCCTCCGCCACTCACCTCCGCCACTCACCGCCGCACAAGTGCCACCAGCCACCGGGGAACCAACGACGGCAGAAGCCCCGTCCGGCGCGTGGGAACGGCACCGCACCCTGGTTCCGCCGTCGTTCGTGGCCCGGTCGCGCCGGTGCCGCCCTCGCGGTCAGCGCAGCCGCACCGTCGCGGCGACCCCGAAGTGGTCCGAGGCCCACAGCGGCGGCGCCGCCTGGAACGGCTGGTCGCCGACCAGGCGGGCGCGCACCGGCTTGGCTCGCCCATGGCTCAGGACGAGGTCGATCCGGGAGGTGGCTACCGACGCCGGGTTCGCAAGCGTCGCGTCCTGGCAGCAGGAGTAGCCGGGGTCGCTGCCGTTGACGCTCCAGGCGTCCCTGAACCTCGCGGTCAGCGCGGCGTAGCTGCCGGTCGTGCTCCCGTCAGCCGCCGAGTTGAAGTCGCCCACCGCGAGGTCCGCGCCGCGCCCGAACGCCGGCCCGGCGAGCAGCTCGCGCGCCTGCGCCTCCTGCACGGCCGGGAAGTCCTGGGTCTCCAGGTGGGTGTTCACGAAGTGGAAGCGCTTGCCCCGGTACCTTCCGTCGACCGAGGCCCAGCCCCGGTTGATGGACAGGGCCGGCGCGCCCGGAAGGGGCGACGGGAACAGCTGCTGGGCTTGGTAGTTGTCCGAGCGCGGGCGGTACCAACGCAGTGCCTTGGTACGCCGGACGAGGATGACGTCCCGGTCCTTGAGCCTGACGGTGCAGGCCCCGACGACGGCGACAGCGCACGGGCTCACCAGCGGGACCGGGCCGATGTTCGCGTTGTGCGAGACGGCGGCGACCGCGTAGTGCAGCCCGCGCTGCGCGAGAGCGCGCCGGAGGATCCGGAGGAAGTTCTGGCTGCGCGGGGTCCCCGGGCCGCTGGTCACCCACTTCGACACCTCCTGCAGGCCCACGAGGTGCGGCCGGGTGGCCTTGACCTCGTCGGCCAGGGCCGCTGCCCGGGCCGGGAAGTCGCTGGCCTGGGCCTGCCCATAGATGGTCGCGACGGCGGTCAGGAACGACGGCACGTCAGTGGCGCCCAGCGCCGGTCCGAGGTCGGCGCCGAGGTAGAGGTTGCGCGTCATCACCGTCAGCCGGGGCTGGCCACGGTCGGCGCGGGCCTGTGCGGGAGCGGGCAGCGCCGCCAGCAGCGAGACCGCCAGGCCCCCCGCGACCACCGATCCGAGCACCGCTCTGCGCCGAGAACCCATGACCCCCACCTCCACGTGCTCCGCGGCGGGCTGGCGCCGCCGCCGAGCCCGTCCGTGTCCCGAGCCTGCCCGCCCTCGTGGAGACGGTCAACGGCGCGCCAGCGCGGGGGCGGTCAGTCGCCGGTGGTGACGTGCACCGCCAGCTTGCCGCGCACGTGCCCGTCGGCGCTGACCCGGAACGCCTCGGCCAGCTTCTCCAGCGGGTAGATCTCCGCGACCGGCACGCGCAGCCGGCCCGCGTCGACGAGCACGGCCAGCCGGGCCAGGTCCGCCCCGTCCGGTCGCACCCACATCCACTGGCCGCCGGCCTGCAGCACCGCGGGTCGGCCACCGACGCGTGCCGGCCGCCCTCGGCGAGCACGGCGAGCGTGACGTCGAGGACCCCGCCCACGAAGTCGGCCACGACGTCACCCCGTCGGGAGCCAGCGCGCGGACCCGCTCGGCCAGCCCGTCGCCGTACGCCACCGGTTGCGCGCCGAGCGCGCGCACCCAGTCGTGGTTGGCCGGGGAGGCGGTGCCGATCACCCGGGCGCCGAGCGAGCGGGCGATCTGGACGCCGAGCGCGCCGACGCCACCCGCTGCGCCGTGCACCAGCACGGTGTCCTCGGACACGTCGAGTCGGCTGAGCACCTGGTACGCCGTCAGACCCGCGAACGGCAGGCCCGCGGCCTCGTCCCAGCTCAGCGACGCGGCTTGCGGGCGGGCGCGCACCGGGACCGTGACCAGCTCGGCGAACGTGCCGCCGTGGACGTAGTCCTTGCGGGCGTAGGCCATCACCTCGTCGCCGACCGTGAGCTCCGGGACGTCGAGCCCGAGCTGCTCGACGACACCCGCCACGTCCCACCCCGGCACGACCGGGAAGCGGATGTCCATCAGGGCGTCGAGCCCGCCGGACATGATCTTCCAGTCCACCGGGTTCACGGCGGCCGAGCGCACCCGGATGAGGACCTCGCCGGGGCCGACCTTCGGCCGCGGCAGGTCGGTGAGCCGGAGCACGTCCGGGTCGCCGTACCCGTCGTAGGCCATCGCACGCATGGTGTCCGGGTTGCTCATCGAGGTCCTCGCGGTCGCAGAAGTGGGCCCCGTGACCCCTGCCTGCCCGCGACCGCCGCGGCCGAACCGTGCCAGCAGGCATGCGCTGACGGATCCGAAGTACGCCAAGGGGAGTACGCCGGGCTGCCGCTGCCGGCGGACGCGGCGGGCCCGCCCGGCGCCGTACCGTGGCCGGGTGGCCGACCCGTCCTGCGCGCAGCCCCGCGGCGGCCCCGCCCGGGCCGGCGGCACCTGGACGGTGCCGCCCTGGGCGTGGCGCACCGCGGGGCGGCGCCGGCCGCCCTGGGTCTGGCCGGTCGTCCCGCTGCTGGCCGTCCAGCTCGGGGTGCCCTACCTCGCCGGGCTGGCCCGCCCGGAGGCCCGACTCGACCTGCTCGGCGCCGCCCTGCTCGTCGTCGCCTCGGTGCTGCCGGGGTACGCCGGCCGGCTCCCGCTGCTCGCGCTCGCCGGCACGGCCGGTTCCACCGGTGCCTACCTCGGCCTGGACCAGCCCGGGGGACCGGTCGTCCTGGGCGTGCTCGTCTGCACCGTGGTGGCCGCCGGCCGCGGCCGGCGCTGGTGGGTGTGGTCGCTGCTCGCCGGTGGTGCGGCGCTGTCGCTGGTGGTCGCGGCAGCCTCCGGTGCGACGTCGTGGAGCAGGCTGGTGGCCCTCACGGTCGGCACGGTCGGACTGGGCCTGCTCGGTGAGCTGACCCGCGAGCGCGCCGCCCGCTTCGCCGAGATGCGCCACCGGGGCGAGGAGCGGTCCCGCCGGCAGGCCAGCGACGAACGGCTGCAGCTCGCCCAGGAGCTGCACGACGTACTGGCCCATGACGTGTCCCTGATGAACGTGCAGGCCAGCACCGCCCTGCACCTGTTCGAGCAGGACCCGGCCCGGGCCCGCGACGCGCTGGCCGCCATCAAGGAGGTCAGCCACGACACCCTGCAGGAGCTGCGGGCCACGGTGACCGCCCTGCGCACCGAGGACTCCGGTGCGCCACTGCGACCGGCGGCCGGGCTCGACGACGTCGACGCGCTCGCCGCCCGCAGCACCGCTGCCGGGCTCACGGTGACGATCCGTCGCACGGGGGACGTCCGGCCATTGCCGCCCCGCGTGGAGCTGGCCGGCTACCGGCTGGTCCAGGAGGCCGTCACCAACGCCCGGCGGCACTCGGGGGCGTCGACCGCGACGGTCACGCTCCACTACGGCACGGACGCGCTGCAGCTCACCGTTCTCGACCGCGGGCACGGCCAGGCCGGCGAGCGGCCGGACGGCCACGGCCTGGTCGGCATGCGCGAACGGGTCACGGCGCTGGGCGGCGAGCTCGAGGCCGGCACGGCGGCCGACGGCGGCTTCGTCGTCCACGCCCGCCTGCCGCTCACCCCGGGGAGCGACAGGTGATCCGGGTGCTGCTGGCCGACGACCAGGCCCTGGTGCGGGGCGGGTTCCGCGCCCTGCTGGACGCGCAGCCCGACATCGAGGTCGTCGCCGAGGCTGCCGACGGCGACACCGCCGTCGCCCTGACCCGGGAGCACGGCCCGGACCTCGTGCTCATGGACGTGCGGATGCCGGGCAGCGACGGCCTGGAGGCCACCCGGCAGATCCTCGCCGACCCGCGGCTGGCCGGTGTCCGGGTCGTGATCCTCACGACCTTCGACCTCGACGAGTACGTGTTCGCGGCGCTCCGGGCCGGCGCCAGCGGCTTCCTGCTCAAGGACAGCGAGCCGGTCGAGCTCCTCGCCGGCGTCCGGGCCGTCGCCAACGGCGACGCCCTGCTCGCGCCGTCGGTCACCCGCCGCTTGATCGCGGAGTTCGCCGTCCGGCTGCGCGAGCCGCGCCCGGCGAGCGTCCTCGACCCGCTCACCGACCGGGAACGCGAGGTCGTCACCCTGGTCGGCGGCGGGCTGTCGAACGACGAGATCGCGGACCGGCTCGTCGTCTCCCCGGCCACCGCCAAGACGCACGTCAGCCGCGCGATGGTCAAGCTCGGCGTCCGGGACCGGGCCCAGCTGGTGGTGCTCGCGTACGAGACCGGTCTGGTGCGCCCGGGCTGGCTGGCCTGACGGTCCTGCGCCGCCCACCCGGCTGCTCCTCAGGGAGTACGCCGGTTCGGTCCCGCCGTACGACGACAGCGGTGGCGCCGCGACCGAGGCTGGTGAGGTACCCGATGCCAGGAGGACCTCATGACCGAGAACCCGACAGGTGCCCGCCGGGTCCGCGCCGGCGACGCCGACCGCGACCGGGCCGTCGCCGCCCTGCAGCAGCACCACCAGGCCGGCCGCCTGACCGCGGAGGAGTTCGAGGAGCGGATGGGCGCGGCCCTGGCCGCGACCTGGCTCGACGAGCTGCCTCCGCTGCTCGCGGACCTGCCGGTCGGGACGACGCGCGACACGTCGACGGCGTCGACGGCGTCGACCGACGGCCGGGCGGACGAGCACCGCCCCGGCCCGCCGTGGCCCGCCTGGGGCCCTCCGGGCCGCCGCGCGCCGTGGCTGCCCATCCCGGGTCTGCTGCTCGCGCTGGTTCTGGTCGGCTCGGTGGCCGCGGTCGCGCACGGGCACATCCCGTTCCCGCTGCTCTGGCTGGCGCTGGTCGCCGTGTGGTGGCGCCCCTGGCGGCTGCGCCGATCCTGGTCGTCCCGCGGGCGCCGTTGACGGCCGCCGCCGGCCGGGCCGGTGTCTCGGCGGTCCCGCATCAGCGGGGCCGTCGCGCTACCGGCCGCGTACCGGCCGCCGGGGGAAACGGCGTTCCGCGGCCGAGGCACTGGTGCTCAGCGACTCCCCGATCTCGCTCCAGGTGTGCCCGTGGTCGAGCAGCACGTCGACCAGCTCGTGCTGGGTGGCCGACAGGTGCTCGATCGCGACGGTGACGAAGGCCAGCGCGTCGAGCGCGTCCTTCGACGCGCGTGCCTCGGTGACGGCCCGCAGCGCGACCGCGACATCGTCGCCGAGCCGGCGCAGCTCGAGCCGGGGGACCGGGATAGCGGCCCCACGCCGGCCGTGACCGGACCGGTCGACGTCAGGCGATGAGGAAGCGACGTCCATGCAGCGTCCTCGGTGGTAGGGGTCGCCGGCCCGCACGTGGTGCCCGTCCGGGCCGGCGGCGGGTGCGGCGTCAGTTCTGGTCGGCCTGCTCGGCCTGGCCCTCGATGGTGCGGTGCTCGGCGGCCGACCTGATGGCCACCTTCTGCGGCGGGAGAACCGGCTTGGTGACCTCCCGCACCCGGACCTCCAGCAGCCCCTGGTCATAGCTGGCGTCGACGTGCTCCGCGGTGACGCCCTCGGGCAGCGCGAAGTCGCGCCGGAAGGCCCCGTAGCGGAGCTCCCGGACGAGGACCTTGCCGGCCTCGTCGCGCTCCTCGTTCCGATCGCGGCGCTGGCCGCTGATCGTGAGGCGTCCCTCGGCGACCTCGATGTCGACGTCCTTGGCGACGTCGACGCCGGGCAGCTCGAGGGTGATCACCACGTCCTGCCCGTCGGCGCGCATCTCGATCGCGGGGACGTAGCCGGCGGTGGCCCGACCGCCGTTGCCGGTCCGGTTGGCCCCGCCGCCAGCGCCAGGGGCGCTGCCCCAGGTGCGGCGGACCAGCGCGTCGAAGTCCTGGTCCATCCGGGCCAGGGTGGTGAACGGGTCCCACAGGGTGCGAGCCATGATTCCCTCCTGTCGGCTTGTGTCCTCGAGGGGTGTCCCCTCGAGGACGGCTGGCACTCTCAGGCATAGAGTGCTAATCCGTCCCGTTCCTGTCAAGCCCCCGGACCCCGGATCTCGTCACGATGCGAGGCAACCGCGAACCCCGTTGGCGCGTCGTTGTTCTCGACCATCCGACACGGGCGCCCTGCACTGGAGACCGCATGCCCCCCCGCACCACCCGGAGCCTGGCCGTCATGGCCGGCCTGACCCTGCCGTTCGCCTTGCTCACCGCCGTACCGTCGTACGCCGCCCCGGTGGCCCTGTCCGACTGCGTGAGCGCCGACAACGGCGACCCGACCGTCACCGCCGCCGCGGTCTCCCGCACCGCGCTCGACACCCGGTCGGGTCCGCAGTCGGTCGACCTCGCCGTCTCCGCCACCGACACCGGCGGCCCGGGCGCTGCCAGCGGCGTCGCGTCCATCAGCGCGCAGCTGTGGGCGCCGGGCTACCACGTCGCGCCGGAGGACCCGGTCGACATGACGCTCGGCAGCGACGGTTCCTGGCACACCACCCTGGTCGTGCCGAGGGGTGTGCGGCCCGGGGTCTACCAGCCGCACCTCGTCGTCGTCGACAGGGCGGGCAACGGGGTCGCCTACGGCGGCGGCACCGAGCGCGCGCTCCCCGGGACGCAGGTCACCGTCTCCTCGACCGAGGACAGCACCCGGCCCCGGCTGACCCGCCTGCACCTGAGCCGCAAGAAGGTCGACACCCGCACGGCCGCCGCCAGGGTCCGTGTCGTCGCACGGGCAACCGACGGGGGCGCCGGGGTGTCCCGGGTCCTCGTCACGACCGGCGACGGCCGCCGCTCCGCCCAGGCGATGCTGCACCGGGTCGGGGGCACCGGGCAGAACGGGAAGTGGCGCGGTCGCTTCACGGTCCCGCGGTTCCTCGGCAACGGCACCTGGAAGGTCACCCACGTCGCCGTCGTCGACTCGGTCGTGAACGTGCGCGGGTACACCGCGCGCAAGCTGGCCCGTCTCGACACCCGCAGGCACGTCGACCGGACCATCCGGGTGCGCAGCCGAGTCGACCGTACGTCCCCCACGGCCGGCGGCCTGAGCATCACGCCCGGCGCGGTCGACGTCCGCGGTGGCGACCAGCAGGTGACGCTCCGGGTCCGCGCCGCCGACACCACCTCGCCGGTTGCTGCCGTGCGGGTGCGGCTGCTCGACCCCGCCACCAGCGACGAGTGGATCGACACGGAGCTGCAGCGGGTGCCCGGCGGTGCTCGAGACGGGTGGTGGCAAGCGACGCTCACGATGCCGCGCTGCAGCATCGCCGGGACCTGGACCAGCCAGATCAGGGTCACCGACTCGGCGGACCGCAGCAGGCAGTACCTCAGCGGTCTGCCGACCCTCGAGGTGGTGGCTGCCGACCACCTCGTGCCGCAGGTGGTGCGCGCCGACCACAGCTCGGGTCAGGTGGTCCTCGACTTCTCCGAGGACGTCACCGGCATCACCGGTGCCAGCGCCCCGGTGCACGCCCAGTCCGACGGCAGTGACGTCGCCGGCAGCTGGGTCTGCGCCGACGCCGCCGGCGCAACCGTGAGCTGCGGGTCCGGCGCCCTGCGCCGGGCGACCTTCACGCCGCACCCGACGGTGGTCCCGGTCGGTGCGGTGTCGGTCGTCCTCAACCCGGAGCACTCGCTGGGCGTCACCGACCTCGCCGGCAACCCGGTGGGCCGCCGCTACCTCCTCTGACCGCGTGCGGCCGGCCGATCACCAACGACGGCGCAACGACGTCCCAGGCGCGACGTCGACACCGATGCACCGGTTGTGCCGTCGTTGGTGTCGGGGCCCGGCGCGGCGGTACGTCGCGGTCACCGGCTCCGGGTCGGCGGCCCGAACTCCGTCCGGACGCCGGCCGACCAGAGCACCGAGTCCGGCGGCCGATCGGCGACCCCCGGGAGCCCGGCCGCGGCGACCAGCGAGTCGTCGAGGTCCACCAGGCTCGCCGTCTGCAGCGGCCAGGGCTCGTGCCGGTTCGGGACGTACGTCGACCTGCCGGCCCAGCGGCTGTGCAGGCCCCACCGGGCCGTGAGGAACTGCGCGAGCGGGTCGTCGGCCGCCGCGGCCGGCCCGGGCCGCACCACGATCCTGGTGCGAGCCCCACGGTCCGGCCAGCGCCGGGTGCTCGAGTACTCGACGACGCCGTCCGCGGCGCGGACCCGCATCCGGGCCCAGCAGTAGGGCACCCCGAAGGTGAGCCGGGCGCCGAGCACGATCGCGAGCCGGGACGCGTCCAGCGACCGGAAGACCACTCCGCGGCGCCCCTCGGGCCCGACCGAGTAGAGCCGCACGTTGGTCTCGGCGAAGGTGCCCAGCCACGGGATCGCCGGCCCGGTGCCAGCTCCGCCGTCGACCATGCGGAACGGGATGAGCCCGACCCAGCTGGAGCCGTCGAAGACGTCCGGCCGAGTGCCCGGAGGCAGCAGCGGAGCCACCGCAGCCGGGTCGACCCGCCAGTGCAGGAACGCCACCTGCTCCCACCGCTGGGTCATGATCCGCGGACCCCGCAGGGTCGGCGCCGAGCGGGTCACCGGCTCCGGGACCGGCCCGGCTGCACCCGACGTCCCTGCTCCGGTCACGCCTCATCATGCGCCGCGCGGTCGCCGCACCGCGCGGCGGCGTCAGTGCAGCACGGTCGTCTCGCCGTCGACCACGAGCACCTGGCCGTCCCGCAGCCGCCAGTGCCGCACGCCGTCTGCGGTGTACCGCGCGGAGACGGCGTCGAGCAGCTCGCTCTCCGGGTGCTCCGCCGACTCCACGTGCGGCACGAACGGCTGGTCCAGGATCCCGAGCCCCGCGAAGTCCGGTTCGGCGCCGTACAGCCGGGTCACCTCGCCGGCGTCGTCGCACGTCTCGAGCCCACGCAGGGACGGCGCCAGCACACAGGCGCCCGCGCTGTAGCCGGCGTACAGGAAACCGTTGCCGCGCAGACCGGCGACGACCAGGTCGTCCAGGCCGCTCGCGCGCATCGCGTGCAGCAGGGTGAACACGTTCCCGCCGCGCAGCCAGAGGACGTCGTACGGCGCGATCACCCCGGCCAGGTGCCCGCGGCCGGCGAAGAAGCCGCGCAGGTCGACCTCCTCGGGAGCCAGCCCGAGCGCTGCGAGCCGCTCGAGCTCGCCGGCGACCGCCTCGGACCGGACCTCGGGCGGCGCGCCGTCGCAGGCGTTGGCGATCACCGCGACGCGGGCCCCGGCCCCGGCCAGCCGGACCAGCTCCGCCGGCTGGTCACCGACCCGGAACGACGAGAGGTACAACCGCATCGGGAGATGGTGGCACGGCGCCGCGCCCACGCGGCGCGACCGAGCCGGTGGCGTCGGCGACCGCCGAGCTGGGTCGCCTGACGGTGCCGCTGCGCTAGGTCGGGGCGTCGTCCGCAGCCCGGACCCGGTCCAGGCCGTCGAGGACGAGGTCGAGGCCGAACGGGAACTCGTCGGCGAAGGCGTACCCCGGCCGCAGCGCGTGCTCGACGATCATCTCGGTGAGGTGCGGGTAGTCCTCGACCGGCATCTGCTCCATGATCCCCGCGGCGACCTCCTCGAGGTCGCCCGGAGCCTCGAACGGCAGCGCGGCCTCCTGCAGCGCGAAGCCGTACACGTAGCTGTCGATCGCCGCGAACGCGTGGGCCGCGCCCGGCACCGAGAAGCCGGCCGCACGCAGCGTGCCGAGGACCGCGTCGTGGTGGCGCAGCGTCGCCGGTCCCGGGTTCGCCCGCGACTCCAGCAGCCCGATCGCCCACGGGTGCCGCGCCAGCGCGGCGCGGGCAGACACGCACCGGCCGCGCAGCTCGACCCTCCAGTCCCTGCCCACCACGGGCAGGTCGATCTCGGCGAAGACCGCGTCGACCATGCCGTCGAGGATCTGGTCCTTGTTGGCGACGTGGTGGTACAGCGACATCGCCTCCACCCCGAGCCGCTCGGCCAGCTTGCGCATGGTCAGCGCCTCGACGCCGTCCGCGTCGGCCAGGGCGACCGCCGCCTGGACCACCGAGCCCCGGGTCAGGGCCGGACGCGGCCCCCGACCCTCCCCGACCCGCTTCGCCGCCATCGCTCCTCCACCCACCCGGTCCGGTGGCCGCTCGACCTCCGGGATTGACAACCTTACCGTGTAAGCCTAACTTACAGCGTAAGGCCAAGCGATGGAGGAGACAGATGAACCGACCAGACACGCGACCCGACCGCCCCGCCCGACGGGTGTGCGTCATCGGGGCGTCCGGGAAGCTCGGGCGCTACCTGGTGCAGCATTCCCTGGACCGCGGGTACGAGGTCGTCGCCGTCTGCCGGGAGAAGAGCGTCGGAAAGCTGGCCGACCTCGCCGACCGGATCACGGTCGTTCCCGGTCAGACCGACGACCCCGCCGTCGTCCGCCGCGCGGTCGCGGGCTGCGACGCGGTCCTGACCGTCCTGGTGCCGTGGGGCGTGCACCAGTACGCGACCGGCACCGCCCAGGCCGTGCTCGACCACGCCCGGCCCGGCGCCCGGCTCGTCTTCTCCTGCGGCTGGCACATCAGCCGCGACGGCCGGGACGTCTACACCCGCCGACTCCGGGCGTTCGTGGCCGTCTTCGGCCGGGTCGCGCGGCTGGCCCGGTTCGCCGACCTCGACGACCAGGTCGAGGCGTGCCGCCGGGTCTTCGCCAGCGACACCCGGTGGACGGTGGTCCGCGGCAGCGACCTCGAGGAGGGCGGGAGCCAGGGCCTGCCGCTGTGGAGCCGGCACGTCGGCGACCCCGTCCTGGCGAGCAACCTGACCCGGCGCATCGACTTCGCCCAGTTCATGGTGCACGCCATCGACGACGACGAGCTCGTGCGCGAGGCGCCCGCGATCGTCGGCCGCCGGACCGCGTCCGCGCAGGCCTACCTGGCCGAGAGGAGCGCGGCATGAGCGCGACCACCGTTGCCCCCGTCTCGCCGGTGCACCGGCCGACGGCCGGCCCGTCGCGGCGGCTGGCCTGGCAGATCGGCTTGCTCTACCTGACGCTCGCGGTCCTCGGCATGTTCGCCGTGCTCGTGATGGAGAACCTCGTGGTCCCGGGCGACCCGGCGGCCACCGTGCAGGAGATCGACGCAGCGACGGTGCTGTTCGGCGCGAGCCTGGTGGCGTGGCTGGCGATCGTGCTGGTCGACGCCGCACTGGCCGTGATGCTCTACCGGCTGCTCGCGCCGGCCGGTCGGCTGCACGCGTCGGTCGCGGCGGCGCTCCGGCTGCTCTACGCCGCTGTCGTCGGTGCGCTGCTCGTCCTTCCGTACGACGTGCACCGGCTGCTCACCGACCCGGACCGGGCGGCCGGGCGGAGCGGACGCGAGCTGCAGCTGATGGTCTGGGACCGGATGACGACGTTCGGCACCGGCTTCGATCTCGCGCTGGTCGTCTTCGGTTCCCACCTGCTTGCGCTCGGGTCGCTCCTGTACCGGTCGCGCTACGTCCCGCGCGCATTCGGAGTCCTGCTCGTCGCCGCCGGTGTGGGCTATGTGGTGGACAGCACGACGGCGCTGCTCGGGTCCGGTCTGCCCGTAGTGGCGTCCGGCGTGCTCCTGACGCCGGCGGTCGTCGGGGAGATCGGGCTGGCCGTGTGGCTGGTGGTCCGGCGGGTCTCGGCCCCGTCCGCGCCGGCCGGCGGCTGACCCGCGTCGGAGGTCACTCCCGAGCGAACAGGGCGTCGACGTTCGGCAGGTCGGTGAACGCGGTGAACGTTCCCTCCTGCCGGATCTCGTTCGCCGCGTCCAGGAGGCCGCGCCAGGCCGCGCGCGCCAACGTCCCGCCCACGCTGACGCGACGGGCACCCAGGGCCGCGGCGTCCGCCACGGTCATGAAGGGGGCGTTGATGAGCAGGTTGACCGGCTTCGGTGCCACCGCAGCGACGACCGCGGTCACCTGCTCGACGGTGACGATCCGCGGGGCGTAGAGGCAGTCGGCGCCGGCGTCGGCGTAGGCGACGAGCCGGCGCACCGTCTCGTCGATGTCGGGGCGGCCGGCGACGAAGCCCTCGGACCGGCCGGTGAGCACGATGCCCGACCCGGTGGCGTCGATCGCCTCGCGAGCCGCCCGGACCCGGTCGACGGCGAGGTCGAACTCGTGCAGCGGCTCGGCGGCGTCACCGGTGGAGTCCTCGATCGACAGCCCGGCGATCCCGGTGGCCGCGGCCAGGGCGACGTGCTCGGCAACCTGTTCCGGCTCGACCGCGTAGCCGCCCTCGAAGTCGGCGTTCACCGGCAGCGGGACGGCGTCGGTGACGGCGCGTAGGTGCGCGAGCGCCTCGGTCACCGTGACCCGGTTGTCCGGTCGCCCCAACGTCCAGGCGAGGCCCGCACTCGTCGTCGCAAGCGCCGGGAAGCCCATCTGGGCCAACACCTTCGCGCTCCCGACGTCCCACGGGTTCGGCATCACGAAGCACCCTGAGGCGTGCAGCCGCCGGAACTCGGCAACTCGATCGTCCTGCACCGTCATGCCGCACCTCACCGGGAACGTCGGGACAGCCGGAACGTACTCGCGATCCGGACCGGCGCCCAGACCACCTGCCGCCGCCGGCCGCCGGCCGAAAGCCGTTGGTGGGACGCTGGTTCGCATGAGCCTGTTCACCCAGGTCGAGGCCGAGGCCGAGCTGGCGCGCCTGCTCCCGGTCCTGGACGAGATCGTGTCGCTGCGTGCCGACGCCGCCGAGCTCGCCGCGGCCACCGGGTCCGGAGGACCGCCGACGTCGCTCGGCGGGATGCCGGAGTTCAAGGCGGCGCAGGCACGGCTGGACGAGCTGCTGACCGAGGTGCAGCAGACCGGCGCGGAGCTGAAGGGACTCGCGCCGCTGCTGGTGGACTTCCCCAGCGCGCTCGACGGCGTCGAGGTCCTGCTCTGCTGGCTCGAGGGCGACCGGGCGCTGGAGTGGTACCACCGGGCCGACCTCGGCTTCGCCGGGCGCAGGCGCCTGACCTGAGCCGGCCGCGCCTGCCGTGCGCGTCGTCACGCGACTGACACATGACCGCGCATCCGCGGGGGCGAGGGGCTCGGAACCCCTAGGGGAATCCACCCCGGCACCAAGGAGACCCTGATGAAGACCCGACACCGTGCAGCAGCAGTCCTCGCCGGCGCGTTCGCGCTGGCGGCCGCGGCATTCGCGGCTCCGGCCCAGGCAGCAGACGGCGACGCCACTGTCTACGTGTTCCACGGCGTGCCCGGCGCGACCGTAGACGTGTACGCCAACGGCGACGCGCTGCTGACCGACTTCGAGCCCGGCACCCTCAGCGACCCGGCCATGATCCCGGCGGGCAGCTACGACCTCAAGGTCGTGGCAGCCGGTGACGGCGCCGACGGCGACGCGGTGATCGAGGCCAACGGTGTCGACGTCCCCGCCAACGCGAACATCACCGTCGCGGCCCACCTGGACGCTGACGGCAACCCGGTGCTCACGCCGTTCGTGAACGACACCACGGCGCTGGACGCCGGCAAGGCCCGTCTCACCGTCCGGCACACGGCCGCCGCACCTGCGGTCGACGTGCGCGCCGGTGGCACCCCGGTCTTCGAGGGGCTGACCAACCCGAACGAGGAGACCGCCGTCGTCGACGCCGGTACCGTGAACGCCGACGTCGTGCTGGCCGGCACGGACACCGTGGCGCTCGGCCCGGCCGACGTGACGCTCGAGGAAGGCACCAACACCATCGTGTTCGCCTGGGGCAGCGCCGCCGACGACAACCTGGCGCTCGCGGTGCAGACCCTCAGCGGTCTGGACTCCGCACCGAGCGGCGTGTCCGCCGGCACCGGTGGCCAGGCTGCGGCAGGCAGCACGTCGTACGCACTGGTCGCACTGGTCGCCGTCGGCCTGGCGGGCCTGCTCGCCTCCGGCAGCGTCCTCGCCGTCGCCCGGGTCCGCGGCCGCCGGTGAACCCCCGGCGTGACGGCCGGCTCGCTGTTCTCGGGCTGACCGTCTCGCTGGCCGTCCTCGCGCTCGCCTCCATGCTCTGGGGGCAGCGCGAGGGTCGGCCGATCCCCAGCAGCGCCGTGGCCGGGGCCTCCACCTCCGTCGAGGCCCCGGGCACTGCTGCGTCCTCGGGGACGCCGGTGCTCGGCGCAGCCGACGGACCGCCGTCGCCCCAGCCGGTCGAGCTGCGGGTGCACGGGGTCGCGATCCGGATGCCGGTGGTGCCCAAGGGTGTCCGGCCCGACGGCGAGATGGCGCTGCCCGCAAGGCCGGGCGTTCTCGGCTGGTACCGGTTCGGCCCGGCGCCCACCGAGCGCGGCTCGACCGTCCTCGCCGGGCACGTCGACAGCAAGCGGTACGGCATCGGACCGCTCGCCCGGCTGCGCGAGGTCGACGTGGGCGACCGGATCGTCGTCCGGCTCGCGGACGGGACCGTGCTGCGCTACCGGGCGGTCGGCGTCCGCAGCGTCGGCAAGCAGTCGCGCGCCCTGGAGTCGGTCTTCGCCAGCTCCGGACCGTCGCGCCTGCGCATCATCACCTGCGGCGGCGAGTTCGACCCGAGCCGCGGCGGATACCAGGACAACGTCGTCCTCACCGCCGTACCCGACAAGGGAACGGCCGGAGGGTAGGAGCTCGGAAGGTCTGCCTGTGACCGCCGTTCAGGCGGTACGGCGAGCGGCGGGCGGCGCGGTGGACGCGCGCTCCACCAGCGAGATGGGCAGCAGCACAGAGCGGGGGTGCCGACTGGGGTCCTCCAGTCCTTCGAGCAGCATCCGGGCCGCCTCGGCGCCGACCTCGTAGTGGGGCACCCGGACGCTGGTCAGTGGAGGGCGCAGCTTGTCGAGGTAGGGCATGTCGTTGAAGCCGATGACCGACACGTCGTCGGGGCAGCGGATGCCGCGCTCGTGGAACACGTCGTAGCACCCGAGCGCGAGCAGGTCGTTGCCGGCGACGACCGCGCTGAACTCGACACCGGCGTCGAGCAGCCCCCGCAGGGCCGTGGCGCCTTCGGCTTCGGTCCACGACGGGCAGTCGGCGACCAGGCCCGGGTCGTCGTCCAGGTCGTGGTCGCGCAGCGCCTGCACGAAGGCTCGGCGCCGGACCAGGCCCGTGGACGTGTCCCTCGGCCCGGCCAGGTGCGCGATCCGCCGGTGTCCGAGCCGGGCCAGGTGCGCCACGGCGGTGTCGATGCCCGACGCGTCGTCGGCGGTCACGGACGGCAGGGACCCGCTGGCGGTGCGCCGGTTGATGAGGACTATCCGGACGTCCTCGCTCTGGAGCCGCTCCAGCAGCGGGTGATGCAGCCGGGCGGTCGCGACGATCAGACCCTCGACCTGCCGGGACCGTAGCGAGTCGACCAGGGACTCCTCGCGCTCGGCGTCGTTGTCGGTGTTGACCAGCCAGGCGTTGTAGTGGGCCGGGGCGAGCACGTCCTCGATGCCTCGCACGATCGGCGGGAACAGCGGGTTGGTGAGGTCAGGGATGACCAGGCCGACGGTGGCCGACCGCGAGGTCTTGAGGCTGCGGGCGATGGGGTTCGGCCGGTAGCCCAGGGCGAGGGCGACGCGTTGCACCCGAGTGACGGTCTCTGCGTTGACGAGCGACCGGGTGGCGGGGTTCAGCGCCCGGGAGGCGGTCGCCGGGTGCACGCCGGCCTCACGGGCGACGTCGCGCAGCGTGGGCGGTCGCACGGGCCGCAGCGTAGTGCGCGGCGCTCTCGCCGCGGGGCGCCGCTCAACCGGCGGCATGGTCGACATCCCGGTCGACGTCCTGGTCGACGAGGCCGGACCCTGGCTCGGTCGCCCCGGCGAGCAGGTCTGCCTCGCGTGGCGGCAGGTGCCGGCGCCGCAGGTCGACGACGGCGTCCAGCGACGTCCGGTCGACCACGCCGTCCGGCACGAGGCCACGGTCGGGGTCCAGCATCCGGTCGACGTAGCGCTCCGCCAGGTGCCCGGCGAGCCCGGTGCCCTCGGCCTCGAGGATCGCGGCGTCGCGGGCGGTGCCGTCCAGCACGGCGTGGGCCGCCGCGCGGAGTGCCCGGTCCAGCGCGCGAACGGCACTGGTGGGTTCACCCTGTACGGCCAGCACGGTGCCCAGGTACGGCCCGGCCACGTCCGTGACCTCGGCGAGCCGGATGAGTCCGGCGTCGTCGGCGGAGAGAGCGCTGCCGGCGTTGAGCATGGTGGCGGCGCACCGGCCGTGCAGGAGGGCCTCCAGCCGCTTCGGGGTGGAGCCGAGCTCGGCCAGCGTGTAGTCGTCCTGACGCAGCCCGGCCCGTTCGAGGATCTCGAACAGAGCGAAGGCGAAGCCCGAGGCGGCGACGTCGACGCCCACGACCGCGCCACGCAGGGCGGCCACGTCCCCGTGGTCCGCCGCGGCGTACAACGCCAGGCCGAGCCCCCGGTCGACCGCGGCCACGATCCGCACGTCGCGGGTCGGGCCGAGCGGGTTGCCCGGCAGCAGCCGGTACGCCACGACGTTGTCCGGACTCGTCAGCGCCGCGTCGAGGCTGCCGTCGGCGAGGGCCGAGAACTGCGCCGGCGAGGAGGGCACCGACCGCTCCTCGACGGCCAGGCCGTGGCGATCCAGCAGCCCGGTGCGCCGGGCCACGCGGAGCAGGACGGAGGGGGAGAAGGTGCCGACCACCAGGTCGGACCGGATGGTGCTCACAACCGGCCAGAGTACCGGCAATCGTTTGCCGTCACGAGCCGGTAACGGCGCCGAAACGCTTGACAGCCCCAGCGCGGCTCTCCAAGATGCCCGTAACGCAATCGATTGCGATGCCGGTGTCCCCGGCGCCACCCCAGGAGGGCGCATGACCGATCACTCGTCTCTTCCCACCGCTCCACGCCGGGCGGATCGACGTCGGGCGGGGCGCACGCTCGCGCTGGCGGCCGCGACGGCTGCGAGCGCGCTGGTCCTGGCGGCCTGCGGTGGGAGCAGCGCTCCCAGCACCGGTGGTGGGGGTGGGGGGTCGTCCAGCGACACCAGCCCCATCACGATCGGCATCTCCCTGCCGCTCACCGGTGACTTCTCCCAGCCCGGTGGCGAGGCCAAGCGCGGGTACGAGGTGTGGCGCGACAAGGTCAACGCCGACGGCGGTCTGCTGGGGCGGCAGGTCGAGCTCAAGATCTCCGACGACGCCAGCAACCAGGACACGGTGGTGTCCGACTACACGAAGCTCATCACGCAGGACAAGGTGGACCTGCTCCTCGGCACCTTCTCCTCGCTGCTCAACTTCCCGGCGTCGGCCGTGGCGGAGAAGAACGGCATGGTCTTCGTCGAGCCGGCAGGTGGTGCTCCGACGATGTTCGACCGCGGCTTCGACTACTTGTTCTTCGCGCAGCCGGCGACCGCGCCGCACCAGGCCGACGTGTTCGTCGAGTGGATCCAGTCGCTGCCGGCTGACCAGCAGCCGAAGACCGCGGCCTACCCGACGCAGGACGACCCGTTCACCCGTCCGGTCATCGAGTCGATGCAGACGCAGCTCGAGGCGCTCGGCGTGAAGACGGTCTACTCCTCGGTCTACCCGGCCGACACGACCAACTTCCAGACCATCGCCAACACGCTGAAGAACAAGAAGCCCGACCTGATCGCCCAGGGCGCGGTGTTCGAGGACGGCGTCGGCCTGGTCCGGTCGCTCAAGCAGCTCGGCTACACGCCGAAGGCGCTGTTCCAGACCTCCGCCCCGAGCAACGCCGGCCAGTACAGCGAGGGTGTCGGGACGGCCAACACCGAGGGCGTCTTCTACACCGTCAGCTGGAACGAGCAGGCCACCACGCCGGGCAACTCCGACTTCGTCGCCGCATACGGCAAGGCCTACGACGGCGCGACCCCGGCCGAGGATGCGGCCGACGCGTACGCCGCGGCCGAGGTCCTGCAGGCGGCGGTGGAGAAGGTCGGCGAGATCGACCAGGACAAGATCAAGGACTACCTGCACAGCAACGAGGTGGAGACGATCCTCGGTCCCCTCTCGTGGAACGAGAAGGGTGAGCCGCAGGGGAACTTCATCCTGGCCCAGTGGCAGTCCGGGAAGGTCCAGGTCGTCGCACCCGCCGACGCGGCGACCGCCGACACGGTCGTCTACCCCAAGCCGCCGTGGTCGTGACCGCGACCTGACGGGGCGGTCCCCGGACCTGGTGGGGGCGCGTCGTGCCTGCCGCGACGCGCCCCCACCGGCACCACACCTCTGCTAGACCAGACGAGGACGACGACGCGGCCGAGGAGGCCCAGGAGTGAGCACCCCGGTATGACTGAGCTTCTCCAGGCGGTGATCCTGGGCCTGCTCATCGGCGGCGTCTACGCGCTGATGGCCTCCGGTCTCACCCTCGTCTTCGGCGTCATGAACATCATCAACGTCGCCCAGGGTGCGTTCCTCATCCTGGTCGCGATGTTCACCTGGTGGCTGTGGAAGCACACCGGCATCGACCCGATCCTCGCGTCGGTGATCACGACGCCGATGATGTTCGGCTTCGGCTGGGTGCTCTACCGCACGGTCATCGTCCGCATCAGGGGCGCGTCGCCGTCGATGTCGGTGCTGCTCACGTTCGGGCTGGCGCTGACGATCGAGGGCATCCTCAACCTCACCGCCGGCAACAAGTTCAAGTCGGCCACCCCGAGCTACTTCGAGCAGTCGTTCCGAGTCGGCTCGATCGCGCTGCCCAAGGCGCAGGTCTACGGCTTCCTCGCCGCCATGATCGTGCTTGCCGCCCTGTACGTGGTGCTCACCCGCACCTGGACGGGCCGGGCCATCCGGGCCGCGTCGCAGAACCCCTCCGGCGCCGCTCTGGTCGGGGTCGGGGCCACGTCGACGGCCGCGCTGGCGTTCGCGCTCGGCGCCTCGACCTCCGGGGTGGGTGGCTCGATCCTGTCGGTGCTCTACCCGTTCTTCCCGGCATCGCACTACGACTGGATCTCCCGGCTGCTCGGCATCATCGTGCTCGGCGGCATGGGCTCGCTGCCCGGAGCTCTCGCCGGCGCGCTGATCCTCGGCCTCGCCGAGACGCTGACCGCCACCTACGGCTCGCTGCGCTGGGCGACACTGGTCTTCTACGTCGTGATCCTGGCCGTGCTGCTGTTCCGGCCGCAGGGCCTGTTCGGCACCCGCCTGCGCGAGGACGTGGCCGTGTGAGCGCCACTGCACCCGGTACTGCCGCAGGACCGACCCAGCGGTCGCGGCTCCGCCGGTTGCCCACACCGCACCTGGTGGCGTTGCTCGCCCTCGTGGTGCTCGCGCTCTACCCGGTGGTGCAGCCGGGTGACACCTACTACCAGACCGTGCTGTTCGTGACGTTCCTTCTCGGCGTCCAGGCCGTCAGCTGGAACATCATCAGCGGGTACGCGGGGTACGTCTCGCTCGGCCACTCGGCCTTCCTCGGCATCGGGTCGTACACGGCGGCCATCATCGCGTTGCACAGCGGCGTGAACCCGCTCTGGCTGGCGCCGATCGGCGGCGTCGTGGCGGTCGTGCTGGCGACGCTCGTCGGCATGGTGGTGCTGCGCACCCACGGCCACGCGTTCGTGATCATCACCATCGCGCTGCTGTTGGCCGCCCAGATCGTCGCCACCAACTGGCGCAGTCTCACCAGGGGCTCCAACGGCATCACCCTCGAGCTGCCGTTCTGGTCGCGCGACATCCAGGCGATCCCGTTCTACCTGATCATGCTCGGCCTGTTCGCGTTGACCGTCGGGTTCAGCGCTCTGATCCGACGGACCAAGTTCGGCACCGGCCTGATCGCGATCCGCGAGGACGAGGGCAAGGCCGCGGCGATCGGCGTGAACACCACGAGGTACAAGGTGACCGCGTACGCCGCGTCGTCGTTCTTCATCGGCGTCGCGGGCGGCGTCTATGCCTACTTCCTCACCTTCCTCAACCCGATCGGGGCTTTCGGGATCCTCGGCAGCGTGACGATCGTGCTGGCCGCGCTCGTCGGCGGTCGCGGCACGCTGTACGGCCCGGTCGTCGGAGCCTTCATCGTCGGCATCGGCTCCGAGGCGGCCACGGTGTACGGCGGCAGCAGCAGCCGCGTCCTCATCTTCGGCCTGGCGCTGATGTTCATCGTGCTGTTCCTGCCGAACGGGTTGCTCCCGACCATCCAGAAGGCCTGGCAGCGGCACCGGCCGACCGAGGTCGAGTACACCGACCAGGCCGGTGCACTGGACGCCGGCCCCATGCTCGTGCGCGACCGGGAGCTGGCGCCTGCCGTGGCTGCCGGGGCCGCCCGCGGCACCGCCCAGGGCGGGCCGCTGCTCGAGGTGAGGAGCGTGTCCAAGCGGTTCGGTGGCCTGGTCGCCGTCGACGGTGCCGACCTCACGGTGCAGCGGGGCAGCATCACCGCACTGATCGGCCCGAACGGCTCGGGCAAGACGACCCTGTTCAACCTCGTCACCGGGGCGATGAAGGCCGACTCGGGTGAGGTGTGGCTCGACGGCAGGCGGATCGACGCGATGCACCCGTGGGAGCGCGGCCACCTCGGTCTCGCGCGGACGTTCCAGACGACGCGTCTCTTCACGAGCATGACGGTGCTGGAGAACCTGGTCGCGCCGCTGCCGGACGCGAAGTGGTCCACGATGCTCAAGGCGTCGGTGTCCGGCCACGAGGCCGACCGGGCCCGCGAGCTGCTGGCGTTCGTCGGCATGGAGCGCTTCGCCGCGCAACCGGCCGGCGCCCTTTCGTACGGCCAGCAGAAGCTGGTCGAGCTGGCCCAGGTGCTCATGCTCGACCCGCAGCTGGTGCTGCTGGACGAGCCCGCCGGTGGAGTCAACCCCAGCCTGGTCGGGCGGATGGTCGAGATCGTGCGCGACCTCAACTCCCAGGGGGTGACGTTCCTGGTGGTCGAGCACAACATCCCCATGGTGCTCGAGCTGTGCGACCCCGTCGTGGTGTTCTCCCGCGGGGCCGCGATAGCCGAGGGCCCGCCGCAGTCGATCCGTGAGGACCCGGTCGTGCTCGATGCCTATCTGGGCGACGAGTGGCGCCCGCCGGGCGCCGAGACATCGGTCACCGAGCCGGAGCCGGACCAGCCGCAGGAGGTGAGCTGACGTGCTGACGCTGACCGGCATCGTCGCCGGCTACGGCGGTGGCGCGGTGCTGCAGGGTGTCGACCTCACCTGCGACCCCGGCACCATCACCTGCATCGTCGGTCCGAACGGCGCCGGCAAGTCCACCGTCCTGCGCGTCGTCTCCGGCCTGCTGACCCCCACCGCCGGCTCGGTCGTCATGGGCGACTCGACCCTGTCCGGCAAGTCCGCGGCCGCCATCCTGCGGGCCGGGGTCACGCAGGTCCCGCAGTCGCACGCGCTGTTCCCCCGGATGACCGTGCGCGAGAACGTGCTCATGGGCGGCTTCCTCATCCGCCGGGACAAGAAGCTGCTCGCGTCACGTCTGGCAGCCGTCGAGGAGCTGGTACCGCTCGTCGCGGACCGCAGCAACCAGCACGGTGGCAACCTCTCCGGCGGGCAGCGTCGGATGGTCGAGATCGCCCGCTGCCTGATGCTCGACCCGAAGGTGCTGCTGCTCGACGAGCCGTCTCTCGGCCTCGACCCCCGCGCCCTCGCGGCGGTGGCGGAGCTGATCAACCGGCTCAACGGGGAAGGGGTGACGATCCTGCTGGTGGAGCAGAACGTGCGACTCGGCCTGGGCCTCGCCACCCACGGCGTGGTCATGGAGGGCGGCAAGGTCCGCCTCACCGGAAGTGCCACCGAGGTCATGAACCACCCCGAGATCGCCAGCCTCTACCTCGGCGGTACCAGCGCCACCGCGACGGCCGCCCACGGCTCGACGCCGAACCCCGCCGAGGCCCCCGCCCGTTGAGCGGGCAGGCGCGAGCCCACCACAGGCAGCGGCCGGTCGGGCGCCTGGCGCTGCCCTAGCATCGGCTGGGGTCGAGGACCGACGAGAGGGCGGCGAGGCTGATGTCGCACGTACGCGCTGCAGTGCTGACCGGGCCGGGCACGATCGAGATCCAGGAGTTCCCGCGGCCGAGGCTCGAACCGCACCAGGCGCTGATCCGGATGGAGCTCTCGGGCATCTGCGGCACGGACAAGCACTGCTTCAAGGGCGAGGGCCTCGTGTACGCGGGGACGATGATGGAGACCACCCCGCAGTTCCCCGTCATTCCCGGCCACGAGAACGTCGGGATCATCGACGAGATCGGATCGGTGGCGCGGGAGCGACTGGAGTTCTCCGGCCGCCCTCTTGCGCCCGGTGACCGTGTGGTCATGTGTCCCGACGTCGTCTGCGGGCACTGCTGGTACTGCCGCAACCTGCATGGCATGGGGTGGTGCGAGACCCAGCGGTGCTACGGCATGAGCCTGACCTCCGACGTGGCGCCGCACCTCTTCGGCGGCTGGTCGGAGTACATGATCGTCGACACCGACGTCTTCGTGTACAAGGTGCCGGCCGGGATGTCGGCCGAGCTCGCGGTTCTGGTGGAGCCGATGGTGGTCACCGCGACGCTGGAGAAGGCCAAGGAGCTGAACACCTCTGCGCGGGAGGGCTTCGCGGCCGGGGACACCCTGGTCGTGCAAGGTGTGGGGCCGCTCGGGCTGTTCCACGTGATCCGGGCCCGGATGCTCGGGGCCGGCAGCATCGTTGCAGTCGACCTGTCCGCTGAGCGCCTTGCGATGGCGACCCGCTTCGGAGCGACCACCACGCTGCGGGTCGACGAGACCACGTCGGAGCAGAGGGTGCAGGCCGTCCGCGACCTGACCGACGGCCGCGGCGCCGATCTGGCGGTCGACTGCGCCGGCATCCCCGAGGTGGTTCCCGAGGGGCTGGAGATGCTGCGCAAGGGCGGTACGTACATCGAGTGCGGCGCCTTCGTCGAGATGGGCACGGTGCCCATCAGTCCGCACCGGCACCTCGCCTCGAAGAGCGTGCGGCTGCTCGGCTCGACCAACCACCCGTACACGGGTTACGACAGCATGCTGCGCCAGCTGGAGATCTACGGCGAGGCGCTCGACCTGACCTCGATCATCACCGACGTGTACCCGGTCGCCGAGGCGGAGGCGGCCCTGCTGCGCTCTATGGAGCTCGGCAGCGGCAAGGTCGTCATCGACGCCCGGATGTAGGCGGCCCGGCCGAGGGCGCGAAGGAACCCCGTCGCCGCCGCGCAACCTCGTCCATCGCGAAGACGTCCGCCGGACGCGTCCCCGCCACATCATCGTCGAGCCGACACATGTCCGGCCGGGCTGCACCGTCGCACGCAGTCCGCGGGCAGGTTCGTCCGGTCAGCGGCGGACTTGCGATGCGCACGTTGCAGGCCGGTGACTTCGGCAGGATGCTCGCGTGGACCCTGAGCCGGATTGACGACCAGCCCTAGGAGCAGACCGGTGGCACCCGATCCCCACATCCCCGATGCGTTCGACGTGTACACGGTCGTGGTCCTGCGGCGGGCGACCGATGCGCCGGAGCTGACGGACGAGGAGCTCGACGCGCTCCAGGCACGTCACCTCTCCTACCGCGCCGAGCTGGTGCGCCAGGGGGTAGTGGTCGTGAACGGACCCTTCGACGAGCAGAGCGACCCGTCGTACCGCGGGATGTCGATCTTCGCCTGCGACCCGGCCGAGGCCGCCCGGCTGTCCGAGGGCGACCCATCTGTCCTGGTGGGGCGGCTCGCCTACGACGTGATGGAGTGGTGGGTCCCCGCCGGCTCGCTCGCGTTCCCGCTCAGCGCGCGCCCGGTCGGTGATCGCCGCACGATGGCCGACGACTGACGTTGGCCGCCGCTTCCGCTTCCGCCGCCCTGCGCCGCGTCGCTAGGTGAGCTCGCGGAGCAGCAGCCGGCCGGTGTTGCGGCCGGGCCGGCCGCTCACGGAGCCACCGGGGTGCGCCGTGGATCCGGTGAGGTAGAGGCCGGGGACCGAGGCGGCGAGTTGTGGCCAGCCGGGGATCACCGATCCGTCCGGCCGCACGAAGTGGCCGCCGTGGCACGAGCCGCCGATGTTCGACGGGCTGCGGGCGGCGAGCGAGGTGGGGGTCTCGACGATCATCTGCAGCACGGCGTCACGGGGCAGGCCGGTCCGGGCGTGGACGAGGTCCATCAGTGCCCGGCCGTGCTCCATCCCGGCGCCGTCCTCGCCGTCCCACGGCCGGCCGTCCGCGCGGGTAGGCGGGGCGGTGGTGAGGATCTTGAAGGTCCCGCCGCCATCGGGGGCGCGGTCCGGGTCGACCGCCGTCGACGCTACGAGCAGCAGCCACGGGTCGCGAGCGTCCGGCTCACCGCGCTCGAACGCATCGAGCTGGGCCCGGAGCCCGTCGGCCGTGCCCAGCCCGCCGGCGGTGGAATGCACCGGGCCGGCGGCCGTCGGGAAGGTGATGTCGGACGTCAGCGCGGCGTGCACCGCGAACAGTGAGAGCCCGGGTTGCCAGGTGTCCCTCGCCTCGACCAGGTCGGGTGTCGGCTCGGAGGTCAGCATTCCCGGTAGCGACGCCAGGTGCGCCGACGACACCACCGCGCGACGGGCGCCGATCCGGCGGCCGCTCGCCAGCTCGACCGCCGAGGCGCGGCCGGACGACGTGTCGATCCTTGCCACCGGCGATGACGCGACCACCGACGAGCCGTGGCCGACCAGGTGCCGCACGAGAGCGGCCGGCAGCGCACCCGACCCGCCGACCGGCGTCGCCCAGCCGTACCTGATCCGGCCCGCCGTGATTGCCGACGGCAGCGCACCCGTGCCGGGCCGGCGGGGGTCCTGGATGGTCGCGAAACCCAGCCAGATCAACAGGTCCCGCACAACCGGGTGCTCGAACCGGGCGTGCACCACGTCCCACGCAGAGCGGGCACGCAGGTCGTCGTACTGCTTGGTTGCCTCGTCGTCCAGCGGCGCCTCGCCGGAGCCGAGCCGGGCGTGCGCGGCGCCGAGTCCGCCGTCCCACTCGCGCATCATCGCCCGCAGCTCGCCGGCGTCCGACCGCGCGAACCGCGCCACCTCCTCGACCGTCGCGTCGAGGTCGCGGTGCACCGTGAGCGCGTCGCCGCCGGGCAGCGGCAGCACCACGGCCGGGTCGGTGTGGACGTACTGCAGCCCGTACGTCGACAGCAGGCCGAGCTCGTCGTCGCGGAGCACCGGGTTGGACTGGATGAGCACGTGCGCGCTGGAGCACGAGTCGTGCAGGAAACCCGGCAGCGTCAGCTCCTCGGTGACCGTGTTGCCGCCGACGACGTCCTGCGCCTCGACCACGCACACCTCGAGCCCGGCCTGGGCGAGGTACGCCGCGCAGATCAGCCCGTTGTGACCGGCGCCGATGACGACGACGTCGACCTCGTCCGGCGGTGAGGCCGCCAGCGGGGTGAAGAGCGGATGGGTCGGGTCGTGCAGCTTCGGCGTACCGACGGCGACACTCACAACTGCCTACCTCCACGGAGCAGCCCCGTTGGAAACGCGTGCAGCGACCGGGCGCCGTCCGCGGTGATCTCGTACAGCTCGCCGGTCTGCACCCCGGCGGCGAGGTCCGGCGTGGCGACATTCGGCTGGACGACGAGCGTCATCCCCGCGACCAGCGGCTCGGCGTGCACGCCGACCGCTGGGCCGCGGTGCGACAGCACCGGCGGCAGGTAGCCGCCGCCGAAGCCGTGCACGATGTCGTCGACGGTGATGAAACCCTTGGCCAGCAACGGATCCGCGCTCGTCAGCAGGTCCGCCGGCACGGCGCCCGGCCGCAGCTGCGCCACGATCGCGTCGTGCACCTCGGTGGCCAGCGCGTGCAGCCCGGCGTACAGCGGCGTCGGTTCTGCGTCGACCGTCACCGTGCGCAGCAGCTGCCCAGCGGTGTCCTGCCCCCACGCCGTGCTCAGCTCGAACACCACCGCCGACCCGGCCTCGACCGTGCGCGAGGTCGGCCACTGCCCGGGCACGCACCGGTCCGGCTCCGCCATCGACGTCGCCGCGACGTAGTGGATGTGGTTGGTCGCGCCGGTGCCGGCGTAGGACGCCTCGACCGCCGCGACGAGGTCCAGCTCGGTAGCACCGGGCAGCGCCGCCTCGACCAGCGCGGCCGCCGACCGGTCGGTGAGCCAGGCGGCGTACCGGAGGTGCTCGAGCTCCTCGGCGCTCTTGACCGAGCGCCACCTCGCGTGGGCCGAGTCCAGCTCGACCTGCTCACGCAGCACCCGGCGCACGGTGCCGGGTGCCCCGCCGACCACACCGACCCGCTGGGCGTTGCCGAGCAGGTCGCGCACGGTGGCCGCGGTGGTCTCACCGACCGGCCGGACGTCGCAGTCGACCGCGACCCGGGCCGCGTTCGGCACGTGGTTGGCGAACCCGACGAGCAGGACCGGCCGCTCGGCCGGGCGCATGACGAGCACCGCCTCCCGCGTGACCGGCCACCCGGTCAGCCACGGCACTGCGCTCCCGGATCGGTTGGCGCCGTAGACGACGACCGCGTCCAGCCCCTTCTCTGCCGCGCAGTCCTCGACCAGGCGCCGACGCCGGGCGTACTCCCGCGCTGAGAAGGCCGGCGGGGGGCCGCCCACCGGCCGCGGCGCCGCGAGGGGGCCCGGAGCGGTTCCGGCGCCCAGGTCCGTTGACACGAACGGAAGCGTGCCCGATCCTGCACACGATTGCAACGCCCTTCGATCCGGCGGATCTTGAGACGACGCACCGGGTTGAGTACGGCGCGTCGTCTCAAGATCCGTGGATGTTGTCTCGAAAGGAACGGCTCGCGCATGGACGAGAAGCTCGCCTCGGCGATCTCCCACTGGGGACCGCGGTTCACCACCAACGGCATCACCGTCGCCGACTTCGAGCGGGTCACGAAGGGCCTCGACCGCTGGTCGGACTGGTGCGCCGCCTGGTCGGCCGTCGCCGCCGAGCACGAGGCGCTCGGCCGGGTCGCGCTGGCCGACGGCCGCACTCGCACCGCCGGTGAGCACCTGGCGATGGCGGCGACGTACTTCCACTTCGCGAAGTTCGTCTTCGTCGAGGACTACGAGCAGATGCGCACGGCGCACCGGAACGCGGTCCGTTGCCTGGACGACGCGCTGCCGCACCTCGACCCGCCCGGGCGCCGCGTCGAGGTGCCGTTCGAGGGCGCGACGATGGTCGGCGTCCTGCGCGTCCCGGCCGGGACCTCGCCCGGTGGCCAGCACCCCGCCGTGCTGATGATCCCCGGGCTGGACTCCACCAAGGAGGAGTTCCGCTCCACCGAGAAGACCTTCCTGGACCGCGGCCTGGCCACGTTCAGCGTCGACGGGCCGGGCCAGGGCGAGGCCGAGTACGACCTGCCCATCCGCGGCGACTGGTCGGCTCCCGGCCTGGCCTTCCTCGACGCGCTGGCAGCGCAGCCCGAGGTCGACGGGGACCGGCTGGGGGTCTGGGGCGTCAGCCTCGGCGGGTACTACGCACCGCGGGTCGCCGCGGCCGCGGGCGACCGGATCCGCGCCGCCGTGGCGCTCGCGGGCCCGTACAACTTCGGCGACTGCTGGGGCGACCTGCCGCAGCTCACCCGGGACACCTTCCGGGTCCGATCCCAGGTGCAGACCGACGACGAAGCACGCGCCAACGCCGCCACCCTCGACCTGGCCGGCTGGGCCGGCGCCATCACGGCCCCGCTGCTCGTCGTCACCGGGAAGCTAGACCGCTTGATCCCTTGGCAGCACGCCGAACGGCTGGCCCAGGAGGCCAAGGACGCCGAGCTGCTGCTGCTCCCGGACGGCAACCACGGGTGCATGAACGTCTGGCCGAAGCACCGGCCGTACACCGCCGACTGGCTGGCCCGCCGGCTCAGTTCCTGAGCGTCCCGCGAGCCGGGCGCCGGGCAGGCGCCGTGGCCGGCTTCTTGACACCCCGGAAGCGCGCTGGCTAGCCTGCGACCGCAAACGATTGCAGGCGGCGTGCAGTGCAGCCGCGCCGAGCAGACGGTGGGAGCCCGATGAGCGGAACGACGGCAGCGGACCCTGCTGGGCCGCCCGGGAACCTGAGCGGTGCCGGTCAGGTCGGCTGGATCGGCACCGGCCGGATGGGCGCCGCCATGGCCACCAGGCTCGCCAGGGCGGGCGCCGACCTCGAGGTGTGGAACCGCACCCGCGCCAAGGCCGAGCCGCTGGCCAGGCACGGGGCGAGGGTCGTCGACTCGATCGCCGACCTGCGCGGCCGCGACGTGGTCTTCACCATGGTCAGCTCCGACAAGGACCTGGTCCAGGTGCTCACCGGCGACGGTGGCCTGCTCGCCGAGCCCAGCACCGTGCCCGCGGTCCTGGTCGACACCTCGACCGTCTCCGCCGAGACCTCGGCGACGATGCGGGCGGCCTGCGACGCCGTGGGCACCAAGTTCCTCGCGTCGCCGGTGAGCGGCAACGGCAAGGTGGTGGCCGCCGGCAAGCTCACCCTGGTCAGCTCCGGCGACGAGGAGACCTTCGAGCGGGTGCGCCCGCTGCTGGAGGCGATCGGCCGGCACGTGACCTACGTCGGTGGGGGTGAGACCGCCCGCCTGGCGAAGATCTGCCACAACCTGCTGCTCGGCGTCGTGACCCAGTCGATGGCCGAGATCACGGTGCTCGCCGAGAAGGGCGGCATGAGCCGCGCGGCCTTCCTCGAGTTCCTCAACCACAGCGTCATGGGCTCGGTCTTCACCCGCTACAAGACGCCGGCCTTCGTGCAGCTGGACTACACGCCGACCTTCACCCCGGTCCTGCTGCGCAAGGACTTCGACCTCGGCCTAGCGGCGGCGCGCGAGCTCGACGTCCCGATGCCGGTCGCAGCCGTGACCGCGCAGCTGGTGCAGCAGTCGGTGAGCAGCGGTCGGGTCGACGAGGACTTCGCGATCCTCCTCGACCAGCAGGCGGCTGCCTCCGGGCTGGAGCTCAAGCCGGAGGACACCCCCGTCGACGACGGCCTCACGCCCCCCGACGCGGCAGGCTGAGGTGAGCACGACGCCCGGCCCGTCGGCCCCGCTGCCCGCACCGGGTCACATGGGGGTCGACTACGAGGGCCGAGTCGACTTCGAGCGGTTGCGTCGGTACCGCATCGGCCGGGCCAAGGAAGCCCTCGACGGCAGCGAGTGCGGGGCGTTCCTGCTCTTCGACTTCTACAACATCCGGTACACCACGCAGACCTGGATAGGTGGTGCGCTCGGGGACAAGATGATCCGGTACGCGCTGCTTGCCCGCGGCAAGGACCCGGTCCTGTGGGACTTCGGGTCGGCGGTGAAGCACCACAAGAAGTACTCGCCCTGGGTGCCGGAGGAGAACTACCGGGCCGGCTTCCTCGGCTTCCGCGGCGCCGTCGCCCCATCGGTCGGGCTGATGGCCGAGGCCGTCGCCGAGATCAAGTCGATGCTCGTCGAGGCCGGCGTCGCGGACCTGCCCGTCGGGGTCGACATCGTCGAGCCGCCGTTCCTGTTCGAGATGCAACGGCAGGGGCTGCGCGTCGTCGACGCCCAGCAGCTCATGCTCGACGCGCGCTGCATCAAGTCGACCGACGAGATCATGTTGCTCAACCAGGCGGCCGCCATGGTCGACGGCGTCTACCAGGACATCGTCGAGATGCTGAAGCCCGGCATCCGTGAGAACGACATCGTCGCCCACGTCAACAAGCGCCTGTACGAGATGGGCTCGGACCAGGTCGAGGCCGTCAACGCGATCTCCGGGGAGCGGTGCAACCCGCACCCGCACAACTTCACCGACCGACTGATCCGCCCGGGGGACCAGGCGTTCTTCGACATCATCCACTCGTTCAACGGCTACCGGACCTGCTACTACCGCACCTTCTCGGTCGGCAGCGCCACTCCGTCCCAGCGGGACGCGTACACGCAGGCGCGGGAGTGGATGGACAGCGGTCTTGCCGGCATCAAGGCGGGCGTCGGCTCGGACGAGATCGCCGCGCTGCTGCCCAAGGCCGAGGACTTCGGGTTCGGCAGCGAGATGGAGGCCTTCGGCCTGCAGTTCGCGCACGGCCTCGGACTCGGGCTGCACGAGCGGCCGATCATCTCCCGGCTGAACTCGATGAAGGAGCCGGTGGAGATCAAGGCGGGGATGGTCTTCGCGCTGGAGACGTACTGCCCGGCCAGCGACGGCTTCTCGGCCGCCCGGATCGAGGAGGAGGTCGTCGTCACCGAGGACGGCCCGAAGGTCCTCACGCTCTTCCCGGCGCAGGACCTCGTCGTCGCCAACCCCTACTGACCACCCTCTGGCGGGACGCGCCGCGGGAAGCGAGGATGCGAGACATGACTGCAGACCTGCTCAGCAAGGTGCCCACCGACCTGTTCATCGGTGGGACGTGGCGCGCGGCGTCCGAAGGCGGCCGCTTCGACGTGACCGACCCGGCGACCGGCGAGGTGATCGCGCAGGTGTCCGACGGGTCGGCCGACGACGGCCTGGCCGCGGTCGACGCGGCAGCCGAGGCACTTCCCGGGTGGGCCGCGACGGCCCCACGCCAGCGCGCCGAGATCCTGCGCAGGGCGTGGCAGCTGATGACCGACCGGGCGGACGAGATCGCGACGCTCATCTCGCTGGAGAACGGTAAGGCGCTGACCGACGCGAAGGGCGAGGCAACGTACGCCGCGGAGTTCTTCCGGTGGTACGCCGAGGAGACCGTCCGGATGGACGGCATGGTCACCACCGCACCTTCCGGGGCGAACCGGATCATGGTGGTCCACCAGCCGGTCGGGGTCTGCGTCCTGGTGACGCCGTGGAACTTCCCGGCCGCGATGGCCACCCGGAAGATGGGTCCGGCGCTGGGGGCGGGCTGCACGGTCGTGCTCAAGCCGGCCTCGGACACCCCGCTGACCGCGCTGCTGATGGCGCAGATCCTCGACGACGCCGGCGTACCCAAGGGTGTCGTCAACGTCGTTCCCGCCCGCCGCTCCGGCGAGGTCGTGGCGGCGATGGTCAACGACGACCGGGTGCGCAAGCTGTCGTTCACCGGCTCCACCGAGGTGGGCCGCACCCTGCTCAAGCTGGCCGCCGACACCATCGTCAACACCTCGATGGAGCTGGGCGGCAACGCGCCGTTCCTCGTCTTCGCCGACGCCGACATGGACGCCGCGATCGAGGGGGCGATGATCGCGAAGATGCGCAACGGCGGCGAGGCGTGCACCGCCGCCAACCGGTTCTACGTCGAGGCGTCGGTCGCGGACGAGTTCGCACGCAGGCTGGCGGAGAAGATGAGCGCGCTCAAGGTCGGCCCCGGCACGGCGGACGGCACCCAGGTCGGGCCGCTGGTCAACGACGCCGCGGTGGAGAAGGTCGACGAGCTGGTCACCGGTGCACTTGCCGGCGGAGCCCGGGCGCTGATCGGCGGCGAGGTACCGGAGCGGACCGGCTGCTACTACGACCCGACGGTGCTGGTCGACGTCCCGGCTGACGCGGCCATCCTCAAGGAGGAGATCTTCGGGCCGGTCGCGCCGATCGTGACGTTCACCGACGAGGCCGACGCGATCCGCTGGGCCAACGACACCGAGTACGGGCTGGTGGCCTACCTGTACACCGGCGACCTGGCCCGAGGACTGCGGGTGGCCGAGGCGCTGGAGAGCGGGATGGTCGGGCTGAACCGAGGCCTGGTCTCCGACCCCGCCGCACCGTTCGGCGGGGTGAAGCAGTCCGGCATCGGTCGCGAGGGTGGCCACGAGGGACTGCTGGACTACACCGAGTCCAAGTACATCGCCGTCACCTGGTAACCGACCCACTGGCCGCCGGCCGGCGCCGGCATGCCGCCGGGCTCTGACTGGTCGCGCGGCCAAACCCTCCGGCGGCATCACCACCGTCGCACGGTTCGGTGGTAAGGTCATTGGACTAGACCATTGACCATTGAGGGCGCCCGCCGTGCTGATTGAGGCTGACCGGCTCGACGCGGCGATCGCGTCGTGCGCCGAGGACGCTTTCGGCTTCCTCGAGCGACTCGTCGCCGAGCCGAGCACCGTCGGGAACGAGCACGGCGCGCTGTCGGTGTTCGCTGACGAGCTCGCCGGGCTCGGCTTCACGGTCCGCTGGATCGACCTGCCGGTCGACATCGCGGACGACCCCCGGGCCGGCGTCCCGCAGCCGACGACCGGCCGTCGGACCCAGGTGGTCGCCGTGACAGGACCGGCACAGGGTCGGGCCCTGCTGCTCAACGGCCACATCGACGTGGTGCCCGCGGACTCGCCGGGCCGGTGGGCCTCCCCGCCGTTCGAGCCGCGCCGGGACGGCGCCCGGCTCTACGGACGCGGCGCCGGGGACATGAAGGCCGGCTTCGCGATGGGGGTCCTGGCACTGCGCGCCCTGCTCTCGGTGGCCCCCGACATCCTCACCGGCCCGTTGTCCTTCCTGGCGGCGATCGAGGAGGAGTGCACCGGCAACGGCACGCTGGCGGCAGCCCGCGAGGGGGTCCTGGCCGAGGCGGTCGTGCTGCTCGAGCCCACCGGTCTGGACCTGATGGTGGGTGGGGTGGGGATCCTCTGGGTCGACGTCGAGGTGGCCGGCGTATCGGCGCACGCCGAGTCGGCACACCGCGCCGTGAACCCGGTGGACCTGGTGTACCGCCTGGTGGCCGGGCTGCGGGAATGGACCGACGGGCTGGCGCAGCGCTGCCCCGACCCGGACCTCGACGACGTTCCGAGCCCGTACAACCTCAACGTCGGCGAGCTCGCCGCGGGCGACTGGCCCTCGAGCGTCCCCACCTCCGCGCGGGTCCGCCTGCGCATCGGCTACCCCCGGGCCTGGACCGCCGACGACGCCGAGCGCGAGGTGACGCTCGCCCTCAAGGAGCTGGTCCGCAGGGACGGCGGCTTTCCCACCGAGCCCACGGTGCGCTCGAGTGGCTTCCGCGCCCGCGGCTACCACCTGGACGCCGACCACCCCCTGGTGCGGGCGGTCGCGGCGGCGCACCGGGACGCCCACGGTGCCGACCCGGGAGTCTTCTCCCTGGGCAGCACGACCGATGCGCGCACCTACCTGAACGACTTCGGCGTGCCCGCGCTCTGCTACGGCCCGGCCGCCGCGGACATCCACGGTGTGGACGAGTCGGTCGACCTCGACAGCGTCGTCGACGGCGCTCGCACCCTCGCCCGCTTCCTGGCCGAGTGGTACCGGCCGGGGTCGGTGGTCGCGTGACCGGGATCCCCAGGACCTTGGACCTCGACATGTTCGGCGAGCTGGACCGCGACGTCGCCAAGCCGCTGGGCGAGCGGGTGGTCACCCGAAACGTGGCGGACCAGATCGTCGACCGCCTGGTGACAGCGGTCGCCCTGGGCGTGTACGTGCCCGGCCAGCGGCTGCCGGCCGAGCGGGAGCTCGCCGAGATGCTCGGGGTGTCCCGCACCGGCGTCCGGGAGGCGCTGCACCGGCTTGCCGAGGCCGGCTACATCGAGGTACGCCGCGGCCGCCAGGGCGGCTCGTTCGTGCTGTCCGGGTGGGGACCGGGGTCGGCAGAGATGGTCGGCCGGCACCTGCTGCCCAACTGGGAGCGGTTCGAGGCGTTGTTCGATGCCCGCCGCCTGATCGAGCCCCTCATCGCCAGGACCGCGGCCGAGCGGCGACGCCCTGCCGACGTCCGCGCCGTCAAGGCGGCGCTCGCGCAGTACACCGAAGCCGGCGACCGCGAGGACTCCCGGCGTGCCGACGAGCTGCTGCACCGAAGTGTCGCCGAGGCCACCCACAATCCCGTCCTGGTCGGGCTGTCCACCCAGATCCGCTCCCGGATCAGCCTCAACCTCGGCGCCGAGCCCTACACCGCGCGCATCAGGGACAAGGCCGCGCACCAGCACGAGGAGCTGGCCGGTGCCATCGAGGCCGGCGACGGGGACGCGGCGGCCGCGATCGCGGCCGAGCACTTCGTCCTGACCGAGCGGAAGATCCGCGACCTGGTGCGACGGGTGCGTCGCGAGGGAGTCAGGCCGTGAGCGGCCGCGCGCGCTTCGTCGTACGTCGGCTGCTGCTGACCGTGCCGTCGCTGCTGGCCATGAGCGTGTTCGTGTTCCTCATCATCCGGCTGGTCCCCGGCGACCCGGTCCGCACCATGCTCGGGTTCCGGGCGACCAAGCAGAACGTCGCCGAGACCCGGTCGCAGCTGGGGCTGGACCAGCCTCTGGTGCAGCAGTACCTGAGCTGGATCGGCGGGGTGCTGCACGGCGACTTCGGCACCGACTTCGTGAGCAAGGCGCCCCTGAGCGAGCTGCTCGCCCAGCGGGTGCCGGTGACGCTCGAGCTGACCGTCCTGGCGATGGGGCTGGCGATCGTCGTCGCCGTCCCGCTCGGCGTGCTGGCCGCCACCGGCTCCGCGTGGGTCCGACGGCTGACCGACGGCTTCGTCGTCGCAGGCGTGAGCATCCCTGACTTCTGGCTGGGGATCATGCTCGTCCTGCTGTTCTCCGGGACCCTCACCCTGCTACCCCCCTCGGGCTACGTGCCGTTCACCGACGACCCGGTGCAGAACCTGCAGTACATGACGCTCCCCGTGCTGACCCTCGCCGTCGCGGAGGCCGCCTACATCCTGCGCACCACGCGGGGGGCGATGGAGGCCACCATGGGCCAGCCGTTCGTGACCTTCCTGCGCGCCAAGGGTCTGAGCCACCGGCGGATCGTGTACCGCCACGCACTGAAGAACGCCGCGATCCCGGTCATCACGGTGATCGGTATCCAGTTCGGTGTCCTGCTCGGCGGCGCCATCGTGATCGAGACGCTGTTCGCACTGCCCGGTGTGGGTCGGTTGCTCGTCACGGCGATCAACCAGCGCAACTACCCCGTGGTGCAGGCCGGGGTCCTCGTCGTCGCATCGCTGTTCATCCTCGTCTCGCTGGTCACCGATCTCGTCGTCGGCTGGCTGGACTCCCGGGTCGCCGACGGGTCCGCCTCGTGAGCGCCGTGGCTGTGGCCCGTCCGCGCGGTCGGCGACGTCGGCTGCGCGGACCGGTGCTCGTCGGCTCGCTCATCCTGGGTGTCCTGGTGCTGCTGGCACTGCTCGCCCCGTGGATCGCGCCGCACGACCCTGAGACCGTCGACCCGCAGCGGATCCTGGCCGCTCCGGACGCGTCGCACCTGTTCGGGTCCGACGCGCTCGGCCGGGACGTCTTCACCAGGGTGCTGTTCGCGCTGCGCGTCAGCCTGCTGGTCGCGATCTCGTCGGTGGTCATGGCCGCGCTGGTCGCGGTACCGCTGGGTGCGGTCGCGGGGTACTTCGGCGGCCTGACGGACACGCTGATCTCCCGTCCGCTGGACATGCTCCTGGTCCTGCCGGCCCTGCTCCTGGCCGTCACGCTCATCGCGATCATCGGGCCCGGCAGCGCGGTGGCCGCGGTGGCGATCGCGATCATCTACCTCCCGATCCTGGCCCGGGTGATGCGCGGGAGCACCCTCGGCGTCGCCCACCTCGGGTACGTCGAAGGGGCGGCCGCCCGCGGCGCCGGGCACGCGAGGGTGCTCGCCGGACACGTGGTCCCGAACGCGATCGGGCCGGTGCTCGTCCAGGTCTCGATCCTGGCCGGTTTCGCCCTGCAGATCGAGGCAGCGTTGAGCTTCCTCGGCCTCGGCACCCAGCCGCCCACCCCGTCCCTAGGCCTCATGCTCTCCGAGGGGCGCGACGTCCTCGTCCAGGCACCCTGGGTGGAGATCTTCCCCGGGCTGACCCTCGCTCTGGCCGTGCTCGGATTCGTCCTGCTCGGCGACGGCCTGCGCGTGCGGTTCGATCCGCACGGAGTACTGCGATGAGCCGGCCGGCGCTCGCCGTGCAGGACCTCAGGGTCGACTACGACAGCCCGGAGGGGCCGGTTTCGGCTGTGGACGGGGTCAGCCTGTCCGTCGCCCCGGGGGAGATCGTCGGCCTGGTGGGCGAGAGCGGCTGCGGGAAGTCCACCCTCGCCGGCGCCGTGATGGGGCTGCTGCCGGCGCAAGCGCGGGTCGCAGGCTCGGCCCAGCTCGACGGTGAGCAGCTGCTCGGGCTCGAGGAGCAGCACCTGCGGCGCTTGCGCGGCGACCGGATCTCGATGGTGTTCCAGGACCCCTCGACCAGCCTGGACCCGACGTTCTCCGTCGGCGAGCAGGTGGCCGAGACGATCCGCGCCCACCGGAGAGTTGGCCGCGCCGCGGCTCGAGCGCAGGCGGTCCGGCTGATGACCGAGGTGGGAATCCCGGATGCCGCAAGCCGCTACTCCGACCCTCCGCACCGCTTCTCCGGTGGGATGCGTCAACGTGTCGTGATCGCTGCCGCGTTGGCCAACCAGCCCGCCGTGCTGGTGGCCGACGAGCCGACCACTGCCCTCGACGTCACCATCCAGGCGCAGATCCTCAGTCTCATCGCCGGCCTGTGCCGGGACCAGGGCACCGCGGTCCTGCTCATCACCCACGACCTCGGTGTGGTCGCCCAGGTCTGCGACCGGGTGGGTGTGATGTACGCCGGCCAGCTGGTCGAGGAGGCGCCGGTCGAGCGGCTCTTCTCTGACCCGCAGCATCCCTACACCCGGGCCCTGCTCGGCGCGCTCCCGAGCGCTGATGCGCGGCCGGGTGGCCTCACTGTCATCCCCGGCCAGGTGCCGGACCTGTCCGGGTCGCTGCCCGGCTGCCGCTTCCTGGACCGTTGCCCTCGGGCGCGGGCCGAGTGCCCGTCGCGCCCCGAGCCGGTGGTCGTCGGGGCCACGACCGTCGCCTGCTGGGACGTCAGCGCCGCGCTGGTCGGCCCGGGGGACCGCCCGTGAGCGCCCTGCTGCAGGTGGAGGGCCTGGTCAAGACCTTCTCGGTGCCCTCCGGCCTGGTCCGTCGGCGGGTCGTCTCCGCGGTGGCCGGCGTCTCGCTGGACGTCGGCCGCGCCGAGGTGCTCGGGCTCGTCGGCGAGTCGGGCAGCGGCAAGACCACGCTCGGCCGGTGTGTCCTCGGGATGACCAGCGTCGACGACGGCGCCATCACGTTCGACGGCTCGGATGTGACCGCGCTGCGGGGCCGACGCCGGGCCGAGTTCCGTCGCCGGGTCCAGCCGGTGTTCCAGAACCCCTACGCCAGCCTCGACCCGCGGTGGCCGGTGGGCCGCAGCATCCGTGAGGCGCTCGACGCCTACCGCATCGGCACGCCCCTCGACCGGGACCGCCGGGTGGTCGACCTGCTCGACCGGGTCGGGCTCAGCCCGTCGTACGTCGGCAGACTGCCCCGGCAGCTCTCCGGCGGGCAGCGGCAGCGGGTCGGGCTGGCCGCGGCGCTGGCCAGCGGACCGGACCTGATCGTCGCCGACGAGCCGGTCTCCGCGCTCGACGTCAGCGTCCAGGCCCAGGTCCTCAACCTGTTCGCCGACCTGCAGCGCGACCTCGGGGTCGCGGTGCTGTTCATCGCGCACGACCTCGCGGTCGTCGAGCACCTCAGCCAGCGGGTCGCCGTCATGTACCTCGGCCGGATCGCCGAGGTCGGCCCGACCCGGGACATCTTCGGCAGCCCGAGCCACCCGTACACGCGGGCCCTCATCCAGGCGATCCCGCAGCCGGACCCCACCCACCGGATCGACGTCGTGCCGCTGTCGGGCGAGATCCCCAGCCCGCTCGACCCCCCCGCCGGGTGCCGGTTCCATCCCCGGTGCCCGTTGGTCACCGACACCTGCCGCACCGTGCGGCCGGACCTCGAGCCGCTCGGCGCCTCCCATGAGGCGGCCTGCCTGGTGACCGCCCCACCTGCCCGCGTCCACCCGTAGTCCGACGAGGAGAAAACCGGTGCCCACAGCTCACGTCAACGGAATCGACATCAACTACCAGCTCGACGGCGACGGCCCCGAGACCCTCGTGCTGGTCAACGGGCTCGCCGACGCGCTCGACTCCTGGGACTTCCAGGTGCCGGCGCTGCTGGAGGCCGGCTTGCGCGTCCTGCGCTTCGACAACCGCGGGATCGGCGCCACCGACGCGCCCCCCGGCGCGTACACCTCGCGACTGCTTGCCGACGACGCGAAGGCGCTGGTCGACCACCTGGAGATCACCGACTTCCACCTCATGGGGGTCTCCATGGGCGGGATGATCTGCCAGGAGTACGCCCTCGCGTACGGGTCGGACCTGCGGTCGCTGACCTTGGCGTGCACCTACGCCGCGCCCGGCCCGTTCTGCTCCCGGATGTTCGCCATGTGGGCGGATCTCGCCCCGGCACTCGGCGTGCCCTTCGTCATGCGCGACGTGACGCTGTGGGCCTTCACCGTCCCGTTCTTCTCCGAGCGGCCCGACGACGCCAAGGAGTTCGAGGAGGCGATGGCAGGCCTCGACATGTCGGTGCAGGCCTACCTCTCACAGCTCAACGTGATCCAGACCCACGACGCCGTCGGGCGGCTCGCCGCGATCGACGTCCCGACCCTGGTGCTGGCCGGCGAGGAGGACATCCTCATCCCCGTCAGCCTGTCCCGCTCACTGCACGAGGGGGTGCCGGGCGCCGGATGGGCAACCGTCCCCGGCGGTCACGCCTGCCTCTGGGAGCACCCAGACCCCTTCAACAGCGCCCTGATCGAGTTCGTCCGCTCGCACGCCCACTGACCCCGACCCCACCGACACCAACCCCCTGCACAAACCTCCCTGACAAGCCCCACTGACCCCAGGAGACACCATGACCGAGAACCACCCCACGGGCGAGCTCAGTCGACGGGCCGTGCTGCAGCGCGCGGGACTCCTCGGCCTGGTGCTGGCCGGCAGCCCGGCCTTCCTCGCCGCCTGCGGCTCGGACTCGACCGGAAAGCCCTCGGCCGGCGGGTCGGGGTCGGCCGGCGCGCCCCAGGCCGGCGGCACGCTGAACGCCGCTCTGACCGGTGAGCCGGACAGCCTCGACCCGGCCGTGTCCTCGATCTACACCGGGGCCCAGGTCTACGACAACATCTTCAGCAAGCTCGTCACCATCGACCCGGACGGCAACTTCGTCGGCCGCCTGGCCACCAAGTGGACCCAGACCGACCCGACCACCTGGACGATCGACCTGGTGGACAACGCGACGTTCCACAACGGTGAGAAGTTCAGCAGTGCCGACGTCAAGTACACGTTCGAGCGCATCCTGGACCCGAAGACTGCCAGCGCCTACGCCGGGCTCTACACCGTGATTGCCTCCGTCGAGACCCCCAGCCCCACCCAGGTCGTGTTCAGGCTGAAGTCCCCGTTCGGTCCGTTCCTCACCAACCTGGCCAACAACGGCGAGATCGTGAACCAGAAGGCGATCGAGTCCGGCGACCCGGCCCGCAAGCCGGTCGGCACCGGCCCGTTCGAGTTCGTCGAGTGGGTGCAGGGCGACCACCTCACCCTGAAGAAGTACGACGGCTACTTCGAGGACGGCAAGCCGCTGGTGGACACCGTCGAGTTCAAGTTCCTGCTCGTGGACCAGGGCCGCATCGACGCGCTGGCCTCCGGCGAGGTCAACTGGGTCGACGCGATCCCGCTGCAGCAGATCGAGACGCTCAAGGCCGACCCGCGCTTCACCTACGTGACCAGCCCGGTTGCCGGCATCCCCGACTTCCTGGCCCTGAACACGGCCAAGGCACCGTTCGACAAGCCGGAGGTCCGGCAGGCGGTGGCGTGGGCACTGGACCGCACGGCGATCCGCGACCTCGCGTACTTCGGGAGCGGCGAGGTGGGCGTCGAGGAGGTGCCGAGCGGGTCCGTCTGGTACGACGGCGAGGACCCGTACTCCACCGGCCCCGACGTCGCGAAGGCCAAGACGCTGCTGGCTCAGGCCGGCTTCCCCGACGGCTTGACGGTCGACTACCTCGGCCTGCCGCAGTACCCGGAGCTGCTCAAGACCGGGCAGGTGGTCCGCGACCAGCTCAAGGCCGTCGGCATCACCATGAACATCAAGCAGGTCGACGTGTCGGTCTGGTTCGAGAAGTTCTCCACCGGCGACTACCAGATCACCAGCGCCTACCAGGAGCGCACCCTGGACCCGGACAACTTCTACTCGCTGGTCATCAAGTCCGGCGGTCCGATCAACACGACGGCGTACTCCAACCCGCAGGTCGACAAGCTCATCGACGAGGCGGCGGCATCCACTGACGACGCGGAGCGCAAGAAGCTCTACACCGAGATCCGAACCATCGTTCGGAACGAGGCGCCGATCATCTTCGTGCACTACGAGACGCTGAACTACCTCATGCAGAAGAAGGTCGTCGGCAGCACGGTGACCCCGACCCTGGAGCTCAACCTCCAGGACGTCGGCTACACCGCCTAAGGCAGGGACCTGCCAACGGCGGGATCGCCGGTCCGGTCTGGTTGTCCGGTCCGGCCCCCCTGGGGCGCCCCGACACGACGACCGCACACTCCGAGTATGTGCAAAAGGCCTCGAACCGGACACCTGTCGCGGATACTGGATCGGGACCGAGCCCGCCGCCTGGCCGCCGGGCACGACCAGCACCTTGTGGGGGAGATCCACCAGTGACACCGGGGCGACCCGCCGTACGCCGTAGCACCCGACCCGCCGCGCACGCCGTCGTGGCCACGCTCTGCCTGGCCCTGGCCGCGGGAGCCCTCGCCGGCTCGCCCGCGGAGGCGGCCCCGCGCCGGCCGGCGGCGGGTACGCCGCACGTCAACCAGGTCGCGGCGGCGTCGCAGTGCCCGATCGGCCTCGGCAGGCCCAAGAAGGGCACCGCCCCCAAGGCGCGGGCGCTGATGACGGGGCACGCGAGCCTCGGCGAGTACGGCCACTTCCGCCTGGCGAAGAACCCGAAGTGGAGGCCGGTCCACACCCTGGACAGCAGCGGCAAGGGGCACATGCACTCGCTGCACTACCTCCTGCCGCTGCTCCGCCGCGGGGAGAAGACCGGCAACAAGGAGTTCCTCGCGAGGTTCTACTTCCTGCTGCACGACTGGTACCGCGACAACAAGCCCGGCGGACCGACCAGCCGGTACGCGTGGGGCCCGCCGATCTACGAGGGCTTCCGGTCGCTGGTCATGGTCTGTGCCGCAGCCGGCCCGCGCGGCACGGCTCCGTGGCTGGCCCGGGCACTGAAGCAGCAGGGTGCGATGGCCGCCAGCTGGGCGCGGTACGAGGGCGTCAACAACGCCTCCCTGCACCAGCAGATGGGCCTGTACGCCATCGCCGTCACCCTCGGCAAGCCGGCCTGGCGGAAGCTGGCCCGGGCGCGGATCTCCGCGCTCGCGGCCCGGCTGATCCACCCGGACGGTTCGGACGAGGAGGGCGCGCTCACCTACGCGCAGAACGACTACCGGTGGTTCAACCAGGCCGCTGAGCGCTTCCGCCGCGCGCACGACACGGTGCCGGCTGACTTCGACCGGATCGCCGCGATCCCGGGCTTCCTCGCCCAGGCGACCCGGCCGGACGGCCGGCTCGAGGCCCTCGGGGACTCCAGCCCGACGCTCCTCAGTGCGCGCAGCTGGGACGGCACCGCGGCCGAGTGGCAGGCCACCGACGGCGCCAGCGGCGTGCCGCCGAGCGCGACGTTCAGTGCGTACGCCGGCGGCTACGTCTTCGGCCGCAGCGGCTGGGGCAGCAAGGACCGCCCGCTCGTCGACGAGACCTACTACAGCGTGCGCGCCGGCCAGGGCAGCGGCATCCCGCATGCGCACGACGACGCGGGCGCGTTGACGCTCTACTCCCACGGCTCCCCGCTGCTGCTCGACACCGGCCAGTGGAAGTACGTCTACGGCAGCACCAGGTCGTTCGTGGTGTCCAGGGCAGCGCACAACGTCGTCGTGGTCGGTGGTGTCCCGCGCACGCGGCCGCGACCGCAGCTGACCACCACCCAGGCACCCGGGCTCGACCTGACCACGGTCGTCGACACCGGCTACTCCGGCGTCACCCTGACGCGCACCATCGCCTACGACCGGGTCGACGACGTCGTGCTGGTCTGGGACCGGCTCGAGTCCGCCAAGGAGGTGCGGGCCGGCCAGCAGTGGGGGCTGGGCCGGGACAGGGGCGTGGTCCTCGACGCCGACACCGCGCACACCACCGGCGAGGGCGCCAACGTGTCGCTGTTCTTCACCTCCGGCGGTGCGCCGCTGGACGTGCAGAAGGGCGACAGGAAGCCGTGGCGCGGCTGGAACAGCGTCGCGTACGGCGAGCTGTCACCGGCGCCGTCGCTGCGGGCCACCCAGAAGGGCTCGTCGCTGTCCTGGCTCACCGTGATCGCACCTCGTGCCGACGGAACGCGTCGGTCGGACTTCTCCGCGACGTCCGCAGTGTCCGGCACGGCGGCATCCGTGGTGCTGCGCACGCCGTCCGGGACGGCGCAGGTGAACCTCGACGGCACCACCGGCTCGCGCACCGCCGCGACAACGCTGACGCCGGCGGCGGTCGCGCCCGAGCCGATCGTGCTCGCGGGCACGTCGACGAACCTCCGTGGCAGCGGCCTGGTGCCGGGCGCACAGGTGACGCTGGAGCAGCTGCCGGTCGGCGGCAGCGCCTGGACGCCGGTGACCACCGGCACCGCCGGCCCGGCCGGCACCATCGAGCTCGGTCCCGCCCCGATGCCGACCACCGCGGACCTGAGGCTGGTGTCGAGCGGCGTCGCCTCGGCGCCTGTGAGGGTCACGGCAGCGACGCCGCCGCAGCCACCAGCCGACGTCGTCGCCACCCCGACGGGTAGCGGCCAGGTCAGCCTGAGCTGGCAGCCGCCGGCGGACACCGGTGGGGCTCCGCTCACCCGCTTCGTCGTGCGGATCGACGGCACCCGCGTCGTGCTGCCGCCGGACGCCACGAGCACAGTTGTCGACGGCGTTCGCGCCGGCGCCCGCCGGGCGAGGGTGCGGGCGTTCAACGCGGTCGCGATGTCGGGCTGGGCGCCGATGGACGTCGCGGTGCCGCCGTACCCGACGCTCGAGGCCCCGTCGAAGGTGCGCAAGAACACCAGGGTCAAGGTCCGGATGGCCGGGCTGCTGCCGCGGCAGCGTGCCGACGTGGCGGTGAAGAACGTCAGGACCGGCAAGGTCCGGGTGCGCCACGTGACCGCGAGCCGCAACGGCAAGGCGTCTATCCGGCTCCGGGTGCGGTCGACGACGCGGCTGTCGGTGACCAGCGGCGGGCTCACGTCGCCGGTGATCCGCATCGGGGTACCCAAGCGCCGCCGCTGAACCCTCCCCTGCCGCCGCTGCCCCCGTCGACCATCCGCTGCCGCCGTCGACCACGTAGACGTGGTCGACGCGCGCACGGCGTGGCGCAGGTGCCCCGACAAGTGCACGTACGCCGCGACAAGCCAGCCGGCCGCGGGGTCGGTGCGTTCACCTCAGGACCGTCGGCCGCCCGCGGCAGACTGGCGGCGTGACCCGGTGGGTGCTGCACGTCGACCTCGACCAGTTCCTGGCCGCGGTCGAGGTGCTGCGGCACCCGGAGCTGGCCGGCCGTGCCGTGGTGGTCGGCGGTGACGGCGACCCGACCAAGCGCGGCGTGGTGAGCACCGCGTCGTACGAGGCCCGCGCGCTCGGCGTCGCGTCGGGGACCCCGCTACGGACTGCTGCCCGCAAGATCCCGGACGCCGTCTTCCTTCCGGTCGACCGTGAGCACTACGAGGCGGTGTCGGCGCAGGTGATGGCCGCGCTGCGCACGGTGGCCGACGAGGTCGAGGTGCTCGGCTGGGACGAGGCGTTCCTCGGCGTCGACGACCCGCCCGCGGACGACCCCGAGGCGGTGGCCCGGGAGGTGCAGGCCCGGGTGCTCGCGGCCACCCGGCTGCGCTGCTCGGTCGGCATCGGCCGCAACCGGCTGCAGGCGAAGATCGCGACGTCGTACGGCAAGCCGGCCGGCGTCTTCCGGATCACCGGAGCCACCTGGTTCGACGTTCTCGGTGACCTGCCCACCGATGCGCTGTGGGGCATCGGCGCCAAGACCGCGCGCAAGCTCGCCGAGCTCGGTCTCACCACGGTGCGGCAGCTCGCTGCGGCCGACATCGAGGTGCTGGCGGCCCGGTTCGGCCCGGCGACCGGGCCGTGGCTGCAGCGGCTCGCCGCCGGCCGCGACAGCGCCACGGTGAGCAGCACGCCGTACGTCCGGCGCTCCCTCGGCCGCGAGGTGACCTACCAGCAGGACCTCGACGACTGGGACGACGTGCGCCGGGAGGTCACCGCCCTGGCCCGCCGGGTCGCGGGCGAGGCGGCGGAGGAGGGTCGTGCCGTGCTGCGGGTCGTGGTGAAGGTGCGCTACGTGCCGTTCTTCACCGAGACCCACGGCCGGGCGCTGGCCGGGCCGACGACCGACGCGGTGGCGATCGAGCTCGCCGCCCACGAGGCACTGGAACGCTTCGAACAGCGCCCGGTGCGGCTGCTCGGCGTCCGCGCCGAGCTGTCGACCAGGCACACCTAGCCGCCCTGCAGCGCAGTCACGACCGCGTCGGCCGTCAGCGGCAGGTCGCGCACCCGGACGCCGACCGCCGCAGCCAGGGCGTTGCCGATCGCTGCGGCGGCCGGGCCCTGGGCCACCTCGCCGGCCCCGACCGACGGCAGGTCCGGGCGGTCCAGCAGCACGACGTCGACGACAGGGACCTCGGAGAACCGCAGCACCGGATAGGTCTCCCAGTCGGTGCTGGTCACCCGGCAGCGGTCGAAGCGCACCCGCTCCTTCAACGTCCAGCTGGCCGCCTGCACCGCGCCGCCCTCCACCTGGTTGCGCACCCCGTCGGGGTGCACGACCCGGCCCACCTCGACCGCAAGCGTCAGGCGCCGAAGCCGCACGTCGGCCACCGCCTCGACCTCGGCAACGACGGCGCACCAGCCGCCCTTCTTGTACTGGGCGACGGCGATCCCGTGGCCCACGTCGCCACCGGTGGGTCGCGACGCCCAACCGACCCTCTCGGCGACGGCTTCGAGCACGGCCCGCCCGCGCGGGTCGGACAGATGCTCCAGCCGGAACGGAAGCGGGTCCGCCCCGACGGCCTCGGCAAGCTCGTCCATGAACGACTCGATCGCGAACACGTTGGTGAAGGCGCCGAGCGAGCGCAGCGACGACGAACGCAACGCGACCCGGTCCAGCCGGTGCCCGGTGATCCGGCGGACCGGCAGGTCGTACGACGGCACCGCACCGCGGGTGCTGCCGGCACCGCGCTCGGGCGGCGGGTCGACGGGGGCGGCGAGCGGGCCACCTCCCTCGAGGTGCGCCGTCGCGAGCAGCCCGGGGGTGCCGGCGTACCCGGGGCGCGAGGTGTGGCCCTGGCTCCATACGTCGCACTCCCAGCTGACGATCCGGCCGTCGACGTCGAGCCCGGCCGCCAGGTCGACGACCTGCGGCGAGCCGAACGGGGACCAGGCGAGCTCGTCCGCGCGGCTCCACCGCACCTGCACCGGCCGTCCGGGCACCGCGCGCGCGAGCAGGACCGCGTCGAACGCCGCGTCGTCGGCGCCGTTGTGGCCGTAGGAACCCGCGCTCTCGACGTGCTCGACCACGACCTGCTCGACGTCGAGGAGCAGTGCCTGCGCGACCGCAGCCCGCAGTCCGAAGACGTTCTGGCTCGAGCTCCACACGTGCAGCCCGTCGCCGTCCCACCGGGCCAGCCCGCAGCTGGGTGCGATCGAGGCGTGCGCCAGGAACGGCCGGCTGTACGACGCGGCGACCTTGCTCACTGCCGGCGCGCTCCGGAGGTCTCCGACCTCGTCGACCGCGAACGTCGTGTGCGGCCCGGCTCGCAGGTAGTCGGCCAGACCGTCCTCGTCGGGCAGTGTCGGCTGCTCGTCCCAGCTCGCGGCGCGACGCAGGGCGTCCGCCGACAGGTCTGCCGCCCTTTCGTCGTCGGCGACGACGCCGAGGAACGAGCCGTCCCGCACCACCGCGACCGCGTGGTCGGCACCGGCCGCCCCGACGTCGACCGTCCGCAGCGATGCCGCAGGTGACGGTGGCCGCACCACGCGGCCCCAGAGCTGCCCCGGCAGCACCAGGTCCGACAGGTACCGCGGTCGGCCGGCCACCTTGTCGGGCAGGTCGAGCCTGGCGATGGCGACGGCACCGTCCGGTGGCCTCGGCTGCGCCGCCGGGTCGGCGTCGACGTCGAGGTCCACTGCCCCGGCCAGCTCGCCGTACGACGTCCACCGGCCACCCGGTGCGGTGAAGGTGCCGTTGCCCAGGACGAGGTCGTCGGTGCCGAGAGCGACCCGGGCCGCTGCCGTGAACAGGACGCGAGCCGTGGCGCAGGCCTGTCGCAGCGCGGACCCGGAGTCGGCCACCGACATGCTGCCCGCTGTCGGCCCCTCGTCGGGGCTGAGTCCGGTGTTCGCGGCGAGCACCCGGACGTCGGTGACGGAGACGTCGAGCTCGTACGACGCGATCGCGGCCAGGGCGGTGAGGATGCCCTGCCCCAGCTCGACCTTGCCGGTGCGGACCGTGACGACTCCGTCCCCGCCGACGTGCAGCCAGGCCGACAGCCGAGGGCTCGCGGCCAGGTGCCGCGGCAGCGTCACCGCCCGGCCTCCGCGGCGCGCAGCACCGCGGCGACCATCCGCCGCTGCGCGCCGCAGCGGCACAGGTTGCGGTCGAGGGCCGAGACGACCGCCTCCTCGGTCGGCGCCGGGTCGTCGGCCAGCAGCGCGGCCGCGCTGACCAGCACGCCGGACACGCAGAACCCGCACTGTGCGGCCTGCTCGTCGAGGAACGACTGCTGCACCGGATGCAGGGCGCCGTCGACCCCGAGGCCCTCGACGGTGACGACGTCCGAGCCGTCCGCCGACCACATGGGCGTGTCGCAGGAGGGCACCGGCTTCCCGTCCACCAGCACCAAGCAGGCGCCACAGAGCCCGACGCCGCAGCCGAACCGGGTGCCGGGCTTCCCGAGGTCGTGCCGTAGGACGTGCAGCAGCGAGGCGTCCGGGGCCGCGGTCACCTCGCGGTTCTCGCCGTCGACGATGAGCCGGAACCGCTGCTTCTCGGTCATGTTCCGAACACCTCAGCCTCCGGTGAGGACGTTGTGGGCCAGCGACACGGCCGAGGCGGCGACGAGCACCAAGGTGACCCGCTGGAACGTCGCGCGCGACAGCCGGGTCGACGCCCAGGAGCCGATCGGCTGGAAGGCCGCGATCGGCAGCAGGATGAGCAGGCTCTCGACAAGGCGGGTCCCGGTGTAGAGACCGACGGCTGCGAGGGTCGCCGTCTGTACCACCGCCCCGACGCCGAACAGCACAGCAAGCGAGAAGATGTAGGCCTTGGGCAGCAGTTGAAACCCGTGCAGGTAGGTCGTCAGCAGCGGTCCCGAGATGCCGGTCGAGCCCTGCAGGCCGCCGGCGACGAGTCCCACCGGCGGTGACGTCACCCGGGTGAGCCGCGCGGGGAGGTGGAAGCCGGGGTGGGCGAGCGCGACGACGACGTACGCCACGATCACGACGACGAGCGCCGCTGACAGCGCACGCCCGTCGAGCGACTTGAGGGCGAACGTGCCGAGGGCGGCACCGACGACGCTGAGACCGACCAAGCTCGGAAGATCGCGGGTCCGCGGGTACTGCTCGCGGTGATGGTAGGCCAACCAGCTGTTGGAGACGATGCCCGGGATCGCCATGATGACCACGGCGTGCTCGACGCCGATGAACGGGGCCATGACCGGTATCGCGACCTGCGGCAGCCCGCCCCCGGTGGCGCCCTTGATGACCGCTCCCACCGCGATCGCGATGACGATGATGACGACGTCCAGCGCGCTCGTACCACCGGACGCAGCCGCCGTGACGGCTCCGGTCACTGCGCGCCTCGAGGCGCCCGGCTCATGTCCCGGTGCCGGCGGGCTGCTCGCCCTTCGCCCAGTACGTCCCGTCGGCCTTGCTCCGCGCCAGCGCCTCAGCGGTCTCGAAGCCCGGCGCCATCGACGCTGCCGTGCCGGCGAGGACCTGGTGATGCTCGAGGTCGAGCATCCGCAGCCAGCTCTGCGCGCCGAAGGTCAGGGCCACGAAGCAGCCGAGCTCGGTCAGCTCGGGCTCGGAGAAGTGCGCATGCATCCGCTCCCAGAACGCGTCGTCGGTGTCGAGCCGCCAGGCGATCGCCTCGGTGTAGGCCAGCGCCGCCTTCTGCCGCTCGTCGTAGCGGTCGCTGGACTCGAAGTTGAGCAGCTCGTCGAACTGCTGCTCCAGCAGGCCGGCGGTGGTGGCCTTCTCGGAGCGCTGGTTGCCGCAGAACTCGCACTTGACCGTGCGCGAGACGTAGACCCGGCAGAGCTCCTTGATCGCGTGGTCCAGCTCCGGACCGTGGAACGTGGCGTTCCAGTACTCCACGAAGCCCCAGAACGCCTGCGGTGCGTGCGCCCGGACCGCCGAGGACTCGGGGCGGGGAGTGCCCTCGCGGGCGCACCGGTGCATCTCCTCCTGCATCCGCTCGTCCATCGACTCGACCGGGACGTAGCTGATGCGCGGTGCCATGGGACCTCCGGGTACGGACGGACGGGGCCTGCAATCGTTTGCGGTCAGTCTAGCCCTGCGCCCGGCGCAGCGGAAGCCGCCGTGGCATGGAGGTAGTGCTGCTCCGGGCTGGGTGCCCCACGTCCTCGATGCCGCCCGAGGTCACTGGTCGTCGCCGCCGGGCCACATCACCGGCCGGAGCTCGACGGTCCCGCCGGGCTGGGCGAAGTGGGCCGCGATCTCTTCGGCGCGGGCACGCGTCTCGCAGTCGATGATGAAGAACCCGGCGAGCTGCTCCTTCGCCTCGGCGTACGGGGCCGTCGGTGGCCAGGTGGCCCTCCGGGCTCCAGCCGAACAGCGTGGACGCGGCCGGGTCGCCCAGCGCCTCAGCGGTCACGATGTCGCCGGACGCCGAGATCTTCACGTCGGGCTCCCCCGTGTCGGTCGGCGCAGGCACCTGTGCGGGCCTGTCACGGGAGACGTCGGAGCCCACCCGGTGTCCTCGACATCCTCAACGATCACCGGGGGGCGCCAGACGTCCGGGGTGGCGCCGGAGCCGGGAGCTCCACCGCGAGCTGGCGACCGTACGAGGCGAACCCGAGGCGCCGGCCGAGCCGGGCCGAGGCGTCGTTGTCCAGCCGACATCGCCACTGCGGGACGAGCGCGCCGCCCAGCGCCGAGCGGGCGGCGGTGACCGCCACTCGCTGGGCGAAGCCCCGGCGACGGTCCGAGGCGCGGGTGAGGACGCCGAGCTGGGCGATCGAGCCCCCCCAGGCCTCGTACCCGGAGAGCGCGACCGGGCGTCCGTCCGCGGACCGGCAGACGAAACGGAACGGCATGTCGACCAGTCCGCTCTCGTCGCGCTCGGCCGGCGCGCACTCCGAGAGCAAGGCTTCGGCCTCCGCCACCCCCGCCGGCCCGGCCTCGGCCGGGCCGTGTCCCATCCCGGCTCCCTCGACTGCTTCGGCGTAGGCGAGGGACGCCGTACCGATCGCGCGGGGCGTCAGGTGCGCCAGCGACGCCAGCAGCGCCGAGATGTCGAGCAGCTCGGTGGCGTCGAGGCGTGCCAGCGCCGCAGTGGCCGACGGCGGGGCGAGCACGACGACAGTCCGCTCGAGCTCCAGCACCACGACAGCGGTGGCGGAGCCCCGCTCGAGCAGGTGTACGCCGGGGCGTCCGAGCAGGTCGGCCGGGACCTCCAGCTTCCGGGACCAGCCGGACCGGATCGCGGCCCGGGTCGGCGGGGACAACCGCTGGCTCACGCCGGGCAGTCTGCCAGCGGACCCGCATCGGCCACGAGGCGCCGGGGTCGGGCCCGAGCGGCGAACGGACAACGGCTGATCGTTTGCGACCTTGCTCACCAGACTCGCCGAACTGTTGCCCGCGGGTCGGGGAACCAGGTCGCAAACGAGCACCGAGGGTCAGCGGGTGCTGAAGACCTCGGGATGGGCGGCCAGCTCGATCCGGGTCCGGCGGATGTGCCCGGCCAGGTACCGCTCGGCGTCCTCCGGGTCGCGCCGGGCCAGCGCGTCGAGGATCAGCCGGTGCTCGTGGTCGACGACCTCGCGCCGGTGCGGGCGGCCGTCGAGGCTCATGAACGCGCGGCGGTAGGGCTGGGTCGAGTTCCACAGCCGGACGACGCTGCCGGTCAGCTGCTCGCTCGCGCACCCGGCGTACGAGCCGAGGTGGAACGCCCGGTCGAGGACGAGGAACTCCCGCAGGTCGTCGTCGGCCATGATCCGCTCGTGGATGTCGGCGAGCTCGGCGAGGTCCGCGTCCGTGAGGTGGGGGAGGCTCTCGGTCAGCGCCAACGGCTCGAGCCGCTCGCGCATCCGGTACAGCACGTCGAGCTCGCCCGGGTCGAGCCGGGGGACCCGCGCCCCCTTGTTCGCCGTGTGCTCGGTCAGGCCCTCGGCCTCGAGGATGCGCAGCGCCTCCCGGACCGGGAGCCGGCTGGTGCCCAGCCGGGCGGCGACCTCCTCCTGCCGGATCCGCTCGCCGGGTGCGATCTCGCCGGCGAGGATCGCGGTGCGCAGGTGCGCGGCGATCCGTTCGCTCGCCGCGCCGCCGGTCGACGGGAGCCCTGCAGGGTCGGCGGTCACACCGATCAGGATGCCGTGTCGCGCGCGGCCCAGGACGCGGCCGTCCCGCCGGCTCGGTCGAACGCCTTGCCGCCCGGGTAGGACACCAGCTCGAACTGCATCCCCCATGGCGACAGGAAGTAGACCCACCGCTGGCCCTCGGACGGCCCCTTGCTCGCGGTCGGCCGGCCGAGGACGGTGAGCCCCTGCCCGTGCAGGAACGCGACGGCGGCGTCGAGGTCCTCGACGTAGAGCGCGACGTGGTGGCCACCGATGTCGCTGTTGCGCGGCTGGTCGGTGTCCTGGTCCGGTGCGGCGTACTGGAAGACCTCGAAGATCGCCTGGCCGCCGCAGCGGAAGAAGTGCAGCTGCTCCATCACCGCGCGCGGGTGCACGTCGAGGTGCTCGGCCATCCAGTCGTCGTCGCGGGCGAACGGGCCCAGGCTGTACATGTACTCGCAGCCGAGGACGTCGACGAGGAAGGTCCGGGCCTGCTCGAGGTCGGGGACGGTGAAGCCGATGTGGTCGACCCCGGTGAGGCCGGGCAGCGTACGGGCCACGGGTGATCCTTCCGGGTAGAGGGCCGGTCCGGTCGATGGGATCCAAACAGCCTACCTGGAGGGCGCAAGAGGCCACAAGGGCTTGTGATCGGATCCAATCGGTGTCAGGCTGGCCGCCTCGGCCCGCCCAGGAGGAGCCCGCCATGCCGCAGCGTCGCCCGCTCGAGCCCGCCGCACCCTGGGTCGACGTCGTCAGCACCGAGGCCGACTGGGACGCGGCCGACCCCGGCCTGCTCACCACGATGTACAGCCAGCTGGTGCTGGTGCGGACCTTCGAGGAGTTCGTCCTCACGCTGGCCGGCGAGGGCCTGGTGCACGGCCCCGCGCACTCCAGCATCGGCCAGGAGGGCGGCGCCGTCGGATCCGTCCTGGGCCTCACCAGCGACGACACCGTGAACGGGTCGCACCGCGGGCACCACCAGTTCCTGGCCAAGGTCCTGCACCACGTCGAGCCCAAGGGCATCGACCCGACCGCGGCGCTGTCGCCGGAGGTCCGCGACGTCCTGCTGCGGACGCTGGCCGAGATCTGCGGCCTGGACCGCGGCTGGAGCCACGGCCGCGGCGGCTCCATGCACCTGCAGTGGCACGAGGCCGGCGCGATCGGCACCAACGCGATCGTCGGCGGCGGCGTACCGCTGGCGGCCGGCTCGGCCTGGGCGCACAAGCAGTCCGGCACCGACGCGGTCGCGGTGACGTACTTCGGCGACGGCGCCATCAACATCGGCTCCACGCTGGAGACGTTCAACCTCGCCGCGGCCTGGAAGCTGCCGATCTGCTTCTTCGTCGAGAACAACCGGTACGCCGTGTCGACCACCGTCGAGGAGGCCACCGGCGAGCCGCGGCTCTCCGGCCGCGGTCCCGGCTTCGGCATCGCGAGCTGGCGGGTCGACGGCATGGACCCGCTCGCTGTCCACCTCGCCATGCAGGACGTCCTCGCCCACCTGCGCGGTGGTCACGGGCCCGCGCTGGTCGAGGCCGAGGTCTACCGCTACTTCCACCAGAACGGACCGTTCCCGGGCAGCGCCTTCCGGTACCGCACCAAGGAGGAGGAGAGCCGGTGGCGGGCCCGCGACCCGATCGAGCAGGTCGCCCTCAACATCACCCGTCGCGGCATCCTCGAGGCCGCCGAGCTGGACGCGTTCGTCGCGCAGGCGAGGGCGCTGATGGCCGAGCTCGGCGAGGTCCTGCTCGAGCCCAAGCCCGGCGGCAAGCCCGGCCAGCGGCGGATCAGGGCGGCCGAGTGGCCGGACCCGGCATTCGTGGACGTCGGGGTCCGCGGCGACCTCTCGGAGCTCGAGGGCGCCCCGTACGCCGACATCGACACCTTCACCGGCGAGCTCGCCGACACGACGTTCATCGACGCCGTCGCCGGGGTGATGCGACGGCGGATGGAGACCGACGACCGGGTCGTCGTCATGGGCGAGGACGTCCACCGCCTCAACGGCGGGACCAACGGCGCCACCCGCGGGCTGGCCGAGGCGTTTCCCGACCGGATCCTCGGGACCCCGATCAGTGAGAACGCCTTCACCGGCCTCGGCGGTGGCGTCGCCCTCGACGGCCGGTTCCGGCCGGTGGTCGAGCTCATGTACGCCGACTTCATGTGGGTCGCAGCCGACCAGCTGTTCAACCAGATCGGCAAGGCCCGGCACATGTTCGGCGGCACCGGTGCGGTGCCCTTCGTGCTGCGCAGCAAGGTCGCCATGGGCACCGGCTACGGGTCGCAGCACTCCATGGACCCGGCCGGCGTGTTCGCGACCGCTCCGGGCTGGCGGATCGTCGCGCCCTCGACGCCGTTCGACTACGTCGGCCTGATGAACACAGCCCTGCGCTGCGAGGACCCGGTCGTGGTGCTGGAGCACGTCGACCTCTACGGCTCGACCGGCGACGGACCGGTCGACGACTTCGACTACTGCCTGCCGGTGGGCAGGGCGGCGGTTCGGCGTCCAGGCTCGGAGGTCACCGTGCTGTCGTACCTCGCGATGACGCCGTACGTCCTGCAGGCCGTCGAGCAGGTCGGCACCGTCGACGCCGAGGTGATCGACCTCCGTTGGCTGGACCGGGCCAGCCTCGACTGGGAGACCGTCGGCGCGAGCATCCAGAAGACCAACCGGGTGATCATCGCCGAGCAGGGACCGCGCGGCACGTCGTACGGCGCCTGGCTGGCGGACGAGCTCCAGCGGAGGTTCTTCGACTGGCTGGACCACCCGGTCGAACGGGTCACCGGGGGCGAGGCGTCGCCGTCGATCAGCAAGGTTCTCGAACGGGCTGCCATCGCCCAGGCCGACGAGGTCGCCGCAGCCCTGACGGCGCTCAGGGAGAGCTGACGTGGCCGAGCTGCTGCGCATGCCGGAGATCGCGACCGGTACGACCGAAGCCGTGCTGTCGAGCTGGAACGTCGGCGAGAGCTCGACCGTGGCCGTGAGCGACGTGATCGCCGTGGTCGAGACCGCGAAGGCGGTCGTCGACGTCGAGGCCGAGATGGAGGGGACGATCCTGCGGCTGCTGGTCGCGCCCGGTGCCGAGGTCGAGACGGGAGCCCCGATCGCACTGGTGGCCGCGCCGGGGGAGCGGGTCGCCGACGTCGAGGCGGTGCTGCGTGAGCTGGGTATCGCGGCCGTCCCGATGGCGCTGGAGGTGCCGGAGGCGGCCACCACGCCGGACCCCTCGCCGGTGTCCGAGCCGGTGCCTGCGCCGGTCCAGTCGGCCCTGCCGTCCGAGCCGCAGCAGGCGACGACCCCCCGCAACGGCCGGGTCTTCGCCAGCCCGCTGGCGCGCCGGCTGGCGAAGGAAGCCGGCCTCTCGGTCGAGTCGATCACCGGGAGCGGGCCGAACGGCCGGATCGTGCGGCGCGACGTCGAGCACGCCGCTGCGCACGGCGACGCGCGGACGCGAGCCACGTCCACGTCGACGGGGCCGACGGCCCGGGTGAGCGGCGCGGGCGGCGCCGGCTACACCGAGGTGCCGCACAGCCGGCTGCGGCGGCTGGTCGCGAGCCGGCTGGTCGAGAGCACGACGACAGCGCCGCACTTCTATCTCCGTGCGAGCGTGCGGGTCGACGCACTGCTGGCGCTGCGGGCCGAGCTCAACGAGGGGGCCGAGGTGCGCGTCTCGGTCAACGACCTGCTGGTCAAGGCCGTCGGCCGGGCGCACGTCCAGGTGCCGGAGCTCAACGTGACCTGGACGCCCGACGCCGTACGAGTGTGGGACTCGGTGGACGTGTCAGTGGCCGTTGCCACCGACAGCGGCCTGGTCACCCCGGTGGTCCGCTCCGTCGAGGACCTCTCCGTCACCGCGGTGGCGCGCACCGTGCGCGACCTGGCCGAGCGGGCGCGTGCCGGTCGGCTGCAGCAGCACGAGCTCGAGGGTGGCTCGATCACCGTCACCAACCTCGGGATGTACGGCACCGCGGAGTTCGCGGCGATCATCAACCCGCCGCAGGCGGCGATCCTCGCCGCCGGTGCGGCCCGGCCGGAGGCTGTCGTCGTCGACGGCGGGCTCGAGGTGGCCACCGTGCTGCGGCTGACTCTCTCGGTCGACCACCGGCCGGTCGACGGCGCCGTCGCGGCCCGGTGGATGGCCGCGCTGGTCACCCTGCTCGAGCACCCGGCCCGCATCCTCGCCTGAAGGTCACCCCCTCAGCGCACAAGGCTCGTTTGCGACCTGAGTTCCCGACTCGCCGAGGCTGCGCCGGCGTGTCGGTGCACCAGGTCGCAAACGAGCACACCACCGCGCGGGGCGGGGGCGCGGCGCTGTCTGGTCAGAGGATGCCGAGGCGGGCCTTGAGGCCGTCGAGCTCGGTGAGCAGCATCGCGGGCACCTTGTCGGTGCCGACCTTCTCGAACCACTCCTGGATCTGCGGCACCTCCTCGCGCCACTCCTCGACCCGGACCTCGAGGGCCTTCTCCAGCTGCTCGGGGGTCACGTCCAGCCCGTCGACGTCGAGGGAGTCGACGGTCGGCACCAGTCCGATGGCCGTCTCGACCGCGGCTGCCCGGCCCTCGAGACGCTCGATGACCCACTTGAGCACCCGGCCGTTCTCGCCGTAGCCCGGCCAGAGGAAGCCACCCTCGTCGTCGCGGCGGAACCAGTTGACGTAGAAGATCTTCGGCAGCTTGTCGGCGTCGGCGTCCTTGCCCATCCCGATCCAGTGGCCGAAGTAGTCGCCGGCGTTGTAGCCGATGAACGGCAGCATGGCCATCGGGTCGCGGCGGACCACGCCGACCGCACCGGTCGCGGCCGCGGTCGTCTCGGACGACAGGGTCGCCCCCATGAAGACGCCGTGCACCCAGTCGCGCGACTCGTAGACCAGTGGGATCGTCGTCTTGCGGCGGCCGCCGAACAGGATCGCCGAGATCGGTACGCCCCGGGGGTCGTCGTACTCCGGCGCGATGATCGGGCACTGCGTGATCGGCGTGCAGAACCGCGAGTTGGGGTGCGACGAGGGCTCGCCTGCCTCGCCGATGTCGGGGGTCCAGTCCCGGCCCTTCCAGTCGGTGAGGTGCGCGGGCGGCTCCTCGGTCATGCCCTCCCACCAGATGTCGCCGTCGTCGGTGAGTGCGACGTTGGTGAACATCGAGTTGCCCTTGGCTATGGTCCGCATGGCGTTGGGGTTGGTGTCCCAGCCGGTGCCCGGCGCGACCCCGAACAGGCCGTACTCCGGGTTGAGCGCGTACAGCCGCCCGTCCTCACCGAAGCGCATCCAGGCGATGTCGTCGCCGAGCGTCTCGACCTTCCAGCCCTCGATGGTCGGCTCGAGCATCGCGAGGTTCGTCTTGCCGCAGGCGCTCGGGAACGCCGCCGCCACGTAGTAGGTCTGCTGCTCGGGGGAGGTCAGCTTGAGGATGAGCATGTGCTCAGCGAGCCAGCCCTCGTCGCGGCCCATGACCGAGGCGATTCGCAGCGAGAAGCACTTCTTGCCGAGCAGGGCGTTGCCGCCGTAGCCGGAGCCGAAGCTCCAGATCATCCGCTCCTCGGGGAACTGGGTGATGTACTTCGTGTCGTTGCACGGCCACGCGACGTCCTGCTGGCCCGGCTCGAGCGGCGCACCGACCGAGTGCAGGCACGGCACGAAGTCCGCCTCGGTCCCCATCCGGTCCAGGACCTTGGCGCCCATCCGGGCCATGATCCGCATCGACGCCACGACGTACGCCGAGTCGGTGACCTCCACGCCGAACATCGGCGACTCGGACTCCAGCGGACCCATGCAGAACGGGATGACGTACATCGTCCGGCCGCGCATGCAGCCCCGGTAGAGGTCGGTCATCACCGACTTCATCTCGTCCGGGTCCATCCAGTTGTTGGTCGCGCCGGCGTCGGCCTCTTCGCGGGAGCAGATGAAGGTGCGGCCCTCGACGCGGGCGACGTCGCTCGGGTCCGAGGCGCACCAGAAGGAGTTCGGCTTCTTCGCGTCGTCGAGGCGCACGAGCGTGCCGGCGGCGACCAGCTCGTCGGTGAGCCGGGTCCACTCCTCGTCGGAACCGTCGCACCACACCACCCGGTCGGGCTGGGTCAGCTCGGCCACCTCCTCCACCCAGGCGTTGAGCCGCTGGTGGGAGGTCGGGGTCTCGGTCGTGGTTGCCGTCATCGCCGGTTTTGTCCCTTTCCGATGGTCGTCGCTGACCCGTGAGGGTGGCTCACGGTAGCCCCTGCTGAGGCGGTTGCGGCAGGGGGTGCTCGTGAGACGTTCATCACCAGGGGTTGCCAACGACCCCAGCATGACGCACACTACGCGCCGTTGACGCCGGACGTCCGATTGGGGCGCATTCGTCGGGGTATCCCTGGGACCAGACCCCCGAGTTCTCCCCTCGATCCCCGGAGCGTCCGATGTCCCCTCACAGCCCCCGTCCCCAGGCCGAGACCGGCGGCGCCCTGGCCGGCGTCCTGGTCGCCGTCCTCATCCTCGCCGTCGTCGCGGTCGGCGCCTTCTACTACTTCGGCGGCGACGCCGACGTCGACGTGAAGATCAAGAAGCCGGACGTCACGGTCAGCAGCACCGCCACACCTGGCTGAGGCCGACCGGACGCAGAAGGGCCCGCCGGCGTGCCGGCGGGCCCTTCTCTCGTGCGTGGGGTTACGGGGTGCCGATGCCTGCGATGCCGCTGCAGGTCGCGCTCGTCCAGGCGAGGCTGTAGCTCGCGCCGCCGCCGGCGACCGTGATGGTCACGAGGGTCGGGGCCGCGTTGAGCAGCTTGTTGGGCGCGGTCGTGAGCTGCGCGGCGGTCGCGTAGGTCTTGTTCTTGACGAAGTACGCCTCCTCGGCCGAGCGGACGGTGGCCGCCTCGGTCTTGCAGGACGCCTTCTGGCTGTCGTTCTGGATCCCTGCGACGGAGAACACGACGACACCGGCGAGAACTCCCAGGATGGCAACGACCAGGAGCAGCTCGACCAGGGTGAAGCCGGACTCCTTCTCCTGGGCTGCGCGGAGCTTCTGAAGCATGGTGGTCCTTCCGTCAGGCGAGAACCCCTCGGTCCTCTCCCTGGTGTTTTCGGCCAACCGGGTGACACCTTGAGCCTCGGTAGGCCGATTTCTTGGCCTGGCTTCGATTGGTTCGGTGGGTTCGATTGGTTCGGTGGGTTCGATTGGTTCCGGGCGTCAGCCTCAGTCGACCGACCACTCGAGGACGTCCGCGGTCGCCCGGCCACCCGGGGAGCCCGGGTCGGTGAACCGGACCCTGGCTCGGGCCAGCCGGTTCCCTGCCCCGTCCTCGGCGACGAGGATGACCTCCCGCGGTGTCCGCGTCGGCTCGGGCACGGAGACCATCGGGCCGCTGTAGCCGGCCGCGCTGGTGGACTGCACCCGCAGGTGCCGGACGACCAGGCCACGGTCGACGACCGGGTACCGCACCGAGGTCACCCGCAGGTCGACGGCGGCCAGCGGCGCGTACACCGTGCCGTGCAGGGCGAGCACCGTGTTGGCCGCCGATCCGGACGAGGTGAGCAGCGCCGTCGAACCTCCGCCGCCACTGACGTACGGCGCCGTCGAGCCGGACCCGGACGTGGGGAGCATCGGCGCCGAGAAGTTCACGTCGACGGTGATCCCGTCCAGGGCGGCGGCGGTGGCCGCCCCCGGGCCGCTCCGGACCTGGACCTCGACGTACATGCGGTTCACCAGCGTCGGCGACAGCGTCGGGTCCGTGATGGTCACCGTGTCCGCCTGCAGCGACGTGTCGCTGCAGCCGCTGCCGGGGCAGGTGCGCAGCCGCTGTGGCGGCAGCACGGTTGCGCCGCCGTCGGTGACCCGGATCCAGACCGTGCCGGGACCGGACAGCTGCTCGGTGGCCGTGATGTCGACGGAGAGGTTCGTCGCCTCGGCCGGCACCAGGTCGGCCGGGAACGGGCCGATCCGCAGGATCCGCGAGCTGCCGTTTGCGGGAACCGTGACGTCGGCGACCTGGCCGTTGACCGCGGCGCCGCGCGCCTGCCGGCGCCACCTCGTCCCGGTACCGCTCTGCGCCGTCCGGGTGGCTGCGCCGGCCGACGGCGTCGTGACCGGCAGCGCGGCAGTCGACGCGGCCAGACCCCGCAGCACGACGTGCTGGGCGCCGGAGCCAGTTCGCTCCGAGCAGAGCTGGACACTGCTCCGAGAGCTCGTGACGAGCCGGCTGTCCCCGGCGAAGACGAACTCGACGCCCTGCCGGCTCACGTCGCAGGCGCTCACGTCGGGGTTCGCGGCGCTGGGTGTCGGGACGCTCCCCGGCGCCGTGGTCCCGGGGCTCCACCCGGACGGCGTCCCGCCGACGACGACGTCGCCGTTGCCCGCCACGAGCTGACGGGTGGCGTCACGGAAGTCGAAGTAGTACACGCCCGGGCTGAACCAGACGACCGTGTTCCGGCAGTTGAGCACGCGCTGCAGGGCGGCACGGGACAGGTAGGTGCCCGGGTCCAGCCGGACCACCGGCGTCGAGCACGCGGGCACCGACGTCACGACCGCGGGGTACGTCGTGCCGGCCGGCCAGGAGGGGTCGCCGGGAACCGGTCCGGTCGTGCAGGCGGGGGTCGCGCTGCCGGTGACCGCGCAGGTGCCGGCCTCGATCGACCCGGAGCTCGTGACGCTGGCGCGGTTGGGCACCGTCAGCCGCCGGTTCACGAGGACGGAGCCCTCGGTCGTCACGTCCGCGGTGTTCGTGAGCGTCACGCCCTCGGCCGGGTCCGTGGACAGTGCCAGGACTGCCTGGTCGGGCAGGTCCGCGGAGCCCCCGACGGTGGCGCCGGACCCGGTCCGCGGCTGGCACTGGACCGTGACCGGGGCGGGGTTGCCCAGCTCGCCGGCCGGCAGGGTGAAGCACGGGCTGGCCGCCGGCGGACTCGCGGTGCCGGGGTCCACCCCCAGGTTGCTGGTGCGGGCGACCTCGTTGATCGCGCCCTCGAGCGCCCCGTCGGCCGAGTACGTGGCGACCGACTCGTCCTGCACGGTGACGGTGCTGCGCTGGCCGGTGGTCGAGAAGTCAAGCACGATGCCGACGTAGACACCGAAGATCATCAGGAAGACCAGTGCGATGGCGAGCGCGCTGCCCTCGTCGTCGGAGGAGCGCATCCGCGCCACGCGGGTGAGCAGATGCGTCATGACGACCTCCGCCGGCCGACGGCTGCGTACGACGCGCCGGACGTGTCGGTCACGGTCAGCTGCACGACTGTTGCCGACGAGCAAGCGCCCGTCGCCCCGCCGGCAACGTCCCGGCAGGTCACCGCGGCGCCGGCCGCGTCGTGGCTGACCGACACCGAGCTGGTGACGGACGTGCCGTCCGCGCAGTACCGCCGCTCCAGGAACCGGGGCGTCCCGGAGGTCTGGACCCACGAGACCGCCCGGTCCACCGTCCCGCCGGTGGCGTCGGTCTCGGTCCACCCGAGCCGGACGACCAGCGTGTCCCCCGCCTGCGTGCAAGCGGGTCCGGACGTCTGCACGGTCCCCGCGGACTGGACGTCGCGGGTGAAGAGCGAAGGAACCAGCAGCCGGTCGCGGTTCTCGCCGAGCCGGACGACGGTGGCGTCCGTGGTGCGCCAGCCCACGACCAGAGCACTCGCGAGCACCGGGGCGATCAACGCCGTGATGGACGTCGCCACGAGCAGCTCGATGAGCGTCAGGCCGGCTTCGTCGTTCGCGCGCCTCATGGTGCCCGCTTCGCGATCGTCAGTGACACGACGCTGCCGTCGGAAGCCGTGATCGTCAGCGCCACCCGCTGCAGCCCCAGGTCCGTGCCGCAAGCCGCCGTGAACGTGCTGCCGTCCCAGTAGGTGACCGCGGGCGCCGACGCCACCCAGCCGGACGGAGCCGTGAACCCCGGGGACGGGTAGCTGCCGGCGCAGTCCACGTAGTCCGCGGCGGACACCGCCTCGGCGTACGCACGGAGCGCGGTCTGGCCCTCCGCGGCGACCTGGCCCTGCCCGGAGACCTTGATCGAGGTCATCATCCCGCCGACCAGGACGAGCACGCCGACGCCGAGGATGCTGACGGCGAGCAGCACCTCGACCAGGGTGAGTCCCGCGTCGGAGCCGTCGCGCTGTCGCGCTGACATCAGCGGACGCTGTCGCCGTAGATGCCGTACATCGCCGTGACCAGGGCCAGCGCGACGAAGCCGACGACGACGCCCATCACGATCAGGACGGCGGGCTCCATCAGCGTGGTGATCTGCTTGACCTTGTAGTCCAGCTCCTTCTCGTAGAAGGCGGCGACGGTGTCGAGCTGCTCGTCCAGCGAGCCGGTGTCCTCGCCGACGCGGAGCATCTGGCTGGCCGCTGCCGGGAAGATGCCGGTGGCAGCCAACGGCCCGGCGATCCCCTCCCCGCTGAGCATGGCCTCCCGGGCGGTGTTCAGCCGAGCTTCGGCCAGGCCGTTGTTCGTCGCGGTCGCGGCTACGGTCATGGCCTCGCCCAGCGGGACACCGGCCCGGAGCATCGCGGACAGCACGCGGGCGAACCGCTCCACGATCGAGTACTGCATCGCGGTGCCCAGTGCCGGCAGCCGCAGCACCATGCGGTCGCGCATCAGCGCGCCGTTGGTCGTCCGCAGGAAGAGCCAGCTGCCGACCACGACCACGAGGCCCCCGCCGAGCAGGGCCCACCACCACTGGCTGACCACGTCCGACAGGCCGAGCAGCATCCGAGTCGGCAGCGGGAGCTCTTGGTTGAAGGAGGCGAAGAAGACGCGGAACTTCGGCAGGACGTACGTCACGAGCAGGGCGGACACGGCCACCGACAGCACGACGATGACAGCCGGGTAGGTCATCGCGGACTTGATCTTGCTGCGGGCCTCGACCTCCCGCTCGATGTAGACGGTGAGGCGGTCCAGCACCGAGTCGAGGTCGCCGCTGAGCTCCGCGGACCGGATCATGCTGCGGAACGGCGTGGGGAAGACCTTCGGGTGCCGGTCGAACGCGTCGGCGAGCGGCTCGCCCTGGCGCAGGCCGTCGGCCACGTCCGTCAGGGTGCGCCGGAGGGTCATGTTCGTGGTGTCGCGCCCGAGGAGGGTGAGCCCGTCGAGGATCGGGATACCCGCGCGCAGGAACGCCGCGAGCTGACGGGACAGGTGCATCAGGTCCTTGCCGGTGACCCGGGCCGGCATGACCTCGCGCGGTTCCCTGCGCTTCTCCTTGGCTGGTGCCTCGATCGCGGTCGTCATGCCAACCCCTAGAGGACGTAGATGCCGCGGATGACCTCGGCGATGGTCGTGGTGCCGTCCTCGACGAGACGGACGGCCTCCTGGCGGAGCGTCCTGGTCCCTTCGGAGAGAGCGAGGTCGCGGACGGCGGCGTGGGAGGGCTCGCTGGCGACGAGCGCCCGCATGGCCGGGGTCATGCGCAGCAGCTCGTACACGCCGATGCGGTCCTGGTAGCCGGTCTGGGAGCAGAAGGTGCAGCCCTCGCCGTACCAGAAGCCGTCCTCGGGGAACCGGCCGCCGGCCTCGCGGAAGAACTCCATCTCGTCGGGCGTCGGCTCGTACCGACGCCGGCACTGCTCGCAGTTGCGTCGCACCAGGCGCTGGCTCAGCACGCCGGCCAGGGCCGACGCGACGATGTAGGGCTCGATGCCCATGTCGAGGAACCGGAGCAGCGCGGACGTGCTGTCGGTGGCGTGGAGGGAGGTCATGACGAAGTGACCGGTGAGCGCCGCCTGGGTGGCGATCCGGGCGGTCTCGCCGTCGCGGATCTCGCCGACCAGGATGATGTCCGGGTCCTGCCGCAGGATGGCGCGCAGGCCGCTGGCGAAGGTGACGTCGGCATGGTCGTTGATCTGGATCTGGTTGATCGACGGCACGACGTACTCGACCGGGTCCTCGATCGTCATGATGTTGCGCTCGGTGCCGTTGAGCTCGGCCATCGTGGCGTAGAGGCTGGTGGTCTTGCCGCTTCCCGTCGGCCCGGCGCACAGCACCATCCCGAACGGCGACCGCACCATCGCGGCGTACACCTGGTAGGTCTCCGGCGGCATGCCGAGCTCGGAGAGCCGGTAGTTCGCGACCGACTTCTGCAGCAGCCGCAGCACCATCTTCTCCCCGGCCACGGTCCCGGCGCTGGCGACTCGTACGTCGAGCTCGAGGCCCTCGATCGTGGTGGTGAACTGACCGTCCTGGGAGCGGCGGCGGTCAACGATGTTCATTCCGGCCAGGACCTTCAGACGGCTGGTGACGGCACCACCCATGGCCGTGGGCAGGGTGAGGACGTCGTGCAGGACCCCGTCGATGCGGAACCGGACCCGGGTAAGGGCGTCCATCGGCTCGATGTGGATGTCGGAGGCGCGGTCCCGGAGGCCCTGGGTGAGGATCATGGTGACGACCTGCACGACCGGGGCGTTCTCGTCGACGGTGCCACGGGTCTGCTCGGTCTCGGCCCGGCGGGACGTAGCGGTGGCCTCGAAGGCGTCGACGTGCTGGGCGACGCCGGACAGCGCTCGGTACCCGCGGTCGATGGCCCGCAGGATGTCGGTCGAGGAGGCGACGACGAGGGCCACCTCCATGCCGGTGCTGGTCCGCAGGTCGGCGGCGAGCTCGTCACTCGGGTCGGCAACCGCGACCTCGAGGACCCCGTCGTGGATGGCCAAGGGCAGCGCCCGGAGGGAGCGTGCGGCCGCCTCAGGGAGGCGCAGGACGGCCTGGGGCTCCGGCGCCCGGCGGCGCAGGTCGATCACGGCGACGCCGAAGTGCTCGCCCAGCGCGGTGGCGAGGTCACGCTCGTCGATCGCGCCCAGCTCCACGAGCAGGGCGCCCAGCCGCTTCCCGGACACCCGCTGCTTGAGCAGGGCGTCGTTGAGCTTGTCCCGGGTCAGCAGCCGCCTGTCGACCAGGATCTCGCCGAGGAACTTACGGCCGGCGGCGTCGGTCGCCGGCGGTTCGCCCCCGGGCTGGCGAGCGGACTCAGGCGTGACGTCACTGTGGATGGACACGTCTCTCCCCTCAGGCCGGTCCGATGGGTCGCGGTTCGCCCGGACGGGTGAACCTCCCGGGGAGAACATCGGCAGGACACGCAGAACCTTGACAACCGCTCAGCGGCCGGGGGCGGGCCCGGAACTGACAGACTCCAGACATGAGTCCAGCGGTCGACGCCAAGGCGATGGTCGACCGGCTGCTCGAGGCCCTCGTCCAGCGCAAGGGGTCCGACCTGCTCGTGACGCCCGGTACGGCGCCGATGCTGCGTCTGGACGGCCGGTTGGAGCGGATGGCGGGGTGGGACGACGTCTCCGCGGCGGACAGCGAGGCACTGCTGCACGCGCTGCTGAGCGAGCCGCAGCTCGCCGAGTTCCGGCTCCGCCGTGAGATCGACCTCAGCTTCGGCTGGCGCGACCGGGCGCGCTTCCGGGTCAACGGGTTCGTGCAGCGCGGCAGCGTCGCGATAGCGCTGCGCCTGATCCCGTACGAGCTCCCGGACCTCGACAGCCTCGGAGTCCCCGCCTCCGCCCAGGCCTTCACCGACCCGCCGCAGGGGTTGGTGCTGGTCACCGGGCCGACCGGCTCCGGCAAGTCGACCACGCTGGCCGCGATGGTCGACCGCATCAACTCGACGCGGCCGTGCCACATCCTCACGATCGAGGACCCGATCGAGTACATCCACCGCCACAAGCTCGCCGCGGTGAACCAGCGCGAGGTGGGCACCGACACCGACAGCTTCCCCCAAGCGCTGAGGTCAGCCCTGCGCGAGGACCCGGACGTGCTGCTGGTCGGGGAGCTCCGGGACCTCGAGAGCATCCAGACCGCGCTCACGATCGCCGAGACCGGACACCTGGTGCTGGCCACGCTGCACACGAACGACACGTCGCAGGCTCTGGACCGGATCGTCGACGTCTTCCCCAGCGACCAGCAGACCCAGATCCGGGTCCAGCTCGCCAGCGTGCTCGTCGGGATCCTCTACCAGCGGCTGCTGCCCCGGATCGGCGGCGGCCGGGTCGCCGCACATGAGGTCCTGGTGGCCACCACCGCGGTCCGGAACATGATCCGCGAGGGCAAGTCGCGCCAGCTCAGGAACATGCTGACCACCGGCACGCGGGACGGGATGCAGACGCTGGAGCACTCGCTGACGGCGCTGGTCGCCTCCGGGGTCGTCGCCCACGAGGTCGCCGCCGGGGCCAGCCTGTTCCCGAAAGACGTGCACGACGGGGGCTGAGGTCGCGGATTTCCCGGCCGCCCCACCCCGCTGTAACATCGACGCGGTCGATCGGCCAGGCGCCCGTAGCTCAACGGATAGAGCATCTGACTA